>NZ_CP014205.2:4987818-6396728 GCF_001594225.2 Pseudomonas glycinae
GAACGCGCCGAACGCGCGGTTGAAAACAGCATCGTGAGCAGACAAAAGATCACTTCCTCGCAAGGGGCCGGGCAACGATGCCCGGCAATGTAGCACCTGCAGGACGCTTCAGTGCAGACGCGGCGCCTTGGATTTGAACGCACCGTCAACACAGTCGAGCAACTGGCCGATGGCCCACGGCTTCTTGATGAACGCCACCGGATGCTTCACGCCTGAGGTTTCCGGTGTTTCATAACCGGACATGACCATCACCGGTTTGTCCGGCCAGCGCTCGCCGACCAGATTGGCCAGGTCCGCGCCGTTAAGCGTGCCGGGCATGGTGATGTCGGTGAGCAGCAGCGCCACTTCCGGCGCATGCTCCTCCAGATAGACCGAAGCCGCATCGGCGCTGGTCTGCGGCTCGACCTTGAAACCTTCCTCCTGAAGAATTTCGCACAGAAACTCCAGAATCAACGGATCGTCCTCGACTACCAGAATCAATCCGCCAGGAAGGTGCGCGCTCGACGTCGAAATTGGACACATGAACTGGCACTCCCTGAATTGCATGAACGATTTAGCGGCTTGAGTCCGCTGCTTATCAGGTATGAGCAGCACCTTCTACAGAAATTCATTTTTGATACAGGTCTTTTCGATAACACTCGGTTGATGGGCAGTCGCCGGTACGAAATTGCGGTTAAAATGCGCGCCCTTTTGCTGGCCGATCCCGATTGATGAACCCTCAAGCCCTCGCCGTTCTCCATGCCCACCTGCTCACCGCGCTGACGTCGGCACCGGTCGAAACCCGGCGCCTGTTCCATGGGCGCGGGCGTTGCTGGCCGGGACTGGAGCAAGTCACCGTGGACTGGCTGCAAGGCGTGGTGCTGGTGTCGCTGTTCAAGGAGCCCGAGGCTTCGCAGCTGGACGACCTCAAGCGTCTGTTGCTGGAGATCAGCGGTTCAGCGCCATGGCAGCAGTCGGGTGCCCACACCCTGCTGATTCAGCACCGTTACCTGCCGCAGAGCACTGCCGAATGGCTGCTGGGGGAAGAGATCGATGAGATGACCATCGTCGAGGGCGGGCTGAGATACCGCGTGGATCTGGGCCGCAAGCAGAACGCCGGGCTGTTCCTCGACATGCGCTACGGGCGCAACTGGGTGCGCGAACAAGCGGCGGGCAAACGGGTGCTGAACCTGTTCGCCTACACCTGCGGTTTTTCGGTGGCGGCTATCGAGGGCGGCGCCAGCCATGTGGTCAACCTCGACATGTCCCGCGCCGCGCTGAGCCGGGGCCGCGACAATCACCGGCTGAACGGGCACGACCTGAGCAAGGTAAGTTTTCTCGGCCACGACCTGTTCAAATCCTGGGGCAAGGTCATCAACAGCGGCCCGTACGATCTGGTGATCATCGACCCGCCGTCGTTCCAGAAAGGCAGTTTTCTGCTGACCAAGGATTACCAGCGCGTGCTGCGTCGTCTGCCGGAATTGCTGACTGCCCAAGGCAGCGTGCTGGCCTGCATGAACGACCCTTCGTTTGGTTCGGACTTCCTGATCGACGGCGTGACCCAGGAAGCACCGAGCCTGCGCTTCGAGCAGCGGCTGGAAAATCCGCCGGAGTTTCCGGATATCGACCCTGAGAGTGGTCTGAAGGCGCTAGTCTTCAAGCGCACTGAATAACTTTCTCGCCGGTTTCAGCGGAACAGTCCGAGGCCAATTTCGCGCGCCGCCCGCAACTGCATCGCCGGATCGCTCGACTCGGACTCCACCAATAACGCCGAGCTCGTCACCGTCGCCCCGCAGTAATCGAAAACGCCGTGATCGATCTGTATCTTCATCGCTGCGCCGTAGCCGTGGCGTTCGTAAGTGCGCGCATCCGCTCCACCGAGTGCAACCAGGTGCACGCGAAGTCGTCCGAGCTTCTTCAGGGTCTTATCGCCGTCGAAATCGTACGCCCAGCCATTGCTGAACACCCGGTCGATCCAGCCTTTGAGCATTGCCGGCATCGACCACCAGAACACCGGATAGACCAGCACCAGCGCGTCAGCACGGTCGATGCGTGCGTGCTCGGCCAGCACGTCCGCCGGTGGCGCGGATTCGCGGTGATGCACCGCCCAGTCGGCCACACCAAAGCGCGGATCGAATGCCTCGGCGTGCAGGTCGGCGATTTCGAAGGTGTTGGAGGGATCGCTTTCCGACAGGCCTTTGGCGATCTGTTGCGCCAACCCGTGGGTCAGCGAACGTGGATCATCGTGATCAACAACAATCAATGCGTGCATGGGGAAATCTCCGGTTGGTGATTGCTGACCAAGGGCTTATCCTCTCGATAAGCTACACTTAGTAAGTTACCTTCAGTAAGTTACGTTTGGTATATAAGCAATGTCAACCAATGAAACTCCGGAACCCGCACAACCTCGTCGCCGCCTGTCCCGGGAAGACCGCCAGCGCCAGTTGCTCGACGTGGCCTGGCAGCTGATTCGCGAAGAAGGCACCGATGCCCTGACCCTCGGCTATCTGGCGGAAAAGGCCGGTGTGACCAAACCGGTGGTCTACGACCACTTCACCACCCGCGCCGGTCTGCTCGCGGCGCTGTATCAGGATTTCGACCGGCGCCAGACGGCCCTGATGGACGCGGCGCTGGCCAATGCCGAAGCGACTTTGACCGGCACCGCGACGGTGATTGCCACGGCGTATGTCGATTGCGTGCTGACTCAGGGCAACGAGATTCCGGGGGTAATTGCGGCTCTGGCGAGCACGCCGGAACTGGAGAAGATCAAGCGCGAATACGAGGCGATTTTCCTGGAGAAGTGCCGCCGCGTGCTCTCGCCTTTCGCTGACGGCGCAGAGATCAGCCAGGCGGGATTACGCGCCATGCTTGGTGCGGCCGAAGCCCTGTCGCAAGCAGCCACCACCGATGAAATCAGCGCCGAACAGGCCCGTGACGAGCTGTTGGCAACCATCATTGCGATGGTCGAAAGAGCCGCTGCCCGCGCCCTCAAAGCAGGTGACTGACGGTACTTGAGCGCACCACCTCAGCTTCCTACGATGGAACTACGCAGTCGCTTGGTCCGCCAAGCCGTTGCGTAGGTGCGGGTGCTCTGAACCCCAATCAAGCCCGCACCTGGCTTCATGCGCATCTTGAGCCTCGCGGGCTCTACTTCCTCCCCATCAAAGAGTCTTGAGGCTCTTTTTTTGTCTCTGAAAATCAGCGTTCGGGTTCGCGGCGGATCGAACGCCAAGTGGCCTGGGCCAGCAATTCGCGATACGCCTTCGGACTGCCTTGCACTCGCCCGGACAGCCACGCGCGGCAATAGCTGTCGGCCTGACCGACGATCAGCGACGGCAGCAGCTCCGCCGGGTACTCGTTGAGTTCAGCCGCGCGCCCAGACTCGGCCAGCCAAGTGCGCAGACTCAGATTGCGGGTCTTGTTGCGCTCGGCCAGCTCATCCTTGTGCGGGCCACGGGTCACGGCATAGCGCGCGTGATACTGGAACCGCGCCCATTCCGGCTGGTTCTCGACCCAATCCACGTAGCTGTAGACCAGCGCCTGAACGCCCTCTTCGGTGGTCGTCGCGTCGGCCAGATAGGCGTCGCGCAGGCGCGCCTGATCCTCCAGCGCGGTGAAGAACAACGCGGCCACCAGCCCTTCCTTGTTGCCGAAATGGTGGTAGATCGCCCCGACACTGGTGTCGCACTCGGCACGGATCATTTCGATGGTGGTGGCCTCAATGCCCTGCTCGTTGAACAGGCGCAGGGCTTTGCGAAAGATGTCGCGCTTGAGTTCGGCGCGGCGGCCGGGGTAGCTGCGTTCGAGGAGATCTGCGGTGTCCATGGGCCTTGAAAATCCAAGTAAAGGGCACGTCTGTGCCGGTGATCGAAACACGCACAGGTTGACAGATTTCCCGCGAACAGAATACCGTTCCGTTACAGAACAATATTCTGTAACGGAACATGATTCTGTAAATCCCCTAACCGCGAGGCTTCACCCATGAGTCAGTTTCTCAGCATGTTCAACAGTGTCGGTTCCCAGGCGTTCAGCCAGATGGCCTGCCAGGTCGCGCCGTACTTCAGCACCATCAATCCGCTAGTCACCGAGTTACGGGCAGGTTCCGCGCAGGTGCAAGTGCCGTTTCGCCGCGAGATCACCAACCACCTCGGCACCGTGCATGCCATCGCCTTATGCAATGCCGCCGAACTGGCAGCCGGGATGATGACCGACGTGTCGATTCCCGCCGGCGCGCGCTGGATTCCCAAGGGCATGACCGTCGAATACCTGGTCAAGGCCAAGACCGACGTGACCGCCGTGGCCAATGGTGAAGGGCTGGACTGGCAGACCGAAGGCGACAAGATCGTGCCGGTGGATGTCCACGATGCCGAAGGCAAGAAAGTGTTTACAGCGCGGATCACCATGAACGTGAAACTGTCCTGAAATCACCGGCACAAAAAAGCCCTTGCTGCGCAGATCGCAACAAGGGCTTTTGTCGTTTCAGAGAGAAAGAATCAGTGAACGGTCAGGCGCTGACGAACAAATTCTTCAGTGCGGCGAGTGACCTGATCCAGATGCCGGTCGCGCTGTTTCTCGGCATCGAGCATCGCCCGCTTGCCGTGCTTTTGCAGCAAGTAGGTGTGGATCTGCTGCACTTCCAGCGAACGGTAGATCGGTGTGGTGTCGATGAAACCGCGCAGCCCGTTGCTGCGGTAATGCCGGGTGCTCATCAGCACCTGCGTTTCGAGCTGGCCCAGCACCTCGAAACCCAGCGCCTCGAAATACGGCACCTTGCCGACGCTGCAGGTCAGCTCGGCATGGGGGTAACGCGCCACCATGTCCGTGATCAACGAACGGGCCACGCCCTGACGCCGATGCCCCTCGCGCACCGCCAGGTAGGCCACGTTGCAAGCCTCCCAATCGCCCTGCACCGGCAGGTACAACAGGAAGCCGACCACCTGCTCCGGATCATCGTCGTCGGTGGCGACCAGCAGTTCCACCTCGGTGCCCTTCTCGCCGTTCAACGCCTCCAGATACAGATGCACCTCGTAGCCCACCGCGTACTGATAGACGTTGTACAGCAGATTGCTCGGGCCCAGCCCGACGGCACTGATGTCGGTGAGATAGTCGACCACCATTTGCAGGATCTGACTGTTGACGCCTTCGGGGCAAGGGGACTTGTAATGGGTGATGCGGGGCATGGCGGGCGGACTCCAACGGTAAAACACAAGTTGCCGGGCGGGTTGAGCGACCGGCGAACCGCGACATCATACCCTGTGCAAGCCTGACAAAAATTTCATCTGCCCGAGAACGGATCTTTCGCCGATTTGGCGTCCAATTTTTCAGCTGCGTTCATTTTCCGACGCAGGCCTTGAGGAGTTGCCATGAACGTTCTGCGTTGCGCGAAAACCATGAAATGCTTGCTCGCTGCCGCGCTGGTGGCGATCACCCTGTCGGGCTGTGTCGTCGAACCGGTTCGCCCGCATCGGCCACCACCGATCGTCGAAGTGGTTCCGGTCATGCCTGCGCAGGGTTATCACTGGGTTGCCGGGCATTACCGCTGGGCCGGCAACCAATGGCGCTGGATGCCAGGGCATTGGCGAGCGTACTGAGGCCAGTCACTGCGCGGGGGCAACGACCTTGAACTTGATGTCGATATCCTTCGATACCACGGTGTCCGCCCACTCCCCCGCGCCGAGGCCGAACTCGTCGCGCTTGAGCACCAGTTCGCCGTCAAAGATGCCGATGCTGCTGTCGGGTTTAAGTTGCACCGGCACCTGCACCGCACGGGTGATGCCTTTGAGGGTCAGGTGACCGTCGACCAGATAACGGTTGGCGCCGGCCGGGCTGAAGCGGGTCGACTGGAACACCGCCACCGGATACTGCCCGGTGTCGAACCACGCCGGTTTCACCAACTCGGTGTTGGCGTCTTCACTGCCGGCGTCGATGCTGGTGAGGTCGATGTGCAGCGTGGTGCGGGCACTGGCGAGGTTGTTGGTGTCGAAATCCAGCGTCGCGTCAAACTTGCCGAAGGTGCCGTACATCTGCGAGCCCATCTGGCTGTAAGTGAAACTGATCTGGCTGGCGGTGGTGTTGACCCGGGTGTACTCCACCGCACCCGCAGCAGGGATGAAGGTCAGGCAAGACGCGGCCGCCAACAACAATCGAATCGACATGCAATGCTCCGGTGCCCGATGGGCCTCGAATGACTTAAGCAAACATCCGTCACTTGCGCCAGCCCCGCCAATGGCGACCCTAAACGCTTCGTCACACCAGCCGCTCGATCTTCTGATGCTTCCAGACCCGTGTGTAATACAGCGTCTGCAACACCAGCATCCCCAGATACGCGATCGGAAACGCCATCCACACACCCTGCAGACCAAACTGCCCGTCCAGCCAGTAGGCCGCCGGCAACTGCACACCGAGCACGCAGATGATCGCCACGCCCACCGGCACCAGTACCGTGCCGCTGGCGCGCATGATGCCGCCGATGATCGCCTGGAAACCGAAGATCAACAGGCTCCACAACATGATGTGCAACAGATGCTCGGCCATCGCCCGGGTCGAATCTTCGGTCAGGAACAACCCCAGCAACCAGTGCGACAACAGGTAACCCGACAGGATCAAGCCACCGGTCAGGCACACGTTGATCCACAGCCCGGTGCGCAGGATCGAGCCCATTCGCTCCAACCGCCCGGCACCGATCGCCTGGGCGCCGAGGATCGACGCGGTGATCGCAATCGACAGCGCCGGGAACTGCACGTAGTTGACGATCTGCGTCACCGCGCCATAGGCCGCTGTCGCCTGCGAGCCATGCTGGTTGACCAGCGCCAGGATCACCAGCTCCGACAGCGACAGCACAATCATCTGCACCCCGGTCGGCAGGCCGATGCGCAATACCTTGCCGAGAATCGCGCCGTCCAGTCGCAGCGCCGCGAAAAACTCGCGATCCGGCGCCAGGGGATGGCCCTTGCGAATCAGGCGCCATGACAGCCACGCCAACGACGTCAGCGTACCGACCAGACCCGCAATTGCCGCGCTCTGAATGCCCAGTTGCGGCAAGCCGATCCAGCCGCGAATGAACGCTGGTGTCAGCGCCAGCCCGACAACGGTCGACAGCAGCAGCGCCAGCATCGGCGACAGCGTATCGCTCACCCCACGCAACAACTGGGTGAACAGCACGTACACCAACACAACCGGCAAGGTCCACATCATCACCCGCGCATAGGCCACCGCATCATCCAGCACATCCGCCGGCGTGCCCAAACCCTGCAAGGCCTGACGCGCAAACACACTGCCCAGCACCGCCGCCACCAGCCCGATCAATACCCCCAGCAGCAAAGTCGCCCCGGCAATCGCCTTGACCATGTGCGACTCACGCGCGCCCCACGCCTGACCGATCAACACCCCTGCCCCGGCGCCCAGGCCGATGACCAGCGCGATGAAGAAAAAGATGATCGGAAACATGCCGGACACCGCCGCCAGCGCCTGCGTGCCGAGCATCTGGCCGATGTAAATGCTGTTGACCGTGCCCGACATCGATTGCAGGAAGTTCGACAGCACCATCGGGGCCAGGAACAGCAGGTAGGTTTTCCAGAGGGCCGAATGGGCGGGGGTTTGCATTGAGGGTCCGTCTCGGGTGGGAGCTGATGACAGAGTCTAAGGTATGCAATGCCGTTCAGGTCGTACCGGTTTGCATTAAAACTTCGTAATCTGCACCTCGACCAATGTGCATAGCCTCCCCATCACGACAGGAAGTGAACCCCTCCCATGCGCCATTCCTCGTTTCTTCTGAGCTGCACCTTATTGACTGTTCTGGCGACGACTGCCCACGCCGCTCCCGCCCCCTCGCCCGAGGTGGTGCAAGGATTGGTGAACACATTGAACGAACGCCTGAACATCGGCGACCTCGTCGCCCTGACCAAATGGGACAGCGGCAAACCGATCCAGGACAGTCCTCGTGAAGCACAGGTCATCGACAACGCCCGCAAGCTGGCCGCCGAACGCAAGCTCGATCCGGAAGACGTCGCGCAGTTGATCGCCGCACAGATGGAGGCCAACAAACTGGTGCAGTACGGTTTGCTCGCACAGTGGCAGGCAGCCGGTGCCGCGCCAGACACGCCGCGCCCGGATCTGGGCAGGCAGATTCGCCCGCGCCTGGATGAATTGCAAACCCGACTGTTGCAGCAATACGCCGACTTCGCGCCCTACCGCCACGACCCGAACTGCCCGGCGTGGCTGGCCAAGGCTCGCGCCGGTCTGACCCGCGATGCGCTGCATGATCTGGCCCTGACCCGCGCCACCGGAGAGCTGTGCATTCGGCCGCTGGCGCCCTAGAACAAGGGTTCCGGCATTCATTGCTGGCGTCGATAGTCACCATCAGCTCAATGAAGTTCTCATAAAAAATCCGCGGCGTAACATCGGCTCCATACCCAACAAACAACACCCCTGGAGCACACGATCATGAAACGCCAAATCCTTCTCGGCATCGCTTTCTCGGTTCTTGCAGTCAACGCTTTTGCAGCCAAACCCGCCCACACCATGATCGCCGAAGGCGGTTCGGATCGGTTGATTGAAAGTCGCTTGGCTGAGGGTGGTTCGGATCGTTTGATCGAACGTCGCGTTGCTGAAGGTGGTGCTGATCGTCTGATCGAACGCCGCGTTGCCGAAGGTGGCGCTGATCGTCTGCAAGAACGCCGCGTTGCCGAAGGTGGCGCTGATCGTCTGCAAGAACGCCGCGTTGCCGAAGGTGGCGCTGATCGTCTGCAAGAACGCCGTGTAGCTGAAGGTGGCGCTGATCGTCTGCAAGAACGCCGCGTTGCTGAAGGTGGCGCTGATCGCCTGCAAGAACGTCGCGTTGCCGAAGGTGGCTCGGATCGTCTGTTGGAACGCCGCGTAGCGTAACTCCGCTGTTTTACCGCAACACAAAGAAAAGCCCGGCCTGATCAGCCGGGCTTTTTCACGTCCAACTGGTGCTTATTGCACGGTTTTCAGCTTGACCACGTCACCGGAGACCTTGGTGGTGTAGCCGCTCAGGACCCATGCCCAGAACCAGTTTTCCTGAATCTGAGTGTTGATCATGGCATCGCCGCCCTTGGCCTTGATCGCGGCATCCTGTGCACGGACGAAACGGCTGTTCTGACGGATCGGGATCACGCCGAACAGCATCAGGCCGGTGGCGCTGGCTTCGCTGTGGCCAATCACGGTGTATTGGCTGCTGTCGTAATGTCTGGTGTTCATCGGGGTGCCGGTGCAACCTGCCAGAACCACACCGAACAGTGCGGCGGCGACTACTTTGCTGAGGTATTTCACTGCGAGACTCCATGGGTAAACGCCCGGGATCCGTCTCTCGGGCGGCGCACACTTTACCGAACGCAGTAGCTCATTGATATCAGTCTCGGCAGATTTTCATTAAACGCCTTGCTGGCAGCCCGTCCGCGATGTCGCATACCATGGCGCCACTTCAATAAAAACAGACATTTCTCCATGCTCAAAGCCAGTCTGCGCAGCCACCTGACCCTTTGGTTTGCCGGTTTGTCTCTGCTGACGCTATTGAGCGTGGGCTTTTACGTCGGTGATATCGCCACTGAACAAATGAAACGCGCCAGCGGCAATGCGCTGCTGAGTACCGCGCGGTCGGCGGCGACGCTGCTGGGCGAGCAGTTGCGCGAGCGGCAACTGGAGGTCTATCTGCTCAGCCGGGCGCCGCATCTGGAACGCGGCGATCTGGACAATCCGGCAATTCTCAAATCGATGCAGCTGCGCACCGAGGCCCGCTCCGAGTATGCGTGGATGGGTGTGACCGATGCTCAGGGGCGTGTGCATCAGGCAGTAAACGGTTTGCTGGTCGGTCAGGTCGTGCAACAGCGCACGTGGTTTCAGGCCGGTTTGCGCGGGGAATACACCGGCGATCCGCACGAAGCCGTTTTGTTGGCGAAACTGTTGCCGGGTCTGCCCAACGGCGAGCCATTGCGCTTCATCGACTTCGCCGCGCCCATCCGCAACGCCGATGGCCAGGTGATCGGTGTGCTCGGCGCCCATGCGCACTGGAGCTGGGTCACGCACATCGTCGAATCGGCAGCGATGTCGCACAAG
The DNA here is from genome assembly GCF_001594225.2 of Pseudomonas glycinae. GTDB lineage: Bacteria > Pseudomonadota > Gammaproteobacteria > Pseudomonadales > Pseudomonadaceae > Aquipseudomonas > Aquipseudomonas glycinae. The sequence continues at coordinate 4,997,872 of NZ_CP014205.2, forward strand.
GGGGCGGAGCCGGATATCGAAGCGCTGATCATCGATCACGACGGCAAGGTGCTGTACCCGGAAGCGCTGGTTGGTCAACAAATGCCGGCCAAGGATCAGAAGTCCCCGGGCTGGGTCGTCGGCAACGGGTACCTGACCAGCGAGGTGACTGTGCCGACGCCTACGGGCACCGCGCTGTCGTGGTCGATTGCCGTGCGTCAACCACTGGACACTGCGCTGCAACCGGCGCGACTGCTGTTTTATAAATTGCTGTTGCTGGGTGTTTTCGCCGCCGTGGCATTCGGACTGGTAGCGTATTACCTGGCGCTGTACCTGAGCCGACCCATCGAGCACCTCGCGCGTTCAGCCCAAAAAGTGCAGAACAACCAGCCTGGTGCGTACTTTCCGCTCCGGCATCCCGTGCGGGAAATTGCCCAGCTCGGCCAGTCCATCGATGCCATGACCCAGTCGCTGCTTGCCAAGGAGCGTGAGCTGCAAGAGACCAACGCTTCGCTCGAAGCCACCGTCGCCCAACGCACGGCGGCCCTGACCCTGGCCAACGCCGAGCTGCTGAACCTGGCCACCCACGATGGCTTGACCGGTGTCTACAACCGCCGCCGCTTCGACGAAAAACTCACCGAATACAGCCTGCTGTTCCGTCGTACCGGGCGGCCGTTTGCATTGCTTCTGATTGATGCCGATCACTTCAAGCACATCAACGACACTCACGGCCATGCGGCCGGCGACGACGTGTTGCAGCAATTGGCGCAGCTGATCCAGATCAGCATCCGGAGCACGGATTTCGTCGCCCGTTACGGAGGCGAAGAATTTGCGGTGCTGCTGCCGGAAATCGCCAAGCCCGATACGCCCGATATCGTCGCCGAAAAGATTCGATCAGCGATTGCCGCAGCGACCTTTCCAGCGGTCGGCCCGGTGACGGTCAGCATCGGTGTCGGCCTTGCCGACCCGGCCGACAATGCTCCGACAGCACTGCTCAAACGTGCTGATCAACAGTTGTATCAGGCGAAAGCCGCGGGTCGTAATCGCGTAGCCTGCCAGACGTCACTCACCGAAGTGGCCGGACTCGGCTGACCTGCAATTGAATCAGATGTTGGTCTTCAACCGGGCAATCGCTGCCGGCAGTTCTTCACAGTGAACGGGAACTGCATCGCGCAGCTCCCGAACAGACGCTTCATTGCTGAGAAAAGGTCTGAAGATACGCCAACAAATTATCAATCTTCTCCTCGTCACTCAGCCCCCAGAAGATCATACGCGTGCCTGGCACCACGCCTTTCGGATCTTTCAGATACTTCGTCAGCGTTTCACGATCCCAGGTCAGGCCTGAGTTTTTCATCGCATCGGAATACACGTAATTCGCCGACGTCCCCGCCGGACGGCCGATGATGCCGTTGAGTTCGGGGCCGAATCCCGGGCGGGCAGATTCACCGACTTGATGACAACCGCCGCACAGACGCGGGAAGATTTTTGCGCCGGCCTCAGCGTCACCAGCAGCCAGAACGGGTGTGCTGAGCAGGCCAGCGTTGAGGATCAGGGCGAAAGTCAGTGCAGCGTTTTTCATCAGGGATTTCCAGGTCTTCGGCGGCGCCAAGGGTAATCCTGCGCGGTCACTTGCGCTACAGGTAGGCGCCCACGACGTGGCGGACTTTGAGCAAGGCTTGACGCAGGGCAAGCATGTCCACCGATCCCAACGCCAGACGAATCGCGTGGGGGACATGGGCGGACACGGTGAAGGGCTCGGCGGTGGTGACCGAAACCTGCTCGTGCATCAACTCGACCACGATATGGTCGGCCCGAACGTCTTCGGGCAGTGGCAACCAAAGGAAATACGAAGAGGGATGGCCGACAGTCGGCAGGCCTTCGAGAACCTGCGCAACCAGAGCTTGCCGGGCCTGGGCGTCGCTACGCTTTTGCGCTTCGAGCAAGGTGACGGTGCCGTCGTCGAGCCAGCCGCAGGCGATAGCGGTCATCACGCCGGGGGTGTTCCAGGTAGTGGCGCGGATGATCCTCTCCAGCGCCGCCACCCGCTCGACCGGCGCGGCGATGAAACCGACACGCAGGCCGGTGGCGATGTTTTTTGACAGGCCCGACACGTAGACCGTGCGCTCCGGCGCCAGATCGGCCAACGGCGGTGGTGGGCTATCGACCAGAAAGGCGTAGGCCGCATCTTCGATGATCGTCAGATCATGTCGGCGGGCAATCGCGATCAAATCCTCACGTTGTTCCAAAGGCATCACCCAGCCCAGTGGATTGTGCAGGGTCGGCATGCTGTACACCGCACGCACCGATCGTTGGCGGCAGAGTTTGTCGAGGGCCGTCAAATCGGGGCCCTGCTCATTCACGGGAATCGCCACCACTTCCAGGTGCAGCGCTTCGGCCAGCACTTTGAATCCGGAATAGGTCAAGGCGTCGGCGGCGATCACATCACCGGGCTTGAACAGCGCCATCAACGTGACTGCCAGCCCTTGCTGCGCGCCGTTGACGATCAGCACCTGCTCGGCCTCGACACTCAAGCCCCGGGTTTGCAGGTGCCGCGCCACCGAGGCCCTTTCATGCTGGCGACCGGCGTGGGGCTGATAGCGCAGCAGCGCTTCGAGGTCGCCGGACAGCGCCAGCTGTCGCAACGCGGTGCGCAGCAACTCTGCCTGCCCCGGCAATGACGGGTAGTTGAAGTTCAGATCGATCATGCCCACCGCGACGTCTTTCTGGTCGATGCCCTGCCCCGGCAACAACGACGTTTCCCGCACAAACGTGCCGCGCCCGGCTTCGCCGCTGACCAGGCCCATGGCCTCGAGCTCGGCGTACACCCGCGACGCTGTGACCAGCGCCAGCCCTTCGCTGGCTGCCAATTGCCGGTGAGTCGGCAAACGCGTGCCGGGCAACAGGCGGCCGGCGCGGATGTCAGCCGCAAAGGTGTCGACAAGGGTCTTGTAGCGGGAGCGCGGCATGTCGGGCTGTATCCATGACAATTTTTTGATTGTCTTGATTCTCAGCCCTAGGATCGATTCGACGCAACCCACCTCCGAGCGCCACACCCATGGAACGAACCTCCCACCTCGGCACCCCGGCCCTGGAAAAAACCAGCGGCTGGATCAATGGCTTCATCGGCGTCGTGATCTTCAGCGGCTCGTTGCCCGCCACGCGGCTGGCGGTGCTGGAGTTCGATCCGGTGTTCCTCACCGTCATCCGCGCGACCATCGCCGGCGCCCTGGCGCTGTGCCTGTTGTGGCTGTTTCGCGAGCGACGTCCGGCGCGGGATCAGTGGTTGTCGTTGTTGATTGTGGCGCTGGGCGTGGTCGTGGGTTTCCCGATGTTGACGGCCCTGGCGCTGCAATACGTGACGTCGGCGCATTCGATTGTATTCGTAGGATTGCTGCCACTGGCGACGGCGATTTTCGGCGTGCTGCGTGGCGGCGAACGGCCGCGTCCGGTGTTCTGGATTTTTTCGGTGCTGGGCAGTTCGCTGGTGGTCGGCTTCGCGATTTCGCAAGGCCTGACCGCTTCGCCCACCGGGGATCTGCTGATGCTGGCGGCGATTCTCGCCTGCGGCCTCGGTTACGCCGAAGGCGCCAAACTATCGCGCACCCTCGGCGGCTGGCAGGTGATTTGCTGGGCGCTGGTGCTGTCGTTGCCGGTGATGGCCGTGCTGAGTGTCTGGCTGGCGCCCGCCTCGTTCAGTGGTATCAGCCTGTCGGCGTGGGTGTGCCTGGCTTACGTTTCGCTGTTCAGCATGCTGATCGGTTTCGTGTTCTGGTATCGCGGGCTGGCTCAGGGCGGGATTGCGGCGGTCGGACAGTTGCAGTTGTTGCAGCCATTCTTCGGTCTGGCACTGGCCGCGACGTTGCTGCACGAGCATGTCAGCATGGGCATGCTGGTCGTCACGCTGGGGGTGATCCTGTGCGTGGCCGGGGCAAAGAAATTTGCCAGATAGTCTTCAGCTCGCACCGGCCTTCCATTCACGCGGGCTGAGCCCAGTCTTGCGCCGGAACGCCCGGGCCAGCGCCGAGGGACTTTCATAGCCGACCTCTTCGGCGATCAGGGCGATCGGCCGTCCCTCGCGCAGGCGTTTCTGCGCGAGGCTGATCCGCCAGTTCACCAGATAATCCACCGGCGTCTGCCCCACCACCCGCCGGAAATGTTCGGCAAAACCGGCGCGGGATAGATTGGCCGCGCTTGCCAGTTCGGCGACGCTCCAGGCCTTGGCCGGCTGCTCGTGCATCAGGTTCAAGGCTCGGGAAATCTTCGGATCGGCCAGCCCCGCCATCATGCCGGGCTGCTGGTTGCGACTGCTGATGAGGTGGCGCAGCAGCAGAATCACCAGCAATTCGAACAACCGGTCCATCACCGCTTCTCGCCCGCAATGGCCGTCGAAGGCTTCCTTGAACAGCCACTCCAAGGTGTTGGCCATTTCCGGCAGATCGGCGAGTTTCAGCACCAGGTAATCCGGCAGTGCCGCCGCCAGGGCATTGCCCGAGCCGCCGTCAAACGTCAGCGAAGCGCACACCAGTTGCGTGCCCATGGCTTCGTTGGCAAACAAGCGATGGGCCATGGGGCGAGGGAAAAAGATCAGGGTCGGTTCATTGAGCAAGAGTTCAGGATCGTTTCCCGGTTTGAGCAACAGCTCTCCCGCCTGGAGCAAATGCACATGCCCGCACACCTGATCGCCGCCGTAGGCGCTCACCCCACAAAACGTGCCACTGTGAAAGGTACCGGCATTGACACCGAAATGGCTGAGCAACGTGGAAAGGCGATCCATGGCTGATTCTCGCAAGGGCAGGTTTGGACGATCTGTCGCATATCCTCGACGATTTGCACCCAAAGCACCAGCCGCGCTCCGTAGCATTCACTCCATCCCCGGCGCACTTCGCACCGGACTTTCGGAGAATCACCATGAGCCGCATTGCCCCTCTCAGCCTCGAAACCGCCACCGACGCCACTCGCCCAGTGCTTGAAGGCGTGCAGAAAAAAATCGGCTTCCTGCCGAACCTGTTCAAGACCCTGGCCGTCGCACCTGTCGCGCTGGATGCCTACGTGCAAATCTCGGCAACCCTGGGCAAGACATCCCTGAGTGCCAAGGAAAAAGAAGCGGTGTACCTGGCCACCTCGCAAGTCAACGGTTGCGACTATTGCCTGGCGGCGCACACTCTGTTCGCCAGCAAGGCCGGGCTGGCAGCAGAAGAAATCGTCGAAGCGCGTCACGGTCGGCTGAATGCTTTCGCCACCCTGGCCCATCAACTGACCGAAACCCGTGGTCATCTGAGCGATGAGCAGATTGCCGCCGCCCGCGCCGCCGGCATCGACGACAAGAAAATCATCGAAGTGATCGCCATCGTCGCCGCGCAAACCCTCACCAACTACCTGAACAACGCGGCACTGACCGACATCGATTTCCCCGCCATCGAAAATCCAGCGTAATGCAAAAAACTGTGGGAGCGAGCTTGCTCGCGATGGCAGTGGATCAGTCAGCATCTTTGTCGATTGATACTCCGCCATCGCGAGCAAGCTCGCTCCCACATTGAATTTTGTACTGCGTCGGACGCGTCAGTCGTGATCGACCCCGGCGCGTTTCAGCAATTTCTTGCAGCGTTCGGACAGGTGAAACACCTGCAACTGCTTGCCCGCCTTGGCGTAGCGTTCGCGCAGGGTTTTCAGCGCGGCGATGGCCGAGTAATCGACAAAGCTCAGGTGCCGGCAATCCAGCGTCACCCGTTGCGGATCGCTGGACGGGTCGAATTGATTGAGGAACGGCGTGGTCGAGGCAAAAAACAGCGTGCCGTGCAGGCGATAGAGTTTGCTGCCGTCCGCTTCCAGATGCTCATCGGCGTAGAGCTCGCGCGCCTGCTGCCAGGCAAAATTCAGCGCGGCGATGATGATCCCGCACAGCACGGCCGTGGCCAGATCGGTAAACACCGTGATGGTCGTTACCGCGATGATCACCAGCACATCGTTGAGCGGCACTTTGTTCAGCACCCGCAACGAAGCCCAGGCAAACGTCTGTTGCGACACCACGAACATCACCCCCACCAGCGCCGCCAGCGGAATGCGCTCGATCAGCGGCGACAGAAACAGAATGAACAGCAGGATCAACACACCCGCCACCACGCCGGACAACCGTCCTCGCCCGCCGGAACTCAGATTGATCACGGTCTGGCCGATCATCGCGCAACCGCCCATGCCGCCGAATGCACCGGAGACCACGTTTGCCGCGCCCAGCGCCACGCATTCACGGTCCGGGTAGCCACGGGTTTCGGTGATTTCGTCGGTAAGGTTGAGGGTCAGCAGGGTTTCCAGCAGGCCGACCAGCGCCATCAGAATCGCGTAGGGGGCGATGATGCGCAGGGTGTCGAGATTCCAAGGGATGTCCGGTAGCGCAAACTTCGGCAGACCGCCGGCGATGTGCGCCATGTCGCCGAGGGTGCGGGTTGGCAGGCCGAACAGGTAAACCAGCAAACCGACGCCGAGGATCGCCACCAGTGCCGGCGGCACCGCGCGGGTCAGGCGCGGCAGGATGTAGACGATGGCCATGGTCAGCAGCACCAGCCCGGTCATCAGGTACAACGGCGTGCCGCTGAGCCACTGCTCGCCGCTCTTGAAATGCTCCAGTTGCGCCAGCGCAATGATGATCGCCAGGCCGTTGACGAACCCGAGCATCACCGGGTGCGGCACCATGCGCACCAGTTTGCCCAGTCGCAACAGCCCGAACGCCATCATGATCAAGCCGCCGAGCAACACCGTCGCCAACAGATATTGCACGCCGTGCTGCACCACCAGCGCGACGATCACCACCGCCATCGAACCCGCCGCCCCGGAGACCATGCCCGGCCGGCCACCGAACAGCGCGGTCAGCGTGCAAATGATGAAGGCGCCGTACAGGCCCATCAGCGGGTTGAGGTGGGCCACCAGCGCAAACGCAATGCATTCGGGCAACAGGGCAAACGAGGTGGTGAGTCCGGCCAGGACATCGGCGCGCAGACGAATCGGTTTCATGGCTTACCTGACAGAGCGGCCGACGGGCGCGGCCGCATGCATTGGCGCAAAAGAGCGCCGCGGAAAAAGAGGGTTGCGGATGTTACGCAAATGCACCGGCGTGGGCCAGTGATCGCTGACAGGAACGGGTTGGCGCTCTATGCTTGCACGCTTCATCGAGCAACGGGTTTGAACATGTCACCGCTATCCACTCGCGAAGTCTGCCAGCGCTTGCGCGATGCGGCGTTGGAGGTTTACGCGTTACAGCGTATTGCGCAGGAATACCGGCCTGGACAGATCTCGGTCGAGATCGACGGCTGGCGGCTGTTGCTCGACTTTGACGGTCAGCGCCTGCACCACTGTCTGCAATGTCGGAGCCCGGAAGATCGGGTGTGGCGACTCGACACGACTCAGCGTTTCGGCACCGACCCGGTCAGCCTGCTCAGCACCTGGGAGCTGGCGCAGATCGAGCGATTGCTGGCTCAGGTCGGCTGACCGGATCAGCCCTGCCGCAAGTCCAGCAGGTAGGTGTAATAGCCAGTGTCACGTATCCAACCGAGTGATTCGTACAATCCCTGGGCGGTGACATTGTCGGTGGCGGTTTCCAGCACCAGTCCCTTGGCGCCGGTTTCGACGGCGAAGTCGCGGGCGGTATTCATCAGCAATCGTCCGACTCCACGACCTCGGGCGGCCGGCGTGGTGAACAGATCGCTGAGCAACCACGTGCGATGGGCATCAATCGAGGAAAACGTCGGATACAGCTGGACGAATCCGAGCGCCTCACCGCTTTCATCCTCAACCAGAAAAATCGCCGATTCATTGCCGGCCATCCGCTCGGCAATAAAGGCTCGCGATTGCTCGAGGTTCGACGGCTGGCCATAAAAGCCGCGATAGGCGTCGAACAGCTTCGCCGCCGCGTCGAGGCGAGTCGTCGTGGCGCGCAGGGCCTGAAGGGTCATTGTGATTTTCCTGAGGTTACCGAAATTGAAACCAGCATAGCGCTGAGGAGCGAGTTCGCTGGCTTACTCGCTATATAGTTTTGTATATTACGAACCCGAAATGGCCAGACCTCCATGCCGTCCATGAGCAGCATCCGCGAACGCAACCAGCAACTGATCCTGGCCGCCGCCAGTGAAGAATTCGCCGCCAACGGCTTCGACGCGACCCAGACCCGCGACATCGCCGCCCGCGCCGGTGTGCCCAAGGCCAATCTTTATTACTACTTCCAGAGCAAGGAAAACCTCTACGGCAGAGTGCTGCTCGGCTTTGTCGAACCGTTGCTGGAAGCTTCGGCGGTGCTGCGCGAAAGCGATGACCCGCTGATCGGCATGCGCGCCTACATTGCCGCGCGCATCCGCATCGCCCGTGAGCATCCGGCGATCGCCAAGGTTTTCAGTGGTGAGTTGCTGCTCGGCGGCCGTCAGTTGCCCGACGAATGCCGCGACCTGCTGCATTGCGAAGCCCGGCGTAATGTCGAGTGCCTGCGCAGCTGGATCGACCGCGGGCTGCTGGCGCCGGTCGATCCAGAGCATTTGATGCTGTTCATCTGGTCGGCGACGCGCACCTACACCAACATCGGCTGGCAAATGGGGCGCATCACCGGGCGGGAGGTGCCGCAGGATGAGGATTATGCGGTGGCGGCGGAGACGATTACGCGGCTGGTGCTGGAGGGGGTCGTGGCTCCACGGAAGGGGGAAATCCGTGACGTGCTGTTTGCGACCTGAAGCGTCAGGGCATGAAATCCAGCGGAAGCGTGCGGTCGCCTTCCATCCGCTCGTACCATGCCTGGAACTGAGCAGGCAGGCGCTTTTTCCATTCCGGTACATTGGTGTAGTAACGGGCTCGCGTATGGCCCTCTTTTTCAGGCACCAACATCAGCACCCAGAAACGGTTACTGGCCGCACGCATCAGAATGGCCGCGTTCATATTGCCCAGCCCACGTACCCACATCTCGATGACCTCTGCATCAGGCACATCAACCGCCGGGTCGCCGACGGTCATCGTACTCGTACGGTCCACCAGTTTCTGATAATCACCCTTGAGCAGTTTATGCATCGCCTGATCCTCTTGCTGCGTACGAGCAAGTCCAAGGCTCAACAGGTTGTAATTCATCGATAGTGGTTTTTCAGACGCCACATAACGACCTGAATAAAAGACACCCATACCGGCACCGCAATCAACGTCATCGCCATTCTGTGTGACGTCCAGTACACCATTGATCGCTCGAAAAACAAGCGTGCAACTACCTTCTTCGAAACGGGCTTCACCACCGTTCAACACAGCAATACCTTCCAATTCACCAGAGTTGGCGCCCTCCTGTGCTGAAATCCCAAAGCGGATGTGTGTGGAGTCTTGACGCTTGATGATCACTTCGGATGCCGAGTTCACCCCGTGAGGAATCAACTGCCATGTGGCATCCCATGAGAACGTTCTGGTCGCATATTTCAGCTCAGTCAGGCGCATCAGATATTCACGATGCAAGCACGCCGGTTCAGCGCCACAAAGGCTGCGGTTCTTCAACCATGCTCTTTGATCAGCCTTGAGCGCTTGCGGGTCAGCCACCTGCGCCAACGCTGTCCGCCAGAGCGCCCCGAGTTTTTCATCGAGACTCGAGGTATACGGATCCGCACAAACGGCTTTTTCAACCGGACTGGAAGCTCCAGCACAGTCAAAACTGGCAGCGTGGGAGGTGGTAGCAAATACGAGAGACGTCAGCAGCAAGGCGTGACGGAGATTGAAAGCGAGCATCGACAGATTCCATTCCTGAGGCGGCGGCAGTATGCCGGGCCTGGGCTATTGATGCTCTGATTTTTCACCGGTTGCTGGCGGACAACCGGGCTCTTGTGCAAGAACGACTCAGAATCTGATTTCAGCCGCCGGCTTCACATCGATCCGCGCTACAGAACCGGTCAGTTGCGCCCAGTCCTTGTTGTGTTCGGCGATGATGTCTTCGGCGCTCATGTTGCCGTTGTCGACCGTCGTGTGGGCGTCGGCCGCCAGCTCCACGTCGTAGCCCAGCTGGTGGGCCTGACGCACGGTGGCGTTGACGCAGTAATCGGTTTGCATGCCGCAGATCACCAGGCGGTCGAAGTCTTCCCGGGGAATCAGTTTCTGCAGGTTGGTCTGGTAGAACGAGTCGTTGGCGGTCTTGTCGACGCGCAGATCGCCGGGCGCGGTGTTCAGGCCTTCAGCCAATTGCCAGCCTTCGGCACCGTGAGCGAACGGGCTGTCCTTTTCGTTGTGCTGAATCAGCACCACTGGCACACCTGATTGACGCGCGCGGGCGCTGAGGCCGTTGATGGTATCGATCACCCGTTTGATGTCGTGGCACTCGTATTCGCCTGTGCACAGGGCGCGCTGGACATCGATGATCAGCAATGCGGTGGTCATGGTGAGCCTTCCTTGATCGGTCCTTGAGACAGGGGCGGACGTGTGCCCGCCCCCTTTTTACTCCGCTCAGTAACCCAATGACAACCCGGTGTTGCGCCGTGGGTCGTTGGCACCGTAAAAGCGGTTCTTGCCGACCGGTTTGCCACCCAGCGATGGTGCGCCGACCAGAATCGCGGCGATGTGGTTGGCGTCTTGCGGGCCCGCGAACTTGTGGCCCCAGCTCTCGAGAATCTTCTTCGTGTCGGGGCTGGCGGCGAAGTCTTCGAGGTTGGTTTCCTCCGGCATCCACTGCTGGTGGAAACGCGGCGCGTCGACCGCTTCCTGAAGTCCCATACCGTAGTCGATGACGTTGAGCATGGTCAGCAACGTCGCGGTAATGATGCGACTGCCGCCCGGCGTACCGACCACCATCACCACTTTGCCGTCCTTGGTGACAATTGTCGGGCTCATCGAGGACAGCGGCGCCTTGCCCGGAGCAATGGCGTTGGCCTCGCCCTGCACCAGGCCGTACATGTTCGGCACGCCGACCTTGGAGGTGAAGTCGTCCATTTCATCGTTGAGGATCACTCCGGTCTTGCTCGCCATCACGCCGGCGCCGAACCAGTCGTTGAGGGTGTAGGTGACCGAGACCGCGTTGCCCCATTTGTCGACGATCGAGTAGTGCGTGGTGTTGCTGCCTTCATGGGGCGCGACGCCGGGCTTGAGTTCCGCCGACACGCCGGCCTTCTGCGGCTGGATCGCGTCACGCAGTTTGGTCGCGTAGTTCTTGTCCAGCAGGTGTTCGATCGGGTTTTTCACGAAATCCGGGTCGCCCAGATAACTGTTGCGATCCACGTATGCGTGGCGCATCGCCTCGATCTGGTAATGCATGCCCTGGGCCGAATGGAAGCCCAGATCCTTCATCGGATAGCCTTCGAGAATGTTCATGATCTGGCAGATCACGACGCCGCCGGAGCTTGGCGGCGGTGCCGATACCACGTGATAACCGCGATAGTCGCACTCCACCGGGGCCAATTCGCGGGTCTTGTACTTGTCGAGGTCGGCCTGGGTGATGATGCCCTTGTTGGCCTGACTGGACGTGACGATAGCATCGGCCACCCAGCCTTTGTAGAAGCCGTCGGCGCCTTTTTCGGAAATGGTGCGCAAGGTTTTACCCAGATCCTTCTGCACCAGTTTCTGCCCGACCTGCATCGGCTCGCCGTTGCTCAAAAAGATCGCACCGGAATCCTTGATGTCCTTCTTGAACACGTCGGTGGCGTATTCCAGCAGCTCAACGTCGCCCTGCTCCAGCGCAAAACCGTCTTCGGCCAGTTTGATGGCCGGGGCAATCATTTCCTTGCGCGGTTTGGTGCCGTACTTGCTCAGCGCCAGCTCCATGCCGGACACGGTGCCCGGAACGCCCACCGCGAGGTGGCCACGGGTACTCAGGTCCGGAATGACGTTGCCGTCCTTGTCGAGATACATGTTGGCCGTCGCGGCCAGCGGGGCTTTTTCGCGGAAATCGAGGAAGGTCTTGCGTCCGTCCGCCAGTTGAATGGTCATGAAACCACCACCACCGAGGTTGCCCGCCGCCGGGTAAACCACCGCCAGTGCATAACCCACGGCGACCGCCGCATCCACCGCGTTGCCGCCACTTTTCAATACGTCGACGCCCACGTGAGTGGCCAGGTGCTGGGCGGTGACCACCATGCCGTTTTCGGCGGCGACCGGAGCAACCGAGGCGGCGTGAGCCATCAGGCAACTGAGCGCCAATGAGGTCGCCATCAGCGATTTGGCAAAAGGTTCGTACTTCATGAGTCGGTCTCTTCTTTTTATAAGGTAGGAAAGCGCTTCAAGAGCATCAGCCAGTATGGTCGTGATTGCGGTTTGCGCCTCCCCGATCCGGCAGTATGCTGGGCGCAGTTTTCACCCCCGTCCCGGAGTTCTACCCATGACCTACACGTTCATCACCCTGCCCTCGCCCGTCGGCGAGTTGAAGCTGGTCGCGAACGGCTCACGTCTGGCCGCCATCCTCTGGGAAAACGACAAACCGAACCGGGTGCGCCTCGGGCCAATGAGCGAGGCACCGGACAACCCGGTATTGATGAAAGCCGCGCGACAGCTGGAAGAATATTTTGCAGGAACGCGAAACGCGTTCGATCTGGAGCTGGACTTTGCCGGCACCGAATTCCAGAAAAAGGTCTGGGCCGCGTTGCTGACCATTCCGTTTGGCGAAACCCGGACCTACAGCCAGATCGCCGAACAGATCGGCCACCCGAGCGCGGTGCGTGCCGTTGGCGCGGCGAACGGGCGCAATCCGATCTCGATCATTGCACCGTGCCATCGAGTCATCGGCGCCTCAGGAAAACTGACCGGGTTTGCCGGAGGCCTGGAAGCCAAGGAGCGCTTGCTGACTCTGGAGGGTGGCCAGTGGTCGGACATCGGTAAAACCGGCGATCTGTTTTAACCGCCGAACAGGTTATTCATCGCCGCGTACTGCAGCAGCATGATGGTCTTGGCATCGCAGATTTCACCCCGCTGGAACGCCGCCAGCGCGTCGTCGAAACGCCACTCCAGCACTTCAAGTTCTTCTGTTTCCTCTTCCAGACCGCCCCCTTCACTGACCTTTGACGAGGCATCGTACTCGGCGATGAAAAAGTGCAGTTTCTCAGTCACCGAGCCGGGGCTCATGTAGGCCTCGAACACCTTCTTCACGTCATGCACGCGATAACCGGTTTCCTCCTCCGCCTCGTCGCGGATGCGCTGCTCCGGCGCCGCGCCCTCAAGCAATCCCGCCGCCACTTCGATCAGCAATCCGTCGTGACCGTTGACGAATACCGGCAGGCGGAACTGCCGGGTCAGCACCACGGTGCGTTGCTCGCGGTTGAACAGCAGAATTGCCGCACCATTGCCACGGTCGTAGACCTCGCGCGTCTGACGCTGCCAGTCACCGTTGTTACGGTGATAGTCGAAGGTGATTTTCTTGAGCAGATACCAGTCGTGGGACAACACCTGGGTATCGACGATGTTGACCCGCTCGGCTGTGTTGGACATGACGCCTGATCCTTTTTTGTCATCGGAAGATGGCCATGGTAGGTGAAATAATGCGAACCGCCGACGAAAAAAGCCCGGCAGCGCTACCGGGCTTTTCCTTCACTGACTACTGATGAGCGACGTTCACCGTTGCGGCATCAGTGCCCTGCGCCGCAGACGGCGCCCCGTGAATCAGTGGTCCATAACGCCGACTGAATTCCCAGTTGTACGGCACGCGATCCTTGCTGGTGCCGTTGTCCCAGTTCACCGACCAGGTCATCAGGCCCTTGATCGGATGCCCTTTGACCGCCAGGCGTTTCATCGCGTTGCCGACCACGGTTTTGTCGATCACGTAACCGGTGGCAGCAGCATCGACGTTGGACGGCAGGCCGATGACGAACTTGTCCGCCGGGATCTTCGTAAAACCGCGAGTGCCGGTGACCAGGCTCTCGGTCAGGTAATAGAGGAAGTCCTCTTTCATCGCGTCGTTGTTCTGAGCGATCCACGCCCCGTTGCCGTTATTGGCCTCCGGCACCCAGACCCCGTCGCCACCCTGGTTGTAGAACTGCGGAGCGATGAAGTCGTAATAGCCTTCCAGCGCCTGCAGATAACCGACGTATTTGCCGGAGGTGGTCAGGTACGGGAACTCCGGCGCCATGCTGATGATGAAATGCTTGCCCTGGCCGGCGTAGTGATCCTTGACCAGTTTCAGCGCGGCCGGCAGGACGGTCTTGTTGGCAGCGAAATCAATCGCGCTCTGCTCAAGATCGATGTCCAGGCCATCAAAACCGTAGGTTTCCACCAGACGGATGATTTCATTGGCCAGCGGTTGCTCCTGACCGGCGCGCAATTCGATGTGCGCATCGGCACCGCCCAGTGAAATCAGCACGGCCCGTCCCTGACTGTTGAGCACGCCGACCTGACGGCGAAACTCGGCATCGGAGACGTTGAACGGCTTGAAGGTCGGAATCCCGCTGCCCGTCATGAAGGCCACCGCAACCACGTTGTATTCCTTGGGCACGTTTTCCAGGGTGATGTTGGCGAACTGGCCGCGCTGGTAACCATCGCTCGGGCCGGCCGGCCAGTTGTGCCAGAAGCCCATGAGGATCTTCTTGCCGGCAAGGCTCGGCATCAGCGACGCGGCGTCGCTGGCCTGGCTTTTCAATAGGGTAAAGTCGATGTTTGACATGTTCTAATCCTTCAGAACGTGTGAGTTTGACGTTGCGGGCTTATTTGAAGTCCACATCGAAGGCCTGATAGAAGGCGTTGCCGGTGTTGGCGACGATCCACATCAGGACGATGACGTGATGCCCGTGCTTGTTGTCCGGCAGTTTCACCGCGTGATTGACCTTGGCTTTCAATTCCGCCGCATGACTGTAGTACGGCACTTGCGGATAGAAATCCTCGGCGAACGGTTGAGCCTCCAGTTGCGCTCGGGTGATGCGTTGTTTGGGGTCCCAGCCATCCTTGGTGATCAGCCAGCGGTAACCGCGGGTGGTGTGCGGCGCGGTGTACTCCCACTTGACCTCAAGGGTCTGGCCAGGCGTGACATTGAGCAGCGGCCAGGAGAACGGACGCCCGAGCTTCTTGCTCATTTCTTCTGCGGTGAAGTTCACGCAGTCACGTGCGTCGTTTTTGCCGCCGCTGAGAATATAGCCGTCAGCCGGCGGCACGACGCTCGGATTGTCGCTTTCGAACGGCGCGGGGAACGGGCCGGCTGCCAGCGCCGGAAAGTTCTTGCCACCTTCCATTTCGTTGACCTGCCAGCCACCGAGCAATCCTTGCTCGATGGCCACCGCACCGCGGCTTGCAGGGGAGATGACGCGACCGTGTCGCAGTTGGGTTTGAGCTTGTGGTTGGTTCATGTTTTTCACTCCGTTGATTTAAGAACTCTCCTGTCCGAGGAGAGGCCTTCAAGCTAACGGAGGGGGATTTTTTGTCCATCGGCGGTTTTGTCGCAGTCTGCCTTGGCGAAACTCGAAAAACGCCGAAAACACTGTATATAAACACAGTGCATTACGACGACGCTCACCCAACGAAGGGCAAAAGGACTACACCGCGTTATTACAAAAACCCGCATTTACCGGTTCAGGGAAGCTGTGCCTCGAACTCCTTTTGATACTGCCCGGCGAGCTGTACCTTTTGCTTGTCGTCGAGCAATTTGCCGGCCATCTGGAAGAATTTCTGCTCTTCTTCCTGCAAGTGGTGATGGACCTTCTCCGAAAGCTTTTTCGCCGTGGCCAACCAGGCCGGGCTGGACATCTCGGTCTCGTCGAGCTCTTCCATCATTTCGTCCATTTCATGGTGCTCGGCGATGGCATGCCGACTGAGGTCGATACCGTTGTCGTACTCCATCAGCGGAATATAGAAATGGCGCTCTTCAGCCGTTTCATGGGCTTGCAGCTCAGCCTTCAACTGCTTGTAGGCCTCGACCCTTTCCGGGGTGTCACCGCTGGTCTTGATCAACGATTTCGCATAGGTCCGCTGACGATCGTGGCTTTCACGCAGGGCTTCGAAAATGTTCATGGAATCTCCCAGGCAAACGCGTTCCGGATGGACGCCCTGAAGGGCTAGACCGCGGCGCAGGAGCAACGGTTCCAAGCGATTGCTTCAACCGACGGTAGCGCGATAGGCTGCCGATTCATTACTACAAGGAAGACAACATGACGTTGCGGATCGAGCTGTCACAGGACCCCACCGAAGAACAGCGCGCGGCCATCCTGGCGCCGCTGCGTGCCCATAACATCGCCAAGGCCGGGCCGTCGCTGTACGAACCGGTCGCGCTGCTGGTGCGCGACGACAACGACGCAATCCTCGGTGGCCTTTATGGGCACACATTCTATCGGTGGTTGTTTATCGAGTTACTGGCGGTGCCGGAACAAGGCCGGGGACAGGGCATCGGCTCGAAGCTGATGAACATGGTCGAGGAGTTCGCCCGAGAAAAAGACTGCGTGGGGATCTGGCTCGATACCTTTGATTTTCAGGCGCCCGGGTTCTACAAAAAACTGGGGTATACCGAGTGTGGCGAGATTGTGGATTATCCGCTGGGGCACAAGCGGCATTTTTTCCAGAAGCGTTTGATTGATTGAATTCAGCGACCCCCGCCCGCAGGCTGGCGAGGGTCGCGTAGCGTCAACGCATTCAGCTGCCCATTACAGACAGGTCGCCAACGCCGCCAAGCGGCGCTTGGCCACAAAATCATCCTTCTGCGCGTAGTAATTCAGCACGGTGCCGGACGCATCCGTGCTCAAGTCGACGAACGACTCCGCCGAGCGCGTGTAGACCGTCGAACCGCCCTTCTTGCCCGGTTGCAGATACGCCGCCGCGTCCACGCCGAACACCGCCTCGTCCTGCCAGGCGAACTGAACGCATCGGGCCACGTCTTTTTCGGGCTTCTCCGAGCTCAGGGTCTTGTAAGGGGTTTGCGTGCGGGCGTCTTCCATCGCCGAGCCCGCGCAACCGGCCAGCAGGGTTGCCGCCAGTGCCACCATCAGCATTCGCATTGCATTCGCTCATTCGGAAAAAAGCGGACTGTATCACCGCAGCCGGAAAAATCGTTCTGCTTTACTGCATTTAGAGCGCGACACATGCCGGCCGCTGCGGCACATTAACGTTCATCAGCCTTACAAGGAAAGCCCATGGCGCCTACTGACCAGCGACACGAACAGGCCCTGAAACTGTTTCTCGATGCGCGTCCGGAACTGCGCGAAGCCCTTGACCACCTCAACCCGCTGCTGGCCCAGGCCAAGGGCGAAACGCAGGCGCAGTACCGCGAAGAACGCCTGCACGAAGCCTTCGAAGCCGAGGCCGAAGGCCAAGGATTGTTTGCCTGGGAACTGACCTTGCAACTGACTGCCGCGACGCCCGAGGAATATCAGGCGCAACGCCTGGATGTGCATCGCGAAGTGGCGGAAATGGCCGGCATGGACTGGCTGGAATACTGCGATCTGTATGGCATAGAACCATAACCCCTGCTCAAGGACGCTTTATCGATGCTGCCTTCGACTTCGACCCACCGCGCCAGCCCCGGACATCTTCACATACAGAAATGGCGCGGCCGTGTGGGCCTGGCGCTGGTTGCCAGCCTGTCGGTACTGGCCGGCATGACCGACGCTATCGGCTTCATGGCCAGCGGCGATTTCGTTTCCTTCATGAGCGGCAACACCACGCGGCTGGCGGTGGCGATCAGCGATGGCGACAGCGGACTGACAATAAGGCTGATCCTGCTCGTCGCGACGTTCATTGTCGGTAATGCCCTCGGGGTTGTAGTCAGCCGACTGGGTGGACGGCGGGCGCTGCCCCTGTTGTTGTCCATCGCCGCTCTGCTCTGTTTGGCAGCCTGGCCCTTTGACACGCAACTGCCGGCCCTGCTGGCAGCGATTGTTGCGATGGGTATGCTCAACGCAGCGGTGGAGGAAGTGAACGGTCTGCCGGTCGGGCTGACGTACGTCACCGGCGCCCTGTCCCGATTCGGCCGTGGATTGGGCCGCTGGGTGCTCGGCGAACGGCGAAGCGGCTGGCGGGTGCAAATGGTGCCGTGGAGCGGGATGCTGGTCGGCGCCATTCTGGGGGCGGTGCTGGAGCATCATCTGGGACTTCGGGCGATGCTGGTCAGCGGTCTGTTCGCTGGCGTTCTGGGGCTGCTGACCCTGAAAATTCCGCGGCGCTGGCAGTTGGGCTACATGCCGCGCTGACAGACACCTGATCGCATCAGGACGGACACGGGAAACATCGACTTCGCCGCCCCGCCGAGAAAGCTTTATCATGGCCGCAGTTTTGCTGATCGAGTCCGTCATGAAGTTCGCCATTGCGCTGTTTTCCGCCGCCCATGCGCCCTCCTCGCGCCGCGCCCTGCTATTCGCCCAAGCCGCACTGGCCGGCGGACATGAGATTGTCCGGCTGTTTTTCTATCAGGACGGCGTCCACAACGCGTCCGACGCGGTGGTCACACCGCAGGACGAACTGAACCTGCCCAAGCAGTGGCGATCTTTCATCACCGAACAAAACCTCGACGGCGTGGTGTGCATCGCCGCGGCCCTGCGCCGTGGCGTGTTGAATACCGAGGAAGCCGGGCGTTATCAGCGTGATGCCGTGGCCGTCAGCGCGCCGTGGGAATTGTCCGGCCTCGGCCAGTTGCATGACGCGGTGCAGGATGCCGACCGCCTGATCTGTTTCGGAGGCGCCTGACATGGCCAAATCCCTTTTGATCATCAGCCGCCAATCGCCGTGGTCCGGCCCCGGCGCCCGCGAAGCGCTGGACATCGTACTCGCCGGCGGCGCCTTCGATCTGCCGATCGGTCTGCTGTTTCTCGATGACGGTGTGTTGCAACTGGCGGCCGGGCAAAACGCCAAGGCACTGCAGCAGAAAGACCTGAGCGCCAACCTGCAAGCGCTGCCGATGTTCGGCGTCGAAGAGCTGTTCTACTGCGCCGACAGCGCCAGTGCGCGCGGCCTCGGCGATCGCTCACTGGACGAGGCGCAGCCTTTGGCCGCCGAGCAAATCACCGCCCTCATTGACCGTTACGACCAGGTGATCACCCTCTGATGTCGACTTTGCATGTATTGTCCCACTCCCCGTTCGGTGACGAACGCCTGACCAGTTGCCTGCGCCTGCTGGGTGCCAGCGATGCGCTGTTGCTGTCGGGCGATGCCGCTTATGCGCTGCAACCTGGCACTGCGCCGTTCAGTGCGCTGGAATCTCGTCAGGTGAAATTGTTCGTGCTGGCCGAAGACGCGCAAGCCCGTGCCGTGCAGGTTCCGGACTGGGCCGAAGCCATCGATTACCCCGCCTTCGTCGAGTTGTCGATCCACCACGACAAGGTCAACTCCTGGCTATGAATGCGCTGACCGTCGGCACCCGCGCCATCGAACTGGACAAGGACGGCTTCCTGGTCGACCTCAACGACTGGTCGGCCGAAGTCGCCAGCGCCCTCGCCGCTGCCGAAGACATCGAGCTGAGCCCGGAACATTGGGAAATCCTCGAACTGCTGCGCAGCTTCTATGCCGAATTCCAGTTGTCTCCGGCCACCCGGCCGCTGATCAAGTACACCGCGCTCAAGCTCGGCGCGGAGAAAGGCAACAGCCTGCACCTGAACCGACTGTTCAAAGGCACCCCTGCCAAACTCGCCGCGAAACTGGCGGGCCTGCCCAAACCGACGAATTGCCTATGACCGACTATCCAGCGCTGCCCCTCGAAACGCCCGCCGAACATCCGTTCGCCCAGTTCGTGCGCATCCTCGGCAAGGGCAAGCGCGGCGCCCGCGACCTGACCCGCGAGGAAGCGCGGGAAGCCATGGGCATGGTGCTCGACGAAGCGGTCGAAGAAACCCAGCTCGGCGCCTTCCTGATGCTACTGCGGCACAAGGAAGAAAGCGCCGAGGAAATGGCCGGGTTCACCGAGGCCCTGCGCGAGCGCTTGCAGGCGCCAGCACTGAACGTCGATCTGGACTGGCCGACCTATGCCGGCAAGAAGCGTCACCTGCCATGGTATCTGCTGGTCGCCAAGTGCCTGGCACAGAACGGCGTGCGTATCTTCATGCACGGCGGCGGCGCCCACACCGCCGGGCGTTTGTATTCCGAACAATTGCTCGGTCAGCTGAAAATCCCACTGTGTCGCAACTGGCAACAGGTCGGCGCGGCGCTGGATAACGGTGGACTGGCGTTCATGCCGCTGGTGGACTGGGCGCCGCAGCTGCAACGGATGATCGACCTGCGCAACACCCTCGGTCTGCGCTCGCCGATTCATTCGCTGGCGCGGATTCTCAATCCGCTGGGTGCGCGTTGCGGTCTGCAGAGTATTTTCCATCCCGGTTATCAAGCGGTGCATCGCGATGCCAGCGGGCTGCTTGGCGACACCGCAATCGTGATCAAGGGCGACGGCGGCGAAATCGAGATCAATCCGGATGCCGACAGCCACTTGTACGGCACCACTGGCGGCGAGAGCTGGGACGAGGAATGGCCGCAGCTGTCGGCGCAGCGTCACGTCAAACCTTCTTCGCTGGATATCGAGCATTTGAAGGCCGTCTGGCGTGGGGATGTGATCGACAGTTACCCGCAAATGGCGCTGATTTCGACCATGGCGTTGGCACTGCGTGGCCTCGGTCAGAGCCGTGAGCAGGCTTTCGAAACTGCCGAGCAATACTGGGCCGCGCGGGATAAATCGATTTAACCGATCATAAACGCCCGATCTTTGCGCTTTTTGTTCGAACTCATCGGAATAGACTCGGCTCCAACGATTACTGGTTTCTGGAGTCTTGATCATGGGTTTACTCGTCGACGGCCGCTGGCAGGACAAGTGGTACGAAAGCAGCAAGGACGGCGCGTTCCAGCGCGAACAGGCGCAGCGCCGTAACTGGGTCACTCGCAACGGCGAGCCGGGCCCGAGCGGTGAAGGCGGTTTCGCCGCCGAAGCCGGGCGTTATCACCTTTATGTCTCTCTCGCCTGTCCATGGGCTCATCGCACGCTGATCCTGCGCAAGCTCAAGGGCCTGGAAAGTCTGATCGACGTTTCCGTCGTCAGCTGGCTGATGCTGGAAAACGGCTGGACCTTCGATCAGAACCTCGGTTCGACCGGCGACAAACTCGACCACTTCGATTTCATGCACCAGCGCTACACCGCTGACACCGCCGACTACACCGGTCGCGTCACCGTGCCGGTGCTGTGGGACAAGAAGCTCAAGCGCATCGTCAGCAATGAATCGGCGGAGATCATCCGCATGTTCAACAGCGCCTTCGATGACTTGACCGGCAACGATCTGGACTTCTATCCGGCACCATTACGCGGCGAAATCGATGCGCTGAACGAGCGGATCTACCCCGCCGTGAACAACGGCGTGTACCGCGCCGGGTTTGCCACCTCGCAGAACGCCTATGAAGAAGCGTTCGATGATGTGTTTGCCGAACTGGATCATCTGGAGCAGGTGCTCGACGCCAACCGGTATCTGACGGGCGAATACCTCACCGAGGCGGACGTGCGGTTGTTCACCACGCTGATCCGTTTCGACGCGGTGTACCACGGGCACTTCAAATGCAATCTGCGGCGGATCAGCGATTATCCGAACCTGTCGAACTGGCTGCGTGAGATGTACCAATGGCCGGGCGTTGCCGAGACCGTGGATTTCCAGCACATCAAGCATCACTACTACGGCAGCCACAAGACCATCAACCCGACCGGGGTTGTGCCGAAGGGGCCGAAGCAGGATTTCACTGTTGCCCATGACCGGGACCGGTTGGGCGGGAAAGGAGTCTGGCGCAGAGGTTGAAAGCAGGATTGTTCCCACAGCGTGGGAACAATCCCTTCAGAGTCGTCAGATTTGACCCTGAGCGCCCTCGAACCACGCCAGTTTCTCGCGCAGTTGCACCACTTCGCCGACGATCACCAGCGTCGGCGCATGCACTTCATGCTCCGCCACCAGACGCGGCAGGTCGGCCAGCGTGCCGGTGAAGACCCGCTGATTGACCGTGGTGCCCTGCTGGATCAGCGCTGCCGGGGTATCGGCGGCGCGACCATGCTTGATCAACTGCTCGCAGATGATCGGCAATCCCACCAGGCCCATGTAGAACACCAAGGTCTGCGCCGGCGCGACAAGGTCCGCCCACAACAGGTCGGTGGAACCGTCCTTCAAGTGCCCGGTGACGAAACGCACCGACTGCGCATAATCGCGATGGGTCAGCGGAATCCCGGCATACGCCGCGCAACCGCTGGCCGCCGTGATGCCCGGCACCACCTGGAACGGGATGCCATGGGCCGCCAGTTCCTCGATCTCTTCGCCGCCACGGCCGAAAATGAACGGATCCCCGCCCTTCAACCGCACCACACGCTTGCCGGCCTTGGCCAGATCCACCAGTTGCTGGTTGATCTGATCCTGCGGCACGGCGTGATCGGCGCGACGCTTGCCGACGTAGACCCGCTCGGCATCGCGACGGCACAGTTCAAGAATCGCCGGAGCGACCAAGCGGTCGTACAGCACCACATCGGCTTGCTGCATCAGGCGCAAGGCGCGGAAGGTCAGCAGATCCGGATCGCCCGGTCCTGCGCCCACCAGATACACCTCACCGGTCGTGACCATGGCTTCGCCGTCAATCTTGGCTTGCAGCAAACGTTCGGCTTCGGCGCCCTGTCCTGCCAGTTGGCGATCAGCAATCGGCCCCTGGAACACGTCTTCCCAAAAACCGCGACGTTGCTGCACATCGGGAAACAGGCCTTTGACCTGATCGCGAAACCGCGCGGCCAGACCGGCCAGATGGCCGTAGGTCGAGGGAATCCAGGTTTCGATCTTGGCGCGAATCAGTCGGGCCAGCACCGGCGCATCGCCGCCACTGGAGACCGCGATGATCAGCGGTGAACGATCGACAATCGCCGGGAAAATCACGCTGCACAGCGCCGGCGCATCGACCACATTGACCGGCACGCAGCGCCGATGGGCATCGGCGGAGACTTGCGCGTTCAAGGCTTCGTCATCGGTGGCGGCAATGATCAGCCCGCAACCGTCCAGATCCGTTTCGGTGTAGCCACGCAGCAGGCATTCGCCACCGCTGGCGGCAACCAGTTCGCGCAGTTGCGCTTCGATTTCAGGTGCGACCACCCGCAGCAGCGCACCGGCATCGGCCAGCAGGCGGGACTTGCGCAAGGCAATCTCCCCCCCACCGACAACCAACACACGACTGCCGCGCAGGTTGTGAAACAGCGGCAGATATTTCATTTAACCGATGACCTCAAGGCCACCCATGTACGGCTTCAGCACGTCCGGCACACGGATCGAACCGTCGGCCTGCTGATAGTTTTCCAGCACGGCCACCAAGGTACGACCGACCGCCAGACCGGAACCGTTCAGGGTGTGCACCAGCTCAGGCTTGCCGGTTTCCGGGTTGCGGAAACGCGCCTGCATACGGCGGGCCTGGAAGTCGCCGCAGTTGGAGCACGACGAGATTTCACGGTATTTGTCCTGGCTCGGGATCCACACTTCCAGGTCGTACGTCTTGACCGCGCTGAAGCCCATGTCGCCGGTGCACAGCGCCAGGGTGCGGTAAGGCAGACCCAGCAGTTGCAGAACTTTCTCGGCGTTGGCGGTCAGGCTTTCCAGCGCTTCCATCGACTTCGACGGCTCGACGATCTGCACCATCTCGACCTTGTCGAACTGGTGCTGACGGATCATGCCGCGAGTGTCACGACCCGACGCGCCGGCTTCGCTGCGGAAGCACGGAGTGTGAGCGACGAACTTGATCGGCAGCTGTTTCGAATCGACGATTTCACCGGCCACGATGTTGGTCAGCGACACTTCGGCGGTCGGGATCAGGTACAGATCGGCTTCGCCTTCGCGAGCGATCTTGAACAGGTCCTCTTCGAACTTCGGCAATTGGCCGGTGCCTTGCAGCGCCGGAGCCTGAACCAGATAAGGCGTGTAGGCCTCTTCGTAGCCGTGCTCGGTGACGTGCAGGTTGATCATGAACTGCGCCAGTGCGCGGTGCAGGCGGGCAATCGGGCCGCGCAGCAGGGCGAAACGTGCGCCCGACAGCTTGGCGGCAGTTTCGAAGTCGAGCCAGCCGAATTTCTCGCCCAGGGCCACGTGGTCCTGTACCGGGAAATCGAAAGCGGTCGGGGTGCCCCAGCGACGGACTTCGACGTTGCCGTCTTCGTCTTCACCGACCGGAACCGATTCGTGCGGCAGGTTCGGGATACCCAGCAGGATCGAATCCAGTTCGGTCTGGATCGCGTCCAGCTCGACTTTACCGGCGCTCAGTTCGCCCGCCATGCGCTCGACGTCCGCCATCAGCGGCGCGATGTCTTCGCCGCGCTGCTTGGCCTGACCGATGGATTTGGAACGCGCGTTACGCTCAGCCTGCAGTGCTTCGGTGCGGGTCTGGACGGTCTTGCGCTGTTCTTCCAGCGCTTCGATGCGCGCGACATCCAGGGCAAAGCCACGGGAAGCCAGGCGGTCCGCTACGTCCTGAAGGTTGCTACGTAACAGTTTGGAATCGAGCATGTCGGTTTCTCGTTATCAAAGTTTGGTCAGGGACAGGCCGGCCCAGGTCGCGAGCAGCCCGCCGAATACGCTGATGGCCGCATAGCCCAGGGCCAGCGGCACTTGCCCGCTTTCCAGCAGGCGCACCGTATCCAGTGAAAAGGATGAAAAAGTCGTCAGCCCCCCGAGGAAGCCGACCATCAACCCGGCACGCACCTCAATCGGTATTTCCGGGCGTATCAAAAACAGGCCGTACAGCACGCCAATCAGCAGACAGCCCACGATATTAACGGCCAGCGTCGCGGTATAGAAGTGCCGCGGCCAATTGGCGTTGACCCAATTGCCGGTGGCGAAGCGCAACAAGGTGCCGGCAATCCCGCCGACGGAGACTGCAACGATCAGTGGAACCACTATTTTCTCCGCTGCCGGGGGCTTAATCGATCAAGTTGGGCGAGGTGGTTGAGCTTTTCGCCGATCTTCAACTCCAGGCCACGGGGCACCGGCTGGTAGAACGGAATCGGGTCGAGTTCTTCCGGGAAATAGTCTTCGCCGGCCGCGTAGGCGTCTGGCTCGTCGTGGGCATAACGGTATTCGTCGCCATAACCCAATTGCTTCATCAATTTGGTCGGCGCATTGCGCAGGTGCAGCGGCACTTCCAGCGAGCCATGTTCGGCGGCGGCGCGCAGCGCGGTCTTGAAGCCCATGTACACCGCGTTGCTTTTCGGCGCACAGGCCAGATAAGTGATGGCCTGAGCCACTGCCAACTCACCTTCCGGGCTGCCGAGACGTTCCTGCACTTCCCACGCGGCGAGGCACAGACTCAAGGCACGAGGATCGGCGTTGCCGATGTCTTCGCTGGCCATGCGCACCACGCGCCGGGCGAGGTACAGCGGATCGCAGCCGCCGTCGATCATTCGCGCAAACCAGTACAGCGCACCATCCGGATTGGAGCCGCGCACTGACTTGTGCAGCGCGGAAATCTGGTCGTAGAACGCTTCGCCGCCCTTGTCGAAGCGCCGGCGAGTGTCGCCGAGCAGGCTTTGCAACAGCTCGGTGCCCATCTCACTGTTGTCTTCAGCCAGATCCGAGGCGTTTTCCAGCAGGTTCAGCAGGCGCCGGCCATCGCCGTCGGCGGCAGACAGCAGCATCTGGAAGCCTTCATCGCTGAGGGTCAGATGACGCTTGCCCAGACCACGCTCTTCGGTGAGTGCGCGGTGCACCAGTTTGCGCAACGCCGCTTCGTCGAGGCTCTTGAGTACATAGACTCGCGCCCGCGACAGCAATGCGTTGTTCAGTTCGAACGAAGGGTTTTCGGTGGTGGCGCCAATGAAGATCAGCGTGCCGTCTTCAACGTACGGCAGGAAGGCGTCCTGTTGAGACTTGTTGAAGCGGTGTACTTCATCGACAAACAGAATCGTGCGCTTGCCGTATTGGCCGGCCTGCTGCTTGGCGATTTCCACCGCCTGACGGATCTCCTTGACCCCGGCCAGCACCGCGGAGACCGTTTCGAAATGCGCATCCGAGACTTCCGCCAGCAACCGCGCCAGCGTGGTCTTGCCCACGCCCGGCGGGCCCCAGAAGATCATCGAATGCAGGGCACCCTGCTCCAGCGCTTCGCGCAGAGGCTTGCCGCGAGCGAGCACGTGTTCCTGACCGACGTACTCATCCAGATTGGTCGCCCGCAAACGGGCGGCCAGTGGCTGGGCAATCGGTGCACTGCGAAACAGATCCATCACGTACTGTTGAAACCTCTGTGTTTATTCCTGAATCACATCGGCACCCTTCGGGATGTCGAACTTGAACTTCGATGCCGGGACCGCTTCGTTGGCCTTCACACCGGTAAACAGGATGTTGGTGCGCTGGCCGACGCTGTCGATCAGTTGCATGTCATTGACCAGACCGTTGCGGAACGACAGACGCAGGCTGTCGAACAGGGTGTCCTTGGTTTTCGGCTTCAGGGTGAAGTCGATCACGCCGCCGGCCTCTTTGGCGGTGATGTCGAAGCTCTGGCTGATTTTCGATACGTCGCCGGACAGCAACAGTGCCGGGGTCTGGGTCAGACGTTCATCGAGCTTCTTGATGGTGGCCTGTTCCAGGTCCGGGTCCCACAGGGTGACTTTCTTGCCGTCGGAGACCATGGTCTGCTCGGCGGGCGCATTGGTGTGCCAGTAGAACAGGCCCGGACGCTGCAGGGTCATGTCGCCGGTGGTTTCCTGCAACTGGGTGCCGCTGCCGTCGAGGGTCAGCTGGGAGAAGTTGGCGGTCAGGGTCTTGGATGTTTCGAGCAATTGGGTCAGGCGAGCCACATCCTTGTCATCGGCGTGAGCCGTGAGGGTGGTCAAAGCCAGTACCGGCAGCAACATGCGGATAAGACGCATGGGAGTCCTCTTGAATACTCGTGGGAAAGAGGACGGCGCTTCATGCACCGCCCATTGCATTTGGATCAATCGAATCAGTCGCGTACCGGGCCAGGGGCCAGGACTTCGCGGGAACCGTTGGTGTTCATCGACGTCACGACCCCGGCCATTTCCATGGCTTCGATCATGCGCGCGGCACGGTTGTAACCGATCTTCAGCTTGCGCTGTACAGCGGAGATGGAGGCGCGACGGCTTTCCAGTACGAACTGCACGGCTTCGTCGTACAGCGCGTCGGCTTCCGGATCGTCGCCGTCACCGCCGCCGCTGCTGCCTTCAAAACCACTGCCCGCCTCTTCGACACCGTTGAGGATGTCGTCGTTGTATTCCGGCGCGCCGCGCAGTTTCCAGGCTTCAACCACCCGGTGAACTTCATCGTCGGACACGAAGGCGCCGTGAACCCGAATCGGCAGGCTGGTGCCCGGCGGCATGTACAGCATGTCACCGTGGCCGAGCAGTTGCTCGGCGCCGCCCTGGTCGATAATGGTCCGGGAGTCGATCTTGCTCGACACCTGGAACGCCATCCGGGTCGGGATGTTGGCCTTGATCAGACCGGTGATCACGTCCACCGACGGCCGCTGGGTAGCAAGGATCAGGTGGATACCGGCCGCACGCGCCTTCTGGGCGATACGGGCGATCAGTTCTTCGACCTTCTTGCCGACGATCATCATCATGTCGGCGAATTCGTCCACGACCACGACGATGGTCGGCAGCTTCTGCAACAGCGGCGCTTCGTCGTGGATGCTTTCGCGTTTGTACAGCGGATCGCTCAGCGGCTCGCCGGCATCCTGGGCTTCCTTGACCTTGGCGTTGAAGCCGGACAGGTTTCGCACGCCCATCTTCGCCATCAGCTTGTAGCGACGTTCCATCTCGGCCACGCTCCAGCGCAGGGCGTTGGCGGCGTCCTTCATGTCGGTCACGACCGGGCACAGCAGGTGTGGAATGCCTTCGTAGATCGACAGCTCGAGCATTTTCGGGTCGATCATGATCAGCTTGGCGTCGTCCGGGCCGGATTTGAACAGGATCGACAGGATCATCGCGTTCACGCCCACCGACTTACCGGAACCGGTGGTACCGGCCACCAGCAGGTGCGGCATCTTTGCCAGATCGGTGATGACCGGTTTGCCGCCGATGTCGTGGCCCAGGGCCAGAGTGACTGGCGATTTGAAGTTGTCGTACTCGGGGGTCGACAGCACTTCGGAGAAGCGCACGATCTGCCGGTCTTCGTTAGGGATCTCGATACCGACCGTCGTCTTGCCCGGAATCACTTCCACCACCCGCACGCTGGTCACGGCCAGCGAACGCGCAAGGTCTTTTGCCAGGTTGGCGATTCGGCTGACCTTCACGCCCGCAGCAGGCTGGATTTCGTAACGGGTAATGACCGGGCCGGGATGGATCGAATCCACGGTGACTTCGACGCCGAATTCCTTGAGCTTGATCTCCAGCAAGTGGCCGACCGCGGCCAGGGATTCAGGCGAATAATTGAGTTGTTTCTTTTCCGCGGGATCGAGGATCGAGATCGGTGGCAAGGTGCCTTCCACGGCGCTGTCGACGAACAACGGCACCTGCTTCTCTTTCTGCACGCGCTTGCTTGGCTCCGGCGCCTTGACCGGGGCCGGGGCGATGACCGGCGGCACCTGTTTCTCGCGCTCGGACATGTGCTTGCTCAGGGCCTGTTCGCGCTCGATCAGACGCTCCTTGACCTTGGCCTGCTCGCGTTTGTCGGTGACCGTCGGTGCAACCACGTCATGCACGCGATCGTCGACTTCACGCAGCTGCGCGACCAGTTGCTTGCGCTCGGTACGCGCCGACCACCAACGGTTGACCGCGCCCTGGAACAGTTCGAACAGGTCGAGGGTGATCTTGCCGGTGATGTCCATCACCTTGAACCACGACAGATCGGTGAACACCGTCAGGCCGAACAGGAAGAGCGCAATGAACAGCAACGTACTGCCCTGAATGTTCAGGGCATTGCGGGCCAGGTCACCAAGGCTTTCACCCAGCGCACCACCCGCGCCGGCCGGCAATCCGGTGGGTGCATGGAAATGAATGTGCGCCAGCGCGGCGCCGGACAACACCAGAAACACCAGGCCGATCAGGCGCCAGGAGAACAGCCAGCCGCTCCACTGCCACGGCTCGTGGCGCTGACGGAAGATCTGATACGCCTTGATCGCCAGCAGCAACGGGAAGATGTACGCGAAGTAACCCAGCACCATGAACAGGATGTCGGCGCTGTAGGAGCCCGCCGGGCCACCGAAATTCTGCACGTCATCGATCTTGCTGTTGTGGCTCCAGCCCGGATCGTCCTTGCCGTAGGTCAGCAAAGCCATCATCAGGAACAGGCACAAGGCGCCGATGGCGATCAATGCACCTTCCTTGAGCCGGTAGTGCAATTGCTGGCGCCAAAGCGGAACGACTGTTTTTGGTGCTTCCGTGGATTTCTTCAAAACGCTTCTTTTCCTGCGCCAGAGGCGCGTCCATCTATTGAATGACGATAAAAAACTGCCCAATCCAGGCAGGTAAAAAATTGACGGGCGCAACGGAGACTACTTTTAACACTGCGCCCCGCCTTTTATAAACACGGCACGCGGCGAATATTCTGTAACAGCCCGGCATTGTACGGGTTTGCGCGTTCGATGCCATGCTTCCAGGTCTCTGGTTCAAGCATAGCCAAACGCACAATACCCGGCGTTCAATTTGAGCATGCATTGTCTTTTGTGACAAAGGCTTATGAGGTGTATTTGATGAACGTAGCGAAGCATGCGCACCTCATCTCCCATGAACGCCACACATTGACGTCGGCAAGCTTGCTCGCACCGGTGCAACGCCCGATTACGACCGCATCCGGATGCTCAAGTTGCAGCTACGCAAAAGCCGTACTGCAACGGAGGACATTCGCGTCATTTCCCGGCACACTTTACCGCGGGCCCAGCGCCCACCGCCCTCCCCTTCTGCAAGCCCGGACGCCATGCTGACTTGGTTACAACGCAACTCACTGACTTTCCCGCCACTGGAAAAGGCCATGCGCGATCCCAACGGATTGCTGGCGGCCGGTGGCGACCTGTCCGCCGATCGCCTGATCCAGGCCTATCGTCACGGCTGCTTTCCGTGGTTTTCCGAAGGTCAGCCGATTCTGTGGTGGTCGCCGGATCCGCGCACCGTGCTTTTTCCCGACGAACTGCACGTCTCGCGCAGCCTTGGCAAATTGATGCGTAAACAACGCTATCGAGTAACCTTCGATCAGGATTTCGACGCCGTGATCCGCGCTTGCGCCGCTCCCCGGGAATACGCCGACGGCACCTGGATCACCGAGGCGATGCAGGACGCCTATATCGAACTGCATCGACGTGGCTTTGCCCATTCGGTGGAAGTCTGGGATCAGGGCGAACTGGTCGGCGGCCTGTACGGCCTGGCGATGGGGCAACTGTTCTTCGGCGAGTCGATGTTCAGCCGTGCGGACAATGCTTCCAAGTACGGCTTTGCCACACTGGTGCAACATCTCAAGGAAGCGGGTTTCGCGCTGATCGACTGTCAGATGCCAACCGACCACCTGCACAGCCTCGGCGCCCGGGCCATTTCACGGCAGACATTCGCCGACTATCTGACCAGATACCTCGATCAACCCAATCTTGCTACCTGGGTTTGCTGAGCGACTTTTGCGCGCGTGGCTTACACTTAATTCACCAGCTTACCCTTGAGGGTTGATCATGACCGAGTTGGCGCGGTTGAAGTTTTATGCCACTCAGCCTCACTCTTGCAGTTATCTGCCCGAGGAACAGGCGACGACCCTGTTTCTCGACCCGAGCCAGCCCATGGATGTGCATGTCTACGCAGACCTGTCAGAAATGGGCTTTCGTCGCAGCGGCGATCACCTGTACCGCCCGCATTGCCAGAACTGCAATGCCTGCGTGCCTGCGCGCATTCCTGTTGCGCAGTTCAACCCCAACCGGCAGCAGAAACGCATTTTCAAACGCAACAGCGATTTGCAGGTGCGCCCGGTCAAGCCGGCGTTCAGCGAAGAGTATTTCGACCTTTATCAGCGCTACATCGAACAGCGCCACGCGGATGGCGACATGTACCCGCCGAGCCGTGATCAATTCTCGACTTTTCTGGTACGCGACCTGCCCTTCTCCCGCTTTTACGAGTTCCGGCTCGACGGACGGTTGCTGGCAGTGGCCGTCACCGACCTCCTGCCCAACGGCCTGTCAGCGGTTTACACCTTTTACGAACCGCAGGAAGAACGCCGCAGCCTCGGGCGCTACGCCATCCTCTGGCAAATCGCCGAAGCCCAGCGCCTGAGGCTTGAGGCGGTCTACCTGGGTTACTGGATCAAAAACTGCAAAAAGATGAACTACAAGACCCAATATCGGCCCATTGAACTGCTCATTAATCAGCGCTGGGTCATCCTGAACTGAATGCAAACCCTAAACCCCTTGGCGTAAACCCCATTTTTCGGGCACAATGCACGCCGCTTTTGCCTGGCGCAGTTGCACCGGGCCATTCATTGGATACCGAGGGCTTTACTGCATGTCGAAAGAAGACAGCTTCGAAATGGAAGGCACTGTCGTCGACACCCTGCCCAACACCATGTTTCGTGTGGAGTTGGAAAATGGGCACGTCGTAACCGCGCATATTTCCGGCAAGATGCGCAAGAACTACATTCGTATTCTTACCGGTGACAAAGTGCGCGTCGAGCTGACGCCCTATGACTTGAGCAAAGGGCGTATTACTTACCGCGCTCGCTAATCAAGTCAATACAAGACGCCCGGCTTAATGCCGGGCGTTTTTGTTTGTCTGGGTTTTGGGTTTGTGCTTGAGTTTTGGGTGTATATCCGTTGCTGCGGTAACGGCTTCTTATGGTTTCGCTCTTACAGCGAGTCCCTTTTTCAAACGCCAAAAAGGAACCAAAAGGCTTTTGCCCCGGCGTACGGCACTTCGCCTAGGCTCAGTGTTCCCTCGCTACGGTGTCCACCAGGGGGCATCGCCTACGGTTTGCTTCGCTGCACCTCCTCTCGATGTATGCGGCTTCGCCGCACGGCGCTGCGCGCCTACCCCCTGATGAACACCTCCGCTCGGCCTGCCGAAGGGGCAAAAAATCAAAAGCCAGGGCCAGAGCAACAGCCAGATCAAGAGCCTTCCCTCACCCTAGCCCTCCCGAAACGTCGGACCGCCCGTAGGGAGAGGGAACTGAACGAGGTGTTTGGAGAGCTACGCCGACGTGAAGTACCGAGTCGAACTCAAGTTTTGAAAAGCCCACAAATCGGCTCCCTCTCCTCGGGGAGAGGGCTGGGGTGAGGAGTAAACCCACCACAAAACCAAAGCCGAACAAGCCCCGCTCCTACCCACTCAAAACGATGAGCGTTAGCTCGAGTAAAGCTTTTGATCACAGGGCCCGTCGGCAGGCTGAGTGGAGGGATTGATCCGGGGGTGGGAGCGCAGCGACCGTTTGGCGAAGCCAAACACATCGAGAGGAGGTGCAGCGAAGCAAACCGTAGGCGATGCCCCCGGATCGATCCCGGAGCGAAGGAACCCCGAGCCTCAGCGAGGGGCCGTACGTCAGGGTTAGAGACCTTTTGGTTACTTTTGGCTGGGCCGGCATTCCGGGCGTTTGCCAAAAGTGACCCGCCGTAAGGGCGGAACCCTAAGAAGCCGTTACCGCAACAACGGATATTCACACCAAACAAACAGACAATAAAAAGGCGCCCGAAGGCGCCTTTTCACTTACCAGCCGTCAGGCCATTTCTGCAGTGGTCTCGAAGTCAAACGTCAGCTCACCATCCTTGATGTCGATGTGAACCACACCGCCATGCTCGGCCAGCTCGCCAAACAGAATCTCCTCCGCCAGCGGACGCTTGATCTTGTCCTGGATCAGACGCGCCATCGGACGAGCGCCCATGGCCGAATCGTACCCACCGGCCGCCAGCCAGCTGCGCGCCGCATCGGTAACCTCCAGAAGCACACGCTTGTCTTCCAATTGCGCCTGAAGTTCGGTGAGGAACTTGTCCACCACACTTTTGATAACCTCATGACTGAGGCGACCAAACTGAATGATGGTATCCAGACGGTTGCGGAATTCCGGCGTGAAGCTCTTCTTGATCACTTCCATCGCATCGGACGAGTGGTCCTGATGGGTGAAGCCGATCGAAGCACGTGCCGCCGTTTCAGCACCGGCGTTGGTGGTCATGATCACGATCACGTTGCGGAAGTCCGCCTTGCGCCCGTTGTTGTCAGTCAGCGTGCCGTGGTCCATCACCTGCAGCAGCAGGTTGAAGACTTCCGGATGCGCCTTCTCGATTTCATCGAGCAGCAATACGCAATGCGGCTGCTTGGTGATCGCTTCGGTCAGCAGACCGCCCTGGTCGAAACCGACATAACCCGGAGGCGCACCGATCAGACGCGATACGGTGTGACGCTCCATGTACTCGGACATGTCGAAGCGCACCAGTTCGATCCCCAACGCCTTGGCCAATTGACGCGCGGCTTCGGTTTTACCAACACCGGTCGGCCCTGCGAACAGGAACGAACCGACAGGCTTGTCAGGCGACTTGAGGCCGGCACGGGACAATTTGATCGCAGTCGACAGCGAATCGATCGCCGCGTCCTGACCAAACACCGTCAGCTTCAGATCACGCTCGAGGTTACGCAGCAGTTCCTTGTCGGAGCTGGTGACGTGCTTCGGCGGAATCCGCGCGATTTTCGCAACGATGTCCTCGACTTCAGGGACTTCGATGCGTTTCACACGCTTCTCGACCGGTTGCAGACGCTGATAAGCGCCGGCCTCGTCGATCACATCGATGGCCTTGTCCGGCATGTGCCGGTCATTGATGTAGCGCGAAGCCAGTTCCGCAGCGGCGCGCAGTGACTCATCGCTGTATTCGATGTTGTGATGCTGTTCAAAGCGCCCTTTCAGACCGCGCAGGATACCGATGGTATCTTCCACCGACGGCTCGACGACATCGACCTTCTGGAAGCGACGCGCCAGGGCGCGGTCTTTTTCGAAGATGCCACGGAATTCCTGGAACGTGGTCGAACCGATGCAGCGAATGTCGCCAGACGACAGCAGCGGCTTGAGCAGGTTCGAGGCATCCATGACGCCGCCCGAAGCGGCACCTGCACCGATAATGGTGTGGATCTCGTCGATGAACAGGATCGCCTGCGGACGTTTTTTCAGCTCGTTGAGCAGCGCCTTGAAGCGCTTCTCGAAGTCACCGCGATACTTGGTGCCCGCGAGCAGAGCGCCCAGATCGAGTGAGTAAACGACGCTGTTGGCCAGCAGGTCCGGCACCTGGTTGTCGACAATGCGCTTGGCCAGGCCTTCGGCAATCGCGGTTTTACCCACGCCCGCCTCGCCCACCAGCAGCGGATTGTTCTTGCGACGGCGCGCAAGAATCTGCGCGACACGCTCGACTTCCGTTTCACGCCCGACCAGCGGATCGATCCGGCCCTGGCGTGCGAGTTCGTTGAGATTGCTGGCATAAGCGTCCAGCGGATTGCCTGAAGAAGAAGACTCACCGCCCTCATCGTCCTGCATATCTTGTTCACCTTCAGAGTGATCGCCATGCCCCGGCACTTTGGAAATGCCGTGGGCGATATAGTTGACGACATCAATGCGTGCAACGCTCTGCTGTTTCAGCAGGAACACCGCCTGACTCTCTTGCTCACTGAAGATTGCAACCAGCACGTTGGCGCCGGTCACTTCGCGTTTGCCCGAGCTCTGCACATGAAAGACAGCACGTTGCAGTACACGCTGGAAGCCCAGGGTTGGCTGGGTTTCGCGATCCTCGTCGTGGACGGGGATCAGTGGCGTAGTGGAGTCGATGAACTCCTGCAGGTCGTGCTTGAGTTTGTCGAGGTTTGCGCCGCAGGCACGCAATACGGTGGCGGCAGCCTCATTGTCCAATAGGGCCAGCAGCAGGTGTTCGACGGTCATGAACTCATGACGTTTCGAACGTGCCTCCTTGAAGGCAAGATTGAGGGTGACTTCGAGCTCGCGGTTTAACATAGCTTCACCTCATACCCAAGTGGTCGGCGATTAACCGTCCTTCTCGATTTCACAGAGTAGCGGATGCTGGCTTTCCCTGGCGTACTGGTTGACCTGCATGGCCTTTGTCTCGGCGATGTCGCGGGTAAACACTCCACATACTGCCCGCCCTTCTGTGTGGACGGCCAGCATGACCTTGGTCGCCAGCTCGCGATTCAGGTTAAAAAACACCTCGAGCACTTCGACGACGAAATCCATCGGTGTGTAGTCATCATTGAACAAAACCACCTTGTACATCGGCGGCGCCTGTAACGCAGGCTTTGCTTCCTGAACAGCAACGCCTGCCGAATCGTCGTCGTGCTCCTGTGGAAGATCCTTTTGGAGAAGCGGGCGATCCTGATTGAATGTTAGTCGAATCTGGCTGATTGCATGCATGGAAAGAAAGGTTCGTCAGTTGTGCAAATACAGTGGTGGGGGCGGCTTGACACGTTTTCAACTCCGACTGCCCGGTCACCTTGACTATCGGGAAAACGGTGTTACAACCAATAGAACCCACAGTGGGGAAAAAAGATCCGCGGAGTCAATCTTTTTAACGGATTCGACTGCGGATGAATTGGATGATACTCCAGCGATGGAGACTGTTGCAGAGGGATTTGAGCATGGCTGTCGGCAAGGTGAAATGGTTCAACAATGCCAAGGGGTTCGGTTTTATAAACACCGACTCCCGCGAGGGGAAGGACGAGGACGGCAAGGAGATCGATTTCTTTGCCCACTATTCCGCCATTGAAATGGACGGATACAAAACCCTCAAAGCCGGGCAGATCGTCAAATTCGAGATCGTGCAAGGCCCCAAAGGCCTGCATGCCACAAAAATTCAGAATGTCGAAGCCGCAAAAGATGCGGCCCCGTCCGCTGCTCATCACCAGTCAGTGACCAGCTGAAGCGACCCGAACACCTGCCAGAAAACAAACCGCCCGACTCGATTACTCGAGCCGGGCGGTTTCGTTGCAGCTGGCTTTATTACATGTGCTTGATCAGCGCATCACCGAAGCCCGAAGAAGACACCAGCGTGGCGCCTTCCATCAGACGTTCGAAGTCGTAGGTCACGGTCTTGGCCTTGATGGCGCCATTGGTGCCCTTGATGATCAGGTCGGCCGCTTCGGTCCAGCCCAGGTGACGCAGCATCATCTCCGCCGACAGGATCACCGAGCCAGGGTTGACCTGGTCCTTGCCGGCATATTTCGGCGCGGTACCGTGGGTCGCCTCGAACATGGCCACGGTGTCGGACAGGTTGGCACCCGGCGCGATACCGATACCGCCCACTTCCGCTGCCAGGGCGTCGGACAGGTAGTCACCGTTGAGGTTGAGGGTGGCGATCACATCGTACTCGGCCGGACGCAGCAGGATCTGCTGAAGCATGGCGTCGGCGATGGCGTCCTTGACGACGACTTCACGACCGGTTTTCGGGTTCTTGAATTTCATCCATGGGCCGCCATCGAGCAGCTCGGCGCCGAATTCTTCCTTCGCCACCTCGTAACCCCAGTCCTTGAAGGCACCTTCGGTGAATTTCATGATGTTGCCCTTGTGCACGATGGTCAGCGACTTGCGGTCGTTGTCCACCACGTATTGCAGGGCCTTGCGCACCAGACGCTTGGTGCCTTCTTTGGAAACCGGCTTGATGCCGATGCCGCAATCCTGGTCGAAACGGATCTTGGTGACGCCCATTTCTTCTTTCAGGAATTTGATGACCTTGGTGGCTTCAGGGGAGCCGGCCTTCCATTCGATACCGGCATAAATGTCTTCGGAGTTCTCGCGGAAGATCACCATGTCGACGTCGCCAGGCTTTTTCACCGGGCTCGGCACACCTTCGAACCACACCACAGGGCGCAGGCAGACATAGAGATCAAGCTGTTGGCGCAGGGCGACGTTGAGGGAACGGATGCCGCCACCGACCGGAGTGGTCAGCGGGCCTTTGATGGAGACCACGTAATCCTTGACCGCGTCCAGGGTTTCCTGGGGCAGCCAGGTGTCCTGGTCATAAACCTGAGTTGCTTTTTCGCCAGCATAAACCTCCATCCAGGAAATCTTGCGCTTGCCCCCGTAGGCTTTTTCTACGGCAGCATCAACCACTTTGATCATCACAGGGCTGACGTCGACGCCAATGCCGTCACCTTCGATGAAGGGAATGATCGGGTTATCAGGGACATTGAGAGAATGGTCTGCGTTGACGGTGATTTTGTCGCCGACGGCTGGAACCTGAATCTTCTTGTAACCCATGCTGAACTCCATTGTTTGGATTGAACATCTGGCTTGGTTCGAGCGTAACCCAGTTGAATCAACACGCAAACCCTCTGTTCCGGGCGCGACCACATCTCGTTTCGTACAAGCCTGAAAGCAAAGGGAAAAGCGCCAATCTCAAGCATTCACGGCGACTCTACGCCCCACCCCGCCCTGCGACCTTTAGACCAATGGACGAGAATCGTTGCATATGAACCATCGGCAGATTGCCAGCTACCTATGTATAATGCCGCCCGCTGACCACAGGGTCACGACGGCTGGCCTCTCTAGCACGAGACTTTCCGCCTGATTGGTCGGGTTGTTACCGCAGTCCGACTGCTTGACGCTCTACTGATGCACCCAACATCACCGCGAAGATTCTCGACATTCGGTTCATGGATGACTTTGAACGAACGCGCTTACCCGGCGCCCCTCGAGTTTCTGCGCACGCTTTAGCAAAGAAGAGAGAGTTAATCCGAATATGCCCACCCGCTCGAAGATCATCTATACCTTCACCGACGAAGCTCCAGCCCTCGCCACCTATTCCCTGCTGCCGATCATCGAGGCTTACACCGCCTCGGCCGATATCGCCGTGGAAACCCGCGATATCTCTCTTGCAGCACGCATTCTGGCCAGCTTCCCCGAGCAACTGGGCGACAAAGCCGTAGCCGACCACCTCGCCGAACTGGGCGACCTGGCCGTTACGCCTGAAGCCAACATCATCAAGCTGCCGAACATCAGCGCTTCGGTTCCGCAGTTGCAGGCCGCGATCAAAGAACTGCAAGCCCAGGGCTACAACCTGCCGGACTACCCGGAATCCGTGACCAACGACGCCGAAAAAGAAGCCAAGGCGCGTTACGACAAGGTCAAGGGCAGCGCCGTGAACCCGGTTCTGCGTGAAGGCAACTCCGACCGTCGTGCGCCGCTGTCGGTCAAGAACTACGCTCGCAAGCACCCGCACAAAATGGGCGCCTGGGCCAAAGACTCCAAGTCTCATGTCGCTCACATGAGCACCGGCGATTTCTATGGCAGCGAAAAAGCTGTCCTGATCGACGCCGCTGACGCCGTGAAGATCGAACTGATCGCCAAAGACGGCACCGCGACCGTCCTGAAAGAAAAGACCACCGTTCAGGCGGGCGAGATCCTCGACTGCTCCGTGATGAGCAAAAAGGCCCTGCGCGCGTTCATCGCCGCTGAAATCGACAGCGCCAAGCAACAAGGCGTGCTGCTGTCGGTTCACCTGAAAGCCACCATGATGAAGGTCTCCGACCCGATCATGTTTGGTCAGATCGTTGCCGAGTTCTACAAGGACGCCCTGACCAAGCACGCCGACGTGCTGGCCGAAATCGGCTTCAACCTGAACAACGGCATCGGCGACCTGTACGCCCGCATCAAATCCCTGCCGGCCGAGCAGCAAGCCCAGATCGAAGCTGACATTCAAGCGGTCTACGCCGTTCGTCCGTCGCTGGCGATGGTCAACTCCGACAAAGGCATCACCAACCTGCACGTGCCGAGCGACGTTATCGTCGACGCCTCGATGCCGGCCATGATCCGTGACTCCGGCAAGATGTGGGGCACCGACGGCCAGCTGCACGACACCAAGGCCGTGATCCCGGATCGTTGCTACGCCACCATCTACCAGGCCGTGATCGAAGATTGCAAAGCCAATGGCGCTTTCGATCCGACCACCATGGGCAGCGTGCCAAACGTTGGCCTGATGGCTAAAAAAGCCGAAGAATACGGTTCCCACGACAAGACCTTCCAGATCAAGGCCGACGGCGTGGTTCGCGTGACCGACAGCAAAGGCACCCTGCTGATGGAACAGGCTGTTGAAGCCGGCGACATCTTCCGCATGTGCCAGACCAAGGACGCGCCGATCCAGGACTGGGTCAAACTGGCCGTCAACCGTGCTCGTGCAAGCGCAACTCCAGCCATTTTCTGGCTGGACCCGATGCGCGCACACGACGGCGTGGTGATCGAGAAGGTTCAGGCTTACCTGAAGGATCACGACACCACCGGTCTGGACATCCAGATCATGGCGCCGGTCGATGCCATGAAATACACCCTGCAACGCACCCGCGAAGGCAAGGACACCATTTCGGTGACCGGCAACGTACTGCGCGACTACCTGACCGACCTGTTCCCGATCATGGAACTGGGCACCAGCGCCAAGATGCTGTCGATCGTGCCGCTGATGAACGGCGGTGGCCTGTTCGAAACCGGCGCCGGCGGTTCGGCGCCGAAGCACGTACAGCAACTGGTCGAAGAGAACTTCCTGCGCTGGGATTCGCTGGGTGAATTCCTGGCCCTGGCCGCTTCTCTCGAGCACTTGGGTGTGAACTACAACAACCCGAAAGCGCTGGTGCTGTCCAAGACCCTGGACCAGGCCACTGGCCAGTTCCTCGACAACAACAAGTCGCCATCGCGCAAAGTCGGCAACATCGACAACCGCGGCAGCCACTTCTACCTGGCGATGTACTGGGCACAAGCCCTGGCCGCCCAGACCGAAGACGCTGCACTGCAAGCGCAGTTCGCGACTCTGGCCAAAACCCTGACCGAGAACGAAGCGACCATCGTCGCCGAGCTCAATGCCGTTCAAGGCAAGCCAGTGGACATCGGCGGTTACTACCACGCCAATGCCGAGCTGATCAGCAAGGCCATGCGCCCAAGCGCAACCTTCAACGCGGCGATTGCTGCGCTGGTATAAGGTTGTAAAGGGAACATCACAAACCCCGGCCCCGTGCCGGGGTTTGTGTTTCTGAAGACAACACAAACCCTTGTGGGAGCTGGCTTGCCAGCGATGGCAGCCGATTAGCCAACAATCATGGTGATTGATCCACCGCTATCGCTGGCAAGCCAGCTCCCACAGGGATAGTGTTTCAAGATTTGGAAAATTGAGGACGACTTATGGACTGGCTCCCCCACATCACCGTCGCCACCATCGTCGAGGACAACGGTCGTTTCCTGATGGTCGAGGAACACAAGGCCGGGCGCAACGTGCTCAATCAGCCGGCCGGCCATCTGGATCCGGACGAAACCCTGATCGAAGCCGCCGTGCGCGAAACCCTCGAAGAGACCGGCTGGGACGTCGAGCCCACCGCCGTGGTCGGCATTTATCTGTACACCGCCCCAAGCAACGGCGTGACTTACCAGCGCGTATGCTTCAGCGCCAAAGCCGTGAAACATCACCCGGATTATCAACTGGACGACGGCATCGTCGGCGCCAAGTGGCTGACCCGCGACGAATTATTGGATCTGCGCGAGCACTGGCGCAGCGAGCTGATCATCCGCTGCATCGATGATTATCTGGCCGGCAATCGCTTCGGCCTCGAACTGATCCGCCCTTCCCTTTAGCCTTGAGGCCGTGAGCCTGATAGAATCGCGTCCTTTTTCAAGACACTCATTGAATCCCTATGCGTGATCCAGCCCCTTCTGACACATCCAAGAAGCGCGTCATTGTCGGCATGTCCGGCGGCGTGGACTCTTCCGTTTCCGCTCTCCTGCTGATCGAGCAGGGCTATGAAGTGGAAGGCCTGTTCATGAAGAACTGGGAAGAAGACGACGGAACGGAATACTGCACCGCCATGGACGACCTGGCGGATGCTCAGGCTGTGTGCGACAAGATCGGTGTCAAGCTGCACACCGCCAACTTCGCCGCCGAGTACTGGGACAACGTGTTCGAGCACTTCCTGGCCGAATACAAGGCCGGCCGCACGCCGAACCCGGACATCCTGTGCAACCGCGAAATCAAGTTCAAGGCGTTCCTCGACTACGCCATGATGCTCGGCGCCGACCTGATCGCCACCGGTCACTACGTGCGTCGCCGCGACATCGATGGTCGCACCGAGCTGCTCAAGGGCCTGGATCCGAACAAGGATCAGAGCTACTTCCTGCACGCCGTCGGCGGCGAACAGATCGCCAAGACCCTGTTCCCGGTCGGCGAGCTGGAGAAACCGGAAGTCCGTGCAATTGCCGAGAAGTACGAGCTGGCGACCGCCAAGAAGAAGGATTCCACCGGGATCTGCTTCATCGGCGAGCGCCGTTTCAGCGATTTCCTCAAGCAATACCTGCCGGCGCAACCGGGCGAGATCAAGACCACCGAAGGCGAAGTCATCGGCCGCCACCACGGCTTGATGTACCACACCATCGGTCAGCGCCAGGGCCTGGGCATCGGCGGTCTGAAAGACGCCGGCGATGAGCCGTGGTACGTGTTGCGCAAGGATCTGGACACCAACGAGCTGATCGTCGGCCAGGGCAACAACCATCCGTGGCTGTTCTCCAGCGCCCTGCTCGCTTCGGAAATCTATTGGGTCAATCCGATCGATTTGAGCCAGCCGCTGCGACTGACCGCCAAGGTTCGTTATCGCCAGAGCGATCAGGCCTGCACCCTGGAAAAAACCGCGACCGGCTATCGTGCCGTGTTCGACGAGCCGCAACGCGCGGTCACGCCGGGCCAGTCAGTGGTGTTCTATGACGGTGAAATCTGCCTCGGTGGCGGCGTGATAGAAGTCGCCGAGCCGTGGAGCGGCCAGGCATGAGCCCGACTCAGGAGCAATTGACGGCTCTGGGCGGGGTGTTTCTCGCCGCCGTGCTGGTCGACCGGATCGCCAAGACCGGCCAGACCAACGAAGCGGGCCTGAGCTGCATGCTCGGCAGCCTGCTGGTTCGCGACCCGAAAGACACGCTGGATGTTTACGGCGGCGACGATATCAACCTGCGCGAGGGTTACCGCGCGCTGATCGGCGCCCTCGAACGCGACCCGAGCACCTTGCAGCGCGAGCCGCTGCGCTACGCCCTGTCGATGCTCGGCCTTGAGCGACAACTGGCCAAGCGCAACGACATGCTCGACGTGATCGGCAAGCGCTTGCCGCAGATCCAGTCGCAGGTCGAGCATTTCGGCCCGGCCCACGAAAACGTGATCGCGGCCTGCGGCGCGCTGTATCAGGACACCCTGAGCACGCTGCGCCAACGCATTCAGGTGCATGGCGACATGCGCAACTTGCAGCAGCCGAGCAATGCCTCGAAGATCCGCGCCCTGCTGCTCGCCGGCATTCGCTCTGCACGCCTGTGGCGTCAGCTCGGCGGTCATCGCTGGCAACTGGTCATCAGTCGGCGCAAATTGCTCAAAGAGCTGTATCCGTTGATGCGCAGCGAGTAAATCACCGCGCAACAAAAGCTTTGTAGTCTGTAACGCGTAATACGCCGGTCAGTTGGCGACGGACCGGCGGATTTTTTCATGTATGATACGCGCCCCATTTCGTTGCCCGACTGTCCGAGAACACCCCATGCAGCTCTCTTCGCTCACTGCGGTTTCCCCTGTTGACGGCCGCTACGCCGGCAAAACCCAGGCCCTGCGCCCAATTTTCAGCGAGTACGGCCTGATCCGTGCCCGCGTTCTGGTTGAAGTGCGCTGGCTCCAGCGCCTGGCCGCTCACGCCGGCATCCCGGAAGTGCCAGCCTTCTCCGCCGAAGCCAACGCCGTTCTGAACGAACTGGCCGAAAACTTCTCGCTGGAGCACGCCGAGCGCGTGAAAGAGATCGAGCGCACCACCAACCACGACGTCAAAGCGATCGAATACCTGCTCAAGGAGCAGGCGGCCAAGCTGCCGGAGCTGGCCAAGGTCAGCGAATTCATCCACTTCGCCTGCACCAGCGAGGACATCAACAACCTGTCCCACGCCCTGATGCTGCGCGAAGGCCGTGACGACGTGATGCTGCCGCTGATGCGCCAGACCGCCACCGCCATCCGCGAACTGGCCCTGCGCTTCGCCGACGTGCCAATGCTGTCGCGCACCCACGGCCAGCCGGCTTCGCCGACCACTCTGGGTAAAGAGCTGGCGAACGTGGTTTACCGTCTCGAGCGTCAGATCGCTCAGGTCGCTGCCGTTCCGCTGCTGGGCAAGATCAACGGTGCTGTCGGCAACTACAACGCTCACCTGTCGGCCTACCCGCAGATCGACTGGGAAGCCAACGCCCGCGCCTTCATCGAAGACGAGCTGGGCCTGGCCTTCAACCCGTACACCACGCAGATCGAACCGCACGACTACATCGCCGAGCTGTTCGACGCCATTGCGCGCTTCAACACCATCCTGATCGACTTCGACCGTGACATCTGGGGCTACATCTCCCTGGGTTACTTCAAGCAGCGCACCATCGCCGGCGAAATCGGTTCGTCGACCATGCCGCACAAGGTCAACCCGATCGACTTCGAAAACTCCGAAGGCAACCTGGGCATCGCCAACGCACTGTTCCAGCACCTGGCGAGCAAACTGCCGATCTCCCGCTGGCAGCGCGACCTGACCGACTCCACCGTATTGCGTAATCTCGGTGTGGGTTTCGCCCACAGCGTGATCGCGTACGAAGCGAGTCTCAAAGGCATCAGCAAGCTCGAACTGAACGCTGACAAGATCGCTGCCGATCTGGACGCTTGCTGGGAAGTCCTGGCCGAGCCGATCCAGACCGTGATGCGCCGCTACAACATCGAAAACCCTTACGAGAAGCTGAAAGAACTGACGCGCGGCAAGGGCATCAGCCCTGAAGCACTGCAGACTTTCATCGATGGCCTGGACATGCCGGCCGCTGCGAAAGCCGAGCTCAAGCAACTGACCCCGGCCAACTACATCGGCAACGCTGTAGCGCAAGCCAAACGCATCTGATCGACTGCTTGACCCGTTTGAGACGCCCGGCCGCGCCGGGCGTTTTTATTCCCGTCTGAAAAATGCTTTTTTTCAATAGGTTACATATGAATCCCGATATTCCTCTTCAACTTCTGGGTGGTCTTACGGCGCGCGAGTTCATGCGCGATTACTGGCAGAAAAAACCACTGCTGATCCGCCAGGCGTTTCCTGATTTTGAAAGCCCGATCGACGCCGACGAACTCGCCGGCCTGGCCCTGGAAGAAGAAGTTGAATCGCGTCTGGTGATCGAGCACGGCGAGCGTCCCTGGGAACTGCGCCGCGGCCCGTTCGCC
This sequence comes from Pseudomonas glycinae, assembly GCF_001594225.2. Taxonomy (GTDB): domain Bacteria; phylum Pseudomonadota; class Gammaproteobacteria; order Pseudomonadales; family Pseudomonadaceae; genus Aquipseudomonas; species Aquipseudomonas glycinae. Next base: position 5,041,840 of record NZ_CP014205.2, read on the forward strand.
GAAGACGAATTCAGCAAACTGCCGGAACGTGAGTGGACCCTGCTGGTGCAGGCCGTCGATCAGTTCGTGCCGGAAGTCAGCGAGCTGCTGGAAAACTTCCGCTTTCTGCCGAGCTGGCGCGTCGACGACGTGATGATCAGCTTCGCCGCTCCGGGCGGCAGCGTCGGCCCGCACTTCGACAACTACGACGTGTTCCTGCTGCAAGGCCACGGCAAGCGCAACTGGAAAATCGGCCAGATGTGCGACTCCGAAAGCCCGCTGCTGCAACACGCAGACCTGCGCATCCTCGCCGAATTCCACGAGACTGAAGAGTGGGTCCTGGAACCCGGCGACATGCTCTACCTGCCGCCGCGCCTGGCTCACTGCGGCGTTGCTGTTGACGACTGCATGACCTACTCGGTCGGCTTCCGCGCACCGAGCGCCGCTGAAGTGCTGACCCACTTCACCGACTTCCTCAGCCAGTTCCTGACTGACGAAGAGCGTTATACCGACGCCGATGCAAAACCGGTCAGCGATGATCCACATCAGATCCAGCACGATGCCCTCGGCCGCCTGAAAGCGCTGCTCGCCGAGCACATGAGCGACGAACGCCTGCTGCTGACCTGGTTCGGCCAGTACATGACCGAGCCGCGTTATCCAGAGCTGGTGGTCGGTCCGGAAGAGGTCGAGGAAGAAGACTTGCTCGGCGCGCTCGAAGACGGCGCCATCCTGATCCGCAACCCGAGCGCGCGCCTGGCGTGGTCGGACGTCGATGACGATCTGCTGCTGTTCGCCAGCGGCCAGAGCCGCTACCTGCCGGGCAAGCTGCGCGAACTGCTGAAGCTGATCTGCTCCGCCGACGCCCTGCACACCGACAACCTCGGTGACTGGCTGAGCGACGAAGACGGTCGCGGCCTGCTGTGCGAACTGGTCAAACAGGGCAGTCTGGGGTTCGCCGACGATGAATAAGATTCGCGTACGTGTTGCAGACTGGCAAAAGGACAACGCCGAGATCCGCCGCATTCGCGAAACGGTGTTCATTGCCGAACAATCGGTTCCACCCGAGCTTGAGTGGGATGCCGATGACGCCACGGCGGTGCATTTTCTGGCCTTCGAAGGCGACTTTCCGATCGGCACCGCCCGCCTGTTGCCCGACGGGCATGTTGGCCGGGTCTCAGTGCTGAAGGACTGGCGCGGCCTGAAGGTCGGCGATGCGCTGATGCAAGCGGTGATTGCCGAAGCGGAAGCACGCGGCCTGAAGCAGCAGATGCTCAGTGCCCAGGTTCAGGCCACGGCGTTCTATGAGCGTCTGGGTTTCAATCTGGTCAGCGAGGAATTCCTGGAAGCAGGGATTCCGCATGTCGATATGGTTCGTCACTCAGCTTAAGACCGAGGAGCCGATCGTTCCCACGCTCTGCGTGGGGATGCCTCTCGGGACGCTCCGCGTCCCTCGCGGCATGTGACGCAGAGCGTCACTGGCTGCATTCCCACGCAGAGCGTGGGAACGATCAACACCTAAAACGCCCCGCCATCTCACGATGCCGGGGCGTTTTGCTGTCTACGATTCAACTTGCCCCACCCCGGGCCGACAAACTGGCAATATCAAGCCTTTCGAAAGCGGAGATAACGGACATGTCCCTACGCACCCTGCTCACCACCCTGCTGCTCGGCTGCAGTTTTTCGGTGATGGCAGCCACAGAAATCGTGCCCCTCAAGTACCACACCAGTGCCGACATGCTGCCGGTGGCTCAGGACTTCATCGGCAAGGACGGCCAGGTCAGCGCCTATGGCAACCAACTGATCGTCAAGGCCGAGCCCGGCAAGATTCAAGAACTCAAGGACCTGCTCTCGCAGCTCGACACCGCGCCCAAGCGCTTGCTGATCACGGTCGACACCAACGAAAACAACGGTCGTGGCGATGAAGGTTATTCGGTCAATGGCGCGCAAACCCGCATCATCAGCCGCGGCACCGCCAGCCGTGACGGCGGCATTCAGCAAATTCAGGCCAGCGAAGGTGCACCGGCACTGATCCAGGTCGGCCAGAGCGTGCCGATCACCAGCAGCCAGACCAACTCCTACGGCGATTACAGCAGCCAGACGCAATATCGCAACGTCACCCAGGGCTTTTACGTCACCGCCAGCGTCACCGGCGAAACCGTTCACCTGGCAATCAGTACCAACCGTGACCGCATGAGCCAGGAACGTCCCGATGTAGTGAACGTTCAAAGCACCGACACAACTGTCACCGGACGCCTGGGCGAGTGGATCACCCTCGCCGGCGTGAATCGCCAGACCCAGGCCGACAAACAGGGCCTGGCCCGCAGCTACTCGACTCAAGGCCGGGATGACATGACGTTGCGGGTGAAAGTCGACACGTTGGACTAAAGCACCGAAAACTGACTGATTAGTCGTATTAGACGAAAGATGTAGTGCTTGAAAAAAAGCACTACAAATCGTTTGACGAGCCAAAAAAGCGAAGGCATGATGGCCTCGCTCCCGCTAATCAGAGGCCCTGGCAAGGGCCTTCGAAGCGCTGCTCGCAACCATCCCCGCGAGCCGTTTCGTGTCTGTACCGCCCACAAGGTGTGTTTGACGAGGTTGCCGACTGGAACGAAGTTGTCCCGAGGGACGGAAGCGTAATTAGGTAACCCGGCTTTACACTGTAGTTCGTATAAAGGCCCACGACGCCCGAATGCGCCCGCCAGTTCGCCTTTACCTGCTCACTTCCCCTCGAGCCCATCGTTCATCCCGTCGCCTGCCCCGCCGAACCCGACCTGACCACCTAAGCTTCTGGTCAGCGAGCGCAAGGAATTTTCCACCGCAGAACAACTTTTCATAAAGACGCGACGAGGTTTATCTCCATGGCACTGACACGCGAACAGCAAATTGCAGCCCTTGAAAAAGACTGGGCTGAAAACCCGCGCTGGAAAGGCGTGACTCGCAATTACTCCGCTGCTGACGTCGTCCGTCTGCGTGGCTCGGTTCAACCAGAGCACACCTTTGCAAAAATGGGCGCCGAAAAACTGTGGAACCTGGTCACCCAGGGTGCCAAGCCGTCCTTCCGCCCAGAGAAAGATTTCGTCAACTGCATGGGCGCCCTGACCGGCGGCCAGGCTGTGCAACAGGTCAAGGCCGGTATTCAGGCGATTTACCTGTCGGGCTGGCAAGTCGCTGCGGACAACAACTCCGCCGAATCGATGTACCCGGACCAGTCGCTGTACCCGGTGGACTCGGTTCCGACCGTGGTCAAGCGCATCAACAACTCGTTCCGTCGTGCCGACCAGATCCAGTGGAAAGCCGGCAAGAACCCGGGCGACGAAGGCTACATCGACTACTTCGCGCCAATCGTGGCTGACGCTGAAGCCGGGTTCGGCGGCGTACTGAACGCCTACGAGCTGATGAAGAGCATGATCGAAGCAGGCGCCGCCGGCGTTCACTTCGAAGACCAGCTGGCTTCCGTGAAGAAATGCGGCCACATGGGCGGCAAGGTTCTGGTTCCAACCCAGGAAGCCGTGCAGAAGCTGACCGCGGCTCGTCTGGCTGCCGACGTTGCCGGTGTACCGACCATCATCCTGGCCCGTACCGATGCCAACGCTGCCGACCTGCTGACTTCCGACTGCGATCCGTACGACCAGCCATTCGTGACTGGCACCCGTACCCAGGAAGGTTTCTACAAGGTTCGTGCAGGTCTGGACCAGGCAATCGCCCGTGGCCTGGCCTACGCGCCGTACGCCGACCTGATCTGGTGCGAAACCGCCAAACCAGACCTGGACGAAGCCCGTCGTTTCGCTGAAGCGATCAAGAAGGAATACCCGGACCAGATCCTGTCGTACAACTGCTCGCCTTCCTTCAACTGGAAGAAAAACCTGGACGACGCGACCATCGCCAAGTTCCAGCGCGAACTGTCCGCCATGGGTTACAAGCACCAGTTCATTACCCTGGCCGGCATTCACAACATGTGGCACAGCATGTTCAACCTGGCGCACGACTACGCCCGCAACGACATGACTGCCTACGTGAAGCTGCAAGAGCAGGAATTCGCTGACGCCGCCAAGGGTTACACCTTCGTGGCTCACCAGCAGGAAGTGGGCACTGGCTACTTCGACGACATGACCACCGTGATCCAGGGCGGCACGTCCTCGGTGACCGCGCTGACCGGTTCGACCGAAGAAGAACAGTTCCACTGATCGACTTCGCCTGAGCGAACGGCCTTTGCGGACCGTATAGAAAGCTAACCGCACTGCCGAAAAACTGACGCCCCGACTGGTTCGGGGCGTTTTTTTGCCTGCGCTTTTCCGGGCACCTTAGGAAATGGCACAGCCTGTCAGGCAAAACATTGATCCAGAGCGGTATCCGTATCGGAAAAACCGGTTAAAACGGGCGCCGCCGCTACTTGCAGTAACGCGGATATAAGACAACTTCCCGACTACTGACCCGTTAAACAGTTACCCAATCACTCCAAACGATATCAATTATCATTTAGCGACAACTATGTTCGTTACATTTCCTACAAAACATAATTCGTGAAATCCCGGCTAATGCCCGCAGCGCATGGGCTGCGGGCCCTTCGAGGTGCGCTATGTCCTTATTCCAATAAATAATTTCGCTATAGGAATTTTACTTGCCGGGTGTTTAGCCATAAAATCAGCGCGATTGATTGCTGCGACATATCGTCACTGCCTTATTTCTTTATCAAGCTCAGAGACCTTTGCTCTCTGTTAAGGATTTCCAGCATGCCCGAAGCGACAGGACTCATGGCCCACAACTGGGGCTTTGCCATTTTCCTTCTGGGTGTAGTCGGCCTGTGTGCCTTCATGCTCGGCGTCTCCAGCCTCCTCGGGTCAAAAGCCTGGGGCCGCAGCAAAAACGAACCGTTCGAGTCCGGCATGCTACCTACCGGTGGCGCCCGCTTGCGGCTCTCAGCCAAATTCTATCTGGTCGCGATGCTGTTCGTGATCTTCGATATCGAAGCCCTCTTTCTCTTTGCATGGTCTGTGTCCGTCCGCGAAAGCGGCTGGACCGGATTCGTCGAAGCTCTCGTTTTCATAGCAATTCTGTTGGCAGGTCTTGTCTACCTGTTCCGAGTGGGCGCCCTTGACTGGGCTCCGGAAGCTCGTCGCAAGCGGCAGGCGAAGCTGAAACAATGAGGCTTTGGCAATGCAATACAATCTCACCAGAATCGACCCCGATGCTCCTAACGAGCAGTATCCGATCGGCCAGCGGGAAACCGTTTCCGATCCGTTAGAGGATCAAGTCCACAAAAACATTTTCATGGGCAAGCTGGAAGACGTGCTGAGTGGCGCGGTCAACTGGGGACGTAAGAACTCCCTGTGGCCGTACAACTTCGGTCTGTCGTGCTGCTACGTGGAAATGACCACCGCCTTCACGGCGCCCCACGACATCGCGCGCTTCGGCGCCGAAGTTATCCGGGCATCACCGCGTCAGGCCGACTTCATGGTTATCGCCGGGACCTGCTTCATCAAGATGGCGCCGATCATTCAGCGCCTGTATGAGCAGATGCTTGAGCCCAAGTGGGTGATCTCGATGGGTTCGTGCGCCAACTCCGGCGGCATGTACGACATCTACTCCGTGGTTCAGGGGGTGGACAAGTTCCTGCCCGTTGACGTCTACGTACCTGGCTGCCCGCCCCGTCCAGAAGCATTTCTGCAAGGCTTGATGCTGTTGCAGGAATCCATTGGCCAGGAGCGTCGCCCACTGTCCTGGGTCGTTGGCGATCAAGGCGTCTATCGCGCCGACATGCCTTCGCAGAAGGAACAGCGCCGCGAACAGCGAATCGCAGTCACCAACCTGCGCAGCCCTGACGAAGTCTGATCCAGTCTGTTTCAAAGAAACGAGAAGCTGGCTTCATTCTTTACGTTGACCGAAAGCGAAAAAATAACCATGACTACAGGCAGTGCTCTGTACATCCCGCCTTATAAGGCAGACGACCAGGATGTGGTCGTCGAACTGAACAACCGTTTTGGCGCCGAAGCGTTCACCGCTCAGCCGACCCGCACCGGCATGCCGGTGCTGTGGGTGGCTCGCGCCAAGCTCGTCGAAGTCCTGACCTTCCTGCGTAATCTGCCCAAGCCGTACGTCATGCTCTATGACCTGCACGGCGTGGACGAGCGTCTGCGCACCAAGCGTCAAGGGCTGCCGAGCGGTGCCGATTTCACCGTGTTCTATCACCTCATGTCGCTGGAACGTAATAGTGACGTGATGATCAAGGTCGCCTTGTCCGAGAGCGACCTCAGCTTGCCGACCGTCACCAGCATCTGGCCGAATGCCAACTGGTACGAGCGTGAAGTCTGGGACATGTACGGCATCGACTTCAAAGGTCACCCGCACCTGTCGCGCATCATGATGCCGCCGACCTGGGAAGGTCACCCGCTGCGCAAGGACTTCCCGGCGCGCGCCACCGAATTCGATCCGTTCAGCCTGAACCTGGCCAAGCAACAGCTCGAGGAAGAAGCCGCGCGTTTCCGTCCTGAAGAATGGGGCATGAAGCGCTCCGGCCCGAACGAGGACTACATGTTCCTCAACCTGGGCCCGAACCACCCTTCGGCGCACGGTGCGTTCCGCATCATCCTGCAGCTGGACGGTGAAGAAATCGTCGACTGCGTTCCGGACATCGGTTACCACCACCGTGGCGCCGAGAAGATGGCTGAGCGTCAGTCCTGGCACAGCTTCATTCCGTACACCGACCGTATCGACTACCTCGGCGGCGTGATGAACAACCTGCCGTACGTGCTCTCGGTCGAGAAGCTGGCCGGCATCAAGGTGCCAGAGAAAGTCGACGTCATCCGCATCATGATGGCCGAGTTCTTCCGGATCACCAGCCACCTGCTGTTCCTGGGTACCTACATCCAGGACGTCGGCGCGATGACTCCGGTGTTCTTCACGTTCACCGACCGCCAGAAGGCGTACACGGTGATCGAAGCCATCACCGGTTTCCGTCTGCACCCGGCCTGGTACCGCATCGGCGGCGTCGCCCACGACCTGCCGCGCGGCTGGGAAAAACTGGTGAAAGATTTCGTTGAATGGCTGCCGAAGCGCCTCGACGAATACACCAAGGCCGCCCTGCAGAACAGCATCCTCAAGGGTCGTACCATCGGCGTTGCCCAGTACAACACCAAAGAGGCCCTGGAATGGGGCGTCACCGGTGCCGGCCTGCGTTCCACCGGTTGCGACTTCGACCTGCGTAAGGCGCGTCCGTACTCCGGCTACGAGAACTTCGAGTTCGAAGTACCGCTGGCCGCCAACGGCGATGCCTACGACCGCTGCATGGTTCGCGTCGAAGAGATGCGCCAGAGCGTCAAGATCATCGACCAGTGCCTGCGCAACATGCCGGAAGGCCCGTACAAGGCGGATCACCCGCTGACCACGCCGCCGCCGAAAGAGCGCACGCTGCAGCACATCGAAACCCTGATCACGCACTTCCTGCAAGTTTCGTGGGGCCCGGTCATGCCGGCCAACGAATCCTTCCAGATGATCGAAGCGACCAAGGGCATCAACAGTTATTACCTGACGAGCGACGGCGGCACCATGAGCTACCGTACCCGGATCCGTACTCCGAGCTTCGCCCACCTGCAGCAGATCCCTTCGGTGATCAAAGGCAGCATGGTCGCGGACCTGATTGCGTACTTGGGTAGTATCGACTTCGTTATGGCCGACGTGGACCGCTAAGCATGAACAGCACGCTTATCCAGACAGACCGTTTCACCTTGAGTGAAACCGAGCGCTCGGCCATCGAGCACGAGCTGCATCACTACGAAGATCCGCGCGCGGCGTCGATCGAAGCCTTGAAGATCGTCCAGAAGGAACGCGGCTGGGTGCCGGACGGCGCTCTGTACGCCATCGGCGAGATCCTCGGCATCCCGGCCAGCGACGTTGAAGGCGTGGCCACGTTCTACAGCCAGATCTTCCGTCAGCCGGTCGGCCGTCACATCATTCGCGTCTGCGACAGCATGGTCTGCTACATCGGTGGCCACGAGTCGGTGGTCAGCGAAATCCAGAACAACCTGGGTATCGGCCTGGGTCAGACCACCGCCGACGGTCGCTTCACTCTGCTGCCGGTCTGCTGCCTCGGCAACTGCGACAAGGCACCGGCGCTGATGATCGATGACGACACCTTTGGCGATGTCCAGCCTGCCGGCGTCGCCAAACTGCTCGAGGGCTACGTATGACCCTGACTTCTTTCGGTCCGGCCAACCGCATCCAGCGTTCGGCCGAGACTCACCCGCTGACCTGGCGCCTGCGTGACGACGGCGAAGCCGTCTGGCTCGACGAGTACCAGGCCAAGAACGGTTACGCCGCTGCGCGCAAGGCTTTCGCCGACATGGATCAGGACGCCATCGTCCAGACCGTGAAAGATGCCGGCCTCAAAGGTCGCGGCGGTGCAGGCTTCCCCACTGGCGTGAAGTGGGGCCTGATGCCAAAGGACGAATCCATCAACATCCGCTACCTGCTGTGCAACGCGGATGAAATGGAGCCGAACACCTGGAAAGACCGCATGCTGATGGAGCAACTGCCCCATCTGCTGATCGAAGGCATGCTGATCAGCGCCCGCGCGCTGAAAACCTACCGTGGCTACATCTTCCTGCGTGGCGAATACACCACCGCCGCCAAGCACCTGAACCGTGCCGTGGAAGAAGCCAAGGCAGCCGGCCTGCTGGGCAAGAACATCCTGGGCAGCGGCTTCGATTTCGAGCTGTTCGTCCACACCGGTGCCGGGCGTTACATCTGCGGTGAAGAAACCGCACTGATCAACTCCCTCGAAGGTCGCCGCGCCAACCCGCGCTCCAAGCCGCCCTTCCCTGCCGCCGTTGGCGTGTGGGGCAAGCCGACCTGCGTGAACAACGTTGAAACCCTGTGCAACGTGCCGGCGATCATCGCCGACGGCGTGGACTGGTACAAATCGTTGGCCCGCGACGGCAGCGAAGACATGGGCACCAAGCTCATGGGCTTCTCCGGCAAGGTCAAGAACCCCGGCCTGTGGGAACTGCCCTTCGGCGTGACCGGTCGCGAGCTGTTCGAAGACTACGCCGGCGGCATGCGCGACGGTTACAAGCTCAAGGCCTGGCAGCCAGGCGGCGCCGGTACCGGTTTCCTGTTGCCGGAACACCTCGACGCACAAATGTACGCCGGCGGCATCGCCAAAGTGGGCACCCGTATGGGTACCGGCCTGGCCATGGCGGTGGACGACAGCGTCAACATGGTGTCCCTGCTGCGCAACATGGAGCAGTTCTTCGCTCGCGAATCCTGCGGTTTCTGCACCCCATGCCGTGATGGCCTGCCATGGAGCGTCAAGCTGCTGATGGCCATCGAACAAGGTCGCGGCCAGCCGGGTGACATCGAGACCCTGCTGGGTCTGGTCAACTTCCTCGGCCCGGGCAAGACCTTCTGTGCTCACGCACCGGGTGCCGTGGAGCCGTTGGGCAGTGCCATCAAATACTTCCGTCCAGAGTTCGAAGCCGGTATCGCGCCTGCAAGCGCCGCCGTCCCGCCCCTGGCGAAGCCGATCGTAGTCGGCGCGTAAACGCTTAAAAAGGCGAAGGGTCCGTGCCCTTCGCCTTTCGTCCGATGACGCCTTTCGGGGCTGACTGGATTCGGACGGATAACAAGATTCCATTAGCCACGCCCGCTGACACCGGGCCAACGAAGACCTTTGAACCATGGCCACTATCCACGTAGACGGCAAAGCGCTCGAAGTCGACGGGGCAGACAACCTGTTACAGGCATGTCTGTCGCTGGGCCTCGACATCCCTTATTTCTGCTGGCACCCCGCGCTTGGTAGCGTCGGGGCCTGCCGCCAGTGCGCGGTCAAGCAGTACACCGACGAGAACGACACCCGTGGTCGCATCGTCATGTCCTGCATGACGCCTGCCACCGACAACACCTGGATCTCCATCGACGATGAAGAATCCAAGGCGTTTCGCGCCAGTGTTGTTGAATGGCTGATGACCAACCACCCGCACGACTGCCCTGTGTGCGAGGAAGGCGGTCACTGCCACCTGCAAGACATGACCGTGATGACCGGCCACAACGAGCGCCGTTATCGCTTCACCAAACGCACCCACCAGAACCAGCAACTGGGCCCGTTCATTTCCCACGAGATGAACCGCTGCATCGCCTGCTACCGCTGCGTGCGTTTCTACAAGGATTACGCTGGCGGCACCGACCTCGGTGTATTCGGCGCTCACGACAACGTGTACTTCGGTCGCGTTGAAGACGGCACCCTCGAAAGCGAGTTCTCCGGCAACCTCACAGAGGTCTGCCCGACCGGTGTGTTCACCGACAAGACTCACTCCGAACGCTACAACCGCAAGTGGGACATGCAGTTCTCGCCAAGCATCTGCCATGGCTGCTCGAGCGGTTGCAACATCTCCCCGGGCGAGCGTTACGGCGAACTGCGTCGCATCGAAAACCGTTACAACGGTTCGGTGAACCAGTACTTCCTGTGCGACCGTGGCCGTTTCGGTTATGGCTACGTCAACCGCACCGACCGCCCACGTCAGCCACTGCTGGCCGACGGCACCAAGCTTGGACTGGATGCCGCGCTGGACAAAGCCGCCGACCTGCTGCGCGGTCGCAACATCGTCGGTATCGGTTCACCGCGTGCCAGCCTGGAAAGCAACTACGCGTTGCGTGAACTGGTAGGCGCCGAGCACTTCTACTCCGGTATCGAAGCCTCCGAGCTGGAACGCATCCGTCTGGTCCTGCAAGTGCTGAAAGACAGCCCGCTGCCAGTGCCGAACATGCGCGACATCGAAGACCACGACGCCGTGTTCGTCCTCGGTGAAGACCTGACCCAGACCGCCGCCCGCATGGCCCTGGCCCTGCGTCAGTCGGTAAAAGGCAAGGCCGAAGACATGGCCGAAGCCATGCGCGTTCAGCCTTGGCTCGACGCTGCGGTGAAGAACATCGGTCAGCACGAACTGAACCCGCTGTTCATCGCCAGCCTGGCTGAAACCAAGCTCGACGACATCGCCGAAGAATGCGTACACGCCGCTCCTGACGATCTGGCACGCATCGGTTTCGCCGTGGCTCACGCCCTGGACGCCAGCGCGCCTGCCGTTGAAGGCCTGGACGCTGAAGCCCTGGAACTGGCCAAGCGCATCGCCGATGCCCTGCTCGCTGCCAAGCGTCCGCTGATCATCGCCGGTACTTCGCTGGGCTCCAAAGCCTTGATCGAAGCGGCTGCGAACATCGCCAAGGCCCTGAAGCTGCGCGAGAAAAACGGTTCGATCAGCCTGATCGTGCCGGAAGCCAACAGCCTCGGCCTGGCCATGCTCGGTGGCGAATCGGTTGATGCTGCGCTGCAAGCAGTGATTGACGGCAAGGCCGACGCCATCGTCGTGCTGGAAAACGATCTGTACACCCGTACCGCCAAGGCCAAGGTCGATGCGGCACTGAACGCTGCGAAAGTAGTGATCGTTGCCGACCATCAGAAGACCGCCACCAGCGACCGCGCGCATCTGGTTCTGCCAGCCGCCAGCTTCGCTGAAGGCGACGGTACGCTGGTCAGCCAGGAAGGTCGCGCCCAGCGCTTCTTCCAGGTTTTCGACCCGCAATACATGGACGCGAGCATTCTGGTCCACGAAGGCTGGCGCTGGCTGCACGCCCTGCGCGCCACCCTGCTGAACCAGCCGATCGACTGGACGCAACTCGACCACGTGACCGCTGCCGTTGCTTCGAGCACGCCGCAACTGGCCCGTATTGTCGACGCAGCACCGTCCGCCTCGTTCCGCATCAAGGGTCTGAAACTGGCCCGTGAGCCGCTGCGTTACTCCGGTCGCACCGCGATGCGCGCCGACATCAGCGTTCACGAACCACGCACCCCGCAAGACAAGGACACCGCGTTCGCCTTCTCGATGGAAGGTTACTCGGGCTCCGCCGAACCGCGTCAGCAGGTGCCGTTCGCCTGGTCGCCGGGCTGGAACTCGCCGCAAGCCTGGAACAAGTTCCAGGACGAAGTCGGTGGTCACCTGCGCGCTGGCGATCCGGGCACTCGCCTGATCGAAAGCAGCGGTGATTCGCTGAACTGGTTCGCCAGTGTTCCGCGCGCGTTCAACCCGGCCCAGGGCACCTGGCAAGCCGTGCCGTTCTACCACCTGTTCGGCAGCGACGAGAACTCGTCGAAAGCCGCTCCGGTTCAGGAACGCATTCCGGCTGCGTACGTCGCACTGGCCAAGTCCGAAGCGGATCGCCTGGGCGTCAACGACGGCGCACTGCTGAGCCTCAACGTTGCGGGCCAGACCCTGCGTCTGCCGCTGCGTATCAATGAAGAACTGGGCGCAGGTCTGGTGGCATTGCCTGCGGGCATCGCCGGCATTCCACCGGCATTCGCCGGCGTATCCGTTGATGGTCTGCAGGAGGCAGCGCAATGACCTGGTTCACCCCTGAAGTGATCGATGTGATCCTGACGGTCATCAAGGCCATCGTGATCCTGCTGGCCGTGGTGGTCGCAGGCGCTTTGCTCAGCTTTGTCGAACGTCGCCTGCTGGGCTGGTGGCAGGACCGTTACGGTCCGAACCGCGTTGGCCCATTCGGCATGTTCCAGATCGCGGCCGACATGCTGAAGATGTTCTTCAAGGAAGACTGGACCCCTCCGTTTGCCGACAAGGTGATCTTCACCCTGGCGCCGGTGGTGGCCATGTCCGCCCTGCTGATCGCGTTCGCGATCATCCCGATCACCCCGACCTGGGGCGTGGCGGATCTGAACATCGGTCTGTTGTTCTTCTTCGCCATGGCCGGTCTTTCGGTCTACGCGGTGCTGTTCGCCGGCTGGTCGAGCAACAACAAGTTCGCCCTGCTCGGCAGCTTGCGTGCCTCGGCGCAGACCGTGTCCTACGAAGTGTTCATGGGCCTGGCCCTGATGGGCATCGTGGTGCAGGTCGGCTCGTTCAACATGCGCGACATCGTCGAGTACCAGGCGCAGAACCTGTGGTTCATCATTCCGCAGTTCTTCGGCTTCTGTACCTTCTTCATCGCTGGCGTGGCCGTGACTCACCGTCACCCGTTCGACCAGCCGGAAGCGGAACAGGAACTGGCCGACGGTTACCACATTGAATACGCCGGTATGAAATGGGGCATGTTCTTCGTCGGTGAATACATCGGCATCATCCTGATCTCGGCGCTGCTGGTCACCCTGTTCTTCGGTGGCTGGCACGGTCCGTTCGGCATCCTGCCGCAACTGTCCTTCGTCTGGTTTGCACTGAAGACCGCGTTCTTCATCATGCTGTTCATCCTGCTGCGCGCTTCCATCCCGCGTCCGCGTTATGACCAGGTGATGGATTTCAGCTGGAAATTCTGCCTGCCACTGACCCTGATCAATTTGCTGGTGACCGCTGCAATCGTGTTGTGGAACACGCCTGCGGTTGCGGTTCAGTGAGGATTTGACCCATGTTCAAATATATTGGCGACATCGTTAAGGGTACCGGTACCCAGTTGCGCAGCCTGGTCATGGTCTTCGGCCATGGTTTTCGCAAGCGCGACACCCTGCAATACCCGGAAGAGCAGGTCTACCTGCCGCCACGCTACCGTGGCCGCATCGTCCTGACCCGCGACCCCGATGGCGAAGAACGCTGCGTAGCCTGCAACCTGTGCGCCGTGGCGTGCCCGGTGGGTTGCATCTCGCTGCAGAAAGCTGAAACCGAAGACGGTCGCTGGTACCCGGACTTCTTCCGTATCAACTTCTCGCGCTGCATTTTCTGCGGTCTCTGCGAGGAAGCCTGCCCGACCACCGCGATCCAGCTGACCCCGGATTTCGAGATGGCCGAGTTCAAACGTCAGGACCTGGTGTACGAGAAAGAAGATCTGCTGATCTCCGGCCCCGGCAAAAACCCTGATTACAACTTCTATCGTGTTGCAGGTATGGCCGTTGCGGGCAAGCCGAAAGGCGCCGCACAAAACGAAGCCGAGCCGATCAACGTGAAGAGCTTGCTGCCTTAAGGAAGAACGATGGAATTCGCTTTCTATTTCGCATCGGGTATCGCTGTTGTGTCCACATTGCGTGTGGTCACCAACACCAATCCTGTGCACGCCCTGCTCTACCTGATCATTTCGCTGATCGCCGTGGCCATGACCTTCTTCGCACTCGGCGCACCGTTCGCCGGCGTGCTGGAAGTGATCGCCTACGCCGGCGCCATCATGGTGCTGTTCGTGTTCGTGGTGATGATGCTGAACCTGGGGCCTGCCTCGGTTCAGCAGGAACGCACCTGGCTCAAGCCCGGCATCTGGGCAGGACCGGTGATTCTCGCCGCCCTGCTGCTGGCCGAACTGCTGTATGTGCTGTTCGCTCACCAGAGCGGTCAGGCCATCGGTCAAACCACCGTGGACGCGAAAGCCGTGGGCATCAGCCTGTTCGGTCCGTACCTGCTGGTGGTCGAACTCGCCTCGATGCTGCTGCTCGCTGCAGCCGTCACGGCGTTCCATTTGGGCCGTAACGAGGCGAAGGAGTAAGACATGCCTGCTATCCCTCTCGAACATGGTCTGGCGGTTGCCGGCATCCTGTTCTGCCTTGGTCTGGTCGGCCTGATGGTCCGCCGCAACATTTTGTTCGTGTTGATGAGTCTGGAAGTGATGATGAACGCCTCTGCACTGGCCTTCATCGTTGCGGGCGCCCGCTGGGCGCAACCGGATGGACAGATCATGTTCATCCTGGTGATCAGCCTTGCAGCCGCCGAAGCCAGTATTGGCCTGGCGATCCTGCTGCAACTGTATCGCCGCTTCCACACGCTCGATATCGACGCTGCCAGTGAGATGCGCGGATGAACCTACTCTTTCTGACTTTCGTATTCCCTCTGATCGGATTCCTGTTGCTGTCGTTCTCGCGCGGCCGCCTCTCGGAAAACCTGTCGGCGCTGATCGGTGTCGGCTCCATCGGCCTGTCTGCCATCGTCGCGGCCTACGTGATCTGGCAGTTCAACGTCGCTCCACCGGAAGGTGGCGTATACGTCCACGTACTGTGGAAATGGATCTCGGTGGAAGGCTTCCAGCCGAACTTCGCCCTGTACCTGGATGGTCTGTCCGTGACCATGCTCGGTGTGGTGGTCGGCGTGGGTTTCCTGATCCACCTGTTCGCCTCCTGGTACATGCGCGGTGAAGCCGGTTACTCGCGCTTCTTCGCCTACACCAACCTGTTCATCGCCAGCATGTTGTTCCTGGTCCTGGGCGACAACCTGCTGTTCATCTACTTCGGTTGGGAAGGCGTGGGCCTGTGCTCGTACCTGTTGATCGGTTTCTACTACAGCAACCGCAACAACGGTAACGCCGCACTGAAAGCCTTCATCGTCACCCGTATCGGCGACGTGTTCATGGCAATCGGCCTGTTCATCCTGTTCCAGCAACTGGGCACGCTGAACGTCCAGGAACTGCTGGTGAAGGCGCCTGAGCACTTCAAGGTCGGCGATTTCTGGATCGTGCTGGCAACCCTGATGCTGCTGGGTGGTGCGGTCGGTAAATCGGCTCAACTGCCGCTGCAAACCTGGCTTGCGGACGCGATGGCCGGCCCTACCCCGGTTTCGGCACTGATCCACGCCGCAACCATGGTGACTGCCGGTGTCTACCTGATCGCCCGTACCCACGGTCTGTTCGCCCTGGCGCCGGACATTCTGCACCTGGTCGGCATCGTCGGCGGTGTGACCCTGGTACTGGCCGGTTTCGCCGCACTGGTGCAAACCGACATCAAACGTATCCTCGCCTACTCGACCATGAGCCAGATCGGCTACATGTTCCTGGCGCTGGGCGTTGGCGCCTGGGAAGGCGCGATCTTCCACCTGATGACCCACGCCTTCTTCAAGGCCCTGCTGTTCCTTGCTTCCGGTGCGGTGATCGTTGCCTGCCACCACGAGCAGAACATCTTCAAGATGGGCGGCCTGTGGAAGAAACTGCCGCTGGCCTACGCCAGCTTCATCGTCGGTGGTGCCGCTCTGGCCGCCCTGCCACTGGTGACCGCAGGTTTCTACTCCAAGGACGAAATCCTCTGGGAAGCGTTCGCCAGCGGCAACCACGGTCTGCTTTACGCAGGTCTGGTCGGCGCATTCATGACGTCGCTGTACACCTTCCGCCTGATCTTCATCGCGTTCCACGGTGAAGCCAAGACCGAAGCCCACGCCGGTCACGGCATCGCTCACTGGCTGCCACTGTCGGTGCTGATCGTGCTGTCGACCTTCGTCGGCGCCATGATCGTTCCACCGCTGCATGGCGTACTGCCCGAGAGCGTTGGCCATGCCGGTGGCGAAGCCAAGCACAGTCTGGAAATCGCCTCGGGCGCCATCGCCCTGGCCGGTATCCTGCTGGCGGCCCTGCTGTTCCTTGGCAAGCGTCGCTTCGTGACCGCGATCGCCAACAGCGGCATCGGCCGTCTCCTTTCGGCCTGGTGGTTCGCTGCCTGGGGCTTCGACTGGATCTACGACAAACTGTTCGTCAAGCCGTACCTTGCGATCAGCCACATGCTGCGCAAAGACCCGCTCGACCAGACCATCGGTCTGATCCCGCGCATGGCCAAGGGGGGTCACACCGCCCTGAGCCGTACCGAAACCGGTCAACTGCGTTGGTACGCTGCTTCGATGGCTGCTGGTGCCGTGTTGGTCATCGGCGCTGTCGTGCTGGTAGCGGTCTGATATGAACCTTGCGAATTTGCGAAAGGAAACGAGCCCGTCATGATTCTGCCTTGGCTAATCCTGATCCCCTTCATCGGCGGCCTGCTGTGCTGGCTGGGTGAGCGCTTCGGCGCCACCCTCCCCCGCTGGATTGCGCTGTTGACCATGACCCTGGAACTCGCCCTCGGCCTCTGGCTGTGGGCCCACGGTGACTATTCATTTGCACCGGCACCTGGCGCCGATCCGACCTGGGCGCTTGAGTTCAAGCACGTCTGGATCCAGCGCTTCGGCATCAACGTGCACCTGGCCCTCGACGGCCTGTCGTTGCTGATGATCCTGCTGACCGGTCTGCTGGGTATCCTGTCGGTACTCTGCTCGTGGAAAGAGATTCAACGTCACGTTGGCTTCTTCCACCTGAACCTGATGTGGATCCTGGGCGGCGTTGTCGGCGTGTTCCTCGCCCTCGACCTGTTCATGTTCTTCTTCTTCTGGGAAATGATGCTGGTGCCGATGTACTTCCTCATCGCGCTCTGGGGTCACAGTTCTTCGGACGGCAAGAAAACCCGTATCTACGCCGCGACCAAGTTCTTCATCTTCACCCAGGCTTCCGGCCTGATCATGCTGGTGGCGATCCTCGGTCTGGTCCTGGTCAACTACAACAGCACCGGCGTGATCACCTTCAACTACGCCGATCTGTTGAAGACCAAGATGTCGATGACCACCGAGTACATTCTGATGCTCGGCTTCTTCATCGCCTTCGCGGTCAAGCTGCCCGTGGTTCCGTTCCACTCCTGGCTGCCTGACGCTCACGCCCAGGCGCCGACTGCAGGTTCCGTCGACCTCGCCGGTATCTTGCTGAAAACCGCGGCCTACGGTCTGCTGCGTTTCGCCCTGCCGCTGTTCCCGAACGCCTCGGCCGAGTTCGCGCCGATCGCCATGACCCTCGGTCTGATCGGGATCTTCTACGGTGCGTTCCTCGCTTTCGCGCAAACCGACATCAAGCGTCTGATCGCCTTCTCGTCCGTTTCCCACATGGGCTTCGTACTGATCGGCATCTACTCCGGCAGCCAACTCGCACTGCAAGGCGCCGTGATCCAGATGCTGGCGCACGGTCTGTCGGCCGCTGCACTGTTTATCCTCAGCGGTCAGCTGTACGAGCGTCTGCACACGCGTGACATGCGTGAGATGGGCGGTCTGTGGTCGCGTATCGCTTACCTGCCGGCGATCAGCCTGTTCTTCGCAGCCGCTTCTCTGGGTCTGCCGGGCACCGGTAACTTCGTCGGCGAGTTCCTGATCCTGATCGGTACGTTCGCCAGTGCTCCTTGGATCACCGCGATTGCCACCTCCGGTCTGGTGTTCGGTTCGGTCTACTCGCTGATCATGATCCACCGCGCTTACTTCGGTCCGTCCAAATCGGATTCGATCCTGCACGGCATGGACGGTCGCGAACTGATCATGGTGCTGGGCCTTGCGGTACTGCTGATTTACCTCGGCGTCTACCCGCAACCGTTCCTCGACACTTCTGCCGCCACGATGCATGGCGTGCAGCAGTGGCTCGGCACCGCCTTCACTCAACTCGCTTCGGCCCGGTAAGAGCGCTATGGAATTCACGATTCAACACTTTATTGCGCTTGCGCCACTGTTGATCACCAGCCTCACCATTATCGTGGTGATGCTGGCAATCGCCTGGCGCCGCAACCACTCGCAGACCTTCCTGATTTCGGTGGCCGGTCTGAACCTGGCCTTGCTGTCGATCCTGCCGGCACTGAAAGTCGCGCCTCTGGCCGTGACTCCATTGCTGCAGATCGACACCTTTGCCTGCCTGTACATGGCGCTGATCCTGGTCGCCACCCTCGCCTGCGTCACCCTCGCCCACGCCTACCTCGGCGATGGCGGTTCGGGTTACCCGGGCAACCGTGAAGAACTGTACCTGCTGATCCTGATGGCTGCCGCCGGTGGCCTGGTTCTGGTCAGCGCGCAGCACCTGGCCGGCCTGTTCATCGGTCTGGAACTGCTGTCGGTGCCGGTCTACGGTCTGGTGGCCTACGCCTTCTTCAACAAGCGTTCGCTGGAAGCCGGCATCAAATACATGGTGCTGTCGGCCGCCGGTTCCGCGTTCCTGCTGTTCGGTATGGCGCTGCTGTACGCAGACTCGGGTTCGCTGAGCTTCGTCGGTATCGGTCAGGCTTTGGCCGCGACCGGTCTGCCAAGCTCGCTGGCGCAACTGGGCCTGGGCATGATGCTGATCGGTCTGGCGTTCAAGCTGTCGCTGGTACCGTTCCACCTGTGGACGCCGGACGTGTACGAAGGTGCTCCGGCACCGGTGGCCGCGTTCCTCGCCACCGCGTCGAAAGTGGCTGTGTTCGCGGTCATGGTTCGTCTGTTCCAGATCTCCCCTGCCGCAAGCAGTGGCGTACTGAGCAACGTGCTGACCATCATCGCCATTGCCTCGATCCTGTTCGGTAACCTGCTGGCCCTGACCCAGAGCAACCTCAAGCGTCTGCTCGGTTACTCGTCCATCGCGCACTTCGGCTACCTGCTGATCGCACTGGTGGCGAGCAAGGGCCTGGCGGTGGAAGCCATCGGCGTGTACCTGGTGACCTACGTGATCACCAGCCTCGGCGCCTTCGGTGTGATCACCCTGATGTCCTCGCCGTACAACGGCCGTGACGCAGACGCGCTGTACGAATACCGCGGCCTGTTCTGGCGCCGTCCGTACCTGACCGCCGTACTGACCGTGATGATGCTGTCCCTGGCCGGTATCCCGCTGACTGCAGGCTTCATCGGCAAGTTCTACATCATTGCTACCGGTGTCGAGTCGCACCAATGGTGGCTGGTCGGTTCCCTGGTACTGGGCAGCGCCATCGGCGTCTTCTACTACCTGCGCGTGATGGTCACCCTGTACCTGATCGAACCAAACCTGCGCCGCCACGACGCCCAACTGCACTGGGAACAGAAAGCAGGCGGCGTGATGCTGCTGGCGATCGCTGTGGTTGCGTTCTTCCTCGGCGTCTACCCACAACCGCTGCTGACCCTGGTCCAGCAATCGGGCCTGGCGGGCTGATCGCTCAGCGATAGCTGGCTACAAACAGAAACGGCACCTTCGGGTGCCGTTTTTGCGTCTTGGGAATCCATTACGAGTGTCCTGCCCCTTCCTGCTTAAACTCCAGAAAGCTCCCGCTGAATTGTCGGTTTCGTCCTACAGCCCGTATTCGGTTCTTGGAGCTATCGTGTGTGAGCGGGATAAAGCAGCTTCGCAGGCACATTGAATGCACTGGCCGATCGACAGGACACAGGGAAATCATATTGAATATTCACAACATACATACCACTTACGAAAAAATGTATGCATATGAAGAAGAGATAAAAAACAGCATTTCAATAAAAACCCAAATAATATTTACAGCAATATTCGCTCTTGCTTCAGCAACAATCTATCTCGCGCGATTTCTAGACTTCACGTTCAACCCCAAGATTGCATATGTTATTTCTTTCCTCGCAGCAACAACTTTAATAATTTCAGCAATATCCACATATTTCAATTGCAAAGCTTTTAGCGGCTCTGAATTCAACAGAATGCCATATGCAGAAAAAATCAAGGAATACTACGAAAGTCAAATAGAGTACAACGATGAGCTTGCCAAATATAACGCCCAAGTAGCTCAACACGAACAAATACCCTTAATCAACCCAGCCAAAGAAACCGTTAGCTTTATATCAAACACTTACATTAGCTGTTCTACACATAACGCCCTAGTCAACGAAGAGCGATCCCGCTGGGTGTTTAAAGCACTTTCAACTTTTCTGATGGCCTGTATTCCCCTCGCTATAGGCAGCTTGCTATTTGTTCTCTTTGACATGGATACCTCCTCTCCCAGGAAAAATTTTGCAATAAAAGATACATATGTAGGAGATCAAATCGCCGCTTTAAAAACTCAGCTGTTAAATGACTCTAGATCTGACGCGGTAGCAGACCTGAAAAAAGGACTATAATCCTCGAAAATATAGTTCTTCAAAAAGGGGCGGAAAAATTGAGCGAACCCAATAAACCAGCATTGAGCGAACAAAAAGCTCTGCCCCAAGCACCTGTAAAACCGTCTGTTCCACCATCCAGAAAGACGTACGACGATGTTAACGGCGGTCCCAATAGGAATCAGAAATGAAAGCGACCAACGGCCCGTCCAAACCAGTAAATGAGACCAGACCGACACCACCAAAAAAGCCCTCTGCACCAGTGGTACGCCGTGTTGTCAACGAGAGAGTTATAAATAGAAAGGAAATAGCGCTAGATAATAGATGACCATCAATCGAAACCATTCGGTCATGATCTACCACTCAAAAAAAACGGCTTCTTCGGATGCCGTTTTGTTTTTTGGTATTTCATTTCAAAAAACTCTGACACCCCTGATGGACGCAACCGAAGATAGCGATCCTTTTATCGTAGATGCCATCTGCTCTTTAGGCGTTTCCCTGCAAGTCACTGGGCAATGTATGACATTTGAAAGGAGCCATTTACCAGTAAATTCGAAGATCAATTTTCTGAAGGAGATGGCGAACCACGAACCGAGATATTTTTTCAGAGTTGATGGACGGCCTCGAGGCGTTAGCCGATGAACGTAAAGACAAAGTCACCTTGAAAAAAACGCGCGCCCAACGGATCGGAACCATGAAGGGCAAACTCACACTTCCCAATGACATCGATACCTCTCTGCCAGAAGACGTGCTGGATAGCTTCGAACGGTAGAAACGAACATCTGCATACATGGAACAATCAGATCCACCCTGTGTGTGAGTTTCGACTCCACCCCACCTGACAAAATCGTAATTCCCCCATCACCTCCGCGTTATCCGCAGCCTGCAACGATGTCACCCGGCGACTCTCCCGGCGGGCCCTTGCCCGTTCGAACAATAAAACCCACGCCGAAGCTCGTTCCCGTTCTGCCGAACCCAAGGAGTGATTGATGGTTAACAACACAAAAATGTCGATGGCCGCTCTGGCAGTGGTTGTCGGCGCCGGGCCGTCCACGGTGTTTGCAGAAGAAAAACCCGAAGGGTTTATCGAAGGCAGCAGCCTGACGGTGCTCAACCGTAACCTCTATTTCAACCGTGACCACCGCAACGGCCAGTCCAGTCCCACGGGCAATGGTTATTCTGAAGCCTGGGCCCACGGCATCATCGGCAAGTTCGAATCCGGTTTCACCCAGGGCACCGTCGGGGTCGGGGTTGATGCTTTTGCGATGATCGGCCTGAAGCTAGATACCGGAGACGGCCGCAACGGCGGCCGCAGTTCGTTCGATGTATTGCCGGTCAACAGTGACGGTGAAGCACGGGACGAATACACCAAGGTTGGTGGAGCCGCCAAAGTGCGCGCTTTCGATACCGTGGTGAAAGTCGGTGATGTGTTCCCGACCAACCCGGTGGTCGCGGCGGGCGATTCACGATTGCTGCCGGAAAGCTTTCGCGGTGTGACGGCGACCAACACCAGCGTCGAAGGCCTGTCGATCCAGGGCGGCCGGTTGCATGCGATGAGCCAACCTGTGTCCAGCGACTTGCGCGAGAACTTCGCGACTTTCTATGCCGGCCCGGTCAATTCGCCGTGGATTGCTTACGGCGGCGGCGATTACGCGCTGAACAAAAATCTGAGTTTCAGCCTGTACTCCAGCCGCCTCAAAGATGCCTGGAACCAGTACTACGCCGGCACCGCCTGGACGTATCCGCTGTCGGATGACCTGTCGCTGTTCGGCGGCCTGAATTACTACAAGGCGGTCGACGAGGGCAAACAGTTGCTCGGCGAGTTCGACAACAACATCTGGAGCGGCCGCGTCGGCGTGAAGCTCGGCGCCCACTCCGTCGCCCTCTCCCACCAGCGCAACAACGGCAATGATGACTTCGATTACCTGCGTCAGTCCGACTCGATCTTCCTCGACAACTCCATTCAGTACAGCGACTTCAACTCGCCGAAAGAGCGTTCGTGGATGGTGCGCTACGACCTCGACATGACCACCTATGGCGTGCCGGGCCTGTCGTTCATGAGCCGTTATGCACGCGGCACTGACGCTGACTATTCCAACGCCAACGCCGTGTACATGCGCCGCGATGCCGAGGGCAATCCGCTGACTGACCAGAAGCGCTGGGAGCGTGACATCGAAGTCAAATACGTGGTGCAGAGCGGTTCGATGAAAGACCTGTCGCTGCGTCTGCGCCAGGCCACTACCCGCGCCACCGCGTTCGAATCGGATCTGGATGAAGTGCGGGTGATCGTCGAATACCCGCTGGCGATTCTCTGAGTTTCACGAGCAATGCCCATTCACCTTTAGAAGCTCCTTGCTCCTTTGGTAAGAGGTGAATCTTTGGCGTCCTTCGGGACGCCTTTTTTTACGCCCGAAAAAAAGCCCGACTCACTGCACATGAACCGGGCGCTTCAGCCGGGATTAGCGTCAGCCACCCTGCTGACGACAATTCCCCATCACGTTGTAAGTGACCGTATTGAGCTGCCCCTTGGAGTCCTCATAAGTCATCGCAGCCGGCACCACAGCGCATTCATTCTTTGGCCGGACAACGCTGACCACCTTCTTCACATCCAGCTTCATTCCGTACTCGTATGCCTTGACCACCGGCGCCGCTTTGCCCTGACTGGCCGCGTACTGCTCCATGGCTTTTGCATTGGCGCTGAGCGCCCGGTCAAACGTTCTGTCGCCACCGCCTTCGGCCAGCGCATTCACGGACATGGCCATGACACTGGTGAACGCCATCCACTTGAGAAGCTTCATATCCATCTCCTTCAAAACAAACTCATAAAAAAGCCCACCATCGATGCGCGATGACGGGCTCATTCACTGGCAGCACGCTTACAGGTCTTGGGTCTTGTCGTCCTTCTTGTCATTCACGACGACCGGATCACGGGCCTTTTCCTTTGCGGCAAAAACTTCCATCGAGCGGCCATTGGCAGCCATCATTTTTTCGAAAGTGCGGTCGCCGCCACCTTCGGCCAACACCAGGGAAGACATCATCAGAGCCACGGCAAACGCGCCAATCTGTGCAAGTTTCATCATTGATTCCTCATTCAAGTCACTGACGGGATCAAGGTAACAATCCGAACCTTTCGTGACGGTGGCGCCGAAATTACATATCCGTTATGTAGAAAGGCCCGCATTGGCGGGCCTGTTGTTGAGGCAAAAGTGACTAGGCAGCCGTAGACGCTTCCTCGTCCCGACGATGCGCCAGCTGATACAACGCCGGCAGAATCAGCAACGTGAGAATGGTCGAGGACAGGATCCCGCCAATCACCACAGTCGCCAGCGGGCGCTGCACCTCGGCACCGGTGCCGGTCGCCAGGGCCATCGGAATGAAGCCCAGGGACGCCACCAACGCCGTCATCAGCACCGGGCGCAATCGCGTCAGCGCACCTTCGTGAATCGCCTCGGCAAGCGAACGCCCGTCCTCCCGCAAGTTGCGAATGAACGCGATCATCACCAGCCCGTTGAGCACCGCCACACCGGACAGCGCGATAAACCCGACACCCGCCGAGATCGACAGCGGAATGTCCCGCAGCCACAACGCCATGACCCCGCCAGTCAGCGCAAACGGAATCCCGGTGAACACCAGCAAGCCGTCCTTGAGGTTGTTGAACATCATGAACAGCAACCCGAACACCAGCAGCAACGCCACCGGCACCACGATCTGCAAGCGCTTGGCCGCCGATTGCAGTTGCTCGAACTGCCCGCCCCAGGTGGTCCAGTAACCTGCCGGCACCTGCACGTCGCGCTCGATCGCATCGCCCGCCTCGGCGACAAAAGAACCGATGTCGCGCCCACGCACGTTGGCGCTGACGATCACCAGGCGCTTGCCGTTCTCACGGCTGACTTGATTCGGCCCCAGCACCAGATCGAGGCTGGCAACGTCCTTCAGCGCAATGAAGCCGATCTGACTGGAAGCATCGCCACCTGCCGCCGGCACCGGAATCAACAGTGCCGACAACCCGTCGATGTCCTTGCGCATGGCGTCGGACAAGCGCACCAACATGTCGAATCGACGATCACCTTCGTACAGCGTCCCGGCCTTCTGTCCACCGACGGCCACCGCAATGGTGTCCTGCACATCGCCGACGTTGAGCCCGTAACGCGCGGCCTTGTCGCGGTCGATATTGATGGTCAGCACCGGCAGACCGCTGGTTTGCTCGACCTTGACCTCGGACGCGCCGTTGACCTTCTGCATCGCGACGGCAATCTTCGCCGCCGTGGCGTTGAGCACGTCCATGTCATCACCGAACACCTTGACCGCCACGTCGCTACGCACGCCGGAAATCAGTTCGTTGAAGCGCAACTGGATCGGCTGCGACAGTTCATAGTTACTGCCCGGCAGCGTTGCCGCGGCCTGTTGCAGTTCGGCCATCAGGGTTTCGCGAGACTTGCCCGGGTCCGGCCATTGCTCCTTCGGTTTGAGCATCACGTAGCTGTCGGAGATGTTCGGCGGCATCGGGTCAGAGGCGATTTCCGCAGTGCCGGTGCGGGCGAACACGCGCTCAACCTCGGGCACTTTGGCCAGGATCAACGTTTCCAGCCGCTGCTGCATGTCCACCGATTGCGTCAGGCTGGTGCCCGGCACGCGCAGCGCCTGCAAGGCAAAATCGCCCTCGCTGAGACTCGGCACAAACTCGCTGCCCATGCGGCTGGTGACCACGCCACTGAGCACAATCACAGCCAACGCCGCCCCCACGGCAACAGAACGATGCGACATCACCCAGTTCAGCGTCGGCGCATAAACGCGACGCGCGCCGCGCATCACCACGCCCTCTTCTTCCTTGACCTTGCCGGTCACGAACAGCGCAATCGCCGCCGGCACAAAGGTCACGGACAAGAGCATGGCGCCAAGCAACGCGATGACTACGGTAAACGCCATCGGGTGGAACATTTTCCCCTCGACGCCACTCAGGGCGAAGATCGGCAGGTACACCACCATGATGATCAACTGGCCGAAAATCAGCGGTCGCCGCGCCTCTTTCGCTGCCGCAAACACTTCATGGAAACGTTCGGATCGCGTCAACAGCCGTCCGTGATGCTGCTGC
Source organism: Pseudomonas glycinae (assembly GCF_001594225.2). Classification (GTDB taxonomy): domain Bacteria; phylum Pseudomonadota; class Gammaproteobacteria; order Pseudomonadales; family Pseudomonadaceae; genus Aquipseudomonas; species Aquipseudomonas glycinae. The sequence goes on from NZ_CP014205.2 coordinate 5,067,487, forward strand.
GCATGGGCCAGTCGTCGCAGGGTGTTTTCGACGATCACCACCGCGCCGTCGACGATGATGCCGAAGTCCAGCGCGCCGAGGCTCATCAGATTGGCGCTGACCTTGTTGCTGAACATGCCGGTGAAGGTGAACAGCATCGACAGCGGAATCACCATCGCCGTGATCAGCGCAGCGCGAATGTTGCCGAGGAACAGAAACAGGATAGCGATCACCAGAATCGCGCCTTCGACGAGGTTTTTCTTCACCGTGGCGATGGCTTTGTCGACCAGATGCGTGCGGTCGTACACCGGCACCGCGATCACGCCGGCGGGCAACGACTTGTTGATCTGTTCGAGCTTGGCGGCGACGGCCTGGGAAACCGTGCGGCTGTTTTCACCGATCAACATGAACACCGTGCCGAGCACCACTTCACGTCCATTTTCCGTGGCGGCGCCGCTGCGCAGTTCGCGGCCGATGTCCACGGAGGCGACGTTCTTGATCCGGATCGGCGTGCCGTCGACGTTGGCCATGACGATGTTGGCGATGTCTTCGGTGCTCGCTACCTGGCCCGGTGCGCGAATCAGCAATTGCTCGCCGCTGCGCTCGATGTACCCGGCGCCAACGTTGGCGTTGTTGCGCTCCAGCGCCGTCACCAGATCGGTGAGGGTCAGTTTGTAGGCCGCGAGTTTTTTCGGATCGGGCGCGATCTGATATTCCTTGGCAAAACCGCCGATGGTGTTGATCTCCGCCACGCCGGGGACGTTGCGCAGTTGCGGCTTGATGATCCAGTCCTGAATCACCCGCAAGTCGGTCGGCGTGTAGGGCGTGCCGTCCTCTTTCAGCGCGCCTTCCTTGGTCTCGACCGTCCATAAGAAGATCTCGCCGAGCCCGGTGGAAATCGGCCCCATCACCGCTTCCACGCCCTCGGGCAACTGCTCCTTGGCGGACTGCAATCGTTCGTTGACCAATTGCCGGGCGAAGAACAGATCGGTGCCGTCCTTGAAGATCACCGTGACCTGGGACAAGCCCGAGCGCGACAGCGAGCGGGTTTGCTCCAGCGCGGGCAGGCCGGCCATCGCGGTCTCAATCGGAAAGGTGATGCGCTGCTCGGTTTCCAGCGGCGAGAACCCGGCCGCGCCGGTGTTGATCTGCACCTGGACGTTGGTGATATCGGGCACGGCGTCGATCGGCAGTTTCTGATAGCTGGCGATGCCGAGGCCGGCCATGAGCAGAACGGCGAGCAGCACGATGATGCGCTGCTCGATGGCAAACTGGATCAGGCGTTCGAACATGGGAGTCTTCCGCGATTAATGACTGTGCTCGGCCGAGGCTTTGCCCAGCTCCGATTTGAGGACGAAGCTGCCGGCACTGGCGACTTGCACGCCCGGTTCCAGTCCGGCGATGACTTCAACCTGGCCTGCCGCGCGACTGCCCAGCTCCACGGCTTGCGCCTTGAAGCCGTCGTCGGTGCGCACAAACACCGTGGGCTTGTCCTCGACGGTCTGGATTGCGGTTTCCGGTACGGCGACTTTGGCCTGGCGGCTGTCGGTAGCGACCAGCGCGGTGACAAACAGGCCCGGGCGCCAGGAGCCTTGCGGGTTTTCCAGGGTGACGCGCACGGTCGCGGTACGGGTCTGTTCGCCGAGCAGGCTGCCGACGTAGGCCACGGTGCCGCTGACTTCGGCGTTCAACTCCGCCGCGCTGACGGTGACGGGTTTGCCCACTTGCACCTTGTTCAGGTCCTTGGGCGAAACGCCGAACGTGACCCACACCCGCGACAGATCCGAGAGTGTGAACGCTGCCGTTGTTTCGTCGACCACCTCCCCTGGTGTCAGGTGTTTTTCCACCACCACGCCATCGAACGGCGCGCGCAGTTCATAGCGATTGCCACCGGTGGCAACCACGCTGCCACTGAGCACGCTGATCTTTTGCCGGGCATTGCTCACCGCAATCTCGGCTTCTTCCAGAGCCTGGCGCGCCTGGAGAAAATCCTGCTCGGCGGAGATCTTGTCCTGCCACAGTTTCCTCTCGCGCTCGAACGTCGTGCGGGCCAGGGCCAGACGGCGTTGCGCGGCTGCCTGCTCGCTGCGCTGATCGGAGATCTGCTGACTGGCGATCACGGCCAGCAACTGGCCTTTCTTCACCGACTGTCCGAGGTTGACCGACACCGACTCGACCACGCCCGGCACACGCGGCACCACATGCGCGGTGCGGTCTTCGTCGAAGCGCACTTCGCCGGGGAACGACAGACCAAGGCTGAAGTTCTGCGCCTGGGCGGCGGCCAGTTGAATCCCCGCCGCCGCGATCTGCTCGGCCGTCAATTCGATGTGCCCTTCTTCGTCGTGCCCGCCGTCAGCGGCGGAGCCTTCTTCGGCATGGTCGGCGTGTTCCGCCGCTTCATCGGCATGCGCATCGACAGACGCATTGCCGCTCCACATCGAGCCGATGCCAATGCCCAGCGCCAAGGTCGCCGCAGCAACCACGATCAGTTTTTTGTCCATGCAAACTCCTCTGCGCCAAACCATCGCGCAGTAATCAGAACGTTGAAATTCAAGGGTTGGCGCTGAGGTCGCCGAAGATGCGTTCGATGCGGACCCGGGCGTCGGTCGCCTCGCTCACCGCCTGGATGTATTGGCTGCGAGCGGCGATCAATGTGCGCTGAGCATCGAGCACGTCGAGGAAGCCGAACTTGCCCATTTCGAAACCGCGGGTGGCGCTGTCCACCGCACTTTGCGCGGCGGGCAGGATGGTTCGGTCGAATGCCTGGATTTCGCCGTTGGCGGTCTGCCATTGCGCGAGCGTGGTCTGGATTTCCGTGCGCAAGCGCAGTTCGGTGGCGTTGCGCAGGTCCCGCGCCTGATCGGTACGCCGCGCCGCCGCCAGCACGTTGCCCTGATTGCGGTTGAACAGCGGAATCGGCATCGACAGCCCGACCACGTTGACCCGCTCGCGCTCGGTTTCGCTGTACTGGCTGCCGATGCTGACGGTGAGATCGGGAATCCGCTGGGACTTTTCCAACCCCAGCGACGCTTCCCGCTGGTCGATCTGCAACCTGGCCAGCCGCAGCTCCGCTGTTTCGTTCAGACGCTCAAGCAAACGGGTGGACGGCGGTACGCTGGACAGACTTTGAGTTGCGGTCTGCACCGTGGTCGAGGTCGGCAACGGTGCGCCCATGACCTGGGCCAATTGCTGGTACGCATTGGCCTGATCACGCTCGGCGCGGCTCAATTCCAGGCGCACTTCCGAAAGCTGCACTTGCGCCCGCGTGCCTTCCACCGGCGACGACTTGCCCGCCTCTATCCGCCCCTGCGCCACACGCAAACCGTGCTCGGCGAGTTGCAGCGACTGCCGGGCCAGTTGCAAACGTTGCTGCGCGGTCTGCGCGCCGTTGAACGCTTGAAGCACGTCGGCGCGCAGTGCGTTGCGCTTGCGCTCCAGTTCGATGCCGGCGGCATCCTGCGCACGACTCGCCACATCAATCCGCGCGCCGCGCTTGCCGCCCAGCTCGATCGGCTGGCTGAGCATCACCGTGGTGGTGCGTGATTCACGCCGGGTGTCTTCGGCCTCCCACGACACCTCGGGGTTGGGGATCAGCCCGGCCTGCTTGCGGTCACCGTCGGCAATGCCGATTTCCCACTGCGCGGCGGCCAGCTCCGGGTTGCTGGCGAAGGCGGTTTGCAACGCCTGATCCAGCGTCAAAGTCGATGCACTGGCAAGGCTGGTACAAGCCAGCAACAACAGGCCGCTGGCGGTTTTTTTCAGGCGTGATCGCGCCGTCAGTTCAATTAAACCGGGCAATGGAAGGCTTCCTTCAATCAAGAATCGTTGATGGCGCCACGGTAGGGTTTTGAACTTATCGACAAGGTGACGTGAACATTACAAATCCGTTATCCACGGCTTATCGAAGTTGTTTTGCTCTAGGATTCGAAGTTCTAATGAGTTTGTTGCAATAGATAGAAACAAATGCGCGTTAGTTATCCGCCGAACAGCACTTGCCGAAATGGAAGTCATCAAAAACCGACCATTTCGCTGCGACAGGCTGTCGCGGATGGCCGATTTAAAGGGCTCATGCGTTGACTCTGTAGCCACTACAGCCTTTACCGTGCACGCCACTCAGTTCCAAAGTCCGTCAGGAAGTCCCTGTAAAAACTGCAACTTCCAGACTCACTTAGTTAAATACCCATTCATTAAAAGTGGTGAAACATCATGCGAATCCTTGTCGTCGAGGACGAGCTTAAAGCTGCCGAATACTTGCATCAGGGCCTGACCGAAAGTGGTTATATCGTTGATCACGCCATCAATGGCGCAGATGGTTTGCACCTGGCGCAACAACAGGTTTATGACCTGATCATCCTCGATGTGAACCTGCCGGAACTCGACGGCTGGAGCGTGCTGGAACAACTGCGTCGCACCCATTCCACGCGAGTGATGATGCTCACCGCACGCGGGCGGCTGGCGGACAAGATCCGGGGTCTGGATCTGGGCGCCGATGATTATCTGGTCAAGCCGTTCGAGTTTCCGGAACTGCTGGCGCGGGTGCGTACGTTGATGCGGCGCAGTGAAAACATCCCGGTGCCACAGGTGCTCAAGGTCGCCGATCTGGAACTTGATCCGGGCCGTCACCGGGCCTTTCGCGGCACCCAGCGCATCGACCTGACCACCAAGGAGTTCGCCCTGCTGCACCTGCTGATGCGCCAGTCCGGCGAAGTGCTGACCCGCACCCAGATCATCTCGCTGGTGTGGGACATGAATTTCGACTGCGACACCAACGTGGTCGAAGTTTCGATCCGTCGCTTGCGGGCGAAGATCGACGACCCGTTCGACAGCAAACTGATCCACACCCTGCGCGGCGTCGGCTATGTGCTGGAGGCGCGGGAATGAAGCCGGCAAGCCTGTCGCTGCGGCTGGGTCTGACGGTCAGCATTCTCGGCGCGCTGCTGGTGGTGTTCCTGGCGATCCTCGCGTATTTCGCCCTGACGCACGAGCTGAACGCGCTATCGCGCGACAGCCTGGAAAAGAAGCTGGAACAGGTCGAGCACAGCCTGACGCTGTACTTCGACACCGGCGAGATCAGCGCCAAGCCGCACATTCTGCTCGATCAGGTCATGGGGCACGACAACCTGACCCTGACTATTTATGACCTGAACAACCTGCGCACCCCGCTGCTCAAGTCCGGTTCGGGCCTGACCGATCCACGGGTTGAGTTAAAGGCGGTACGGGCGACGACCGATCAGTTGACCCATACCGACAGCGCCGATGCCGAAGGCGCGAAGTTTCTCACCGTCTCCAAGCTGATTCGCCTCAAGGACGGCAGCAGCGTACCGGTCCTGCTGTCGATGGATAACGCCCACGATCAGGCCTTGCTCAGCGCCTATTTGCGCTCGACGTTGATGGCTTTGCCGTTGCTGTTGGTGTTCATCGGCTTGACCGCCTGGGGCGCCGTGCAGCGAGGGCTGGCACCGTTACGAGAGTTTCGCAAAGTGGCGGCGCGAGTGACGACGCAGGATCTCGATCACCGGTTGTCGGTGCTGAACATGCCCCAGGAACTCAGCGAACTGGCGCAGGGCATCAACGTCATGCTCGATCGACTGGACAGCGGCGTGCAGCAGTTGTCGCAGTTCTCCGACGACCTGGCCCACGAACTGCGCACGCCGATCAACAACCTGATGGGCAAGGCCCAGGTGACGCTGTCGCGCGAGCGCTCGGTCGACGAATACACCAACGTTCTGGTGTCTTGCACCGAAGAGCTGGAGCGGGTCGCGCGGATTGTCTCGGACATGCTGTTCCTGGCCCAGGCCAGCCAGCCTGCGGCGCACGCCTCGTTTGAGCCGATTGCGCTGGAAGAAGAGGCGTCCAGGGTGGCCGAACTGTTTTCTCTGTCGGCGCAGGAAAAACAGATCGACCTGAAGGTCTTCGGCAGCGCTCAGGTGTCGGGCGACCGGCTGATGATTCAGCGAGCGATTTCCAATCTGCTGTCCAATGCCCTGCGCCACTGCCCGTCCGGCAAGACCGTTTCGCTGTTCATCGAACAGGCGCCGAACGAGGTGTCATTGCGGGTGAGCAATCCCGGTGCGGGCATCGAAGCGCAGCACCTGCCGTATCTGTTCGACCGTTTTTACCGGGTCGACAGCAGCCGCACCCGGTCACAGGGCAGTACCGGTCTGGGACTGGCCATCGTGCACTCGATCATGACCTTGCATCAAGGCTCTGCGCAGGTTCAAAGCCGACCGGGGGCGATGACGATATTCAGTCTGGTGTTTCCCGTGACGCACCCGGACCGGCACTGAACCTTCAAGCCGATTTGTGCGGTGTTTTCTCAAACCTCATGGGAAAAATCGCCGCACAAGTGCTGCATCCATCCCCGTAAATCCTTCAGCACGAATTTGCGTCGTCCCTGCGCTGAAATGTCTGACAGCGGCAAAAGACAGAACGCCTCAAACCGCTGATTCCTTTCGCGTGGCTCGCCCGTTGCAACGCAGTGCTGCCCCCTCAGAAACACGTCCTCGCGGCGTCAATTCACGCTTTATCAGTACGTATTTCGATACCGCCGAAAGCCGCGACTGGAAACGTCCGGACATTTTTGACCCCGCCGTCACCGCCCTTTTAGATTCGGCTCGTGCTTGCCACAGCACTCCCAAACGACAACCAAGGAGCAACATCATGGGCTACATGGGCAGCTGGAACGCCAACCAGATCGATGAACTTGAAGAGCAGGAAGCACCCTCGGCAGAGCAGATCGAAGCCCTGCAACTGACCGAAGAAGAACGGGCGGAACTCAACGCCGAGTGACAGACCCCGCGGGGGCCTTGCGCCATCGCGGGCTTTGCGGGAAGGGAATCATGGACAAGACAACGTTGGTCGAGCGAGAGCTCACGGCCGATCAGGCAGAACGGCGTATTCATACCGAAATTTCACGCCTGGGGCTCACACCGCACACCCGCACCCTAGGCAGCAAAGTGGTTGCCGTCCAGGCGAGTCTTCAGGGCAGCGACAACCGCCATGCCCGCGGCTTTGGCAAGGGCTATGCAGATCAGGCGCACCTGGGCGCGCTTTATGAAGCGCTTGAGCACTATTGGACGGATAAGCTCTGCACCTGCGATGTTCACGAAGAGACTGAACGCTATTTCAAAGACACGCCGATGTTTGCCGATGACTCGCTTCTGCAAAGGCTCACGTGCCAGCAGAACGTGCGCATCAGTTGCCGGACCTATGTCTGTCCGCCGTGGCATGACCGGTTTTCCTATCCGGTGGCGCTGACCTCGCCGAACGGCACACGCTTGCCCTCGTCACCGGGCATGGCGGACTGCCGCGCCGTACAGCGCTACGCCAGCAACAGCGGCACCGCGATTGGCGCCACTTACAACGAAGCGCTGCTGCACGCCGCCAACGAGTGCATCGAACGCGATGCCGTGTCGTTGTTTCTGCTCAACCATTTTTACTATCAGAACCATCCGCCACTGCGACGGGTGGCGCGTCTCACGGAAAAGGACGAACTCGGTCGTCTATGGACCGATGCCGAACAGGAAATCGACGGCGAAATCGTGCTGGTGGATATCAGTACCGAGTTCAAGGTGCGGACCTTTCTGGCCTTCACCACGAAGCCGGGCTCTAACCCACCGGTATTCGGCAGCGGCAGCTCTCTCGACCCACGCCATGCTGCGTGGCGGGCGCTCACTGAACTGGTGCAGTTGCAACTGAGTGCCGCCGAACCTGAATACCGCCAGACACTGGCCAATGCGCTGCGCAACCTGCAGCCCTTCCCGCGCCTGCTGCGCTGTGCGCAGTTCGATCCGCAGACGCTGCTGCATCGCTGCGTTCAACACGAAGTGAATCTGCCGGATTCCGCTAAAGACCTGTCGGTGGACAATCAACTGCACTTGCTGACCCAAGACCTGCGGATTCATGGCCGTACGCTCGGTGCCGCCGTCCTGCAGCGAACCGAGCTCGGCACGACCCTGCTCAACGTGGTGATCCCCGGACTGGAACGCTTCTTCGTGGTCTCCAGCGGTAACGTGGTCGTCCCGCAAGCCCGGGGCCGTACGCTGGAGAGGCCCGCCCCATGAACCGACCCGATCGCAACCGGGAGCTGACACTGGCCCGATCCATGCGCCTTTACCTCAACGAGAACGGCGCTGTTGGCCACTACTTCGAACCGCGAGGCAGCGGACTGCATCACATTTTTTTTCTGCGGGTGAACGATGAACTCTGGGTTGGCCGCAAGCTCCTGCAACGTGACCGGCATTTCCGATGGCAGACCGGCAGCGCGCTCAAACCCGGCATGTTGTTTGGCCCGCATCTGCATTCATTGTGGGGTGATGACGGGTTGTCGATCGGCTATCGGACCGCTTCCCCCGCAGACAAAGCGCAGTTCTTCGAGCACGCCTTGCATCAGGCTGACAGCGAGATCCTGTTTCCCTTTCCACTGCTGGATGAGACAGGCAGGGAAGCGGTCTGCCCCGCAGACTTCTGGCAATGCAACGCATCACTGGCCGAACAGCTGAACACTGACGAGCAGCACTTGCGCGAATACTGCGCCGGGCTGCTCCAGGCCATCACTGAAAAAGGCGCGCTGATTTACGACCCGGCCTGTTCGACCGGCGCGTTCATTGCCCACCTCGCCCGCGCCCTGCCCGACTGTCTGTGCCTGGGCAGTGATCGTTCGGCCTCGATGATCGAACACGCCAAGCGCTGGCACAGCGGGACATCCGTCGAGTTCGATGTGCTGGAGGCGAGTGAAGCTTTCGATTCCGGGATTCGCTGCGATGTCTTGATCCTGCGTTTCCTCAACGCCGAAGTCTTGACCCGTCGTGAGGCCCAAACCGCATTCGAGTCACTGATCCGCTGCATCAAGCCCGGCGGTACGATCCTCGTCTTCGGTCACACCCCGGTGCTGATTCCGGTCACCTGGCTTGCCTCCATCCACCACCTGAAACTTGAATCCAGTGTCGCGGCGCGGCCGGGGCAGGTCGAGCTGTTCCAGTTCTATCGTCTGACGGTTTCGGCGCCATGAGTTTTTCCCTGCACAGCCGAGGTTATTACCCGACCGGCGACGGCCATCAACTCTATTGGGAACGACATGGTGCTCCGGGACACGAACCCGTGTTTTTCCTCCATGGCGGCCCCGGCGGACGAATCAGTCGTCACCATCTGCAGTTCTTCGAACCGGGTCGGTTCGACATCATCCTGTTTGATCAACGGGGTTGCGGGCGCTCGACGCCTTACGGCGAGCTGCGGGACAACACTACCGGGCTGTGTGTCGAAGACATCGATGCCCTGCGCCAGCATTTCGGCTTCGAAAAAATCAGTGTGCTGGGCGTGTCATGGGGCAGCTGGCTGGCGATCCAGTACCAACAGCGTTACCCGCAGCACCTGCTGAAAAGCACACTGGTTTCGGTGTTCGTGCCGTTTGCCGCCAACGTCCGGGCATACGATCAGGCGCTCAATGACGGGTTGGCGCAATCAGCTCAAATGTCGCCCGGCCAACGCGCCAGCGACATCTACCGGATCCTCGGCGAAGGCTGTCCATCGCAGCAGCACCGCGCCGCCATCGAATGGTTGAACGCTGTTCTACGTCGCACAGGACAGACCATTTGCCCCGACACCCTGGAGCGTTTCGTCGATCAGGAAGCGGTGCTCGCGATCCGCCTCGAACTGCATTACCACCTGCAAAACTATTTCTTCACACCAAAGGACGAATACCTGACCCTCGACGACAACACCCTGCTGATCCAGGGCATCCGCGACACCCATGGCATGGCCAGCGTGCGCTGGCTCAGGCAACGCATGAACATCCACTGCCGACTGCTGCATGCCGGGCACAACGCCTTTGAAAATGCGATCCTCAAAGCAGTGCGTCGGGCGGTGAAACGTGAAATCGAAGGCTAAAAAAAACGGCACCCGAAGGTGCCGTTCCGTCCCGCAAAAAACCTTATTTGCGTGCCGCCTCCCACGACTTGAGCAGTTCGTTGTAGCTCACGGTTTCGCCTTTCGGCTTCTCGTTGGCCAGTTTCGGTTTTGGTGCGCCCGGCTGGTCGAACCAGTATTGCGCATCTCGCTCGGGGTTCATTTTCGGAGCGCACACCGCTTGGGCCTTGGAGCGTTCCAGACGGGTCATGATCGCGTCCTGATCCTTGGCCAGACCGTCGAGGGCCTGTTGCGGGGTCTTCTCGCCGCTGGCGGCCTCGGCGATGTGGCTCCACCACAGTTGTGCCAGGCGTGGATAATCCGGCACGTTGGTGCCGGTCGGGGTCCACTGCACACGGGCCGGGCTGCGGTAGAACTCGACCAGACCACCGAGTTTCGGCGCCAGGTCGGTCATCGCTTGCGAGTTGATGTCCGATTCACGAATCGGCGTCAGGCCGACGATGGTTTTCTTCAACGAAACCGTTTTCGAGGTCACGAACTGCGCGTACAGCCAGGCCGCGAGTTTCTGTTTCTCAGGCGTGGATTTCATGAAGGTCCACGAGCCCACGTCCTGATAACCGAGTTTCATCCCCTCTTCCCAGTACGGTCCGCGCGGCGACGGCGCCATGCGCCATTTCGGCGTGCCGTCGGCGTTGACCACCGGCAGGCCCGGTTTGGTCATGTCGGCGGTGAAGGCCGTGTACCAGAAGATCTGCTGGGCGATGTTGCCTTGGGATGGCACCGGGCCGGATTCGGAGAAGGTCATGCCCGCCGCTTCCGGTGGCGCGTACTTCTTCAGCCAGTCGACGTATTTGGTGGTGGCGAACACCGCCGCCGGGCCGTTGGTGTCGCCGCCGCGGGTCACGCTGGACCCGACCGGGTGGCAATCCTCGACGCGAATCCCCCACTCGTCCACCGGCAAACCGTTGGGAATGCCCTTGTCGCCGCCACCGGCCATGGAGAACCAGGCATCGGTGAAGCGCCAGCCCAGAGACGGGTCTTTCTTGCCGTAGTCCATATGCCCGTAGATGCGTTTGCCGTCGATTTCCTTGACGTCTTCGCTGAAGAACTTGGCGATGTCTTCATAGGCCGACCAGTTCACCGGTACGCCCAGTTCATAGCCGTACTTTTCCTTGAACTTGGCTTTCAGGTCGGCGCGCTCGAACCAGTCAGCGCGGAACCAGTACAGGTTGGCGAACTGCTGGTCGGGCAATTGATAGATCTTGCCGTCCGGCGCAGTGGTGAAGGAAATGCCGATGAAGTCCTTGATGTCGAGGGTTGGCGAGGTGAAGTTCTTGCCTTCGTTGGCCATCAGGTCGGTGATCGATTCGGTCTTGCCGTAGCGAAAGTGCGTACCGATCAGGTCCGAGTCGTTGACCCAGCCGTCGTAGATGTTCTTGTCCGACTGCATCACCGTCTGCATTTTTTCCACCACGTCGCCTTCCTGCAGCAGGTCGTGGGTCAGCTTGATGCCGGTGATTTCGCTGAAGGCCTTGGCCAGCACCTTGGATTCATATTCGTGGGTGGTCAGGGTTTCCGAAACCACCTTGATGTCCATCCCGCGAAACGGCTCGGCCGCCTTGATGAACCACTTCAGCTCTTCGAGCTGCTGATCTGCCGTCAGGGTCGACGGTTTGAACTCGCTGCCGATCCATTTTTTTGCGGCATCTTCGTAGGCGTCGGCCCAGGCGGACGCGCTCAAACCGCTGAGTGCCAGCATGGCTGCCAATGAAATGCTATGTCGCAGCTTATTTTTCTTATCGAACATAGAGACCTCCTGTTAGGTTTTCGGAGCACGATTGCCGAGCGATTCGACTAGCCCCAACGCATCACAGCCAACAGCCACACCAGGGACAACGCGGACGCTACCCAGATGCTCCAGTCGGTCACGCCGATTACCAGCAGATGCAGGTAGGCGCTGCCGAGAAGACCGATGAACAAGCGATCGCCACGGGTGGTGGCAATCGGCAGAAACCCTCGCCGCAAGATGCTCGGCGAGCGCAGTTCCCAGGTGGTCATGCCCACCAGGATCAACCCGATCACGATGAAAAACGCCGCCGTCGGGACGGTCCAGCTCATCCATTCCATCATCAGTTCCTCAGACCCGGCCCAGGGCAAAGCCCTTGGCCACGTGGTTGCGAACGAACCAGATCACCAGCATGCCGGGGAGAATAGTCAACACCCCCGCCGCCGCCAGTACGCCCCAGTCAATGCCGGACGCCGACACCGTGCGCGTCATCACCGCCGCGATCGGTTTGGCGTTCACCGAAGTCAGCGTGCGTGCCAGCAGCAGCTCGACCCAGGAAAACATGAAGCAGAAAAACGCCGTCACACCGATGCCGGAGCCGATCAGCGGTATGAAGATCTTCACGAAGAACTTGGGAAAACTGTAGCCGTCGATGTAGGCGGTTTCGTCGATTTCCTTCGGCACCCCGGACATGAAACCTTCGAGGATCCACACCGCCAGCGGCACGTTGAACAGGCAGTGCGCCAGCGCCACGGCGATGTGGGTGTCGAACAGGCCGATCGACGAATACAGCTGAAAGAACGGCAGCAGGAATACCGCTGGCGGCGCCATGCGGTTGGTCAGCAGCCAGAAGAACAGGTGCTTGTCGCCAAGAAAGCGGTAGCGCGAAAACGCGTAGGCCGCCGGCAGTGCCACGCTCAGGGAAATCACCGTGTTCAGACTGACGTAGTACAGCGAGTTGATATAGCCGGTGTACCAGCTCGGGTCGGTGAAGATCACCTTGTAGTTCGCCAGCGTGAAATCCTGTGGGAAAAGGGTCAGTCCGCCGAGGATTTCGGTGTTGCTCTTGAACGACATGTTCAGCAGCCAGTAGATCGGCACCAGCAGGAACAGGATGTAGAGCAGCAGGGGAATCAGCTTTCTTTTGCTCATGGCCGGGCCTCAGCGGTTGGCATCGTTGTGGGTCATGGCGGTGTAGAACAGCCAGGACACCAGCAGGATGATCAGGAAGTACACCAGCGAGAATGCCGCCGCCGGCCCCAGGTCGAATTGGCCTACGGCCATCTGGGTCAGGGTCTGACTCAGGAAGGTCGTCGAGTTACCCGGCCCGCCACCGGTGAGCACGAACGGCTCGGTGTAGATCATGAAGCTGTCCATGAAGCGCAGCATCACCGCGATCAGCAGCACGCTTTTCAACTTGGGCAACTGAATGTGCCGGAACACGGCCCAGGCCGAGGCCCGGTCGATGCGGGCGGCCTGGTAATACACATCGGGAATCGCCCGCAGCCCGGAGAAACACAATAGCGCCACCAGCGAAGTCCAGTGCCAGACGTCCATCACCAGCACAGTGACCCAGGCGTCCATGGTGTTGGCCGCGTAGTTGTAGCTGATGCCCATGGCGTTGAGGCTCGAACCCAGCAGACCGATGTCGGCGCGGCCGAAAATCTGCCAGATAGTGCCGACCACGTTCCATGGAATCAGCAGCGGGATCGCCAGCACGATCAGTACCACCGACGACCAGCGGCCCTTGGTCGGCATGGTCAGCGCAATGGCGATGCCGAGGGGGATTTCGATCAGCAGCACACACGCCGAGTAGATGAACTGGCGCAGCAACGAGTCGTGCAGACGCGGATCGAGCAGCACCTGCTTGTACCAGTCGGCACCGACGAAGTAGCGGCTGGACTGGTCGAAGATGTCCTGCACCGAATAATTGACCACAGTCATCATCGGGATCACCGCACTGAAGGCCACCAGCAGGAACACCGGCAACACCAGCCACCAGGCCTTGTTGTTCTGCACCTTGTTCATGGCTGTACCTCGCTGTCGGTGGCATCCAGCAGAAATTCGTCGGCATAGACCATCAGCCACTGCGCCGGAAAACTGATGTAGGCCGTGCCCTGCGGCACCGGTTTGTCCTCGGCCAGTCGCACTTTCAGCGGTGCGCCGTCCAGATCCAGGGTCATGATCTTGTAGGTGCCGAGGTCTTCGACGTGTACGACCCGCGCCTGCATCGCGTCATCGAACGGCTCGTCCCACACATGGATGAACTCGGGACGGATGCCGACCTTCAGATTTTTCCACTGGCCGTGTTCGATATGGCGCTGCAAGCCGTCCGACAGCGGCAGATGGGTCGAGTTGAAACCGACCCCGCCCGGTTGCGGCTGCACTTCGATCAGGTTCATCCCCGGGCTGCCGATGAAGTAGCCGACAAAGGTGTGGCTTGGCCGCTCGAACAATTCCCGTGGCGTGCCGAACTGGACGATCTGGCCGCCGTACATCACCGCGATCTTGTCGGCGAAGGTCGAAGCCTCCAGCTGATCGTGAGTGACGTAGACCATGGTGATGTTGAACTGCTCATGGATCTGCTTGAGCTTGCGCCGCAGTTTCCATTTCAGGTGCGGGTCGATCACTGTCAGCGGCTCGTCGAACAGGATCGCCGACACGTCATCGCGCACCAGACCACGGCCCATGGAGACTTTCTGTTTTTCGTCGGCGGTGAGGTTGCGCGCCTTTTTGCTCAGCAGGTTTTGCAGGTCGAGGACTTCGGCGATTTCCTGCACCTTGCTGTGCACTTTCGCCTCGGCCAGGCCCTGATTTCTCAAAGGAAAGGCCAGGTTGTCGAACACGGTCATGGTGTCGTACACCACCGGGAACTGGAACACCTGGGCGATGTTGCGCTTCTCCGGGGTCAGGTCGTTGACCGCTTTGCCGTCGAACAGCACATGACCCTGAGATGGGCTGAGCAGACCGGAAATGATGTTGAGCAAGGTCGACTTGCCGCAACCCGACGGACCGAGCAAGGCATAGGCGCCGCCCTGCTCCCAGATGTGGTCCATCTCGCGGATCGCGTAATCCTCGGGCCCGCTCGGGGTTTTGCTGTAGCTGTGGGCGAGGTGCTGCAAACGGATTTCGGCCATCAGGCAACCCTCGCGACACGCCGGCCCGGTGCCTGCACCAGACGGCCCTGCGCATCGAACACAAATAGTTTATGGGTCGGGATATAGATGCGGATCGGCGCATCGACGTCGTATTCGTGAACGCCGGGCAAATGCAGCACCAGCAGGAAATGCTCGTTGCGCACGTGGAGGAAGGTTTCCGAACCGCTGATTTCCGCCACCTCGACGGTCACCGCCAGTTCCAGGTCGTCGTCGTTGCTCGGCACCAGCGAGATATGACTCGGGCGCACGCCGAAACGGAACTCGCCCTCGCCCACCGGCCGCAGGTCGACGTTCAACGGGAAGTGCACGAAGTTGGCGAAACTCACTTCGTTGCCGGCGATGCGCCCCGGCATCAGGTTGATCGGTGGCTCGGAGAACAATTCAGCCGCCAGCACCGTTTGCGGCTGGTGATAGACCTCGGTCGACGGGCCGCTCTGGATCACCCGGCCTTCATGAAGAATGGTGGTGGTGCCGCCCAGCGCCAGCGCTTCATTGGGCTCGGTGGTTGCGTAGATGGCGATGGTATGGCGCGCCTTGAACAGCTCGCGCATTTCCTGGCGCAGTTCTTCGCGCAGTTTGTAGTCGAGGTTGACCAGCGGCTCGTCGAACAGAATCAGCTCGGCATCCTTGACCAGCGCCCGCGCCATCGCGGTGCGCTGCTGCTGGCCGCCAGACAGTTCCAGCGGATAGCGCTTCAGGAATTTCTCGATGCGCAGCATCTTCGCGGTTTCCTGCACCTTGCTCTGGATCTGCTCGTTGGAGATCCCGGCCTGGCGCAGCGGCGAGGCGATGTTCTCGAACACCGTCATGGTCGGGTAATTGATGAACTGCTGATAGACCATCGACACGTTGCGCAGACGCACCGGGCGCTGGGTGACGTCGACGCCGTTCATCAGGATGCGGCCGCTGTCGGGCTTGTCCAGACCGGCCATCAGACGCATCAGACTGGTCTTGCCGGACAGCGTGCGCCCGAGCAGAACGTTGAAGGATCCAGGTTCGAATTTCAGGCTCGCATCGTCGATCCAGGTCTGGCCCTCGACGGTGCGGCTGACGTGCTCCAGAGTGAGTGACATGGCTCGGCCTTTTTATTATTGGAGTCAAGCGACCTGTGCTGTAGAGCGACATTCGTGCCAGAAACGCCAAGCCTTTGATTTACCGTCGAATTCGCTGCAAGCCACGCAAACCGTGGTTCGTAGCTGAACATAAATGAACAGTTACGAATGAACAATTGAACAGTCGGGCGATTGACAATGAACAATCGTGAACAACACTCTATGGATGCTTTTTGGCACGGATCCTGTGAGAGCGAGCTTGCTCACTCCCAAAGAGATCTCAATAACAATAATAAAAATGCTGTATTCAGAGGCTGACTGCCATGGCCGCACCTGCCCCGCCGCTTTCCCACGATGCGATCGTCCAGGACTCCTGGTCCCGTTGCCGCGCCTTCGGTCTCAATCATCAAAGCGCCCCGGCTTTCGATCAGTTGCCCGCCGCCGGCATCGCGCAGTTGCTCGACCGCCATCATTCGCTGGTACAGACCACTCACCAAGAAGTGCTGCCGTATTACGAGAACATCCTGAGCAACTCCAACTGCCTGATCATGCTGGCCGACAATCAGGGCCAGGTACTGACGTCCTGGGGTACACAGCGCTTCATCGAGCCGAACCTGGCGCGCGGTTTTCAGGCCGGCGCCAGTTGGGTCGAGCGCGCCAGCGGCACCAACGCCATCGGCACGGCGCTGGCCTGCGAGCAGGCGGTGCATATCGAACACGATGAACACTTTCTCAAGGCCAACCGCTTCATGACAGGCTCCGCCGCGCCGATTTTCGATGCCGAGCGCAAGGTCATCGCCGTGCTCGATGTGTCCAGCGACAGTTATCTGCCGCCCTCGCACACCCTCGGCATGGTCAAGATGATGAGCCAGACCGTGGAAAACCGGCTGATCCTCAACCTGTTCCATGGCCAGCACTTTCAACTGACCTTCAACACCGGGTTGAACAACCTCGACAGCCAGTGGGCCGGGCTGCTGATCTTTGATGAAAGCGGTCAGGTGTTGTCGGCCAACCGTCGGGCCGACAATCTGCTGGGGGTGCGGTTGTCGCGGGTCAGCGTTGAAAGCCTGTTCAAGGTGTCGTTGCTGGAGTTGATCAATCAGCCGGATGGCTTGCCGTTTGCCTTGCAGACTTCCGGGCGCAATCGTTTCCAGTGTTTGCTGAAGCGACCTAAACAGGCGCCGGTTCAGGCGCGGGTCTTTACTGAAGCCAGAACCGCTGAACCGAAAGTCACCGTACCGACGGCCATCAGCCTGAGCACTTTGCACTTCGGCGACAGTCGCGTGGAAAAAGCCGTGCGCCAGGCCGAGCGTTTACTGGAAAAAGACATTCCGCTGCTGATTCACGGGGAAACCGGGGTCGGCAAGGAAGTCTTCGTCAAGGCTCTGCACCAGGCCAGCTCCCGCAGCAAACAGGCGTTCATCGCCGTCAACTGCGCGGCGATCCCCGCCGAACTGGTGGAGTCTGAGCTGTTCGGCTATGAGAAAGGCGCATTCACCGGCGCCAA
The DNA here is from genome assembly GCF_001594225.2 of Pseudomonas glycinae. GTDB lineage: Bacteria > Pseudomonadota > Gammaproteobacteria > Pseudomonadales > Pseudomonadaceae > Aquipseudomonas > Aquipseudomonas glycinae. The sequence continues at coordinate 5,084,833 of NZ_CP014205.2, forward strand.
CCAGAAAGGCAGCATCGGCCTGATCCGCAAGGCCGACAAAGGCACGCTGTTCCTCGATGAAATCGGCGACATGCCACTGCCGACCCAGGCCCGCCTGTTGCGGGTGTTGCAGGAGCGCTGCGTGCAACCGGTGGGCAGCAGCGAGCTGTTTCCGGTGGATCTGCGGATCATCTCAGCCACCAACCGCTCGCTCAGGGAACAGGTGCAACTGGGGCGCTTTCGCGAAGATCTGTACTACCGCATCGGCGGTTTGACCCTGGAATTGCCACCGCTACGCGAGCGCAGCGACAAGCAGGCGCTGTTCAAACGGTTGTGGGAACAACATCGCGAGCCGTCGCAGTGGGCGGGATTGAGTCGTGAGGTGCTGGAGCTGTTCGAGCGGCACCCGTGGCCGGGCAATCTGCGTCAGGTCAGCAGCGTGATGCAGGTAGCGCTGGCGATGGCCGAGGAACAACCGATTCGACCCGAGCATTTGCCGGACGACTTTTTTGTCGATCTGGAGATGGAGCCAGTAGAGGTGGCCGAGCCGTTGGGCATCGATCTGAACGATGCCGAGGCGTTGAACCGGGAGTTGCAACTGGCCGGCGGGAATATTTCCCATCTGGCGCGACGGTTGGGGGTGAGCCGCAATACGCTGTACAAGCGATTGCGGCAGATTGAAAGCTGAGAGCCTCCATAGCGGATCAGACCGAAACGGCTGGCTCAACAGGCGCAGCCGATGCCGCCGCCAACGTCCGCAGGCCCATCAACACCACAACCATCATCATCAGACCTGCGGCTATCGCAACGCCGAACCCTGCCCGTGCACCGTAAGCGTCAATTACCAGCCCCGCCAGCATGCCGCCGAGCGCCACGCCGATGCTGATCCCGGTGGTCATCCACGTCAGCCCTTCGGTCATCCTCGCCGCCGGGATAATGATCGTCCCCAGCTTCATCACCACAACCATGGTCGGCGCGAACGAGATGCCGGCGATAAACAGCATCGCGGTAAGGACATAAACGTCCGGTGAGAAAACCGGCAATACGCCGGTGACTGCCGTGACCAGGATCCCGATAAAGAACTGTTTTTCAATCGCCAGCGAAACCCGCAGCGCGCCGAAGGTCAGACCCGCCACCAGCGAGCCGAATGCATAGGCGGCAAGAATGAAGGTGGCAGCCGATGGCCAGCCTTGCGCATTGGCGAAGGCCACAACGGCAACATCGATCGCTCCGCCAATAACCCCCATCGCCAGCAACGCCAGGACAATGGTGCGAACGCCGGGAATCAGCAGGGTCGAACCACTGTTTCTCCGGTTGCCCGCCACCACTTTCGGTTCGGTCTGACGCTGCATGAGAAACGCCGTCACGCCGACAGCGAGCAACCCTACCGCCACCAGCGGCCCGGCTTCCGCGAAGAAACTCACACTCAAACCGATCGCCAGTGGCGGGCCGATGATGTAAGCCAGTTCAGTGAGGACTGTGTCCAGCGAGAACGCGGTGTGCAGTTGCGGCTTGCCACGAAACAGCTGCGTCCAGCGTGCGCGGATCATGGACGGCATGCTCGGCATCGTCCCCGCCAGAGCCGCCAGCACAAAAAACAACGCGGCCGGAGCCCTCAGGTGCACGGCAACAATCAGCGCCAGCAGCATGACGATACTGAAGGCCGTGACGACGGGCAGCACACGACTCTGGCCACGCCGATCAACCTGTTTCGAGATGCGCGGACCGAGCAGCGCATTAGCCAGGGTAAACGTACCGGCGACTGCGCCCGCCAGCCAGTAAACGCCGGTCTGCTGCACCAGCATGGTGATGATGCCGATGCCGATCATTGCCTGGGGCAGTCGGGCGATGGAGCTCGCGAGGATCAGCCCGGTGGCGCCGGGTGTCGATACCAGTTCGCGATAGTGATTAGCCATGATTCCTCCCTTCCGGATTCGTCGCTGATGAGCATCCTGCCGCGTGCGCTATCAAGACCTATGCGAATACCAAAAGCAATCGCACATTGTCTGGATCGTTCCCACGCTCTGCGTGGGAATGCAGCCCGGGACGCTCCGCGTCCCATGCCGAAGCGGACGCGGAGCGTCCATTGAGGCATTCCCACGCGGACGGTTCGACGCCTCGACGTGGGAACGATCAATCAAATCTGCCAGCCAGCAGAAAAACAAAAACCCGCACAAGGCGGGTTTTGTTTGTAGCAAGCGCAGCGATCAGTCAGCCAGACGCCAGGTCGTGCCGCCCTTGCCGTCTTCCAGCACCACGCCCATGGCGGTGAGCTGGTCGCGGATGCGGTCGGATTCGGCCCAGTCCTTGCCGGCACGTGCCGCCAGACGCGCAGCGATCAGCGCCTCGACTTCAGCAGCATCGACACGCCCTTCGGCGCCGGCCTGCAGGAAATCATCGGCTTCGAGCTGCAACACACCGAGCACGCTGGCCAGTTCTTTCAGACGCGCCGCCAGACCGGCCGCGGCATCGAGATCGCTCTCGCGCAGACGGTTGATCTCACGCACCATCTCGAACAGCACCGCGCAGGCTTCCGGCGTGCCGAAGTCGTCGTTCATCACCGTGGTGAAACGCTCGACGAACGCTTCGCCGCCAGCCGGCGCCACATTCGGCAGGCCTTTCAACGCATGGTAGAAACGCTCCAGTGCGCCCTTGGCGTCCTTGAGGTTGTCTTCCGAGTAGTTGATCGCGCTGCGGTAGTGGCTCGACACCAGCAGGTAACGCACGACTTCCGGGTGGTACTTGTCGAGCACGTCGCGAATGGTGAAGAAGTTGTTCAAGGACTTGGACATCTTCTCGCCATTGATACGGATCATGCCGCAATGCATCCACGCGTTGGCGTAGGTCTTGCCGGTGGCCGCTTCGCTCTGGGCGATTTCGTTTTCATGGTGCGGGAACTCGAGATCGCTGCCGCCGCCATGAATGTCGAAGGTCTCACCGAGGCAGCAGGTGGACATCACCGAGCACTCGATGTGCCAGCCCGGACGCCCCGCGCCCCACGGCGATTCCCAGCTCGGCTCGCCCGGCTTGACGCCTTTCCACAGCACGAAGTCCAGCGGATCTTCCTTGGCTTCGTCGACCTCGATCCGCGCACCGATGCGCAGGTCTTCGATCTTCTTGCGCGAAAGCTTGCCGTAGCCCATGAACTTGCCGACGCGGTAGTACACGTCGCCATTGCCCGGGGCGTAGGCGTAACCCTTGTCGATCAGGGTCTGGATCATCGCGTGCATGCCAGGGATGTGATCCGTGGCGCGCGGCTCCATGTCCGGCTTCTGGATGTTCAGGCGCGCTTCGTCTTCGTGCATCGCCGCGATCATGCGCTCGGTCAACGCTTCGAACGACTCGCCGTTCTCGTTGGCCCGGTTGATGATCTTGTCGTCGATGTCGGTGATGTTGCGCACGTAGGTCAGGTCATAACCGCTGAACCGCAACCAGCGGGTCACCAGGTCGAACGCGACCATGCTGCGGCCATGGCCCAGGTGGCAGTAGTCGTATACGGTCATCCCGCAGACGTACATGCGCACCTTGTTGCCATCCAGCGGCTTGAAGACTTCTTTGCTCTTGGTGAGCGTGTTGTAGATCGTAAGCACGGTGTTTCCTTAAGACTTGATCACTGGCCCCACGAATCGCGCAGGGTCACGGTACGGTTGAATACCGGCTGACCTGGTTTCGAGTCCTTGATATCCGCGACGAAGTAGCCTTCGCGCTCGAACTGGAAACGGTCTTCCGGCTGTGCATTGCCCAGCGAGGGTTCAGCACGACAACCGGTCAGCACTTGCAGTGAGTCAGGGTTGATGTTGTCCAGGAAACTCGCGCTGTCTTCGGCCTTCTCCGGGTTCGGAGAACGGAACAGGCGATCGTACAGACGCACTTCGCACTCGATGCTGGCAGCGGCCGGCACCCAGTGGATCACGCCCTTGACCTTGCGGCCTTCAGGGTTCTTGCCCAGGGTGTCCGGATCGTACGAGCAACGCAGCTCGACGATGTTGCCGTCGGCGTCCTTGATCGCTTCGTCGGCACGGATCACGTAGCTGCCGCGCAGACGCACTTCGCCGTTCGGCTCCAGGCGCTTGTAGCCTTTTGGCGGCTCTTCCATGAAGTCATCGCGGTCGATGTAGATTTCACGGGCGAACGGCAGCTGGCGCACGCCGAGTTCTTCTTTCTGCGGATGACGCGGCAGTTCGAGGTTCTCGACCTGATCTTCCGGGTAGTTGGTGATCACGACTTTCAACGGACGCAGCACGCACATGGCGCGCGGGGCGTTCGCGTCGAGGTCCTGACGGATGCTGAACTCGAGCATGCCGAAGTCGACCACGCCGTCGGAACGGTTGGTGCCGATCATCTCGCAGAAGTTGCGGATCGATGCCGGGGTGTAGCCACGGCGGCGGAAGCCCGACAGCGTGGACATGCGCGGATCGTCCCAGCCATTGACGTGTTTCTCGTCAACCAGTTGCTTGAGCTTGCGCTTGCTGGTGATGGTGTAGTTGAGGTTCAGACGGCTGAATTCGTACTGACGCGGGTGCGCCGGCACCGGCAGTGCGTCGAGGAACCACTCGTACAGCGGACGATGGCTTTCGAACTCCAGGGTGCAGATCGAGTGGGTGATGCCTTCGATGGCGTCCGACTGACCGTGGGTGAAGTCGTAGTTCGGGTAGATGCACCACTTGTCACCGGTCTGGTGGTGATGGGCGTGGCGGATGCGGTACATGATCGGGTCGCGCAGGTTCATGTTCGGCGAGGCCATGTCGATCTTGGCACGCAGTACGCGGGCACCGTCCGGGAACTCACCGGCGCGCATGCGGGCGAACCAGTCCAGGTTCTCTTCCACCGACCGGTCGCGGAACGGGCTGTTCTTGCCCGGTTCGGTCAGGCTGCCACGGTATTCCCTGGCTTGCTCGGGCGTCAGGTCGTCGACGTAGGCCTTGCCGGCCTTGATCAGTTCAACGGCCCAGTCGTGCAACTGGTCGAAATATTGCGAGGCATAGCGCACTTCGCCGGACCATTCGAAGCCCAGCCATTTGACGTCGCTTTCGATCGCGTCGATGTATTCCTGGTCTTCCTTGGCCGGGTTGGTGTCGTCGAAACGCAGGTGAGTGACGCCGCCGAACTCCTGGGCCAGGCCGAAGTTCACACAGATCGACTTGGCGTGGCCGATGTGCAGGTAGCCGTTAGGCTCAGGCGGGAAACGGGTGACGATCTGCGTGTGCTTACCCGAGTCCAGGTCCGCCTGGATGATCGGGCGCAGGAAATTGACCGGCGTAACGGGGCCGGTCTTGGAATTCGAGGTAGGGTCGACAGTGGGCTTGCTCATAGGATCCTTGAACGTACAGTGCGCGGCCGGGACACGGGCCTGACAAAACAAAGCGGCTATCATAGCCGATGCTGTCAAGCCCCTGACAGAGCAGGGCTTAAAAGGAATGCATTTAATCGCCGGGTTTTGAAAAACAGCCTCGAAATTCGCGCCTGTCACGCTAAACTGCGCACCTTGGCCCTCACGGGCTGAACCGGTACGGGGCCCAAATGTCCCAATACCCACGAATTCCTTATAAAGAGCATCGATCATGACTCAAGTTAAATTGACCACCAACTTCGGTGACATCGTCATCGAACTGAACGCTGAAAAGGCGCCTCTCACCACCGCCAACTTCATCGAATACGTCAAGAAAGGTCACTACGAGAACGTCGTGTTCCACCGCGTCATCAAAGGCTTCATGATCCAGGGCGGCGGTTTCGAGCCAGGCATGAAAGAAAAGAAAGACAAGAGCCCGAGCATCCAGAACGAAGCCGACAACGGTCTGAAGAACGACAAGTACACCATCGCCATGGCCCGTACCATGGACCCGCATTCGGCTTCGGCGCAGTTCTTCATCAACGCCTCCGACAACAGCTTCCTGAACCACACCGCCAAGACCGCTCAGGGCTGGGGTTATGCCGTATTCGGTAAAGTGGTTGCGGGCACCGACGTAGTCGACAAGATCGAAGGCGTTTCCACCACGTCCAAGGCAGGTCACCAGGACGTACCCGCAGACGACGTGATCATCGAGAAAGCCGAGATCATCGAAGCGTGATATTGCTGATTTCAGACTTGCATCTGGAAGAGGAGCGCCCGGACATTACCCGGGCGTTTCTGGATTTGCTCGCCGGACGCGCCCGCTCGGCGAGTGCGTTGTACATTCTGGGCGACTTTTTCGAGGCGTGGATTGGCGACGACGCCATGACCCCCTTCCAGCGTTCCATCTGCCAGGCCCTGCGCGACTTGAGCGACAGCGGCACGGCCATTTTTCTGATGAACGGCAATCGCGACTTCATGCTCGGCAAGGCCTTCTGCAAAGAGGCTGGCTGCACGCTGTTGAAGGATCCGAGTGTCGTGCAGTTTTACGGCGAACCGGTGCTGCTGATGCACGGCGACAGCCTGTGCACCCGCGACGAAGCCTATATGAAGCTGCGCCGCTACCTGCGCAACCCGCTCAGCCTGTTCATCCTGCGCAACCTGCCCTTGCGCACTCGGCACAAGCTCGCGCGCAAGCTGCGCAGCGAAAGCCGGGCGCAGACGCGGATGAAGGCCAATGACATCGTCGATGTCACGCCGGAGGAAATTCCGCGGATCATGCAGGAGTTCGGGGTGAAAACCCTGGTTCACGGGCACACCCATCGCCCGGCCATCCATAAATTGCAGATCGGCGACCAAGCGGCGAAGCGGATCGTGCTGGGGGATTGGGATCGTCAGGGTTGGGCGTTACAGGTGGATGAGAACGGGTTTGCGTTAGCGCCGTTTGACTTCGCGCCACCGCCTGCACTACCCGCCCCTGCCACCGCCTGATCGTTCCCGGACTTAGTTGATCGTTCCCACGCAGACGGTTCGACGCCTCGACGTGGGAACGATCTGTCGGACTTAGTGACCGCTGGCGGCCGGGCCTGCCTTGGCAGCAAACGGCGGCTTGGCCAGCCAAACAATCAATATCAACCCCATAAACCCCCACCCCAACAACGTGAAGTAATCCACGGTGGAGAGCATGTACGCCTGACTGGTGAGGATCTGATCCATCTGTGCATAGGCCGATTGGCTCGCGCCACCCAGCGAATGCAAGGTCTCGCGAGTCGCTGGCTCAAAGGTGCTGATGCTCTCGCTCATATAGGCATGATGCTGATCCGCCCGGCGAATCCAGATCCACGTGGTCAACGACGCCGCAAAACTGCCACCCAATGTCCGCAGGAACGTCGCCAGACCTGCGCCATCGGCAATCTGGCTCGGCGGCAAGTCCGACATCAGGATGCTCAAGGTCGGCATGAAGAACAGCGCCACCCCAATCCCCATGAACAACTGCACCAGAGCGATGTGCTGGAAGTCCACCTCGTTGGTGAATTCAGCACGCATGAAGCAGCTCAGGCCGATCGCCAGGAACGCTAGCCCCGCCAGCAGACGCAGGTCGAACTTATGCGCGTACTTGCCGACAAACGGCGACAGCAGCACCGGCAGAATGCCGATCGGTGCCACCGCCAGCCCGGCCCAGGTCGCGGTGTAACCCATCTGGGTCTGCAACCACTGCGGCAGGATCAGGTTGATGCCGAAGAACCCGGCGTAACCCAATACCAGCACCAGCGTACCGATGCGGAAGTTGCGATAGGCAAACAGCCGCAGGTTGACCACCGGATGCTGGTCGGTCATTTCCCAGATCACGAACACCGCCAGCGCGATCACCGAAATGGCCGCGCCGATGATGATGAAATTCGACTCGAACCAGTCCAGGTCATTGCCCTTGTCGAGGATCACCTGCAACGCGCCCACGCCGATGATCAGCGTGATCAGCCCGACGTAATCCATCGGTTGGTGGCTGGTGACCACCGGGCGTTTGGCCAGCTGCTGGCGCACCACCATCACCGCGAAGATCCCGATCGGCACGTTGATGAAGAAGATCCACGGCCAGCTGTAACTGTCGGTAATCCAGCCGCCGAGGATCGGTCCGGCAATCGGCGCCACCACCGTGACCATCGCCAGCAATGCGAGGGCCATGCCCCGCCTCGCCGGTGGATAGACCGCGATCAGCAGCGTCTGGGTCATCGGGTACAACGGCCCCGCTACAAGGCCTTGCAGCACGCGGAAGCCGATCAGTTCCGGCATCGACGTGGAAATACCGCAGAGGAACGAAGCCAGCACAAACAGAATGGTCGCCCACAGAAACAGCTTCACCTCACCGAAGCGACGGCTCAGCCACCCAGTGAGTGGCAGCGCGATGGCGTTGCTCACGGCGAACGAGGTGATGACCCAGGTGCCCTGCTCCGAACTCACGCCGAGGTTGCCGGAAATGGTCGGCAGCGCCACGTTGGCGATGGTGGTGTCGAGCACCTGCATGAAGGTCGCCAGCGACAGGCCGATGGTGCTGAGCAACAGGCTGGGCGGCGTAAAAGAGGCGTTATTGCTCATCGCGAATCCTATGAAGCCGGGTTGGCGCCGTGTCTGTTACGGACACAGCTGCCCTTTGTGGGAGCGGCGGTGCGACGATTCGACTTGCTCGCGAAGGCGGTCTGTCAGACAAATCAATGCTGAATGACACACCGCTTTCCCGAGCAAGCCCGCTCCCACAGGGTCAGTGGTGGATCAGCGTTGCGCAGTCTTGCTGACCGCCGCGCTGTTGTCGTGGATCAACTGGGTGATCATCGCGTCGGCTTCGGCCAGTTGGCGGTCGTAGACGTTGGTGCTGAACGAGGCCTTTTGCGGCGGCTGCTGGGCCAGTACCGGGCCACTCTGGTCGTGCAGATTGACCTCGACATTGGTCGACAGGCCGACGCGCAGCGGGTGTTTGGCCAGCTCTTCGGCGTTGACATGAATCCGTACCGGCACACGCTGCACGATCTTGATCCAGTTACCGGTGGCGTTCTGCGCCGGCAACAGGGCGAACGCGCTGCCGGTGCCCGCGCCGAGGCTGTCGACGGTGCCGTTGAACTTGACGTCGCTGCCGTAGATGTCCGACTCGATCTCCACCGGTTGGCCAATGCGCATGTCACGCAGTTGGGTTTCCTTGAAGTTGGCGTCGATCCACAGCTGATCCAGCGGGATCACCGCCATCAGCGCGGTGCCCGGCTGCACACGCTGGCCAAGTTGCACGGTGCGTTTGGCGACGTAACCGGTGACCGGTGCGATCAAGGTGCTGCGAGCGTTGGTCAGGTAGGCCTGGCGCAGTTGCGCGGCGGCGGCCATCACGTCCGGGTGCGAAGAGACCACGGTGTCATCGACCAGCGCGCTGGTGGTTTTCAACTGCTGCCTGGCGTTGGCCAGGGCGTTCTGTGCCGAGGTCAGGTCATCGCGGGCATGGGACAGTTCTTCCTGGGAAATCGCCCCGCCGGCCGCGAGATTTTTCCGCCGGTTGAAGTTGTCCTGGGCTTTCTGCACTTCGGCCTGTTGCGCATTGACCTGAGCCTTCATGCCGTCGACGTTACTGTACAGGCCGCGCACCTGACGCACGGTGCGGGCCAGATTGGCCTTGGCACTTTGCAGGCCGACTTCGGCGTCGTTCGGGTCGAAGTTGATCAGCACCTGGCCTTCATGCACCAGATCGCCATCGTCAGCACCGATGCTGACCACGGTGCCGGTCACCAGCGGGGTGATTTCCACCACGTTGCCGTTGACGTAGGCGTCGTCGGTGCTTTCGCTCCAGCGCCCGATGAATTCGTGATACGCCCAGACGCCGGCACCGGCGAGGGCAACCACAACGGCCAGCACCAGCAGCATCACCTTGCGTTTGCGCGGGTTGCCAGTGTCCTGGGCGTTGTCTTGAGCTTGTGTGTTTTCGGCAGTGGCCATGACAAGTACCTTGAATTAGTTGTGCGGCGTGGCTGGGGTGGCGTTGGCTGCGGTCAGGGTTTGCCCCTGGAAGCCGCCGCCCAGCGCTTGCATCAGTTGAATCGACAGGTCGATCTGCTCGGCATTCAGGTTCGCCAGCTGACGCTGGGCCTGCAGCAATTGCTGCTCGATGCTGAGCACGTCCAGGTAGTTGCCGATGCCGGAACCGTAACGCTGGACGACGGTGTTGTAAGAATCCTGGGCAATCTCGGTTGCGTGCTGCTGGGCGCCGATCTGCCGGCCGATGTCACGCAGCTGGTTAATGGTGTCGCTGACATCGCCCAGGGCTTTCACCAGGCTTTTGTTGTACTGCGCCACGGCGAGGTCGTAATCGGCGTCGCGCGCATCGAGGTTGGCGCGCAGGCGTCCGCCATCGAAGATCGGCACCGAAATCGTCGGGGCAATGTTGAAGAAGCGACTGGCGGAACCGAACATCGCGTCCCCCAACAAGGATTCGGCACCAGCGGAAGCCGACAGGTTCAAGTTCGGATAAAAGCGGGTCTTGGCCGAATCGATGTCCTTGCTCGCGGCCTCGACACGCCAGCGCGCGGCGACCAGATCCGGACGACGGCCCAGCAGTTCGGCGGGAAGCACCGATGGCAGTGCGACAGCGCTGGCTTGCAGGACTTTCGGCCGAGCGATTTCGTTACCGCGATCCGGGCCTTTGCCGAGCAATACGGCCAGGGCGATTTTCGCGCTGTTCAGGCGCTTTTCAGCGTCGATCAGGCTGGCTTCGGAGCTGGCTTCCAGGCTTTGGGTCTGCTGGAACTGGTACTGGCTGTCGATCCCCGAACTCAAACGACGCTGGCTCAGGTCGAGCATCTGTTTGGTGCGTTTGAGGTCTTCGTTGGCCAGGTCATAGACGATGTGCGCCTGACCGAGATCGCTGTAGGCCCGGGCCACATCGGCAGCCAGGGTCAGTTGCGCGGCCTGACGGTCGACTTCGGCGGCGCGGGCCTGACCGAGTGCGGCTTCCCAGGCGTCGCGCTGACCGCCCCACAGGTCGAAGTTGTAATTGAAGCCGGCGCTGATATTGCGCACGGTGGAGTAAGCCCCACCCTGCCCCAACGGATCCTGATCCCGGGCCAGACGCGAACGGCTGATGCCGGCGCTGGCGTCGAGGGTCGGATAACGCTCGGCATCGGCGGCGTACGCAGCGGCGCTGGCCTGATGGGCGCGGGCGTCGGCGATCTGCATGTCCGGGCTGTCTTTCAGAGCTTCGCGGATCAGACCGTTGAGTTGCGGGTCGCCGAGGCTGGTCCACCAGTCGCTCTTCGGCCACGCGGCCGGGGACAGGGTCACGCCATTGAGCGATTGCCCGGTCTGCAGGGTTTTCGCATCGAGGCTCGCGCCCTGGGTATCGAGGCCGCTGTAGTTGGCGCAACCGGCGAGAATCATCGCCGACAGCACCAGTGTCAGGCTGCTGCGCAAGGTTTTACCGCTCATTGTGTTCACCTAACCGCTGGATGGTGATGGGGTCACCGGCTGCCAGCAAAATTTTCTTGAGGATGTATTCCAGGGTTTTCAACTCGTCCGGGGTCACGGCGCCGGCCAGCTCATTCATGGCGTCGGCGCCGATGTGCGGCAGGCGATCGGCCAGTTGCTGGCCCTGCTCGGTGAGTTTCAGTTGCACCTGACGGCGATCGCCTTCGCTGCGTTGGCGAACCAGAAAGCCTTTCTGTTCCAGACGATCGAGCATGCGGGTCATCGAACCGCTGTCCAGCGACAGGTGCCGGCACAGCTCGGCCGGGGTGTCGACGCCGAACTGGGCCATGATGATCAACACCTTGAACTGCGCGGCGGTGATGCCGTGGGGTTCCATGTGGGTGTCGATGATCTTGTCCTTGAGCAAGGCCGCACGGCCGAGCAACAGGCCGAGATGGCAATGCTGGAATTCGTCTGGGGTGAAATGCTTCATGTGCTCACCTAATAACTGCCTAGGCAGTGAATGTATGTCGAGATGTTACTGCCTAGGCAGCGAATGTCAACGTAATAGTTAGGTTGCTTTGTAATTAGCCGATAACTGACCGCACGAGATCGTTCCCACGTCCAGGCGTCGAACCTTCTGAGTGGGAATGCCTGAATGGCCGCTCTGTGTCAGCTGTTGAATGGGACGCGGAGCGTCCGGGGCTGCATTCCCACGCGGAGCGTGGGAATGATCAGGAGGGAAAAGCGGGCTAGAAATCCCGCTTGTAGAAGATATCCAGCGAACTGGCCACGCCGCTGGCGGCTTCGAGGTAGACCTTTTTGCTCAGCTTGTAGCGCAGGGCGATGGTGTTGGCCGGTTCGAACACGCCGACGCCATAGCGCAGGCTGAGTTTTTCGGAGATGTTGCCGCTGGCCACCACGCTGGTGGTGTTGCCGCTGCCCTGGGTGTCGAGCTGGAAGTCCTGAATGCCCAGATCACTGGCCAGACTGCTGGTGACTCCGGAACTGCCCATCAGACCCAGACCGAGCGCCGCCTGCGCGAGCATGTTGTTGTCCTCGCCGGTGGTGCTCAGCGGACGCCCCAGCACCAGATAGGACAGAGCCTGTTCCTGGCTCATCGCCGGTTCCGAGAAAATCTGCGTGGTCGGCTGCTCGGCGCTGCCGCTCAGTCGAATACCGGCGATTACGTCGTCGGTCTGGCGAATTGCTTCGATATCCAGATACGGCTGATCGATCGGGCCGGCGAACAGCAGGCGCGCGCGACGCACCGTCAGGCGCTGGCCGTAGGCGCGGTATCGACCGTCGTTGAGCCACAGTTCGCCGCGAGTATCCATGTTGTCGCCGATGTGTACCTGGCCTTGCAGGTTGGCCGTCAGGCCAAACCCGGCGAAGCTCAACTTGTCCTGGCCGACCACCACATCGATGTCCATTTTCATCGCCAGCGGCGGTTTGCCCTCTTCGGTCTGCGCCCCGACGATGATCGTGTCATCGGAGACTTTCACCGTCGATGGCGGCAGTTCGCGCACGGTGATTTCGCCTTTCGGCACCAGCACCTTGCCGGCAATCGCCAGCTCATCGCCGGCCATGGAAATCTTCAGGTCCGGCGCCACTTCCAGTTTGGCGTAGGGTTCGACCGTCACTGGCAATTGCGTGCCCTTGAGCGCCAGATCCACCACCAGCGCCTGGCCCCAGGCGATGTTGCCGTTCAGGCTGCCCTGCCCGCTCTTGCCGCTTTTCCAGCCGCCGTTCAATTGCACGGCTTCACCGGCGATCACCGCTTGCAGTTGCAACGCTTGCAGCTCGATCGGCAATTCCGGCCCAGACACTTCGCCGTCGCTGAGTTGCACCGTACCGTTGACCAGCGGCGCGAGCAGACCACCGGAAATCGTGCCGCTGCCGTTCAGCCGCCCAGTCAGTTTCTCGACCATCGGCACAAACGGCCGCGCCACCGACAGATCCAGTCCGCTGAGGCGGAATGTACCGCTGAGTGGCTTGTTCTTCGGCAGCGGGTTGAGCTGCGCCTGCACCATCAATTCACCGAGCTTGCCGCCGACGAAGTTGAGGTCGGTGTCGATGCGCTTGGGCGTGAGTTTGCTGGTGAGCTTGAGGGTCTGGTACGGGAAGTCGACCCACTGATCCTTTTCCTTCATGCGCAAGGTGCCGCCGCTGGCATCGACGCTGATCTGGCCGTTCGGGCCGCTGGCCGGCAGGTCCAGTTGCAGGTCGGCGTTGAGCTTGCCCTGCCAGGCGAAATCCTTCGGTAGCCATTGCGCCAGGCTTTCGATCGGGAATTGCTTGAGGTGATAACGCAGCTTCGGCTCCGGCATCAGGCGCTGGTCTTCGCCACACAGGCTGGCATTGCCGGACATCCAGCAATGGGCGCCGAAGTTGATCTTGCCGTCGGCCAGACGCTCGAGTTTGGCCGGGTTTTGCAACTTCCAGTCCTGACCGCCGGCCTGAATGTCACCGCTGGCCAGTCGTCCGCGCCAGTTGCCTTTGTCCAGATTGCCGTCCAGGCCCAGCGCCAGTTTCAGCTTCGGCCCGAGCAGGTCGAGGTTGAGTTTCTGGTTTTTGATATCGCCCTGGGCGCTGGCGGTCAAAGTGCCCAGCGACGTATCGCCGGCCTGGATGCCGCTGCCCTTGAGGTCGATTTTCGCCCGTTGCGCGCTGTCGAGGGTGGCATCGAGGTTGAGGCTTTGCAGGCGATTGTCCTGGAACGCCAGTTGCGAACCTTGCAGGCCGAGCTTGCCCTGTGGCGCCTTGAGCGTGCCAGCGACATCGACCCGACCGTTGATCTGCCCGCGCAGTTGCGGCCAGAGCTGGGCCAGACGCGCCAGTTTGATGTCGATCTGTCCGGTGAGCTTTTGTTGCAGACTGCCTTTGCCGTTGATGCTGTTGTCGCCGAGGCGAATTTGCAGGGCATTCAGATTCCACTGCTCGCCAGCGCCGTCAGCCTTGGCTTGCAGGATCGCCGGTTGGCCGCGCAGTTTGCCCTTCAGATCGAGGTCGGCGTTCAGGCTCAGGCGCTCGTTTTTCATTTCGCCTTTGCTCTTCAACGGACCGGCCAGGGTGCCCGGCAACTCCGCAACCCAGTACGCCGGGTTGAGCGCCGACAGTTCCAGCGCGGTGTCCCAGGCAATGCCATCGGCGAACTGTACGTTCACATGGCCTTCGGCCTTGCCCTGCCCGGCTTCGAGTTTCAGTTGTGGCAGGAAGATCTGCTTGAGATTGCCGCTGAACGGACTGCTCAGGGTGAACGCCCCCGCCGGACCATCTGCAGCGGCGGCGAAGTTACCGAGATACTGACCGTCGGTGTAGGAGACTTCGCCGGTGAAGGTGCGCAATGTGACCTGCGGCTCTTCGATCTCCGGATAGAGCCGATGCCAGGGAAAGTCCAGCCAGTTGATATTGGCTTGGGCGCTGAGGCCTTTGCTCCAGTCAACGTTGCCGGTGAGCTTGACGCTTTGCTTGTCGTTGGCCGTCAGGTCGAGGCCGGCAATCTGCGCACCTTTGGCGTCGACCTTACCCTTGAGCAACAGCGCCACCGGGCCTTTCTCGGCAGGCAACGTGGCATTGCCGAGCAATTGGTAACCGTTTTTCAGGTCGCCTTCGCCGGTCAATTCCAGTTGATTGAATTGCAGAGTGTCCGGCAGATCCGCGCTCGGCTTGAACGCCTCCGCGGTGATCCGCACCTTGGCAGGGAGGTTTTCCACCAGCGGTTGAAGTTCGCCGCTCAACTGGCCGTCGAGGTAGCCACGGCTGTCGGCGTGCAGGTTGAGGGTTTTCAGCAGGTCGCCGTCGATTTTCAGCGCCAGCGTCCACGGCTCGGGCGCCGGCGACGGCAAGGTCAGATCACCAGTTATATTCAGCGGCCAGTTGCCGGTCGGTTGTAGCAGGCCGGACAGATTCAGGCTCAACTCGTCACGTTGCAGTTTCACGCTGTCGATCTGCAGGCCCTTGGCGGTCCAGTGCGCCGCCAGTTGCAGGCCTTTCAACTCCTCACTGCCATTGAACACCAGGCTGCCGACCTGCACGTCGCCCAGCTCGATGGCCACGGGCAATTGCAGATCAGGAAGTTTGATTGGGCCGCTTTCGGTGACTTCTTCGCTCGGCGGGAATTGCAGGCTGACGGTATCGGCCTTGAGCTGTTCGATGCACAACGTCATGCGCGTCAGGCACAGCGGCGACCATTCGAAGATCGGTTTGCTCAGTTCGACGCGGCTGCTGTCCTGCTGCCACAGCAGATGATCGGCGCTCCACTGCCCGCCGAGCCGACCCTGGAAATTGTCGACGCTCAAGCCCGGCACCAGACCCAGCACCCAGCGGCTGCCGGCCTGCGTTCCGAGCACAACGGTGATGCTCAATACAATCAGCAGCACCAGCGACAACAACGCCAGCGCCGATATTTTCAAACCACGCTTCACAGCTCAGGCCCCATGGAAAAGTGCAGCCGGATGCCGCCATCGTCGTCCAGCGCGTGGGCCAGGTCGAGGCGGATCGGCCCCACTGGCGAAACCCAGCGCACACCGATACCGACCCCGGTCTTGAGGTTCGGCAGTTCGAGTTTGTTGAAGGAGTTGCCCTGATCGACGAAAGTCGCCACGCGCCACTTCTCGGCAATCGAGTATTGATACTCGACGCTGCCGGCCACCATGTAGCGCCCGCCGATGCGGTCGCCCTCGGAGTTCTCCGGGGACAGGCTCTGATAGTCGTAACCACGCACGCTCTGATCGCCACCGGCGAAGAAGCGCAGCGACGGCGGCACCGATTTGTAGCCGTTGGTGGCGCTGCCGCCGACCTGGACCCGGCCGAGCAGACGGTGCTTGTCGAACACGGTGGTCAGGCCTTTGACCAACGCCGTGCCGTAAAC
Organism: Pseudomonas glycinae; assembly: GCF_001594225.2. Taxonomy (GTDB): domain Bacteria; phylum Pseudomonadota; class Gammaproteobacteria; order Pseudomonadales; family Pseudomonadaceae; genus Aquipseudomonas; species Aquipseudomonas glycinae. The sequence goes on from NZ_CP014205.2 coordinate 5,100,948, forward strand.
CAGGTTGTTGTCTGAGCCGAGGCCTTCTTTCGCCACTTTGCTTTCGAAGGTCAGGCGATAGCCATTGTGCGGATCGATGCGGTTGTCGCTCTTGAGGTAGGAATAGCTGACACCGGGCATCAGCAAGGTGCTCAGGCCGGAGTCATCGCCGAGCTGATATTCCTCGCGCTGCCATTTCAGCGAGATCACCCGCTGCCAGCCGCTCGGCAATTTGCTGTGCCATTCCGGGCCGAAGGTCAGCAGCTTGCTCAAGGTGTCGGAACCGTCGATGTCCTCGTATTGATAACCGCCGGCCCAGCGCAGCTTATCGGTCAGCGGCGGATCCAGCGGGATGTCATAGAACAGGCCGACGTTCTGCCGTGGCGCCGACAGTTCGGCCTCCCAGCCATAACTGTCGCCCTGCGGGTTGACCCAGTGGCGGGTCCAGTTGGCCTTGATGCGCGGGCCGACGTCAGTGGAATAACCAAGACCCAGGCCCATGGTGCGCGGCTTGCGGGTGTCGAGTTTGACGTCCACCGGGATTACGTCGTTTTTTGCGGCGGTCGGCGCGGCATCGACCCGCACACCTTCGAAGTAGCCGCTCGATTGCAGGTCGCGGTTGAGTTCGGCGATCAGCTCGGAGTCATACGGCTCGCCGGCCTTGAACGGCACCATGCGTTGCAGCAGGTCTTCGTCGAACGGGGTGTCGCCTTCGAAGCTGACCTTGCCCAGCGCATAACGCGGGCCGCTTTCGTAGATCAGTTCGACGTCGGCGACCCCGGCGCGTGGGTCGACCATCAATTTCTGGCTGGTGAAACGGCCACTGAAGAAGCCATAGCGCGAGGCCTGATTCTGAATCAGGCGTTTGGCGTCTTCGTAACGCCCATGGTTGAGCACCGCGCCGGGCTTGAGCACGTCACTTTTCGGGACTCGAAAGGATTTGAGGGAGGCCGCCGGACCGTTGACGCGAACGGTCACGTTGCGCAGGCGGATCGGCTCGCCGGGATCGATGTTCAGCACCAGACGCGGTTTTTCACCGCCCTTGACGTCACTTTCGATCTGCGGCTGGTAATAACCCAAGGCCTGGGCGGCCTTGCGCGCCTGCTCTTCGGCGCCGCGACTGAAGCGCTGCAAGGCTTCTTCGTCACGATCGCCGAGGCTGCCGATATAGCCTTCTATATTGGCTTTCAGTTCATCGTTGGACGGTTTGATCCGCACATCCAATTCACTTTGCGCCAGCGCCGCGCAGCTGCTTAACAGCATGAGCACGCCACTGGTAAATCTTCCTGGAAACTTCATAGGCGCGGATGCTATCACGGGCTTGGGAGCGTGATAGAACAGGAAATTTCCGAAAAAGTTCGATGGTCATCCCGTTGCTGTTTGTAACACCTGCGGGTTGGCGTGGAAAAACACGTGCTCGCGCACCGGGCCGACGGCCACTTCACCGATTTCCTCGTAACCCTGACGCTTGTAGAACTCCAGGTAACGCGGGTTGCCGGTGTCGAGGATCACGCCTTGGGAGGTTTCGTCCACCGCGCACCAGTTGTGCACCGCTTGCAGCAGCTGTTCGCCAAAGTGTTTGCCCTGAAATTGGGGATGCACACCGAGCAGCGGCAGCATGTGCACCGAGTCGGTCGGCACGCAGGCTTCAACGGCAGCGTGGTATTCCAGATAACGCCGGGTGCAGCGGAAACCGGTGCTCAACACCATGCGCAAACGCCAGGCCCAACTCTCGGTAACACCCAGACGCCGCTGCGGCGGCGCGATCAGGGCGATGCCGATCAAGCGGTCGTTGACCAACAGGCCGATGGCCGGCAGATCCTGCAGGAAATGCTGTTTGACCAGCTCCCGCACCGTGGCCCGTACCCGCTGCTCGTAACCCGGACGCTCGGCTTCGAACAGGTAGGCGAAGGTCGGCTCGTGACGATAGGCCTGATAAAGAAGGGATCGCGCTTCACGGGAATAGCCGCGGTCGAGCATATGAATGTCGGCAATGGCGGTTTGGGTTTCAGGCATGACGGTGATTCTCCCCGGGGCGTGCTCGGATGGCGGCGCTCTTGTTGGTACGAACCTTTTGGTGATGGCACAGTTCCCCACAGGTATAGACCAACCAGAGATCTTCATCGACTGGTCGGGCCTCATCGCTGGCAAGCCAGCTCCCACAGGTTTTTCCTGCGTACACAAGTTTTGTGTACGACCCGGACACTGTGGGAGCCTGGCTTGCCAGCGATGGGGCCGTTACAGGCAGCGCACCTCTGACAGACCTGAATGAATCTGCTTACCCCACGCTGGCCCAGATCCTACATGTCAGCTAGCATCGCCCTTTTGCCAGGACTGCCGACCATGAAGATCGTTTCCTTCAACATCAACGGACTGCGGGCCCGTCCGCATCAGCTGGCGGCGCTGATCGAGAAGCATCAGCCGGACGTGATCGGCCTGCAGGAAACCAAGGTCCACGACGACCAGTTCCCGCTGGATGAAGTGCGGGCCCTGGGTTATCACGTGTATTTCCACGGCCAGAAAGGTCATTACGGCGTTGCCCTGCTCTCGCGCCAGGAACCGATTGCTGTGCACAAGGGCTTTGCCACCGATGAAGAAGACGCGCAGCGACGCTTCATCTGGGGCACATTCGCCGACGCCAACGGCGTGCCGGTGACGATCATGAACGGCTATTTCCCACAGGGTGAAAGCCGCGACCATCCGACCAAATTCCCCGCCAAGCAACGCTTCTACAGCGATCTGCAAGCCCTGCTGGAAAGCCAGTTCCACAATGAACAGCCACTGGTGGTGATGGGTGACGTCAACATTTCCCCGGAAGACTGCGACATCGGCATCGGCCCGGACAACATGAAGCGCTGGCTGAAAACCGGCAAATGCAGCTTCCTGCCGGAAGAGCGCGAGTGGATGGCCCGCCTGAAAAACTGGGGCCTGACCGACAGTTTCCGTCACCTGAACCCGGACGTGACCGACACGTTCAGCTGGTTCGACTACCGCAGCCGTGGTTTTGAAGACGAGCCGAAGCGCGGCCTGCGCATTGATGTGATTCTGGCGTCCCACGGTTTGCTGCCACGGGTGAAAGCCGCCGGCGTCGACTATGAACTGCGCGGGATGGAAAAGCCTTCGGACCATGCGCCGATCTGGCTGGAATTGAGCTGACCCGCTTGAAGCAGAAGATCACAGCCAGCGGTTGTGATCTTCTGCCCTGTCATCTTTCAGCAACCTCACTGACTTAATCTCCCCGGCAATCCCCTTGGCTGCAATCGGTGCCGGCATGATCCTGCGTGTTCTGTTCGTCTTTCTCCTGAGCGCCTGGCTGCAGGTTGCGGTTGCGGCGTTGCCCATTCCCGAGAACGGCCCGGTATTGCGCATTCAGGGTTCCAACACCATCGGCGCGGCGCTCGGCCCGGCGTTGGTGGAAGGCCTGCTTCACAATCAGGGGCTGTTGAAAGTCCACAGCGAAACCCCTGACACCGCCAACGAACAACGGGTCGTCGGCCTCACAGCTCAAGGCCAAAGAGTCGTGGTGGAGATCGCCGCCCACGGTTCGAGCACCGGTTTCACTGCACTCAAGAACGCCAGCGCCGACCTCGCCGCCTCGTCGCGCCCGATCAAGGACAGCGAACTGCTGAACCTGCAAGCCCGGGGCGATCTGAAAAGCCCCGATGCCGAGCAGGTTATCGCCATCGATGGCCTGGCGATCATCCTCCATCCCGACAATCCGCTGAATCAACTGAACACCGAACAACTGGCGCGGATCTTCAGTGGCGAGGCGAAGACGTGGGAAGACGTCGGCGGCAAGGGTGGGACGATTCATTTATATGCGCGGGATGATCAGTCCGGTACGTACGACACTTTCAAGGAACTTGTCCTCAGTCGTCGTGGGAAATCCCTGAGCAATGCCGCGAAACGGTTCGAATCCAGCGAGCAGTTGTCCGACGCCGTCAGTGCCGATCCGCAGGCCATCGGTTTTATCGGCCTGCCCTATGTGCGCCAGGCCAGGGCCGTGGCGATTGTCGACGGGCAATCCCAGGCGATGCTGCCACTCGCCAGCCTGATCGCCACCGAAGACTATCCACTGTCGCGGCGGCTGTTCTTCTATCTGCCGCCCGACAGCAACAATCCCTGGGCCAGGGCGTTGGTGGAGTTTGCGCAGAGCCGCCAGGGTCAGGCGATTGTCGCGGCCAACGGTTTTATCGCCCAGACCGTGCAGGCCATCGCCGTCACGCCGAATGCGCTGATGCCCGAGGGTTATCAATCCCTCAGCCGCCACGCCCAGCGTCTGACCGTGAACTTCCGATTCGAGGAAGGCAGCGCCAGCCTCGACAACAAGGCCCGCCAGGATCTGGCCCGGGTGTTCGACTATATAAAGCACCACGACAAGACCGACCGCGCGGTAACACTGGTGGGCTTCGGCGACGCCAAGGACGACCCGGCACGGGCGGATTTGCTGTCGAAGCTGCGGGCGATGGCGGTACGCCGAGAGTTGGTGAAAAACGGCGTGGTATTGCGCGAAGTGCGGGGGTTTGGCGCACTGATGCCGGTGGCAACCAACAGCGGGGATGAAGGCAGGATCAAGAATCGGCGGGTTGAGGTTTGGGTTTACTGAACCTCCCCGATCGTTCCCACGCAGAGCCGTGATCGCTCCCACGCAGTACGCTGATCGTTCCCACGCTCCGCGTGGGAATGCATACCGTGACGCTCCGCGTCACAGTGGACGCAGAGCGTCCATGGCTGCGTTACCACGCAGAGCGTGGGAACGATCAGGGCTGACGCGGAATGTCTGTAATCAGCGCTCGCTACGCAGCATTTCCTTCGGCACATACTTGCCGATCTCGAACTTGCCGATCGCCGCGCGGTGCACTTCGTCCGGGCCGTCGGCCAGACGCAGGGTACGTTGCATGGCGTACATGTAGGCCAGCGGGAAATCGTTCGACACCCCTGCCCCGCCATGAATCTGGATCGCCCGGTCAATCACCCGCAACGCGACGTTCGGTGCCACGACCTTGATCTGCGCAATCTCGCTCTTGGCGACCTTGTTACCCACGGTGTCCATCATGTACGCCGCTTTCAGGGTCAGCAGACGCGCCATGTCGATTTCCATCCGCGAGTCGGCAATCTTGTCGACGTTACCGCCCAGACGCGCCAGCGGTTTGCCGAACGCGGTGCGGCTTACCGAACGTTTGCACATCAGTTCCAGTGCGCGCTCGGCCATGCCGATCGAACGCATGCAGTGGTGAATCCGGCCTGGGCCAAGGCGACCTTGTGCAATTTCGAAGCCGCGTCCTTCACCGAGCAGGACGTTTTCGTACGGCACCCGCACGTTGTCGAACAGCACTTCGGCGTGACCGTGCGGTGCGTCGTCGTAACCGAACACCGGCAGCGGACGGATAATCTTCACGCCGGGGGTGTCGACCGGCACGAGGATCATCGAGTGCTGGGCATGACGCGGGGCGTCGGGGTTGCTCAGGCCCATGAAGATCAGGATCTTGCAGCGCGGATCGCAGGCGCCGGAGGTCCACCATTTCTTGCCGTTGATCACCCACTCGTCGCCATCGCGCACGGCACGGGCGGCCATGTTGGTGGCGTCGGAGGACGCAACGTCCGGCTCGGTCATGGCGAACGCCGAGCGAATCTCGCCGCGCAGCAGCGGTTCGAGCCAGCGCTGTTTCTGTTCTTCGTTGGCGTAACGCACCAGCACTTCCATGTTGCCGGTGTCGGGTGCCGAGCAGTTGAATGGCTCGGGACCGAGCAGCGAACGGCCCATGATTTCCGCCAATGGCGCGTATTCGAGGTTGGTCAGGCCAGCACCCAGCTCCGACTCAGGCAGAAACAAATTCCACAGACCTTCGGCCTTGGCCTTGGCCTTGAGTTCTTCCATGATCGCCGTCGGCTGCCAGCGATCGCCTTCGGCAACCTGGCGTTCGAACACGGCTTCGGCCGGGTAAACGTAAGTGTCCATGAACGCGGTCACGCGCTCACGCAGTTCTTGCACCTTGGGCGAATAAGCGAAATCCATGAGCAATTACCTTTTTTCGGCAGGTTGTTTAAGTCATGCAATCGATGCTAGAACAGCGTTGATAATTTACCTAGCCTATTCTCGGCGTGTATAAACATTCATCACCGATATATGATTGGTTGATTTTCCTGGCCGCCCTGACCCGCGCCATTCACCTATAACAAGAGAGCCGCGTAATGAATCTGAGCAAGGTCGACCTCAACCTTTTCATCGTCTTCGACGCGATCTACACCGAAGCCAACCTGACCCGCGCCGGGCAGATTGTCGGCATTACCCAGCCTGCGGTGTCCAACGCCTTGGCGCGGTTGCGCGAAACCTTCAACGACCCGCTCTTCGTACGCACCGCCCAGGGCATGGTGCCGACGCCCATGGCGCAGAACATCATCGGCCCGGTGCGCAATGCGCTGTCGCTGCTGCGGGTATCGGTTCAGGAAAGCCGCATTTTCAACCCCTCGCAAGCGGTCAAGACCTACCGCATCAGCATGACTGACCTGACCGAAGCGGTGATTCTGCCGCCGCTGTTCCAGCGTCTGCGTCGTCTGGCGCCGACTGTGATCATCGAAAGCTTTCTGTCCAAACGCCGGGAAACCACCAAGGAACTGGCTGCCGGGCGTCTCGACTTTGCCGTGGATGCGCCACTCAACACCGACCCGCAGGTGCGCCACGTCAAGCTGATGGAAGACCGTTACGTCTGCGCGATGCGCAAGGGTCATCCGCTGGCGACCAAGGAAAAATTCACCCTCGACGATTACCTGTCGCTGACCCACATTCATATTTCCAGCCGCCGCAGTGGCCTGGGCCACGTCGATCTGGCCCTGGGCAAAATGGGCATCCAGCGCAAGATCGCCCTGCGCTCGCAGCACTATCTGATGGCGTCCCAGGTGTTGCAGCAGACCGACATGGTGATGACCGTGCCGGAGCGGTTCGCCCGGCGCCATGACCTGCATGCGTTCAATCTGCCGGTCAACGATGTGCCGCCGGTGGAAACCCATTTGTACTGGCACGAAAGCACCGATCAGGACCCGGCCAACCGCTGGATGCGCGAGCAGATGATCGAGTTGTGCCAGCAAGTGACAGCGCACGAGAAGAAGCTCGACAAGCTGCAGACGCCCGCTACTTGACGTAAACGTCAACCTGACATTAGCTTAGCGCCAAGACCCTTCTTCGAGCGCTTTCATGAGCAGCCAGACCTACAGCATTTCCGACCTCGCCCGCGAGCTGGACATCACCACCCGGGCGATCCGCTTCTACGAAGAACAAGGCCTGCTCAGCCCCGAGCGCCGAGGCCAGGAACGCATCTATTCGCCGCGCGACAAGGTCAGTCTGAAGCTGATCCTGCGGGGCAAGCGCATCGGTTTTTCCCTGGCCGAGTGCCGCGAACTGATCGAGCTCTACGACCCCTCCAGCGGTAACACCAAACAACTCAACAGCATGCTGGCGAAAATCAGCGAGCGCCGGGCACAGCTTGAACAGCAACTGCTGGACATCGAACAGATGAAGCTGGAACTCGACACCGCCGAAGAACGTTGCGTGCAGGCGCTGGAGCAGACGCTCAAGAGCCAGCAAGTCGCGCAGTAACAGCCACAATTCATCTCCTGTGGGAGCGGGCTTGCCCGCGAATGCGGTGTTTCAGAATCAGATTTGTCGACTGACACTCCGCCTTCGCGAGCAAGCCCGCTCCCACAAGGGGTTCCGCAGGAATTCAAAGAGCAGGTCAACACCATGTCCCTCCCCTCCCAAGTACGCCTGATCGAAGTCGGCCCGCGTGACGGCCTGCAGAACGAAGCCCAGCCCATCAGCGTCGCCGACAAGGTGCAACTGGTCGACGCGCTGAGCGCCGCCGGTCTCGGCTATATAGAAGTCGGCAGTTTCGTCTCGCCCAAGTGGGTACCGCAGATGGCCGGTTCCGCTGATGTATTCGCGCAGATCCAGCGCAAGCCCGGCGTGACCTATGGCGCGCTGGCGCCGAACCTGCGCGGTTTTGAGGATGCGCTGGCCGCCGGGGTCAAGGAAGTCGCGGTGTTTGCCGCTGCGTCCGAAGCCTTTTCGCAGCGCAACATCAATTGCTCGATCAGCGAAAGCCTGGCGCGGTTCGCGCCGATCATGGAATCGGCGAAACAGCACGGCGTTACCGTGCGCGGTTACGTGTCCTGCGTGCTCGGCTGCCCTTATGAAGGCGAGGTCGCCCCGGAACAAGTGGCCATGGTCGCCCGCGAGCTGTACGCGATGGGCTGCTACGAAGTATCGCTGGGTGACACCATCGGTACCGGCACCGCGGGCGCGACCCGCCGGCTGTTCGAAGTGGTTTCGAATCAGGTGCCACGCGAAAAACTCGCCGGCCACTTCCACGACACCTACGGCCAGGCCATGGCCAACATCTACGCCAGCCTGCTGGAAGGCATCGCGGTGTTCGACAGCTCGATCGCCGGCCTCGGCGGCTGCCCGTACGCCAAGGGCGCCAGCGGTAACGTCGCCACCGAAGACGTGGTGTACCTGCTCAACGGCCTAGGCATCGAGACCGGTATCGACCTCGACGCCTTGATTGCCGCCGGCCAACAGATCAGCGCCGTGCTGGGCCGCCCGACCGGTTCGCGCGTGGCCAAGGCCCGTAGCGCACAGTGAGGGGATGGTGTTACCGCCGAGCGTGAAACGTGGGCACAAGCGAGTAACACGGAAACAGATTGTCTGGTTTTGCCCGAAGGAAAAATCCTTCAAAAAACTCAAACCATTGATTTACAAGGGTTTCTAAAAGTTGGCACGGCTTCTGCTATCTCTATGGCATAACAAGAATAAAAAGCAGCAAACCAATAAAAATAAGACGTACCGACTCTGACATAACAAAAACAACACGGCAGAGACGCAGCTAACAGATTTTTTTGGAGAAGGTGTGCTTTTCAGGGTATTCCTCGGAATGACCCGCAACCGGGCAGAGAACAATAAAACTACCTTCAGGTAGCTCCCGAATCGGTTGGATCGTTAGACGAGAAAGCAGATCAGCGCTCAAAAAAATACGTTTGCTCTTGACCCCGGATGGGGGTCGCCAAAAACAGCGGTAAAGGGCCACGGTTGCCAAAAACAACAACAGACCGCCCCTCAATAATAAAAAAGAGCACGCGACGACAAAATTAAAGGGGAGCTTCGGCTCCCCTTTGTGCTGTCTGGCGTTCTGAAATTGTCCGCAACGGAACTCCTCCCCCATCTCGATCTTCCTGCAAGCGCTTACTCGGCATGATCTCAATAAGGCAATTGATGCCGTGCCTCAACATCCAGCCCCACATACAAGTAATCCCAACAAAAACACGGTGGGTTCACGGCTTTCGCTGTGTGTAAACACGACGCCGCATGCGCGTTTAAATTACACGAACCGTTACGCCATAAGGGCTACAACACCTTGCGTCGTTGCCTACGCGTACGCCAGAATCCGCCGGCTTACGCGGCTATGGGGTGGGCTATATCGTTTCCCTGTCACTGAAAAACAGTGATCGGGTTTGGTAGCCCGTCTGTAATAGCTGTATGGCAACACCGTATGCAGGCCCTTTTGGGGGCTCTGTTTTATGGTGGTCATGCGTGGGGCTCATTCGTGAGCGCCGGGTTCCTATTGCAGCCGGTCTACCAACCCGCGTATGGCCGCCACCCATCGTTTGGTAGCGTGGGTGATGGCTCCTTGACATCTGCGATAGGAGTTACACGTATGTTCAAAGCCACACCAAACCCACCAGATACCGATTCAATCCCCTACGACGCCGCACTGGAAGCCGAAAACATAAAAACGGCAACCGAGCGGGCGATCAATCATTACCTCGATCCTGGGGCGCAGAAGACGTCCAAGCCATCGCGCAAGCCCGGAAAGATCTATCTGGTCAATCCAACAATGGATGACGAAACGCTGCTGGTCGAAGCGTGCGAAACGCTGTCGTCGGCCAGTGACATGGCTCGGGACCTCGGCGACACCGTCGATCCGTCGCAGCGCAAGGCGATGCAGATTCTGCAGCAGGTCATCATGCTGAGTGAGCTGCTGGTCAATCGTGTGCTGGATAACCATCACGTCTCGCGGTAGTTGCCGCCTCGGTGAGGGGTTTGTCCCCTCACCGCCTGGCAGCCGTCTATAAAAACCCTCAAGCGACTCTTTCTGGAGTTCCAGCTGATGTCCAAGACCGTCATTCCACCGTTAGAAGATCCGGTGTCCCCCTACGAATTTCCCGATTCAAGAAAACTCCACGACGCGGCCGAACGCGCCCTCGACTATTACTTGCCCCCCGCAGCCAAGATCATGGCCACGCCCTACACCCCAAACGACATGTTCAGGGTCAACCCGCAAACCGACACGGAGTCATTGCTGGCCAACGCCTGCGAATCCCTGGCTTCAGCCACGGTCATGCTCGGTGACTTTGCCGGCCTGCTGGAAGGGCCGAACCGCAAGACCCTTTTGGGCATTGCGCAAGTGGTGATGTTGGGCGAGTTGGCGGTTAATCAGGCGTTGGAAAATGTAGAAGTAAAGCAATAAGCGCCGCTTTCGAAGCCAGGATCCGCGGCCTGGCTTCGAAAGCTCTAATCGTCAGCCCTCGTTGCTACGTAACTCCTCGATACTGATCTCACGCATCCGGAATTTCTGGATCTTGCCCGTCACAGTCATCGGAAATTCCTCGACGAACTTGAAGTACCGCGGCGTCTTGAAGTGAGCGATGCGCTCCTTGCACCACGCTTGCAGCTCTTGTTCGGTCGCGCTGTGGCCGGGATGGAATTTGATCCAGGCGACGATTTCCTCACCGTAACGCGAGCAAGGAATGCCGATCACCTGCACGTCCGCCACCGCTGGATGGGTGAAGAAGAACTCTTCCAGTTCACGCGGGTAAATGTTCTCGCCGCCACGGATGATCATGTCCTTGTTACGGCCGGCGATGCACACATAACCCTCGTCGTTCATGCTCGCCAGGTCGCCGGTGTGCATCCAGCCTGCCGCGTCGATGGCTTCGGCGGTGGCATTGGGGTTGTTCCAGTAACCGAGCATCACGCTGTAGCCACGGGTGCACAGTTCGCCGATGGTGCCGCGTGGCACCGGGTTGCCGGCCTCGTCGATGATTTTGCTTTCGAGTTGCGGCTGAGTGCGGCCGACGGTGGTGACGCGCAGTTCCAGTTCGTCAGATGGGCCGGTCTGCAGGGACACAGGGCTGGTTTCGGTCATGCCGTAGGCGATCTGCACTTCGCTCATGTGCATTTCGCTGATGACCCGTCGCATCACCTCAATCGGGCAAGTGGCGCCGGCCATGATCCCGGTGCGCAGGGTCGACAGGTCGAACTCGGCACGCTGCGGCTGATCGAGCATGGCGATGAACATGGTCGGCACGCCGTACAGTGCGGTGGCCTTTTCTTCGGCGACCGTGCTCAGGGTCAGCAGCGGATCAAAGGCATCGTTGGGGTAAATCATCGTGCTGCCGTGGGTGATGCAGCCCAGGTTGCCCATGACCATGCCGAAGCAGTGATACAGCGGCACCGGGATCACCAGCCGATCAGCGGCGGTCAGGCCGAGGCTTTCGCCGACCATGTAACCGTTGTTGAGGATGTTGTAGTGACTGAGGGTCGCGCCCTTGGGGAAACCGGTGGTGCCGGAGGTGTACTGAATGTTGACGGGCTGATCGAAGTGCAGGCTGGCGCTGCGTTCACGCAATTGTTCTGGAGAGACACTGGCGGCCAGATCTGCCAGTTGCGACCACGGGAGAAAACCCGAAGGCGGCTGGGGATCAAGGCTGATCAACCCGCGCAGCTCCGGCAGGCGCTCGCTGCGCAGTTCGCCGATGGATTGCTCGGCCAGTTCCGGCAGCAAGCCTTGCAGCATGCCGTGATAGTTCGAAGATTTGAAGGCGCCGGCGCAGACCAGCCATTGGCAACCGGATTGTTTGAGCACGTATTCGAGTTCAGAGCTGCGGTAGGCCGGGTTGATGTTGACCAGGATCACGCCGAGCTTCGCGGTGGCAAACTGAGTGATGCACCACTGCGCGCAATTCGGTGCCCAGATGCCGAGCCGGTCACCGGCCTGCAAACCCAACGCCAGCAGCGCTCTGGCATGCACGTTCACCGCGTCGGCCAGTTGCCGCCAGGTATACCGCAGCTGCTGATGACGCACCACCAGCGCCTCGCCGTCCGGGTACTGCGCGACGGTCTCGTCGAACTTCTGCCCGATGGTCATCGCCAGCAAGGCTTTGTCCTGGGAACCACGGGTGTAGCTGCGCTGCGGGTTTGCACTGGGTTGATCCATGACGACCCCTATTGTCTTTATTAGCGGGTGTTGGAACGGAGCTACGGCGGCTCCGACCATTCAGAACTGGCTCTACTCTCGCTCAAGTTGACGTTAACGTAAAGGGTGATTGACAGCCATTCGTCACAGGCTTACGTTAACGTAAAGGTGAGAACTGAACGCCCTTCTCCCCACCCTACAAAAAAGCCAAAAGGTGACCCATGAGCTACCCATCCCTGAACTTTGCCCTCGGCGAAACCATTGACATGCTGCGCGATCAGGTTCAGTCCTTCGTTGCCAAGGAGATCGCCCCGCGTGCCGCGCAGATCGACAGCGACAACCTGTTCCCCGCTGATCTGTGGCGCAAGTTCGGTGACATGGGCCTGCTCGGCATCACCGTACCGGAAGAGTACGGCGGCGCTGGTCTGGGTTACCTGGCGCACGTGGTGGCGATGGAAGAAATCAGCCGTGGCTCGGCCTCGGTGGCGTTGTCCTACGGCGCCCACTCCAACCTCTGCGTGAACCAGATCAACCGCAATGGCAACCACGAACAGAAAGCCAAATACCTGCCAAAACTGATCAGCGGCGAACACGTCGGTGCCCTCGCCATGAGCGAGCCGAACGCCGGTTCCGACGTGGTCTCGATGAAACTGCGCGCCGATAAACGCGGCGACCGTTTCGTGCTCAACGGCAGCAAGACCTGGATCACTAACGGCCCCGACGCCAACACCTACGTGATCTACGCCAAGACCGACCTGGAAAAGGGCCCGCACGGCATCACCGCATTCATCGTCGAGCGCGACTGGAAAGGCTTCAGCCGCAGCAACAAGTTCGACAAGCTCGGCATGCGCGGCTCCAACACTTGCGAGCTGTTCTTCGATGACGTCGAAGTGCCGGAAGAAAACATCCTCGGCGTGCTCAACGGCGGCGTGAAAGTGCTGATGAGCGGCCTCGATTACGAACGCGTCGTGCTGTCCGGTGGCCCGACCGGGATCATGCAGTCGTGCATGGACTTGATCGTGCCGTACATCCACGACCGCAAGCAGTTCGGCCAGAGCATCGGCGAGTTCCAGCTGATCCAGGGCAAGGTCGCCGACATGTACACCCAGCTCAATGCCAGCCGCGCCTACCTCTACGCTGTGGCCCAGGCCTGCGAACGCAACGAGACCACGCGCAAGGACGCCGCCGGCGTAATCCTCTACACCGCCGAACGCGCTACGCAAATGGCCCTGGATGCGATCCAGATTCTCGGCGGCAACGGCTACATCAACGAATTCCCTGCCGGCCGTCTGCTGCGTGACGCCAAGTTGTACGAAATCGGCGCTGGCACCAGTGAGATCCGTCGCATGCTGATCGGCCGCGAACTGTTCAACGAAACCCGCTAAACGGAGCTGTCCATGGCTATCCTGCATACCCAGCTCAACCCTCGTTCAGCGGAGTTCGCCGCCAACAGCGCGGCGATGCTCAAACAGGTCGACGCCCTGCACACCCTGCTCGCCCAAGTGACCCAGGGCGGCGGCGCGAAAGCTCAGGAACGTCACACCTCACGCGGCAAACTGCTGCCCCGTGAGCGGATCAACCGCTTGCTCGATCCGGGCTCGCCGTTTCTGGAAATCAGCCAGTTGGCCGCCCACGCCGTGTATGGCGAAGACGTGCCGGCCGCTGGCGTGATTGCCGGGATCGGCCGCGTGGAAGGCGTCGAATGCATGATCGTCGCCAACGACGCGACGGTGAAAGGTGGCTCGTACTACCCGCTGACCGTGAAGAAACACCTGCGTGCCCAGACCATCGCCCAGCAAAACCGTCTGCCATGCATTTATCTGGTCGACTCGGGCGGCGCCAACCTGCCGCGCCAGGACGAAGTGTTCCCGGACCGCGAGCACTTCGGGCGGATCTTCTTCAATCAGGCCAACATGAGCGCCATGGGCATTCCGCAGATTGCCGTGGTCATGGGTTCCTGCACCGCTGGCGGCGCCTACGTGCCGGCGATGGCCGACGAAGCGATCATGGTGCGCAATCAGGCGACGATTTTCCTCGCCGGCCCGCCGCTGGTGAAAGCCGCGACCGGTGAAGTGGTCAGCGCCGAAGACCTCGGCGGGGCCGATGTGCACTGCAAGACTTCCGGGGTCGCTGACCATTACGCCGAAAGCGATGAGCACGCCCTCGCCCTCGCCCGCCGCAGCGTCGCAAACCTCAACTGGCGCAAGCTCGGCGAAGTGCAGCAGCGCGCGCCGATTGCGCCGCTGTACGCCAGCGATGAGTTGTACGGCGTGGTGTCGGCGGACGCCAAGCAGCCGTTCGATGTGCGCGAAGTGATTGCGCGACTGGTCGACGGTTCGGTGTTCGATGAATTCAAAGCTTTGTTCGGCACCACGCTGGTGTGCGGTTTCGCTCATCTGCATGGCTACCCGATCGCGATCCTCGCCAACAACGGCATCCTGTTCGCCGAAGCCGCGCAGAAAGGCGCGCACTTCATCGAACTGGCCTGCCAACGCGGGATTCCGCTGCTGTTTCTGCAGAACATCACAGGCTTCATGGTCGGCCAGAAATATGAGGCCGGCGGCATCGCCAAACACGGCGCCAAACTGGTGACCGCCGTGGCGTGCGCCAAGGTGCCGAAATTCACCGTGATCATCGGCGGCAGCTTCGGTGCCGGTAACTACGGCATGTGCGGGCGGGCGTACGATCCGCGTTTCCTGTGGATGTGGCCGAACGCGCGGATCGGCGTGATGGGCGCCGAACAGGCGGCCGGCGTGCTGGTTCAGGTCAAGCGCGAGCAGGCCGAACGCAGCGGTCAGGCGTTCAGCGCCGAGCAGGAAAGCGAGATCAAGCAACCGATTCTCGACCAGTACGAAGAACAGGGTCACCCCTACTACTCCAGCGCACGGCTGTGGGACGACGGCGTCATCGACCCGGCGCAGACCCGCGATGTACTGGCCCTGGCCTTGTCCGCGTCGTTGAACGCGCCTATCGAACCGAGCCGCTTCGGCGTGTTCCGGATGTGATCGGGAGAACCTCATGAGCGACTTCAACACCCTCGAATTGCACAGCGACCCACGGGGTTTCGCGACCCTGTGGCTGAGCCGCGAAGAAAAGAACAACGCGTTCAACGCCGAGATGATCCGCGAACTGATCCTGGCTTTGGACAAGGTCGCCAGCGACGTCAGCCTGCGTTTCCTGCTGGTGCGCGGACGCGGCAAACACTTCAGCGCCGGCGCCGATCTGGCGTGGATGCAGCAATCGGCCGAACTCGATTACCACACCAACCTCGACGACGCCCGGGAACTGGCGGAGCTGATGTACAACCTCGCCAAACTGAAAATCCCGACCGTGGCCGTGGTGCAAGGCGCGGCGTTCGGTGGCGCGCTGGGCCTGATCAGTTGCTGCGACATGGCGATTGGCGCCGATGACGCGCAGTTCTGTCTGTCGGAAGTGCGCATTGGCCTGGCGCCAGCGGTGATCAGCCCGTTCGTGGTGCAAGCCATCGGCGAACGGGCGGCGCGGCGTTATGCGCTGACGGCCGAACGTTTCGGCGGGCAGCGGGCGCGGGAAATCGGTTTGTTGTCGGAAAGCTATCCAGCGACCGAGCTTGAACAGAAAGTCGAGCAATGGATCGACAACCTGCTGCTCAACAGCCCCGCCGCCATGCGCGCCAGCAAGGATCTGCTGCGTGAAGTCGGCAACGGCGCGCTGACGCCGGCCCTGCGTCGCTACACCGAAAACGCCATCGCCCGCATCCGCGTCAGCCCGGAAGGCCAGGAAGGCTTGCGGGCCTTTTTGCAGAAACGTGCGCCGAGCTGGCAAGCCGCAACCACCACCAAGGAGCCGCGTTGATGAGCGCACCTGTTCTCACCACCCTGCTGGTGGCCAACCGTGGCGAAATCGCTTGCCGGGTCATGCGTACCGCCAAGGCGCTGGGCATGACCACCGTCGCCGTACACAGCGCCACCGACCGCGAAGCGCGGCACAGTCGTGAAGCGGATATCCGCGTCGATCTGGGCGGCAGCAAAGCGGCCGACAGCTATCTGCAAATCGACAAACTGATCGCGGCGGCCAAGGCCAGCGGCGCTCAGGCGATTCATCCGGGGTATGGCTTTCTGTCGGAGAACGCCGGGTTTGCCCGCGCCATCGAAGCCGCCGGCCTGATTTTCCTCGGCCCGCCCGCCTCGGCCATCGATGCGATGGGCAGCAAATCCGCCGCCAAGGCATTGATGGAAACTGCCGGCGTGCCGCTGGTGCCGGGTTATCACGGCGAGGCTCAGGATCTTGATACCTTCCGCGATGCTTGCGAACGCATCGGTTATCCGGTGCTGCTCAAAGCCACAGCCGGCGGTGGCGGTAAAGGTATGAAAGTTGTCGAGGACGTCAGCCAATTGGCTGAAGCGCTGGCCTCGGCTCAGCGTGAAGCGCAGTCCTCGTTCGGCGATTCGCGGATGCTGGTGGAAAAATACCTGCTCAAGCCGCGTCACGTGGAAATCCAGGTGTTCGCCGATCAGCATGGCAATTGCCTGTACCTGAATGAGCGCGACTGCTCGATTCAGCGTCGGCACCAGAAGGTCGTCGAAGAGGCGCCGGCACCGGGCCTCAGTCCGGAACTGCGTCGGGCGATGGGTGAAGCGGCTGTGCGTTCGGCGCAGGCTATCGGTTACGTCGGCGCCGGCACGGTGGAGTTTCTGCTGGATGCTCGCGGCGAGTTCTTCTTCATGGAAATGAACACGCGGCTACAGGTCGAACACCCGGTCACCGAAGCCATCACCGGGCTCGATCTGGTGGCCTGGCAGATTCGCGTCGCCCGTGGCGAAGCGTTGCCGATCACTCAGGATCAAGTGCCGCTGAACGGGCATGCAATTGAAGTGCGGTTGTATGCGGAAGATCCGTCGAATGATTTTCTGCCGGCGACCGGGCGTCTGGATCTGTATCGAGAATCCGCCGCAGGACCGGGGCGCCGTGTGGACAGCGGTGTTGAGGAAGGCGACGAGATTTCACCGTTCTATGACCCGATGCTCGGCAAGCTGATTGCCTGGGGCGAAGATCGTGAGCAGGCGCGTTTACGGCTGCTGAGCATGCTCGACGAGTTTGCGATTGGCGGGTTGAAGACCAACATCAACTTCCTGCGGCGGATCATCGGGCATCCGGCGTTTGCGGCGGCGGAACTGGATACCGGGTTCATTCCGCGTTATCAGGATCAGTTGCTGCCAGCGCCTGCTGCGCTGAGCGATGAATTTTGGAATGCGGCGGCGCAGGCTTTTGCGCAGAGCCTGCCGGAGACGGCTCGGTCGGATGATCCCGCTTCGCCTTGGGCGCTACACAGTGGTTTGCGCGCGGGGTTGCCACGTGAAATCGCACTCCACTTGAGTTGCGAGGGGCAGGATCGGGCGTTGACGCTCGGCGCTGGCGGCAATGCAAAACTGATCGGCGAACAACTGGTGGTCGAGCACGATGGGCTGCGCCGACAACTGCGTGCGATTCGTCGTGGAGAGGTTCTGTTTCTGCAATGGGACGGCGAGCTGCGACGCGTTGAAACGTACGACCCGATCAGCGCTGTCGAAGCCAGTCATAGCCATCAGGGTGGTCTGACAGCGCCAATGAACGGCAGCATCGTTCGAGTGTTGGTGGAGGCCGGGCAATCGGTTGAAGCCGGGGCGCAATTGGTGGTGCTGGAAGCGATGAAGATGGAGCACAGCATCCGCGCGCCCCATGCCGGCGTGATCAAGGCGCTGTATTGCCAGGAAGGCGAAATGGTCAGCGAAGGCAGTGCACTGGTCGAACTGGAAGAAGCTTGAAAGGTGGATCGATCCTACGCTTGGCGAGGATCGATCTGACTAGTATTTGGCGGTTGCCTGAACCACGACACCGATAATTCGGCACTCGTCGGTCAACAAGGCTTTCGGCCAGGTCGGATTGAGCGGCGCCAGGTAACGCTGGCCGCCCTCTTCGATCAGTTTGCGGAAAATGGCCTCGTCGCTGTCCGGCCACTGGGCGATCACCAGTTTTCCGGGCTCGGCTTCCAGCGCCGGATCCACCAGAATCATCATCCCCTCGCCGATGCTCTGCCCGGTCGGCGCGGTCATCGCATTACCCGTCACCGTGAGCCAGAACGCCGGGCCACGGGCGTGATAATCCGTCAGCTCGAAACGTCGCTTGTCCTTGGCACTCGAATACGCTGGCTGGCTTTCACGGGCCTCGATCGGCGCATTCCACTCGCTGACCGGGTAGCGAAAGTAAGGGTTGTACTTCTGTGCCAGAGGCATTTCGTCGTCCGCATCGATCTGCGGTTCACGAATCACCACCGCGACTTCGAGATACTCCATACCCAACGCTTTCAGCACGCGGTTCATCTGCGTGATGCCGGGCTCGCGACGCTTGTTCAGCCAATGGCCGATGCCACCCTGAGACATGCCGACACGCTCGCCGAGCTCGACTTGAGTGACGTTGAGTTCACTCATTTTGGCCTTGACCAACTCAATCCATTTATCCATGTGCGGCACCATACGTGGACGCCTTCGGCCGACAAAACACATATTGTAGTATTTAAATTCTGGTCACAAATACTATTGGTACTATTCTTGGGTCACGGATTTGAATCGACCAAGGAGTGACCTTTCACCATGAATATCCCCAGCAAAGACTTGCCCGACCTGCAAATGGACACCACCTTTACGTCTCCGCAAGGGTGCGCCGCTGCGCAACGGGCGTTGGACTATTACTTGAAACCAGCTGTGTCAGAACCGGAAGTGGATGAGCGCTTTTTCGGCGTGAACAGCAACCTGAGTGGCGAAGAATCCCTGGTCCACGCCTCCGACCTGCTCCGTTGTGCAGCAGCGACGGCGTTCAAGGCTGCGGACAGCTTGCAGGGCGTCAATCGGGATCTGGCGTTTTCGGTCGTGCACATGGTGGACATGGCGCGGGCGATGGTTGATCACTCGCTTGATGGCGCAGTGCGCTGAAGACGGGAGTTCGGACGGACAGGAAAGAACTTTCCAATCGCGCAGATAAAAACATTTGACTTGCAAATGATAATGATTATTATTGCAAGCAACTGATCGCGAGATCAGTCGATGGACCAGAGACCTTAGGTCGGTCTTCTGGACTATCTCCTCATCAGGCTAATCACGGTTTTTGACCCGGCTTTTTTGCCGGGTCTTTTTTTTGCCAGTTTTCTGGCTTGTGGCTTCAGGCTAATGAAGTCTTTGGGTGCTGCAAATTCGTCGGCGCGGATGATATCAAAAGAACATCGCTTGGCAAGCCGACCCCGACCACATTGGGACAAAGTAATGCCAATCAGCACTTGAGAATCAATCGCACAGCCACTAAGCTGCCAGCGCGTCATGGAAGACGCCCCCCGCCGCAACCCGCAATTTCCCTCGGTTTCACCCCTGTCTTGCGTGTAAAGTAGCCGCCATAAAAATCATATTCAGGAACCGATTATGACCGTGGCCAAATCTTCGTTCGACATCAGCGCCAACTTCGACAGCGGCAACATCCAAGTCATCGACATCAGCAACCCGCTCAACCCGGTTCTGGCAATTCGGCCAGATACCCGCAGCGGCCATTTCCAGTGGTTCCACTTCAAGGCCAGCGGCCTGCACGTTCATCAGGAACACTGGTTTCGTCTGGTCAACGCCAGTCAGTCCTCGTACAACAAGGCCTGGACCGGCTATCAGGCGGTCGCTTCCTACGATCACGTCAACTGGTTCCGTATTCCAACCCAATTCGAAGGCGACAGCCTGCGCTTCTGCCTCGAAGCCGAGCAGACGCACGCCTGGTTCGCCTACTTCGAACCTTACAGCCGCGGCCGTCACGACTGGCTGATCGAGCAAGCGCTGACCAAGGCCGGCACCGAACTGCTGGCCACCGGCAAAAGCGTCGAAGGCCGCGACATCCAGCTGCTACGCAAAGGCACTGGCGCCGAAGGTCGCCGCAAGATCTGGATCATCGCCCAGCAGCATCCCGGCGAGCACATGGCCGAGTGGTTCATGGAAGGCGTGATCGAACGCCTGGAACATCATGACGATCCAGTGCTGAACAAACTGCTAGCCAGCGCCGATTTGTACCTGGTGCCGAACATGAACCCGGACGGTGCCTTCCACGGTCACCTGCGCACCAACGCCATGGGTCAGGATCTGAACCGCGCCTGGCAGAACGCCAGTCAGGAAGTCAGCCCGGAAGTGCTTTTCGTACAGCAGCAGATGGAAAAGTACGGCGTCGATCTGTTCCTCGACGTACACGGCGACGAAGAAATTCCCCACGTGTTCACCGCCGGCTGCGAAGGCAATCCGGGTTACACCCCGCGAATCGAGAAGCTCGAAGAACACTTCCGCAGCCACCTGAAACACACCACCAAAGACTTCCAGACCAAGTACGGGTACACCCGCGACGAACCGGGTCAGGCCAACATGACCCTGGCCTGCAACAGCGTTGGCCAGAAGTTCGACTGCCTGTCGCTGACCCTGGAGATGCCATTCAAGGATCACGATGACGCGCCGAACCCGCTCACCGGCTGGTCGGGCAAGCGCTCCAAACAACTGGGCAAGGACGTGCTGACCACCATCGCGGACATGGTCGACACCCTGCGCTGATCCCCCCTGAGTTTCGCTTCACGAAAGATCGCAGCCTGTCTGCGATCTTTTTTTGCGTCGATGTTTACCCAATCAGGTTGCAAATCAAAACCGGATTCCTTACCGTCAATCAAGTTTTAAATTGAAACCTGAAAAGATCCGGGACATGAACACTGCAACACTCGATAAAAGTGTCGTGCTGCTTTTCTCCATCGCTTGCGGCCTCGCGGTGGGCAACGTGTATTACGCCCAGCCGCTGCTGGATGCGATGGCCGACGCCTTCGGTCTGTCGCCGGGCAGCATCGGCATCGTCATGACGTTGACTCAGGTCGGTTACGGCCTTGGGCTGTTGTTGCTCGTGCCCCTTGGCGACCTGCTCAACCGCCGGCGGCTGATCGTCACGCAAACGCTGTTGTCCGCCGCTGCCTTGCTGATGATCGCCTTGGCATCGAACAGCGTCTGGCTACTGATCGGCGTCACCCTGACCGGTTTGCTTGCCGTGGTGACTCAGGTGCTGGTCGCCTACGCCGCGACTCTGGCCGTCCCGGCGCAACGCGGAAAGGTTGTGGGCGTGATCACCAGCGGCATCGTCGTCGGCATCCTGCTTGCGCGCACGGTGGCGGGCGGCATGGCTGATCTGGCCGGCTGGCGCTCGATCTATCTGCTGTCGGCGGGATTGACGCTGGTGATGGCCACGCTGCTGTTTCGGGTGTTGCCCAAAGATGAAGAAGCACGGCCATCCACGCATTACGTGGCATTGATCGCCTCAGTATTCAGCCTGTTTCGTGAAGAACCGGTGCTGCGCCAACGTGCGATCCTCGCGCTGCTGACTTTCGCCAGCGCCATGGTGCTGTGGACGCCGATGGTGTTGCCGCTGGCCGCCCCGCCGCTGTCGCTTTCCCACAGTGAAATCGGATTGTTCGGACTCGCCGGCGCGGCGGGTGCACTCGCCGCCGCCAGAGCCGGACACCTGGCGGATCGAGGGTTGGGGCAATGGGTAAGCGGTCTGTCGCTGCTGCTGATGCTCGGTTCGTGGTTGCCGATCGCACTGACCCAGTCTTCGTTGTGGGCGTTGCTGCTTGGCGTCATCACCCTGGATCTGGGCTTGCAGGCCGTGCACGTCACCAGTCAGAGCATGATCTACAGCGTCCGCCCGCAGGCGCAGAGCCGACTGACTGCCGGCTACATGCTGTTTTATTCAATGGGCAGCGCCTTGGGCTCAATCGCCTCGACGGCCATGTACGCCTGGGCAGGATGGCCGGGCGTCTGCGGGTTGGGAGCCGCAATCAATATGGTCGCGTTGCTGTACTGGTGGCGAACGCTGGCCACCCGGAAACATGGCGAGGCGGCTTGCGCCCTCGCCACGTCGGACTGACACACGATCAACCGCGATTGCGTCCCCGCAGCATGCTGTCGAGCACCTCGTCGCGGCGCACCCAGCCATGGAACAGCGCCGCCGCCAGGTGCAGCAGCACGGTCAGGAACAACAGATACGCCAGATACCCGTGAGCCTTGCGCAGCAACGCAAACACCTGCGCATCCGCCGGCACGATCGACGGCAATTGCAGGGATGTGCCGAGCATCACCGGATCCCCCGCCGCGCTGATCATCGCCCAGCCCAGCAACGGCAACACCAGCATCAGCGCATACAACAACAGATGAGAGGCCTTGGCCGCCATCACCTGCCAGCCCGGCAGATCCGCCGGCAGCGGCGGCTGACGGGTGCCCAGTCGCACCAGAATGCGCACGATCACCAAAGCGAGTATCGCGATGCCCAACGGTTTATGCAGGTTGATCAACCATTCATGCCGCGCCGACACCGAGGTCACCATACCGGCGCCGATGAACAACATTGCGATGATCATCAACGCCATCAACCAGTGCAGCAACCGCGCCAGCGGATTGAAATGAGTCGGTTGCGTGCTCATGGGCGAGCCTCCTTTTTGCCGGTGCGCAGTTGGCTGACTTCGCTGGTGCGACGCAGGTAGGAATCGGCATAACCGGCCGAGCGTGCGGCCAGCAACGGATCGTCGGAACCCTGAATACCGGCCGGCAGCACCAGCGGATCGTAGTTGATGTCACGGCATTCGCCGCTGAGCTGGGGCTGGGTCTTTTCCAGTACCAGGGTGCCGGCGTTCAACACCTTGCGACCGGCAGGCCAGGTCTTGCTCGCATCGTTCACCGGATCGTCGGCGTTGGCCAAGGTGATGTTCAACTGAAAGCGCAGCGGCCCTTCGGCCAGGCGTTGCACCAGGTCTTTTTCGAGAAAATCACTGCCTTCAGGCGCAGTCGCACCGGCGGCGTCCTGAGCCAGAGGCGTCATGCTCCAGCGCACCGCTTGCTTCTTGCCACTGGCATCCACCAGATAGAACGCGTTGACGCTGTTGTAGGTTTCCGTCGCGTAACTGGCCGAAGCTTTGGCGGTTTTAATCCAGGTCAGAAACGGCACGGCTTCCGGGTGTGCAGCAAAAAATGCCGGCACCTTGGTCGGGTCCGGTTTACCGGTGGCGGGATCCGGCGATTGCGCCTGCTGCAACTGATAGAACGCCTCGGGCGTGCCGACCGGGAACACCGGCATGCTGTTCATCCCGGTGCGCCACTGCTGGCCGTTGGCCTGAGTGAAACGCAGCGCCAGACTGCGGATCGGTACGGCGCTGTCCGGCGCATACGGACTGCCGGCTGGCAACGCAAAGCGCCCGACCACTGGGGTGCGCGGCTCATTGAACACTTGCGCGACAGAATACGGACGAGCCTCGCCGCTGCTCTCGAAATGTCCGATCACGCACACACCTTTGGCGTGATTGCGGCGAAAGCCGGGATGCACGCCGTTGTTCTTTTCCAGCACATCGACCAACGCTTTTGGCGTCAGGCGTTGTGGGTCAAATGAACCATGAACGTAGGCAAATGCCCCGGCCAGGCCGGCGACCACCACGGCGATTCCGCCAAGTCGCAATACCAGGCTCGGGGCACTCAGTGGCGGGCGTTGTGGCCCGCCGGGCGATGAACTGCGATCAACCATGAAAGACTCCAGGGCCATCGGCCATAGGGAAAGGTGCTATGAGACGCACGCCTCGTAGGATTATTCCCTCTGAACTGTAGTTTCTTTCGTGCGATGGCGTCGGAGCCCAATCGAGATCAGCTAAATCTGATCGAAACGCGGCTCGCGTTTTTCCAGAAACGCCTGCATGCCCTCCTTCTGTCCAGGTGTTGCGAACAGGCCGTGAAACGAGCGTCGTTCAAACAGAATGCCTTCGCGCAGTCCCGACTCGGATGCCCGGTCTACAGCTTCCCGGGCAGCCCGTGTCGCCGTACGGGGAAATCCGCCGATGCGCTGTGCAATGTCCATGGCCTGCTTCAACAAGTGATCGTCCTCTGTCACCCGCGACGCCAATCCCGCCTGTTCGGCCTCACGGGCGGACAGTGTGCGACCGGTCAGTATCATGTCCATGGCTTTGGCGCGGCCAATCAACCGGGTCAGGCGTTGCGTACCGCCCATGCCGGGCATCACCCCCAGAGTGATTTCCGGCAATGCGAACTTCGCGGACTCGGCCGCCACAATCACGTCGCACATCATTGCCAATTCGCAGCCCCCACCGAACGCGAAGCCCGCCACCGCCGCGATTTTTGGCGTGCGCAGAGCGGCAAACGCATCCCATCCGGCGAAATGATCTTCCTCGATCATTTCCCTGCAGGACTTTTCGTACATCTCCTTGATGTCGGCGCCGGCAGCAAAATAATCCTGTGTACCGGTAATGAGGAAACATCCGACACCCGGTTCGTTGTCCAGCGGTTGCAAGGTCCCCAGCAATTCGTGCATCAGTGATGTGTCGAGCGCATTCCGCGCCTGCGGGCGGTTGAGGCGGATCAGTACCACGGGCCCGTGTCGTTCAATCAATAGGTTCATTCGCAATCTCTTTGAAAAATGAAGTGAGTGGAAAAAACACCGACGCGCCGTCAGGAATCCCAGATCGCGCCGTAGGCCGGAATACCCCGGGATTCCATTTCCTCGACGACCCGCTCGGTCAACTTCTGATTGGAAATACAGATCACCGCCTCCGCACCGTGGGCTCGAACGGCGGCATACGCCAGCGCCACCAGATCCGGTTTGCCCAACCGGTCGGTGTCCCAGATATGGGCATCGGGTTGTGCCTGCAGGATTTCCTCCACCAGCGCCTCACCATAAGTTTCGCGCGGGCTGCGGGTGGACCAGATCAGGTGGATTGGCACTTGCCCCGCCAGCAGATGCGGCAGCACCGGACCAATGCCACTGCCGGTGGCGACGTACACCACTGACTTGAACAGGGTTTCGATATGGGCGACGCCTGCCGTGGTGATGCCCTTGACCCAGACATGGCTCGGCGGTTGTTCGATCAGTTCACCGGTCCAGTCGCCGGCACGGGAAATGATCAGGCGAAAACCCTGTTCGTCAGGTGCAGGAATGTTGGCAAACGAGTGCCACTCCCACAGCGGATGGCGACTGATGGCGGTGGAAGATCCGGCGAACGGCGTAAGGTGATTGAACCGGGCAATCACTGCATGCGATGACGGTTTGACCAGCGTCACTGGCACCCTGCGCAGGCGTAACCAAGGCAAGGCAATGCTGAACGTCAGGATCGGCAGCATCCAGAACGAAAAGGACGTCAACAGGACCTGCGTCAGGTCTGCCGAAGGATTTCTGTCCCGCGCAAACACCAGCGTCATGCCCCAGAACAGCAACAGCGCCGCCCAACCGGCAAACCGGTGCGTGCGCTCGAAAGCGTTGTGAAACCGTGAACGAATTCCCGGCAACGCCATGATAGCCATCAGCAGCAACAATCCCAGCAGCCCGGCGCTGATGGTCAGCAACGTCAGCGAAACCCCACCCACCCCTTGGGTCCTTTGCCAGATCATCGAGCCGAGCAGTGCCACGAACCAGGCAATCGCGGCCATCGCCCCGCCACTGTGCAGCCCACCGAAATGATAGACCTTGGCCAGCGAGCGACGAATCGCCAACGGCCAGCTCGTCGGGGCGCGGGTCGCCAGCCAGAACAACAGATTGATCACATATTGCTGACGAATCAGGATCGCCATCGACAGGTTCGCCAACACCAGCTGCGACAATGTCTCCAACGCGATCCCCGAGGCCGACCACCACTGACCGACGTTCACTCCGTACACCAGCGCCCCGACGTTAGCCAGCAGCACCAGCGCTACCAGGCGGTTGTAGTGCGAAAACAAGGGCATCGTTCCCAGGCGCCGCCAAAGCGGCCTTCGAGGTGGCAGGACAAAAGCGTCATCGACCTGACTCATTGCCCCGCCTCCCGAGAGGTGGCAACGAGCTGTGCCTGATACGCCTGAGCCCGCTCCAGCAGCAAGCGTTTATCGACCTTGCCCCTTGAGGTCAGCGGGATGTCGTCCACCGGCAGAATCATCGAAGGCACGCAGTAATAGGCCAGACGCTCCTCGCAACGGCGTCGCGCCTCGTCGGTATCCGTAGAAGCGGGATAGACGAATGCCACCAGATGACGGTTATCGAACTTCAAGGTCACCGCGCGCTCGCAGCCCGGTGCAGACTCCAGCGCCGCCGATACCGAGTCCAGTTCAACGCGAAAGCCCCGGACTTTCACCTGATCGTCCACCCGGCCCAGGTGCTCCAGTTCGCCGTCAGCGGTCCAGCGTCCCAGATCACGGGTGCGAAACATCATGCGACCCTGCCCCAGAAACGGGTCGAGTCGATAACGTTCGGCAGTCAGCGCAGGATTGCCCAGATACCCGGCCGTCACACAATCGCCACCGGCCCACATTTCGCCCTGTTCACCCGGCCCGCACAGTTGGCCCGCTTCATCCAGCACGTACACGGTGTTGTTGGGCGTTGGCTTGCCGATCGTCAACGGCCCCACGCCTCGGTAATGCTGCATGGTATTGACGATGGTGGTTTCTGTAGGGCCGCAAGCATTGTAGAAATCGCAAAAGGACGCCCAGCGATCGGCCAGGGGCTGCGGACACGGTTCGCCGGCCAGCGCCACCACTTTCACCTGGCTGCAGCGCGCCGGATCCAGCGTGGCGAGAATCGATGGCGTCGCGATCAGCACGTCACACTGCTCGGCGGTCTCGGCAATGTCCTTGCCCCGGATCAGCAGCGTCGCACCATGGGCCAGACAGCCGAGGATTTCCCAGGCGGCCATGTCAAAGGCGATATTGAGGATCTGCCCGACGTTCATGCCCGGCCCCATGCCGAGATTGCCGGGGCCGGTCAGCAGAATGTTGCAGACATTGCGTTGGGTCACCCTGACACCGTTGGGCTGTCCGGTCGTACCGGACGTAAACAACACAAAACACAAGGCATCCGGTGACGAAATATCCTCTCCCACATTGACGTCATCGACAGCCGAGCCCGGCGAGTCGATGAACGTATCCAGATGAATGCAATGCTGCCCGGCCGTCAGGGGAATCCCATGGGCCAGCGTTGAAAGCGTCAACACCACCTGCGTCGAAGCAACCGACATAATGTGGCTCAACTGCGTGGTCGGAGTAATGCCGACATGCTGCGGAATATAAGCGGCCCCCAGCTTCAAGGTCGCAAGCATGCCCACCAGCATAGGGATCGAGCGTTCGACAAACAGCGCCACGTGATCACCCGGTGCTACGCCATGGCTCGACAACAATCTGGCCAACCGGTTGGCCTGGCGATTCAACTCGCCGTACGTCAGGCTCTGTCCCTCAAAACGTGCGGCCACCTGCTGCGGGTGAGTCGCTGCCTGCGCCTCGATCGCACGGTGGATCAACGAGAACTCAGGCTCGGCCACCGGGCCGCAGCCGAATGTCCGCCAGGCGTCAGGGCCGGCACTTGGTGCGGGGGGATTCATTACGATTGCGTGCATTTTAAACATCCCTTTTTTGCTCAAGTCATCGTTTCAGCGGCTTCGGCCACCGATTGCCTGCTGGCGACATCGGTGGCTGCTTGCGCTTGTCGGACGGGTTGAGCCGGGGGATTTGAATCCATTACACGCACTACAGAACGCGGCGAACTTTCCTACGTCGCCGGTAATGAAATCTTTCAGCTTCTGGAATGGAATAAGCTGTGTCGAGAGGCGTCTTTCCTACCACTACCGCGCTTGTGGCCCAGAGCATATCCCTGTCATGAATAAACTCGACGAGCAATTACGCGATCTGATCCCCAGATTGCGCCGCTTCGCGCTGTCGTTGACACGCAACAGCAGCAGCGCCGACGACCTGGTGCAAGCCAGCCTCGAGCGGGCGCTGTCGGGTTGGGGCGACAAACGCGCCGACGGCGATCTGCGAGCCTGGCTGTTTTCGATCCTGTACCGGCAATTCCTCGATGCGCATCGGCGTTCGCGGCGATATGCGCGGATGCTCGAATTCTTCACCGGCCGCGATGACGCCGAGCCCTCGGTGGAACGCACGGTCATTGCCCAATCGACCTTGCAGGCCTTCGACCGACTGCCCACCGAACAGCGCGCCCTGCTGCTGATGGTGTCGGTGGAAGGCCTGACTTATAAGGAGGTCGCCGAGATTCTCGACGTCCCCACCGGCACCGTGATGTCGCGCCTGTCCCGTGCTCGCCAGGCCCTGCGCCAGCTCAGCGACGGGGAAATCAGCAGCCCTTCCTTGCGGATACTCAAATGATCAGTCTGCCCCCCAACGAACGTGACCTGCACGCCTACGTCGATCACCAGCTCAGCGAGGCCGACCGGCATGTGCTGGACACCTGGCTCGCCAGTCATCCCGACGAGGCGGCGCAGGTTCGCGCCTGGCAACAGGACGCCCAGCACCTGCGCGCCGCCCTCGGCGGTGCCCTGCAACAACCGGCCAATCCGGACCTCGATCCGTCGCTGATCCGTCAGCGGCTCAAGCGCCAGTCGCGCCGTCAATGGGCCAGCGCGGCGGTGCTGCTGATTGCCGTCAGCCTCGGCGGTGTCGGAGGCTGGAAGGCCCGGGACATGACCGTGTTTCATCCCCCGGCACCGATGACGGATGCCTTGCAGGCGTACCGCTTGATCGCCCAGCAAGGGCTTCTGCCGGCGGACTACAAGGTCGATGGCGACGGCGATATCCAGCGCTGGCTCGACCGTTATTTCACTCAGGCCAATCGCCTGCCGGACCTGAGCCGGGCCGGATTTTCACCGGTCAGCGGCCGTCTGCTGAGCACCGATGAAGGTCCGGCGGCGATGGTGATGTATGAAGACCGGAGCGGGCACAAGGTCAGTTTCTATGTACGCCCACCGGGACCGAAGAATACCTTTCTGCCCCGGGGCAGCCGTCAGGACGGGGATCTGCAGGCCGAATACTGGTCCGGCAAGGGTTACAACTACGCGATGGTCAGCCCGACCGATACCCCGGCGGCGAAAATGCTCAAGCAATCCTTGAGCTTCTAGCTGGTTCAAAACCCCACATCCAGCACCACATTGTCCAGATAGGTTCCGGCTGGCGGTGTGGTCTGGTCGGTGTAGATTTTCGCGTTGTAATTGAAGATCTGACTGCCGGTGCCCAGGCCGTTGCCGGGATTGACCTCGGCATCGCTGCTGGCGCGGCGAGCCGCGCCGACACTGCCCCAACGGGTGGTGCCGGCACTTTTGAAAATGTCGTAGGCCAGATAGTTGCTGCCGGAAATCATCCGCCGTCGTCCGCCGACACTCAGTGCATTTTGCCCGTCGTTCAGACCCACCGTGTAGGCACTGCCCTTGGTGCAGGCGAGGTTGATGGTCTGCCCGGTCACCGGGGTGAATGCACTGACCACCGGCGCGCTGCCGAAAGCGATGTTCGGCGCGGTGATGGTGCAATCGTTGGCCACCGTCAGGTTGACCGTCAGCGTCGTCGTGCCGTTGTTGATGTCGCGGCCCAGGCACAGCCCGCCCGCACCGATGCCCGAACAATAATTCCAGTTCCAGAAAATGCTCAGGGTCTCGGTATACACCCCCGCCGCCACATTGCTGCCGATGGTGGTACCGAAATAGAGCGGAACGGTCTTCGGCACCGTACCGCCCAGCAAGCCAAGGGCATCGATGATGCCATTGCGGGCGAAGTCATAGGCGGTGCCACGCGTCAGCGGGTAACTGGTGCTGTTGTTGGCGTAGATCGTGTAACCGATCACGTCACCGCTGGGCCCGAGCAAACCACTCTGGGTCGAGGTGACGGTGGCCCAGAAATGGTCATTGTTGGTCAACAGCGACAACAGCGAACCGGTGCAACTCAAGCCTCCATTCAGAGTGGAACTGGGTTGAGAGGCAGTGCGCACGGCGATCGAACTGATGTTGCCGAACCCGGCGGGTGTGGTGGTGACCACCGAACACAGCGCCTGCGCCAACCCCGGCAGCAGCAACAACAGCCACAGAACAAGCCGCGCCCGGGTCATTGGCACACCAACGGGCCGATCAGCGGCACTTCGTCCTGCTGCGGGTCGACGCTGAATTGCGCCCGGCAAGTCTTGCCGTCCGCGAGAGTCACCCGCAGCGAATTCTGCGCCTGAAGATTTTCCAGATAGACCAGTCCGTCCCATCCGACCACCGTCCGCGTGCCGCTCTGTTCGTGCAGCACACCACTGCCCAGCGGCAATTCCTTTTGCTGCGAATCCACCAGCACGATGCTCGCAGCGATCACCCGGCTCAGCGCAAACTCCAGCAGATAGCCACTGCCCCGGCGCACGGCAACACGCTGTTCGACGTTGGGACTGCGCACGTTGGCCGGCAGGTTCAACGGATCGATTTCATACTTGCCCCGGTAATAGGCGCTGCTCCACGGCACCAGCAGGTGGCCGTTGCGGTCGGTCTGGCCGACCTGCTGGTTCTCGTAACGCACCGGAATGTCCGCGTAGCCGTCGGTGCTGACCACCACGAACGCATCATCGATGCGGTTGGCGGCGAACACTTGATCATCCATCCACACCAGCGAACCGCTGGCATCGGCCCAACGGGTTTCGGCGTCGGACGTCCCGTAGACGCCCGCCTGCAATTGCACCGATTGCAGACGCCAGGTCACGTCGGCCTGGCGGTAATCGGCGCCGTCGCCCTTGGCATAGCCGAGATTGAAGCCCACCCCGCCCTCGGACGGCACGGCGCGACTGTAGTTGACCCGTTGCTGTGTCTGCCCGGTCTTGCTGCGCTCGCTGCTGATGGCCAGGCTGCCGCGCAGGTCGAAAGGAATCACCAGTTGCGCCTGCACCGCCCAGTTGCTGTCGCCGATTTCGCGGTTGGCCGACAGGTAAAAACTGCTGTTGCGCCACAGCGGTTTGCTCCAGCTCAGGTTGAGCAACCGCGTGCGAGTCTCGTCTGCCGCGCGGATGTCGAAATAGCCGACGCCGAGACTGCCCCAACGTTCGAGGTTGAGGCTCAGAGTGGCCTGCTCACTGCGCCGGCTGAGTGTGGTGTAGGAGCTGTCGACGACGGTCAGGTCGGCGTAGTGGTCGCGACGTTGCAGGCGCTGATAGGAAAAGCTGTAGCGCTGGCCGCTGTATTGATAACCGAGGCTCAGTTGCTGACCACCGTCGCCGTCGAAACGACTCTGGCTGAGCGCACTGTTGAGTACCCCGAAATTGCCCAGACGCAAGTTGCCCCCCAGCCCTGCGAGGGTCAGGGAATCCGCCGCTTCGGCGTGACTTTCCAGAGTAAACATGTCGCTGACGCCGTAGCGCAGACTGCCGGACGTCATGCCCGGACCGTAGCTGAAATCCTTCAAACCGTAATCCCGACGCAGCGTCCCGGCGGCCACCGAAAAATCGCTCAGGCCCTTTTGCAACAGGCTGCTGGTGACGTAGAACGGCACCGTGGTCGACACCTGCCGGCCCAGCGCATCGGTGGTCACCACCACCGCCTCGCCCGCGCCGTTGATGAACGGAATGTTGGTCAGGGTGTACGGCCCCGGTTGCAGGTCGGTGCTGCTGGACTTGTAGCCGTTGATGAACAGATCCACCGAGGACGGCACCGCCGCTTCCCCTGCGAACTGCGGCAGCGGGTAGGTCACCAGATCCGGACGCACCGCAAAATCCCGTGAGAACTGCACACCGCCCAGACGCACTGAACTGCTCCAGGGCAAGGCGCCGCTGACCACGTCCCCGGCCTCGTAGGTCAGCATCCGTTCATCATCGGAGTAACGCCAGGTGGTGTCGTAACGCAGATAACCGTTGTCCAGCGTGCTGACCGCATCCCCCGACAACGTGCGGCGATATTGCCCGGTGTTCGACAAAGTGCCCCAACTGTCGAACACCCGCACCTCGTTCCACGCCGCCAGATAGGTGCCGGCGTCGTCGGTGTCATTGAGATACAGGTCATAGTTGAACAACGCGCCGAAACTGCTCAGCGCCGGGGTGCGAGGATAAACTTCACGGTTACCGATGAACTGCTCCGGCAGCCAGTCCGGCGGAACGTCGAGCAGCAGGCGCTGGCCGACACTGTCGTAATCGCTGTGCAGGCCCGGCAGGCCGTCGAGATCGACTTCGGCACCCGCCTCTTCCGGCAGCTTCATGCCCGTATCACGCAATACGCTGGCCGGCAGGAACAGGCGACCGCCACGCTGCTCCACCGCCACCACCCGACCGGTATTCATCTGGTTGACCACCAGTTCCAGAAACAACTGTGCATCGCTGACGGCCTCCATGCCGCTGGGGGGCGGCGGCAGTTCGCCGGCCCCGGATGGATGAACGAACATCAGGCACCACGCGCCGGTCATGAGCCACAACGGACGCTGAATACGTCGAGCCCATCCCGGACTCATTAGCGTGTTACGTCCGTCAATGGACTGATTCCTCCTGAAACCGCTGGCGTCGAAGCCTGGAAGCGTCGAGATCACTCGCTACGGCTATCGCGCCGGTGGAATGCTCTGCACCTGCGCCGCGCCATTGATGCGCCCCGCCAGCTCTCCCGACACCGGCCCCGGTGCCGGCCAGCGCATCACTGCGCCGGGCAGCACGTAACCGAGCAGGCCTTCGGCCAAGGGTTTGCTTTGGCTGCCCTGCCTGATGGCCACATCGGTCAATCGCGCATGAACCGCGCCCTGATTACGCACTTCCACATAAGGACGGCCCTCCACCGCCACCGTCCGCCAGCTCAGTTGCGGCAGGCCGATACCTTTGGGGTCACGCTGACGGGCGCTGTCTTCCTTGCTCCACAGGCCCGCGCCATAGGCGAACAGCGGCACCGAGTAGCGCATCTGGAAGCGGATCGCCGCAGCGGTCTTGCCGTCTTCGGCAACGGGCGGCTGGGCCGAGGGGATTTCATCGATGATGATCCGGTACGCCAGCTCCTGACCTGGCGGCACGTCTTTGGTGCGGGTCAGGCGCACCAGTTGCTTCTGACCCGGCTCGATCTTCGCCACCGGCGGACTGCCGATCACCTCGCGTTGATTGCGGTATTGCTCTTCGAAACCGCTCTGGCTCCAGCCGAACACGCGGATCTGCAGGTTGGCGGTTTCCGTGCCGCGATTTTCCAGCCACAGCGCACTCGCCTGTTGATCGGCCTCCAACACCGGATCGATTGGCCAGATCAGCACCGAACTGGCGGCCTGGGCCTTGAGCGTCCCGAACATGACCAGCGCCAGCACGGCGCAACACACGGACCAATAGCGTGACGTGAAAAACCCCATAAACCTGCTCCTTGTCATTTCACATCACCACGACAGCTGCACCTGCAACACATCGCTGTATGTCCCCCCGGGCTGATTGCCCGGCAATTGCACCTGTCCGTAGATCGGCAGACTGATGTTGTTCGCATCGCTGTAGGCCACCGCCACACTCTGACCGATGCCCAGGCTCTGGCTGTATGCCGCATCGCGAAACAGCGCATACGCCACCTTCGCGCTGCCTCCGCTTATCTGCATGCGTCGCCCGCCGCTGTTGTACTGGCCGCCATCGACCGTCATGTTCAGCGCCACCCCCGGCGTGCATTGCAGCGTGACACCACCGGTCAATGCGACCTGAACCGTACCGGTGGCCAGCGCCGAACGCGAACCGAAATTCAGCCCGCCATAGTTCGATACGCCCCCCACCACCAGACAGCCCGGTGTCACTGTGGCACTGACCTGAAAGCTCTGGCTGGTCACCGCCGCCAACGGCAGCGGCAAGCTGCCCGCACACAACAGAAACAGCACCGCACCGCCATGCCGGGCCATGGCACTAGAACGTCAGTTCGACGGAAATCGTGTCGGTATACGTGCCCGCCGGCAGCCCGGCCTTGCCCACCGCCTGACCGTAGATGTTCACGGTCTGCGCCACACCGGTGCTGGCGGCGAGGTTGATCACCCCGTCGATGGCCAGCAACTGCGAGTGTCCGGCGTCGGTGTACAGGTCATACGGCACGTAGTTGGCGACCCCGTCGTACAGTGCGCGAGTACCTCCCGGCGAGAGCCCGTCATGGGCGCCGGCCCGAACCTTGACCGTTGGGGTGGTGCCGGCCGAGCACAGGATCGACAGCGCCCCGCCCCCGCCGCCCAGCACCTGGCCGGTGGCCGTGGTGAACAGACTGTTGGCGGTGCCGAAGTTCAACGCACCGAAGTTCAGCCCGGTCGAACCGCCGGAACCGTTGACCTGGCAACTGCTGATCAGGATCAGGCTGGAGGTGATCTGGCCGGTGACCGTGGTGGCGGCATTGACGCTGGAAGCGAGCGTCAGGCCGAGCAGCGACAAACCTATCCTTGATGCAATCGTACGCATGGTGTCCGTCCTCTACGGGGTTACCAGTCGAGCGTCACCGTCAGGGTGTCGGTATAGACACCGGCCGGTACCGCACGGGTGTTCGCCACCACCGAGCCAAATACCGGGATGGGTATCTGTGCGCCGCTGGTGACAGCGAAATTGTGTTGTTGACCGATGCTGTAGCTCTGGCTGCCGGAGGCATCGAGAAACAGCTGATAGGGGAGCGTCTGGCGCCCGTTGCTCAGGCGGCGTGTGGTGCCGTCGCCGTGGGTGCCCCCATCGATGGTCACGGTGAACCCGGTGACCGAAGGGTTGCAGGCGACATTCAGCTGGCCGCTGCCCGCTTCGCTGAGGCTGGCCTTGATCGGTGCGTTCCAGGTCGGGCCCTGCTGGCCGAAATCGAGAGAGCCCAGCCCATCCACCGGGCTGGCGGGGCTGGAGGCGTTGGTGACCTCGCAGCCGGCGATCAGCGTCAGTCGCGCAAGGATCTGCCCACTGACCGCCGCCGACGCGATCTCGGTGAACAACAGCAACGTGGCTGTGGCGATTACGCGCCCGTGTCTGCCCATCATTGAGCCCCGACTCCTTCAGGATCACTCGACCATTGCGCTCGTCATTGAACGCCCTTCCCTGCGCCACCCGGTTACACCGAATGGCTGAAAAACTCCGCGATCACCAGGTGACCGTCACCTTCACCAGATCCGAATACCGGCTGACCCGTGGCACCTCCGCCATACGCTCGATCCGCCCGTATAACGGCAAGTCCACCGTGCCGCTGTCCGGCACCCGGCCGCTGACGGGCACATTCACCACCAGCGGCACCCGCCGCGCAGGGTCCTGATACAGGCGATAAGGAATCGGCTTGCTGCCAGCCTCCCCCGCCATATAACGCACCTCGCCAACGCCACCGTGCAGGCCGCCATCGACACGCAACTGGTACGGGGTGTCCGGGTTGCATTCCAGACGTGGCAGGCGCGAATTCGTCAGCGCCGCACCGAGAGGCCCTTCCAGGTCGCCGAGCCGCGCCGTGGTGCCGAAGTCGAGCACACCCAGTTGCTCGATAACGGCCTCGCGTTGCTGGCCGATCAACTGGCAACCGCGCTGCACATCGACCCGCACCTCGACCTTAAGGTCGGCGGCGTGGACCGGTGCCGCGAGCCCGCCCAGCAATGCCCAGACCATCCCTGCATTCACTGCCCGTTCCTTGATGGCGGCAGCCTCGCTGCCGTTACAGTGTTTCAGGTTAGCAACGGACACCGAATGCGCCAGTCGATTGGATCCAGTCACCGACCGGGATTTGTTTCGAAAGGTTGGCAACACGTCGATTCATATTGTTGAAAAAACCTGTACACGCCGCAGATTACTGTGCGGAAAAACGATAAAGCGCAGTAGAAGCAAAACTACCCGTCTGGTTACACTACGCCGCCGCGCTCGCGAGGAGCCGGCCCGATGATGACGGAGTGACCGCAGTGCCTGCCCGACCGCCCGAACGTTCGCGTCTGACTCAGCGCTTGTCAGCCTTGCGCCACTTCTTCGGCAAACGCTCCCACAGGGCTGCGGGCCAGTGCGCCGCCAGCGCGCAAACGATCCGCGACTACTTCCGGCAAAAGGCCCACAGCCAGGGCTACACCCTCAGCCACAGCCAGCAACGGGTCATCGACTGCATGGCAAAGCAGGCCGGTCTGTTGTTCGGCACGCCTGCGCAAACCCCGCGCAGCCTCTATCTGTACGGGGCAGTCGGACGCGGCAAGAGCTGGCTGCTGGACGGTTTCTTCCAGGCGTTGCCGATCGAGCAAAAGCGCCGTCTGCACTTCCATGGATTTTTCGCCCGGTTGCATCAGGGCATGTTCGAGCACCGCGACCGCGACGACGCGCTCGCTGTCACTCTTGACGCGCTGCTGATGGACTGTCGAGTGCTGTGTTTCGATGAATTCCACGTGCATGACATCGGCGATGCGATGCTCATCACCCGCTTGTTCAAGGCGCTGTTCAAGCGCGGAATCCTGTTGCTGGTGACCTCCAACTATCCGCCCGAAGGCTTGTTGCCCAACCCGCTCTACCACGCGCGGTTCAAACCGGTGATCGACCTGATCAATGCGCGCATGCAGGTCATGGAAGTCGGCGGGCCGCACGATTACCGCAGCCAGGCGCGCCGTCACGCGCATCAGGTGTTCACCCAGGGCCATTACGTCTGGCCGGCCACCCCGGCGCAGCGCCAGGCCTTGAACCTGCCGCCACTCGACGCCACACCGTTGCCTTTAGCGGTTGGCAGCCGGCATTTGCAGGCGCGTCTGTGCGAAGACCGGCGTGTCGGTTTCACTTTCAACGACCTCTGCGAACAGCCCACCGCCGTGATGGATTATCTGGAACTGTGCCGGCGTTTCGACCACTGGATCATCGATGACCTGCCGGAGCTGGGCGAATGTTCGATCGCCGCCCAGCAACGGTTCATCAACCTGATCGACGTGCTCTACGACCAGGACAAACACCTGACCCTGCTCGGCCAACTCCCGTTGCGTGAAAGCCTCGGCGGCCAGGCGATTGATCTGGCCCGCACCCGCAGCCGGCTCGGGCAATTGCGCGAAGTGCACGAGCCGGGCTGATTTGCCGTTATCATGCCGCCCATTTCCGGCGCTCGGGCGCCTTCCAGATAGCGACCCTTTTCATGCACACCCTTGCTCAACTGCGCGCCGGCGAACTGTCGGGCATCACCCGGCTCGATCTGGCTGAAGGCCTGACTGAATTTCCGCCGGAGATTTTCAACCTGGCCGATTCGCTGGAAGTGCTCAACCTCAGCGGCAATGCCCTGAGCAGCCTGCCGGACGACTTGCACCGTCTGACACGCCTGCGCGTGCTGTTCTGCTCGGACAATCAGTTCACCCAATTGCCGGCGTGCCTGGGCCAGTGTCAGGCGCTGACGATGATCGGTTTCAAGGCCAACCGGATCACTCAGGTGCCCGGCGCGGCGCTGCCGCCGCAGTTGCGCTGGCTGATCCTGACCGACAACGCCATCGAAAACCTGCCCACAGAACTGGGCGAGCGCCCGTTGTTGCAAAAACTCATGCTCGCCGGCAATCGTCTACGTACCCTGCCGCCGTCACTGAGCCAGTGCCATCGGCTGGAGCTGATCCGCATCGCCGCCAACCAGTTGACCGAGTTGCCGCAATGGCTGCTGACCCTGCCGAGCCTGACCTGGCTGGCCTACGCCGGCAATCCGCTGGAAACCGAAGCCGATGCGGCCGCCCTCGACAAAGCGCCACTGATCGACTGGTCGGCGCTGCAATTGGAGCAACGGCTCGGCGAAGGCGCTTCCGGGGTCATTTACCGAGCGCGGTGGCAGCCTGCGGATCAGTCGGCCATGCCTGTGGCGGTCAAGTTGTACAAGGGCGAGATGACCAGCGACGGCTCGCCGCTGCATGAAATGAACGCGTGCATCACCGCCGGGCTGCACCCGAACCTGATCCGCGTCGAAGGCCGCATCGCCCGGCATCCCGATGGCCAGCAAGGTCTGGTGATGCAGTTGATCGATCCGAGCTACCGCAACCTGGCCGGGCTGCCGAGTCTGGCGTCCTGCTCACGGGATGTGTATGCCGACGATTGCCGCTTCAGTGCCGAGGTTGCCTTGCGCATCGCCGGGGGCATCGCCTCGGTCGCCGGGCATCTGCACGGTCATGGCATCACCCATGGCGATCTCTACGGGCACAACATTCTGTTGAACGATCAGGGCGACTGTCTCCTGGGGGATTTTGGTGCGGCGTCATTCCATGCCACGGCGGATACACCTGAAACCCGCGCACTACAGCGTCTTGAAGTGCGGGCATTCGGGATTCTGCTGGGGGAACTGCTGGCGCGCATCGACTCGGGGTTGAGTGATGGACAGCGTCAGGTGCTGGAAGCCCTGGAACAGCGCTGCTGTCAGCCGGATGTGCTGGCGCGACCGGGGTTTGGCGAGATCAGCCAGGCGTTGCAACACGCCTGAAAAAAAATCGCAGCCCGAGGGCTGCGATTTTCTGGTGTGTCAGCCGGCCAGACCGACGAACATGTCTTGCACGTCGTCATGGTTGTCCAGGCCTTCGAGGAACGCCTCGACTTCAGCCATCTGCTCGTCGCTCAGACCGCTGACCGGGTTCTTCGGCTGGTAGCCCAGTTTGGCCGACAGCACGGTGAAGCCTTGTTCCGGCAGGGCTTTCTGCACGGCATCGAGGTCGGTCGGATCGGTCAGGAACAGGGTCGCTCCCTCTTCGCCAGCCTCGAAATCCTGGGCGCCGGCTTCGATCGCGGCCATTTCAGGATCGGCGTCCGGGGTGTCCGGCGACGCTTCGATCATGCCGACATGGTTGAAGTCCCAGGCAACCGAACCGGAAGCACCCAATTGGCCCTTGCGGAACGCCACGCGGATTTCCGCCACGGTACGGTTGATGTTATCGGTCACACACTCCACGATCAGCGGCACCTGGTGCGGTGCGAAGCCTTCGTAGGTGACGCGATGGTATTGCACGGTTTCGCCCAGCAGGCCAGCACCCTTTTTGATGGCGCGGTCCAGGGTTTCCTTGGGCATCGAGGCTTTCTTGGCCTGTTCGACCACCAGACGCAGGTGTGCGTTGGTCGCGGTATCGGCACCGTTACGCGCAGCAATGGTGATTTCCTTCACCAGTTTGCCGAAGATCTTGCCCTTGGCGTTGGCTGCCGCTTCTTTGTGTTTAACCTTCCACTGTGCGCCCATTACTCACTCTCTTGATCTGTGGCGCCGAGACATCTATTGGCCGACGCATGGCGCCAAGTTTATACGGCCTAAAGTCGGCAATCGACCAAAAATTCCGATGCGCATCGACATCTTCTACACGCCTTGTAGGGCGATTCTGAAAAACCGGTTTGCCACGTCCAATCAACGTCGCGTTTTCGTAACCTCTGTCGCCCGTATTGCCTGACAGAGCCCGCCCGAATGCTCAATGACAAGGAAAGTCCGTTTTCGCTGACCCTGGCCGAAGGCGGGATAAGCCTGCCGGTCCTGCGCTTCAGCGGTCATGAAGCGCTGAATCAGCCCTACCGGTTCGACATCGAGGTCATGGGCCTGGCGCCCGCCTGGTCACCCGGCGCTCTGCTGCACCAGGCAGCGTTTCTGCACCTGGATAACGATCACGGAATTCATGGTGTCATTCAAAGTGCCAGTTGCGAACACCGCGCCACACACCGGATCGCCTACCAACTGGTACTGATGCCGCGTCTGCAAGCGCTGGAGCAACGTCCCGTGCGCCGGGTCTTCACGCAATTGAGCGTACCGGCCATCCTTGAGCAACTGCTGTGCGAACATCACCTGCCCGGCGACAGCTACCGGATCGAGATGACCGTCGGCCACTATCCCCCGCGCCCGTTCTGTATTCAGTACGATGAGACCGATCTGAACTTCTTGCAGCGGCTTTGCGAAGAGGAAGGCATCCACTACCACTTCGAACATCAGCCGGACGGCCACGTGGTGGTGTTCGCCGATGACAGCCTGAGCCTGCCGCAACAACCGACGACCCTTCCTTTCAACACGCAGAACGATGGGCCCTGCACCGGCCTAAGCAGCCTGTTTCAACGCCATGAGGCGGTGCTGCCGCAGATGCCCGCAGGCGCGCGTGAGCGAGGGCAACTGATCGAAGGCCAGGAGGCCGCCAATCACACACTGAAAAATGCCGCCACAACTGGATTTCTGCCGGCGGCACAACGTCACGCCGTTCAGCGCAGTCGTCGTCTGCTGGAGCGCCAACGTTGCCGCGCACGTTCGATTCAGGGCCGCAGCGATTGTCTGCGACTGCTCAGCGGGCGTCTGTTGCACGTCATGGATCACCCGGTAAGCACCTTCAACGAACAGTGGCTGATCACAAGCTTGCGTCATCAGGGCCAGCAACCGTCGATTCTCGATCCATTGCCGACGGTCCGTCGCTACCACAACGATTTCACCGCGCTGCCCTGGTCGACCCCGTTTCGCCCACCACTGGAACAACCGCGCCCTAGCATTCCGGGCTATCACCCGGCGCAAGTGCTCGGCATCCCGGGACAAGCGGCGCAAGTGGACGATCAGGGGCGGATTGCCGTCCGGTTATGGCCCGACCAGCCTCAAGCCGACACCAGCGAAGGGCTGTGGTTGCCGGTGGTCATGCCCCATGCCGGCGGCCGCTTGCCTCGGGAAAATCTTCCCTGCGCCGGCAGCGAGGTCTGGGTGAGTTTTCTCGACAGCGATCCCGACCGACCGATCCTCTGCCTCGATGCTTGTCGGCTCCGCCAGGCACCGCCGACAGAAACCGAACCCGACGACGACCTCCTGCTCGACTGGCTGCTCAACCGTTCCGCCCCGCCAAGCTGACGCTCAAGCCTTGTCGGCCTTGCCCGCTGCCGCCGCGAATTTCGCCAGACGCACGTCAAGGTGCCGAGGCCGCCGACCGTGATCCTCGGCGCGTTCCTTGCGGCGAATGGCGTTGCGCACCATCAGCGAGCCGAGGTAGCGGATCGGCTCCGGCGGAAAGTATCCCAGCGGCCCGTTGACCAGCGGCGAACGCGTCCACGGGTTGTCGAGGCCCTGCACCAGCGAGGCGAGAATCTGCCCGCCCATGTGGCAGGGTCCGACGCCGCTGCCGGAATAACCGAAACCGTAGAACACGTTGCCGCTGTCACTCATCTGGCCGAAAAACGGCAGGCCGGTGACCGAGCGATCCGAAGGGCCGTTCCAGGTTGCGTCGACCTTCACATCGGCGAACGCCGGGAAGAAGTCGTCGAGGCTGCGCTTGAGCAGTCCGGTATAGGGCGAGGGCTGGTCGAACACCGGCAGCATCCGCCCGCCGTAAGCGAAGGTGTTGCCGCCCTTGCCGAGCATGATCCGGCCGTCCGGGGTGTTGTGGTAGTAGTGCACGAAAATCCGCGAGTCGAGCACGGTGACGCCGCTGGTCAAACCGATTTCCTGCAACAGATCCGGACGCGGTTCGGTGATCAGCATGTCGCTGGAGACAATCGCCACGCTGCGCTCGAACTGCGGGAAAGCGCGGGCCATCCACGCATTCATCGCCAGCACCACGCGGTCGGCGGTCACCCGGCCGTTCGCCGTGTGAAGGCGCGCCGGACGGCCCTCCTCCAGCCCGGTCATCGCCGTGCTTTCGTGAATTCGCACGCCCAACTGCAACGCCACCCGGCGCAAGCCACGCACCAATTTGCCCGGCTGCACACTGGCGGCGGCCGGCGAGAACCAGCCCTCCAGGTGTTTTGCCGAACCGGCCATGCGCTGTACATCGGCGACCGGCCGCTGGGTAAACGAGTTGATGCCATTGCGCTCCAGCGCCGCAATCACCGCGTCGGTGGAGCCGCATTGCGCGCGGTTGGTGGCGGTGTAAAGCGTGCCATCGAGGCGGTAATCGGCATCCACGCCGTACTACTCACAGAACTCGCCGATGGCGTGGATGCTGCGTTCCGACTCCTTGACCAGCCGCACCGCCTCTTCGACGCCGAACAGCCGCTCCAGGGTGAAATACTTCGCCGACCACGACAGCGCACAACCGCCGTTGCGCCCACTGGCGCCGGCGCCGCAAATGTCGGCTTCGATCAGCAACACATCGAGTTCGGGGTTCTGCTGCTTGAGCATGATCGCCGTCCACAACCCGGTGTAACCGCCGCCGACGATGCACACATCAGTGCGCACATCGCCTTGCAGCGGCGGGCAAGGTTCGGACGTATCGAGCTGCAAAGCCTGCTCCAGCCAAAACGGTCTCATGAACATTCTCCAGTCAGTCGGCCACGGCACAGCCTGCCGCGAGTGCCGCAGCAGGCCGCGAGGCAAGGGGTTTCAGTTACGCAGGGGTTTGACGGTCAGGGCGCGATTGGGCACGTAGGCGCGCGGTTCCATGACGCCGACCGGGCGACTGTTCCAGTGCGGAATCAGCACCAGCGCCGAGAACAGCGCGCAACCGGCGAACACGATGAACACGGTCACCGAGTCGAAGTAACCCGGCAGCAAACCACCGAGCACCGCACCGACCGAGCCGCAGCCGTTGACGAATCCCGCCGCCGTGGCGCCGGCCTTGGCCTTGCCGAAATCGATCGCCGCCGCGCCGCTGATCATCGAGTCCGGGCCGTACAGGGTCAGGCCCATTACGAACAACAATGCGACCACCAGCATCACGCTGCCGGTGTGCAAGGCGCCCATGAACAGCGCCAGCGTCACGGTCAATGCCAGCAGACTCAACACGCAGGCCGGCATGCGTCGGGCGCCGAACAGTTTGTCCGAGGCCAGGCCGATCATGATCGGACCCAGGAGACCGGCCAGTTCAAACGCCGTGGGGATGATCGCCGCGCCGACCTTGCCGACCGAGGGCATCTGTTCGAACACGATCACCGGGCCCCAGAGCAGAATCGCGTAACGCGCCGGTTTCAACAGGAAATACGCCAGACCCAGCACCAGCACCGTGCGGTTGCGCAGGATTTCCTTGAGCGGCTCCCACACGCTGAGTTTGCTGTTGGCTTCGGCTTCCTCGGCGCTGATGACCGGCTCCGGTTCCACCGCCGGCAGGCCGACATCTTCCGGTTTGTTGCGCTGAAAGATGAAGAACAACACCGCCACCGCCGCGACCACCGCCGCACTGGAAATGAACGCCGCGTGCCAGGTGCCGACCAGCGTGTACGCCCACCAACCGGCGAACGGCGAGGCCACCAATCCACCGAAGGCGTAGCAGGAACTCCACAACCCGAGCACTCGCCCGCGCTGTTCCGAAGGGAAAAAACTACCGAGGTTCTTGCACAACCCCGACCAACCGGTGGACTGCGCCAGCCCCTGAATCAGCATGCAAGTGGCGAAGATCGGCAAGGTGGCGAAGCTGCCCATCACCAGCGCTGCCGCAGCGGAAATCAGCAACCCGCCAAGCACCACGACCCGTGGGCCGAAGCGGTCGGCGAGCATGCCCCAGGTGAACTGGCCGATGGCGTAGGCCGCCAGGTAAATCGCGTCGAGGTTGGCCATGGCCATTTTGTCGAGGGTGAAGCTGGGGTCTTCGGCGATGCCCAGTTTGGCCACCGAAAAGGCTTTGCGGGTGAAATAGAACGCGGCGTAAGCGAGCCAGGTGACAGCGAAGATCTGCATGCGCCAACGCGCAAGGGTGCCGATGTGCTTGTTCATTGTGGTTCTGACCTCAGGGTGTGAGTGTGCCGGCAGAATCGATAAGTAAACGCCTGTGTTTTTTATTGTTGAGCACTGCGATATCACCCCGTCCCTTCGGTGATACCGGTCAGATGAGTCCTGGTGTTGCACGCACAGGCTCATGGCCAGCGTCGCTGCCCGACCGGGCAGTCAGCGTTGGCGTGAGCCGATCAAAGCAATTACTGTTTAATAAATAAAATCGATTTATCGTATTTCACACATAAGCTCAGCTTGTTACTGAAGTTCGCCTGTAAACGAGGAATCAGCCATGTCGGTTTCACACGCCCAGCTCAAAGCCTTTCACGCCGTGGCCGTGCACGGAAGCTTCACCAAGGCCGCCGAGCGGCTTTATCTGACGCAACCGGCGATTTCCGACCAGGTGCGCAAGCTGGAAGAACGCTTCGGCGTGTTGCTGTTCCATCGCAACAAACGCTCGGTGCGCCTGACCGATTTGGGCGAACGCTTGCTGGCAATCACCCAGCGTCTGTTCGTGGTCGAGGCCGAAGCCCAGGAGTTGCTG
This sequence comes from Pseudomonas glycinae, assembly GCF_001594225.2. Classification (GTDB taxonomy): domain Bacteria; phylum Pseudomonadota; class Gammaproteobacteria; order Pseudomonadales; family Pseudomonadaceae; genus Aquipseudomonas; species Aquipseudomonas glycinae. The sequence continues at coordinate 5,145,034 of NZ_CP014205.2, forward strand.
CAGGAATCCCAGGCCTTGCAGACCGGCAGCCTGATTCTGGCGGTGGATGCCCCGGTGCATGTGTTGCCGCAGATTGCCCGGTTTTGTGAGCGCTATCCGGGGATCAGCGTGAAGATCGAGACCGGTAACACCGATGAGTCGCTGTTTCGCCTGTTCAACTATCAGGCCGATCTGGCGTTGCTGGGGCGCGATGTCAGCGATGAACGCCTGTTGTGCGTGCCGCTGCGTAACGATCCAATGGTGGCGTTTGTCTCGCGCCATCATCCGTGGGCCGAGCGCGAGTCGATCTGTCTGGAAGATCTGGACGACACGCCGCTGGTGCTGCGCGAACACGGCTCGGTGACTCGCCAGACCCTGGAAGAAGAAATGGCCCGCGCCGGCTTCCGCATCCGCCCGGCGATCCAGGTCGAAGGCCGGGAAGCCGCGCGAGAGGCAGTGGTGGTGGGGATTGGCGTGGGGGTGGTGTCGGCGGCGGAGTTTGGTGCGGACTCAAGGGTTTGCGCGTTGCCGATCACCGATTGCACTCGGCGCTTGACCGAAACACTGGTATGCCTGCGCGAGCAGAGTTCGCGGAGGGTGGTGGCGACGTTTCTCGAGATGGTGCGCGAAAGCCTCGTCTAGATCGTTCCCACGTCGAGGCGTCGAACCGTCCGCGTGGGAATGCAGCCCGGGACGCTCCGCGTCCTATTCGAGAGCTGGAACGCGGAGCGTCCCTTGAGGCGTTCCCACGCAGAGCGTGGGAACGATCTGGTGGTGATCAGTTGGGGGCCAACCCGAAAAACGCCTGAATCAACCGCAACTCCCGCCGCCGCTCCACGCAGCCGATCATGTGCCGGTTCACCAGCCCTTCTCCCACGATGGGAACCGCAACGACACGGGGGTCATGACTGACCTCCACCGATGAAACCACGCCAACCCCCAACTCAGCCGCCACCGCCTCCGTCACCGCCTCGCGGCTATCCAGTTCCAGCAACACCCGTGGGCTGACCGACGCCTGCGCACAGGCCTGATCAAAGGTGCGCCGGGTAATCGAACTCGGCTCGCGCAACACCATGATCACCTGATCCAGCTCCTTGAGCCTGACCTCGCCACTGCGAGCCGCCCACGGATGCCCCGCCGGCACCAGCGCGCAAATCCGCGATTCACTCAGCGCTTGCAGATGCAGCCCTTTGCGCGGTTCGACTTCGGTCAGCACCGCCACGTCAGCATGCTCGGACAACAACGCCGCCAACGTTTCCTGGGCATTGCCCAATCGCAGATTCACGGTGATCCCCGGATAGCGCGCCCGCAGGCTGGCGAGCATCGGCATGACCAAGTGCGGGCCATCCGCCGCCACCTCAAGACGTCCGGTGAGCAATTGCCGATTGGCCTCAAGCAGCGCCTGAGCCTCTTCCGCCATGCCGAACATCGCCCGGGTGATCGCTGCCAGTTTGGTGCCCTCCTCGGTCAGCTCGACCCGGCGCGCCGTGCGTCGTAACAGGGTGATCTGGTAATGCTCTTCCAGCGCCTTGATGTGCCCGGTGACCGCCGGTTGGCTGATGAACAGGCGAGCGGCGGCACGGGTGAAGCTGCCTTCCCGGGCCACGGCGTCGAAGGCGCGGAGCTGGAACAGATTCATGAATAACCCTCACTGATGGCTGGCATAACAACAAACAATTTGATTGATGATCCGCCGAATTGCAACGTAGCCCCCGTAGCTTCATCCCACAGCGCTATCGCGAGGACACACGAATGAGTACTGCCGCACCCATCCTGCTCACTCCCGGCCCGTTGACCACCTCGGCCCGCACCCGCCAGGCGATGATGGTCGACTGGGGTTCATGGGATGACCGCTTCAACCAATTGACCGCCAGCCTGTGCGAACAACTGCTGGCGATTCTCAACGGCGCCGACAGCCACCACTGCGTACCGTTGCAGGGCAGCGGCACCTTTGCCGTCGAAGCCGCGATCGGCACCCTCGTCCCCCGCGACGGCAAGGTGCTGGTGCTGATCAACGGCGCCTACGGCAAGCGTCTGGCGAAAATCTGCGAAGTGCTCGGCCGCTCGTTCAGCACCTTCGAAACCGCTGAAGACGAACCGACCACCGCCGCCGACGTCGACCGGCTGCTGCGCGCCGACAGCGACATTACCCACGTCGCGCTGATCCACTGCGAAACCAGCACCGGCATCCTCAATCCGCTGCCGGAAATCGCCCAGGTTGTAGAGCAGCACGGCAAACGCTTGATCATTGATGCCATGAGCTCGTTCGGCGCGTTGCCGGTGGACGCGCAAAAAGTCCCGTTCGACGCGCTGATTGCCGCCTCCGGCAAATGCCTGGAAGGCGTACCGGGCATGGGCTTCGTGTTCGCCCGCAAGGAATCCCTGGCCGCAGCCGCCGGCAATTCGCATTCGCTGGCGATGGACCTGTTCGACCAACACAGCTACATGAAAAAAACCGGCCAGTGGCGCTTCACCCCGCCGACCCACGTGGTCGCGGCGCTGCACGAAGCGCTGCTGCAATACAACGAAGAAGGCGGCCTGCCGGCGCGACATGCGCGCTACGCCGCCAACTGCCAGGCGCTGATGGAAGAGATGGGCAAGCTCGGTTTGCGCAGTTTCCTGCCTGCTGCGATTCAGGCGCCGATCATCGCGACCTTCCACGCACCGAAAGATCCGCGTTACCAGTTCAAGGAGTTCTACGAACGGGTCAAGGCCAAGGGTTACATCCTCTACCCCGGCAAGCTGACCCAGGTCGAAACCTTCCGCGTCGGCTGCATCGGCCACGTCACCCCGGCGCAGATGCGCGAAGCCGTCGCGGCGGTGGGTGAAGTGCTGCGCGAGATGGAAGTGTTAGAGATTTAAACCACACCTCAAATCCCCTGTGGGAGCGGGCTTGCCCGCGATGAGGCCCTGGCAGTCGACATCAATGGTGAATGTCAGACCGCCATCGCGGGCAAGCCCGCTCCCACAGGGACAGCGAACTCCGAATTGCGTGTTATCACAGGAATTTTTGCCATGAACTACAACAACCCAACCCAGCTGCAAGCCGCCATCCTCGACTGGGCCGGCACCGTGGTCGATTTCGGTTCCTTCGCACCGACCCAGATCTTCGTCGAAGCCTTCGCCGAGTTCGATGTCCTGGTCTCCATCGAAGAGGCCCGTGGCCCGATGGGCATGGGCAAGTGGGATCACATCCGCACCCTGTGCAATCAGCCGCAGGTTGCCGAGCGCTATCGCAAGGCGTTCGGTCGCACCCCTACCGACGATGACGTGACCGCGATCTACAACCGCTTCATGCCGCTGCAGATCGAGAAAATCGCCGAGCACTCGGCGCTGATTCCCGGTGCGCTGGAGACCATCGCCAACCTGCGCCAGCAAGGGATCAAGATCGGTTCCTGCTCGGGCTATCCAAAGCAAGTGATGGACAAGGTCGTGGCACTGGCCGCCACCAATGGCTACGTCGCCGACCACGTCGTGGCCACCGACGAAGTGCCGAACGGTCGTCCATGGCCGGCGCAGGCGCTGGCCAACGTGATTGCGCTGGGCATCGACGATGTCGCCGCCTGCGTGAAGATCGACGACACCGTGCCGGGCATTCTTGAAGGCCGTAGTGCCGGGATGTGGACCGTGGCGCTGATTTGTTCCGGCAACGCGCTGGGTCTGGATTACGAGGGCTACCGCGCATTGGGCAGCGACGCGCTGGCCAGCGAACGCAAGCGCATTCACGCGCTGTTCGAAGGCTCACGCCCGCACTACATGATCGACACCATCAGCGATCTGCCGGAAGTGATCGCTGACATCAACCGGCGCCTGACCAAAGGGGAAATGCCGCAAAACAACTAACCTGACAAAAAAGGCCGCCAGCCGATAAAAGCAGGCGGCCTTTTATTTATAGATTACAAACTTTTGAAGAGACAACTTTCAACCCACAGTCATTACAACCGGATTACTCAGAAACCAAGTTACCCTGCGCATCAAAATTGAGCCCGTCCGGATACTTCACCGAACCATCTGCCAGTTGTTCGGTTCCGTCGGCCCAGACGATGCGTCCATCGGGATATTCGATTGTATTGTCTGGCCACACAATACGTCCGTCGGGGTGTTCAACCCTGCCGTCTATATGCTGAATGATCCCGTCCGGACGCGTCACTGCCGTCTGTTGCGCATTTACCAGACTTCCGTCGGCCAACAACGTGGAGCCATCTGGATGACGGCTGTTTCCAATCGCATTCAGCAAATTGATCAACGCCACAGGATCCACATTGATATTGAGCGTAGGCCACGGCATTGGCGGCCTGGCGACGGCGACTGGCTTGCTCGGCGCCACAGGAGGCTTGCTAGCTGGCGAAACAGGCCTGGCGGGAGAAGCAGGTTTTACCGGTGGCTTGACCGGAGGCACAGCTGGTTTGACTGGCGGTACGCCGGGTTTCACTGGAGGCTTTACCGGCTGCACAGGTGGCTTAACGGGCGGAACGGATGGCTTGACGGGCGGAACGGATGGCTTGCTCGCCGGCTTGGGGGGTTGCGTAACCGCAGGCCGCGGTTTTGGTCTGGGTACAGGCGCCTTAGCCATTGCTTTTTTGACAATACAGCCATGTTTATTATTAAGAAGAACATTAAAAGCCATTGCTGAATCCTTTTTCCAGTACAGCATCCTTGAACGACGCTATTGGTTTATTTATCGAGCCGAACTTTAACTATCGACTGCGCCCAACAATAACCACATGGCTTCACGCACTCAAACTTTCGCAAATACAAAATATAAACAATGCCTTGTTACAGCCACCCCGTCAGCGCAGGGATCATGTCACTGCAATGCCAATGATGTGCATCAATAAAAAACCGGATCGTGGAGGAAGAATGACCTTAATACGATTACAGTTAAGGCATGCCGTCACAGAACGGCACGCTTGAGCCCTGAACCGTGAGGAACGCCGTATGCCGTGGACAAATTCCGAATCCCGTTACAGCACCGTGTCGATCCTGTTGCACTGGTTGATGCTGGTGCTGTTGGTACTGGTGTACGCCAGCATGGAATTGCGTGGTCTGTTTCCCAAGGGCAGCGGCGGCCGCACGCTGATCCGCGAAGTGCATTACATGCTTGGGCTGACGGTATTCGTGCTGGTCTGGTTTCGCCTGTTCGCCCGCAGCCTGGGCCCGGCGCCGAAAATCTTCCCGGCCTCGCCACCGTGGCAAACCATCCTCGCACGCTTGATGCACTGGGCCTTGTACCTGTTCATGATCAGCATGCCGATCCTCGGCTGGCTGATCACCAGCGCCGAGGGCCATCAGGTGATGTTCTACGGTTTCGACCTGCCGTTGCTGGTGAGTGAAGACAAGGCCTTTGCCAAACAGGTTGAATATTGGCACGTACTGATCAGCACGATTGGCTACTGGCTGATCGGTCTGCATGCGCTGGCGGGGATCTATCACCATTACGTGGTGCGCGATAACACGTTGCTGCGGATGATGCCCAAGCGCAGCCAGGGTTAGCCGTCGAATCCGCGCCGGCCCTGCAAGCCGCCGGTGTGGACGAAGATCAAGCGTGAACCCCGGGCCAAGCGAGCCGCCTCGATCTGTTGCTTGAGCGCCAGCATGGCCTTGCCGGTGTACAGCGGCTCGAGGGGAATGCCGCTGGCCTGTTCGGTTTGCAAAATGAATTCAAGCAGCGCCGGATCGACCTTGGCGAAGCCGCCGCGGCTGGCGTCGATCAACTCATACCCTCCGGTTTCGCCGACAATCGCCTCGACATTGGCCGCGACGCCGTGATCGTCGGGCACGGCCATTGCGCCGTACACCGCATGTTGTCCGGCCTCGGCCAACACCAATCCCGCGAGCGTGGTGCCCGTGCCACAGGCCAGCCACCAACCGTGATAGTCGTCCCAGCCGAACTTGCCGAGTTGTTCACTGACTTGATCCTTCAGCGCCGCGCAACCCTGCGCACCCGGCAGACCACCGCCCCCTTCGGGCACCGGGTGCAGCGTCGGATATTGCTCTCGCCAAGGCTGCCAGAACCCCGGTTCGTGCCGCGCCCGATAACCGCCGTAACCGAGCCAGTGCAGTTGCATGCCGAAGTCGTGCAGATCCCTGACCGTCGGCGTGTCCTGCGGATGCCCGCGCAACAGCCCGACCGTCGTGAATCCCAGGCGCTTGCCCGCAGCCGCCAATGCATGCAGATGATTGGAATGCGCACCGCCCAGGCTGATGATGCCTTCGGCACCCGCGCGGTCGGCGGCTTTGAGGTGTTCTACAAGTTTGAACCACTTGTTGCCGCTGATCAGCGGATCAATCAAGTCCAGGCGCAGGATCGCGACTTCAATGCCGGCGGCGGTGAGCCAGTCCAGATGAAGCGGTTCGAGTGGGGCTTGAGGTAGCCAGTCGGTGGGAGGCAGAAACATGAAGGCCGGCTCTGTGCAAAGAGCCGGCATTCTAGGGTGGATCAGAGCTCGGCGGCCAGACGCGAACCCTGATTGATCGCACGTTTGGCATCCAGTTCGGCCGCCACATCGGCGCCGCCGATCAGGTGCACTCTCTGCCCGGCTGCCACCAGACCGTCGTGCAGCTCGCGCAGCGGATCCTGGCCGGCGCAGATGACGATGTTGTCCACCGGCAGCACTTGCGGCTCGCCGGTTTCGCCGATGCGGATGTGCAGGCCTTCGTCGTCGATCTTCAGGTATTCGACGCTGTTGAGCATCTGCACCTGCTTGTTCTTCAAACCGGTGCGGTGAATCCAGCCGGTGGTCTTGCCCAGGCCGTCACCGACCTTGGATTTCTTGCGTTGCAGCAGGAACACGTCACGCGCTGGTGCGTGCGGTGCAGCCTTGATCCCGGCCACGCCACCACGGGCTTCCAGATTCGTGTCGATGCCCCACTCTTTCCAGAACGCGGCGCGATCCTGACTGGTGGCCACGCCTTCATGGACGAGGAATTCCGACACGTCGAAACCGATACCGCCGGCACCAATCACCGCCACACGCTTGCCGACCGGTTTGCGCTCGAGCAGCACATCCAGATAGCTCAGCACTTTGGCGTTGTCGACACCCGGAATCGCCGGCAGACGCGGCGCAATGCCGGTCGCGAGGATGACTTCGTCGTAACCGCCCTCGACCAGTTTTGCCACATCGACGCGGGTGTTCAGACACACCTCAACGTTGGTGGTCTGCAACTTGCGTTTGAAGTAACGCAGGGTTTCGTAGAACTCTTCCTTGCCCGGCACACGTTTGGCGACATTGAACTGGCCACCGATCTCGCTGGCCGAATCGAACAAGGTCACCTGATGCCCGCGCTCGGCGGCCACGGTGGCGGCAGACAGACCGGCAGGACCGGCACCGACCACGGCGATTTTCTTGATCTGCTTGACCGGCAGGTAATTGAGCTCGGTTTCGTGGCAGGCACGCGGGTTGACCAGGCAGCTGGTGAGCTTGCCGCCGAAGGTGTGATCGAGGCAGGCCTGGTTGCAGCCGATGCAGGTATTGATTTCGTCGGCGCGGCCTTCGGCGGCCTTGTTGACGAAGTCCGGATCGGCGAGGAATGGCCGCGCCATCGAGACCATGTCGGCATCGCCTTCAGCGAGGATCTGCTCGGCGACTTCCGGGGTGTTGATGCGGTTGGTGGTGATCAGCGGAATATTCACCGAACCGCGCAGCTTGGCCGTGACCTTGCTGAACGCCGCACGCGGCACTTTGGTGGCGATGGTCGGGATCCGCGCTTCGTGCCAGCCGATGCCGGTGTTGATGAGGGTCGCGCCGGCCTGCTCGATGGCTTTTGCCAGGGTGACGATTTCTTCCCAGGTGCTGCCACCTTCCACCAGATCGAGCATCGACAGACGGAAGATGATGATGAAGTTCGGGCCCACCGCTTCACGCACCCGGCGAACGATCTCCACCGGCAGGCGCATGCGGTTTTCGTAGCTGCCGCCCCAACGGTCGGTGCGGTGGTTGGTGTGAGCGGCGAGGAACTGGTTAATGAAATAACCTTCCGAGCCCATGATTTCCACGCCGTCGTACTCGGCGGTCTGGGCCAGTACCGAGCAGGTGACGAAATCGCGGATCTGCTTCTCGATGCCTTCCTCGTCCAGCTCTTTGGGCTTGAACGGGTTGATCGGCGCCTGAATGGCGCTCGGCGCGACCTGTTTCGGACTGTAGGCATAACGGCCGGCGTGGAGGATCTGCATGCAGATCTTGCCGCCCGCCTCGTGCACGGCGCGCGTGACGATGCGGTGTTTGAGCGCTTCTTCCTCGATGGTCAGCTTGGCTGCACCGGAATACACGCCGCCCTCGTCGTTCGGACCGATACCGCCGGTGACCATCAGGCCAACGCCGCCACGGGCACGCTCGGCGAAATACGCCGCCATGCGTTCGAAACCGCCCGGTTTCTCTTCAAGGCCAGTGTGCATCGAGCCCATGAGGGTGCGGTTGCGCAACGTGGTGAAGCCCAGGTCCAGCGGGGCCAACAGGTGCGGGTATTGAGTGGCGGTCATCGTTAACTCCACAGCGAGCGATCACGGAAAATGCGGGAGCTCTGCGTCCCCCGTCAGTCATGCTCGACAGATTAGGAGTCGCCTCGCTGTCACTCAATGACCGTAACTGACAAGTTATTGATCCAAATGCGCAGCACCCCTTGGCAAGCCGGGGCTGGCGCCCTACCCTGTCCGCACACCCTGTACCCGGTTGTTGTTGGATTTCATGCGCAAACTTCTGTACCTGACTTTTTCCATGGCGCTCATCGCCGCACTCACCTTCTACGCCATGTGGGCGGCTGACCGTCCGGCCGGTCATTACCTGTCGGACCTGCGGATCAAACTCGCGGTCGATCAGGGCACGCCCGCCGACCGTGGCAACCTGCTGGGCATCCAGCCCGAGCTGTTCCCCACCGACTACCAAAGCCCCGAACGCCTGCACCGCAAGCTCGCCGCCTATTTGCAGCAGGCGCAGGATCAGGGGCTGTTGAATGAAAAAACCGTGGTCATCCTGCCGGAGCATGTCGGCACCTGGCTGATGATCAGCGGCGAAAAAGACGAGCTGTACCAGGCCGCCACCCTCGCCGAAGCGATGAACTGGCTGGCAGCGAGCAACCCGGTGCAGTTTGCTCGCGCCTGGCTCACCGCCAAGGGCAGCAGCCGTCTGGATGACGCGCACCTGCGCATGAAGTCCCGGGACATGGCCAAGGACTATCAGGCGCTGTTCGGTGGTTTGGCCAAGGAGTTCCACGTCACTCTGGTGGCCGGCACGATCGTGTTGCCTGAACCGAACATCACCGACGGCCGGCTCAAGGCCGGCAGTGGCGCGCTGTACAACAGCACGGTGGTGTTCGGTCGCGACGGTGCCCCGCTCGGCCAGCCGCAGCGGCAGATGCGTCCGGTCTTCGATCAGGATGACTCCGGCACCCGCGAAGCGTCGCGGATCAATGTGATCGACACCCCGGCCGGACGCCTCGGCGTGTTGATCGGCAACGACAGCTGGTACCCGGACAACTACCGCAAACTCGACGAGCAAGGCGCGCAGCTGATCGCGGTGCCCGCGTTTGTCGTCGGTCATGGCGTGTGGGATCAACCCTGGAAGGGTTACAAAGGCTCGAGCGTGCCGGACTCGGTCAGCCTGAAACCAGGAGCAGTCAGTGTAGGCCAAGCCTGGCACCAACTGACCCTGACCGCGCAACCGCCGGCCAGCAAGGCGCAGGCCGGTATGAGTGTGTTTCTGCGCGGGCAGTTCTGGGACAAGCCGAGCGCCGGGCAAAGTTTCCTCAGTAGCAACGGCCAGCAATTCGCCGACAGCGAAGCCCGTGGCGCGCGCCTGCTGAACCTCTGGTTGTAACCCGTGAAGCCGCTGCCGATGCGTCTTGGGGATCTGTCAGTGGGCTTCGTCCACAGCCTGGCCGATGCCGTGCGCAGCCATGACATCGATCCCCTTCCCTTGCTCGAACAGTACGGCCTGGATGCCGCCCGGCTGGCCGAAGCCGGAGCGCGCCTGTCGATCCCGCGCTACATGCGCCTGGGACATGGCGCGATCCAGCTGACTGGCGATCCGGCATTGGGTTTGCGCATGGGCCAACTCAGTCGCTTGAGTCAGGCGGGGCTGGCCGGTGTGACTGCCGCGCAGGCCCCGACCGTGCGCGAAGCCGCGCGCTGCCTGACGCGCTTCGAACCCTTGTACGGCTCCAATTATCGCGGCCAGTCGAGTTTCCACGAGGACGCCAGCGGTGCGTGGCTGCGGTTCTATTCCATCAGCCCGTACAACGCCTACAACCGCTTTGTGGTGGATTCGATCATCGCTGGCTGGCTGCATCAGCTGTCCAGCATCAGCCCCGAACCGTTGCGCGCTGAACGGATCGAGATCGAATTTGACACCCCGGATTATCGCGACGCTTATGCGGTGCTCGGTGAATGCCCGATCCAGTTTGGCGCCGAACACAATCAACTGCGTCTGAGCCTCACCGACCTGGCCCGACGCAACCCGGAGCATTGCCCCAGCACCTGGAAACATTTGCTCGGCTTGTGTGAACGGGAACTGGAACAACTGACCCGCACCCGCAGCCTGCGCGAACGCATCACGCAATTGCTCGGGCCGTTGCTCAATGGTGGCCGGGAACCGGACCTGGAAGAAGTGGCGGCACGTTTGAAGCTGCCGACCTGGACGTTACGGCGAAAGCTGGCCGAAGAAGGCACGCAGTTTCGCGCGATCCTCAATGACACCCGCCGTGATCTGGCGATGACCTACATACGCGACACCGAACTGGCATTCGGTGAAATTGCCTACTTGCTGGGCTTTGCCTCGGCCGAAGCTTTCCAGCGCGCCTTCAAGCGCTGGAACGGCCAGACTCCGGGCGAATTTCGCCGTAGTCACCGCAAGACAGGCTGACGCCTCACAGCTCGGTGGCGTCTTCCGCAGGCTCTGGTGAATCCAGCTCAAAGGCCTGGAATTCCAGCAGTTCTTCTTGATAGTCATCCATTGCGTAATCCCCCTGACGCTTGCTTGAAATGGCCTGGAACAAATGACCAGCGCCTCGAGCATAAAGTGCCCGTGTGAAGGAAAAATGAAACACGGCCTTCATGAAATAAACGTAGCAGGCGGTCAGGGATTTATCGCGGGATATTTTTCGACGGGGCTGGCAGGAAGAAGCTCAAGGGAGACAACAAAACGCCACGCGTCCGACAGGAGCCGGAGGCGTGGCGTGAAGTTTACTGCCCGGACGCAGGCATGGCCGGAATCGGCTCGGACGGCGGCGGAATGTCCGTCGGGTTGGCCGGAGGGGTGATGGTTTCCGTTGCGGGCGCAGGCTCGGCAACCGGTGCCGGAGTGATCGGTGCAGCTTCGGCCGGCGGGGCTACCGGTTCGGAGCTCACCGGGGTTGCCTCTGCAGGCGCTGGCGTTGGCGCCGCAGCGGGCGCCGGGGTGGGTTCAGTCGCAGGGGCTGGAGCCAACGGAGCCGGCGCCGCCTTGGCTTCCGGCACACCCAGATCGGTCTTCGGTTTTTCGGTGATATGCGCAGCTTTCTTCGCGTCGGCTGGCAGGAACAGCTCGACCAGAGTGAAGAAACGTTCGTAGAACTTCTGCGAAGACACGGTTTCGCTGGCCACCTTGACCATCGAATCGTCAGACGAGCCGATCGGCATCGACACCGAGCCCAATACGCCGACACCGAGGCTGGCCGAGTTGTTGGTCTTCTTCAGCGCATAGCGGTCCTGCAAGGCGTTGGCGAACACGGTGGCGTGATGGCCGGCGCTGCCATCATCGGCGCACACCACGTTGAAGCTGATCTCCAGATGGGTTTCGCCGGTCTGCTGGAAGCTCTTGTGGCCGCTGACCAGTTTCGGGTCATTGCTGGTAATGATGTAGCCCTGGCTGAGCAACGCTCGGCGGGCCGCTTCGCAACTGGCGGTGTCGGTCACCGGGTAATTGCGCGAAAAGGTGCCGGAGTCGTCGAAATTCTCATGCTCGTAGATAGGCTTGTCCTTGGAGCAGCCGGCAGCGGCGGTCAGCAACAACGCCAACCCGATGAAACGCACGGGAATAGAATTCAACATTAAACATCCTGAGGGAAAACGGTCCGGGGCGTATTGTGCAACAGATCGCTGCCCCGCGGCGTATGGATTAGTGTCTTAAAACAGTTACAACTCTACCGGTCATGGACGACAGGAAAAAGTCGCGCCGATAAATGATCGATGAACACGCGCAATTTGGCGGTTGCATGCCGGCTTGATGGCCACAGGACCCAGAACTGCCCGACGTGCTCCAGATGCTCATCGAGCACGCGCTGCAGGCGACCCTGCTGCTGCGCCTCGAAGATCATGAAATCCGGCAGACAAGCGATGCCCATGCCCGCCAGCGCTGCATGCCGCACGGCTTCGATCGACGTACTGACCAGGCGTGTCGGCAAGATCGGCTCAGGAGCGCCCTCCTCGCGTTTGAACGGCCAGGACTCCAGTTTGCCGGTGGCGTGAAACGTATGGCGCAGGCAGGCGTGCTCCGCCAGATCAGCCGGGGTCAGCGGTTCGCCGCGCTCGCGCAGGTACGCAGGACTGGCCACCAACACCATGTGAAACTCGCCCAACGGTCGTGCCATCAGTCGCGAATCTCGCGGTTTACCCGTCCGGATCACCGCATCGAAGCCTTCTTCAACCACATCGACCATGCGATCGGTCAGGTCCAGATCCAGTTCGATCTGCGGGTACAACGCCATGAACTCGTTCATGACCGGCATCACCAGGTCATGCACCTGCGGCAGGCTGACCCGCAACTTGCCGTGAGGCGCCGCTGCGGCATCGCACAGTTCAAATTCCGCCGCCTCCACTTCGGCGAGGATCTTGCGGCAACGTTCAAGAAACAGCGCGCCTTCGCTGGTCAGCGTGATGCTGCGGGTGGTGCGGTGAAACAAGCGCACATTGAGTCGAGCTTCCAGGCGGGCGATGCTTTTGCCAACCGCCGACGAGGACACGCCCTGCAAGCGGCCGGCCTCGGTAAAGCTGCGGGTTTCCGCCACCTGCACAAACACTGAAATACTGCCCAGGCTGTCCATTCATCCCTCCCTGATTCGCGACATTCTTGTCCGAGATGTTCGGAACCCTAACCTGTTTTTCCCGAATGTGCAGCGCCCTAACCTATGGCCTTCGTCTCCTTTGGCAAAATGGAAACCCGCCCATGAACGATGCGCCACTCACTTCCCCCTCGCTCGCCGGCACGGTCGAGCCCGCGGAACGATTACCGCTGGGCGCATTGCTAGCGCTCGCCACCGCCGGGTTCATCACCGTGCTGACCGAGGCGATGCCCGCCGGCCTGCTGCCGCAAATGAGCGCGGGGCTTGATGTCTCTCAAGCCCTGATCGGGCAACTGGTCACGCTGTACGCCATCGGTTCGATGCTGGCGGCGATTCCGCTCACCATTGCCACACGGGGCTGGCGTCGGCGCCCGCTGTTGCTGGCGGCCATTAGCGGGTTTGCCATCGCCAACAGCATCACTGCGTTGTCCGAGCTGTACTGGCTGACCCTGATTGCACGCTTGATCGCAGGCGTGTTCGCGGGGCTGCTCTGGGCTTTGCTGGCGGGGTACGCGAGCCGGATGGTCACACCTCACTTGCAAGGCCGGGCGATTACGGTGGCCATGCTCGGGGCGCCGCTTGCGCTGTCGCTGGGCATTCCGGCCGGGACGCTGCTGGGCACGGCAGTCGGCTGGCGCCTGAGCTTCGCGATCATGACCGGGCTGACCGTGCTGTTGGTGATCTGGGTGCGTTGGCAAGTACCGGACTTCGCCGGTGAACGCGCCGGAAAGCGCCTGCCACTGCGTCAGGTGTTTACCTTGCCGGGCGTGCGATCCGTGTTGTTTGTGACTTTGTCCTACGTCGTCGCGCACAACCTTCTGTACACCTATATCGCGCCATTTCTGGAGCCATCGGGACTTGGCGTAGAAATCGACCGGGTGCTTCTGGTTTTCGGTCTGGCATCGGTACTGAGCATATGGATCGTCGGCAGCCTGATTGATCGCTGGCTGCGTCAGCTGGTACTGGCCAGCACCCTGTTGTTCCTGCTGTCGGCGATCGCACTGGGGCTATGGCGCGAATCGCCGGGAGTGGTCTACACCGCTACCGCTGTCTGGGGCCTGGCATTCGGCGCGATGCCCTCACTGTTGCAGACGGCCCTGGCGAAAACCGCCAGGGAGGCTGCCGATACCGCGCAATCGATGCTGGTGACCCTGTGGAATGTCGGCATTGCCGGCGGCGGGCTTGCGGGAGGCCTGTTGCTGAACAACCCGGGCGTCGGGAGTTACCCGTGGCTGGTCGCAGGTCTGTTGCTGCTGACTCTGCATGCGACCGTCAATGCCCGAAGTCATGGCTTCCCGAACGCGGGATAGCGCGCACAAAAAAGCCCCGGATTTTCATCCGGGGCTCGGGTCTTGCGGCTCAGCCAGGCATCAGAAACGCTTGATGTCGGCTTCGGCTTCCAGCTGCTTGCGGTACGCCGCGAAGTCTTGCTGACCCACACGCGATGCGAGGAAGCGACGGTATTGCGCTTTCTCTTCATCGGTCGGAGCCGCTGCTTCGTTCACGCCGTTCAGGCGCACGATGGTCAGGCTGCCATCCGCCAGCGTCACGCTGGTGAAGGTCGGCTTGTCCTTGGCAGCCGGCTTAGGCATGCGGAACAGTGCTTGCAGCACCGCCGGGTCAACGCCTTCCTGAGCGCGGTTCGCCGCTTCAGTGACTTTCCAGCTCTGACCATCCACCGCCTTGTCCAGCGGGGTCTTGCCATCACGCAGACTGGCGATCAGTTGCTCCGCCTTGGTCTTGGCAGCCGCGCTGGCGTGCTCTTTGGTCAACTGGGCGCGAATGGCGGTGGCCACGCTTTCCAGCGGCAATTGAGCAGGCTTCAGATGCTCCTTGGCGCGCAGCACGATCACGGTTTCCGGATCCAGCTCGATGGCGGTGCTGTTGGCACCCTCTTCCAGCACTTCGGTGCTGAACGCGGCAGTCACTACAGCACGGTTGGCTGCAACGCCTTCGCCACCTTCACGGCCGAACGGCTTGGAGGTGTGCACGGTCAGTTTCAGATCCTGCGCTGGCTGGGCCAGGTCGGAGGCTTCGAACGAAGAGTCTTCCAGTTGCTTGGTCGCCTCGACGAAACGCTGCTCGACTTGCTGGGTTTTCAGCTCGCGGGTCAGCTTGTCTTTCAGGCTGGCCAGGGTCGGCACTTCAGGCGCCTCGACACCCAGCAGCTTGATCAGATGGAAACCGAAGTCGGTGCGAACCGGCTCGGAAACCTGATCCTTGTTCAGCGAATACAGGGCTTTCTCAAAGGCTGGATCGTAAACGCCAGGACCGGCATAACCGAGGTCACCGCCGTTGTTGGCCGAACCCGGATCCTGCGAGAACTCCTTGGCCAGCGCCTCGAATTTCTCGCCCTTGGCCAGACGCGCCTGGACTTCTTCGATCTTCGCCTTGGCCTGGGCCTCGGTGGTCTTGTCGTTGACTTCGATCAGAATGTGCGCCGCACGACGCTGTTCCGACAGGTTGGCGATCTCTTTCTGATACGCCGCCTGCAGGTCTTCGTCCTTGACGGCGACCTGATCGAAGAACGAAGACTTCTTCAATTCCAGGTAATCGATGACCACTTGATCCGGGGTCATGAATTCCTTGGCGTGCTCGTCGTAGTAAGCCTTGACCTCGTCATCGGTCAGCTTCACGGCCGAAGGGTCAGCCTTGATGTTCAGCGTGGCGAAGTCGCGGGTCTGTTTTTCCAGACGGGCGAAGGCCAGCACCTGAGCGTCGGTCACGAAACCGCTGCCCGCCACACCGGCGCGCAGTTGGCCGATCAGCATTTCCTGAGCCAGCATCTGGCGGAACTGCATGCGGCTGTAGCCCAGTTGACGGATCACCTGATCGAAACGGTCGGAGCTGAACTTGCCGTCGACCTGGAATTCAGGCGTCTGCAGGATCACTTGGTCCAGGGCCGCTTCGGAGAAAGCGAATTTCGATTGTTCTGCGCCTTGCAGCAGCAGCTTGCGATCGATCAGACCCTTGAGGGCCGATTCGCGCAGCATTTTTTCGTCCAGCAAGGAAGCGTCGAAATCCTTGCCCAGTTGTTGCATCAGCTGACGGCGTTGCATATCCACCGCCTGGCTCAGCTCGTTCTGGCTGATTTCTTCACCGTTGACCTTGGCCGCCTCATTCTTGTGAGTCGTGGCCTGGAAAATGGCGTCGAAACCGGTCAGGGCCATCAGTGCAACGATGACTCCGATAATGGTCTTGGCAATCCAGCCTTGTGAATTGTCCCTGATATTCTGCAGCATGCGTCCCCCAGAAACGGTTGAACTTCAAAATTTGGCAACCGTGGAGTGTGGGTAGAATCCGGATAGAAGAAAGGCGCATCCGAGGATGCGCCTTCTCGTAACTGGCGGAGCGGACAGGGCTCGAACCCTCGATCCCGGTGTGACAGGCAACTGTTTCAACTACCTGCTCTACCGCTCCGCTGCCAAGTCAGGCATGACCCCGACCCGGATGGGTAAAATCCTGAATCAAACTTAGTTGACGGCTTCTTTCAGGGCTTTACCGGCTTTGAAACCTGGCTTTTTGGCTGCCGCGATTTCCAGAGTCTTGCCGGTCTGTGGGTTACGACCGATGCGAGCTGGACGATCAGTCACGGAGAAAGTACCGAAACCAACCAGAACAACGGAGTCGCCGGCCTTGAGAGCGCCAGTGACGGATTCGATTACAGCGTCCAGCGCACGGCCAGCAGCAGCTTTCGGGATATCAGCGGATGCAGCGATAGCATCAATCAGTTCCGACTTGTTCACTCTAAGTCCCCTTATATCTATTTGAGTATGATTCTAAGTTTTTTGGTGAAAGCAAAAACGAGTGCTGAATGGCCTACAGACACTTAAGAGCCGCTTTATAACAAGGGCTCTAAAAAGCTGTCAAGGAAGCCCCCCAGGCAAAAGCGTATTAATGCGTGCTAATTCTTTCCTTAGAGTCAGACTCACGTTTTTCGTCCTTGGCAACTATCTCCGGAGCCACATCCGGCAAGGGCTCCGGCGCGTATTGCAGCGCAATTTGCAGGACCTCGTCAATCCATTTAACCGGTTTGATCTGCAGATCCTGCTTGATATTGTCAGGAATCTCCTTCAGATCACGCACGTTCTCTTCCGGAATAATCACGATCTTGATTCCGCCACGGTGAGCGGCCAGCAGTTTTTCCTTCAGACCACCAATGGCGAGAACTTGACCACGCAGGGTGATCTCGCCGGTCATGGCGACATCGGCACGCACAGGAATACCGGTCAACGCCGACACCAGCGCAGTACACATGCCTACACCAGCGCTCGGGCCGTCTTTTGGCGTCGCGCCTTCCGGCATGTGAATGTGGGTGTCACGCTTCTCGTGAAAGTCCAGGGGAATGCCCAGGCTCTTGGCACGGCTGCGCACCACCGTCAGAGCCGCAGTGATCGATTCGACCATTACGTCACCCAGCGAACCGGTCTTGATCAGTTGACCTTTACCCGGCACCACAGCGGCTTCGATGGTCAGCAGTTCGCCGCCCACCTGAGTCCAGGCCAGGCCGGTCACCTGACCGATCTGATCCTGCTGCTCGGCCAGACCGTAGCGGAACTTGCGAACGCCGAGGAAATGCTCCAACAGATCAGCTGTCACTTTTACCGAGAAGCGTTTTTCCAGCGCGTGCTCTTTGACCGCCTTGCGGCAGACCTTGGCAATCTGCCGCTCGAGGCCACGCACACCGGCTTCGCGGGTGTAGTAACGGATAATGTCGCGGATCGCTTCTTCGTCGAATTCCAGCTCGCCCTTCTTCAGGCCGTTGGCTGCAATCTGTTTCGGCGACAGGTACTTGACCGCGATGTTGATCTTCTCGTCTTCGGTGTAGCCCGGCAGACGGATGACTTCCATCCGGTCCAGCAGCGCCGGCGGAATGTTCATCGAGTTCGAGGTGCACAGGAACATCACATCCGAGAGGTCGTAATCGACTTCCAGATAGTGGTCGTTGAAGTTATGGTTCTGCTCCGGATCGAGCACTTCCAGCAACGCCGACGCCGGGTCGCCACGCATGTCGCTGCCCATTTTGTCGATTTCATCGAGCAGGAACAGCGGGTTGCGCACACCCACTTTTGTCATCTTTTGAATCAATCTTCCTGGCATCGAACCGATGTAAGTCCGACGGTGACCACGGATTTCCGCTTCATCACGCACGCCACCGAGGGCCATGCGCACGAATTTGCGGTTGGTGGCATGGGCGATCGACTCGGCCAGCGAGGTTTTACCCACGCCCGGAGGACCGACCAGGCACAACACCGGGCCACGAATTTTCTTCACGCGTTTCTGCACGGCGAGGTATTCAAGGATGCGTTCCTTGACCTCTTCCAGGCCGTAGTGATCGGCGTCGAGAATGTCTTCGGCCCGGGCCAGGTCCAGACGCACCTTGCTCTGAGCCTTCCACGGCACCTGAACCAGCCAGTCGATGTACGAGCGCACCACGGTGGCTTCAGCGGACATCGGCGACATTTGCTTGAGCTTGTTCAACTCGGCAGTGGCCTTGGCCAGGGCATCTTTTGGCAGACCGGCAGCGTCGATACGCTTTTTCAGGTCTTCGATTTCGTTGTGACCTTCGTCGCTGTCGCCGAGCTCTTTCTGAATGGCCTTCATCTGCTCATTCAGGTAGTACTCGCGCTGACTGCGCTCCATTTGCTTTTTGACGCGGCCACGAATGCGTTTTTCAACTTGCAGCAGGTCGATCTCGGCGTCCAGCAAGGCGAGAACGTGCTCGACCCGGGCCGACAAATCGATGATTTCGAGGATTTCCTGCTTCTGCTCGATCTTCAGCGCCATGTGCGCGGCCATGGTATCTACCAGTCGGCCAGGCTCGTCGATGCTGTTAAGCGACGACAGGACTTCAGCGGGGACTTTCTTGCCCAACTGCACATATTGTTCGAACTGCGACAGCAGGCTGCGCACGAACACTTCCGATTCGCGCTCGGCGGCATCGAATTCGTCGATCAGCGACACTTCAGCACGGCAGTGGCCATCAACTTCGCTGAAGCGCTCCACAGCACCACGCTGCTCGCCCTCGACCAGAACCTTGACGGTGCCGTCCGGCAGCTTCAGCAACTGCAAAACAGTGGCGATAGTACCTACGCGATAGAGAGCTTCTTCACCGGGATCGTCGTCAGCCGGATTTCTCTGGGCCAGCAGCAGGATCTGCTTGTCGCCCGTCATCGCGGCCTCGAGGGCTTCGATGGATTTCTCGCGCCCCACGAACAGCGGGATAACCATGTGCGGATACACAACGACATCACGCAATGGCAGGAGAGGCAATTCGATGGTGGTCTTCATGATTTCGCCTCTACGGCGGCCATACGGCCGTAATCAGATGGAATTAAACTTGAAACCAAGATGGGGGCTGACTTGAAAAAAAACAAGCGCAAAGCGGATGTAAAAAACGACATAAAAAAAAAGAGGCCCGAAGGCCCCTTCCTTGTTCCGGCAGACCGGGCGCTTACGCGTCCGGCGCAGCCTTGGCAGCCGGCTCACTGTTTTCATAGATATACAGTGGCTTGGACTTGCCTTCGATCACGCTTTCATCGATCACGACTTTGCTCACCTCGGACTGTGAGGGGATTTCATACATCGTGTCGAGCAGCACACCTTCGAGAATCGAACGCAGGCCACGGGCACCGGTTTTGCGCTCCAGGGCACGCTTGGCGACCGATTTCAGCGCGTCGGAACGGAATTCCAGATCCACGCCTTCCATCTCGAACAGCTTGGCATACTGTTTGGTCAGCGCGTTTTTCGGCTCGGTGAGAATCTGCATCAAAGCAGCCTCATCCAGCTCGTCCAGCGTCGCGAGAACCGGCAGACGACCGACGAATTCCGGGATCAGACCGAACTTGACCAGATCGTCAGGCTCGACTTCACGCAGGGATTCACCGACTTTCTTGCCTTCTTCCTTGCTGCGCACTTCTGCGTTGAAACCGATGCCACCCTTGGTGGAACGGTTCTGAATGACCTTCTCCAGACCGGAGAATGCGCCACCGCAGATGAACAAGATGTTACGGGTATCAACCTGAAGGAATTCCTGTTGCGGATGCTTGCGGCCACCTTGCGGCGGAACGGAAGCGACCGTGCCTTCGATCAGTTTGAGCAAGGCCTGCTGCACGCCTTCACCGGAAACGTCCCGGGTGATCGACGGGTTGTCGGACTTGCGCGAAATCTTGTCGATTTCGTCGATGTAGACAATACCCATCTGGGCCTTCTCTACGTCGTAATCGCACTTCTGCAACAGCTTCTGAATAATGTTCTCGACGTCTTCACCCACGTAACCCGCCTCCGTGAGGGTGGTTGCGTCGGCGATAGTGAACGGAACGTTCAGCAAGCGGGCCAGAGTTTCGGCCAGCAGGGTTTTACCGGAGCCGGTCGGGCCGATCAGCAGGATGTTGCTCTTGCCGAGTTCGACGTCGTCAGCCTTTTTGTCACGCTGGTTCAGACGCTTGTAGTGGTTGTATACCGCTACCGCCAGAACCTTCTTGGCACGTTCCTGACCAATGACATATTGATCAAGGATGCCGCTGATTTCTTTAGGCGAAGGCAATTTATGCGCGCTGCTTTCGGCCTGTGCTTCCTGCACCTCCTCGCGGATGATGTCATTGCACAGGTCGACGCACTCGTCGCAGATAAAGACCGAGGGGCCGGCAATCAATTTGCGCACTTCATGCTGGCTTTTGCCACAGAAGGAGCAATAGAGCAGCTTGCCGTTGTCCTCGCCGTTGCGGGTGTCAGTCATTCGTTCGATCCAAATCCGATAGGCTTGCAACACAAGATGAAGGCTATTGCGGGCTTTTTCAAGCCCGCCGCTGATCAGACGCGCCGACCAAGCCTATTTTGAGTTGCTTATTTTTAAGCTGGGCGCTGGTTGATCACTTCGTCGATCAGACCGTATTCCTTCGCAGCTTCTGCACTCATGAAGTTGTCGCGGTTGGTGTCGCGCTCGATTTCTTCAAGCGTACGACCGCTGTGCTTGGCCATCAGCGTGTTGAGACGCTCGCGGATGAAGAGGATTTCCTTGGCATGGATCTCGATGTCCGACGCCTGCCCCTGGAAACCGCCCAGCGGCTGGTGAATCATCACGCGCGAGTTCGGCAGGCAGAAACGCTTGCCAGGTGCACCGGCCGTCAGCAGGAATGCGCCCATGCTGCACGCCTGACCGATACAGGTCGTCGATACGTTTGGCTTGATGAACTGCATGGTGTCGTAGATCGACATACCCGCTGTCACCGAACCGCCCGGGGAGTTGATATAAAGATGGATGTCCTTGTCCGGGTTTTCCGCTTCAAGGAACAGCAATTGCGCACAAATCAGGTTGGCCATGTAATCCTCTACCGGCCCAACCAGAAAGATTACTCGCTCCTTGAGAAGACGCGAGTAAATGTCATAGGCGCGCTCGCCACGAGCAGATTGCTCGACAACCATCGGGACCAGGCCGCCGGCGGCCTGGATATCAGAGTTCTGCTGAATATAGGAATTACGGAACATGCTCTGCAGTCACTCCCAAATAGTCATGTCTTGAATACGCATAAGCCAGCTCGAAGGCTGGCTTATGGTGTGTGCTTCTAACGCAAAAACAATCAGTCGGCTTTTGGAGCTTCTACCGGCTTGACCGCTTCTTCGTAAGAGACCGATTTGTCGGTCACGCTAGCTTTCTGCAGAACAGTATCCACAACTTGTTCTTCCAGCACAACCGAACGAACTTCGTTCAGTTGCTGCTCGTTCTTGTAGTACCAGGACACGACCTGCTCAGGCTCTTGGTAAGCCGAAGCCATTTCCTGAATCATTTCGCGAACGCGGGCTTCGTCTGGCTTCAGGTCGAACTGCTTGACCACTTCAGCCACGATCAGACCCAGGACAACGCGACGCTTGGCTTGTTCTTCGAACAGCTCGGCCGGCAGTTGGTCAGGCTTGATGTTGCCACCGAACTGCTGAACAGCCTGCACGCGCAGACGGTCAACTTCGTTGGACAGCAGAGCCTTAGGCACTTCGATCGGGTTGGTGGCCAGCAGACCGTCCATTACCTGATTCTTGACCTTGGATTTGATCGCCTGACGCAGTTCACGCTCCATGTTCTTGCGAACTTCGGTGCGGAAACCGTCGATGCCGCTTTCCTTGATACCGAATTGAGCGAAGAACTCTTCGTTCAGCTCAGGCAGTTTTGGCTCGGAAACGGTGTTTACAGTCACGGTGAACTCGGCGGTTTTGCCAGCCAGGTCCAGGTTCTGATAGTCCTCTGGGAAGGTCAGGTTCAGAACGCGCTCTTCGCCGGCTTTAGCGCCGACCAGGCCTTCTTCGAAGCCTGGGATCATGCGGCCGGAACCCAGTACCAGCTGAGTGCCCTTGGCGGAACCGCCAGCGAATACTTCGCCGTCAACCTTGCCAACGAAATCGATGTTCAGCTGGTCTTCGTTCTGGGCAGCGCGATCGGCCACTTCGAAACGGGTGTTCTGCTTGCGCAGGATGTCCAGCATCTTGTCCAGATCGGCGTCAGCCACTTCAGCGCTCAGACGCTCGACGGTGATGCCTTCGAAGCCGGCAACGGTGAACTCGGGGAACACTTCGAATACGGCTACGTATTCCAGATCCTTGCCAGCTTCGATCGATTTGGGCTCGATCGATGGCGAGCCAGCCGGGTTCAGCTTCTGCTCAACCACAGCCTCATAAAAAGACTTTTGAATGAGGTCGCCTACAGCATCGCGCTCTGCTTCTTGACCGAAACGACGCTTGATTTCGCTCATAGGCACTTTGCCTGGGCGGAAGCCAGCAATCTTGGCCTTTTTGGCAGTCTGCTGCAGACGGTTGTTGACCTGGCTCTCAAGTTGCGAGGCCGGCACAGTGACGCTCATGCGGCGCTCAAGAGCAGTAGTATTTTCAACAGAAACTTGCATGGATATTCCTCGTTGCACAGACGTTAGCCGGCCGTTTCCGACCCAAGAATCAAGGGCAAGCATTCTAGTAGGTCAAACTCAAGAAGTCACCCTACTGAAAACGGGTAAAAAAACAGCAGGCCATTTGAAGGCGGGGACAAACGGTTGCGCCTCGCCCTGTTAGCAAATACAGCCAATTCAAGCCAGAGCTCTGCGCCAACCTCTTCTATATATAGAGGCGGTTGAATCATCTCCCTGACAGTCGACCTTGCAAGCAAGGTTGGCGGGCAGCGCAGCATCATCGAGCAACGTTAATACGACGAAACACCCTGCCCGGCGACCCGAAACCTGCAGCCGCCAAAATCCGAAACCGTAAAACAAAAAAGGCGCCAGACTGTTAAATCTGGCGCCTTTCGGAATATGGGGTGGACGATGGGGATCGAACCCACGACAACGGGAGTCACAATCCCGTGCTCTACCAACTGAGCTACGCCCACCATATTGCGTGCCAAAGAAGCCAAACAACTTCTTTGTAGAACTTCACCCGGCCAACGGCATGAATGAAGCTTTGATTGGTGCGGATGAAGAGACTCGAACTCTTACGCCTCGCGGCGCTGGAACCTAAATCCAGTGTGTCTACCAATTCCACCACATCCGCAGATGAAGCTTTTTAAAGCAAAGGCGCCAGACTGTTACATCTGGCGCCTTTCGAAATATGGGGTGGACGATGGGGATCGAACCCACGACAACGGGAGTCACAATCCCGTGCTCTACCAACTGAGCTACGCCCACCATATCGCGTTACTTGTGCCAATGCTGCCTAATGGCGCACCCGGCAGGACTCGAACCTGCGACCATCCGCTTAGAAGGCGGATGCTCTATCCAGCTGAGCTACGGGCGCCTTGTTAGCTGTACCCTTGGAGGACTACAAACTAAGTGCTTTCCAGCCTTGCAAAACGTTGATTTCGCTCGACCTTCTTAACCAGTGCTAGGCTGTGCCCGACAAGTGCGACGAATAGTATAGAGCGACCCGAGGGTCGTCAAATCCTTTTTAAAAAAAATTCATTTAATTAAAGGGCTTAGGGGAATTTGCTGACCAAGCGCCTTTGCCCTCACCGTTTGACATGCGAGAATGCGTTCTCTTTTTTTCCCCTCTCGATGGTTAATCACGCGCAATGACTGCACAACTAATCGACGGCAAATCGATCGCCGCCAGCCTGCGCCAGCAGATCGCCCAACGGGTTGCCGAACGTCGCCAGCAAGGTCTGCGCACGCCAGGCCTCGCGGTGATCCTGGTCGGCAGCGATCCTGCCTCTCAGGTTTATGTCTCGCACAAGCGTAAAGACTGTGAAGAGGTCGGCTTCCTCTCTCAAGCGTACGACCTGCCTTCCGAAACCACTCAAGAAGCGCTGACCGATCTGATCGATCGACTGAACGACGACCCGGCAATCGACGGCGTTCTGCTTCAACTTCCTCTGCCAGAGCACCTGGACGCTTCCAAACTGCTGGAACGCATCCGCCCGGACAAGGACGTCGACGGTTTCCATCCTTATAACGTCGGCCGTCTGGCCCAGCGCATTCCATTGCTGCGCCCGTGCACCCCGAAGGGCATCATGACCCTGCTGGAAAGCACCGGTGCCGATCTGTACGGAATGGACGCCGTGGTTGTCGGCGCGTCCAACATCGTCGGTCGCCCGATGGCGATGGAACTGCTGCTGGCCGGTTGCACCGTGACCGTGACTCACCGCTTCACCAAGGACCTGGCCGGCCACGTCGGCCGCGCTGACCTGGTGGTCGTGGCCGCCGGCAAGCCGGGCCTGGTCAAGGGCGAGTGGATCAAGGAAGGCGCGATCGTGATCGACGTCGGCATCAACCGCCAGGAAGACGGCAAACTGGTCGGTGACGTGGTGTACGAAACCGCCCTGCCCCGCGCCGGCTGGATCACTCCGGTGCCGGGCGGCGTCGGTCCGATGACCCGCGCTTGCCTGCTGGAAAACACCCTCTACGCGGCAGAAACCCTGCACGCCTGAGTCGTGTTTTCCATGCTCCGGGAACCCCGCCCCGTGCGGGGTTTTTCATGCCCTCGAAAAAACCTTTACCGTTCGCCGGAAACCCCTATTTTTACAGGGCTTTTCACGACTTTTTCATGCCTTGCGGACAACCATCGACAGTTCTTCAACCATACTCCTACAATGCGTCGTTTTTACGACACAGCCCGTTACAAAGAACGGCATTTCCAACCTTCATGAGTTCGCCCGCGTGAATATTCGCCTGTCCATCCTGAGCCTGGTTTTTGCATTTTCAGGCACACTCCTCACGCCCACGGTCAACGCCGCCGAAACCACCGCTGCCCCCCGAGACGCCTCGCAACTGAAGATTGCGTCTGGCAGCGCCCTGCTGATGGATCTGCAGACCAACAAAGTCATCTATTCCAGCAATCCGGACGTGGTGGTACCCATCGCTTCCGTGAGCAAGTTGATGACTGGCTTGGTAGTGGTCGAAGCCCACCAGAACATGGACGAATGGATTGACGTCGACATCAGCCATACCCCGGAAATGAAAGGTGTATTTTCTCGCGTCAAACTGCGAAGCGAACTGCCCCGCCGAGAGATGCTGCTGATTGCCTTGATGTCCTCGGAAAACCGCGCCGCCGCCAGCCTGGCCCACCACTATCCCGGCGGTTACGCGGCATTCATCGCAGCGATGAATGCCAAGGCCAAGGCGCTGGGCATGACCAGCACGCACTTTGTGGAACCCACCGGCCTGTCCGAGCGCAACGTCTCCACCGCCCGCGACCTGAGCAAGTTGCTGGTGGCCGCGCACAAACAGCCGCTGCTCATCGAGCTGACCACCACCAAGGAAAAGACCGTCTCGTTCCGCAAACCCAATTACACCCTGGGTTTCCGTAACACCGATCACCTGGTCAACAAGGCCGACTGGGATATCCGCATCACCAAGACCGGTTTCACCAACCCTGCCGGTCATTGCCTGGTGCTGGTGACCCGCATGGCCAACCGTCCGGTCGCCCTGGTGATTCTCGATGCGTTCGGCAAATACACCCATTTCGCCGATGCCAGCCGCATTCGCAGCTGGGTGGAAACCGGCAAGAGCGCCAACGTTCCAGCGGTGGCTCAGCAATACAAAGCCGACAAAAACCTCAAGAGTCGCCAGAGCGGCGTGATCGAAGCCTCCAAATAATCCGTCACCCATGAAAAAGCCCCGACTCGTCGGGGCTTTTTCGTTTTATGCACTCAGTCGTTGGGCAACGGCATCTTGTCGTCATCGGGAATGCCGTCACCGGCGCTTGGGTCGCGCGCAGGCTCTGGCGTGACCACCGCTGGACGCGCGAGCGGATCGCGCAGGGGGCTGTCCGGATCCAGCACCGGATCGACATCCGGCTCGGGGGTAGTGGGCACACTGTCAGGCTTGTGGTCGTCGAAACTCGAATCGGTACTCATACGCACCTCGCTTCAAGGCTTGAGATCAGCCAAGGGATCATAAGGCTTGGCCGGACGCTTGGGATCATCGCCCGGCTGAACATCCTTCGGCGCCTTCGCCGGGCCAATGGGATCGACTTGCGGATCGTCCAGATCAGGCGAGTCCGGATCGAAACCCAGGTCGTCGCCACTGCCATGTTCTGAAGAATGCGGCCCACTGGGTGAATTTGGAATTGCCATGTTCATCTCCTGATACCAGGCCCGTAAAACACGGGACGCTACAGTTCAGAAGCGCGTCCCCCGCCAGGGTGCCCGACAAGCGACGAACGGAACCTCAATGCGCCGCCAGCGCCTTCCTCGCTTGCGCCGCTTCCCGCTCCTGCCCGGCTTGCGCCAGTGCGTCGGCAGCCTTGAGCCAGCGCTGTTGATCAACCGCCACCGGAATCTGCGTCGGCTTCTGAATCAACACCGCCCAGCCGCCGGATTTTTCCAGGGCCGACTCAAACGAGCTGAAGCTCATCAATTCACGGCGATTCATCCCGGCTCGCAGCAGCACCTTCTGCTTCAAGCGATCATAGCCGGACAGGATCGCGTAACGTGGCTCCGCCCAAAACGCCGAACCCTCGCTGAATCGCACCATCACCGGATACCCGGCCGCCACCTGAGTCAGCAGCGCCGGCAGATTGCTGTCCAGCGGATACACGACCATGCCGTATTCACGCGCCAGGCTCTGCAGATTCTGTTGCAACTTGTCCTCGGCGCCCGGCAAGTGCAGCGGTTTTTCCAACAGCCCCGGCGTGATCACGATGCCCTGCTGCGACAGCAGACTGGCCAGCACCTGTGGCCCGCTTTGATAGGCCTCACCGCGGTAGAAGGTGCCGCTGAGCTCGACCCGTTCCGGCAGGCGCTTGACCTCCGGCGCCACACTGCCCGCACACCCCACCAATGCTGTCACGCAACCGGCCACCAGCAGCGCTGCGCGAATCCGGGAAAATAGCTGCACCATCATCACTCTCTTGATCAGTTACCGGTCATCGTGTTCCGGCTTGGTCGAGGATCATAGGACGGCGCAACGTTGCGGTATAGCCCAAAGCGGCAGATGCCAGAGCTGCATAGAGCGAACTGATTGAACACCACCGACCTTTGGTCAATAGCCTGAAACACACCAGCGACTAGACTGTCATTCAGACAAGAGCCAAAGAAAGCGCGCCCGACGCAGGGCAAAGAGGAGGCACAGATGAGCCTGACCATGACCATCGTAATGCTGATCGCCGGCTGGCTGGCCGTTGCCGCCGCCATGCTGTGGGGCGTGTTGCGGATTTCCCGCCGCCATCACCACCCGGTTCAACCTGCACCGACCAGGAAGATCGAGAAACACGACGCCCGCCACGCCACCGCGCACTGACGTTCTGCAACCAACAAAAACAAAAAGGCCGCCTGGACTCTCGCGAGTTCAGGCGGCCTTTGGTTTTCCAGCGATTACGCTTCGGCAGTCAGTTTCTTCTGCTTGGCGCGGCGCGACATCATGTTCAGCACTTCAATCGCAGCCGAGAATGCCATGGCGGCATACACATAACCTTTCGGTACGTGGGCGCCGAAGCCCTCTGCAATCAGCGTCATGCCGATCATGATCAGGAAGCCCAGCGCCAGCATCACCACCGTCGGGTTGTCATTGATGAACTTGGCCAGCGGATCAGCTGCAAACAACATCACCAGCACCGAGACAACCACTGCAATCACCATGATCGGCAAGTGTTCGGTCATGCCGACCGCGGTAATGATGCTGTCGATCGAGAACACCATGTCCAGCATCAGGATCTGCCCAATGGCGGCTGCAAAACCCAGGGTCACCGTCGACGTCGCGGTCTTCGGATCTTCCGGCGCCGGGTCCATGCTGTGATGGATTTCGGTCGTCGCCTTCCACACCAGGAACAGGCCACCGGCAATCAGGATCATGTCCTTCCAGGAGAACGCCTGGCCGAGGATTTCGATGACCGGCGCGGTCAACTGAACGATGAACGCGATGGTGCTCAACAAGGCCAGACGCATGATCAGCGCCATGCCGATCCCTAGACGACGGGCTTTCTGCCGGTACTGCTCGGGCAGCTTGTTGGTCAGGATCGAGATGAAGATCAGGTTATCGATGCCGAGTACGATCTCCATCACCACCAATGTGGCCAAGGCAATCCAGGCGGTCGGGCTGGAAGCGAGTTCTAACAGATATTCCATGGGTCAGTCCTGACTCTGTGTAAGACGGTTTAGATTTCCTGGGAGGACGATTCGGATTTTTCTTCGTCGTCTTTCGGTTCTTTCTTGCTGATCAGATTGCCGGTGGCATCGCTGAGCGCCTGCTCGGCGGCTTTGTGCGTGTCATCGATGGCTTGCTTGGCCGCTTCAGCCGCCTGCCCCATCAGTTGCTGGGCGCTCTTTTCGGCCTGATCGCAACCGGCCAGTACCAGTAAAGACGCGATCAATAACGCCGTAGTTTTCAGTTTCATGATGCTTCCCTCGATAGAACAGACAGCGCCGTACAGACCGGCCGTCGATGGCTGGGCATTCTAGGGAGACAAACACTTCAGGAAAATTCGTATTTTTAGCGGCTATACTTCGATTTATACGAACTGTATTGGACGGAGCGAACCCATGCTCAATTACCGACAACTGCACTACTTCTGGGTGGTGGCCAAGACCGGCAGCATCGTGCGCGCCTGCGAGCAGCTGAATCTGACGCCACAAACCATCAGCGGGCAGATTTCCCTGCTCGAACAGACCTACGGCATCGAGCTGTTTCAACGAGTCGGCCGGCAATTAGAGCTCACCGAGGCCGGGCGCCAGACCCTGCCCTACGCCGAGCAGATGTTCCAGCTCGGCGGCGAACTGGAGCTGATGCTGCGTGCCCAACCCAACGAACAGCAAATCCTGTTCCGGGTGGGCGTGGCGGACGTGGTGCCCAAATCCATCGTCTATCGCCTGATCGCGCCGACCATGGAATTGAGCGAGCCACTGCGCATCACCTGCCGCGAAGACAAACTCGAGAGGTTACTGGCGGACCTGGCAATCCAGCGCCTGGACCTGGTGATCTCCGACAGCCCGATGCCCTCGCACCTGGACATCAAGGGCTACAGCCAGAAACTCGGGGAATGCGGGATCAGCTTTTTCGCCACCGCAGAACTGGCCGCGCAATACGGTCAGGATTTCCCGCGCAGCCTCCACGGTGCGCCGCTGTTGATACCCGGCGCGGAAACCGTGGTGCGCAGTCGCTTACAGCGCTGGTTCGCCGAGCAGCAGATTCAGCCGAGGATTGTCGGGGAGTTCGATGACAGCGCCCTGATGCAGGCGTTCGGCCAGTCCGGCAGCGGGATTTTCATCGGCCCGAGCGTGATTGCCGATGAGGTTAAGCGCCAGTACGGCGTCGAGTTGATCGGCCAGACCGATGCGGTGAGCGAGTCGTTCTACGCGATCTCGGTGGAACGCAAGGTCAAGCACCCCGGCATCAAAGCGATTACCGAAGGTGCCCGACGCGAGCTGTTTACAGCCTTTTAAGCCGGCGCACAGGCCTCGCGCGGCTTGAGCACCATCAGCACCATGGCGAGGAAAATCGACAGCAGAATGAACCCGGCGGCGGCGAAGCCCACAAAGCCCAGACCGGCGCTGTCGATCACTCGACCGCCAATGATCGCGCCCAGACCAATCCCGAGGTTGGCCCCGGCGATGTTCAGCGACGCGGCGAAGGCCGGCGCTTCCGGTGCGGCTTTCATCAAACGCACATGGCTGACCAGGAACAGCGCCGCCTGGGTCACGCCCCAGATGCCCATCGCCGCCGCCAGACCCAGCGACGAATTGATGTTCGGCACCAGCGCCACCATCCCGGGGATCATGAACGCGCAGAACATCACCGACGCCATCAGCGGATGACGATCCACCGCGCGACCACCCAACGAGTTGCCGATCAGACCGACCGCGCCAAAGCCCATCAGGCACCAGCCGACCACGGTGCCATTGAAGCCGGCCAGACGCTCAAGGATGTCCGCCAGATAGGTGTAAGCGGTGAACATGCCGCTGAACACCAGGATCGACAGCAGCACATGACCCAGCATCAGCGGGCTGCGCAGGATCTTGAACTGCGAAGCGAAACTGACCTGATGCTGGTGCAGGCTGGTTTTCGGCAGGTAGACAAACAGCAGCAGCGCCTTGGCGAACGCGATCACCGCCAGAATGGCGAACGCGCTGCGCCAGCCGAACGCATCGGAAATCAGCGTACCAACCGGAATTCCGAACACGGTGGCGCAGACAATGCCGAAGCCGATCTTGGCGATCGCGCGACCGGCGTAGTCCGGGCCGACGATATCCACTGCCGTTTCGCTGGCCAGCGCCCAGAACACCGGCAACCCCAGCGCCGGGATCAGCCGGGCGATGGCCATGACCCAGATGTTCGGCGCCAACGCGGCCACGGTATTGGCCAGACCGAACATGATCAGGATGGTGATGAACAGCTTGCGGCGCTCGAAGCGGGCGAAATACGCGGTCAAGAAAGGACCGAACATCGCCACGGTGAAAGCGAATAGAGTCACCAGCAACCCGGCCTGCGGGATGGTGACAGCCAGGTCGCGAGCAATCGCCGGCAGCAGGCCGACAATGACGAACTCCGTGGTCAGCACCGTGAACCCGGCGGCAGACAACAGAAGGATGGGCAACAGCATGAGGAACTCCAGCAAAACGACGACACCAGCGTTGACCCGAGGGCCCGCTGGCAGAACTTGAAAATAAGGATGCGCAATCTTAACAGAGTGTTTCCCGAGTGACTTGCACAAACCTGTCTAACTTGTAGATGGATCCGGTGGCAGATCGTCACAGGCCTGAAGGAATCGGATGACCCTGTGATAAAGTCCGCGCCCTGCAAAACGTACACCCTGTTCAGCCACCCGTTTAACGGCGTGGTTGGCGCGTCAGTCCTTTCGGTTCGTGTCTGTGGCCTGCCCCCGATTCAACGCCCGGATTGCGCAACCTTGCACCCTATAAAAAAACAGAGATGCCGTTCATGACCGCTTCATCCCCTTCTCTATTGCAACGCCTCAAAAGCCTCAGCCTGGTCACCCAGATCCTTATCGGCCTGATTGCCGGCATCGCCCTCGCGCTGTTCGCGCCGGAAGCGGCCAAAGGCACGGCCTTCATCGGCAAGGTGTTCGTCTCGGCCCTGAAAGCCGTGGCGCCGATCCTGGTGTTCGTGCTGGTCATGGCCTCGATCGCCAACCACAAGCACGGTCAGGAAACCCACATCCGGCCGATTCTGTTCCTGTATCTGCTGGGCACCTTCGCCGCCGCCGTGGTCGCGGTGATTGCCAGCATGATGTTCCCGTCGCATCTGGTGCTGTCCACCGACAACATCGCCGTAAGCGCGCCGGGCGGCATCAGTGAAGTGCTGCAAAGCCTGTTGCTGAGCGTGGTCGACAACCCGGTGAGCGCACTGATGAACGCCAACTTCATCGGCATTCTGGCCTGGGCCATCGGCATGGGCGTGGCGATCCGGCACGCGGGCGACACTACCCGCGAAGTGCTGGGTGATCTGTCCAACGGCGTGACAGTGATTGTCCGGGTCGTGATCCGTTTTGCGCCGCTGGGTATTTTCGGCCTGGTGGCATCGACCCTGGCCACCTCCGGGTTTGGTGCATTGATCGGTTATGCGCATCTGCTGGCAGTGCTGCTCGGCTGCATGCTGTTCGTGGCGCTGGTGATGAATCCGCTGATCGTGTTCTGGAAGCTGCGTCGCAACCCTTATCCACTGACACTTCAGTGCCTGCGCGAAAGCGGCATCACCGCGTTCTTCACCCGCAGCTCGGCGGCGAACATTCCGGTCAACCTGGAATTGAGCAAGCGTCTGGGCCTGCATGAAGACACCTACTCGGTATCGATCCCGCTCGGCGCCACCATCAACATGGCGGGTGCGGCAATCACCATCACCGTGCTGACCCTCGCCGCCGTGCACACCCTGGGCATTGCAGTGGACATCCCGACCGCGATCCTGCTCAGTGTCGTCGCTGCGATTTGTGCCTGCGGTGCTTCGGGTGTGGCCGGTGGCTCGCTGCTGCTGATTCCGCTGGCCTGCAGCCTGTTTGGCATCCCGAGCGAAATCGCCATGCAGGTGGTGGCAGTCGGCTTCATCATCGGCGTGCTGCAGGATTCGGCCGAGACTGCGCTGAACTCCTCCACCGACGTGCTGTTCACCGCCGCCGCGTGCCTGGGCGAAGAGCAGAAAGCCCAGCGTCCGGCGTAAAAGCCCGGCGCAACAAAAAGCCCGCCAAGGCGCAAACCTTGGCGGGCTTTTTGTTGCAGAACGTTTTAGAACGCGCCCATGTAATCGCGCTTGCCCACTTCCACACCGTTGTGACGCAGCAGGGCGTAGGTGGTGGTGACGTGGAAGAAGAACTGCGGCAGGCCGTAACTCAGCAGATAAGCCTGGCCGCTGAAGCGCTTCTCTTTCGGGGTGCCCGGGCGAGTCACGATCTCGATGCCTTCCTTGCCATTGATCTGCTCTGGCTTGATCTCGCCGATGAAGGCCAGAACCTTGGCGATCAGCGCTTGCAGCTCGGCGAAGGTGGTTTCGGTGTCGTCATATTTCGGGATTTCGATTTCGGCCAGACGCGAGGACACGCCCTTGGCGAAGTCCACGGCGATCTGCACCTGACGCACCAGCGGAAACATGTCCGGGTACAGACGCGCTTGCAGGAAGGCGTTCGGGTCGATGTTTTTCTCGGTGGCGTGGGCTTCAGCCTTTTTCAGCACATCGCTCAGGGCGTTGAGCATTTGTTGGAAAACCGGGACGGATGCGGCGTACAGGGAAATGGTCATGGCAGTCTCACGTGGTGGCTGGTTGAATCGTGGGGGCGATTATAGCCATGCTCGCATGGCGGCGCGGCTTGTCTTTTATCCAGCAAGGATTAGGCTAGGCGCCTTCGACTGCAGAGGGAACGTGCGATGACCACAGAATTTGAAACCCGCTCCGACGAACCACGGCTCAACGCCACGGAAATCCGCATTCTGGGTTCGCTGATCGAGAAACAGGCCACCAGCCCGGAAACCTATCCGTTGACCCTCAATGCGCTGGTGTTGGCCTGCAACCAGAAAACCAGCCGCGAACCGGTGATGAACCTGACCCAGGGCCAGGTCGGCCAGAGCCTGCGCGCTCTCGAAAGCCGTGGTTTCGCCAAACTGGTGATGGGCAGTCGCGCCGACCGCTGGGAGCACAAGGTCGACAAGGCGCTGGAGCTGGTGCCGGCGCAATTGATTCTGACCGGGTTGATGTTCTTGCGCGGCCCGCAGACCGTCAACGAACTGCTGACCCGCAGCGGTCGCATGCATGAATTCGAAGACGCCGAACAAGTGGTGCATCAGTTGGAACGTCTGATCGCACGGGAGCTGGCGGTGTTGATTCCGCGTCAGGCCGGCCAGCGCGAAGATCGCTACACCCACGCACTGGGCGATCCGGCGGACATCGAGGCGATTATCGCGGCGCGGCAGAATCCGAGTGATCGCGGGGCTGCCAGCGGCGTGTCTGTAGAGCGCATCGAAGAGCTGGAAGCGCGGATTGCGGCGCTGGAAGAGCGTCTGGCCCGCCTCGAAGAATAAGCGCGTCGGGGCGGTGTTATTCGCCGTCCCAGTAATCCACCCCGTCCGACTGCCGCGCCACCGCCACGAATCCCGAGGCATTGCCTTCGGCATCGACATTGAAGTTGTCCATCACCGCGTATTTGTTCGAGTCCGGGTACTCGCAGATTTCCGGTTGCTGCTGGGTGCTGACGGCCAGATAGCGCAGTTCCGCAGCACTGGTGTTGATGATTTGATGCGCCGCTTCAGGGCCGCCCGGCGGGCAGGCGATCACGTCGCCGGCGCGGATCGGGAAACGTTCGGCGCCCAGGCGCACTTCCCCTTCCCCGGCCACCACGTAAAACATTTCCTCATTGACCCGATGACTGTGAAACGGACTGCCACGCATGCCCGGTGGCAGCGCATACAGGCGATAACCAAGCTTTTGCGCACCCAGTTGCTGGCCGACCCGGGCGAACCGTTGCTGATATCGCCCGGCGGTTTCACCCTCGGGAGCCAATGATTCGGGAAGCGGTTCGAGTTCGACGTCATTCAGGTTGAGAATGGGCGGATGCATGCAAACCTCGGCTTTTGTGAAGGGCAAGTCTGTGCTTGCTGATCCGGCAGTATAGGCAACGGCAAATCCGGGCGGACTCACCGTTGTTCAGGCGCTATCAACTGCGGGCGAACGCCACCGCCGCATCGAACTGCTCGACCGTCGGGCGCACGCCGGTGTACAGCACGAACTGCTCCAGCGCCTGGATCGCAATCACTTCCAGCCCGGTGATCACTTTTTTACCTTCGGCACGACCGCGCACGATCAGCGGGGTTTCCGAGGGGATCGCCACCACATCGAACACGGTGTCGGCAGACTTGATCACATCCACCTCAAACGACAGCTGCCCGGCTTCCGGTCCGCCGTCCATGCCCACCGGGGTCACGTTGACCAGCATCTGCGGCCGCTCGGCTCCCAGCTCTGCCTGCCAGCGATAGCCCAGGGAGTCCGCCAGCGCACGGCCGGCGCGCTCGTTGCGGGCGACGATCAAACCGTTTTTGTAACCGCCATCGCGCAAGGCACTGGCCACCGCCTTGGCCATACCGCCGCTGCCGCGCAGCGCGAAAGTCGTGTCCTTGGGCACCGCGTGGGTTTCCAGCAACTGGGCGATGGCAATGTAATCGGTGTTGTAGGCCTTGAGATGGCCGTTGGTGTTGACGATGGTGTTGATCGACTGAATCGCTGCCGCCGACGCATCCAGCTCATCGACCAGCGCAATGCTCGCTTCCTTGAACGGCATCGACACCCCGCAACCGCGAATCCCCAGCGCGCGGATCCCGCCGACCGCACCGGGCAGGTCCTGGCTACTGAATGCCTTGTAGTAGAAATTCAGGCCCAGTTGTTCATACAAATGGTTATGAAAACGCAGACCGAAATTCCCGGGACGCCCAGACAGGGACATGCACAATTGGGTGTCTTTGTTGGGGTTCATCTGCATGGGAGGCTCCTTCGAATGCACTTTCGGATGGACGGGATTAGCCAGGCCATCGGTTTCTGAACGATCATAAGGCGGTCTGTTCCGGGCATCACAGCCGATGGCAGAAGTCCGGTAAATAAACCGGTACAGACCTTACACAAAATTTACCCAGCGGCCGTGCTGTTTTTCAAAATGTTGCTGTCTTAGAAGTATCCCCGCGCCATTCCGGGCCTGTTGCAGCTTCGGACGCCGGGTCGAAGAACCGAGGAATTATCATGATTCGTAAACTCCCCATCGTGGCCTTGTTGATTGGTGCATTCGCGATCACAGGTCAGGCAGAAGCCCACGGCGGTGGCTGGCAGGGCCCGGCGGTATTTGGTGCGATCGTCGGCTCGGCCATCATCGGCTCGGCGCTCATCAACCAGGATCGGCCGGTGTACGTCCAACAGCCCGTTTACGCTCAACCGGCACCGGTCTACGTGCAGCAACCGCCGCCACCGGTCTATTACCAGCCGGCCCCGGTTTATGTGCAGCAACCGGTCTACGTCCAACCGGCCCCGGTGTATTACGGCCCACCGCGCGGTTATTACGGCCGGCCACACTACTACGGTGGCCCGCGCTGGTAGCCGGCACACAAAGCCCCGCTTTGATTGCGGGGCTTTTTATTGCGCGCATATTATTGCCGGCGGAAAAGCAGACCGTCCGTCGGCCAAGGTCTGAAAAAATCTCGCCAAGGTCGCTGTGGGGACAGTTTGAACCGTTAAAGTCGGCATGATGGACTCGACCGTCGGGGAAAAACACAAACGGTCATCTATTTGTCATGACGGAACCGCACTCTGAATCCGTCCGCATACAACAGGTTGATAACAACAAGGACGACTTGAATGCCAACACAGAATCCGCACCGCATCGTCGGTTTATGCACCTCGAGCAAGGTCTACAACGCCCTGACCGAACTCAAGCACCTGGAAGGCCACCGCACCGCGAAGTTTCTCTCGCTGCTGGCGGAAAACCTGGTGCGCAAGGGGTTCCTCAACGAACACGAGATCGTGCACATGCTCGATCAAGTGGTGGATTGAGCCAGTCCTCACTGGCGTCAATGACCACTATCGAAAGCGTTGATTGTCCCTGAAACGGCCAATTGCCTAAGGTAGCCCCATCGATTGATGGAGGTACTTTTCATGGCTCAGGTTCAAATCATGTCCGTTATCGGCAGCGCCGTACCCGCCTCGCTCAGAGAACTGGGGCTGCTCGCCTGCTGGTATCTGGTGCGCGACGGCGAGCCGGTCAGCGGCCCGCTCACATCCTTGCCAGCGGCGCAGGCGCTGTCGCAGCAACTGCTCAACGGCCCGTTCAAGGCTTAAGGCAGCTGCACTTTCGGCTTGCTTTCGATGAACAGCGCCCAACTCGACATGAACAGCGCGGCGATCAGCGGCCCGATCACAAAGCCGTTCAGCCCGAACACCGCCAATCCGCCCAGGGTCGAGATCAGGATCATGTAGTCCGGCATCCGGGTGTCCTTGC
The DNA here is from genome assembly GCF_001594225.2 of Pseudomonas glycinae. Taxonomy (GTDB): domain Bacteria; phylum Pseudomonadota; class Gammaproteobacteria; order Pseudomonadales; family Pseudomonadaceae; genus Aquipseudomonas; species Aquipseudomonas glycinae. The sequence goes on from NZ_CP014205.2 coordinate 5,181,928, forward strand.
CCACCAGGATCGGGCGCAGCAGGTTGTCCACCAGACCGATCACGAATACCCCGAACAATCCCAGCACCACGCCCTGCCAGATCATCCCGCTGAGCAGAAAGTAAATGGCGACCGGCACCCAGACAATCCCGGCCCCCACAGCTGGCAGCAAAGACAGAAACGCCATCAGAACCGCCCAGAGCAACGCGCTGGGAATGTCGAGAAACCAGAAAATCGCCCCGCCCAGCGCACCTTGAGTGATCGCCACCAGCAGATTGCCCTTCACCGTCGCGCGTACCACGCGGTTGAATTTCAGCTGCAAGCGACGCTTGTGATGCTCCTCCAGCGGGATCGCGGTGCGCACCTTGCGCGCCAGTTCGGCGCCGTCGCGCAGGAAGAAAAACAACAGGTACAACATGATGAAAAAACTCACCACGAATTCAAACGTGCCCTGGCCGAAACTGAACGCCTGGCTTGCCAACACCTGACTGCCCTGCATGGCGGCCTTGACGATCTTCTCGCGCAGGGCATTGAGCTCGCCCATGCCGAAACGGTCGAGCAGATGCTGAAAGTACGGTGGCAGGCTGTGCTTGAACTGCGCCAGATAAGCGCCGATATCGAGCTTGCCGCTTTCGATATTGTCGTAGAGCGTGGCCCCTTCCTGCACCAGCAGCACACTGAGGATGATCACCGGCAAGATCGCGATCACCAGGCAGATGCTCAAGGTACACAGGGATGTGAGGTTGCGTTGCCAGCCGAATTTCAGTTGCAACTGACGTTGCATCGGCGCGAACAGGATGCCGAGGATCACCGCCCAGAACACCGCGCCGTAAAACGGCAGCAGGATCCAGATAAAGGCGACCGTCACCAGAAACAACAGCACGGTGAGGGATTTGAATTGCAGACTCTTTTGGTTCATGTCCGGTCCAGGTCAGTCAGGCGCCACCCGCGCCCGTCCCGTTTAGTCAGCCAGCGTCAGCACGAGTGCCCTGTTTCTTCATGGAGCATAGATCCAGATCAATAAACCCTCGGCGCAACTGCTCTACCCTGCCGCGCTTTTGCAACCGACGCCGCCATGACGACCTCCTTCACCCCCGAACTGCTCGCCCCCGCCGGCACCCTGAAAAACATGCGCTACGCCTTCGCCTACGGGGCCGATGCGGTGTATGCCGGCCAGCCGCGCTACAGCCTGCGGGTGCGCAACAACGAGTTCGATCACGCCAACCTGGCGCTCGGCATTCGTGAAGCCCAGGCCCAGGGCAAGCGCTTCTACGTGGTGGTCAACATCGCGCCGCACAACGCCAAGCTGAAAACCTTCCTCAAGGACCTGGCGCCGGTAATCGAGATGGCGCCGGACGCGCTGATCATGTCCGACCCGGGCCTGATCATGCTCGTACGCCGACACTTTCCACAGATGCCGATCCACCTCTCGGTGCAGGCCAACACGGTGAACTGGGCGAGCGTCGAGTTCTGGCAGCAACAGGGGCTGAGCCGGATCATCCTGTCCCGTGAACTGTCGCTGGAAGAGATCGGCGAAATCCGCGAGCAAGTGCCGGGCATGGAACTGGAAGTGTTCGTCCACGGCGCGCTGTGCATGGCCTACTCCGGCCGCTGCCTGCTCTCGGGCTACATGAACAAGCGCGACGCCAATCAGGGCACCTGCACCAATGCCTGCCGCTGGAAATACTCGGCGCAGGAAGCCAGGGAAAACCATCTCGGCGAAATCGTGCAGACCTTCGAACCGCAACCGACCCTCGGCCTCGGCGCCCCCACCGATCAGGTGTTCCTGTTGCAGGAAGCCAATCGCCCCGGCGAACTGATGCCGGCATTCGAAGACGAGCACGGCACCTACATCATGAACGCCAAGGACCTGCGTGCGGTGCAGCACGTCGAGCGCCTGACCCGCATGGGCGTGCACTCACTGAAGATCGAAGGCCGGACCAAATCGCACTTCTATTGCGCGCGCACCACCCAGGTCTATCGCCAGGCCATCGACGATGCGGTGGCCGGTCGCGAATTCGACCGCAGCCTGATGACCGACCTGGAATCCCTCGCTCAGCGCGGCTACACCGAAGGTTTCCTGCGCCGGCACGTCCATGACGAATACCAGAACTATCAGAACGGCAGCTCAGTGTCGGAGCGTCAGCAGTTTGTGGGCGAACTGACCGGCGAGCGGCGGGATCGTCTGGCCGAGGTCAAGGTGAAGAACCGCTTTGCCGTGGGCGATCATCTGGAACTGATGACGCCCAAGGGCAATTTCCATTTTGATCTGCATGAACTGCAGAACCTGAAGGGAGACGCCATCGACGTGGCGCCGGGGGATGGGCACACGGTGTATCTGCCGATTCCGGATGCGGTGGATTTGCGCTTCGGGCTATTGATGCGCGACGTGAGCGGAGCCTGATCCGGCTCAGACAAATTCCTCGCGCAACATCGCCACAAACGCCTCACGCGCCGGGTGCACCCCGGCGTTTTCATGCCAGTAGAACAAATTGTCGATGGCTGTCAGCTCCGGGAATTCGTAACCCGCACACCCCGCGCCTTTGGCGTACTGCTCGAACACGCCTTTGGGTACCAGCGCCACGCCGGCGCCGGCACTCACGCAACCGACAATCGCCCCGTAACTGGCCAGACTGACAATCGGCAGCGCCAGCCCCTGACGCAACAACCAATGCTCCAGCGCGGCGCGATACGGACAGCCTTGCGGCCACATGAACACGGTCTTGTCCTGCAAATCATCGAGGTCGCGCACCGGCCCGAACGAGGTCGATGCGATCAGCAGCAATTCTTCGCGATACATCGGCGTGCGTTTGAGCTGGGAGCGCTCGACGTCCACCGCGACGATCGCGCCGTCGAGCCGATGGCTGACGGTATCGTCGAGCAGTTGCCCCCAGGTGCCGGTGGTCAGTTCCAGTGCCACGTTCGGATAACGCTTGTGAAATTTTGCCAGCAGGCGCGGCAGACGCCCGGTCGCCGAAGATTCGATGGCGCCGATACGCAGCGGCCCGGACGGCTCAGAGGCAGGATCGACCGCGCGCTTGGCTTCAGCTGTCAGTGCCAGAATCTTCTGCGCATAAGCCAGAAATGTCTGCCCCGCCGGACTGATCCGCAGCCCCCGCCCTTCGCGCAGAAACAGCGCCACCCCCAGTTCCGCTTCCAGGGATTTGATCCGCGCTGTGATGTTCGACGGCACGCAAAACAGCTTTTCAGCGGCTTTAGCGATGCTGCCGACCTCGGCCACGGTCTTGAACATGCGGATTTGCGCCAGCTCCATAATCATCACTCTGAGTGAACAATTCGCGCAGTATAAGTCAGTTGTGGCGAACGATTGTCCGCCCGGATACTCGGCGCATCAACCCTCTTGGTGCCTCGCTCATGCGTTCCACTTCTCCTTTGAAAATCCTGTTGACCATGGCCTTCGTGGTCGGCTGCTGGGCCTATTCGCCGACCGGCATCCATATCGGCCTGCAAGCCTACGATCCCGGTCATCTGGCGTTGCTGCGGTTTCTGTTGGCATCGCTGTTCATGGCCGTGATTGCTGGTTTCAAAGGCATTCACCTGCCGCGCCTGCAAGACCTGCCGCTGTTGTTTGCCCTGGGCTTTTTTGCCGTGAGCCTGCATCACGTCGTGTTGAACATCGGCCAGCAAAGCGTCAGCGCCGGCGCGTCGAGTGTGCTGGCGCAATCGACGCCGCTGTTCAGCACGCTGCTGGCGCGGTTTCTGTTCAAGGATCGGGTCAGCGTCTGGCGCTGGGGTTGTGTGTTGCTGGGGTTCGTCGGCGTGGTGATCGTGGTCAGCGGCGATCGCGGCCTCGGCAGCCTCGACGCGCATGGTTTATTGATCCTGCTTGCGGCAGTGTCGTGGAGCGTCTACTTCGCTCTGCAAAAACATCATGCCCGGCGTTATGACGGACTGACACTGGTTTGCTACACAGTGTGGTCGGGCACGTTGTTGCTGTTGATCTACTTGCCGGGATTGGCCGACAGCGTGGCCGGTGCGCCATTGCGGGTGCAATGGGCGGTGCTGGGTCTGGGCGTGTTTCCCAGCGCCCTCGCCTATCTGGCGTGGGCATTCGTGCTCAAGCATGTGGACCTGAGCCGGGCGACGATGACGCTGTATCTGATTCCGCCGACTGCGATGGGAATTGCTTCGGTGGGATTGGGTGAGAGACCGACGTTACTGGTGCTGGCGGGTTCGGCGGTGGTGCTGATCAGTGTGCTGGCGTTGAATCTGGAGCGGCCGATGGTGGTTCGGGCAACTCAGGCCTGATCCTGAATTGTTTCGAAGCAGAGGCCGCCTTAGCGGGCAAGCCCGCTCCCACAGGGTTCAGAGCCAGGCGTTGGATTTGGGGCTGACACAAAAAATGTGGCTTGATCCGGCCTGCGATCCGACGATGAGGCTGGCCCGCCCCCCCCTCACTCAATTCAACCCTGAGCCGAAAACCGGTCACGACTGTTGGTCAAGTGCAGCCACATCGCCGCACGCGCCGCTTCCGAATCCTGGCGTTTGATTGCGTTGAAAATGGCCTCATGTTCCAGATTCGCCAGTTGCCCGAGCTTGCTCAAATCCACCGCCCCGCGCTCTGCCGCGTTGACCCGAGTGCGCGGAATCATCGCACTGCCCAAGTGCTGCATGATCTCGGTGAAGCAGACATTGCCGGTGGCTTCGGCAATCAACAGGTGGAAGCGCCGGTCGGCCTCGACGCAACTGTCGTTGTTGGCCAGTAGACGCTGATAGTCATCGAGTGCCTGACGCATCTGCTCCAGCTGCTGTTCGGTGCGGCGCTGCGCGGCCAGCGCCGCCGCTTGAGTCTCCAGCCCCATGCGCAATTCGAGAATGCTGCGCACCCCCAGCGCGGTGTCGACATTCAGTCGCAACCCCTGCTCCGGTGCGCGTTCGATCACGAACGTGCCGATGCCGTGCCGCGTCTCCACCAGCCCCGACGCCTGCAATTTGGAAATCGCCTCGCGCACGACGGTGCGGCTGACGCCGTGTTCCTGAACGATCGAGTTTTCCGACGGCAACTTGTCACCGGGCAGCATCTGACCGAGCAGGATGCTCTGCGTCAGTTTTTCCACCAGGTCATGGGCCAGGTTGTGCGCGCGTTTACGGGCGGGGGCGTCGGGGTCTTCTTGCATGGTCGGTTCCGGTGATCGGGGCAGACCGATCGTAGCACTGGCGGCAACGACTTGTATGAGCTCCTATGAATTCCGGGATTCAACTTGTATGACAACACTCAATTTTAGACAGACATTCTTCCATTTCGCCGTGCAATTTCTCCACGATCACTGGCGTAAAGCTCTACATCACACCTGATAGAACCTCTATAAAACCCAATAAAAACGGGTTCTAAAATCTGAAAAAGCATAAAAACCGCTCTCCGTAGACAAATTTGATTGAGCACTTCCGCTTGTAGGACAAAAAAATCTAGTTGTATGATGTCTATCAACACGCAACACCCAGATTCACCCCGCATAAAAATAACGAGTGGGAGAAAACCAAGTGAAATCATCCATTGCCGGGATGAACGAGGGCGCCGATTCCGTGCTGTCCTCCGCCATTGCCAAAGTCAAACGCCACGTCCTGCCGCTGTTCGTCATCATGTTCATCGTCAATTACATTGACCGGGTGAACATCGGCTTCGTCCGCACCCACATGGAACACGACCTCGGCATCGGTGCCGCGGCCTACGGTTTCGGTGCCGGGCTGTTCTTCATCGGTTACGCGCTGTTCGAAGTCCCCTCCAACATGCTGCTGCAAAAGGTCGGCGCACGAATCTGGCTGACCCGCATCATGCTCACCTGGGGCCTGGTCGCCGCCGGCATGGCGTTCATCCAGAATGAAACCCACTTCTACATCCTGCGTTTTCTGCTCGGCGTGGCCGAGGCCGGGTTCTTTCCCGGGGTGATCTACTACTTCACCCGCTGGTTACCTGGGGCCGAGCGCGGCAAGGCGATTGCGATTTTCTTGAGCGGTTCGGCCGTGGCCTCGCTGATTTCCGGCCCGTTGTCTGGTCTGTTGCTGCAGATCGAAGGTCTCGGCATGCACGGCTGGCAGTGGATGTATTTCATTGAAGGGATGTTCTCGGTCGGCCTGTGCGTATTCGTCTGGTTCTGGCTCGACGCCAAGCCCCACGATGCCAAATGGCTGACCCGTGCCGAGCAAGACGCGCTGGTCAAAGCCATCGACGATGAACAAAAGGCCCGCGAAGCCGCGACCCCGATCCGGCCGTCGCTGGGCAAACTGCTCAAGGATCGTCAGATCATCCTGTTCTGCCTGATCTACTTCTTCATTCAATTGACCATCTACGCCGCGACGTTCTGGCTGCCGAGCATCATCAAGAAGATGGGCGAGATGAGCGACTTCCAGGTCGGCCTGTTCAACTCGATTCCGTGGCTGCTGTCGATCATTGGCATGTATGCGTTCGCCTCGTTCTCGGCGAAATGGAAGCATCAGCAGGCGTGGGTTGCCACGGCGCTGTTGATCGCCGCGGCGGGGATGTTTATGTCCACCACCGGCGGGCCGATCTTCGCTTTCGTTGCGATCTGCTTTGCTGCGCTGGGTTTCAAATCCGCTTCGTCGCTGTTCTGGCCAATCCCGCAGGCCTATCTCGATGCACGGATCGCCGCTGCCGTGATCGCACTGATCAACTCGGTGGGCAACCTCGGCGGCTTCGTCGCTCCGACCACGTTCGGCCTGCTGGAACAACACACCGGTTCGATCCAGGGCGGCCTCTATGGCCTGGCCGCGACCTCGATCATTGCCGCGATTATCGTGTTCGCCGCCCGCATGACACCCAAATCCGCACCTGACGTCGCCGTGGCCGATGCCGCGCCGAAACACGCTTGAAAGGACAATCCCAAATGACCGCACACGACATCGCCAAAGCCCCGATCATCACCGAGATGCAAGTCATCCCGGTCGCCGGCCACGACGGCATGCTGCTCAACCTGAGCGGCGCACACGGGCCGTTTTTCACCCGCAACATCGTCATCCTCAAGGACAACGCCGGCCACACCGGGGTCGGTGAAGTGCCCGGCGGCGAACGTATCCGCCAGACCCTAGAAGACGCCCGCAGCCTGGTGGTCGGCAGCCCGATCGGCACCTACCAGAAGATCCTCAACCAGGTGCGCCAGACTTTCGCCGACCGCGACGCCGGAGGCCGTGGCCTGCAAACCTTCGACCTGCGCATCACCATTCACGCGGTCACCGGGCTCGAAGCCGCCCTGCTCGACCTGCTTGGCCAGCACCTCGACGTGCCGGTGGCCGCATTGCTCGGCGAAGGTCAGCAACGCGATGAAGTGAAGATGCTTGGCTACCTGTTCTACGTGGGCGATCGCCGGGAAACCGACCTCGCCTACCGCAGCGAACCGGATGCCGACAACGACTGGTTCCGCGTGCGTCACGAGAAAGCCATGACCGCCGACGCCGTGGTACGCCTGGCCGAGGCGGCCCATGCGCGCTATGGCTTCAAGGACTTCAAGCTCAAGGGCGGCGTGCTCAGCGGCGATGCCGAAATCGAAGCGGTGACCGCACTGGCCGAGCGCTTCCCTGACGCCCGCATTACCCTCGATCCGAACGGCGCGTGGTCACTGAAAGAAGCGATCCGTCTGTGCCGCGATCAGCATCATGTGCTGGCCTACGCCGAAGACCCGTGCGGTGCGGAAAACGGTTACTCGGGCCGTGAAGTGATGGCCGAATTCCGCCGCGCCACCGGGCTGAAAACCGCCACCAACATGATCGCCACCGACTGGCGTGAAATGGGTCACGCGATTCAGCTGCAGTCGGTGGACATTCCGCTGGCCGACCCGCACTTCTGGACCATGCAGGGCTCGGTGCGCGTGGCGCAGATGTGCCACGAATGGGGCCTGACCTGGGGCTCGCACTCCAACAACCACTTCGACATTTCCCTGGCGATGTTCACCCACGTCGCGGCCGCCGCGCCGGGCGAGATCACCGCCATCGACACCCACTGGATCTGGCAGGACGGCCAGCGCCTGACCAAGGCACCGTTGCAAATCGTCGATGGCTGCGTGCCGGTACCAAAGAAACCGGGGCTGGGCGTGGAGCTGGACATGGATCAGGTGGCCAAGGCCCACGAGCTCTATAAAGGCATGGGGCTGGGCGCGCGGGATGACAGCGTGGCGATGCAGTTTCTGATTCCGGGCTGGACGTTCGATAACAAGCGTCCCTGCCTGGTGCGCTGACCCGGATTCAACGCAATTCCCTGTGGGAGCGAGCTTGCTCGCGATGGCGGAGTCTCAGCCGATAGATGTTTCGAATTTGAGGCCGTCATCGCGAGCAAGCTCGCTCCCACAAGAATTTTCACTAGCCGGACATTTCCAGCAACCAGTGCCTGAACGCCGCCATTGCCGACGTCTCCGGCCGTGACTGCAACCGCGTCAGCCAATAGCTGCCGGTGGTGATTTCGATGGCAAAGGGTTGGCGGATCAGGTCCGCCGCCAGTTGTCGGGCAAACATCAACGGCGGCGCCAGTGCCACCCCGCCGCCCTGCAACGCCGCCTCCATCATCGCCAGCGACGAGTCGAACACGATGCTCTGGGGCGGTGCGGCATGGGTCGCAAGACCGGCCGCATGAAACCACTCCGGCCACTCATCGGTGCGATAGGAACGCAGCAAACGCTGCTGCAGAAGGTCCCCCGGCATGTGCAGTTGCCGGGCGATTTCCGGCACGCAGAGCACCGACAACGGCGCCTCCAGCAAACGGGTCGCTTCAATACCGTGCCACGCCCCGGCGCCAAACCTGATCGCGTAATCCAGTCCCTCGGCGGCGACATCCACCCGATTGTTGTTGGTCGACAGCCGCAAATCTATGAGCGGATGTTTCGCCTGAAAGTCTGCCAGCCTCGGCAACAACCAGCCCACCGCGAAAGTGCCCACCGCGCCGACCGTGAGCATTTCCCGATATTGCCCGCCCGCCAGACGCTCGAGCATCTGCGCGATATGATCGAACGATGTGGTCAGCACCGGCAGCAGGGTTTCGCCCTCGCCGGTCAGCATCAGCCCACGGGGCAGGCGTTTGAACAGGATCACGCCGAGTTGCGCCTCGAGGCTTTTGACCTGATGGCTGACGGCCGCCTGGGTCACGCACAACTCCACGGCGGCGCGAGTAAAGCTCAAATGACGCGCAGAGGCTTCGAAGGCGCGCAATGCATTCAAAGGCAATTGAGGTCGAATCATGCCTAATCCCAAATTTTTCTAATGGCTCATCCGAGTTTTCATCGTTTGCCGAAAGACAGCGGACTGCCTAGATTTGGCGGCGCCGATCAGCAGCCCAATGAAAAAACGCTCGCAGTGTAGCGGGATAACACCATCAACACTCATGGAGAGTGGTTCAAACATGTCTTCGACCAACCTGAGAAAACTCACGTCCTACAGCGCTTTCGGACTTTTCTTCAGCGCCGCCACCTGCCTGGCCGCCCCACAAACCGACGATCAGTTGCAGGCGCTGGTCAAGGCCACCGTGACCCCGGTCATGCAGCAACAGGACATCGCGGGACTGGCCGTAGCCGTGACCGTCGATGGCAAGGCACATTACTTTAACTACGGTGTCGCCGACAAAAGCACCGGGCAGGCAGTGAGTGAAAACACCCTGTTCGAAATCGGCTCGGTAAGCAAAACCTTCACCGCGACCCTCGCCGCCTACGCCCAAACCAGCGGCAAACTGCAACTCTCCGATACGGCCAGCCAGCACTGGCCCGAACTGAAAGGCAGCGCCTTCGACCACATCAGCCTGCTGCAACTGGGCACGTACAGCGCCGGGGGGCTGCCGCTGCAATTCCCGGATGCTGCGGATTCTGCCGACAAGATGCTCGGCTATTACCAACAGTGGAAACCGACGTATCCGGCCGGCAGCCATCGCCTGTATTCCAACCCGAGCATCGGCCTGTTCGGCTACCTGGCCGCAAAAAGCCTCGGTCAACCGTTCAATCAGGTCATGACCGAAACCCTGCTGCCGAAACTCGGGCTCAAGCACACCTTCCTGTCGGTGCCCGCGTCTGAACAAAAGCTCTACGCCCAAGGCTATGACAAGAACAACAAACCGATTCGAGTCAGCCCCGGCGCCCTCGATTCCGAAGCCTACGGCGTGAAAACCAGCGCCGCCGACCTGCTGCAATACGTCCAGGCCAACCTCGACACCGCCAAACTCGAAACGCCTCTGCAAAAAGCCATCGCCCTCACTCACACCGGCTACTACACCGTCGGCGACATGACCCAGGGCCTGGGCTGGGAGCGCTACACGTACCCGATCAGCCTCGACCGCCTGCTGGACGGCAACTCGACGCCAATGGCCATGGAGGCGCACAAGGTCAAATGGCTGAATCCGCCACAGCCTGAACCGGCGAACGTGCTGCTGAACAAGACCGGTTCCACCGGGGGTTATGGCGCCTACGTCGCATTCGTGCCGTCGAAGAAAGTCGGGATCGTGATTCTGGCGAACCGCAATTACCCGAATGGAGAGCGGGTGAAGATTGCGCACAGGATTCTGGGGGAATTGACCCGGTAATCACGCCATAAAAAACGGGCGACCTGAGAAGGTCGCCCGTTTTACTTTTCTGATCACCCCTGAATCAGAACATCAATCATCCGGCATTTCCGGCGGCTTGGCCGGTTTGGTCGGCTTCGCCGGTTTTGTCCCTTTCGCGCCCTTGGCCGGCGCCGGTTCCGCAGCGGCCGGGGCGGTGACCACGGTGGAAGTAGTTTCTTTCTCGGCGGCAGGCAACGCATCAATGGTGTCGAAGATTTTCTTCAGGTCGACCGCCGCCGCTTCATCCCCCGAAGCCGTCAGTTTGGTCTCGCCATCCTTGCCCACCAGGAAGACTTTCGGATACGCCCCGGCGCCCAGCTTCAGCGAGCGCAGCAGCGCCATGGTTTGCTGCTGCTCGAGGCTTTTGCCATCGACCTGACCGCTCATGCTCAGAATGGTGTAAACCTTGATCTTGCGGTCGGCGATGCCTTGTTTGTTGGCCGGGTCGTCCAGCGCTTTTTTCAGGCTGACCCAATAAGAATCGACTGTGCTGGAAGCGATCACGATCAATGGGCGGTTAATGCCCTTGTCGACGTCCAGAGGGGAATCGCCGTCGGCGGCGAACAGGGGGCCGGCAATCGCCAGCAAGAGTGTCAGGGTCAGTGACCTGATGAGCATGCGCATCTCCTTTTGATATCCACGCTCTAATGATTGCGCATCGCGGCGATTGTTCCGGAGGCTGCCCGGCAAAAGTGTTTCGCCTTGCCCAAAGCTTAGGTCAGCACCGGTTTTGCGCAACCGGTTGGGCGCGATCATGTCGCGCATTTGATTACCTTTTATGACCGCATTAGGGTGGCTGTTCAACCTGTGAAATGGAGTTCAACGCGCATGCACATCGACTACCTGTGCGATCACCCCGAACTGATTGAAGAACTGGCCGAACTCAACTTCAAGGAATGGGGCCAGTACAAACCCGAAGACACCCTCGCCAGCCGCACCGAACGTATGCGCGCCGCCTGCGGCAAAGGTGCGATTCCCAGCGTGGTAGTGGCGATCGAAGACGGAAAACTGCTCGGCGGTGCGCTGCTGATCGACAGCGACATGGATGCCCGTCCGCAATTGACGCCGTGGCTGGCCGGGGTCTACGTGAAGGCCGAACAGCGCGGCCGCGGCATCGCTTCGCAACTGGTCAACCGCATCGTCGAGGAAGCCGCCGCACTGGGGGTGCCACAGTTGTACCTGTACACCGATGCCGCGCAGTCGCTATATGCGCGCCTGGGTTGGGAGGTGCTGGAGGAAATGGAATATGACGGATTGCCGGTGACGGTGATGAAGCGCTCTATCAGCCAGTGATCGCTTGGCTCAGCGCCAATTCCAGCGCCGCTTCCAGCCCGGAGAGTTCGACGCATCGGCCGCCAAGCCAAAGCATTCCGTCATCAAGGTTGACGCTCAATGTCACCGCTGGTTTGTCACCCGGATATTTGCGCAGCAGTAGATCAATACCGCCAGCGGTTTCATTGGTAGTGGAAGTCAGGTCCCACTGGCTGCCACTCAAGTCCAGCAGCGTCTGTTGGCGCTGCTGATCAACCACTAGAGGCGCGTAGAGCCAGTGGCTCATGCGTATTTCCCGGGGCTCGACCGTGATGGCGAGACGGCCATTGCAATGGAATGTGATTTCGCTCATGGCTGCCTGCCGATCAGAACGCCAGCTTGTAACCGATCAACACCAGCATCGTCGCCAGGCAAGGGCGCAGCAGTTCATCGGAGACGCGGCCGGTCAGGTGGCTGCCGAGCCAGATGCCCGGCAGTGAGCCGACCAGCAGAAAGCCCAGCACGCCCCAGTCCATGTTGCCCATGCTCGCGTGGCCGAGGCCGGCGACCAGGGTCAGCGGTACGGCGTGGGCGATTTCGGTGCCGACCAAGCGGCGGGTCGGCAGCAGCGGATAGAGGATGAACAGTGCGACAGTGCCGAGGGCGCCAGCGCCGATGGAGGTCAGGGCGACCATGGTGCCGAGGATCAGACCGGTGATCACGGTCATGACATTCAGGCGCGCACCGCTGGGGTTGTAGTTGCCGCCGGCACGTTTGTGGGCGAATTCCAGCAGGCGCTTCTTGAACAGAATCGCCAGCGCCGTGGCGAACAGCACGAAGCCCAGCGCCTGCTTGATGATGGCGTTCATCGCGTCCGGTGCGGTGTGCAGGGTGCTGAGGAACCACAAGGTCATGGCCACCGCCGGGACACTGCCCAGGGTCAGCCAGCCGGTGATGGCCCAGTCGATGTTCTTGTTCTTCCTGTGCACCAGCACGCCACTGGATTTGGTGATGGCCGCGTACAGCAGATCCGTGCCCACCGCTGTGGCCGGATTGATGCCGAACCACAGCAGGATCGGCGTCATCAACGAACCGCCGCCGACACCGGTCATGCCGACGATGAACCCCACCACCAGCCCGGCAATCACCAGGCCGAAATTTGCCAATTCCATTAAGACGTCCAGACAAACCACAGGAAAATCCGGCCCGCAGCATAACCAGTTTTCTTATAACGCCCTATATCGATCGGATCTATCGTTATGCCATTTCACTGCACTGGCAAAAAATTCAAAAACAACAGGCTCTGGGCGTAATTCAGCCCGATGCGCCGGTAGCGCTCGTCGAGCATCTGGGTCAGCAGATCCAGACGCGCCACGACTTTGCCAAACTCCGTGGCAAAACTCAGGTTGCTGCCCTCCTCGGAAATTTCGTTGGAAAACAGCAGCGGCTGGCCCTCCTTGTTCTGCCGTTGGGCGAGGATCCACGTGGCTTTCTCGATGTTGCGCGCGGCGTTGTTGACGAAGGTCGGGTTGATCGCATCGGTCATGTAGAACTCGGTGCGGTTGCCGTGGGCGGTGACCAACATGCTGCCGATCGCGTAGATGAACGCACCCACCCGGTCACCGAGAAATTCAGGGCTCATGGCATAGCTCAGCGCTGCCAGATCCTTTTTGCCGCCGAGGGTCGGCAAAGGTTGCTGTTGTTCGATGGCCAGCCGCACCTGTTTGACCGCCGTGCGAATGTCGAGAAAGCCGGATTTGCGCAACTCGTCCGGGTTGCGCAGGTACAACTTGCCCATCAAGCGATAGAGGCTGTCGAGGTTGTCACGCATCGCCAACGTGGCCATGCGGTCAACACTGGTCTGAAGAAATTCCTGAGGCCTGCCCTCGCGCATCTGGGTGATGAAATTGTTGCCGTCCTGATGGCTGCAACCGCCGAGCAGCAGCGTCGACAAAAAGGCCAGCAGCAGGCACGGGCGATAAATGAATGCAGCGATGGGGTGCAAAACTCTCGGCATGAATTCTTTGACGGACACGTTCCTGTGCGGCGGAAGTCACCGCACCCTGGCCATGGATAGAGCCGGGGATTTCGCAAAAGTGCAGTGCCGGCGTGGATTCCCGACCTTCGGCACCGCTGGCTCAATCAATTTAGTCCGACTTTATTTTTGCATTAATCGTTTAATCCGCTATAAATTCCCATTCATCCATTAATTAGCATGACTATTTAACGATTTTCAAAACAACAACAAAAAGGAAGGTCAACCCATGCTTCAATCCCGACACTCACTCTGCGGCCTCGGACTGTCCCTGATGATCGCCACCCTCTCCGCCCAGGCCGCCGGCCTGACCAGCGAACACAAAGCCTTCGGCAAAACCAATGACGGCACGCCGGTCGAGCAATACATCCTGCGCAACAGCCACGGCATGCAGGCCACGGTCATCACCTACGGCGCAACCTTGCAGTCGCTGCAGGTGCCGGACAAACACGGCAAGCTCGACGACATCGTCCTCGGCTTCGACGATGTGCAGGGTTACCAGAAAGGCACCGCGTACTTCGGCGCGACCATCGGCCGCTTCGGCAATCGCCTGGCCGACGGCGCTTTCGAACTCGACGGCAAGCGCTACCAAGTGCCGCAGAACGACAAGACCAACGCCTTGCACGGCGGCACTCAGGGCTTCGACAAAAAGGTCTGGAAGGCGAAAGAAACCAAGGACAAGGATTCGGTCGGCGTGACCCTGACCTACCTGTCGGCAGACGGCGAAATGGGCTTCCCCGGCAACCTCACCACCGAAGTGACCTACCGCCTCACCGACAGCAACGAGCTGCGCATCGACTACAAGGCCAGCACCGACAAACCGACGGTGCTCAACCTGACCAACCACAGCTACTTCAACCTCGCCGGCGCCGGCAATGGCGACATCCTCAAGCAAGTCGCCACCCTGCACGCCAGCCATTACACCCCGGTCACCGCCAAACTGATTCCGACCGGCGAACTGGCGCCCGTGGCCGGCACGCCGATGGACTTCACCAAACCGACCGCCATCGGCCAGCACATCAAGGCCGATCATCTGCAGTTGAAATTCGCCGAAGAAAAACAGGGCGGTTTCGATTTCAACTGGGCGCTGGACACCAAGGGAGACGTCAGCAAACTCGCCGCCGAAGTCAGCGACCCGCAATCCGGTCGCCACTTGCAGCTGTTCACCAACGAACCAGGCGTGCAGTTCTACACCAGCAACTTCCTCGACGGCACGGTCAAGGGCAAGGGTGGCAAGGTCTATCCGCACTGGGGCGCGTTCACCCTGGAAACTCAGCACTATCCGGATTCGCCGAACCAGCCGAACTTCCCAAGTACCCGACTGGATCCGGGACAGACCTACACGCAGAGCGTGGTGTTGAAGTTCTCCGCCAAGTAAGCACCTGACCTCCTTTCTGGAACCGGACGGAACCCGTGGGCTATCCTGCTGCCCACTTAAAGGTATCGACCGTTTCAGAAAGGAGGTTTGAATGCGTACCCTCGAACTGGCTGGCGTGCAGGTGCCGGTGATTGGCCAGGGCACCTGGCGCATGGGCGAAGACCGCTCGGCGCACAAGCGTGAAGTGGCGGCCCTGCGCAGTGGCATCGAACTGGGGATGACCCTGATTGACACTGCGGAAATGTACGGTGAAGGCGGTGCCGAAAGCGTGGTCGGCGAAGCCATCGCCGGCCTGCGCGATCAAGTGTTTCTGGTGAGCAAGGTCTACCCGCACAACGCCAGCCGCCAAGGCATTCCCCAGGCCTGCGAGCGCAGTCTGCGCCGGCTCGACACTGATTACATCGACCTCTATCTGCTGCATTGGCGCGGCCAGTATCCGCTGGAAGAAACCGTCGAGGCCTTCGAGCGCCTGCGCGAGGCCGGCAAGATCGGTCGCTGGGGCGTGTCGAATTTCGACGTCGATGATCTTGAGGAACTGTCGCATTCGGCCTGCGCCACCAATCAAGTGCTGTACAACCTGGAAGAGCGCGGTATCGAATTCGACCTGCTGCCGTGGTGCCAACAGCAGCGCATGCCGTTGATGGCGTACTGCCCGATCGGCCAGGGCGGCGCGATGCTGGCCGAGCCGGTGCTGAAACAGATTGCCGCTCGTCACGGCGTGACCCCGGCACAGGTTTCGCTGGCGTGGATTCTGCGTCAGGATGGGGTGATTGCGATTCCCAAGGCCGTGCGTCCGGAACACGTGCAGCTCAATGCACAAGCGGCGCAGCTGCAACTCGAGGCCGGGGATCTGGCGGCGCTGGACCAGGTGTTTCAGGCGCCCAAACGCAAGCAGCGGCTGGCCATGGTCTGAGCCACCGCCGACTGACAGAGGGCTTCGTTATGAGAAGCACTGATCAGGACGATCCATTCAACCTGCAACGCTTCGTGCTCGCCCAGGACCCGGTGTTCGAACGGGTCCAGCGCGAACTCGGCGAGGGCCGCAAGCGCAGCCACTGGATGTGGTTCGTGTTCCCGCAGTTCGCCGGGCTCGGCGGCAGCGAGATGTCGCGGCGCTTCGCAATCAGCTCGGCGCCGGAAACCCGCGCCTACCTTGCCCACCCGTTGCTCGGCGCCCGCCTGCGGATTTGCACGCAGCTGGTGCTGAACGTTCAGCAGCGTTCGATTGCCGAGATTTTCGGCCATCCGGACGACCTGAAATTCCATTCATCAATGACCCTGTTCGCCCAGTTCGCCGACGAAGACAGCCTCTGGCATCAGGCGCTGGAGCGTTTCTTTCACGGCATTCAGGACGAATGGACTTTGCAGTTGCTGGACTCAAAACAGGCCCAGTTGCCCCCCGATCAGGGTTGAGAAATCGTCGTCGACAAACGGCAGGATCGCATCTGCCACCGGTTGCAGCTGGCGGGTGATGTAGTGGTCGTAGTCGATGGCGGCGCGGCGCACTTCCAGCGGTTCGGGGCCGGCCAAGGTGATGACGTAGCTGATCCAGCCGCCGTTCTGGTACTGGCGCGGGCGACCGTGCTGCGCGTTGTAATCGTCCGCCAGCCGCGCGGCGCGCACGTGGGGCGGCACGTTGCGTTCGTAATCGTCGAGGGTACGGCGCAGGCGCTTGCGGTAGACCAGTCGCTCGTCGAACTCGCCGGCCAGGGTCTTGCGCACGTACTCGCGCACGTAATCCTGATACGGCTTGCGCTGGAAGATCCGCTCGTACAGTTCCTGCTGGAATTGCCGGGCCAGCAGCGACCAGTCGGTGCGCACGGTTTCCAGGCCTTTGTAGACCATTTCCTCGCTGCCGTCGGCGCGGGTCACCAGGCCGGCGTAGCGCTTTTTGCTGCCCTCCTCGGCGCCACGGATGGTCGGCATAAGGAAGCGTTTGTAGTGGGTTTCGAACTGCAATTCGAGGGCGCTTTCCAGACCGTATTGCTCACGCACATGCTCGCGCCACCAATCGTTGACGTGCTGCACCAAGGCCCGACCGATTTGCGCCGCTTCTTCCTGACCGTGGGAGCGACGCAGCCAGACGAAGGTCGAGTCGGTATCGCCATAAATCACCGCGTGGCCCTGGGCTTCGATCAACTGCCGGGTGCGCAGCATGATCTCGTGGCCGCGCAGGGTGATCGAGGACGCCAGCCGCGTATCGAAAAACCGGCAGCCGCTGGAACCGAGCACGCCGTAGAAGGCGTTCATGATGATCTTCAGTGCCTGGGACAACGGCGCGTTGTGTTCGCGCTTGGCGGTCTCGCGACCCTCGGCGACCCGGGCGACGATGGACGGCAGGCAATGCCGGGTGCGGGAAAAGCGCGCACCGCGAAAGCCCGGCACCGAGTCGCTATCGTCAGGATGCTGCAAGCCTTCGATCAACCCCACCGGGTCAATCAGAAAGGTGCGGATGATCGACGGATAAAGGCTTTTGTAGTCGAGCACCAGCACCGATTCGTACAGCCCCGGTTGCGAGTCCATGACAAACCCGCCGGGGCTGGCCTGCGGAGGATTGGTGCCAAGGTTCGGCGCCACAAAACCCTGGCGGTGCATCAACGGCATGTACAAATGCGTGAATGCCGCCACCGAGCCACCGCTGCGATCCGCCGGCAGCCCGGTGACGCTGGCGCGCTCCAGTAAAAACTTCAGCAGCTCGGTCCTGGCGAAGATCCGCGTGACCAGTTCGCAGTCCTTGAGGTTGTACTTGGCCAGCGCCGGTTTGTCCTCGGCGAACATGCGGTTGATCTCGTCCATGCGCTGGTACGGGTTGTCGATGGACTTGCCCTCGCCGAGCAAGGTCTGGGCGACGTTCTCCAGACTGAACGAGGGAAAGCTCCAGGTCGCCGAACGCAGGGATTCGATGCCATCGATGATCAGCCGCCCCGCCGCGGCCGCGAAGTAATGAGTGCGGCTGCCGTGTTCGCGCCACTGCATTTCCTCGCCGCCACGCCCGAGTTTGAGCGGCACGCCGAGGCGCCGAGCGTGTTCGTGGAGGATGCGCAGATCGAACTGCACGAGGTTCCAGCCGATGATCGCGTCGGGGTCATGACGGGCGAACCAGTCGTTGAGCTTTTTCAGGATCAAGGTGCGCGATTCGCAGTACTCGAGGTCGAAGTCGACGATGCTGTGATCGCCGTTCGGTGCGCCGAGCATGTACACCTGACGTTCGCCGCAGCCTTCCAGGGCGATGGAGTACAACTCGCCCTGCTCGGTGGTTTCGATGTCCAGCGAGACCAGCCGCAGTTGCGGGCGATAGTCGGGGGCAGGCTTGAGGTGGGCGTCGAGCAACACGCCGTCGGCATCGGGCGTGCCGCTGAACCACACCGGCGCGGTGATGAAACGTTCCATCAGGTAACGCTCGGGCGGTCGCACATCGGCTTCGAAGACATCGACACTGTGGCGGTTGAGCGCGGTTTCAAGGCGCATCAACTGACCATGCTGCTGGCAGTACAGACCGAGCACCGGGCGATGCTCGAAATCCTGCAAGGCCAGGGGGCGCAGTTCGACGTTCTTTTCGTCCGCCAGCACCCGCTCGGCCTGCTCGCGCTGCGCCGCCGGGATGAACGCCACCGACGGCTGATGCGGCAGACGCACACGGCGCGGCCCGGCGTCGGTCGCCAGCCAGAACTCGACTTCGGTGCCGGCCGGGGTGTCGCGCCAATGCCGGGTCAGGACGAAGCCCTGCTGTAAATCCACCACTGCAACCTCAGGAATTGATTCAGACGGGCATTCTACGCGGCATTGCCGTAACCCGTGAGAAAGGCCTCGCCATGAAAAACCCGGTCAAATGACGTTTTTTGCGTGTTATCTGCCGTTTTGCGGCCTTGCCCTGCGCGCCTGCGTCTACGATGCTTGGAGAACAACGACAACACCTGAGTAACCGCCATGAAAACCGTCGCCCAGCTGCTCAAGCTCAAAGATCCGAAAAATCAGGAAGTGCACCAGATCAAACCCGATCACATGGTGCTCGAAGCGCTGATGAAAATGGCCGAGAAGAACGTCGGCGCCCTGCTCGTGGTGGAAGACGACAAAGTGGTGGGCATCATCAGCGAGCGTGATTACGCGCGCAAACTGGTGCTGCACGGGCGCTCCTCGGTGGGCACGCCGGTGCGCGACATCATGGTGGCTAACGTGATCACGGTGGACACCCACCAGACCGTCGACACCTGCCTTGGCATCATGTCCGACAAACGCCTGCGTCACTTGCCGGTGGTGGAGAACGGCAAACTGATCGGCCTGCTGTCGATCGGCGACCTGGTCAAGGAAGCGATTGCCGAGCAGGCCGAGCTGATCAAACAGCTGGAGCAGTACATTCGCGGGGAATAATGCCTTCACCCTGATCGTTCCCACGCTTGATCGTTCCCACGCTCAGCGTGGGAATGCAGCCGGGGACGCTCCGCGTCCCAAAGCGTGACGCAGAGCGTCACAAGAGGCATTCCCACGCGGAGCGTGGGAACGATCAACGATCACCATCTGATTCGATTTCTTAACCGGGCCAATGCCGCGCAAAGACCGGCGCCAGCACCGGGTGCCGGTCGATGCGTTGCAGCCATGCATGGAAACCGGGTCGGGCCTGGCGCAGGTGTTCGCGGGCACCGGCCCAGCGCGTGACCACCGCCGCCAGCACGTCCAGTGCCCCCGGTGTTTCATCGTCCAGGTACAGCTCGGCGGAGAACTGATCGGCAAACACCTCCCAGCTCCAGTGCAGTCGTTCCCGCGCCCCCGCCATCAGATTCTGTCGCGAGGCCTCGTCCGGCATCACCAGCCAGCGTTCCGGGTAATCAATGATCCCAATGGCTGCATAACAATTGCTGACGATGTACACCAAGCCCCGAATCGCCTGATCGCGGTCAGCGCCGTTGGCTGGCAGCAGGCCGGATTGCGCAAAGCTTTGCCCCAGATGAATCAGAATCGCCGCACTTTCGGTGATGACACTGCCGTCCGGCAGTTGCAGGGTCGGGATCTGTTTGAGCGGATTGAGCCGCGCCAGCTCCTGGGCCGCTTCCGCACTGGCCTCGATATCGATGAAGCGGTAAGCCACCTGGCACAGCTCGAGCGCCGCCTCGATGGCCGCGGCCCCTGAATTGCGATGTCCGTAGAGCTGATACATAACCCCTCCTCCACTGCAAAAGGCGTCCTGCCTGGCCCTATTTATAGCTGTTGTATCGAATTTGGCACGGATTGCGCATTCATCGGCAGCTTGCGAATCCCTGATCTCGCAAAACAGCGCTGGCGGTGCCCATCCCGCACCAAGAGCAATCAGCGAACGCTATCCGCGTTCTTGTAAGGTGCGATACCGAACCAAAAGTTCGCGTATCCGAGCTGGCAACAAGGAGTTCACCGCGTGAATCTTCATCTGCTGCGCCACCCTCTTCTCTCGATGCCCGTTTACCTGCGCCGCGTTCGCCCGCCGAACAGTCCGTGCATTCCTTTTATTACCTGAACGCCTGCACTATTTATTTTTTAAATAGCACGCAAGAAGCCATTGCGTGCGCGCTGCATTAATGAATGCAAGAACACATTGTTCGACAATAACTTTCAGACAGCACACCGATACAACTTTTGCTGTTCGGCGTTAATGTCCAAAGCGCACCAAAACTGCACTATCAATCATTACCCAGAGCCGATTTTATTTAGACAAAAACAAGGAACATCGCCTGTGACCCGCTAAAACACAGACCCGCACCAAATCAGTCCGCCACGCACCATCACGCGTCCTGGCCGACACGAGAACAGCCGCTCTATCTCGCTGAACAGCGCGATACCGCGCCAAGCCTGTCTCGCCCTGAAAAAAGCCCTGAAAACAGGGCTGTCGGGAGGTTATGCGCCCATGAAAACCGGTGTGCTCAATGAAACTTATATAAATGCGACATACGTATCATCCGTGAAATAACCGCTACACATTTGTTTACTGTTTGGCACAGCGGTTGCTATTGCATCAACCATGAGGGCAAGAATGACATTCGCCACTCAGTCATAAAAGAACAGCCACGGACCGGATCAATGAACCATCGAAGTCGACATTACTGAAGCAATAAGCTGCACAAGCCCTGTTCAATAGATAGTTCAACTATCGGCTTCTGCACACCCGTATGAAAGTTGCGACCACTCACTCGAACAACGCTGTGTTGTTCGAACGGCACCTTATTGCCCTTCATCCACCCGAGGGAGCTTTAATGAACGATGCGGTAAAGCACAGAACGCCGCCGGGGCCAGTACCGAACGCAGCGCTTGCGTCGGTGGCGGGTCGGCCCGTCTACAAGGCCAACACGTCGCAGCCCGGCGGCCTGAACAAACAGCAGATGCTGTTGCTGGTGGCGGTGTCGGCGCTGATACACGGCGGCGCCTGGTGGTTTTTCCAGCAGGCGCGGGCCGAGCCGCTGCCCACGCCGCCGGAAATTCCGGAAATGACCGTCGAGCTGACCAGCCCGACACCGCCGGCCCCGCCGACACCGGAACCGCCGCCCCCACCACCGCCCCCTCCCGAACCGGAACAACCGGTGGAAGACGAGGACGCGGTCAAGCCGCCGCCCAAACCGGTGGAGAAACCCAAGCCGATCGAAAAACCGAAACCGGTCGAGAAACCCAAACCGGTGAAAAAGGCCGAGCCGCCGAAAGCGCCGCCCGTCCCTGCGCAACCGGCAGCGCCTGCCGCTCCGGCCACCCCGAGTGCGCCACCGGCACCTGCGGCGGCACCGGGCCCGGTGAAAGAGTCGGCGGCGATTTCCGGCCTCGCCAGCCTCGGCAACCCGCCGCCGGAATACCCGTCGCTGGCGCTGCGGCGCAACTGGGAAGGCAGCGTGGTGCTGCGGATTCAGGTGCTGGCCAACGGTCGCGCCGGTTCGGTGACGGTGACCAAGTCCAGCGGCAAGCCGCAACTGGATGACGCGGCAGTCGCGGCGGTGAAGGCCTGGAAGTTCATTCCGGCCAAGCGCGGCGACACACCGATCGACGGCTTCGCTACCCAGACCATCGATTTCAAATTGCCGCAATGACGGCGCGACAACCGAACTCACAACCGAACTCACAACCGATTAACGCAAGCGAGGTGTAGCCATGAACGATTCTCTGTCTTCGATGATTGTCCCCGGCGTGCTCTGGGGGCTGGTGCTGTTTTCCGTGGTCAGCTGGGCGATCCT
Source organism: Pseudomonas glycinae (assembly GCF_001594225.2). Classification (GTDB taxonomy): domain Bacteria; phylum Pseudomonadota; class Gammaproteobacteria; order Pseudomonadales; family Pseudomonadaceae; genus Aquipseudomonas; species Aquipseudomonas glycinae. Next base: position 5,204,301 of record NZ_CP014205.2, read on the forward strand.
GCTGGTCAAGTCGGCGCAATACCTGCGCCAGAAAACCCAGAACCGGCAGTTCAGCAAAGCCTTCTGGGGCGCGCCGGATCTGCTGACCGCCGCCGAACACGCCAGCCAGTATCCGGGCTCGCTGGCGCGGATCGCCAGCAGCGGTTTCGAAGCCCTGTTGGTGGAGGAATCCCCGCGCACCACCCAACAACTGGCGCACACCATCAACCGTTCCGATCGTCTGGAACGCAACTTGCGCCAGCAGATCCAGAAGGAACGTCGCTCGCTGGAAAACGGCCAAGCGATCCTCGCCAGCATCGGCAGCACCGCGCCGTTCATTGGCCTGTTCGGCACCGTGTGGGGAATCATGGAAGCCCTGCAAAGCATCGGCGCCAGCGGTTCGGCCAGCCTGGAAACCGTGGCCGGGCCGATCGGCCACGCGCTGATTGCAACCGGTGTGGGCATTGCCGTCGCGGTGCCGGCGGTGCTGATCTACAACTTCTTCCTGCGGCGCCTGAAGCTGGCTTCGGCGGACATGGATGACTTCGCCCACGACTTCGACGCCCTCGCCTCGCGCAGTGCGTTTTCCATCAGCCGCCAGGCCATCGCCAAATCCACGGCCGCCGTGCGGGAGGCCAGCTGATGTCCTTTTCCACTCAAGACAGCGATGAAGTGCTCAGCGAAATGAACGTCACGCCGCTGGTGGACGTGATGCTCGTGCTGCTGGTGGTGTTCATCGTCACCGCGCCGCTGATGACCAACGCGATCAAGGTCAACCTGCCAAAAACCGACGCCGTCGCTCCCGCCGAAAAGAAGGACCCGGTGGTGGTCAGCGTCGATCAGGACGGCAAGTTCTTTCTGGCCAAGACCGAGCTGGCGCCGGAATCACTGGAGGCCAGCCTCAAGGAGGTCAAGGCCAAGGATGCCGACGTACGCGTGCAGCTGCAGGCCGACTCCGCCGTGAATTACGGCCAGGTCGCCAAAGCCATGGCGTCCATCGAGCGCTCGGGCATCACCAAGATATCGGTGATGACCACCCGCTGACGGCGGTGCCGGGCGCGCTGTGAGGGACGCGCCCGGCACCGTTCGTTGAATCCCGTCGCAATCGGCCGACCGAAAAACGCTGCGCGTCTTCGGAGGGGATCGGCTTGCTTGAAGAAAGTGGTTTTCGCGGCGCGGCACCACCGTGCTCCGTGCAAAGAGGGCTCACAAGGCCATTTCGATAAACGTCTAACAAAGTCGGAAACAACCATGCTGATGAACACTCCACGCTTCACGCTCAAACCTTTGGTGGCGACGATTTCCCGCCACCGTTTCGTTCCGTTGTACCTGGTGGCCATGGGGATGGGCGCCGGGGTTCAGGCTGCCGAGGACGACAACGGCGTCCCGGCCGCCGCTGCGGTGGTTGCGCCGACCACGCAACTGCAACGGGTCGAAGTGACCGGTTCGGCGATTCGCCGGGTCGATGCGGAAACGGCGGTGCCGATCACCGTGCTCAAGGCCGATGAACTGCGCAAACAGGGCGTGACCACCACCGCCGAACTGGTGCAGCGCATCACCGGCAGCCAGTCGATCAACAACAGCGCAGGCTCGGTCGGCGCGGCCACCGGCGGCGCATCGTTTGCCGACATGCGCGGCATCGGCGCGAACAAGACGCTGGTGCTGCTCAACGGTCGCAGACTGGCCAACAACGCCCTGTCGGGCACCAACTCGGCCGGCGGCGCGGTGGATCTGAACATGATCCCGTTTGCCGCGATCGAGCGCGTGGAAGTGCTGCGCGACGGCGCCTCGGCCCTGTACGGCACCGACGCCATCGGCGGCGTGATCAACTTCATCACCAAGAAATCCATGACCGACGGCCAGCTCACCCTCGGCGGCGAAACCCCGACCCACAGCGGCGGCGGTGCGACCAAGGACATGAGCGCAAGCTGGGGCTACGGCGACCTGGAGCAGGACCGCTTCAACGTGCTCGGCGTGTTCAACTACAACAAGCAACAGAACCTCGACGCCAACGACCGCTCCTTCGCCCGCGACTACGTGCCCGGCCGGGGCCTGGACCAGACCTCCGGCACCGCGTTCCCCGGCAACTACAGCCAGAACGGCAACGCCACCAACCCGCTGGCCAACAGCAATTGCAACGGCCCCAACCTGGTGGCCCGCGACGGCCTCTGCCGCTTCAGCACCCGGGAATTCATCGACCTGGTGCCGCAGACCGAGAAGACGTCGTTCTTCGGCAAGACCACCGGCAAACTGGCCGACGACCACAACGTCAACCTTGAATACTTCTGGTCGCGCAACAACAACGCCACCGCTGTCGGCCCGGCGCCATTGACCGGCCTGAGCCTGGATTCGTCCTCGCCCTACTACCCCGGAAACGGCATCACCCCGGCGCCCACCGGTTTCGCCCTCGACCCGACGCAACCGGTGGACGTGAACTGGCGCGAAACCGCCGCCGGCCCGCGTGAATCGAAAGACCAGAACACCAGCCAGCGCTTTTTGCTGAGCTTCGACGGTCTGGTTGGCGGCTGGGACTACAACGTCGGCGCCTCGTACAACCAGAACAAGATCGTCTCCAGCGTTACCAGCGGCTACGTCAGCGATCAGGCGATGATCGACGGTCTGGCCAGCGGCCTGCTCAACCCGTTCGGCCCGCAGACCAGCGCCGGTCAGCAATACATCGACCAGGCCGCGTACCACGGCGCCTATTCCACGGCGGTCGGTCGGGTCGCCGGTTTCGACGGGCGGATCAGTCGCGAAATCGGTGACTGGTTCGGTGCCGGTCCGTCCGGCCTGGCCCTGGGCGGCGAGTACCGCAAAGAGAAATTCCACCAAGACTACGAAGCCTTTGCCGGCGACATCCAGAGCCTGGGCATCGACCCGGCCGGCAGCGTCGAGGGCGACCGCAGCGTGAAAGCCGCCTACGCGGAAATCAACGTACCGGTACTCGACAGCCTGGAATTGTCCGCCGCCGTGCGTCACGACAAATACAGTGACTTCGGCAGCACCACCAACCCGAAATATTCGTTCCGTTATCAGCCGCTCAAGGAGCTGGTGGTGCGCGGCGCCTACAGCGAAGGCTTCCGCGCGCCGTCGCTGTATGAGCTGTATTCGCCGCGCAGCATCACCTACACCCAGGGCTACTACAACGACCCGGTGCTGTGTACCGGCGGCGTGGTGCAACCGGGCGGCAACGGCGGGCGCGATTGCGGTCAGCAGTTCCTCAACCAGATCGGCGGCAACGAAGACCTGGCCCCGGAGAAGGCGCGCAACGTCACGCTGGGCTTTGTCTATCAGCCGGTCAGCAATCTGTCCGTGGGCCTGGATTTCTGGTGGATTCACATCTCCAACCAGATCCAGCCGTTCCCGGAATCCACCGTGTTCGATCAGGCCGGCAGCTACCCTGACCGCTTTGTGCGCAACGCCGACGGCACGCTCAACTACATCGTCACCGGCAACGCCAACCTCGGCATCGTCGAAACCAACGGCGTCGATGTGTCGCTGGACTATCGCTTCCCGAACACGCCGTACGGTCAGTTCGGCTTGGGCCTGCAAGGCACCTATGTCGACGAGTACGACTTCCAGAGCACCATCAAGGGTCCGTTCACCGACAAGGTCGGCGACTTCAAGGGCGACGGTGTGATTGCCCGCTGGAAACACAACCTGACCGGTTCCTGGACCTTCGGTGCAGCCCGCGCGGCGCTGACCAACCGCTTCACCACCGGCTACAACGACTACGACCGCGAGACCAACGCGCGGGTCGCGTCGTATTCGGTGTGGGACCTGTCGGCCGGCTACACCTTCGACAAGGTGCTGGACGTCGATGCCGGGGTGAAGAACCTGTTCGACCGCGATCCGCCGTTCTCCAACCAGGCTTACAACTTCCAGAGCGGTTATGACCCGCGCTACACCGACCCGCTGGGCCGCACGCTTTTTGCGCGCATGACGTACCACTTCTAAGGAACGAGCACTGCATAACCCTGTGGGAGCTGGCTTGCCAGCTCCCACAGGGGGTCCTTGTTCTTTCAGAGGTTTGAGGAGTGATCTCATGAGTTTTCTGCGCAACATGGCCGGCCTGCTGCTCGGCAGCGCGCTGCTGTGCAACGCGTCAGCTGCGCTGGCTGGCGGCAGCTACGCGATGACGGTGTACGGCGAAGCGCCGAAATACCCCGCCGGCTTCCAGCACTTCGACTTCGTCAATCCCGACGCCCCCAAGGGTGGCTCGCTCAGCCGCGCTTCGATGGAGATCGGTCAGTACAACTACATCACCCCGTATGCCGATCAGGGCATTCCCGTGGTGCAGGTCAACGACTGGGTGTATTCGCCGCTGGCGTTCCGCTCGCTGGACGAGCCCTACACCGTCTACGGTCTGGTGGCGCAAACCATGGAGCGCGATCCCGACGGTCTGTGGGTGCGCTTCAACCTGAATCCCGAGGCGCGTTTCGCCGACGGCACGCCGATCACCGCCGAGGACGTGCGCTACACCTTCGAACTGTTGATGACCAAGGGCAGCCTGAGTTATCGCCAGCAATACGCCGACGTGCAGGACGTGCTGATCGAAGGCCCGCGGCAGATTCGCTTCACCTTCAAGAACAACCTCAACCGCACCCTGGCGCTGGATCTGGCGTCGCTGCGACCGGTGCCCGAGCACTGGTGGAAAACCCGCGACTTCGCCAACGGCGGCGGTTTCGAACCACCATTGGGCAGCGGCCCGTATCGGGTGAGCAAGGTCGACGCGGGACGCAGCATCGGTTTCCAGCGCGATCCGGATTGGTGGGGCAAGGACCTGCCGGTCAGTCGCGGGATGTACAACTTCGACAGCCTGACCGTGAATTTCTACGGCGACACCGACGTCGCCCGACAACTGCTGCAGGCCGGCGCGTTCGACTACAACCGCGAGTTTTCCTCCTCCGGCTACGTGGTCGGCTACGACAGCCCGGCCCTGCGCGACGGTCGCCTGCAACAGGCAATTCTCGCCCCGGACAAACCGACCTGCGCCCAGGGTTTCGTGTTCAACCTGCAGAATCCGCTGTTCAAGGATCGCCGCGTGCGTCAGGCGCTGAGCCTGCTGTGGGATTTCGAGTGGACCAACAAGCAGATGATGCGCGGCTTCTATGTGCGCCAGAACAGCTACTGGCCGAAGAGTGAAATGGCCGCCACCGCCTTGCCCGACGCCGGCGAGCTGGCAATCCTCGAACCGCTGCGCGGACAGATTCCGGACGAGGTTTTCAGCCGGGTCTATCAGGCGCCGAAAACCGATGGCAGCGGCTACATCCGCGACAAGCAGTTGCAGGCCCTGAAGCTGTTGGCCGAAGCCGGATGGACGCCGAAAAACAACCGACTGGTGAACGCCGCCGGCGAGCCATTCGAATTCACCTTCCTCGACGGCCAGGGCGGTTTCGACCGCATGCTGCTGCCGTACAAACGCACCCTGGCGCAGATCGGCATCACCCTCAATTTGCGACGTATCGATTCCGCGCAGTACATCAACCGGCTCAACGCCCGGGACTACGACATGATCGTCACCAGTTTCCCGCGCAGCGGCGATCCGATCGTCTCGCCGGGCCGCGAGTTGTACAGCCTGTATGCCTCGCAGAGCGCGACCCAGGTCGGCAGCTCCAATTCGATGGTGCTGGCGGACCCGGCGGTGGACCGGCTGATCGACGGTCTGGTGCAGGCCAATACCCGCGACGCCATGGTGCGTTACGCCCGCGCCCTCGACCGGGTGCTGCAATGGGGTGACTACATGATTCCCAACTACTACTCCAAAGGCACGCCGACGGTGTTTCAGAACCGCTTCGGCAGGCCTGCGGTGCAGCCGATTTACAGCGAAGGCCTCGACACCTGGTGGGAGGTCTCGGCCAAGCCGCTGACCAATCAGCAGATGAGTGCCTTGCGCCAGCTCGCGGGGGGCCAGTGACATGTGGCGTTATCTGAGTCGACGTCTGTTGCTGATCATCCCGACGCTGCTGTGCATTCTGGTGGTCAACTTCGTCATCGTGCAGGCTGCGCCCGGCGGCCCGGTGGAACAAGCCATCGCCCGCCTGCAAGGCTTCGGCGGGCACAGCATGGGCGGCGCCAGCGAGGTCACCGCGATCGGCGGTGCCGGGCGCAGCAGCCGTGGCCTGGACCCTGCGCTGATCGAAGAGATCAAACACCACTACGGCTTCGACAAGCCGATGCACGAACGCCTGTGGCTGATGCTCAAGAACTACGCGCAACTGGATTTGGGCAGCAGCTTCTTTCGCGGTGCGAAGGTGACGGATCTGATCGTACAGAAACTACCGGTGTCGCTGTCCCTCGGCCTGTGGGCGACCTTGATCACCTACCTGATTTCGATCCCGCTGGGCATCCGCAAGGCGATCCGCAACGGCAGCGCGTTCGATGTCTGGAGCAGCACGGCGATCATCGTCGGTTACGCGATGCCGGCGTTTCTGTTCGCGATCCTGTTGATCGTGGTGTTCGCCGGGGGCAGCTACGTCAACTGGTTTCCGGTACAGGGGCTGGTCTCGGACAACTTCGCCAGCCTGAGCCTGTGGGGCAAGGTCGGCGACTACCTCTGGCACCTGGTGTTGCCGGTGACGGCGCTGGTGATCGGCGGTTTTGCGACGCTGACGATCCTGACCAAAAACAGCTTCCTCAACGAGATCAGCCGCCAGTACGTGATCACCGCACGCGCCAAAGGCCTGACCGAAAGACGTGTGCTCTACGGCCATGTGTTTCGCAACGCGATGCTGCTGGTGGTAGCCGGTGTGCCGTCGGCGTTGATCGAGGTGTTTTTCGCCGGCTCCCTACTGATCGAAACCATCTTCAACCTCGACGGCCTCGGGCGCATGAGCTACGAAGCGGCGGTGTCGCGGGACTACCCGGTGGTGTTCGGCACGCTGTTTCTGTTCACCCTGTTCGGCCTGTTGATCAAGCTGATCGGCGACCTCTGCTACACCCTGCTCGACCCGCGCATCGACTTCTCGGCGAGGACTGCCTGATGTTCACACTCTCCCCTCTGGGCCGGCGGCGCATCGCCCAATTCAAGGCCAACCGTCGCGGGCGCTGGTCGCTGTGGCTGTTCATCGGGCTGTGCCTGATCTGCCTCGGCGGCGAACTGATCGCCAACGACAAGCCGCTGGTGATCCGCTACCACAACGCCTTCTACTTCCCGATCCTCAGCGACTACCTGGAAACCGATTTCGGCGGCGAACTGCCGTTCCAGCCGGATTACGCGAGCAATTACGTACACAAACTGATCGAGGATCAGGGCGGCTGGATGCTGTTCCCACCGATCCCGTTCAGCTACGACACGGTCAATTACGACCTCACGGAACCGGCGCCGAGCCCGCCGTCCTCGAGCAACTGGCTGGGCACCGACGATCAGGCGCGGGACGTGTTGGCGCGGGTGATTTTCGGCACGCGGATTTCGATTCTGTTTGCGCTGATCCTCACCGCCGTCAGTGCGCTGGTCGGCATCGTGGCCGGGGCGTTGCAGGGTTATTACGGCGGCTGGGTCGACTTGCTCGGGCAGCGGGTGCTGGAGATCTGGTCGGGATTGCCGGTGCTGTACCTGCTGATCATTTTGTCGGGTTTCGTCTCGCCGAGTTTCTGGTGGCTGCTGGGGATCATGGCGCTGTTTTCCTGGCTGGCACTGGTGGATGTGGTGCGCGCCGAGTTCCTGCGCGGGCGCAGCCTGGAATACGTCAAGGCGGCGCGGGCGCTGGGCCTGACGGACAGCGAGCTGATGCGCCGGCACATTCTGCCCAACGCCATGACCTCCACCCTCACCTACCTGCCGTTCATTCTGACCGGCGCCATTGCCACCCTCACCGCGCTGGATTTTCTCGGCTTCGGCATGCCCGCCGGCACCGCATCGCTGGGGGAACTGATCGGCCAGGCCAAGCGCAATCTGCAAGCGCCGTGGCTGGGGCTGACGGCGTTTTTTGCCCTGGCGCTGATTCTGTCCCTGCTGGTGTTCATCGGCGAAGCCTGCCGTGACGCGTTCGATCCGCGATCCTGATCCCCGGAGCTGATATGACCGATAACCTGATTGAAATCCGCGACCTGCGCGTCGCCTTCGCCGGGCACGAAGTGGTGCACGGCGTGAACCTCGACATCCGCCGTGGCGAATGCCTGGCACTGGTCGGTGAATCCGGCTCGGGCAAGTCGGTGACGGCGCACTCGATCCTGCGTTTGCTGCCAGGCAAAACCGTCAGTAGCACGGGCAGCATCCGTTACAACGGCGTGGACTTGCTGCACGCCAGTGAACAGCAGATGCGCAGCTTGCGCGGCAACCGCATCGCGATGATTTTCCAGGAGCCGATGACCTCGCTGAACCCGTTGCACACGGTGGAAAAACAGATCAGCGAAGTGCTGGAGATCCACAAGGGACTCAAGGGCCGCGCCGCGCGCCAGCGCACGCTGGAACTGCTGGAACTGGTCGGCATTCGCCAGCCGTTGCAGCGTCTGAAGGCCTATCCGCACCAGCTCTCCGGCGGCCAGCGGCAACGGGTGATGATCGCCATGGCGCTGGCTAACGAACCGGAATTGCTGATCGCCGATGAGCCGACCACGGCGCTGGATGTGACCGTACAGCAGAAGATTCTCGAGCTGCTGATCGAGTTGCAGCAACGCCTCGGCATGTCGCTGCTGCTGATCACTCACGACCTCAATCTGGTGCGGCGCATCGCCCAACGGGTGTGCGTGATGCGCCACGGGGAAATCGTCGAACAGGCCGATTGCGAAATGCTGTTCCGCGCCCCGCAGCATCCCTACAGCCGGCTGCTGATCGAGGCGGAACCGTCGGGCGCACCGGTGCCGAGTCGCTATGATCACAACCTGCTGGAGGTGGACGATCTGAAAGTCTGGTTCCCGCTGCCCAAGGCGTTGTTCAGCCGCACCCAGCAATACATCAAGGCCGTGGACGGCGTGAGTTTCCGGCTGCAACGGGGCAAGACCCTGGGGATCGTCGGCGAGTCCGGCTCGGGCAAATCGACGCTGGGCCAGGCGATTCTGCGGCTGGTGGAATCCGAGGGCGAGATTCGCTTCGGCAACAAGCAACTGAGCCTGCTCAATCAGCGCTTGATGCGCCCGTTGCGCCGACAGATTCAGGTAGTGTTCCAGGACCCGTTCGGCAGCCTCAGCCCACGGATGTCGGTGCAGCAGATCATTGCCGAAGGCCTGCTGACCCACGGCATCGGCACGCCCGAAGAACGTGAGGCTGCGGTGATCCGCGTCTTGAAGGAAGTCGGCCTCGACCCGCAGAGCCGCCATCGCTATCCCCACGAATTCTCCGGCGGCCAGCGCCAGCGCATTTCCATCGCCCGGGCGCTGGTGCTGGAACCGACGCTGATTCTGCTCGACGAACCGACCTCGGCGCTGGACCGCACGGTGCAGAAACAGGTGGTGGAGTTGTTGCGGCAATTGCAGATCCGCCATGGGCTGACGTACCTGTTCATCAGCCATGACCTGGCGGTGGTGCATGCACTGGCGCACGATTTGATGGTGATCAAGGACGGAAAGGTGGTGGAACAGGGGTCGTCCCGGGAGATTTTTGCGGCGCCGCAGCATGCCTACACTCAGGAACTCCTGAAGGCCTCCGGCCTGGCATTGGCAAAAACCGGGAAAGAGCTGGTTACAACAATCTGACCAATGCTGAAGATCCCTGTGGGAGCGGGGTTGCAGTGTTTTCAAAATTATTTGTCGGGCCCTGCATCCAAACGCCTCCGTCGCGGGTAGTCCCTGTAACAGCCCTCTTTCGGCTGTCAGCGGTTTACCCTTTTTCGGAGAAACACTGATGAACATCACCCAACTGATCGGCTTCACCGGTTTGCTCGCCGTCGCCTCGACAAGCTTTGCCCAAAGCAGTTATCCCGATGCGATCAAGGTGCCGGACGGTCACAAGATCGCGATGGAAACCACCGGGGTCGGCGAGATCACCTACGAATGCCGGGACAAGGCCAATGTCGCCGGCCAGACCGAGTGGGTGTTCGTCGGCCCGAAAGCGGTGCTCAACGATCGCAGCGGCAAACAGGTCGGCACCTACTTCGGCCCGCCCGCCACCTGGCAGGCAAAGGACGGTTCGAAAGTCACCGGCACGCAACTGGCCGTAGCGCCATCGAGCCCGGGCAACCTGCCCTATCAGCTGGTCAAGGCCAACCCCGCCGAGGGCAAAGGCGCGATGAGCGGCGTGAGCTACATCCAGCGCGTCGCGCTCAAGGGCGGCGTGGCGCCGGGCAGCGAATGCACGGCGGCGAACAAGGGCAAACAGGAAGTGGTGAAGTACCAGGCCGACTACATTTTCTGGGCCGCGAACTGAGCCTGACTGGACGTTTGCTCGATGCTTGCTAGATTGCAGGACATGCCATTACCCGAAACCGCGTTCGATTACGAAGCCCGCCTCGCCGCCTGTGCTCGCGGCGAGCGCGGGGCCCTGCGCGAATTGTATGTGCAGGAAAGTCCGCGGCTGCTCGGTGTGGCCCGACGTCTGGTGCGCGACACGGCGCTGGCCGAAGACATCGTTCACGACGCATTCATCAAGATCTGGGCCGGCGCGGCGGGTTTCGATCCGGCGCGCGGTTCGGCCCGAGGCTGGATGTTCAGCGTGACCCGCCATCTGGCGCTGAATGTGCTGCGCAATCACGACCGGGAAACGCCGTTGAACGACAGCAACGAATCTCCGGCGATTGATGACGACTTCGATGCGCTGGCGCAATCGACCCGCATCCATCGCTGCCTGCATCAACTGGAACCGCAACGCCGCCGCTGCATCCTTCACGCCTACGTCGACGGTTACAGCCACGCACAGATCGCCCAACGCCTCGACACGCCGCTGGGCACCGTCAAAGCCTGGATCAAGCGCAGCCTCAATGCGTTGCGGGAGTGCATGGGATGACCACCGAATCGGCGCAGGAACGCGATGAACTGGCCAGCGAATACGTGCTCGGCACCCTCTCGGCCGAAGCGCGCGCCGAAGTGCAACGGCGGTTGCCCAACGAGCCCGAGCTGCAAGCGGCCTTGGACGCCTGGGAACGGCGCCTGCTGGAACTGACCGACCTCGCGCCGGCGCATCAGCCCTCGTCGCAGTTGTGGCAACGCATCGAACGCAGTGTCGGGCAACTCACCCATAAGGTGGCGCCCGAGATTTCCTGGTGGAACCGCCTGTCGCTGTGGCGCGGCTTGAGCGCTGCCGGGCTGGCCGCGACCTTGTTGCTGGGTTCGATCCTGCTAACTCAAACCACCCCGAAACCGAGCTTTCTGGTGGTGCTGGTCGCCCCGCAGGACAAGGCGCCGGGCTGGGTGATCCAGGCCAGCAGTCCGCGGGAGATTCAGTTGATTCCGCTGGGCGTGGTCGAGGTGCCGACGGACAAGGCGCTGGAATTCTGGACCAAGGCCGACGGCTGGCAGGGTCCGGTGTCGCTGGGGCTGGTCAAACCGGGCCAGGCGCTGTCGATCCCGCTGGACAAACTGCCGCCGCTGCAACCTAACCAATTGTTCGAGCTGACGCTGGAAGGCGCCAACGGCTCGCCGATCGGCAAACCCACCGGGCCGATCCAGGCAATTGGCCGCGCAGTGAAGGTGCTGTGACAAACCATCATCGGCGTCGATGTTCACCATCACGTCAATGAAGTTCTCTTAAAAAATCCCGGGCGTAACATCGGCTCCATACCAAACAAACAACACCCCCGGAGCACACAATCATGAAACGCCAAGTCATCCTCAGCATTGCCCTCTCGGTTCTGGCTTTCAACGCATTTGCCGCCAAACCGGCCCACACCATGATCGCCGAAGGCGGTTCGGATCGTCTGATCGAACAGCGCGTTGCCGAAGGTGGCTCGGATCGTCTGATCTAATGTCTGCGTATCCGAAGTTATTACGCCTCAATTTGCGACGTATCGATTCCGCGCAGTACATCAACCGGCTCAACGCCCGGGACTACGACATGATCGTCACCAGTTTCCCGCGCAGCGGCGATCCGATCGTCTCGCCGGGCCGCGAGTTGTACAGCCTGTATGCCTCGCAGAGCGCGACCCAGGTCGGCAGCTCCAAGATGAGATCTCACTGGAACCTTGAGTTCCCTGAAGGGCCGTCGAAGACTACGACGTTGATAGGTTGGGTGTGTAAGCGCTGTGAGGCGTTGAGCTAACCAATACTAATTGCCCGTGAGGCTTGACCATATAACACCCAAGCAATCTGTAGACTCGAAAGAGACCAGATTGCGGTGTGTGAAGACGCAATGAACCGAAAGTTCGACGCTCACAAGACACCGACAGCTGTCACATATCCAATTTGCTGAAGCGAGGCCATCTGGTCGCGAGTCAGTACCCGAATTTCTTGACGACCATAGAGCGTTGGAACCACCTGATCCCATCCCGAACTCAGAAGTGAAACGATGCATCGCCGATGGTAGTGTGGGGTTTCCCCATGTGAGAGTAGGTCATCGTCAAGATTGAATTCCGAAACCCCAATTGCGAAAGCAGTTGGGGTTTTGTTTTAGTAGAAGTCACCGATTTTTGCCGGAACGTTACTGCGGTAACGGGCTGGTCACAGAATTTCTTGACGACCATAGAGCGTTGGAACCACCTGATCCCATCCCGAACTCAGAAGTGAAACGATGCATCGCCGATGGTAGTGTGGGGTTTCCCCATGTGAGAGTAGGTCATCGTCAAGATTGAATTCCGAAACCCCTGTCTGCTAACGCAGACAGGGGTTTTGTCGTTTCAAGGGACACCGGAAATCTGTCTTCAAACCGCTCTGCGTGCCTTGCTGCTCTGACGAGCCTGCCACTTGCGCCACCAGATGTAGACGCCAGTCCCCGACAATCCCGCAATCAGAACACCCAACATCGCGATCATCACTTGTCCGGTGAAGCCTATGATCCGCCCCCCATGTATCGGCAACTGCAACCGATAAAACAGCTCTCCCAACGTCCCTTCTCCTGCAATCTCCTGCCCCAATAATCGTCCGTCCGTACCGTGGAAGAACAACCAGGATTTGCCGTGGGCCTCCGTGTCATGCTGTCCGAACCCCGCACCGTAGAAGTTATACTCAAAGCTGTAATACAACTCGCCGATCGCTGCTGTCAGCCCCAACCTTTTTCCCTCCTGCTGTGCTCTTTCGTACGCCTGTTGATAACTCAATCGGGTGATCCCCAGCTCTTCGGCAGGCATTCGCCCTCGGGCTTCATACACGCTCGGTTCAATCGGGGAAAACAACGACACCACCGGTTTGAAAACCTGGCTCGGCAGGTTCATCGCCACGCTGCTGACGGCGATCGGCAGCAATAACAACCACAGCCACAAACCCCCTGCCCGATGCAGATCGAAGTTGAGTCGATAGGTATGCCCGCCCTTGATCTTCCAGGCGCTCCACCACTTCTTCCAGAACGGTTTACCCCGCGGCAACGTCAGCCAGAGGGCGATGAAGCAATCGATTACCCAGGCGATGGCCACCAACCCCATCAACAGCAAACCCCAGTTACCGGGCAGTGTCAGGTTGTAGTGAAACTCAAGAATGAACGGGACGAAATTCTCACGCTGGAAACAGCACTCGCCCCAGTAACGCTGGCCTTTCTGTTCGCCACTGACCGGGTCGAGGTAGAACACCTGATTGCGTTCTTTAAACGGTTCGCCCGTCGCCGGATCTTTACGTGGAACCGTCGCAAGCATTGCCGTGTGGCCTTCCTCGTTCGGGTATTCCATGTACCAGACTTGCAACTTCGGATGTACCGATTGCACCGTATCGACCAGCTCACCGGGCGGTAGAAGTTCTCCCTCGGCCGACGCCGCGTAAAACTCCGGATTCAACCACTCATCCAGCTCATGATTGAACGCCAGAATGCTCCCGGTGATCCCGGCCAGCAGCAGAAAAACCGCCGTGGCCAACCCGATATACCGGTGCAACAAAACCAGAAACGAACGCATGGAAACTTTCCCCTCAGATACGACAAAGCCAGCCCCTGATTTCAGGGGCTGGCTTTTTTATGCACAAGACAAAGGCTTAGAACTGGTAACTGACCGTAGCGGCGACGTTGCGCTCTTCGCCCATGTAGCAGAAGTCCAGACTGGCGCAGGAGGCCACGTAGGATTCGTTGGTCAGATTGTTCGCATTCAGGCGTACGTCGACACCCTTCAGACCGACCTTGCCGAGGTCATAACCGATCGATGCGTCGAACAATGTGTAGGACGGCACCTTCATGGTGTTCTCTGCATCCGCCCAGCTATAGCCGACATAACGCACACCACCGCCCAGTCGCAGACCATCGAGTGCCGCGCTGTCGAATTTGTAGTCGGCCCACAGCGATGCCATGTGCCGCGGTGCCTGGGTTGGCGAGTTGCCTTTGTTCTCGATCACATTGGTCGGTGTGCTCAAGGTGCTGGTCATCGACTTCGAGTATTCAATGTCGGTGAAGGTGTAGCTGCCGAGGACTTTCAGGTTGTCGGTCAACTGCATGTGCGCTTCCAGTTCCAGACCCTGAGAACGGACAGCGCCTACAGCGCGATAGAAGTTTTCCTGCGGCAGTTTGGTCGCCAGGTTCTCCTGATCAATGTGGAACAAGGAGGCGGTGAACAGATTCTCGGTACCCGGCGGCTGATACTTCAGGCCTGCTTCCCACTGTGTACCGTCAGTCGGTGCGAGAGGATTGCCGGCGCTGTCCGCGTAGGAATTCGGATTGAACGACTCGGAATAGCTGACGTACGGCGCGAGGCCGTTATCGAACAGATACAGTGCGCCGGCGCGACCGGTGAGCTTGGTGCGTCGATCGTTGATCTCGGTGCCGACCGGACGGCCCGCTTCGGCGATACGGTTTTCATCGGAGGTTTCCACCCAGTCCTGGCGCAGCCCCAGCGAGAAGCGCCACTTGTCCATCTCGATCAGGTCTTGCAGGTAAACGCCGGTCTGCTCCAGGCGCCGCAGATAGCTGGTCTCGCCGTATGGCGTAATAGCCGAATTGCCATACACCGGGTTGAACGCATTGATCGGCGCCAGGCCGCCACTGGTCCAGTCGACCACGGTTTTGCGTCGCTGGTAATCCGCCCCCATCAGCACAGTGTGCTTGGTCACGCCGGTGAAAAATTCCGCCTGGAGCATGTTGTCGACGATGAACGCGTGCAGGCGCTCGTCACCGCCGGTGTAGTAGCGATTCAGTTCGTTGCTGGTCGGCGACGTCCAGCCATAGGCATAAACCTGATCCATGTTCACTTTGGAGTCGAGGTAGCGGAAATTCTGCCGCGCGGTGAAGACGTCGTTGAAGCGGTGTTCGAACTGGTAACCGAACGACTGCTGATCACGGGAGTAGCCATCGATGCCCGGCTCGCCTTCGAAGAAGTGCGGCGAGATGCGATTGCCGTTGCGCTGATGAATCGTGCCGTCGGCCGGCACGCCACCGTGGTAGCCGCCATCCGGGTCATGCTGCAGATACGCTTGCAGCGTCAGCGAGGTGTCTTCGCTGAAATCGATGCTGACGGTCGGTGCGAGGGCGAAGCGCTTTTCCTTGTTGTGGTCGAATTGCGTGTCGGACTGATCCGTCAAACCGATCAGACGATAGGCGATGCGCTTGTCGTCATCGACCGGTCCGCTGAAGTCAAAACCGACACCACGTTGGCCCTGAGTACCCACCGTGGCTTGTACCTGGTGATAGGCTTCGTACAGCGGCTTCTTGCTGGTCAGCGCCACCAGACCGCCCGGCGAGCTACGGCCGTAGAGTACCGACGACGGGCCCTTCAGAATATCAACGCGTTCGAGGAAATACGGATCGACCTGCATCGTGCTGTAGGTGCCGCTGTCGCCCATCGACTTGAGGCCGTCGAGGTAAATGTTATCCACCGAACCGTCGTTGAAGCCGCGCATTGCCACGTAGTCGTAACGGTGCGTGGCTCCGTAAGGGTTGGTCAGTACGCCGGGGGTATAACGCATGGTCTGGGACACGGTTTGCGAGCCTTGGTCATCCATTTGCTCGCGGGTGACCACGGACACACTTTGTGAGGTTTCCAGCAACGCGGTACTGGTCTTGGTGGCGATCTGGCTGTGCGTCGCGTTGTAGCCATCCATGCTGCCCAGCGCGTTGCCGAGGGCGAAGCCTTTGATGTCGGTGGTCGGCAGGGCCAGCGCTTCGGTTTCCGCGACGGTGCGCAACACATAGCTGCTGCCGTCCTGGCTGACCGCCTCCAGACCCGAACCGCCGAGCAGATGTCTCAGCGCCTGATCGGTCGAATACTCGCCCTGCACGCCGGGTGATTGTCGGCCTTGAGTCTGCTGTGGGGTCATCGACAAGGTGATGCCCGCCTCACGCGCGAACTGGTTCAGCGCCTCGCCCAATGGCCCGGCGGCGATGTTGTAGCGGTGGCTGCTGACCTCGCTGGCATTGGCCGCCATGCTCAGGCTCGGCAACACGCCAACGCCCAGTGCAGTAGAAAACAGCGCCGCCCGAACGGCGTGGCGCAACAGGCCGGATTCGGCAGAGAAATTCAGAGGGTTCTTACAGGTAACGCGCGCAGTCATTGTAGGTTTCCGTAGGCAGTCGCGAAGGCTGAGTTGAAGTGCTTACTGACTAAGCCGGACTTGCCACGAAAACCCGCCAAAATAATTTCAGGCCACAGACTCCAGCGTCACCCACCAACGAGTGCGGTAGCGCAATTGCACCGGCAGGGTCTGGGGCAGAATCGCCAGCAGCTTGTCGGTGTTCTCAAGACGGAACACACCGGAGAGGCGCAGATCCGCAATGTCCGACGCACAGCTCAGAAACCCCTGACGATACCGGCCGACTTCGCTGAGGAAGTCGCCCAGCCGCATGTTGCGGGTCACGATCAGACCGTCGACCCAGGCACCGGCGTCCATGTCCAACGGTGGCGCCGGGCGAACTTGATGGTGATCGATCAGATAGCTCTGACCGGCGATGGCCTCTGTCGAGTTGCCGGCGGAGTGAATCGCGACCCGGCCACTGGTGACGCTCAGGCGCGTGCATCCATCTTCCTGGCGCAGAATGAATCGCGCCTTGAACGGCTCGTAACTGCCATGACGACTCTGCACCCGCAGCGGTCGCTCAATCGGCGCACCTTCATCGGCACCGCCACAGGTGACGATGATTTCGCCACGGGTCAGCCTGATCAGCCGTTGTTGCGCGGTGTAATCGAGATCCACGCTGCTGGCGGTGTTGAGTTCGATCCGCGTGCCGTCCGGCAACTGGAAGCCACGGCGTTCGCCGGTGGCGGTGGCGTAGTCGGCGCTCCACTGTTGCCAGGCGGACGTGTCTTTGGCCAGCCATCCCGCCGAGCCCATCAACAGCGCGCCGGACAATAGCTTCAAGGCCTGACGTCGCCCCAGCCCCTGCGCACTGTTTTCCAGCGTGTTGAATGCCACCTGCGCACCGGGCACGGCGCGCAGATTGTGAGTCAGTTCAGCTTGCAGAGACTGCACCCGTTGCCATGCCAGTTCGTGATCATGGTGCTCGGCGCGCCATTGTTCGCACTGGCGATTCAGGCGCGGGTTGCCGTTGTTATTACGCAGGCGCAGGAGCCAGTGAATGGCCTGTCGGACGACTTGCTGCGGTGGCTCGGCGCGTCGGCCAAGCGAGAGGTTATCCACCGGCATCAGTTTTCGTACCGCAGCACGTAGCAGTGATACAGCGCATCGGCGACGTAGCGTTCCACCGAGCGCAAGGACAGGCCCATCTGCGCGGCAATTTGCTTGTGGGTCAAACCTTCGCACTGCGCCAGCAGAAATGCCTGACGCACTTTCGGCTTCAAGCCTTCAAGCATGCGGGCAATGCCTTCGAGCAGTTCGATCACCAATGCGCGGGATTCAGCACTCGGGGTTTCGGCTTCAGGTAAATGGGCGATGGTTTCCAGATAGGCGCGTTCAATTTCTTCACGGCGCCAATGATCGATCACCAAACCCCGAGCAATCGTGCGCAAGAATGCGCGAGGTGCCTTGAGTTCCAGACGCTCGGTGCGCTGCAGCAGGCGCACGAAGGTGTCCTGAGCCAGATCCGCCGCATCGGCGGCATTGCCCAGCCGCGCGCGCAGCCAGCCGTTGAGCCAACCGTGATGACTACTGTAAAGCGCCTGTACTGCAAACTCAGGTGAGGACATGAATGCGACAGCCCGAACGTCACAAATGATAATTAGTCGCATTGTCATCAAGGGTTACAGAATTTGCAACCGGCGCTGCAAAACAGTCATCAAAAATTGACAGGCGAACGCTCTGGCACGCCGTTCGGCGGGAATCTGGCAGAAATGTCGTCCATTTCCCACAAAGCCCTAAGTTTTCTCCTAAGCGTGCCGACAGACTGGTGAGACATGCGTGCACCAAAGTAGAGCAGTCGTCAGAACGCTGCCTGCGCTGTACATGGAATGTTGCATCCGGAACGCATCCCCACTTTTCGCATAAGAAGTCCCATGAAATGAATCTCAAGTTCAGCCATAAAATCCTGCTGGCCGCCTCGGGCGTTGTGGTCCTGGCGTTCGCGCTGTTCACTTTGTACAACGACTATCTGCAGCGAAATACGATTCGCCAGAACCTCCAGTCCTCCGTCCAACAGGCCGGCGACCTGACCGCGAGCAGTGTGCAGAACTGGATGAGCGGGCGAATTCTGGTACTGGAAAACCTCGCACAAAACGTCGCTCATCAAGGCAAGAACGCCGACTTCCCGGGCCTGGTCGATCAACCGGCCTTCACCTCGAACTTCCAGTTCACCTACGTCGGCCAGGCCAACGGTGTGTTCACCCAGCGCCCTGACGCGAAGATGCCGGATGGCTACGACCCGCGTCAGCGCCCGTGGTACAAGCAGGCCGTGGCCGCTGACCAGACCATGCTGACCCCGCCATACATGGCTGCCGTTGGCGGTCTGGTGGTGACCATCGCCATGCCGGTGAAAAAGAACGACGAACTGCTCGGCGTAGTGGGCGGTGACCTGAGCCTGGAAACCCTGGTAAAGATCATCAACTCGGTGGACTTCGGTGGCCTGGGCCACGCGTTCCTGGTCAGCGGTGACGGTCAGGTAATCGTCAGCCCGGACAAAGACCAGGTGATGAAGAACCTCAAGGACATCTACCCGAACGCCGGTGTGCGCATCGAGAAGGGCAATCAAAACGTGGTGCTCAACGGCCAGGAACGCATCCTGTCGTTCACCCCGGTTGCCGGTCTGCCGAATGCCGAGTGGTACATCGGTCTGTCGATCGACCGCGACAAGGCCTACGCCGCACTCAGCCAGTTCCGTACCTCGGCAGTGATTGCGATGTTCGTCGCGGTGGGCGCGATTGCGGTGTTCCTGAGCCTGCTGATCACCGTGCTGATGCGTCCGCTGATCACCATGGGCCGCGCGATGCAGGACATCGCCCAGGGTGAAGGTGACCTGACCCGTCGTCTGGTAGTGGAAAGCAAGGACGAGTTCGGCGAGCTGGGCAGTTCGTTCAACCAGTTCGTGGAGCGGATTCACGCTTCGATTTCCGAAGTGTCTTCCGCGACTCGCCACGTACACGACCTGTCGCAACGGGTGATGGCATCGTCCAACGCCTCGATCATCGGCTCCGACGAGCAAAGCGCACGCACCAACAGCGTGGCTGCGGCGATCAATCAACTGGGTGCCGCCACTCAGGAAATCGCCCGCAACGCCGCCGATGCTTCGCAACACGCCAGCGGCGCGAGCGAGCAGGCCGATGACGGTCGTCAGGTGGTCGAGCAGACGATTCAGGCCATGACCGAGCTGTCGCAGAAGATCAGCCTGTCGTGCACCCAGATCGAAACCCTGAATGCCAGCACCGACAACATCGGCCACATTCTCGACGTGATCAAAGGCATCTCCCAACAGACCAACCTGCTGGCGCTCAACGCAGCCATCGAAGCGGCCCGTGCCGGTGAAGCCGGACGCGGTTTTGCGGTGGTGGCGGACGAGGTGCGTAACCTCGCTCACCGTACTCAGGAATCGGCGGAAGAGATCCACAAGATGATCACTTCGCTGCAGGTCGGCTCCCGCGAAGCGGTGACCACCATGAACGCCAGTCAGGCGTCCAGCGAGGAAACCGTTGAAGTGGCGAACCAGGCCGGTCTGCGACTGGTCAGCGTGACCCAGCGCATCGGCGAAATCGATGGCATGAACCAGTCGGTGGCCGCCGCTACCGAAGAGCAGACCGCCGTGGTGGAAACCCTCAACGTCGACGTCAATCAGATCAACCTGCTGAACCAGCAGAGCGTGGCCAACCTCAATGAAACGTTGAAGGATTGCGATGCGTTGTCGCAGCAGGCCAACCGTTTGAAACAGCTGGTCGACAGCTTCAAGATCTGACACCAAGTCAGACCGCGTTATCGTTCATCGCGGGCAAGCCCGCTCACACAGGATTTCTGGCGCACACAACATTTGTGACCGACCGGGAACCTGTGGGAGCTGGCTTGCCAGCGATAGCGGTGGCTCAATCACCGCAGAACTGAAGCCTTACACAAACAGCTTCAGCACATTGCCCATCGCATCATCGGCAAAGCCCTGCACGAAATCCTTGAACCCCGGCAGTGCCTCGGGCCCACCGCTTGCTGGCTCGGCAATGATCGTCCAGGTCGCCCGCGACTTGCCCGCGCCCAGCGATTCCACATTCATCGCCGCCCACAGATTGGCCACGCCCAGCGTGTTGTAGATCGTGGTCCAGGTCATGCTCAGCGCCTGGTCATCCCGGGAGTTGAGTTGCTCGACCACGACGTTGCCATCCTTGAAGAACTTCTTGCGCAGCGAAGACACGCCTTCGCCGGTCATTTCGATGTGCGACAGGGCCGGAATGAAACGGTCGAAACCGTCGAACTTGCCCACTACCGACCACACCTCATTGGCGTCCACCGGTACTTCCACCGAAGACACGACGTGGCAGCCGTGAGGGTTTTTGATCAGGGTGTCGGGTTGAAGATTGCTCATGGTGTTGCTCCTTGGTTGATGAGTCAGATGAAGTTGATTTCTTTCAGGTAGTCGCAGCCGCGACGCAGCAGCGCCGGGGATTTTTCCGGGTAGTGCGCGCCCATCTGCTGCACGCCGGCCTGGGCGTTGGCGTGGCCGATCAGGGAGATGTCGCCGATGTCTTCCTCAAAGCCGTTGAGGTAGAAACCGAGCACACCGAACAGCGCGTTGTCGGCATCGACCCGGCCCAGTTGCTGTTGCCAGTCGGCGACGCTGACCAGCGAAAACTCGCTGCCGGTTTCGCGGAACGACGCGACGTAGGCATCCCAGCTCAGAGGCTCCGGGTTATGCAGGTTGAACACCGCCCGTTCGGCCGAGTAACGGCTGGCGTGAAAGGCGATGAAGCGGGCGAGGAAGTCCACCGGCATCAGGTCGAAATTCAGCGCGAAGGCCGGCACCTGACCGAGCTGGATCGAGCCCTTGAGCATCAGCATCAAACGGTTCTTGTGCGGCTGGCAGACGCCGCTGAGGCTGTTGAAACTGATGTTGCCGGGCCGGTACAGATTGACCCGCACCCCACGCTCCCGGGCCCGTTCGAGGATGCGTTCGCCGACCCATTTCGACAGGTTGTAGCCGTTGCGGATGTAGATCGGCGGCGTCGGTGCGGCGGGTAGTTCCAGCACCCGGCCTGCGTCGTCGACGGTGCTGGAGGCCGACAGCGTCGAGACGAAATTGAACACCTTCTTGCTGCGCCCTTCGCACAGCCGCAGCAGTTCGAAAATCGGCTCGACGTTGTCCGCCGCCAACGACTCGTAATCGAGCACGTGATTGACGTTGGCAGCGTTGTGCACCAGCGCGCCGAACTCGCGATCCAGTCGCTCGAAATCGTCATCGGCCAAGCCCAGTTGCGGCCGGCTGATGTCCGCCGAATAGACCCGCACCCGGCTCAAATCCAGATGCTCCAGCCGGTTCTCTCGCAGCGCTTGGGCAAAGCGCTGCGCCGCGGTTTGCCCGCCGCCGTCGCGCACCAGACATGCCACTTCGCTGGCGCCCCATCCCAGCAGCGCCTCGATGATGTGCACGCCGACAAAACTGTTGGCGCCGGTGACGATCACCTTGTGCACATCGCCCATGCGGCTGATCGGCAATGGCTCGATGTCCAGCGCTCGCTCGGCGTCGGCCATCGCCTGGGCGCTGAGCACCGCGCTGTCATCGGTGCCGCGCACCAGGGTGGCGAGCTTGGTGATGGTCGGCAGTTCGATGAAGCGGTTGATCGAAATGCTGCGACCGAATTCCTCCCGCAGACGCAGGAGCATGCGCGACAGCAGAATCGAGTGCCCGCCGAGATTGAAGAAGCTTTCGTCGGTGGAAATGTCGCTGGCCGGCAACTCCAGCAACTCACCCCAGATCTCCAGCAGCAGCGCTTCGTCGGCGTTGGCCGGCAGGCATTTGGGGCCGCTGTCCTGCACGCTGATCGGCAGCTCCAGCAAGGCCTTGCGGTCGACTTTGCCATTGGCGGCGAACGGCATGTTCGGCAGTTCCGTCCATGCCACCGGTTGCATGTAGTCGGGTAAAAACTGCTGCGCGTGAGCTTTCAAAGACTCCCGCGCGGCATCCGATTGCGGCTGGGCAAGGAACGCCAGAATTCGCCGCTGACTGTCGATCACCACGGCGATTTGCCGATACAGCTGACTCTCGCGCAGGCACCGCTCGATCTCTTCCGGCTCGACTCGGAAACCGCGGATCTTCACCTGATTGTCGCGGCGCCCGCACAGCTCGATGCCGTCTTCGCCCCACTTGGCCATGTCGCCGCTGCGGTAGGCGCGCAGACGCTGGCCGTCCGGCAGCTCCAGGTGCAGATAGCGCTCCGCCGTCTGCTGCGGATTGTTCAGGTAACCCAGGCACACGCCCGGGCCGACGATGAACAATTCGCCCACCGTTTGCTCCGGCACCGGTTGCAGATCGTCATCGAGGATCAGCACCTGACTGTTGGCAATCGGCCCGCCGAGGGTGCGATTGCCGTCGCCCGGTTGCAGTTGCCGCGCGGTGATCAGCACCGTGGCTTCGGTCGGGCCGTAGAGGTTGTGCAGCTTGCCTTGGCGCGTCAGTTGCTCGATCACGAACGGCTCGCAGACGTCGCCGCCAGTCATGATTTGCCCGACGCTTTGCAGTTGTTCCAACGACAGGATGCTCAACAGCGCCGGCGGCAGGAACGCGTGGGTCAGTTGCCGACGGCGAATCAGCGCCACCAGTTGCAGCGGATCGCGGCGCTGGTTGTCGTCGGGCACCACCAGTTCCGCGCCTTCGAGCAAGGTCGGGAAAATGTCGATCAGCGACGAGTCAAAACTCAGCGACGAGAACTGCAGCACCCGGCTCTCGGCCCGCAGCTGCACATAGTCGGCGTACCACGCGGTGAAGTGGGCCAGGTTCGCCTGACTCAGCAGCACACCCTTCGGGTGCCCGGTAGTGCCCGAGGTGTAGAGCGCCATGCACGGCGCGTCGAGTCTGGGCCGGCGAAGCATCAACGGTTGCGATAGATCGGCGTCAGTACGGTCGATGCGGCAGACATCCAGCCCCGGCATCGAACCGCTCAGCGGGTGTTCGCCGTCGTGCAGCAACAATACAGCCCCGGCGTTTTCCAGAATGTACTGCTGGCGCTGAAGCGGATGGCTCGGTTCCAGCGGCAAATACACCGCGCCGCTGCCGAGAATTGCCACGATCGAAGCAAACAGCGCATCGCATTTCGGCAGGCAAATCCCCACCACCCACGGTTGTGGTTGTGTTTCCAGCATTGCCAGCAAGCGTTGCTGGATTGCACGGCTGTGATCATGCAACTGGCGGTAGCTGATCGACTGCTCGGCGAGGTGCAGCGCCGGGCGTTCAGCGTGCTCGATCAGACTCTGTTGCAGCCGCTCGATCACCGGGATCTGCGCCTGTTGCAACAAGCCCGGATTGGCCGTGGCATTAAGGCGATGGACGTAAGCCAGGCCGTCGAGAAACAGCAGGTTTTCCACCTGCTCGAAGTCCGGCGCACGGGCCGCTGTCGCGTGCTGGAAATACTCGGCATCGCGGGAAAAACGACTGACCAGCAGCGCCACTTCGTCCACCACCTGCGCCAGTGTTCGCTGGCGCAGGGCCTGACCGTTACCGGACGGTTCGTCGGCGATGGGCACGCGGCTCAGCAGTGTCGTGTTGCACAGGCACAGCAGATCAAGCACCGGCAAACCGCCGACGCCCGTTGCGCCGATACCCAGACGCAAGTTCAGGTGCGGTGTCGGGCCGTGATCCTGCGGCGCAAGACTGCCGTCATCGATCACCAGGTCCACCGACATAGCAATCTCTGTCAGCAATGAATGACCGTGTTGTTCCAGCTCCTGCGCCAGGTCGGTCAAGGCCTGGCTGCGGCCCCTCAGCAAAATGTCGAGACGTCTCATGTCAGCCTCCTTGTCAAACCAGGTAATCGCGCAGGGCGTGCTGCACGCACGGTGTGTCGAGCAGCGAACTGTTGTGAAAAAACCGCACGATGTTGCCCACCAGCGGGTGGTGGCGATTGATCGGGAAGGCCAGCCCGGCCATCTCGTCTTTCAGTGCGCAGCGGGTTGCGTCGTTGACCGGCAGGGCGTCGATCAGGCGCAGGTCGAAAGACTTCTGGATGTCGTTGGTCAGGTAATGGCCGATGAACACCGGCAGGATCTGCGCGATGCATTCGCGATCCGCATCGTTCGCGGTGTGCCAGTAGATGCGCACCATCCGCGCCCAGAAACTCGAGTGCCGTCCCTCATCGAGCAAGTGATCAGCCATCAAGCCCTTGATCGACGGCTTGACCGTGTCGTCCCGGGCGAACGCCGCGACGTCGCCAGTCACGGTGTTCTCGGCGATGGCCACGCAGATCAGTTCCACGGCGCTGCGCAGGTGTGGCGGAGCCAGTTCGACGGCTGCCGGAATCGCCCGGCTCAGTTCGATTTCATTCGGCAACTCGATCGGTTCGATGCCGGTCATGGCCACCGTCTGTTGCATGAAATCCATCGCCACCAGCGCGTGGTAATCCTCGTCCACGACCACGGTCATGGCGTCGTAACGACAGGCGAACGGGAAGGTAACGGCGAAGCGGTTCTTGGCGATGCTGCGGGCGGTTTTGTCGACGATTTCGGTCTCGAAAATCACCACGTCGTTGATGAATTTGTACAGCGTCTGCACGAGGGCGAAATCACGCTGCTGCGGGCATTCGCGCAGGAAGGTTTCGCTGAGCACCAACGGCTGGCGGCTGAGCGGATAGATCAGCCGCGCATCGTCCTCCAGCACGCG
This sequence comes from Pseudomonas glycinae, assembly GCF_001594225.2. Lineage (GTDB taxonomy): Bacteria > Pseudomonadota > Gammaproteobacteria > Pseudomonadales > Pseudomonadaceae > Aquipseudomonas > Aquipseudomonas glycinae. Next base: position 5,229,445 of record NZ_CP014205.2, read on the forward strand.
GCGCGGCCGGGTGCGGATGGTCGCGCGGCTTTCCCAGGCATCGGCGAAAGACTGATAGTCGGCGGCATTCATTGGGCCACCTCCGCCAGCGGTTCGCGCATGCTCAGGCGCAAGCCGTCCCACAGGGCGATGCGGCTTTCCACGGCGGCGATGGCGCTGGCGTAGACCTCGACTTCGCGCTGCGGATCGCCGTCCACCAGTCGGTCCAGCAGTTGCTCTGCGGCAGGGCCGTGGTCTTCGGAGTCGACTTCGATGTGTCGCTCCAGGTAGTAGCGGAAGGTCGGCGCCTGTTCGACGCCGATGCCCCAGGCATCGAGCATGCGCTGGAACATGGTCGGGATCACGCTCTCGCGACCGTGCAGGAAGGCGGCAGCCACGCTGTGCCCCGGCGCATGCAGCGCGGTGTGCAACGTGTCACGGACGAACCGCGCCGCCGCCGGATCGACCTCGACGCTTTGCAGGGCGACGTCGTAACTCACGCCTTCCTGTTGCAGCGTCACGAAGCGCTCCACCGCCGTCGTGTCCGCACCGACTTCGCGCATCGCATCGAGGTACAGTTCGAAGTGACTGTAATGCCCGTGTGACAGCCGATCGTCAGATTCTTCCCCGAGCACGATTTCGTTGATCAGTCGTGCGGCGTGCGGGTCCCGTGGTGGCAACCACGGCAGACGGGTGCAGGTCAGTTCCTGCTGCAGACGCTTGGTCAGTGACATGAAGTCCCAGACGGCAAATACATGGGACTCCATGAACCGGCGCAATGTCGCCAGTGAATCGATTTCAGAGAAGATTGGATGAACGCTAAGTTCGGATTTTTTGAGTGTAAGTTGCTCTTTGGTTGGCATGGTTGCGAGACTCTGGCTAATAGGGAAATAGGGATTTCTCAACCATTTGCTAACTACGGTGAACAAGTTTCTCCAGGCGAACGACAGCCTCATTCGGATTCGATGAAAACAGGCAATGTCTGAAGGGCCCGGGACAGCGGAGGACGGTAAAAGCCGTCACAAACGAGGCCGTACTGCAAGGTTGTGCCGGGTTGGTGATTTCGGATCCAAACTCGACGAAGAAAAACTAATACATCGCAAAACAACTTAACAAGTTTATTTTTAATTATTTTTAGTTGGCTGTTTTTGAAGTATGAGTGGGGCTGATAAAACTTATAAGTTAAGTTTTATTTGGGCGTAGTTGCTCCTTTCGGCGTTTAATGGCCAAAATTGAACGACAAGAGTGAATGCCTCACTCGAAGCAACTTTCAAGTTAAGTAATCGAATTGATATGAGGGGATGAAGTCGGGCTGTAAGAACGCCGTTTCTTCCTGTTCCCGTGACAAGGCTCCTTCCGTAGGTTCCTGGTGCGGGGACTGCTGCCGGGGCGGCGCGTCCCCGTTCTATATTGGGTTGGCGATTCAAGGGTGCGCGTAAATCGGCGCCGCGGCTATCGTCGAAAATGACTTCCTTGCGGTGCAAATTCCGGGCTGTTCAAAGCAGAAGGGAGGTTAGAGCGCAGGCGTCGATGTGCCACGGCAAATGACCGCGAGCGGAGGGGGGATTTGTAAGCGGGTTATTCGCCGGGTGAGTGGAGGCTCACCCGGGAGGGAGGATTCAGTGCGCCGCTTTGCGGCTTTGGCCGGCGGAGCTGGTGAGGTAACGGGTGATGACCTCGACACCGCGGTTGAGGTGCTGCTCCAGCAGTGTCACGGCGTGCGCGGTGTCACGCTCTTTCACGGCCTGCAACAACGCGCGGTGATCGTCCTGGGAAATTTTGCCCAGGCCCATGGCCTCGAGGTTGAAGCGCAGGAAGCGCTCTTCTTCGTTCAAGCCGTCTTCCACCAGTCGCAACAGCCGGCCATTGGGCGCCTTGCTGTAGAGCGCCATGTGAAACAGACGGTTGAGCCGACCGATTTCGGTGTAGTCGTGTTCGTTTTCCAGCTCTTCGATGAAGCTGGCGGCGCGTTCGTGGTCGGCCGGGGTCAGCAGCGGGATCGACTGGCGCAGCGCTTCGGACTCCAGCAGGATGCGCAGCTCGTAGGTTTCCGTTGCGTCACCCTGAATCAGCGGCGCCACCACGGCGCCTTTGTGGGCAGTGACGTTGAGCAGGCCCTGTGCCTCGAGTTGACGCAAGGCTTCGCGCACCGGCATGCGGCTGACACCGAACAGGTCGGCCAGATCCTGCTGGCGCACGGCGGTGCCGCAGGGCAGGCGCCCGTCGAGAATCGCGGCGCGCAGGGTTTCTTCAATGACCGAGCGCGCCAGATGCGCGGGAATCGGGCCGTCGACTTTGATGCTGTGGAGTGGCTTGGGCTTCTGGGTCACAACTGCACACCCTATGACTGCGGATTTGGATCCAAAGGACACTAGTGATTGCTCTACAGGTTGTCAAACCGTGTAGAAGAACCCTGTCACATCTGAAGTTTAGCGCGCCAGCGATGATCTCAGGATGCCATTGTTTTTTGCTGGGCTAACCTTCACCATCAAGCGCTTTCCTCTCTACCCTGGATGCCTTGCATTGGCGGTACGTTTCGCGATCCCACGGATTGCGCGCTGGCTTGCCGGCGCGCTGCTGCTGGCCGGCATCATGCTGGGCGGTCTGCATGCCGATTGGGATTTTTCCGCGATCAGCCGCAAAGCCACGGCGCTATACGGGCCGTTGGGCGCCGGGCAACAGCGGATCGACGCCTGGCAGAATCTGCTGGCTACGCAGAAGCAGGTCAGCGAGATGGAAAAGCTCAAGGTGGTGAACCTGTTTTTCAACAAACAGATGCGCTACGTCGAAGACATCGATCTGTGGCACGAGGTTGATTATTGGGAAACCCCCATCGAAGCCTTGTGGAAAGGCGCCGGTGACTGCGAAGACTATGCGATCGCCAAGTATTTCAGCCTGCGCCACCTCGGTGTGGCCAGTGACAAGTTGCGCATCACCTACGTAAAAGCGCTGCGCCAGAACCGCGCGCACATGGTCCTGACTTACTATTCCAGCCCTGACGCCATGCCGCTGGTGCTCGACAGCCTGATCGACCCGATCAAGCCGGCCGCCGAGCGGACCGATTTGCTGCCGGTCTACTCTTTCAATGCCGAAGGGCTGTACCTGCCGGGCGCCAAGGGCAACAAGAAGGTCGGTGACACCAAACGCCTGTCACGCTGGCAGGATGTGTTGAAGAAAATGCAGGCCGAAGGATTCCCGGTCGAGACGACTAACTAGGAGCACGCGCTCAGATGTCTTTGTTCAAACAGCTGTTGATCGCTATCTGTCTGTTCCTGGTGGTCGCCTTCACCGGCAGCTTCATGGTCAGTCTGGAGAGCTCGCGCACCCAGTACGTCAACCAGTTGCGCTCCCACGCCCAGGATGCGGCCACGGCGCTGGCGCTGTCGTTGACGCCGAACATCGATGACCCGGCGATGGTCGAGCTGCTGGTCAGCTCAATCTTCGACAGCGGTTATTACTCGAGCATCCGCGTGGTCGACCTGAAGACCGACCAGACCATCGTCGAGCGCAACGGCATTCCGGCGGTCACCAACGTGCCCGACTGGTTCGTCAAGCTGATCGGCCTGGAGCCGGCCGGTGGCGATGCGCTGGTCAGCCGTGGCTGGGAGCAGGCGGCGCGGGTCGAGGTGGTCAGCCATCCGATGTTCGCCCTGGCCAAGCTCTGGCAGAGCGCACTCGGCAGCCTTGGCTGGCTGCTGGTCTGCGGCGCGGTGAGTGCGGTGCTGGGCGCGTTGTTGTTGCGTCGGCAATTGAAGCCGCTGGATTACATGGTCAAACAATCCCACGCCATCGCCCGCCGCGAATTCCTCAGCCTGCCGGACCTGCCGCGCACGCCTGAGTTGCGCCGCGTAGTGCTGGCGATGAACCAGATGGTCGAGAAGCTCAAGGCGCTTTTCCAGGAGCAGGCCGAACGCAGTGAAAAACTGCGCACCGAGTCCTATCAGGACAACCTCACGGGGTTGGCCAACCGGCGTTATTTCGAGATGCAACTGAATGCGCGGGTGAGCAATCCGGAGCAGGCCAGTTCCGGTTATCTGCTGCTGTTGCGGGTCAAGGATCTGGCTGGTCTGAACCAGCGCCTTGGTGGTCAGCGCACCGATGAATTGTTGAAAGCGGTCGGCGAGCAGCTGTCCCGCGAGTGCGCCAAATACCCGGAAACCCAGAACCTCGTCACCCGTATCCGTGGTGGTGAATTCGCCGTGCTGGCGCCGGGGCTGACCCGCGAAGAGGCGCTGCAACTGGCGCAGAATCTCGACAGCGCCCTGAGCAGCCTGCACGCGACAGGTGCCACCGACGTGGCCGCCGTGGCTTCTATCGGCCTGGCACCGTTCGCTCACGGCGATTCGCCGCAAGCGGTCCTCAGCCTCGGCGATCAGGCGCTGGCCCAGGCCGAAGGGCAGGGCGAGCAGAACTGGGCGTGCCTCGATCAGAGCCTGGTGGCAGACGTCGGTGACGATCACCACGCCTGGCATCGCTTGCTCGATCAGGCGCTGAACCAGCGGCGTTTCGAGCTGTTCTTCCAGCCGGTGGTGGCGGCGCAGGACACGCAACTGGTGCTGCATTACAAAGTGCTGTCGCGCTTGCTCGACGAGCAGGGCCAGACCATTCCCGCCGGGCGCTTCCTGCCGTGGCTGGAGCGCTTCGGCTGGACCGCGCGACTGGATCGGTTGATGCTCGAACGGGTGCTGGAGCAGATGGCCGGACATGAAGAATCGCTGGCGCTGAACCTGTCCTCGGCGACCCTGGCCGATCCGCAGGCATTGAACAAAGTGTTCGAGATTCTGCGGGCGCATTCCAACCTCGGTGCGCGCCTGACCCTGGAAATCGGCGAGGAACAATTGCCGGAGCAAGCAGTGCTGGAACAGTTGACCCGCCGCCTGCGCGAGCTTGGATTCTCCCTGAGCCTGCAGCGTTTCGGCGGGCGCTTCAGCATGATCGGCAACCTGGCGCGGCTGGGGCTGGCGTACCTGAAGATCGACGGCAGCTACATCCGGGCGATCGATCAGGAAAGCGACAAGCGCCTGTTCATCGAAGCGATCCAGCGTGCGGCGCACAGCATCGATCTGCCGTTGATTGCCGAGCGGGTCGAGACGGAAGGGGAATTGTCGGTGATTCGCGAGATGGGGTTGTATGGGGTTCAGGGGCAGCTGTTCGGTGAGCCCAAGCCCTGGAAATAATGCAGCGCCAAACTGATCGTTCCCACGCTCCGCGTGGGAATGCATAAAGGGACGCTCGGCGTTCCAGTCACACCGTCGGTGTCGCGTCAGACACCGATATGACGCGGAGCGTCACGGGCGGCATTCCCACGCAGAGCGTGGGAACGATCGACTGTAGGCAAATCAGATCAACCCGCCCTCATCCTCATCAATCAACTGGCTCAACCCGCCCAGCGCTTCCCGCGCCTGGGTCCGGTCCATCAACTTGGCCTGGGCCGCCGGAGGCAAGTCGGTGACGCGGATCACGCCTTTCTGGGTCAGTACCTGAATCAGGTCGTCGAGTACCCGGATCATTTCCAGGTCGCTCTGCTTGAGCTGTTTGAGGCTGTTCTCCACGGCCTCGTTGGCGTACCAGGCCTGGATTTCATGGTGGTCGGCCGGCAGTGTTTCCGTGGCCTCGGCGTAGGCCGCAGCTTCCACGCGAATCAACTGACCCTGCGCATCGCGTTGCACGTAAAACATTGAGCATCCCTCGGAAATGGACCAGCGTCATGCTGTCAGCAGCATAGCCAACTGCACGCGAGTATGCGGTGCGCCGACGCAATCGTCACCGGTTCAAGTGCCGCAAACGTGACGGCCGCCCCGGTGGGGCGGCCGTTGTTCACGCATCAGCTGTTGTTGTGGTCGACCTTGATGGTCGGATCGCTGCCGGCAATCAGGTTGTGAATGTTGGCACTCGACCAGTTGTTGCCTTCCAGTTTGATCGTCACGTCCGGTGTCGCGGCCGCGGCATCGCCCGAGTTGAACTTGCCGCCAGAGCTGACTTGCAGCGACGACACGCCGTCGACCGTGGTGATCTTCAGGAAGTTGTCGATGGTGCTGCCGGTCTCGCCTTGCAACAGGTCGCGCAGGTCGATGCGGTCGCCTTCGCTGGCCTTGAAGTCCTTGATCACGTCGTTGCCGGTGTCGCCCGCCTTCCAGACGAAGGTGTCCGCACCGGAACCACCGATCAGGATGTCGTTGCCCTGACCGCCGATCAGCGTGTCGTTGCCCGTGCCGCCGAGCAGGATGTCATTGCCCTTGCCGCCGTCGAGCAGGTCGTTGCCGCCCGAGCCGAACAGGATGTCATTGCCCGCGCCGCCCAGCAGCGTGTCGTTGCCGTCGTGGGCACCGGACACATCGAACGCCTGATAGTGCTCGGTGATGTACTGGTGCACGTTGCTGGTGGTGACTTTGCTGACGTCGACCCCGGTTTCCTTGGCCACGAACGCCTGCATTGCCTGATAACCCTCGCCGGCAATGCCGTTGAAGCTCACCAGGTCGCCGAACAGGATGTCGTTGCCGTCGCCACCGCTGACGGTGTCGTTGCCCGGCATCGTCGCTTCGGTGTGACCGATGATCGAGTTGGCCAGGTCCTTCGGATCGATGTTGGTCTGTGGCGTCTTGTCCGAATCGTACGGTTTCAGGTCGTTGAGGCTGACACCGCTGTTGATGCCGATGGCTTCAACGTTCGACAAACCGTTGAGCAAGGCGAAACCGCTGCTGGCGTTATCGGTGGTCGTCGTCGTGGTGCTGCTGCCGTTGCCCGCCAGGCTCGAGAACTCGTAAGTACCGTCACCCTGGGCGTGCAAGGTGCCGAAGTTCTGGTACGACCAGTTGCCGCCGGACTTGGTCCAGACCGTCACGTAGCCCGAGGCACTGATGTCGATCTGGTGCGAGCTGTCCGGGTAGAGGCTGACAGCTTTGCCCAACTGATAGTTGCTGGTGGTGATCAGGCTATCGAGGGTTTTGTTGCCGTAGAGCGTCGGGTTGGTCGACTCGTTGCTCTGGTAGTAGGTCGGCTGGCCGTCGGTGATGAAGTACGTGAGGTTCTTCGCCCCGGTGTTGGCCACGGCCTCGGCACTCTGGAACCAGTTGGCGGTGGTCTTGAACACGTCCTCGTAGTTGGTGCCACCACCGGACGACATCGAGTCCAGCACGGCCTTGAGCAAGGTCAGTGCGTTCGGGTCGTTGAGGTTCACCGATACGGACTTGTTGACCTGGGTATCGAAGTCCACCAGGAAGATGTTCACCGTCCCCGAGTTGCTGCCGCCCAGGCTCTGCTTGAGGGTGTTGAACACCGACGTCAGCGAGTCCTTGGCGGCGTTGATCGACGAGGCGCTCATGCTGCCCGAGCTGTCGACCATGAACGCGATGTTGTAGTTGGTGCCCGGCACCACGGTCAGGCCGCCGATGTCGGCGACGATGATGTCGTTGCCGTCGGTGCCGGTGACGGTGTCGTCAGCCGAAGTGGCGACCACCGCGTTGTACACCGCTGGCACCACGGTGACCGGGATGGTTGCAGTGGTGCTGGCCGAGCCGCCAACCTGTTCGGTTGAGGTCGAGGTCACGGTCAGGTTGAACTGGCCGTTGTAGTAGGTCGGCGGGGTCACGGTCAGGGTGCCGAGGTTCCAGCCGGTGACGTTGGCGTCGCCGCTGGTGGCGGTCACGGTGAAGCTGTGGCCTGCGCCATCGCTGAGCACCGAACCGACCGGTGCGCCGCTGATCTTGATGCTCAGGGTTTCCGAGCCGTCGGTGTCGGTCAGCGCGGTGCTGATCGACGACAGTTTCACCGTGGTGCCTTCGGCGCCGGTGTTGAGCTTGTAGCCGTCGTAATAGCCTTCGCCGTTGCTGCCGTGCAGATCGGAGACGGTCACGCCGGCATTCACCAGATCCTGCACGCCGGTGTAGATCGGCACGCCGGCACTGCTCAGGTCGATCGGCGTGCTGCCGTTGACCGACAGGTTGACGTCGTAGCTGCCCGGGCCGCTCTGGTTGTGGTGGTAGATGTCCAGGGTGTAGTAGCCGCTGGTGGTCGGGGTGAACGAACCGTTGAGGTTGCCGCCCGCGCCCCACGTCGTGGACGCCACGTTCTTGCCACCGATGGTCACCAGCAGGCTGTCATCACCGGTGCCGCTGAAGGTGTAGGTCTTGCCGGCTTCCAGATAGATCAGGCCCGAGGTTTTCGACGCGGTGCCGGCGGTCACGCTGCCGTCGGACTGCACGTTGTTCACGGTACCGCTGGTGTTCGGCTTGCCTGCGCCGTCGATCACGTTTTTCAGGGTGGTCGAGTTGGCGCCGCTGCCATCAGTGCCCAGGCCCGACAGACCGGTCCAGACTTCCTTGATCAGCCCGGTGGACTTCACGCTGTTGTCGGCCACCGACAGGGTCGGTGCATCCGCCACCGGCGTGATGTCGATCTTGATGGTGCCAGTGTTGCCCAGCAACTGGCCGTCGGTTGGCTGGAATTTGATCTGCGCGTAGTCGGCCTGATTGTTACCAACGCCATTGCCACCGTAACCGTTCACACCCGACTCGTTGGCATCCGGCAGGAAGCGCAGCTTGCCGGCGTCGATATCGGCCTTGCTGAAAGTCTGGTTGTTGGCGACGTCTTTCCAGGTCGAGCCGTCCAGATACTGCAGTTTGCCTTCGCCCGGCAGCTGGGTGATTTTCACGCCCAGGCTGCTGGCCGGGCTGTCGACATCGCTGACGCCGAAGGTCGACCAGCCGAGGATCAGCGGGGTGTCTTCAGTGCCGGTGACGTTGACCGGTGCAGCGACCGGCGCATCGTTGACCGCCACCACGTTGACCGTGGTGGTCGCGGTGTTGGAGTAGTTGCCGCCATCGGTCACGGTCACGGTAATGATCCGTGGCACGGTGCTCGGGTCTTCACTGCTGTTGGTGAAGCTGATGTTCTTGATGGCCTGCATGTAATCGGCCAGCGTCGCGTTGCCCGACAGGGTCAGGGTGACGGTGCCGTTGGTGCTGTTGGCGTTGATGGTGATGCCGTTGACACTGTTGCCCAGATTCAGCGCATCGCCGTCCTGACGGTTGGTCAGCACGACGGTGGCGCCGGTCAGCATGGTGCTGTCCGGGTCGGTGATCTTGATGTCGGTGTCGGCAATCGACACGCCCGCGCCCGGGGTGTTCTCGGTGAAGGTCACCTTGTAGTCGGCCCCCGTTGCACCGCTGGAGTTGTTGGCGTCGAGGTCGATGACCGGTGGCGCATCGTTGTCGATGATCGAGGTGCTGACGCTGCCATTGGTGCTGCTGACTGCCAGGTTCTCGAAGTTGCCGCCGGTGGCCGAATCGATCTTGACCACGAAGTTCTCGGTGCCTTCGGTGATCTTGTCATCGATGGTCGCAACGTTGAACTGCGCGCTGCTGGCACCTGCCGGGATCTTCACTGTGTACACCCCGGTGAAGTCCGAACCGTCGGCGGCGGTGCCGCTGTAGACGATTTTCAGGGTGACTTCGGTTTGCGCCGGGTTGGTCAGGCTGACGGTGTAGGTTGCGGTCTGACCTTCGGTCACCGAGGTGCTGCCGGTGATGCTGACGGTGGTGGTGTCGATGGTATCGGTGACGCTGGTCACGGCTGGTGTGTTGCTGGTCACCAGGTTTTCGAAATTGCCGCCCGTGGCATTGGTGATCGTGGCCTGCACGTTGCCGGCGTCTTTGTAGACGTCGTCAGCTGGCGCAGGAACGGTCACGGTGCCGGTGGTCTTGCCCGCTTCGATGGTGATCACCGAACCGTTGCTCAGGGTCACGGTCACTGGCGAGCCTGCGGCGTTGGTCAGGGTTGCGGTGTAAGTGATCGAGCCACCTTCGGCGACCGAGTTGGTGGCGCTCAAGGACAGGTTGGTGGTGTCGATGGTGTCGGTGACGGTGGTGCTGACCGGTGTCTTGTCGGCCACGAGGTTTTCGTAGTTGCCGCCGCTGACGTTGGTGATGGCGTTGGTCAGCGGAGCGTGGCCGGTCAACGCGTCGTTCGGCGCGGTAGTGGTCACGGTGCCGGTGGTTTTGCCGACTTCGATGGTGATCGACTGACCGTTCGACAGAGTCACGGTCACTGGCGAGCCAGTCACCGGCGCACCGACAGTGGCGGTGTAGACAACGTTGCCACCCTCGGCCGCTGTTGCGGTCGCGGTCAGCTTCACGGTGGTGGTGTCGATGGTGTCAGTGACGTTGGTCACGGCCGGTGTGTTGCTGGTCACCAGGTTTTCGAAGTTGCCACCGGTGGCCGACTTGATTGTTGCCTGAACAGTGCCGGCGTCCTTGTAGACGTCGTCGGCTGGCGCAGGAACGGTCACGGTGCCGCTGGTTTTACCGGCTTCGATGGTGATCACGGCGCCGTTCGACAGGGTCACGGTCACTGGCGAGCCAGCGGCGTTGGTCAGGGTTGCGGTGTAGATGATCGAACCACCTTCGGCCACGGTGCCGGTCGCGCTGAGCGTCAGGTTGGTGATGTCAATGGTGTCGGTGACGGTGGTGCTGACCGGTGTCTTGTCGGCCACGAGGTTTTCGTAGTTGCCGCCAGTAACGCCAGTGATCGCGTTGGTCAGCGGCGCATGGCCGCTGAGCGCATCGTTCGGCGCGGTGGTGGTCACGGTGCCCGTGGTCTTGCCGACTTCGATGGTGATTGACTGACCGTTGGCCAGATTCACGGTTACCGGCGAGCCAGTCACCGGCGCACCCACGGTAGCGGTGTAAGTGACGGTGCCACCCTCGGCCGCTGTTGCGGTTGCGGTCAGCTTCACGGTGGTGGTGTCGATGGTGTCAGTAACGCTGGTCACTGCTGGCGTGGTGCTGGTCACCAGGTTTTCGAAATTGCCGCCCGTGGCGTTGGTGATCGTGGCCTGCACGTTGCCGGCGTCCTTGTAGACGTCGTCGGCTGGAGCAGGAACGGTCACGGTGCCTGTGGTTTTACCGGCCTCGATGGTGATCACGGCGCCGTTCGACAAGGTCACGGTCACTGGCGAGCCAGCGGCATTGGTCAGTGTGGCGGTGTATGTGATCGAGCCACCCTCGGCGACCGAGTTGGTAGCGCTCAGAGACAGGTTGGTGGTGTCGACCGTGTCGGTGACGGTTGTCGAAACCGGGGTTTTATCAGCCACCAGATTTTCGTAGTTACCACCGCTCACGCCGGTGATGGCGTTGGTCAGCGGTGCATGACCGGTCAGCACGTCGTTAGGCGCGGTGGTGGTCACGGTGCCGGTGGTCTTGCCGACTTCGATGGTAATGCTCTGGCCGTTCGACAGGTTCACGGTCACTGGCGAGCCAGTCACAGGAGCGCCCACGGTGGCGGTGTAAGTGACAGTGCCGCCTTCAGCCGCCGACTCGGTGGCGGTGAGTTTCACCGTGGTGGTGTCGATGGTATCGGTGACCTGGGTCACGGCAGGAACAGTGCTCGGGACCAGATTTTCGAAGTTGCCACCGGTGGCATTGGTGATCGTGGCCTGCACGTTGCCGGCGTCCTTGTAGACGTCATCGGCTGGCGCAGGAACGGTCACGGTGCCGGTGGTTTTGCCGGCTTCGATGGTGATCACGGCGCCGTTCGACAAGGTTACGGTCACTGGCGAACCAGCGGCGTTGGTCAGGGTTGCGGTGTAAGTGATCGAGCCACCTTCGGCCACGGTGCCGGTCGCGCTGAGCGACAGGTTGGTGGTGTCGACGGTGTCGGTGACGGTAGTGCTGACCGGCGTCTTGTCGGCCACCAGATTTTCGTAGTTGCCGCCCGTCACGTTGGTGATGGCGTTGGTCAGCGGCGTGTGGCCGTTGAGTGCATCGTTAGGCGCCGTGGTCGTCACGGTGCCGGTGGTTTTACCCACTTCGATGGTGATGCTCTGGCCATTCGACAGGTTCACGGTCACTGGCGAGCCAGTCACAGGAGCGCCCACGGTGGCGGTGTAAGTGACAGTGCCGCCTTCAGCCGCCGACTCGGTGGCGGTGAGTTTCACCGTGGTAGTGTCGATGGTATCGGTGACCTGGGTCACGGCAGGAACAGTGCTCGGGACCAGGTTCTCGAAGTTGCCACCGGTGGCGGTCGAAATGGTCGCTTCGACTTTGCCGGCGTCTTTGTAGACGTCGTCTTTCGGTGCGTCGACGGTCACGGTGCCGGTGGTTTTGCCAGCTTCGATGGTGATGACAGCGCCGTTCGACAGGGTCACGGTCAGCGGGGTGCCGGCCGGGTTGGTCAGGGTAGCGGTGTAAACGATCGAGCCGCCTTCGGCCACGGTGCCGGTCGCGCTGAGCGACAGATTGGTGGTGTCGACGGTGTCGGTGACGGTGGTCGAAACCGGGGTTTTGTCAGCTACGAGGTTTTCGTAGTTACCGCCGCTCACGCCAGTGATCGCGTTGGTCAGCGGCGTGTGGCCGTTCAACGCATCGTTTGGCGCAGTGGTGGTCACGGTGCCAGTGGTCTTGCCCACTTCGATGGTGATCGACTGACCGTTGGACAGCGTCACGGTGACGGGCGAACCGGTCACAGGTGCGCCCACGGTCGCGGTGTAAGTAACGGTGCCGCCTTCAGCCGCCGACTCGGTGGCGGTGAGTTTCACCGTAGTGGTGTCGATGGTGTCGGTGACTTCGGTCACGGCCGGAACGGTGCTCGGCACCAGATTTTCGAAGTTGCCACCGGTGGCGGTCGAAATGGTTGCTTCGACTTTGCCCGCATCTTTGTAGACGTCGTCTTTCGGTGCGTCGACGGTCACGGTGCCGGTGGTTTTGCCGGCCTCGATGGTGATCACGGCGCCGTTCGACAAGGTCACGGTCACTGGCGAGCCAGCGGCGTTGGTCAGGGTCGCGGTATAGGTGATCTGGCCACCCTCAGCCACGGTGCCGGTCGCGCTGAGCGACAGGTTGGTGGTGTCGATGGTGTCGGTCACAGTGGTGCTGACCGGAGTTTTGTCGGCGACCAGATTTTCGTAGTTGCCACCGCTCACGTTGGTGATCGCGTTGGTCAGCGGAGCATGACCGGTCAGCGCATCGTTCGGCGCGGTGGTGGTCACGGTGCCAGTGGTTTTGCCCACTTCGATGGTGATGGTCTGGCCGTTCGACAGGGTGACGGTCACTGGCGAGCCGGTGACAGGTGCACCCACGGTCGCGGTGTACGTAACGTTCCCGCCTTCAGTCGCCGACTCGGTCGCGGTCAGTTTGACCGTGGTGGTGTCGATGGTGTCGGTGACTTCTGTTACGGCTGGAACGGTGCTCGGAACGAGGTTCTCGAAGTTGCCACCGGTTGCATCCTTGATGGTGACTTCGACTTGGCCGGCATCTTTGTAAACGTCATCGGTAGGTGCTGGAACGGTCACCGTGCCGGTAGTTTTACCGGCCTCGATGGTGATCACGGCGCCGTTCGACAGGGTCACGGTCAGCGGGGTGCCAGCCGGGTTGGTCAGGGTAGCGGTGTAAACGATCGAGCCGCCTTCGGCCACGCTGTCGGTCGCGGTCAGCGACAGATTGGTGGTGTCGACGGTGTCGGTCACGGTGGTGCTGACCGGCGTTTTGTCAGCGACGAGATTTTCGTAGTTACCGCCGCTCACGCCGGTGATCGCGTTGGTCAGTGGCGCATGACCGTTGAGCGCATCGTTTGGCGCAGTGGTGGTGACGGTGCCAGTGGTCTTGCCCACCTCGATGGTGATCGATTGACCATTGGCCAGGGTCACGGTGACCGGCGAGCCAGTCACAGGAGCACCAACGGTGGCAGTGTAAGTAACGGTGCCACCTTCAGCGGCCGTTTCGGAAGCGGTCAGCTTCACGGTCGTCGTGTCGATGGTGTCGGTGACTTCTGTTACGGCTGGAACGGTGCTCGGAACCAGGTTCTCGAAGTTGCCACCGGTGGCGGTCGAAATGGTTGCTTCGACTTTGCCCGCATCTTTGTAGACGTCGTCTTTCGGTGCGTCGACGGTCACGGTGCCGGTGGTTTTGCCGGCCTCGATGGTGATCACGGCGCCGTTCGACAAGGTCACGGTCACCGGAGTGCCGGCCGGATTGGTCAGGGTCGCGGTGTAAACGATCGAACCACCCTCGGCTACCGAGCCAGTTGCGCTCAGGGTCAGGTTGGTGGTGTCGACGGTGTCGGTCACGGTGGTGCTGACCGGCGTCTTGTCGGCCACCAGACTCTCGTAGTTACCGCCGCTCACGCCGGAGATCGAGTTGGTCAGTGGCGCATGACCGTTGAGCGCATCGTTTGGCGCAGTGGTGGTGACGGTGCCAGTGGTTTTGCCGACTTCGATGGTGATCGACTGACCATTGGCCAGGGTCACGGTCACAGGCGAACCGGTGACAGGCGCACCGACGGTAGCGGTGTAAGTAACGGTGCCGCCTTCAGCCGCCGACTCAGTCGCGGTGAGTTTCACCGTGGTGGTGTGGATGGTGTCGGTGACGTTGGTCACGGCCGGAACAGTGCTCGGCACTAGGTTCTCGAACCCACCGCCGGTAGCGGTCGAAATGGTCGCCTCGACTTTGCCGGCGTCCTTGTAGACGTCGTCTTTTGGTGCATCGACGGTCACGGTGCCGGAGGTTTTACCGGCCTCGATGGTGATCACGGCGCCGTTGCTCAACGTTACGGTCACCGGAGTGCCGGCAGCGTTGGTCAGGGTCGCGGTGTAGGTGATCTGGCCACCTTCGTTGACTTCCGGCGTCGCGCTCAGAGTCAGGTTGGTGGTGTCGACGGTGTCGGTCACGGTGGTGCTGACCGGGGTCTTGTCGGCCACCAGATTTTCGTAGTTGCCGCCGCTCACGCCGGTGATCGAGTTGATCAGCGGTTCGTGACCGTTGAGTGCGTCGTTCGGCGCGGTAGTGGTCACGGTGCCGGTGGTTTTGCCGACTTCGATGGTGATCGACTGACCGTTGGACAGGGTTACGGTCACAGGCGATCCGGTTACCGGAGCGCCGACAGTCGCGGTGTAAGTGACGGTACCGCCTTCAGCCGCCGACTCGGTCGCGGTCAGTTTGACCGTAGTGGTGTCGATGGTATCAGTGACTTCGGTAACAGCTGGAACAGTGCTTGGCACCAGGTTCTCGAAGTTGCCGCCGGTTGCATCCTTGATGGTGACTTCGACCTTGCCCGCGTCTTTATAAACGTCATCGGCGGGGGCTGGAACGCTCACGGTGCCGGTGGTCTTACCGGCTTCGATGGTGATTACGGCACCGTTCGACAGCGTCACGGTGACCGGCGTGCCCGCCGGGTTGGTCAGGGTCGCGGTGTAAACAATCGAACCACCCTCGGCCACGGTACCGGTCGCAGTCAACGACAGGTTGGTGGTGTCGACGGTGTCGGTGACCGTAGTCGAAACCGGGGTCTTGTCGGCAACGAGGTTCTCGTAATTGCCGCCGCTCACACCAGTGATCGAGTTAGTCAGTGGCGCATTGCCGGTCAACGCATCGTTCGGCGCGGTGGTGGTCACGGTGCCAGTGGTTTTGCCCACTTCGATGGTGATCGACTGACCGTTGGCCAGGGTCACGGTGACAGGCGAACCGGTCACTGGCGCGCCAACGGTAGCGGTATAAGTGACAGTGTCACCTTCAGCTGCCGATTCGGTCGCAGTGAGTTTTACCGTGGTGGTATCGATGGTGTCGGTGACTTCGGTGACGGCCGGAACGGTGCTTGGCACCAGGTTCTCGAAGTTGCCACCGGACGCATCCTTGATGGTCACTTCGACTTTGCCGGCATCCTTGTAGACGTCATCGGCCGGGGCTGGAACGGTCACGGTGCCGGTGGTTTTACCAGCGTCGATGGTGATGACCGAGCCATTGCTCAAGGTTACGGTCACCGGGGTGCCGGCAGGATTGGTCAGGGTCGCGGTGTAAACAATCGAACCACCCTCGGCGACGGTGCCAGTGGCGCTCAGGGTCAGGTTGGTGGTGTCGGCAACGTCGGTAACCGTGGTCGAAACCGGAGTCTTGTCGGCCACCAGATTTTCGTAATTACCGCCGGAAACGCCGGTGATCGAGTTGATCAGCGGTTCGTGACCGTTGAGTGCGTCGTTCGGCGCGGTGGTGGTCACGGTGCCAGTGGTTTTGCCCACTTCGATGGTGATCGACTGACCGTTGGACAGGGTTACGGTGACAGGCGAGCCGGTCACTGGCGCGCCAACGGTAGCGGTATAAGTGACAGTGCCACCCTCAGCCGCCGATTCGGTCGCAGTGAGTTTCACCGTGGTGGTGTCGATGGTGTCAGTGACTTCGGTGACAGCGGGAACAGTGCTTGGCACCAGGTTCTCAAAGTTGCCACCGGACGCGTCCTTGATCGTGACTTCAACCTTGCCTGCGTCTTTGTAGACGTCATCGGCCGGCGCCGGAACGGTCACGGTGCCGGTGGTTTTACCAGCGTCGATGGTGATGACCGAGCCATTGCTCAAGGTTACGGTCACCGGGGTGCCGGCAGGATTGGTCAGGGTTGCGGTATAAACAATCGAACCGCCTTCGGCCACTGAGCCAGTCGCGGTCAGCGACAGGTTGGTGGTGTCGATGGTGTCGGTGACTTCAGTCACCGCCGGAACGGTGCTTGGAACGAGATTTTCGAAGTTGCCGCCGGACGCATCCTTGATGGTCACTTCGACTTTGCCGGCATCTTTGTAAACGTCATCGGCAGGTGCTGGAACGGTCACGGTGCCAGTGGTTTTACCCGCTTCAATCGTGATGACGGAGCCGTTGCTCAACGTCACGCTCACCGGCGTACCCGCAGGATTGCTCAGCGTCGCGGTGTAAACGATCGAACCACCCTCGGCGACGGTGCTAGTGGCGCTCAGGGTCAGGTTGGTGGTGTCGGCAACGTCGGTAACCGTGGTCGAAACCGGAGTCTTGTCGGCCACCAGATTTTCGTAATTACCGCCGGAAACGCCGGTGATTGCGTTGGTCAGTGGTGCATTGCCGGTCAACGCATCGTTCGGCGCGGTGGTGGTCACGGTGCCAGTGGTTTTGCCCACTTCGATGGTGATCGACTGACCGTTGGACAGGGTTACGGTCACAGGCGATCCAGTCACTGGCGCGCCAACAGTCGCGGTGTAAGTGACAGTGCCGCCTTCGGCCACCGAGGTGTCAGCCGTCAGTCTGACGGTCGAGGTGTCGATGGTATCGGTGACTTCCGTCACGGCAGGGACAGTGCTTGGAACAAGGTTCTCGAAGTTGCCACCGGACGCATCCTTGATGGTCACTTCGACTTTGCCGGCATCCTTGTAGACGTCATCGGCCGGGGCTGGAACGGTCACGGTGCCGGTGGTTTTGCCCGCTTCGATGGTGATGACCGAGCCATTGCTCAAGGTTACGGTCACCGGCGTGCCGGCCGGGTTGGTCAGGGTTGCGGTATAAACAATCGAACCGCCTTCGGCCACTGAGCCAGTCGCGGTCAACGACAGGTTGGTGGTGTCGATGGTGTCGGTGACTTCAGTCACCGCCGGAACGGTGCTTGGCACCAGGTTCTCGAAGTTGCCACCGGACGCATCCTTGATGGTCACTTCGACTTTGCCGGCATCCTTGTAGACGTCATCGGCCGGGGCTGGAACGGTCACGGTGCCAGTGGTTTTACCTGCTTCAATCGTGATGACGGAGCCGTTGCTCAACGTCACGGTCACCGGGGTGCCGGCAGGATTAGTCAGGGTCGCGGTGTAAACAATCGAACCACCCTCGGCGACGGTGCCAGTGGCGCTCAGGGTCAAGTTGGTGGTGTCGACGGTATCGGTAACGGTGGTGGAAACCGGGGTTTTGTCGGCCACGAGGTTTTCGTAGTTGCCGCCGGTAACACCCGTGATCGAGTTGGTCAGCGGCGCCTGTCCGTTCAGCACATCGTTTGGTGCAGTCGTGGTGACGGTGCCGGTGGTTTTGCCGACTTCGATGGTGATCGATTGACCGTTGGCCAAAGTGACAGTCACTGGCGAGCCTGTGACCGGTGCGCCAACCGTGGCGGTATAGGTCACGGTGCCGCCTTCGGCGACCGAAGTATCAGCCGTCAGTTTGACGGTCGACGTATCGATGGTGTCGGTCACTTCGGTGACGGCTGGAACGGTGCTCGGCACCAGGTTCTCGAAGTTGCCGCCGGTGGCGTCCTTGATGGTCACTTCGACTTTGCCGGCGTCTTTGTAGACGTCATCGGCTGGCGCCGGAACGGTCACGGTGCCGGTGGTTTTGCCCGCTTCGATGGTGATGACAGAGCCGTTGCTCAACGTTACGGTCACCGGGGTGCCGGCAGGGTTGGTCAGGGTCGCGGTGTAAACAATCGAACCACCCTCGGCGACGGTGCCAGTGGCGCTCAGGGTCAGGTTGGTGGTGTCGGCAACGTCGGTAACCGTGGTCGAAACCGGGGTCTCATCGGCCACCAGATTTTCGTAATTACCGCCGGAAACGCCGGTGATCGAGTTGGTCAGCGGTGCGTTGCCAGCCAATGCGTCGTTCGGCGCGGTGGTGGTCACGGTGCCGGTGGTTTTGCCCACTTCGATGGTGATCGACTGACCGTTGGACAGGGTAACTGTGACAGGCGAACCGGTCACTGGCGCGCCAACGGTAGCGGTATAAGTAACGGTGCCGCCTTCTGCAACCGAAGTATCAGCCGTCAGTTTGACCGTCGACGTGTCGATGGTGTCAGTCACTTCGGTGACAGCGGGAACAGTGCTTGGCACCAGGTTCTCGAAGTTGCCGCCGGTGGCGTCCTTGATGGTGACTTCGACTTTGCCGGCGTCTTTGTAGACGTCATCGGCTGGTGCCGGAACGGTCACGGTGCCAGTGGTTTTGCCAGCTTCGATGGTGATGACGGAGCCGTTGCTCAACGTCACGGTCACCGGGGTGCCGGCCGGGTTGGTCAGGGTCGCGGTATAAACGATCGAACCACCTTCGGCCACGGAACCGGTAGCGCTCAGCGACAGATTGGTGGTGTCGATCGAGTCGGTGATGGTGGTGGTCGCTGGCGTCGTGTTCGGCACCAGGTTCTCGAAATTGCCGCCGGTAGCACCGGTAATCGTGGTGCTGACGGTGCCGCCGTTGTTGTAGACGTCATTCGGCGCGGTCGGCACGTTGACGCTGCCGGTGGTCTGGCCGGCGCCGATGGTGATGGTCGAGCCGTTCGACAGGGTGACGGTCACCGGGGTCTGCGCCGGGTTGGTCAGCGTGGCGGTGTAGGTGATCTGGCCACCTTCGACCACGGTGCCGGTGGCGGTCAGGGTCAGATTGGTGGTGTCGACCGAATCGACAATGTTGGTGACGGCCGGTGTCGGGTTCGGCACCAGGTTTTCGAAGTTGCCGCCCGTGGCACCCGTGATGGTGGTGGTGACGGTGCTGCCATTGTTATAGACGTCATTCGGCGCGGTCGGCACGTTGACGGTGCCGGTGGTCTGGCCGGCGCCGATGGTGATGGTCGAGCCGTTGGACAGCGTGACGGTCACCGGCGTCTGCGCCGGGTTGGTCAGCGTGGCGGTGTAGGTGATCTGACCGCCTGAATCAGGCTTAGGCCGACCGTCAAGGTGCTGGAAGATGGTGTCAGCTGGATGCTCGGTGACCTGGGTCGTTGCGGGGCATGGTCAACAAGATGCTGGTCAATACCATTGGCGGCGTGATGGAGCCGGTGAGCGATCACGTACTAACTTCGTATCGGATACATTATACACAGTGTCATACGGCGCGATGGGCACGTTGACGGTGCCGGTGGTGTAACCGGCGCGGAATGATGATGATCGCGCCGTTGGACAGGGTGATGGTCACGGTCGGTCAGCGGCGGGTTTGTCAGGGTGGCGGTGTACAGGAGAACGTGACCGGCTTCGGTGATGCACGGCTTGGCGCTGAGGCGTCAGGGTCGATTCGCGCATGGTGTTGTCGATGGTGTCGGTGATCTGGGTCGTGGCCGGTGATGTTCTGCGGAGTCACGGTGATGCCGTTGCCGCCGTTGATGCCGGTGACGGTCAGGTCAATCAATGGTCGGGTCGATATAACCAGCTGTCGCATCGAGCATCACGAAGCATGTTGCCGGTACCGGTGGTAGCACCAGTGCCAGCGACTCACGATCACGGCTGCGTTGGATTCAAGGGTGATAGTCAGGTCGGACAGCGGCGGCTATGTCATTGTTGCAGGTGTACTACCAGAACGGCGCCGGCTTCGGTGATGGTCGGCTTGGCGCTGAGGCTCAGTGGTGGATTCGTGCAGAGTGTTGGCGGTGGAGTGAGTGGTCATGGCCGCCGATCGATCGTTCTGCGCAGTCTGGCCAGTAGCATTGATGCCTGCGGTCGGGAAACGCCATTGTCGAGTTGATCGCCGGCGAACAGTCGCATCGAGCATCAACGAGTACGCTATGGCCGCCCACTGGGGACACCACGAAACCCAGCAGCGCACAATGCTTTTGACGATGGCTACAAGGGCAGTAGTCATTGACGACATCTGCGGCGATGTCATGTTGCAGTTGACTTCTATCGACGTGATGGCTGTGTGCGGTGGCTTCAGTCAGGACAGTACTTTAAAAAATGTGGAACAAAGTTGACGCTGCCATTCGTGAATATTATGGCCTAGATTCTATCGTGATTAACTATCTGCCAGAACTATTGACACGGTTCTGGAAATGCCGATGTCTACCTAATCGTCCGGCGAACAGCCTGTCACCTTCAATAATTATGCGACGACCTGCCCTTCAGCGTGAGATCACGAAAACCTGATTTACAATGCTTTCTGACATATGGTCATACCGATTGCTCATCTTCCGACTCAGCGTGAATCATTTTGCAGTTGACTTCCATAGACCAGATAGCTGTCTGGGACCTCTTTAGTCTGCGTACGTACTTTAACAAAGGTTTACCCAACGCTCTCGCCGCTGTCATTCGTACAAGCACAATTTTTACTAGAATTCATTCAGCGATTCACTTTATGTCCAACCGTAAATCCCTTCAGGGTGTCATCCTAACCGACTGGTCGCGGTAATATCACATTAAAGGCTGCAAAATGTGGCTACCTGCCCAAGTTCGATCGTGCTGATGCAGTTCTGGTTTTAAAGTTACCGACATACGGTCACTACCGGTTGCCAATGGTGTCGGCAATCACAGGTCAACCCTAAATTGCAGTGATTCAAGACAATACGTCTGTGGGAAATGGTTTATGATGGTTTTGCGACGTTGATCGAAGTGGGGCGTTAACAAGCCATCGTCAACTCGCGCGCGTCTTTCGTACTCAGCACAATCCTAACGCAGCCGCGCTGCAGCGAGGCGCAGGATGTCTATCTGGAAATCCAGAGCCGTCGGGAGAACATGCGACTGGCCGCAGAAAATCAATTAAAAGCTGCACCAGGTGGATACCTACGCCCAGATCGATCAGCTGGGCAGTTATGGCGGTGACGGCAGCGATAGCGATCATGACCCGTGCCGAATGGTGGATGGCCCATGCCTGGAACACCCTGATCACCGCAGTGAGACCAATTTACGTCGAGTCGGAAATGGAATTTGACGGTTTAGCGCCGTCCAGCGCAGATGGGCGATCAACTGAAGCGACCGTCACCGTTCCTGGCGTATTCGCTGCTCGGCACAACCTGAATGCAGCGCGCTGAGCGAGATGCAGGAAAACAGCTGGATGTCCTGCACTCGTCGCGAATTCGATATCGTCGTTGCCGAAGAAACATTACAAGAGCCACCAAGTCGCATCTACTACCCGATCCAGCTTCGCACGCCGCGCTGCGTCGGCAGCGGTGACAACGACCTTGACCAGGCCAGAACGGTCAGAATAACGCATGGCCGGCAACAAGCTGCTCACTGCGCAGATCAACCTCGCCTATTCGGACAGCAACTACCTCAGCGCCGATCTGGACTCGAAGCTCGATCACCTGTCGCATCCGGCGCTGTACATCGGCAATAATGCCCTGCGTCAGTTGAATGAAGAACTGGGCCAGCAGATGCTGGAAAACAGCCCTGAACACTGCGCACTGCCGAGATGCCGATCTCTCCGCAGTCCGATAAACAGTACGAGACCTCGAAGTCGCACCTTTTACCCGCGTCAGTTCGACGCCTCGGTGGACCGCACCGCTGCAGAATTAGCTCGACAGCGAAAACGAGTCAGAACACCGCATGGCAGCGTCATGCTGAACTCAAACACATTCAACGTGTATTTAGTCAGTAGCGAATCAAGGCAGATCATGGAATCGAAGTCGTAGCTGACGAACCAGGGAGTGGTCACATCCTTAACATCCGTTGTGCAGAACGAGTTGAAGCCGAAGGACCAGCTGCCTGGGCTGAATTGAGATGTCCCTTAACAACTGCTACAGAGTGTCGAGCGTGCGAATCGCTCAGTCAGTCACGTTGATCACAGCACCTCGATGCGCACGCGCGTTACACAACGATCCGTTACAGGCTGGTGTGCACGCACTCTGCATGCTGGATTAGAAACTCGCCAGCGCAACCAAGTTGATCACCGGCTTCGCGGCGTCTGGCTGAA
The DNA here is from genome assembly GCF_001594225.2 of Pseudomonas glycinae. Lineage (GTDB taxonomy): Bacteria > Pseudomonadota > Gammaproteobacteria > Pseudomonadales > Pseudomonadaceae > Aquipseudomonas > Aquipseudomonas glycinae. The sequence continues at coordinate 5,251,791 of NZ_CP014205.2, forward strand.
AACAAACACATTGAGTTATTTAGCTCAGTACCGCATGCAGGCGAGCATGGGCGCATTGCTGCAAGAGGCAGGGAGCTGCATCGCACGCTTGGCAAGCGATGTGCCGAACGATTGTGAAGCCGACGGTGTAGCTGCTCAAGGATGACTTGAGTTGTCCCTTTTCAACTGCTAACGAGTGTCGAGGGTGAGAATCAGACGTCAGTCGAGTTCATCTCAGTCAAAATCGACGCGCGTTGCACGACGATCCCTGGTTAGCTGCGATGGTGCTGGTCGACTCTCTACATGCTGCATCAGTAAACTTCGCCCAGCCGCAGCACAAATTCTGACGTCACCGGCCTGCACGCTGCCAAAACACCGCGTGCGTGCTCGTAGTTTCGCTACCCCGTGCAGCGGTTCGCGCTGGGCTGTAAGCCGACGCGATCGCTGCCAGTTTCCAGCTCGAAGATCATCCGGCGATTGCCATGCCGGCGCTGTTGGTGCTGAACGTCTATGACCGCGTAGTGCCGAACCAGGTCGAAGCTGACCGTGTGAGAACGACGCGCTGGTGCTGCTCAGCGACAGCTACCTGTTCGAGCTAATCCCTGAAGAGCCTGCGCAGCCTGCTGGCCGAGGATTAGACCGGCAAGAAAATGTACTTCGCTCATCTCCAGCACGCAATTCGAACGTCAACGACGGCATGGCCATGAAGTCCCGCCGTGCGCGGGTCGGCAGGTTTGCGCAGACACCTTCAAGCGTTCGCAGAGGCTGTATGCCGACTTCCTCGCCTCGCAGTATCCTGATCAACCTGATCGCCCTGGCCGCTTCACTGATCGTGATGAACATCTATGATCGCGTATTGTCGAAGCAGGCCGCATCGATGGTGTGGATTCTGGTGCTGGGCATCACCGATTGCGCCTAGCTGATCGAGCTACTCCTTGCAAAAGCCGCTGGTGGCAACCATGTGCCTGGACTCTGGCCGGCAAGAACACCGAGCTGATCATGTCCGCCAGGCTGATCGAACGCCTCGTCGGCCTCGATGCGATGAAGGTCACCGCCCGGCGCAAGTCGGCAACTTTGCCCAGAATATCCATGAGTACCAGAGCCTGGGCACCTTCAGTCGCCTCGAGCTGCGGGTGACCATGCTCTCCGATCTGACGCTGCCGATCACCCTGCTGATCCATCAGCTTGTCATGGTGATTCATGATGGTCATCTGGTGTGTATTCCGATGCTGGCCTTCAACCTGAGCATGGGCTGCCTGATCGGCTACTCCATGCTCAGAAGCCGCTGGTGTCAGCCCGCTGGAACGCACGCTGTCGCTGGTCTGCTGACGCGCTACCAGTCGAGGCTGCTGGAAACCCTGACCTGGGTCGATGCGATGAAGGTCAACAATGCCGCAAGCGAACGCCAATATCAGTAAGAACAGACCCTCTGCAGCCTCAAGGTGCTTCAAGCTGCGGGATCAAATGCTCTCCAGTCTGGCGCTTCACCTCACCCGGAGCAACAGAATCCAGCAGCTGAAGACCATTAAGCTGATGATCCGTCTTCGGCGAGAATATCAGCATCATCGGCGGCAACGTGAGCATGGGCAAAAGCTGATTGGCTGCAACATGCTCAGTGGGCGCTCTCTCAGCCGGACGACTGTGCGTTGCTGTGTGGACTGCGTCGACATCCGCTACGATCGACGTCAGCGAGGTGCACTATAACCTCGGCTACGTGCCGCAGAAGATTGAGTTGCTGGCCGAGCACACTTTCGACGAGCACCTGATTTGCGGCGCCCGTTACTTCAAGGCACGATCTAATGCCTGCAGCTCCGCTTGACCTAGCCGGCGTCCACAGAATTCGCGCGCCTGCACGCACATTAATCTGGAGCTGCAAGTCGGCGAGACGATGGGCATCATCTGTCGCAGTGGCTCAGCGGCAGAACGTCTCCTTGGCGCAATTGCTGGTCTGCCTCAATCCGCCGGACGACGGTGCGTTGCTGGTGGACGGCATCGACCAGCGCCATGAACAACATCAGCGAAGAACGCTACAAGCAACGGCTCACGGTGGTGGAGGACAATCAGACCGTGGTGGCTGGTGACGCAGCGCGACAACGCTGCTTTCGCTGGTCGCTCGCTTACGTGGAGGACGAGCGTGGTCAGCTTCAGGCCGCTGACCTGAAAGCGGGCGTCCATGAAATCGCTTGCCAGCAGGGGCAGGATTAGTGTAGCTGTAAGTCGGCGATTTCAAGCAGAATCTATCCGGCGGTCAGCTTCAGAAGGCTCGGCCTGGCTGCCGGGCCAGCTGTTGCCTGAATTCACCAATGCTGTTGCTTGAGGACGCGCCGCGCGTGATGCGCCTAACGATCTGGGCGAAGAACGGTTTCAAGGAATTCCTCGCTGCTGTGGTGGCCAACAAGACCGTGATCGACGAAGTGACGCACCGGGCAACGCTGCAAGTCGATTCGGTCGATCGAAGCTGCAGAAAATCCAGAACCTTGAGGGCAGTATTGTTTCCGAGCTGTTCGTCAAGCGACGGTCATGGAATCGTTGAAGCCGGCGCGCCGCTCAGTGTTGCTGGATAAGACGGGTTTCAATGCTTCGATCCGTCGGTGACATCAAAGGCTCGGCATCGCTGCATGTCGATGTTGCTGCGGGTCGATCACCTAAGTGCCTAGATCGATGACGCGGCGCGCGTGAATTTGCCTGAGGATCTGTGCGATCAACGGTTTCTTCGTGTTCCTGATGCTAAGAGCGAAGCTTCGCTCTACATCAGCCGACGTGAGCAAGTGCGACGGCAAGACGATTCGGTGGCTTGCAGAAGCAGAAAATTCAGCGTCAGCAAGAGCTGCGCGAATTCATTTCGAAACAGTTCGTCAAGTACGGCCAGCAACGTCGAGGCCTGCAACGCCAGGAAATGCAACATGTCTGAGCCGCGTTTTGGCTCCAAGGCTCGGTAACACCGAAGTTGAAGTGCTGTCGACTGAAACGTGCCGAAGTGGAGCACCTGAGTGTCGAGGTCGATGACCAGCACGCTGACTATTCCGCGCGCCGAATCGGTGCTCAAAGCCGTGCCGGGTCAAGCCACGAGCGAAGAGTCGCGTCAACATCCGCCGTCGTCAGCACCTGACACAGCTGAACGAAGGTGGCATTGACCTGAACAGTAGATTCAGGCCATCAGCAAGAGCTGCTGGAATTGACCTGGTCAACCGGACGCTCGTCACCTCGCCGGAACTGGGCCTCGTCAACACGATGGAAATCAACATGATCGAGCGGCTGGTGATCCAGGGCGCGGTATCGACCTGTTGGAAATCGTGCCGTTGGACTGACACGCTGCTGAAGTGGAAAGCGAAGATCCGCTCGCAGGCCATCACGCTTGCTCCATCCGGGCGCGGAATCGACGATGAAGGAATTACCGCGTAAGATCTACAGCAACTCACGGCAAATTCTGCAGGCGAAGCCTTGACTCAGCTCAACGCCGACACCATCACCGACCTGAAGACAAGCCCAAACCACCTACAATGTGCTGGAAGACTGGGTCAGCCGAACGCTCGTCATCTCGGCAGTGACGAGAAGCCGCATCTGATCAACCCGATGCTGGTCAACAGCATCGGTGGACATGATCCAGCCGGGCAGACGACCGTGTTGAGCAATCGTGCCTTAAGCCGATCATCCGGGTGCTGGTTGAAGCGAAGATCCGCCCGCAAGATCTCTTATTGCTCCATCCGGGCCAGGCAGTCACTGTGCAATTTACCTCGTATGACTACCGCATCTCCGACAAGTTTGACGGTGAAGCTAGAGCAGAACGTGGTCGACACTAGGTCCCTGAGGAAGACAAGCAAACCACCTACTATGTGATCCCGCTTTGCACCGAGCACATCCCTGTCAGTCAGTGACGAGAAATGGTTACTGATCATCCCGTGGATTGGTAAGCATTCGCCATATGGATATTCATTACCGGTATATAATATCGAATTGATCTATCTGCTCAAGTCGATCCTCCTGGGTACGTGCTGAGGCATCTGCACGACCGCACGATCATTATTACCCATCCGGACTCCATCGCTGGCAATTCTAATCGACGCAGCGCAGCTCCTAGAGCGTTCCGTGCGTGGAAGATAGAAAGATGTTCGCAGCTACTAGGTACCCTAAGCGGCGCTGACTTGCCAGCGCTGGAACCCGTTTGAAATTCACCCGATCAGCTGTGCCGTCAGTGCCGACATCATCGGCCTCGATCTGACCCATCCAGTCCATTCTTAAGCCTTCGCCATATCGTTATTCGATCACGCGTACTTTAATTACCACATTGTGGTATATCTCTACCAGTCAGCCTCACTGCGTACCAGCCGATCGATATCAGCGCGCCGCTACGACATGAAGCAGATCCACGTACTCCAGCGTGAGTTTCTGCTCGACGCACTCACCCTTGAACTCGTCATCGTTTGGAAGATTGATTGAAAACGGCCAGCAACATCTACCTCGAAGATGCCGGCAACTTCTGCGCACTCAAATCTCTCGCAATTCGCCCGAACAGCGGAGCCGTCGGCGTCGATACTGCATCGGCCAGGATCTGACCCGTCCGAAGTCAACGATACCGAGTTCGCCGACATTCACAACGCCTGGGACAGCCTCGCTCACCACGTTGTGGAAATCCGTCGACCAGCGCATCACTCGGCAACAGCAGATCGATTACAGCCGCGCGCTACAGCGAAACCAAATTCGCAGATCCACTGGTGCTCAAGCTAGATTCCGGAGCAACTGGCCCATGACGCGGAAATCGTGCACTCGGTGGTTCGCACCCATCGTGGAAAACGGCCAGAACATCGGCGTTGTTGATGCCGCGAAAATTTTAGCACTCGGATCGTCGTCCTGCCTAAAGACGAGAGCAAACCACTGCTCGATGAGCTGTACGCCCACAGCGAGCTGCCGTCCGAACATCTATCGCCATCCCTGTTCGCCGCCATGACCTAAAGTTCTGGGACAACCTGCTCGACGTGCTGCACCAAGCCGTCGACGGCTGCTCGGCTGCGCATTCCTACACCGCACGCTATATCGACACCACCATCGAAGGCAACTGGCGCCCAATCTTGATTCGCCGGAGCAACTGGCTCATGTCGCCAAGGTCTTGCATTCGCGCCGGTGGTTGGCAGCCATCCGGACCACGGTTTCAAGGCGTTGATCGTCCGCGCAGGTTTGAGGCGCCGCATCGTCGGCCTACGCGGAAGATGAAATCCGCATCACCGAACAGTTCGGCATTGTCTCTTTATTGCTCACAGCGTGGTGCGCGATCAGGAACATCTATCGCGAAGAATGGCAAGCCGGACGACCTGGAGATCAAGGACAACTGGACTCAGCTGATCCAGCTTGGCGCCGGCAGTCCCCGATGCAGCTGCGTCTCCAGTTGTATCGACATTACCATCGCGGGCGACGGGCCGTTTCTGATTCATCTGAGATCGCACTCATGTGCAAACAGAACTTCCAATCGCGTGGCCTGGCGTCGGCCAACTTCCTCGGTTACAACCTGATCAGCAACAATCTGAAGGTGCCAACCATGGCCGACTTCGACGGAGAAGAACCGCATTGCGGAACCGTTCGGCATTGTCTATTTATTGCAGTCAACGTGTTGCTGCAATCAGGGCGTGATCAAACAGTAGGGCAAGCAGGAAGGCTTCGACATCAAGGTCGACAAGTACACCATCGCTGTTCGGCGACGCGGCCGTCACTGCTGCGCTGCTTTCCGGTTGCATCGAGCTTACCGGCGCCGACTTCGGTCCGAAGCTGCCGATCTAGGATCGCAGGCACTGGACAATCCGAACGTCACAGCTGTGGCCTCACTCGGCAACTTCCCGTATTACGTGGTCAGCACCAAACTCAAGGTCACAACCATCGCTGTACTTCACCGAGAAATACCGCAATGCGAATGCCAAGAGCTAGAAAGCATTCGTCGAAGCCGTGCGCGAATCCGTGCAATATGCCGCAGAACGATAACAGTGGGGCGACAAGGACACTTACAATCGCGTCGACCAAGTCCACGATCGACCGTTCCGCGTAGCTGAACATCATCTACAACGCATAATTCGAATTCAGCGTCACGCCGAAACAGACCTAGCCGTTCTCCGAATTCGCTGTACCAGGATCAGCGCGATCAAGAACAAACCTGAATCGTGGATGAGGTACTCAATTCTTCTATGACGTGCTCAACCCGAACTCGCCAAGGGAGCTGATCGCCACTGAGACATTCCTTAACAAGAACCCCACGACCAACAACGCGATTCGTCACAGCGCCAGCACTGCAGGCGGTCAATTAGGTCAGCCACGATAAAGGCGCGACGGCGGACACTTAGATCGTGCGTGACCAAGGCCAAGATGGACCGCTTCGACGTTGCTGAACATGATCGACAACGTACAATTCGAATTCTAGCGTCATGCGGTAAAACCACCTTACTCAACGCCGTCGCCGAATTCCTCGTACCGTGTGAGGGCGCGATCCAAGAACAAGACCAGACTCGTGGAATGACTATTTGTTCCAGGACGCGAAACGTGGTGTTACAGGAGCTGATCGCCATGAACTGCCCCTTTGGAAAACCAGTCAACCAGCAACGTGATTGTTACCGCTGTAAGCCACGTGCAGGCTGACGAACAAGTCAGCCTCGAATAGCGCACGCTGCATTACCTGGAGAAGGTCGGCCTTGCGGCGTTTGCCGATGCCTATCCGGACAGCTTGTCAGTCGATCATACAGGCACGGTTGGTGATTGCTCGGTCGCTTGCGATGCAGCGGAAAATCCACCTTGTTGAAAGCCGTCGCCGGATTCATCGCGCCGTGTGATGGCGAGATCCGTCTGCAAGATGCAGCGCGTCGAATTGCTGGTGCTCTGAGCGGATGGTGGTGTTTCACTTAGTTCGATCAACAGCCACTCGATTGAAGAAGCGTCAAATAGACGGTAATCGTATCCTGCTGTTGTCCTCGCGCATCGGTGCCGAAAAAGGAAGCGGAAGAGCACAGTCCTGCAATACGATCTGGAGAAGGTTGGCGTTGTGGCGTTTGCCGAGTCGGCAAGGCGCATTCATCGGTTGTCTGTTGGCATGAAGGGCAGTGGGTGGCAATTGCGCGGGCACTGGCAATTCAGCTGAAAATCCGTATTGCTTAATGAGCCGTTCGCTGCGCAGGATTGCCCTGACTGAGCGCATAGATGCAGTCGGAATTGCTGCAAGACTTGGAAAAGGATCGTTTCACATTGTTGTACGTCAGCGACTCGATTGAAGAAGCGTTAGTTGTCGGCAATCGGATCCAGCTGTCTGTCCCGGCAACCGGGCTGGGTGAGGGCAAAAGTGCAGAGTCCTGAATATGCTCTGCCGAGCTCTTGGCGGTTGTGGCCCGGTTTCAGAACAACGACCAGCTGCTGCCGAGCTTCATGCAGAGTAGTCATGTTCTGTATGACGGGCAGCTCAGCGGCGAACTACTGAGCACGAAGTGGATTTCACTGATGATGCTGATCAATGGTTACTTGATCGGCATCGTCCTGGAGGATTGCCCTGATGACGCTGGCATTCATCGATCCAGGTAGGTCAAGACTTGGACAACACTCTGCCATCGCTGTACCACGCGCTCCCGGTGGATTGCGCAGTTGCCGCTGGGCCAGTTTCTGTGGCAACAGGGCTGGCTGCGCAAAAGCGTGATCCTGATTTTGCTTGCTGGTGCATTGGGAGGTGTGTGGCGCTGGTGTAGAACACTTACGACCTGGTGTTGTCGAGCTTCTTGGAAACCAGTCATGCGCTGTATGACGGCGTGCTCAATTACGAATTGCAGGGCAAGGTGTGGATCTTGCTGTTGATGCTGATCACGGGTTAGCTGCTCGGCATCGATTCTGGCCTTCGGGCTGACCATCGGCTGGCGGTTTCGACCCAGGTGGGTCGGACCTTGCTCAGCACTCTGACTTCGATGTTCAACGCCACTAGCGGCAATTGCGCTGCTGCGGCTGGTACATGTTGCAGAACTGGAACGAGCTGTACACCGAACAAGGTGATTTTCGGTCTGGCGGTGGTTATCCTCATCGGCTTGCTGGTGGAAACGCTGGTGTTCGACACACTTACGCCGGGTTTCTCGACGTGTCGGAAACGTTGGGGAATGCCGAGCGCAATTATTTTTTGAAGTGCAAGCATTTCGTGCTAATCAATCCTGATTCCGGTGACGAGTGCTCATCGATTCAACTGCCGGACATGAAAATCTGCTTGGTCTTCGCCTGGCACACCTTGCTCGCCGCCGAACAGCGTGTTCGGCGCCACGCGACGCATGAAGGTCAGCCTGGGCTGGTCCATGATCCAGCACCGCTAACGAGCTGTACACCGCGAAGGTGTTTGGCGATCTGATTTTGGTGTATGCTCATCGGGTTACTGGTGCCGACACCCAAGGTATTGGAGCTGCTGGAGCAGGTGACGGTGAAGTGTTGGAGCATGCAGCGCTGCTGTTTCTGCTCTGCTCGCATTGCGTGTGAATCAATGCAGCTTGGTCACGAGTGCTTCAGCATTCAACTGCCGGACATGAATTTTTTGGTCGGCGTGTACGACGGCAAGCTGTACGAGAGCCTCGATGAACTGGCGCCGCACTGTGAGTTGCGCATCGAACCTGAGGGCGCCGGCGACGATGAGGCCTTGCACGCAGAGGCGGATCGCGCTAAGCCGTTAGCAATCCGCTTTTGGTGCATGCCGGCCGTGAAACTACAGAACCTGTTTTCCACCCACTTCAGTGGAGCTGGTTCGAGCAGATCACGGGATGCTTGACGGAGCAATCAGCGCTGAGTGTTACGCTCGGTTTTTCCCAGATCAGCATGTGGCGCTGGGCACCTTGCGCCGTGGGCCTATCAACATTCGCGCTAACGATTTTTTCGTGGTCTTGAACGGCGAGAAGCTGTTATCGACACCCAGTATCCACTGGCGGCGCACTGTTCGCGTTGCCGGCTTCTTACCTGATGGTGCCGGTGCCCAATGAAGCGTTGCTCAACGTGCGGATCGAGCTGAGCTTGAGCAACATGCGCTCGTTCGACCTGCCGGAAGTCCCACTACCGACGCTGATTTTGACCCAGGCTTCGTCAGCCTGGTTCTTGACAATGACCCGTTGCTTACCGGTGAACTCACGGGAAAGCGTTACGCCGGTTTTTGCGACATCAACCTGTGCTGCCGGGGCATCGCCCGTGGGCCAATTGACACCGCTCTGAATGCCCTGGGTCTGAAACTGGCAAGAAGTCAATTATCGTCAGCACTAAGCCCTACTACCATGCTGCGATATTTTTCCCTGCCGGAGTTTGCCTGCATGACATCCCTGCCGGTCACGGCGCCGAATGCCGCTGCTGCTCCGATGGCCGCTGCGGCAGCTGTGTTTGAAGCTGCGGCTCATCATCGATCTGGTCGATCGTGCTGCTGACGGTGCTGGTGACTCAGGTCTGGCACCCGCGATTTTGACCAAGGACTCGGCCCATGGCTGACATTCGGGACACCCTGAAGATCTGCTACGACGAAGGCACCTGGCTGGTGGCACAGCCCTGACAATTGCGATCTCGGTGGCAGTTATAAACATTCACGCCGTCAATTTTCGGTGAGCACTAATCCCTACTACGCTTCACCGGTATTTTTCCCTCGGCGAGTTTAGCCTGCATGAGATGCTCTGCCGGTCACGGCGCCGAATTACGACAGCCTGCTGCTGCTGCGCCTCCGTGCCAGGGGTGTTCGGCGGCGCGGATTATCATCGATGCTGATGAGCGTTGCTGCTGGCGATTGCTGGTGTCGAATCTCAAGCTATATGGTGACGCCAGTTACGCCCTGACCGCCATTTTCGGCGCCCAGAGTCTCGGCTACACCGCAGGCACCTGGGTTGTGGACCAACTACATCGCGCTGTCAATGGACGTTCATGGCAAATCATCGCTGTGGTGCTCGGTGACCTTTTCCCTGGCGATGGTTCAGCCTGTGGGCCATCGACGAGTATCCTCTGCGTCTGGAATGCTCTGCCCGTTCGCTTCGAACTAGGAAAGGCCTGCTGCTGGGCTTTGCGGCGATCCTGCAATGCCTGGTGATCGGCGTGTTGCAGGGCAATCGCCTGATGACCGTTGCGCTTCGATTCGAACCTGCCAACATCACGCTTTACGTCGTCGCCGGTTACGCTGTTGCTGGTGACGTTTCTGATCCATGACTCGGTCACAGCCGCTGTCCGTTTTTCAAGTTGACCGAATACGTCGGCATCGGCAACTTGACGTTCTGGTAAATGATCGTTGGCCGGCGTGCTTGTATTGCTGCTGGCGATGGTTGCCTGGGGCATTCCGACGAGTACCCTCTGCGTCATGTGCAGGGTTACCAGTCGTTCAACTAGAACGGCGCTGCTGCTATGCTGATCGCGGCGATCTGCATGCAGTTGATCGGGCTGTTGCAGGTGGCATCGTTGTGCAACTTGCGTTCGAGTCGAACTTGATCTGCTGTTTGCTCGGCATCGGTTTGCGCATGTTGCTGGTGTCGTTTCTGATCAATGAATGGTCGCAGCTGATTTCGTTTTTGAATTTGCGACGATGTTCTACATCCTCCACCTGTCGTTCGCGTAGATGATTTTGGCCAGCGTGCTGGTAGTGCTGCTGTTGGTGATGTTGTCTACCGTCGAGTAACCAGGCTCAGGTACAGGCCGTTCGCCTCGGCGTGGTACAGACGACTGTGATCATGCCTGATGGCGGTGATTGCCAGCAGCTTGATCGAGGCGCTGACCACTTGGTGGCTGCATTGTTCAACTTGACGATGCTGGTCGATTGCCTCTGGGAACTCGGCGCTGGGTTTGAGCATGATGACGCTGTCGTCGCTCATGGGCTGCACGCAACAGACTTTGGTGCTGACTTCATCGACGATTTTTATCTGTGCATGACTGGCGTCGCAGATTTTCTGATCCAGCTGATTTTCTGTGCTGCCGATGCTGATGTTGTCGACCGCGCAGCATCCAACCTGACTGACAGAGCCGTTTTTTTCTGCATGATTCAAGCACAGCAAAAAGTCGTGGTGGCTGTGGTCGCTGCACTGGCGTGATCGATGTGCTGGAGTATCTGTCGATGCCCTGCCTTTTCAGTCGACGATGCTAGTCGATCAAACTCAGCAACGACGCCTTCGTGTCTGCTGAGCAACGACCCTGGTGGTGTCGCGTATGGCCGGGTTCATCAAAGAGGTGGTGGTGGCAGACAATCATCAGATCTAAATCTGTGCAGTTACTGGCGTCGTGATGGCGCTGATCCTGCTGATTTTCTGGCTGCCGCTGCGGATCTAGCCGCCGCATGCGCCAACCCTGGACTGCCACGCGCAGGTTTTTTATGACGACTCAAGGCCACGCAAAAACTCGCAGTCGTCTGTGATCGCTCAGGCGCAGGCGGTCGGTGTGCTGGTGTATCAAGCGCTGCCCTGGCTGTTCGGCCAGCAGGCATTGAACACACTACCAACGACTTGGCTGTCGTCTGTGCTGACTTCACCGTGGAGAATGCTCAACAGGTGTGCACCGGGATCGATCAAAGCTGTGCGTGGCTGGACACGACCACCAGCAGAACCAGGCCGCGGCACGTAAGCAGGTGGAAATCGCTGACGGCGACTAGCGCGCTGCTGCTGAAGCCGCCGATTTGCAACACGCGCAGGTCGCGCTGGAAATCGCGCAGTTTCGGAACTGTCCTACAGGCGTATCCTTGCGCGCCAGTCGACGGTGATCGCTCAGGCGCAGCGCGTCGGTGCGAGTCGGCCAAGGCTGACATGACTATCGGGCAGCAGGACTTGAAGCGGTAGAACCAGTTGAAGCAGGCGTCTGTGGTCGGCACCTTGCAGGAAACCCAGCTCAACCGACGTGCAGCCGGATCGATGAGGCTTGTGGTGCGGGTGGACACGTCTCGACGGCGAAACTGTCAGCGGACCGCAAGTCGATAGCAATGCTCCCGGCGACCGCGCGATGCCGTTGACGGCAGTTTGAAACACGGACAAGGCCACGCTGGCAATCTTCAGTTTCGAGCAGTCGTACACGCGTATCACCGCGCTGCAGGTATTGCATGATCCGGGCGAGCGCGCTGTGCGAGACGGCTGCTACGTGGAGATGTGGGTAGCAGGCTGCTAGCATTGATACCGTTAAAGCTCGGCCTATGTCGATGCGTGAAGTGACGCAGCGATAACGCAGCTTACCGACGATGACAGCCTGGTCCTGACGTCTGTCGGCATTGGGGGTCTACAGTGTCGGCGGGGACATCCAGACACCTGCCGCTACGCGAGCATTGCCGCGTGGGCACCGGCGTGACCAACGCGGCGGTCAAACCAGACAACGTCAGCGGCACCCTTGCACGAACGCTGGTGGGAAGTGATTCACGACGTGCAAGTTTTTGCCTTGATCCGAGCGCGCCGCTGCGCCGTAACGGCTGCGAGTGTGGAAGTGGGTAGCAGCGCGCATTGATACCCAAAGCTCGCGCCACCTCGCTAGGTGAGGTGACCGCCGAGCGTTATGCAACGCTTTCCGTCACTGACAGCTAGGTCCTGAAACTGTCAACATTGGCGAAGGCTTGAACGACCCGTCCGGGCACAACGGCACTTCCAGAACCTTGAAGCTAGTGGGATTGCCGAGTGTTCACAGCCTTCTAAAAACTGGCCTTCAGCGAGGCGCGTCAGCGCACGGTAGACCGAAGCCGCTGATGGGAAGTCTTTGACGACGCGGACAACGATCGTCGTGGCGTGTAGCTAGCGCGTGCTGCGCAGACACCTCGACTAGCAACTACATCCAGCAGCGTGGTGTGCAAGAACACCGCGCCGCCGGTCAGGTGATCACCGCCAACCTTTATGTAACGACCGGCACCACCTGCAGCTACGTTCGCAACTGCAACCTCAACGACGGTTTGAACGACCCGATCTGGCACAACGGCGAATCGGCCGTTCAAGTTGTGGCGATCGAATCGCGTTTGTCGGCCTGCTGGGAGCTGAACTTCAGGGGGCACTGATCAACGCCATGAGCCTGAAGATGGGCGACACCAATCTCGCAGTCGCTGGCAAACGACCGTTATGGCGAGATGCTGGCGGTGCTCGCAGACACCGCTGACCGAACTCCATCGAGCTGCCGTCGCAAGTGTGCCGAACAGTCGCGCGGACATTCGCCAGGCCGAAGCTCGTCTGCATGCGCGGCACCGCCTGAAGCTATCGCAACTGTGGCTCAAGGACGATTTGTATCCACGGATCACGCTGTCCGGCGAAGCTGGGCTCGCAAGCCATGCAGCTCATCGAATTTCGGTTGCTGGGGCTCACGGAGCAACGTCATCGGCCCGCAACTGATCAACGCCATCCGCCTGTTCGATGGGCGACCGCTAGCGCAGCGTGCTGGCAACAGCGCTAAGTCCAACAGCATGCAGCGGTGCCTCAGTTCTCCACAGACCGTCGCCATCGCGCCTGGCGACGCAACTGGCCGACCAGCTGACCGCGTACATACGCCAGGCCGAAGCGCCGTCTGCATACCGCCATCGCCGAAGCCATACGGCATAACCAGATGGCGCTTTCTCACCGCGCAACAGCCCTACGTCGACGGCAAGGTCGACTTCGTCAACGTCCTGACTGCAGCACAGCGCACTGTTCGGTACCTAGGACTCATGGGTGTACAGCATCGACCGGCAATTCAGCTTGGCGCTGTTCGGGATGTAGCGGGCGCTTGGGCGGCGTGCTGGAAGTGCGCGAAGCCTAACAGCAGGAAGGGGCGATCGGTTCTCAACAGATGATTCTCGCGCGGCAAACAACAAAATCAGACTGAGCAGCGTTTTGACTGCCTACAACGCCAGCACAGTTTTCGATTTTGATTAGCCTCTCCGAAACTGTACGCGATGATTACCAGCTCGCCCTGCGCATCGCGCAACAGTAATATGTCGCAGGCGTGGTCGATGTACATCAACGGTGCTGACTGTGCATCATCGCACTGCTCGCCAGCCATGAATAATGGGTGGAAAGTCTCGACCAGCGTTTCATTGACTTAAAGCTTTGGGTTGTCACCATTCGTTTAGCGGGATATCCTTGATGTCGTTGTATCCGTAGATGGAGATGGCGCAGTGTTGATTCTGGCTTCGGAAAACAAAACACGCATGGAGTTCAGCAAATTTGTTAGCTCAACTTTGTAACCGTCTTTGCGCAATGTATTGATTTGCTCATCAGTACATGTAGCGATGATTTCAAGCTCGCGGGCCATTGCACGGATGTCATTACGCAGCGATGCTGACTGTATATATCGGTGCATCGCTCCATAGCATCGCAGATCGCCGTCTGATCAAATGTATAAAGTCTGCGGTACGCGTCGTCCTGCATGTTAAAGCTTTAGCTTGTCGCAAATGGTCATTTCGCGCAGCATTGATCGCGTTGCTGTGTTGAAATCGTAGATCAAATCGGCATGTGCCCGAGCAATTTGAGTGTCATACGCGCATCGAGTTCTGCACATTTCTTAGTCATCTTTGTCCCCCTCTTTGCGGAATTTATCGATGTATTCGATCTTCCAATTGATGGGGGAGCGGAATATTGACTGTTATAGGAATAATCCTTGACGGTTATATTTTCGATGGATTGATCAATAGTCATTTCACAACATTTCGCCAGCCCTTCGGATGAAATGCATAACGTATCGCTTTACGGTCATCGCGGCATGTTGTAGACTCTGAGCATCTCGTCAAATAGTCACTGTTATGCAGCATTGATCGTGGTTGGTTTGTCGGAAAGACGTATGTCAGGTGTGCATTGCTTCAGCACTTAAACGCTCGCAGCCACCGACGCTCTGCTCGTTTTGAGTCAGATCTTCGGAGCAGTTGCCGAATTCGTCGGCCAGTATTCGATATCGCGCGAATTGATGGGGGACGAATCTGAATGTTATGCGACTCTGTCCATCAAGGTTATCTTTTCGAATGGTTGATGTTAGTCCTTTCACACAATTTGGCGAGTCGTTCAAGAAGAGTGATAGCCTTTCGCGGTTCGACGCTAATCGGCGCTATCGTAGACTCCGTAGCATGCCGCTCAGGGCGCTAACGGTTATGCGGCGTTTACGAGGTTGCGCATAATCGGCAATTGACGTTTGTCACATGTGCCGTTCAGGCGTTTCGAAGAGGCCCGGGCCAGACGCTCCGGTGCAGCGATAACGGCGAGGCGGCGAATCTCAGGTTTATCCAGTCCAGGTGAAACGCTGCAGGGTGGTTGCGGGCGTTGGATCAGGCGACCGTGGTCGAGCGCAAGTTGTCCGGGCTAATCGTCAAGCTTGCCGTTCCGCGAGGGCGCGTTGTTCAATAAGGTCGATACCCTGACGCTGGAAATCGATCTGTTCGGCCTATCCGTCGCAGTTGAATGCCGCGCAAGCCTCCAGCCGTGGCGCCGATTAAGAGCTGTCGTACCAGCTGCAACTGGTCAGGCGCTCAATTCCGACGGTCGAAACGCCTTGGCGCGCGGATCGAAGCCAAGGTCAGCGAAACCCAGTTGCTAATCTCAAGATTTCTCGAAGTCCAGGGCTTACACGCCTGCATGCGTGGCATCGCGCCATTTTCCGGAGCTTAAGTGAACGAGCGCCCGGTGCAGCGTTATGACAGCGAGCCGGCTGTTCGCGCGGTTTCTCGATGTCGAACGACAGACCGCACGCTGCGCAATCCATTTCGCAAGTGGCCTACAGCGCTGGATAATGACGGTCAATCGCTGTTCAGATTTTCAGCATTCGTCGCTGATGATCACCGGTCAGGTGCAGTCGATGACCAGGGTCAAACGCCTTGGCGCGCGAATGCGCCGATGAAGGCATTCGTCGAGCCTGTTGCTGGTCGCAATAGTTCCCGCAGCGAAGTGCTTACACAGGCGCGGATGAGTAACACCGGACATTTTCGGTGAATCGCTTCAGTGACCGCCCTGGTGCAGTCTGTGGCGCCAAGCAAGTGTTCGCGTGGTTTCTCGATGCTCGACCGTCAGAGTCGCGGTGTTCAAGAGATTTCGTAACTGGCCCGTGATCAGCCGTGGAACCCTTCCGAACAAGTCGCTGTTCGGTTTTCGCAGCTGCGGCGACAGTTGATCGCCATGCACTGTGCAGGCGTTGCACCGGGGTCAGCGCCGTGGCGCCGAATGCGCTGTACGTGGCAAACGTCGAGGAGGCGGTGCTCGCCGTTGTTGAAGCAGGATGTGTTGATCCCAGTGCGCCAGTCGGTGCTAACGCCTGCCAAAGTCGGTGCCTCAATTCAGGCGGATTGTAGCCGCACGTCTGGACGGGGTGATCGCCAAGTGTTCTGGTCAAGCCGTTAATCAGAGCGTGAACACGGGTGAGGTGTTCGGTGCGTTTGTGGCAAGCCCGTGATCTGCCGTGGAAGGCTTCCGACCAAGTGCTGCTGTCGCAGCTGTGCGACACGGTATAGCCGAAGCCTGAACTGGCAAAGCCACCTCGCAACGTTCGTGTCGCTTGATGCTGGACTCGCAACTGCCAGGTGGCTCTGCTGGCCGCTGTTGTTGCACAGAAACGTGTTGAACGCGAGTACGCCCGTCGAAGTGCTCAACCGCAGCCGAAGTGCGTGCCTGAGCGCGACGGCATCGCGGTTTTCGCCGCACTGCTGAACGGTGTGATCGCCGAGTAAACTGGTTCAGCCCAATGAGCAGCTGATGAAAATCGGCGATCCGAGTTAGTGCGAATTGAACGCATCGAACTGGCTGAAGGCTGAGGCCGATGTCGCTGGAGCGGTGCGCCGAAGTCGCGCTGTTTCTCGACAGCGATGCACTGCAACGCCACCTCGCCACGTTCGAACGTTGCTGCCTATGAATCGCAGCTCACCGCGGTCGATCAATTGGCCTCTCGCGCTGAACGCGAAATTCGCCGAACGCGACTCCGCCCGCGTAACTGCCTGCGAAGCACAGCGAAAATATTCGGCGAGCGCGACAGCACTGGCGTTGTACGCTGCTGCGGCGACCGCTGGACCGGTAAACTGGTTCAGACCGGTGTAGCGGCTGATGGAAATGACCGATCCGAGCCTGCATGCCGACCTGCGCATTGAACTGGCCGTGGGCGACGCGATCTCGCTGGAGCGGTTCGCCGCAGTGGACGCTGTTTCTCGACAGCGATGCGCTGCAACGCTACCTATCCAGCTTGGCACGCTCGGCCTATGCGGCTGTAGCGTCACTGGTCGGTGGGCAATTGGCCTAACAAGTGCTGCGCACTGCCAATCATTCACCGACGGTTTGCCGCTGTATCGGCGTCGCGCTGGAGCAACTGCTAACATATTCTGCGACCGGGCATGACCTGATCTAGTACCTGCTGCGACGATCCGCAACGCCGGGCAGTTCCAGAGTGAAGGCCCTCGTACATGACGCTGCCGAGCCTGTGTGCCAATCCTGCTGCATTAATACCTGCTTCTTCGGCCTTGGACTGTTCGGCGCGCTGGACGCTTTTCTGACCCGGTGCGTGGGCGTTACTTGAGCGCTTGGCGCGTCGGCGAAGCGCCTTTTGCGTTACTGGTCTGCTGGGCGATCCCGAACAAGTGCTGCGGGGTGTTACTGATGACGCGGGATTTGCCGCTGTACGTCGTCGAGCTTTGCGCACCTGTTGAGCGTCTGCTGCGCGATCATGATCTGCATCTCGCTGTTCTTCGCCACGCTCAGTCACGCGTTCAGTTATTCATTCAAGGCCCACGCGCACCGGGAGATCGTGTGGACAATCCTGCTGCATGGCATACCTGTTCTTCCGCATTCCACTGTGTCGTCCGGACGCTTATGTCAACGATGCCTGGCGGGTCAATGCTGGACGCGCTTCGAGTGCTGAAGGTTTTGCGGTAGGGTGCTGGCGGAATTACTGCTGGCGAGCATCGGGGTGCTGTTCTGGTCGTTCCTGCGGGACTGGCAGCGGTTCGCACGGCAGCTTTCCGCACCTGTTCAGCCTCAGCGGCGACGATGGCTTACGACATCTCGGTGTTCAATCGTCAAGCTCTGTCATGCGCTTCGATGGCTACTTTCATGGCTCAGCGACTTCTGGGAAGTCGACAATTTGCAAAGCATGGGCTTTTGCGCTGTGTCGCTGGCTCTTGCGTGCCGATGTTGTACAGCTATGTCGCGCCGATGCCTGAGCCTTGGTCACTGATCGATGCAGCGGCGATTGCTGATCGGTGGGGGTGATGTGCTGGTGGAATTACTGCTGGCGAGCATGGCGTTGTTTTTCTGGATCGTTGCTGGCGGACTATCACCTGTTCTTCACGGTGTTGTTGATGCTCTCCAGCATGACGTGGATTAGCATAGTGGTGGTTCATCTTCCAGCCGATCATGCGCTTCGATGGCTCCATTTGTGGCTCCGCGACTAATAGGAAGTCGACAATTTGCCGGGTGGTGCTTTAGCAGCCTGGTGTTACTGGCGCCTGTTGCTGAGTTCTTGATCGTGCTATGGCGCAGCTCGGTCGAATTGCGGAGCGATGGTCGCGGGCGATCGCAGCAGTGCGTTTGCATGCACTGAGGGTATGGCTCGTGGTCAAAGGCGTGACGGTCGATGATTTTCGAGATCGCGCTGGCGGTCATATCGACGTGTTGATCGAACTGGAATTGCGGGATCTTCCTGATTCGCTGGAGGCGCTGGTCCGCTGGTACATCTTCCTTCAGCAATTGCTGATGTGCCGTCAGGCCGGCCGTAGTGAAACCGCTGCCGACACAGGCATCGACGAGCCGCGCGTGGTGCTCAGCAGCGGTGGCGGAATACCTTGGCCTGATTGCTGAAGGTGAACGCCTTCTGTTGCGCAGCACGGTCGAATTGCGGACACTGTACGAGAGCTGTCGTGCCAGAACCTTGCACGCACGGACGGCTGGCTGTCGAGTCAAAGCTGTGCAGGTCGCGGATGGTCAGACGGAGGCTCAGGGCGACGTGCGTGATCTAACTGGCCTCGGCGGAACTCGATTCGCGTCAAACCATGGTGCCACCGGGCGAAATATCGCCTACGAGCCAATGCTGATGCCGCCGTCTCGGTGGACCTCAATGAAATCGCTACCAACGGTGTGGCCTATGTCGATCAGGACGCGCTGACTTCCGATCAGCAGTGGCGGAATACCGTGCGCCGTGATCAGCATCAACGTGAACGCGAACTGTTGCAGGCAGCTCATACGGGGAGCGTACTAGACCTGCTGCTGAACCTGAGGCCGGGCCGCTGGCTGTCGAGCAAGGCTGCGCTGGCGCTGGTGGTGTAGGAGGGCAGCGGCGACTGGGTGGTTATCGTGGCCTGAGGCCGAACTGTGGCGAGTCAAACTGGGTGTCAGGGAAAGCGGTTTCTCGCGGAGCGAGCCGATGCCTGCCACCCTGTCGGTGCAACTGAATGGAAATGCGGCCATCACGGGTGTCGGCCTATGTCGTATCAGGAAGCGCTGAGTATCAATCAGCACGGGCCGAATGCCGTGCACTGCGATCAGCAGCAACGAGCAGGAACCGGTGCAGGCGCAATCGACGGCGAGCAATTTGACTGTGCAGGATCAGGGCATGGGGGAACCCCATTGCAACGCGCTGCACTACATGGTGGAAAAACAGGGCAGCGGCGCATCGGTGCACTCAGCAGTGATTTCGGCGTCACTGAAATCGGCGCTGTTGTACCTGGCCATCATTTTCTAGGCCCGAGCGTAAAGATTACGGACGAACCGTGCTGCAAGGTGTGCACAAATTGGTGGAGCAAGTGCGCTTCGCGGGTGTCGGACGGGTGGTTTGTGCCAAGCTAATCTCCATCGGCGCGGCCAGCACTACACTGGCTCTAGGGTTAGCAGGAAGAGGAGCAGCAACTCGTCGCGCAGGAATTTCAGGTGTAGTATGCACAGGCATGAGTGAGAAAATCAAGTCAATGTCGAAAGAGTACATCGTGGCAAAACTGTGGCACGTCGATCGTTACCCTCAGCGAGTGATCTTCGGCGGCTTCCAATGCCATCGGCGAGTTGTACCGTTGCGCTTTATTCCGGATGCCCGCTGCCAGGGCTACGGGCGAAGCTTTCTGCCAGGTGTTCCAAAAGTTCTGCGCAGCAAGTGCGCTACCCGATGGCGATGGTGGTCAGGCGCCAATAAGCCGCATACTGGCCAGCCGTACGCTGGTCGCTGCGGATGTTTTCGATTTGATGATTGCAACGCGGCTTCGGAGCGGCTGGTGTGGTATCCGACAGCGCTAGAGTCAGCTGATCGGCCGTCACTGTCGAAATTGCTGCGCTGGCGGCGCAACTGTATCGGTAGATGCGTTAGCAGCAGCTGTGTCAACCAGGGCGACTTCTCGGTGCGATAACCAGTTGTTCGGTTGTGAGGTTTTCCTGATGCCAGCTGCCAACGCGGCAGACTATCGGCCAGCACGTTCGGGATGTTCAGCCAGCGATCCATCAACATCGGTGCCCGTCGTCGAAGCTCTGGTTGCGCAGACGTCGGCCGATCCGGTAGGCCGTGTCGCTGCCGGATGTTCACGATTACATGATTGCGTGCTTGGATGATGGTTTTTCCGCCCTGCTCCCATAGGATTGACGACAGCTGCTGGCGGCCAAATTGCAGCGGCATGGCGTGTCGCAACTGATCGGTGATGCGTTGTAGCGCTGTCTCCGAACCAGTTGGTAATTCTCGCGACGAACACCGAGCGAGCGAGTTTGACTCCTGTGCCTCCTGTCAACGCCGCCCCAGTGCCGTAGATATCGGCCTTGGTGATCATCCAGCTGCCGGTCATCGACTGGTGCACCGGCGTCGAAGATGTGGTTGAGCCATGTCGGCTGATGCACGAGATCGGCTGTGCCGTTGCCGGAACTCCACATCACCGGCTGCGTGGTGCGGTGAAGGTGTCGCAGCCTGGCTTTTATAGCGCTCTGGCCTACGACGGAGCATTTCGGCCGAACAGCAGCGTGATTGCGTGTAGCCAACGGCTGTGGTGGTCGATCAGGCTTGTTTGGTCCAGTTGTAGAAGTTTTCGAGGAACATTGACAGACGAATGCGGCAGCTATTTAGGCCGCTTCATCGCCACCTCGATGCCGTAGATCTCGGCCTTGGTGTTCATCCAGCAACCGGGCACCTGCAAGGCATCGGGTCATTGTGGTAACCCATGCGGTGATGCACGATCTCGGCTGTGCCCTTGACGAAATCGGCGTCTCCGGCTCAGTTGGTCGTTGTAGGTGATGAAAGCTTGGATGTTTGTAGCTGTCTTTCCTACCGATGTCGTCGAGGAATTCGGCCAGCTAGCAGGGTGATTGCGGCACTCGTTCAGGCGTATGTCTGTAGACTGCATAGAGTGTTCTGGTCAAAGTAGAAGATTTCGAGGACCTTGACGGCGAATACGGAACATCTTTTTAGAGCGGTTCATAGAAACTTTGATGTACTTGGCGCTGTCGACTTTCCACAGAACTTCACCTGTAAGGCATGTGCATCGCGTAACCCATTGGCTACGATCTCGGCGTTGCCGCAGAACGACGATCAGGATCAGTTCGTGGTTGTGGGTGCAAGAAGACTTTGGGTTTCTGGCCGAACTGTCATTAACTCAGGGATGTCATCAATGCGAAGTGGATACAGGTTGAGAGTACAGAATGCTGGATCAGTGGATAATATCTGATGCACTGCACGTAGCGGTTCGGGACAACCAGAATGATTTCCAACGTTGCGGCATCAGGGCGACCCCAAGTTTGTCGTGATCGCGGATAATAGGCTTTGCATCTGGAATCGCTGTGGTACTTTCGATACAGTTCTTGCGGCATGTGCGAGTGCATCATCTCACCAGATGACGTACTTTGAGTTGCAGCAGTAAACTTCACGCATCTGCGATTTCGGGGCGCACAGGCGTTTGAGTTTCAGGCCGATTCAGGTAGCGAGTTAACTCAGGGTTGCTATCAATGCGAGTTCGGTAGATTTTGAGAGCAGATAATGCCTGAGCTTTGGATAACATGCGGACGCAATACCCGTATCGGTCGCCCTTCGTCAGCATGGTCGAAGACGTAGCGACATCAGTGCGACCCCAAGTTTATCTAGTTTTCGCATGATTGCTTTGGTATCCCGGCATCGCGGGGGTAATCTTGATAACCCTCGGGCGTCAGGTTCGAGACATAGTCTACACCAGCATGACGGAGTTCGCCTGAGCAAAGCTCATCGCCCAGCTGAAAACTTGTCGATTTCTGGACGCTCACGCGTGCAAGTCAACATCCAGCTTCCGAAAGCGTGTATTCTCAACTCGTATTTGGAATACTGTGATTTTGCGATCTGGTAATACTGTGCATTCCGGATAGATGGTGCAGATATAGCCCTTCGTCCTGTTCGAAAGCTTGCTCGAAGATTAGAGAAATCTGTCCGTAACAAAATGGTTATCTACTTTTCCAATTCCTTTGTTATCCATGCAGCCGGCGTATTTGTAACCCTTTGAATTTTTTACAACATAGGCTAACCCTGCATAGCAGGTTGCTCCTGCGCAATGCTCATTCGATCTTCATCTTAAAAGTTTTACCCGGTAGTTGTTCGAGCCCATAAGCAGAATAAGTCTTACCTATCCCAGGCTGCTCCAAGGTGCATCCAAATCGTTTTGCAATCAATGATCATTGCACGATCTGCTTCTTCTGTGCAGCCCGGATAGCTGGTGCAGATACGACCATTCGACATGGTGACCGTGCAAAAGTCGTTTTAGTTGCCTTATAGAAAGAGCCTTTGTACTGCTCCTCAAAATTGTTCCCCAAACAGCCGATTCCAACGTCATTTGGAAAATTTCCCCGAGGTATGTCGTAACTGGCAGGTTGCTCCTCCAGCTGCCAATTCTGCTGATTATCTTAATGGTTATACCCGTTAACAATCTTGTCGAATCGTGATAATCAGCATCAGTCTTGTAATCCTTTCGCCACTTTCTCGTTGAACATCCGATGTCAAGCAATGACGGATCTTGACGATGGTGCAGTTGTGCACCATTTGTCGGGAACGTACTAAACACATTGCACCGTAGGCAAAGTCCGGTGGTAGATCTGCTGTGCATTTGAAAGTGCCTTTGTACTGTTCGGTCTATATCGTTTGCGAACAAGACCAAGGCTTCGTCAGCCCCAAAATGCACCCCGCTGCTTTGTAGTAACTCGCGTTGATCTCCAGGGCAGTCATCGCTGGTGATTAGCAACGGACACCTTTTCCAATGAAGTCATTGCGAAATTTCGTTATTTCGTGCAATCCGGCTAAATGGTGCATCCTTGCGCCATCTTGCATGTTGAACAGTGGTGCAATGGTTGTCGCGTCTATCGCGGGAGCAGGTCTGATCTTGGTCTCTGAAACGTAATACACCGCTGCACCGTATTCACAGCCCTTTGGAAACTTGACGCATGTGACTTTGAAGGTGTAGGGCTGTTCTTGTCTCTCCAGCTTGATGATCATCGACACGGCATTAGCCCGACAGTTGCATCAGGGCGTAAAAGCTCTGAATTTCATGGCAGTCAGCGCTGGTAATTGCAAGGCATCGACTTTTCCAATGCAATCATAGC
Source organism: Pseudomonas glycinae (assembly GCF_001594225.2). Lineage (GTDB taxonomy): Bacteria > Pseudomonadota > Gammaproteobacteria > Pseudomonadales > Pseudomonadaceae > Aquipseudomonas > Aquipseudomonas glycinae. The sequence goes on from NZ_CP014205.2 coordinate 5,275,190, forward strand.
GAAATTTCTTAGAATTCGCGTGTAAGCCGGATAAATGGTGCAGACATGACCACTCACAGTGATGGTGGAAAGTGCTTACATCGGTGTCGTTGACTACGGCAGAATGCAACTTGGTCCTTCAAATCTATCGCGGATGAACACCATGGTTTCGTCACGGCATTAAGACACTCTAATCCATGCTGTACTCTGAATTGATGTGCAGTTCGATTCGCCTCACGACCAACTTGATCTACCTCTTCACCATTTTGCGCATCAGTTGATCAGGGCTAACCGGCTTGAAGTTCGTGTGCCATAAGCTGTTGAATCCCAAGGCATCGATTGTTCTGCAATCTGAGGATTTTTCTTAGAATTTGCGGTTTGCTCGAGGTACGAAACTACCACACACACTGACCGAGGAAGGTGCAAACCCCGGCCTGGTAGAATACGGCTTTGAATCTGCAGGTGTTAGATGGATTGCTTTGGCAGCCCCCCATTGCTTCGTCAGGCGCTGAAGTCAGTCCAATGCTCTTGAGCTGAATCTTCATGAATTGATCTCCCCGTTCGATTCTCTTCACAAGCAAGGTACACCCGATCACAATGTTGCGAATCGGTGTATCGTCGGCATCGGGGTTGCTAATGCGTGCGCGAGGGTCTTGCTGTTGAGACACTGGATCAGCAAGAAAGTCGCATCTGTCTCGGGTGCCAGTCAGCCCCATTCTTGGGTCTGTAATCAACCGCTGCGACGTAGGCAAACCCCTGTGGTAGATCGGCTGTGAATCTGCCAGTGTTGAGTAGGTTTGTCTATGGTCGGCCCGCAGAAAGCGCGAAGGCGTTGATCAGGCGGATTTTCATGAGCTTACTCTTCATGCATCGGCATGTGCAGCCAGTGCAGCGAGTTCGACAGCAGGTAAGAGCCGATCACAGTGATTATCCGTGCGTTTCGTCCAGTGCGAAGGTTGCCAGTAAGAGACGCTGATCGCCGGCTCGAGATATGCCAGTAGCGTCTGGATCAGCAGAAACTCCAGCCGCTCCGGCGCCAGCTAGCCCCAGGCCTGTGTCTGTGACAGACGGTCACATCGCCAGATGCTGACGGATGCCTACGAGCCCGCCAGCTCCTGCGAGTAGGCCTGTACATGCTCTGCGATCAGAACGCGGTGGCGCAGGTTGGCGAGCCAGATTTCCATGGCTTGCTCGTCGGGCTATCGAGCAGGTGCAGTCAAGGCGACGAGTCCGTCAGCGGGTAAGTCGCCGGTGCACAGGAACTTGTCAGTGCTCTGCCAGTTCGGCGACCACGGTTTCACCGTAGACACAGGCTTATTGCTCGTCCCGAGCTACTCTTCAGGTAGCGCCTCGGGCGGCATGATGCGTTCAGTTCTGCGAGTCGAGTACCCGGTAGACGAGACAATCGGTATAGTGCCTGATTCAAACAGGGAGCTTTGTACAAGCGAGTCGGTCCTGCCAGCTGCCTGCGCCATGCGTTCAGTTCGCCCTGGCGGCAGGCTTGGCAGATCGAGCCGCAATCGGCTGTCAGGTTTTTACTCGCAGGGCATCAATGCGACTGTTGTGCGGGCTGGTCACCAGTGAACAGGCACGGGCGCGGTGTCCGCCAATTCTTCGACCATGGTTTCGGACTGTAGACACTGGGGTACTGCACGTAACGGTCTGGTCATTCCGCCGATCAGCAGCTCGCATGCTCGCGAAACGATCTGCGAGATCGAGCACGACATGCACACGACCGACTATCAGGCATGATGCTCTTTCCAACCTCCAGCATTAAATGAACCGGGTCAGTGAAACAGCAGCTTCCGCAATGGCGCACTCGTCCGCTCGTCAGTGCTTGGCCGATCCGGGTGAGACATCTGTCGCTGACGTGTATATACTCGCTGGCCATGAGATGGGTGTTGTGATGACGCGATGAGTGTGCGGTGAAGTTCTGCGTGCAGCCGACAAGACTTTAATGCCTACGGATGCTTTCCCAATCGTTCGTTGCACGACCTGTATGGTGACTGTCGTGCTCGATCAGCAGCTCGCAACTCGCGCAAAGCGCGCCGATAGATCCAGTACGAACTGCTCGGTACGGACTTTGATGCTGATGCTCATTGCAGCCTCTAGCTATCAAATGATCTGCGGGACTGAAACAGCGCTGCGGGTCGATTTGCATCGTCAATTGATAGGGCGATCCGGGTGTGACTGCTGTCGCTGACGTGCAGATAATCGCTGATCATGAGATGGGTCTTGGGATGACCGTTGAGAAAGGTCACGATGATCTTCATGCGTACGCGCAGACTGATCACTGTTGCCATGGATGCTTTCCGGCCCAGTTCGTGGTGGTCCGACCACCAGGTAACTGCTCTTGCTCGATCTGCTGCTGCACCTCTCGCTGGTCGCGCAGATAAAACAGTACCTTGACCGGTGCGGTCATCGATCATCAGCTCATTGAAATCATTGCCTTTCGGGCCGGTAACTACGGCAGACTGAGAACAGCCGCTGGCAGGTCTTGTGCGTCGCGCAATTGATCGGGCACCGGATAGATCGCTATTGGCCATGCAAGCGCTGATCATCGAAATGGTTGGGATCACCGTTGACGAAGACGCTTTGACCCATCACGTCGATGTCGCTACGCGCGGAATGATCACGCTGCCATGAGGCTGCTTGCCGTTCCAGATGGATTGTGGTCCGCAACCAGCAAGTGCATTTAACGTTGTGTCGGGGTTCTCTGACAGCGAGAAAAACTGCACCTTGACACCAGCGCATATTCGTCGCAATGGATATCTTCGCCCTTGCGGTCATCGGTAACGATGGCATTCCAGAGTCCCGCCGGATCAGCAGGTTTGTCGTAGTTCACTGATGAGCGACTCGATCCGGATTCCATGTCGTGCCTTCAGATCATGGTTGCGATAGTTCTGTACGGAATTCGCGTTTGAGCCTTCAGGACGATGTCGCTAGCGCTTTCTTGAAATCGTATGCGCGCTGACGGTTGCGCTTGATGCGGGTATTTCGGTCAGCAGCCGAAACGGTGAATTACCGGGGTGTCGGGGAGCATCTGACAGTTACAGCAAATTGCCTGATATCAGCGCGGGTTCGTCGCTGTGACCTACGGTCGTGAGCTCATCGCTGCGATGGCATACCAGCAGCGTGCCGTGTCGAGGCAGTTTGCGAAATTGATAGTTGAGGCCGTGTTCCTGATACAGGTCGTCCTGGATGATCATGCAGATGGGATTCGTTCGGTATTGCACGCAATATTCGCGACTCCAGGAGGAGGTGCGCCTATTTGAAATCGATAGGCATCTGCGATGGATGCGATTGTTGCTGAAGAATTTGCCCGCTGATATGCGCAATGCACAGGTTCTGAAACATCGGCCTGATTGCCACGATGGCGCAGTTTCGCTTTATGCATGGCGTGAGGGTCAGGCTAGTATTGGGACAACCGGTGCCTGATCATCGCCACCTACCAGCATGTGCCTGTCGAGTCTGTGGCAAAAATGCTAGTGCCGGTTGTCATCGCAGGCCAGACAAGCGCTGCCGATGACATGCAGATCGGGAAGCTCGATGTCTTGTCACGAGCTGACTAGTTTGACGATGCAGCAGTATGGCTGGCTGATCTGAAACAGATAGCCATCTGCGTGAATGCCATGTACCTGCAGAATTTGCTCGATGATTTTCGGAATGCTGAGGTTCAAACGAACATTGGCTGATTGAACATCCGATGTTCCATGTCCTGTGCCAGATATGGCACAAGGGTAACAAGATGGTCTAGGGTCAATTTATGTCGGATATTTCCCCAGCCAATGTGTTTAAAAACATATCCAAGAAGGCCATGCCCGTTGTCATCGAAGGCCAGACAAGTCCTACGTGGTTTAAGAGTTTGTGAAGATCAGATGACGGAACTGCAGAACTAACCCAATTGACGTTGAAGCCGTATGGCTAGCTGCTGGCATCGGTGCCGATGAAGGATATCCTCTAGCCGATCGAGATCCGGCAGGTCCATCGCGTATAAACCGTCGACAAACTCGCATTGGCATTGACCATCGGTTGTTGCATGTCCAGTGACAGAAAGGGATACGAACGCTGTAACAAGTTATGGCCGCGGGAACTTTATGACGGTATTCGTATCCGAATCGACAATGCGGTTTCAACAGACAGCGTACAAGGCGTGCGTTGCTAATCCTAGTAACATGTTGTACGTGTTGAATCTTAACCGTTTGTCGCATCAGTCTGACTGCAATGCAAAAATAACGGCCAAGTGCGGATGCCGCTCCCAGCGTTTGCTCAGTTGCGCGACAGGAAGATGTCGTTCAAGGCAACGCTGAAGTTCCGGCAGGACCAGGGCCGGATACAGGATCGACAAAGTCTGTCTGCCGCCGGTTGATGAAATGTCCCCAGTGACAGTAAAGGTCACAGCGTTGCGCTGTAGCGGTTTTTCGCCTTGGGCATCTGATTAAGATATTCGATCCGAATCGGCCAGGCCGCTGCCATCGGCGCCGATGAACGCGTTGGTTGCTGTCCCAGCAACGGCTGGCCGTATTGAATCTGAAGCGGTTACAGCCATGGACTAAGTCCAGTGAAAAAAGAACGGCTGAGGGCGGTGATCGCGTGGGTGTGTTTGGTCATGTTGCGCGATGGTAACAGTGCCGTTTTCAGTGCAACGCTACAGTTGACGGATGAGGGGCGGTTTCAGGATCGGCAGTGGCTGGCTGCCGCTTGTGCGACGGACATGTCGCCGTTGACAGTGTTGGTCACACCGTTGAGCAGCATTGGTCGTGGCGCCTTGGGCGTCGTAGTAAATGTTCGCCGCAAGGCGAACCGCCGCCTGGTATTGCGCCGATGCCTAGGATTTGCCCGTTGCACAAGGCTCAGGCACTGTGGGCGAAGTTGCAGGCGAACGGTTGAATCGTAGCCATAAAGACTTCCATGGTTCGTCATGGTTCTGTTGTGTGATCGGCGTGCGGTGTGGTTGGGCATGTTGTCGATGGTGGCGGTCGACAATTTCTGTGCTGTACACCTGACCTATTACGCGGGCATGTCAGGCCCAGTCCGTAGCGTAGTACGCCGGATCGACGCGACCTTGCCGGTAGGTCAGTTGAAAGTTGGTCGTCGCCATTGGTGCTGTCGTACAGTGCTTAGCAAGTTGAAGAGCGCACTTGTATTCGCGAAAAACGCATGATTTGGCGGTTGCAGAAGGCTCAGCTACTCGAGACACCGTTGAAGGCGATACTGATGAATCGTACGCCATACCGACTTCCATGGTTCGTCATGCTTCTGTTGTGCTGGTCGCGCGCGCACTGGTTGATACCGCTCTTGTTGTCTGGCCGCGTTGAAACGTTTTTCTGACTCTTACCTTTTGCGCGATCTAGGTCGATGCCAGGTTCGTAGCGTAGAGCTGGCTCGACGTATTTGCCGGACGTGATCGTGGCCGCATGTCGCGTTCGATGTGCATCGGCCTACAGTATTGTCATGTTGCTGACACAATTGTGATCGCAAAAACGTGTTCGGGGAGGTTGCTGGAGGTCCTTCGCAGATACAGTGCGCTGGGCGATACTCAGGCACGGTTGGGCTCAGCGAAAGCCTGGTCGATCAGGCTGGCTGATGCGCTGGGCGCGCAATCATCGCCTGGTTGATACTGATGCTGCTGCTGGCCGACGGTGGTGCGCTACATTTATGAAGTGACCGCATGTCCGCGATGCTTGGCTTGCTGCTGATCGGTTCGAGGCTGGTGCTGGTCACGTGTATTCGGCGGGCGGGATCGTGACCGTTATGCTGCTGATCTATGTGCATCCGCTGCTGTACTTCGATGTTGCTACACCGACTATATCGGCGTGTTCGGCGACGGCCTCCTAGCCATTGGCAGTATCAGTGGGTTGATCCGCGTATTGCCACGGTCGTTCTCGGCGTGAAGCCTGGTCGATCGGCAAGCGACTGGTGGCTGGCGCAATCATCGCCATCGTGGTGCTCTAGCTGGCGTTGCTACCGAACCTGATCGACGTGCTGCAACAGCCAGGACGTGCTCAAGTCCGGCGTTGCTGTGGGTTGCTGCAGATCGGTGTGACGCTGTCTTCGCTGCCGTCAAGTGGATCTGGCTCTGGTAGCTTCAGGCCGATATCTGCAGATCTATGCGTTGCTGCTGACTTCGGCGTTGTACACCCAGTCTTTCGCTGGTGCTGGCGGCTGTGCGCCATTGGCTGTGATCTGAGGTTGATCCGCCTGTTGCCGGGTTCTCGCCTGACGCATCTCCAGCGGCAAGGCGTTGTTGCTGGCCAATCTCGCCATCGTCTTTCATTACCTGCCGGTGTTTATCGAACGTTATCTGACCTGCTGCAACACGCTGGAGTTGCTCAATGCTGGCGGCGCTGTGGGCTGGACCGTCTCTACAGTGAGCGTGCTCTTCGCTGGCGATGGCGATGCTGCTGTCTCTGGTCTGATTCGAGATGATCGAGGGTGAACAACTCCCGTTACTGGTGTACGGCAATGAGCCGTTCAACTTTGCTGGTCGCTTACGTCAATCGCCAGTTCGCCAGCGGTGATCGGATCGTGCACCATGGCAACATGCTGCTGGCTATCTACAGTTACGTGCTATTACAATTGCACTGATGTTCAAGTCCGTGTCTTTCATTACGCCGGTGATTATCGAAGGTTACTTGACTCGCCCTACGCATTAGGGTTTCGGCATGCTGGTGTCGCTGGCCATCGACGGTTTACCTAGATCAGGTTGGGCGAGCTGGCGAAGGACAGTGCTGCTGTGTCTGGTCGTGATCGAGATGATCTGGAGGTGGAAGAACACCGATCCACTTTCTGCCCTTGCCAACGACCAGTTCAACGTCGTGGTCGATTAGGTGCAGACGGGTAGTTCGCCAGCGGCGACTTTTATCGTCAGCAGACGCCCAATGGCTCGTGAGAAACCTGAGTTAAACGTCTATTACCATTTTATTGAGGCTCAAATCCGAAGTTTTTACGTCGCGTATTGCCGAAGTTTTCTCGACTCGCTCAAACCATTACGTATTCGACAGGGTATTGTTGGATTAGGTTTATCTAGATCAAAAGGACTTACAACTACGGTGAAGGAGATTGCAGCAGTTCTAGTTTATCTGTGATCTTGCCGTGCTGAAGTACTCCGCTCCATTTCTGCGATCCTCCTGCAGCAGCGGCGTTTTCATGCCTGCATGATCAGGTGCAGTCGGCGTGGTGTTCACGGGTGACTTTTAACAATGCAGTGCCGGCAGCGAATTCGGCGCAGTGATGAAAACTGACATTCACCGCTTCACTATTGCTTATTCTGTTCGATACCTACTAAGTTTATAAGTCCGATAAACTCTTTTGTGATATCAACACACAACTCGTCGAATGGGTATTGTTGGACTTCCGGTCATCAGACAAAATGACTTCCCACTACAGTGAAGGTGATTGCAGCAGTGTGCACAATATCTCCTGGTTGCTGCGCACAGGTTCTAGCGTCTTTACTGCGCCAATCCTTTTGCAAACACCACGCGTTTTCATGGCGGCATGACCAGTCCGATCGGCACACTGTTCTCCGGAGTCGTTGCACAATGCAGTGCCGGCAGCGCAATCGGCGTAGTGATTTATACCTGAGCTGCGCTCAAGGCCGCCTATTACGGCGAGCCTGTTCGATTCGCTATTGATCGTCGATTAAGACCTACAAACCGGAGGTGTTGGAGCAGGAACTGCGAGTGGTCTGCACGACTTCATCGGCCATGAACGCTTTGTTCCGAGCAGCCAATTTCGATCACCTGTGTGTATAACGTCGCCAGAGTGATGGACCAGGCCCTCGGAGTGGCTGTACCGTGCCAATCCATTTGCAAACACCAAGCTGTTCGGCGCTGCAGTCGCGCGCAACACCGTCTCCAGCCGCTGCGAAACCCTGGTTCAGCGCAATACGCCTGATGTGTCCTTCTGGCTGGATGGCTCATCCAGCGCAGCCAATGTCATTCGTATGAAGTCCGACGCCGATTCTCAGTTGATCGCGTCGATTATGACTTGCTGCGTCAGACCCCTGAGTTGGAGCTGCGGGTGATCAACGATTTGATGGAGCGAAGCCTAATTCGAGCAGGATATCGAAGGCCACCTGGCCTCTGACGGCGCCCATGATCATGTCGACTCGACCCTCGCATGTTGTTGGCCTGCACAAGGTTACAGCCACGGTCGCTGACACTGCCGTCGCGGCTGACAGCGATGCTACCGCCGGACGCTGTTCAAGCAATCGGCCGATCTGACCTACTGGCTCGATGGCTCAGCCAGGACAGCCAATGTCATTCGTATGCCACGTCCGCCGCCAGCCCGATCAGTTGATGGCGGGGTATATCATTGTATTCGTCAATACCTGTGTTCAAGGATGCCGACAGTGAGCAACAAGTGCGTGGCCGCCAGCACGCAAGTGGTCAAGTTACCGAAGCCGGCAACGGACGGTTTGCAGCAGATCGCTGATTATGTCGACTCGCAACCGGGCATGCAGTTCGATGGCGATCATTGCGGCCACGGCAATGCTGACGACCTGTGGCTCAGGCTAACAGTTCCATGTCGACCGCTAACGTCGCGCCAGCAGCAGCCGCCGATCCAGGCGAACATCAGCAAGGACACTGAAGGTCAGGCCGATGCCACTCCTGATCTCCAGGCTGGTAGCCGTGCCGAAGGAGAACGTGGCCTGAGCTTTGTCGATTCGCTGGTCAAGGATGCTGACAGCCTGCTCAAGGACGTGGCCGCCTGCACGCAAGTGGACAAGCTTGATGGCGGCAAGGACTGGTATGCAGGAGATCGCCACCGATAACCTCGACCAGCATCAACGTGCTGTCGAGCTCAGTGCAGATGATTGCCTACCAGTAATGCCTGGCGACCTGTGACTCGGCACCAATAACTTGACGACCGATAACGGCTCGCTGCGCGCAGCGCTATCGTCGGCGGAAAACGGCAAGAACATGACCTTCAGCTGCGAGATCCTGATCTAGTGCAGCTACACCTCGGAATTGGTGAACGTAACCAGAACATTATCGATTCGCTGGTGCAGCTGACCAACGACGAGGTTGCCGCCTTCAGCACTCGCATGGGCAATAGCGGCACCTGAGATGTGGAAATCACCACCGGCAACATGGAAAGCGTGAATGTTCTGGTCATTACCCGAGGCCTGGTATCGAGCAACTACGGTAATGGCGGCTACTGCGCCACCGGTGCGATGGGCAGGAAGAATTTCAACACCGGTATCGGCTCACTTTGCACAACGCTGGCGTCGGCTCAGACCGGCGACATCGTGACGTTCAGTTGCGGCGATGACGGTGGAGCTCACCTCGGAATTGCTGATCAACAAGAACATTACCGTTGATGGTGACGGTGAACAATGACGGTGATTGCGGAGGTCATGGCTGTATGGCCAATACCGGACACCGAGTACGGTGGACATCCCGTCCGGCAGCGATGGTGACGGCTGCTATGGCTGTGGTTATTACGCGAGGCACATGGTTTCGGGCAACGGCGGCTCAATGACGGCTACGGCGCAAGCGGTGCCATGGGCGTGTGGTATTACATCAACGGCGGCAATGGCGTCACTTTGAACAACGTCACGATTACCATCAAGGTGGCGGCCGGTGGCGGCGGTGGCTGGGATAAGATCGGCTGCGTTCTACGGCAATGCCGGTGGTGGCATTTCGAAGGTCTTGGCGATCAGGACGGTGAACATCGTCGGTACGGTCGGTCATGAGCACCAATACTCTGGGCGGGCAGGCCGGTAGCGGTGGTGTCAGTGGCTAGGGCAGTAATAACCTGAACGGCGACGCACGATGGACGAGGTGTCGGCGCGATCTGGAACCACGGGCGGCACGGTACTGATGAGGGCGTGTCCAATTACAGCAACGGCATCACTGGCAACACGGCGAGCAACGGCTCCGATTTCGCAGAACTGGGTGGCGGCGGTGACGGCGCTGGCTGTGCCGCAGGTCTTCGGCGGCGATCTACAATACCGGCGGCAGGCATTAACACCGCCTACGTGGAGCCGGCGACCGCTGACAATCGTCGGCATGTCGGACATCAGCCCAGAACATCGGCGCAAGCTGGCTGGTGACGATCAGCTTCAGTGGCGCAGTGACCGGAATCACCTGAACGGCGGCGACGGCTGACGAGTTGTCAACGGCACTCTGACATCAGTGAGCAGCAGCGACGGCGTCCTGATCCTGGCCTGCAACCTTCACGCCGACCAACACTGATAACGCGACGAGCAGCAACTCTGATTACGCAGAACTGAACAGCGGGGTGACGGGCTCTGTCCCGCTGGCCTTGGCGGGTATCGGTACGACCAACTGCGTCACACTCAACACCATCTACATGGCGCGGCCGACCGTGACTATCGTGATGTCCGATACGGCGTTGAAAATTGGCGAAACGTCGCTGGTGACTATCACCTTCAGTGACGCGGTGACCGGTTTCACCAACGCCGATCTGACTATTGCCAACGGCACGTTGAGCTCAGTGAGCAGCAGCGACGGCGGCCTGACCTGGACGGCAACCTTCACGCCGACCAACAATATTACCGACAGCACCAACCTGATTACCCTCGACAACACCGGGGTGACCGCGATCAACGACGGCGTGGCGGGTGTCGGTACGACCAACTCCGTCAACTACGCCATCGACACCGCGCGGCCGACCGTGACCATCGTGATGTCCGATACGGCGTTGAAGATTGGCGATACGTCGCTGGTGACTTTCACCTTCAGTGAAGCGGTGACCGGTTTCACCAACGCCGATCTGTCTATCGCCAACGGCACGTTGAGCGCAGTGAGCAGCAGCGACGGCGGCATCACCTGGACCGGAACGTTCACTCCGACCGCCAGCATCAGCGATACCACCAACCTGATTACCCTGGACAACACCGGTATCGCCGACCTTGCCGGTAACGCCGGCACAGGCACCACCGATTCGGTCAATTATGCGATCGATACCGTGCGGCCGACAGCAACCATTGTGGTGGCCGACACCAATCTGGCGGCCGGTGAAACCTCGCTGGTGACCATCACCTTCAGCGAAGCGGTCAGCGGCTTCACCACCGCCGACCTGACCGTGGCCAACGGCACCCTGAGCGGTTTGAGCAGCAGTGACGGCGGCATCACCTGGACCGCCACGCTGACGCCGACCACCAACATTACCGACACCACCAACCTGGTCACCCTGGATAACACCGGGGTTGTCGATCTGGCCGGCAACGCCGGCAGTGGCACCACCAATTCCAACAATTACGCGATCGACACCGCGCGTCCGACCGCGACCATTGTGGTCGCAGACACCGCGCTGAAAATCGGCGAAACCTCGCTGGTGACCATCACCTTCAGCGAAGCGGTGACCGGTTTCACCAACGCCGACCTGACCATTGCCAACGGCACGCTGACTGCCGTGAGCAGCAGCGACGGCGGCATTACCTGGACGGCGACATTCACGCCGACCGCCAGCATCACCGACGCGACCAACCTGATCACGCTGAACAACACCGGCATCGCTGATCTGAACGGCAACGCCGGCAGCGGCACCACCGACTCCAACAACTACGCCATCGATACCGTGCGCCCGACCGCGACCATCGTGGTGGCCGACAACAACCTGCGGATCGGTGAAACCTCGCTGGTGACCATCACCTTCAGCGAAGCGGTCAGCGGTTTCACCAATGCCGATCTGACGATTGCCAACGGCACCTTGAGCGCAGTCAGCAGCAGCGATGGCGGCATCACCTGGACGGCGACGTTCACCCCGAGCGCCAGCATCACCGATACCACCAACCTGATCACCCTGGACAACACCGGCATCGTCGACCTGGCGGGCAACGCCGGTAGCGGCACCACCGATTCGAACAATTATGCGATCGATACGGTGCGGCCAACCGCGACCATCGTGGTCGCCGACAGCAATCTCACTGCCGGTGAAACCTCGCTGGTGACCATCACCTTCAGCGAAGCGGTCAGCGGTTTCACCAACGCCGACCTGACGATTGCCAACGGTACGCTGACCGCCGTGAGCAGCAGTGACGGCGGCATCACCTGGACGGCGACGTTCACGCCGAACGTGGGCGTCAATGACGCGACCAACCTGATCACCCTGGCCAATACCGGCATCGCCGACCTTTCGGGCAACACCGGCAGCGGCACGACCAACTCCAACAACTACACCATCGACACCGTGGTGCCGACCGCGACCATCATCGTGGCGGACTCCAGCCTGAAAATCGGCGAAACCTCGCTGGTGACCATCACCTTCAGTGAGGCCGTGACCGGTTTCACCAACGCCGACCTGACCATCGCCAACGGCACGCTCAGCGCGGTCAGCAGCAGCGACGGCGGCATTACCTGGACGGCGACCTTCACGCCGACCACCAACATCACCGACGCCACCAACCTGATCACGCTGGACAACACTGGCGTGCAGAACCTGTCGGGCAATGCCGGCAGCGGCACCACCGATTCGAACAACTATTCAATCGACACGGTGCGTCCGACCGCCACCATCGTGGTCGCCGACACGGCACTCGGCGTCGGCCAGACGAGCCTGGTGACCATCACCTTCAGCGAAGCCGTGACCGGTTTCACCAACGCTGACCTGACGATCGCCAACGGTACGCTGAGCGCGGTCAGCAGCAGCGACGGCGGCATTACCTGGACGGCGACGTTCACGCCGGCGGCGGGCATCACCGATACCACCAACCTGATCACCCTGGATAACACCGGCATCACCGACCTGGCAGGCAACGCCGGCAGCGGCACCACCGATTCCAACAACTATGCGGTCGACAGTCAGCGTCCGACGGCGACCATCGTCATGAGCGACATTGACCTGCGTCCCGGCGAAACCGCGCTGGTGACCATCACCTTCAGCGAGGCGGTGACCGGTTTCGACAACTCCGACCTGAGCGTCGCCAACGGCACGCTGAGCAATGTCTCGTCGAGCGACGGCGGCCTCACCTGGACGGCCACCTTCACGCCGAACATCGGTGTCAGCGACCTGACCAACCTGATTGTCCTGAACAACACCGGTACCACCGACCTGGCCGGCAACACCGGCACTGGCACCACCAACTCGGCCAATTACCAAGTGCAGACCCAGGTGCCGACTGCCACCATCGTGGTAGCCGACCCTGCGCTCAAGGCCGGGGAAACCTCGCTGGTGACCATCACTTTCAGCGAAGCGGTCAGCGGGTTCGACAACAGTGACCTGACCATCGCCAACGGCACGCTGAGCAACGTCAGCAGCAGTGACGGCGGCATCACCTGGACCGCGACGTTCACCCCGACTGCCAATGTCACTGACGCCACCAACCTGATCAGCCTGAACAATGCCGGAGTGACCAACGTCTCAGGCAACAGCGGTATCGGCACCACCGATTCCAACAACTTCGCCATCGACACCGCGCGGCCAACCGCCACCATTGTGGTTGCCGATAACCGCCTCGGTATCGGTGAAACCACCACCGTGACCTTCACCTTCAACGAAGCGGTGATCGGGTTCGATCTGGGGGACATCAGCGTCGCCAACGGTTCGTTGTCAAACCTGAGCAGCAGCGACGGCGGCGTGACCTGGACCGCAACCTTCACGCCGACAGCCAACGTCAACGATCCGACCAACCTGATCCTGATCGACACCGGCGGCGTCCAGGACCTGGCCGGCAACCTCGGGGCGAGCATCGCCATCTCCAACAACTACATTCTCGACGCGACCCGGCCGACGGTGAACATCGTGGTCGCCAATCCGAATCTGGGCATCGGCCAGAGCACCACGGTGACCTTCACCTTCAGCGAGGCGGTGAGCAATTTCGACCTGTCCGACCTTAGCGTGACCAACGGTGACCTCAGCAACCTGACCAGCAGTGACGGCGGCAAGACCTGGACCGCGACTTTCACGCCGACCGCGAATGTCACCGACCCGAGCAACTTCATCGCGCTGGACACCAGCAACGTCACCGACCTTGCGGGCAACGCCGGCAGCACGGTGGCGGTGTCGAACAACTACGCCCTCGACAGCGAACGGCCGACCGCGACGGTGGTGATCGCCAATCCGAACCTGGGCGTCGGTCAGACTTCGCAGGTGACCATCACCTTCAACGAAGCGGTCAGCGGTTTCGACCTGTCGGACCTCAGCGTGGCCAACGGCACTCTGTCCAACCTGAGCAGTAGCGACGGTGGCAAGACCTGGACCGCGACCCTGACGCCGAACGCCAACGTCAACAGCGCCAGCAATGCGATCAGCATCAACACGGCCGGGGTCAGCGACCTGTCGGGCAACAGCGGCAGCAGCGTCAGCAGTTCCGGCAATTACGTGATCAACACGGTGCCTGTGCCTCCTGTGACACCGACTACTCCGTTGATCGTGGTGACACCGGATCCGGAGTTCCGCAGCAGCGATCCGGTCGCGCCGCCACCACTGCCGAACGTTCCGCTGCAGCCGATCGTCTTCACCGCGCCCACCGGCGACCTCGGTTCACCGCTGACTTTCGCGCCGTTGTTCGAGCAACGGGTGATCGGCAACGGCATCCGTCCACTGGGGGATATTTTCATCAATCGCGGTGCGCTGAGCCCGAGCTTCATTGCCCAGGTCTTCAGCAGCGACAACCAGAGTGACGGTTCCGGCCATGGCTTCCTCGGGTTTGGCGGTGGCGATGGCGGGGTGTTTGGCAGCAGCACGCTGTCGAGTCTGTTCAATCAGGACAGCAGCGCCGAGCGTGACTCGCTGAATGCCTTCGGCAGTCAGTCGATCAAGGGCGGCGATATTTCCCAGGGCCTGCGCGGTGTGTTCGGCGCGCCGACCCTTGGCCAGCAACTGCAACAGATCAAGGACAGCGAGCAGCACCGGGTCGACAACCTGGCCGCCGCACTGCAACAGGTCGGCATCAGCGAAATGCCGGCCTGACAACACACAACAACTCACATATGTGCGGGACCTAGGGGCGATCCAGGGATGAAGAAAAGTCAGAAGTTGTTCGGCGCCAGCCTGCTGGCGCTGGCGATCAGCGGATGTGCAGTGACCAGTGAACCGATCGAACGCAGCGTCAGCGAGCAACGGGCCAGAGCTGATCTGCAGAGCATGTACAAGGGCCAGGAACCGCTGAGCGGTCCGCTGACCCTGCACCAGGCGATGGCCCGCGCGGTGAAATACAACCTCGAAGGCCGCTTGAAAATCATGGAGGAAGCGCTGGCCAAGCGGCAGCTCGACCTCGCCAGTTTCGACATGCTGCCGCGCATGGCGCTGGACGCCGGTTACGTCGGACGCAACAACGTCAGCGCCTCCAGCAGCCAGAGTGTGCGTACCGGCACCCAGTCCCTGGAACCGTCGACCTCCCAGGACCGCGACCGCGACGTCGCCGACCTGACCATGGTCTGGAACGTCCTCGATTTCGGCGTCAGCTACATCAGCGCCAAGCAGCAGGGCGACCAGCGTCTGATCGTTCAGGAGCGCCGGCGCAAGGTGATCAACACCATCGTTCAGGACGTGCGCTCGGCCTATTGGCGGGCGATGGCCGCCGAACGCCTGCTCAAGCAGATCGACAGCCTGATGGCGCGAGTCGACACCGCCCGTCGTAACAGCGAAAGCATGAGCGAACAGCGCATCGGTGATCCGGTGCAGTCGCTCGGTTATCAGCGTTCGCTGATCGAAGCGACCCGGCAACTGGAAGAACAACGCCGCGCGCTGTCGCTGGCGAAAACCGAACTGGCGACCCTGATCAACCTGCCGCTGGGCACCAACCTGACCCTGGCCACCGATGACGGTTACCGGATCCCGGAACTCAAGGTCGATCTGAGCAAACTCGAGCAGGAAGCCCTGACCAGCCGTCCGGAACTGCGCGAGCAGGATTACCAGACCCGGATCAGCGCCGCCGAAACCCGCAAGGCCATGCTGCGTCTGCTGCCGGGTCTGGAGTTCTCCGCCGGCGGGCATTACGACAGCAACTCGTTCCTGGTCGAGCAGGGCTGGGCCGACTACGGCGTCAAAGTCACCTGGAACCTGTTCAACGTGATCTCTGCCCCGGCGGCTATCGATGTGGCGAAGGCCGGTGAAGAAGTGGCAACCGCGCGGCGTCAGGCGATGTCGATTGCAGTGCTGGCGCAGCTCTACGTGGCCAACGCCAACTATCAGGAGGCGCTGCGCCAGTTCAAGACCAACCAGCAACTGTCGGACATCGACGGGCAAATCGTCGGTCAGTTGCGCAACCGTCGTCAGGCCGACGGCATTGGTGAGCTGGACCTGATTCAGGGCGAACTCAACACCTTGCAGGCCGATCTGCGTCGCGACCTGTCCTACGCCGATCTGCGCAATGCTTACGGCCAGATCTTCGCCAGCGCCGGCCTCGATCCGCTGCCGGATCAGGTGCAGTCGACCGAAGTGCAGTCGATCGCCACCGCGCTGGCCAACCGCGAAGCCGCGTGGGCGTCAGGGGATATTTCGCTGCCGGTGGCCCATGCCTCCGCGCAGTGACGTATTGGCGCCGACCGCCAGCATCAGCCGTGCCCAACGCGAGGCCCGCAACGGCCATCGCGGCACGGCAATGCTGCTGACCGGCTTGCCGGCGGCGGGCAAATCGACCCTTGCCCAGGCGTTGCATGCCGAGTTGTTCAGTCGTGGTCTGCAAAGTGTGGTGCTCGATGGCGATGGCCTGCGCGTCGGGCTCAACCGTGACTTGGGTTTTACTGATGCCGACCGCCTGGAAAACATCCGCCGCGCCAGTGAGCTGGCGGCGTTGCTGGTGGAGAACGGGCAGATCGTGATTCTGGCGATGATCGCGCCGCTGGCGGATCTACGCGAGGTGTTTGCCCGTCGTTTGGGCGAGGACTATCGCGAGGTCTGGTGCAGTGCCGCGCTGGCGGTGTGCGAGCAGCGCGATCCGAAAGGGCATTACGCCCGGGCCCGGCGTGGCGAACTCGCCGGGTTCACCGGCGTGTCGGCGCCTTACGAGGCGCCGGCCCAGGCTTCGCTGGTGCTCGACACCGGCACGCTGACGGTCGAAGCCTGTCTCGACCGGTTGCTGACCTGGCTCGGCGAATCCGCGGTGTTGCCCAAGGCATGAGCCGGCCGGCGTTCTCGCGATTGCCGCTGACCGCGGATCTGCCATTGCTGTTGCAGGCGCTGGCGGCGATTGACGACGCTGCCTGGCGCGGTCATTTCAACACCGCTTATTTCGCCGGCGACTGGAGCGGCGTGGCGCTGATTTCTGCCGCCGATGCGCTGACCGAACTGTCCCCCGGCAGCGCCGAACCCGTAAAGCGCAATCCTTGGCTGAATGACCGTCGCTGGCAGCAGGCCCTGCGGGATCTGCCACTGGACATCGTCAGTGCGCGGCTGTTGCGACTGGGGCCGGGCGGGCAGATTCATGAACATCGCGACTACGACCTTGAGGGCGTGGACGCCGATTTGCGCCTGCACATTCCGCTGCTCAGTCCGCCTGCCGTGGACTTCTGGCTCGACGGCCAGCGGATGCCGATGAGGGCCGGGGAATGCTGGTTTCTTGATCTTGCCCGGCCGCATCGGGTCGACAATCGCGACCGCACGGCACGGATTCATCTGGTGCTCGATTGCCGCCCCTCGCCCTGGCTGGAGCAGATGATTGCCAACGGTTTGCCGAGCACTCCGCTGCCTGATGCCACGGAAACAGCGCTTCAGCGCTTTCAACGATTGCTTGTCACAGAACCGCTGTTGTCCGCCGCGTTGCAGGCATTGCAGGACCGCGAAGCATTCACCGACCAGACACTGACGCTGGCTGCTGAACGCGGTCTGCATTTTTCCCGGGAAGAACTGCTGGCGGCGATGCGCAACGGTCGTCGGTCATGGAACGAACAATGGCGCCTGTGAATTTCGACGGCTGGTTGCCGATCCGCGTCTGGAAAACCGCCGGGCAATGGCAGGTCGACTGGTGCTGGTTTGGCGACACGCCGCTGCATCAGCCGTTTTTTCGTGAGGCTGTCGAAGACGCGTTGCACCTGCCGTTCAATCAGGCGTTTCGCCGGCAAACACCTTTGTCGGCGCTCATGGATTGGCAAACGCTCAGTCCGGGGCTGCTGCCGAGCGCGTTCATCCTGCACGCCTCGCGGTGTGGCTCGACGCTGATCAGTCAGATGCTCGCCCGGTTCGATGATCACATCGTGGTCTCGGAGCCGCCGCCCCTTGATGCCTTGTTGCGCAGCGATCTGCCGGACGAAGAGCGCCGCGCGGCCATCGTCGGACTGCTCTCGGCGTACGGTCAGCGTCGGCGCGGCACGGAGCAGCGACTGGTGATCAAACTCGACGCCTGGAACATCGGCGAATGGCCGCTGCTGCGCGAGTGTTTTGCCGATACGCCGTGGCTGTTTGTCTATCGCGATCCACTGGAAATCGCCGTCTCGCACCTGCGTCGCCCCGGCCTGCACATGGTGCCGGGGGCGCTCGGCGATTGTGTGCTGGACGACGATTTGCCGTTCGAGGGCCGCGAGGATTTCATCGCCCGGCGCCTGGGGCGTCTGCTGGAGGCCGGGTGCGTGCATTGTCGTGAGTCTGCCGGGCTGGCGGTCAATTACAGCGAATTGCCCGACGCGATGAGCGGGCGGCTGGCGCGGTTTTTCGGGCTCAGCGCCACGCAGTGTGAACAGGCGCTGACAGCGACGGCGCAGCACGCGAAGCAGCCGTCACAACCCTTTGTCGTCGATGGCGAACACAAACGCCGTGAGGCATCGGCGCTGTTGCAGGCACGGATCGAAGATTGCGCCCGTGCGCCCTATGCCGCGCTGGAACGCTTGCGCGCGCTTACGATTTCGCCGACAGATCCGCCATCCCCTTGAGCAGTTCGATCGGCAACGGAAAGACGATGGTCGAGCTCTTGTCGCCGGCGATCGAACTCAAGGTCTGCATGTAGCGCAGCTGCATGGCGCCGGGCTGGCGACCGAGCATTTCGGCGGCCTGCATGAGTTTTTCCGAGGCCTGCAATTCGCCTTCGGCGTGGATCACTTTGGCTCGCCGCTCCCGCTCGGCTTCGGCCTGCTTGGCGATGGCGCGCACCATCGATTCGTTGAGATCGACGTGCTTGATTTCGACGTTGGCGACCTTGATTCCCCAGGCGTCGGTCTGGGCGTCGAGCACTTGCTGGATGTCGATGTTCAGGCGTTCGCGTTCGGCCAGCAGTTCGTCCAGCTCATGTTTGCCGAGCACCGCGCGCAGGGTGGTCTGGGCCAGTTGGCTGGTGGCCATGAGGAAGTCCTCGACCTGGATGATCGCTTTCTGCGGGTCGAGCACGCGAAAGTACAGCACCGCGTTGACCTTGACCGAAACGTTGTCGCGGGTGATCACATCCTGCGGCGGCACGTCGAGGACGATGGTGCGCAGATCGACCCGGACCATTTGCTGCACCACCGGGATCAGCAGGATCAGCCCCGGCCCCTTGACCTGCCAGAAGCGTCCGAGCTGGAACACCACCCCGCGTTCGTATTCGCGCAGGATGCGGAACGTCGAGCCGGCCAGGGCGATCAGCAACAGAAGCAGCGCGACAAAACCGATTTGCAGACCCATGATCACTCTCCGAGCGGTGCCGCGTCAGTCGCGGCCACTTGCAGCAACAGACCCTTGCGCCCGACCACCCGCACCTGTTGCCCGGTGTGCAGCGGCGTGGCGCTCAGCACCTGCCAGCGTTCTCCCTGCAACTGCACCCAGCCGTTGCGGCTGTCTTCCGGTTGCACCACGGTCACCGCCGTGACACTGCCGAGCAGGCCGGCATCGCCGCTGACCGGGTGGCGCGGTCGGGTTTTCAGGGCGCGGATCAACAGTGCGATCAGCAACAGTGCACTGACCAGCCCGAGGCCGATCATCATCGGTACCGGCAGTTCGGCGTTGCTCAGGATCAGCGCGCCAATCACGAACATGACGATGCCGCCGAGGCCGATTACCCCGTAGTTGGGCAGCGCGGCTTCGGCGATCAGAAACGTGATGCCCAAGGTGATCAGCCACAGACCGACCGGGCTGGCGGCGGTAAACGGGTTGTCCGCCGCAATCACCGATCCACTCAGCAGCAACAGGGCAAGCGCACAGCAACGAATGTTCACGTGACCCTCCGCGAGAGTCAGGACTTGTTCTTACAGTCTAGTTGAGGCTGTGGCTGGATGAATTTTGATCAATTCTCCCGCCCGGCCAGTGGGCGGATTTCCCGGTGCTCGTGGCTTGCCGGACTAGACTTTCAAGGACAGCCACAGCGTTTCATTACCGTCCGCCGCGCAGCGTCGGCGGGCACCGAGGTGCATCATGCGTATGGCCAAGAAAGTGCAGAGCAGCCTCAACCGGGCGCAATGCGAATATGACATCGTCACCCACCCGCACTCGTCCAGCAGCCTGGAAACGGCGCGGGTCTCCGGGATTGCCGCAGAGCGGGTGGCCAAATCGGTGATCCTGGACGACCGTCACGGGCACTACCTGATGGCGGTGCTGCCCGCCAGCCGCCACCTGGACTTGAGCAAGGTGCGCAGCAGCGGCGAATGGCAGATCACCCCCGAAAGCAATCTGGCGCACATTTTCGACGACTGCGAACGCGGTGCCGTACCGCCACTGGGCGATTCCTACGGCCTGGACATGGTCATCGACCCGCTGCTGACCCGGCAGAAAGACATCTACCTGGAAGCCGGCAACCACAACAACCTGCTGCACATGAGCATGCCCGAGTTCCTGAAAATGGTGCCGCATGCGCAGGTGCGGGAGTTGAGTCAGTAGGTTTTTTAGCGTCTGTGCCGACGCCAATCGCGAGCAAGCTCGCTCCCACAGGTTCTGCGCTAGACCTGGGGGAGCGGGCCTGCTCGCGAAAAATCTTTCACACCCTATAAATCTCGCAGGAGTTCCGACATGGAAAACCCGACGCACAGCCTCCCATCCTTGTTCAAGCAACTCGGCCTGGACAACGACCCGGTCAGCATCGACCAGTTCATCGCCACCCATTCCCCGCTCAAACCGGAACTGCACCTGTGCGACGCGTTTTTCTGGAGCAAGAGCCAGGCGGATTTCCTGCGGGACGAAATTCTCGATGATGCGGATTGGGCGGAGGTGGTGGATCAGTTGGATGTGATGTTGAGGAAGGGGCGGGGGTGATTATCAGCTTGCCGTTCGTAAGCTGAATCGACTCATCCGGTTGCCAGTAATGCTTCCTTAGACCAGAATTACGACCTCAATTGAGGTCTTTTATTATGCAAAGTGTTCTGGCCGATATGGCTGTCAGTGTTTCTGAACTGAAGAAAAACCCCTCCGCAGTGCTAAACGGCGCGCACGGAGGAGCAGTTGCTGTCCTGAATCACAACCGGGTCATGGGCTACATGGTGCCGGCTGACGTTTACGAAGCCATGATGGAGCGGCTCGATGATCTCGAGTTGGCAGAAATCGTTCGTTCTCGCAGTCACGAGACTCCCATACCGGTAAGCCTGGATGACCTATAAGCTCGAATTTCTGCCTTCCGCTCACAAAGAGTGGAACAAACTGGGTCATACGCTGCGTGATCAATTTAAAAAGAAGCTGGCTGAGCGTCTTGAGCGTCCGCGTATTCCGGCTGACTCGCTCCACGGCATGCCTGATTGCTACAAGATCAAACTCAAAGCGTCCGGTTATCGACTGGTTTACCAAGTGATCGAAGAGCGGGTGGTTGTCTCGGTAGTCGCCGTGGGTAAGCGCGAGCGAAGCGACGTCTACGAAAAAGCGAAAAGACGCTGAGTTGAAGCACGCAACCCAATTTGTTTCAAAACTTGACTGAATTTCCCCACCAATGCGATATTGATAGTTAGCAAACTAACAGTGTGTGCATTCCCTCGTGCCGAATAACCTCGACGCTCTCCAGATGAATATCAGCAGTGCCATGGTGGTGGCCGCCAGGCATTGGCGGAAGATCTGCCAGACCACGCTGGTCAACTATGGAATTTCCGAAGCCTGCGCCGTCCCGTTGTTGATGATCGGGCGGCTGGGCGAGGGTGTGCGCCAGGTGCAGGTGGCGCAGGCAGCAGGGATGGAGTCGCCGTCGCTGGTGCGCCTGCTCGATCAGTTGTGTCACGCCGGGTTTGTCTGCCGCACCGAAGATGCCCAGGATCGTCGCGCCAAATGCCTGAGCCTGACCGACACCGGCCGTGAGCTGGTGCAAGCGGTGGAGGCGCAACTGGTGCGTCTGCGTCATGAAGTGCTCGAAGGCATCGACCAGCGCGATCTGGAGGCTACGCTTCGAGTACTCAGAGCTTTCGAGGCGGCCACTCCGCCAACGGTGATCAATCCGTGAACGGGTTCTTTTCCGGCATGCCCCCCGCGCGGGACTGGTTCTACGGGGTCCGCACGTTCGCGGCCTCGATGACCGCGCTGTACATCGCCTTGCTCATGCAGATGCCTCGTCCGTACTGGGCGATGGCCACGGTGTACATCGTTTCCAGTCCGTTCCTTGGCCCGACCAGTTCCAAGGCGCTGTATCGCGCGATCGGCACGTTTCTCGGTGCAGCGGCGGCGGTGCTGTTCGTGCCGATGTTCGTCCAGAGCCCTTATGTGCTGGTGGTGGTCATCGCCTTGTGGACGGGGATTTTGTTGTTCCTGTCCCTGCACCTGCGCACCGCCAACAACTACGCGCTGATGCTGGCAGGCTACACCTTGCCGCTGATCGCCCTGCCGGTGGTGGATAACCCGCTGGCGGTGTGGGACGTGGCCGAGTCGCGGACCGAGGAAATCTTTCTCGGCATCGCCGTGGCGGCGGTGGTCGGCGCGATGTTCTGGCCACGACGTCTGGCACCGGTGTTCAACGATGCCGTGGGCAAGTGGTTCGCCGACGCCACAACTTACAGTCTGAAATTCCTCAGCCGCGACGTGCAGCCCGAAGAGGTCGCAGCCCTGCGCATGGCGATGGTCGGCAGTTTCAACAGCCTGGAATTGATGATCGGTCAGTTGCCGCACGAAGGTGCGCGGCCGCAAACCGTACGCAACACCAAGGAACTGCGCGGCCGGATGATCCACCTGTTGCCGGTGATCGATGCCCTTGAAGATTCACTTTACGCCCTCGAACGGCGCACGCCGGAGCTGGTGGAAAAATTCGCCCCGCTGCTCACCGCGACTCGCGAATGGCTCGGCCACAAAGACGCCGATCTGGAGCGCTGGCAAGCCCTGCGGGATCAGCTCGAAGCGCTGCAACCGAGCGCCGAAGCCCTGGAAGATCGCAAACAGTTGCTGTTTTCCAACGCGCTGTACCGCCTCGGTGAATTCATTGATCTGTGGCAGGACTGCCGCAGTCTGCAGGACGCAATCCTGTGCGAGCGCCAGGACAGCTGGCGCGCGGTCTATCGCCACTGGCGCCTCGGTCGCCTGACGCCATTCATCGACCGTGGGCTGATGCTGTATTCGGTGGCCTCGACCATTCTGGCGATCATCGTTGCCTCGGTGTTGTGGATCCTGCTCGGCTGGACCGACGGCGGCAGCGCGGTGATTCTGGCGGCGGTCTCGTGCAGCTTCTTCGCCTCGATGGACGACCCGGCGCCGCAGATCTACCGGTTCTTTTTCTGGACCGGGATGTCGGTGCTGTTTGCCAGTCTGTACCTGTTTCTGGTGCTGCCGAACCTGCATGACTTTCCGATGCTGGTGCTGGCGTTCGCGGTGCCGTTCATCTGTGTCGGCACCCTGACGGTGCAGCCACGCTTCTACCTCGGCATGCTGCTGACGCTGGTCAACACCTCGTCGTTCATCAGCATTTCCGGTGCTTACGACGCGGACTTCTTTGCCTTCGTCAATTCCAACCTGGCGGGCCCGATCGGGTTGTTGTTCGCGTTTATCTGGACCCTGATCGCCCGGCCGTTCGGCGCCGAGCTGGCGGCCAAGCGCCTGACCCGTTTCAGCTGGAAAGACATCGTCAGCATGACCGAACCGGCCAACCTCGCCGAACACCGACAGCTTGGCGTGCAACTGCTCGACCGCCTGATGCAGCACCTGCCGCGTCTGGCCCTGACCGGCCAAGACACCGGCATCGCTATGCGCGAAGTGCGCGTGGGGCTGAACCTGCTCGACCTGCTCGCCTACACACCGCGAGTGACAGGCGCGCCCAACGCGTTGCTCAAGCAAGTGGTGGCAGAGGTCGGCGAGTATTTCCGGGCCTGCCTCAAGGCCGGCGAACGCCTGCCGGCGCCGAGCGCCCTGCTGATGACCATGGATCGCACCCGCCGCGCGCTCAACGGCCACGGCGATGAAGAAACCCGGCTCAACCTGTTGCATGCCTTGAGCGGTTTGCGCCTGGCGCTGTTGCCCGGTGTGGAATTCGTTTCCAACGCAGAGCCCGAAGAACCGCTGCCCGAAGGAGCGCCCCTATGATCGGTGATCTGGATATCAGCGGCATTTTCCTGCCGACCCTGCTGGTGTTGATGGGCATCACTTATGTGCTGTTTGTGTTGGTACACGGCGTGCTCACACGCCTGCATTTCTACCGTCTGGTCTGGCACCGGGCATTGTTCAACGTGGCTCTCTACGCCGTGATGCTGTACGGCGTGGATTCACTCAGTCGATACCTGATGACATGAAAAAACCGTTTCTGACCCTCGGTCGCGTTGTCCTGACGCTGCTGATCGTGACTTTCGCCGTCGTCGTGGTCTGGCGCATGGTGATGTATTACATGTTCGCGCCCTGGACCCGCGACGGCCACATTCGCGCCGACATCGTGCAGATCGCCCCGGACGTGTCCGGGCTGATCCAGCAGGTCGAAGTGAAGGACAACCAGTTGGTGAAACGCGGCCAGGTGCTGTTCAGCATCGACCAGGACCGTTTCAAACTGGCGCTGCGCCAGGCTAAGGCCGCGGTAGCCGATCGCGAAGAAACCCTGGCTCAGGCGCAGCGTGAAGCCAAGCGTAACCGTGGTCTGGGCAATCTGGTGCCGACAGAACAGTTGGAAGAAAGCCTGTCGAAAGTGGCCCGAGCGCAATCGGCCCTGGCCGAAGCGCTGGTGGCGGTGGACAGCGCTCAGCTCAACCTCGACCGCTCGGTGATCCGCAGTCCGGTGGACGGCTACGTCAACGACCGTGCGCCGCGTTCGCAGGAGTTCGTCACCGCCGGGCGTCCGGTGTTGTCGGTGGTCGACAGCAATTCGTTCCACATCGACGGCTATTTCGAAGAGACCAAACTCGACGGCATCCATGTCGGGCAGTCGGTGGATATCCGCGTGATCGGCGACCGCGCCCGCCTGCGCGGGCATGTCGAAAGCATCGTCGCCGGTATCGAAGACCGTGACCGTTCGAGCGGCAGCAACCTGCTGCCCAACGTCAACCCGGCGTTCAGCTGGGTGCGCCTGGCGCAACGGATTCCGGTGCGCATTGCCTTCGACGACGTGCCGGATGACTTCCGCATGATCGCCGGGCGTACCGCGACCGTGTCGATCATCGACGATCAACCGCAGGAGCCCGCGAAATGAGCAGGGCCCTGATGATCGCCGGTTTGGGCATGATGCTGTCGGCCTGCTCGATGGTCGGGCCGGATTATCACGTGCCCGAAGACGCGGCGATCCAGCGCAAGGATTTCCAGGGCGACCTGGCGGTGGCCGGCAAACCGGTGGTGTCGGCCCCGGTGCCGGCGGACTGGTGGCGGCTGTATCAGGATCCGCGTCTGGATCAACTGGTGCAGCAGGCCATGGCCTCCAACACCGATCTGAGGGTGGCGGCGGCGAACCTGTCGCGGGCCCGTGCGCAGGTCGATGAAGCCGAAGCGGCCGGTGGCTGGAGCGGCGGCGTGAAGATGGGTGCGCAACGCTTGCAGGAATCCGGCGAAGCGTTCCTGCTGCCGGAGAAAGTGCCGGTGGCCAACATCGGCGATATCGGTATCAGCGCGTCCTACCAGTTCGACCTGTGGGGCACGCTGCAACGTGGGATCGAAGCGGCCAAAGCCAACGCCGATGCGACTCAGGCCGCTGCCGACACGGCGCGCATCACCCTGGTCGCCGACGTGGTGCGGGCCTACACCCAGGTCTGCGCGGCGAACGAGGAACGGGAAATCGCCCAGCATTCTCTCGACCTGCAATCCCAGAGCACCACCCTGATCCAGCGCCTGCGCGATGCTGGCCGTGGCGACGAAACCCAGGTCACCCGTTCGCAGACCCAGTTCAAATCCTTGCGCGCCGACATGCCGCGTTATGAGGCGGCGCGTCAGGCCGGGTTGTTCCGGCTGTCGATGCTGCTGGCCAAGCCTGTCGATCAACTGCCGGCCGGCACCGCGACCTGCGCGGAGCTGCCGAAAATCGCCCAACTGGTGCCAGTCGGTGACGGCGCCGCGCTGCTCAAGCGTCGGCCGGACATCCGCCAGGCCGAGCGGCGTCTGGCGGCCGCGACTGCCGGGATCGGCATCGCCACCGGCGAGCTGTACCCGGACATCAGTTTCGGCGCGACCATCGGCACCGTCGGCATTCTCGACAACCTTGGCAAACCGTCCACCAACCGCTGGGGCTTCGGCCCGTCGCTGAGCTGGAGTGTGCCGACCAACGGCGCCCGGGCCCGCATCCGCGAAGCCGAAGCCACGACCCAGGGCGCACTGGCGCATTTCGACGGTGTAGTGCTGAATGCCATCCGCGAAACCCAGACCGGCCTGTCCCAGTATTCCGCACTGCTGCAACGCCGCGATGCGCTGGCCGATGCCGAGCAGTCGGCGAAACTGGCGGCGGACCAGACGCATCGCTTCTTCCAGGCCGGCCGCGAGTCGTTCCTCGCCGATCTGCAAGCCACCCGCACCTACACCGACGTCACCGCGCAACTGGCCGCCGCCAACACCCAGGTTGCCATGAGCCAGATCGATTTGTTCCTCGCCCTGGGCGGCGGTTGGGAAAGCGGACGAACGCAAGCCTCGAGCGCCAGCAAACCCTGAGGCCGTTGCTATGCTTTGAAGTATTGAAAGGGCGCCCCGAACCAGGCGCCTTTTCAGTGCACATCGCTAGCGCAGGTCTAGGGGAAACCAATAATGAAAAACCCTTACGCTCTCGGCTTCTGGTGCGCCCTGGTAGCCTTGGTGCTGCTGTCGGCCACCTATTTCTACGGCATCATGCTGGCTCATCAGATTGACAAGGCAATGGTCTTCCTCGACAGCACCGTGGCGTTGATCGCGGTCATGGCGATCGTGGTCGTGGCGTCGGCCCTGGTGCAGACCCAACGACTCAAGAAACGCCAGCTCGAGCAAAGCAAGACACTGCTGCTGATCTGGGACACCAAAGTTGCGCTGCGCAAAGTCGAAACCGTGTTCGACCGCTATTTCTGGGGCGGCTACTGGCAGCCGGGGCGCACTTTCGCCGAAGTCATGGGCGAACTCACCGGCACGCCGCTGGAAAAAAGCCTCGAAGCCCTGAAAAAACAATGCCTGGCTCTCGACCGGCAAGTCGCCGACGACGGCTGGCACTGGCTCAACAATGCCCGTGAACTCTCGGACGTCGCCACGGCCATGGCCCGCGAGCGTTATCAACTGGACTTCTGCGACCCGCGCAGCGACGGGCCGGGCGGGGCGGTGATCGACCGGGATTTCGAAGTGCTGGTGTACACCTGGACCGCACGGCTGAAAAGCTTCGACCATCAGCTGGACGAGATCGAGGTTCAATACTCCTGAGCCCGAAAAGATCGCCGAACCCGGCGATCTTTTTGTTTGTCCATGTCATGTCGACACTCTTTAACCTTTAAACATTGGGCCGCGTTGCACTGCCAGTGCTAATCTCCACCGCTAAATTCAGCGGAGTCGCGCCACGGCCCGGTCACGGGTTCAGGGAAGACGACCACACTTTCAGCCACGGAAATCGATCAGGTCATTCATGAATAAATCAGCAGGCGTGCTTCTCGGAATTGTTGTGGCCATTGGCGCCATCAGCGTAGGCGGGGCCTGGTACACCGGCACCAAAATCGAAGGCGTGCTGAACAATGCCGTCGCCAGTGCCAACAGCGAGTTGCAGACCGCCATGGCCGGCTCCAACGGCAGTGCATCGCTGGAGCTGGTGTCGCTGGAGCGCAACACCTTCAGCAGCACCGCGCACTATCGCCTCAAGGGCGAGGGTGAAATGTTCGGCGAAGCACCGGTCGAGCTGCTGTTCGTCGACCACATCGAACACGGCCCGCTGCCGTTCTCGCGTCTGGTGTCGCTGAAATGGCTGCCGGTCATGGCCACCAGTCACTTCGAACTGGAAAAGACCCCGATCACCGAAAAATGGTTTGCCGCCACCAAGGGCGCCGCGCCGCTCAAAGGCGTGGTCAACATCGGCTACGACCAGTCCACCACCGGCAACCTCGAACTGCTGCCACTGGAAACTGCGCTGGATGACAAGTCGAACCTGAAGTTTTCCGGCCTGAACATGGATATTTCCGCCAGCGCCCAGGCCCAGAAGGTCAAGGCCGACGGCTACATGGACAGCCTGCACCTGACCACGGTCGCCGAAGACCAGACGCCGGTGCAGATCGAACTCAATGGCCTGACCCTGGCCAGCAATCTCGCCAAGAGCACTTACGGCTACTACACCGGCGAAAGCACCCTGGAACTGACCAGCAGCAAGACCACCTTCGGCGCCAAGCAGTCGGTGCTGGGTGTGAAGAACTTCGAAATGAAGAACCGTACCGAAGAGAACGGCAGCAACGCCTCCGGCCGTGCCGACTACAAGGTCGCTGAAGTGACCCTCAACGACAAGAAGATCGGATCGGCCAATCTGGCCATGAGCCTGAAAAACCTCGACATTCCGTCGGCCATGTCGCTGATGCAGATCTACCAGACCAAGCTGCAGCCTTACGAGAAAGCCGCCGCCGAAGCTGCCGCCGCCGGCCAGCCGGCACCGGAGCTGAACCTGACCGAGGCCGAGTCCACCCAGGTCAAGGCCGACCTGCAGAAACTGCTGGCGGCCGGGCCGCAATTGGCGCTGGAAGACTTGTCGCTGAAAACCGCCAACGGCGAAAGCAGGGCGAATCTGGTGCTCGACCTGACCAAACCTGCGTCGATGGACCTGCCACCGGATCAATTGGGCAAACAGTTGATCGCGCTGCTGGACATCAATGTGCTGGTGTCCAAGCCGATGCTGGTCGATCTGCTCAGTGTGCAGGCGCAAATCGATGGTCAGACCGATGCCAAGGCCATCGTTGACCAGGCCAGCGCGGGTGCCGACATGTTCGCCGGCATGGCTGTCGGTTCGCAGCTGGCGACCCTGGATGGCACCAACGTTGTCACCAAGCTGCATTACGCCGCCAATCAGGTGGAATTCAACGGCCAGAAGATGACCGTCGAGCAGTTCGTGGGCTTCCTGATGAGCAAGTTCGGCAGTATCGAACAGCCTCAGTAAACGCCCCGCGCTTCACCGAAACGCCCGGCCTCTGCACCCGCAGACGCCGGGCGTTTTGCTGCCTGGCATCCGGCTGAACGGTTAGCCGGGGCCCATCATCGTCACGAATCTGAACAATTATTGTGTTCTGAATATTGATCTGCACATGCGTGCAAGACTGCTTGGATAGCTTGGCCAGGTGAGTCGATCTGGCCTTCGTTACGAATTTGGCAAAGGGGGCACTGCTACCCGGCTGGCCATGTAAGGATGCTGACGAATGCCGCGTATTGATGGTCCTGTATTACATCGTGGTTTACGCCCATTGTTTCGAGTCGCGTTGTGCAGCCAGTTGCTCTGGCCCGTGCTCGCGTTCGGCGACACAGCCTACGATCAAATGGTGCTCGACGCCCGGGCCGGGCATTACACCCCTGCTTTGACGGTGCTGCGTCAGGTGCCTGCGGCCCAGGCCACCACCGGGCAGGTCAGCGATCACCTGCAAATCGCCGGTTGGGCCGGGCTCGACGCCGAAGTGGTTCAGGTCTACGAAGCTCAGGGCCGCAACCGGGTGCTACCCGTTCAGGCGCTGACCGCCACCGCCCGGGCCTATCGCAACCTCAAGCGCTGGGATCAGGCGATCCAGGTCTACAACAAGGCTCTGGCGCTGGAGCCGGACAACGCCGACCTGCAACTCGGTCTGGCGCTGACCCAGGCCGACTCCAGCAAGCCCGACGAAGGGGTGATCCGCGCCCGCTCCCTGGTCGCCGCCAAACCCGATGACCCTTCCCGCCGACTGGCGCTGGGCTACGCCCTGAATCGCGCCGGCAAGCCCTACGACGCGCTGTTCGAATACGACCAGGCCTTTATTCGCGCCGGCAACAAACCGGAAGTGGCCCGCGAATACGTGGTCGCCCTGCAAAAGGCGCGTCTGCCGGAGCCGGCGCTGCGTCTTGCCAGACAGCGTCCGGGGTTGATCGATCCCGTCACCTTGCGGCGTCTGGAAGGCGATCTGGCCGCCGAACGCGTGCGACTCGCTGAACTGGCCACCCGCAGTGAAAAAGAACGCTACGTGATCGCCGACCGCGCCCTGGCCGACTACGACCAGTTGCTCGCCACCTGGACCCCGGACGCCAGCGCCCACGACGACGTGACCCGCTGGCGCATCGACCGCATGGGCGCACTCAAGGCCCGGGCGCGTACCGCCGAAGTGATAAGCGAATACCAGAAGCTGCAAGGTGAAGGCGTAAAGATCCCGACCTACGCCCAGCGCTGGGTGGCGGCGTCCTATCTGGATCAGCGCCAGCCGGAAATTGCCACCGATCTTTACCGTCAGGTACTGGCGGCACCGGACGCCGATGTCGGCGACCGACTCGAGGACACCACGGCGCTGTATTACTCGCTGCTGGAAAGTGACCGTGCCGAAGAGGCACGCAAGGTCGCCGAAGATCAGGCCAGGGCGCAGAAGCCGCGTGTCGAACTCAAGGGCTTGCCGATCGGCAACCCCAACGACGAATGGATGGACGCCCAGCAACTGGCGGCACAGGCCGGCACCTATGGCTCCGACCTGCCTCACGGCGAAGAACGCTTGCAGACTCTGGTGGATCAGGCACCGGGCAACACCGGCCTGCGCCTGGCCCAGGCCGATCTGTACCTGGCCCGCAACTGGCCGCGCCGCGCGGAAAGCCAGCTCAAGGAAACCGAGAGCATCGCGCCGCGCGACATGGGCCTGGAAGTGGCGCAGGCCCGTACCGCCATGGACTTGCAGGAATGGCGGCAAATGGATGCGCTGACCGATGATGTGGTGGCGCGCTTCCCCGACAACCGTCAGGTCCAGCGTCTGGCCCGCGAGCGCGAAGTGCACGACATGTCCGAGCTGCGCGTCGAAGCCTATGGCGGCAAGGCCAACGGCGGCAACGGTGGCGATGCCGGTGCGGTCTCCGGCAGCCGCGATTTCGGCATCCAGACCACCCTTTACAGCCCGCCGATCGATGAAGACTGGCGAGTGTTCGCCGGAGCCGGATACGCCACTGGCGATTTCGCCGAAGGCACCGGCCACCACCGTTTCCAGCGTGTCGGTCTGGAGCGTCGCACCCGCGACATGACCCTCGAAGCCGAAGTGTCGAACCATTCCTATGGTTTCGGCGATAAGCAGGGGGCACGTCTGGCGATTGCCCGGGATATCAACGATCACTGGCAATACGGCGGCAGCCTTGAATACCTCTCGGCCGAAACCCCGCTGCGGGCACTGAACAGCGACATCAAGGCCAACGGCGGCAGCGGTTTCATTCGCTGGCGTGCCAACGAGAGCCGCGAGTGGCGGCTGGCGGTCAGCCCGTCGCACTTCAGCGACGGCAACAATCGCGTCGAAGCCTTGCTGACCGGAAAAGAGGGCGTCTACAGCGCGCCGAACCTGCAAGTCGATGCGGGCCTGGAAGTGGGCACCAGCCACAACTCCAAGTCCGATGACGTGCCGTACTTCAACCCGAAGTCGGACTTCAGCGTCATGCCGCTGCTCAACGTCAATCACGTGCTGTACCACCGCTACGAAACGGTCTGGAGCCAGCAATTCCAGGCCGGCGCGGGGACTTACAGCCAGCGTGACCACGGCACCGGCGGCATGGCCTTGCTCGGTTACGGCCAGCGCTACGCCTGGAACGATGTGTTCGAGGTGGGCGGTTTGTTCAGCGTGATCAACCGGCCCTACGACGGTGACCGGGAAACCGATCTGCGTCTGCTCGTCGACCTCACTTTCCGCTTCTAGAAGAGTTTGAAGATGCCTTTGATTTCGCGTTTCATCCTTCTGCTGGGAGTGCTGCTGGTCAGCGCCTGCGCCCAGCAAGCCCCGGCCTTCGTGCCGCCGTCCGAGCGACCGGTGGCAGCCAATGAAAAGCCCTGGCCGAAAAACCACGTGCTGGGCATTGCCTACCACGACGTCGAAGACCGTGATCCCGATCAGGCGGTGGTGGCGGTGCGCACCGAGCGGCTGCTCGAACAGCTCGCCTGGCTGCGCGAGAACAACTACAAACCGGTGACGGTCGATCAGATCATGGCCGCACGCAAAGGTGGGCCGGAGCTGCCGCCCAAGGCGATCCTGCTCAGTTTCGACGACGGTTACTCAAGCTTCTACACACGTGTGCTGCCGGTGTTGCGCGCCTACAACTGGCATGCGCTGCTGGCGCCGGTCGGCACCTGGATCGATACGCCGCTGAACCAGCCGGTGGACTTCGCTGGCACGCCGCGTCCGCGCTCGGACTTCCTGACCTGGGCTCAGGTGCGGGAAATCTCGCAATCGGGCCTGGTGGAAATCGCCGCCCACACCGACGCCAGTCACAAAGGCATCCTCGCCAACCCGCAAGGCAACCTGCAGCCGGCGGCCGCGACCCGACGCTACGATCCAGTGAGCAAACGCTACGAATCCGAAGCCGATTTCCAGGCGCGGATCCGCGCCGACGTGCAGGCGATCTCGGAGAAGATCCGCAAGAACACCGGGAAGAAACCGCGCGTCTGGGTCTGGCCTTACGGCACGGCGGACGGCACGTCGCTGACGGTGGTGAGTGAGGAGGGCTATGAAATGGCCCTGACCCTCGATGACGGCCTCGATGCTCTCGACAACCTGATGAGCGGGCCGCGTTTCCTGGTCGCCTCCGACCCTGACGGCGAGCACTTCGCCAACAGCGTGGTCGGCGTGCAATCGGATTTCACCATGCGCGTGGTGCACGTGGATCTGGACAACGTCTACGACCCGGACCCGGCGCAGCAGGAAATCAACCTCGGCAAACTGATCCAGCGCATGGCCGACATGGGCGCCAATACCGTGTTCCTGCAAGCCTTCGCCGATCCGAAGGGCGATGGCCTGGTGCATTCGCTGTACTTCCCCAACCGTCATCTGCCGATGCGCGCCGACCTGTTCGACCGTGTCGCCTGGCAATTGCGCACCCGGGCTCACGTAAAGGTCTTTGCCTGGATGCCGGTGCTGAGTTTCGAGCTGGATTCGAAGTTGCCACGGGTGACGCGCTGGGATCCGAAGACGGGTACGAGCGCTGTCGACCCGGATCAATACAAACGCCTGTCGCCGTTCGATCCCGAAGTGCGGCGGATCATCGGCGAGATCTACGAAGACGTGGCACGCCTGACTTCGGTCGACGGTGTCCTCTACCACGATGATGCGGTGCTTTCGGACTTCGAAGACGCCGGCCCTCAGGCGCTGAAGACCTATGTCGCCAACGGCCTGCCGGGCTCGATCGCCGCTCTGCGTGACGATCCAGCGGCGATGCAGCGCTGGACGCGCTTCAAGAGCCGCTACCTGATCGACTTCACCAACGAGCTGACCGCCAAGGTACGCGCGATTCGTGGCCCGCAAGTGCTCACCGCACGCAACATCTTCGCCGAGCCGGTGCTCAATCCGCACAGCGAAGCGTGGTTTGCGCAGAACCTCGACGACTTCCTCGGGACTTACGACTGGACGGCGCCGATGGCCATGCCGCTCATGGAAAAACAGACCTATGCGCAGTCCGGCCTGTGGCTCGAAGAACTGGTGGCGAAGATCAAACAGCGCCCCGGGGCGCTGGATCGCACGGTGTTCGAACTGCAGGCCCGGGACTGGACGAAAAAGGACCAGGCCGACATCGACGGCGCGCAACTGGCCGACTGGATGAGCCGCCTCAAACGTCAGGGCGCCACCAGCTTTGGCTACTACCCGGACAACTTTCTCGAGAACATGCCTGACCTGAAAACGGTGCGGCCTGCGCTCTCAAACAAATGGAACCCATGACATGCTGGATAGATTGCTGGCCCTGCTTGTTCTGGCGCTCGTCCTCGGCGTTCCGCTGGGGCTGATCTTCCTGGTCACCGGGCAATTTCTGATGGACTTCGTGTTCTTCTACCCGCTGTTCATGTCCGGGTTGTGGATTTCCGGTGGTCTGTATTTCTGGCTGCACTGGGAACGGCACTGGCCGTGGAAGGACGACACCCTGCCGCCACCGCTGGAAGGCGAACCGCTGATTTCGATCCTGATCCCTTGCTACAACGAGGGCGACAACGCCGCCGACACCATCCACGCGGCGCTGGCGCAGCACTACCCGAACATCGAAGT
Source organism: Pseudomonas glycinae (assembly GCF_001594225.2). Lineage (GTDB taxonomy): Bacteria > Pseudomonadota > Gammaproteobacteria > Pseudomonadales > Pseudomonadaceae > Aquipseudomonas > Aquipseudomonas glycinae. The sequence continues at coordinate 5,309,488 of NZ_CP014205.2, forward strand.
CATCGCGATCAACGACGGCTCCAAGGACAACACCGCCGAAGTGCTGGATGCGCTGGCCAAGGAAGACCCGCGGCTGCGCGTGCTGCACCTGGCGGAAAACCAGGGCAAGGCCGTGGCCCTGCGCATGGGCGCCATCGCGGCGCGCAGCGAATATCTGGTGTGCATCGACGGTGATGCGCTGCTGGCGCCGAATACCGCCGCTTACCTCGTCGCGCCGATGCTCGACAACGCACGACTGGGTGCGGTGACCGGCAACCCACGGATCCGCACGCGTTCAACCTTGGTCGGGCGGGTGCAGGTCGGTGAGTTCTCGTCGATCATCGGGCTGATCAAGCGCACCCAGCGGGTGTTCGGGCGGATCTTCACCGTGTCGGGGGTGATCGTCGCGTTCCGCCGCACGGCGCTGAACCGGGTCGGCTACTGGAGCCCGGACATGATCACCGAAGACATCGACATCAGCTGGAAGCTGCAACTGGATCACTGGAGCATCTTCTACGAGCCCCGTGCCCTGTGCTGGATCCTGATGCCGGAAACCCTGCGCGGTCTGTGGAAGCAGCGCCTGCGCTGGGCCCAGGGCGGTGCCGAGGTGCTGTTCAAGAACATTCGCGGGATCTGGCAGTACCGTCACCGTTACCTGTGGCCGCTGCTGTTCGAATACTGCCTGTCGACCGGCTGGGCGTTCACCTTCCTGTTGTCGGTGATCTTCTGGGCCGTCGGCAAGTTCGTGGTCATGCCTGAGGCGATTGCGGTCGATCACCTGATGCCGCCAGCCTTCACCGGTTTGCTGCTGGCCTTTGTCTGCCTGGTGCAGTTCGCGGTCAGCATCGTCATCGACCGGCGTTATGAGCCGGGCCTGGGCAGGACCATGTTCTGGGTGGTGTGGTATCCGATCGCGTTCTGGCTCGTCAGCCTGCTGACCACGCTGGTCAGTTTCCCCAAAGTCTTGTTCGGCCAACACCAGAAACGTGCGCGCTGGATCAGTCCCGACCGGGGAATCAAGCCGCTCGGGGACGATGAAGAGGAGGTTATCAAATGAAAATCATCCGGACCCGGCAACGACCGTTTCTGGTGCTGCTCGATGCGTTCTTCACCGTGCTGGCGTGGATCGGCCTGCTGTATCTGCTGGTACGCGGTCTGTGGCCGCTGATTGATACTCACGAAGGCGGGCCACGCCTCGACAACTCGGCGTTCGAAGCCCTCGGCACCTTGCAGATTTATCTGTGGGTGGCGGTGGTCAACGCGGTGATCCTGATCGGCTGGGCGCGCTATCAGCAACGCAAGAGCCGAAGCTTCGCCCAGCGCCGGTTGCCCTCCCCGGTGGTCGACGATGAGGGACTGAGCCGCAGCTTCAAACTGAATGACGACCGCTTTCAGAAGCTGCGCGGGCCGGGCGTGATGACCATCCACAACGATCAGGACGGCGATGTCAGTCATGTGGTGCCGCATCTGTGGCCGGCTCAGCCGCAAGAGCTGCCGCCACCGCTGGCGCCGCTGGAGCGTCCTCGGGTGATCTTCCTGGGCGCCGAGGACGACGACAACCGCGAGCCGTTGAACCGGATCACCTGACGGCGCGAATCAGCCGCCAGGCTTCATCCATCGGCAGTGGTTGTTTCATGCGTTCGGCCAGCAGCGCCATCGCCCGCTCCTGCTCACAGGCGATCGCCGCCACCACCACGCCCTTGCTCCCGAACAGCCCGATAAACGGCGGCTGTTCGGGTTCGCCGATAAATTCGACTTCGTCCCACCGCTCGGCGTGACCGAGGTAGTCGTAGTTACGGCCGAAATGCCAGGTCCAGAAATACGGCACATCGAGGTAATGCTCATCGCCACCGAGCAGGTTGGCGGCGGCGATCCGCGCGTGCTGCTGGGCCAGGCGCCAGTGTTCGATACGTTGAGGTTTGCCGTTCAACGGGAAGGTGGCGATATCGCCAATCGCCCACAGGCTCTCGGTGACGCGCAGGCTGGCATCGACCAACAGTGATTGATCGTCCTCGCGCGGCAGATCGCCGAACACTTCGGTGGCCGGGTGCACGCCGATTCCCGCCAACACCAGATCCGCCGACAGGCGCAGGCCATTGTCGAGCAACACCGCCTCGACCTTGCCGTCGCCGGTGATCTCCCTGGCTTCGTGATCAGTGATGAATTTCACGCCGTTTTCTTCATGGAGTGCCCGGATCGCCTTGCCGACGGCTTCACCGAATTGCGCCGCGAACGGAGTTGCGTGACGCGCCAGCACCGTCACCTCGAGACCTTGCTGGCGCAGGGCCGAAGCGCATTCAAGGGCAATGAAGCTGTCACCGATGATCACCGCGCGCTGTCCCGGTTGAGCAGCGTCCATGATGGATTGCGCCTGGGCTTTTGAGCGCAGGACAAACACCTGGGGCAGGTCGGCGCCGGGTAGTTCCAGCGCGTTGGGCGTTGCGCCGGTGGCCAGCACCGCCGCGTCGTAATGCAGTGTGCGGCCATCGCTCAGGTGAAGAGTCTTGGCTTCGGTATCGAGCCCGCTGACCTCGCCTGAAACACGGTTGATGTGCTGCTCGCGGTAAAAGACCTCATCGCGCAGCGGCGGGGTTTCCGCCGCCGGCATTTCCCCGGACAGCACGAATTTGCTCAGCACCGTTCGGTCGTAGCCGGCGTCCGGCTCGCGGTCGATCAGCACGATCCGCCCGCCGAAGCCTTTTTCCCGCAGGGCGGCAGCGCAGGCCGTTCCCCCGGCACCGGCGCCGACGATGACAAAGGTGCGCGGATCGTCCTGCGGCGGGGTGTGCGGATCCGGCAGCGGCTGGTCATCGACCCACACCTCGTCGCCGCGCAGTTCCAGCGGATAGCGCTTGAGGCTGTCCAGTGCCGGAGGCTCGCACAGCGCGCCATCTTCGGCACGAAAAGCTGCCTTGTGCCACGGGCAGATCAGCCGGCCGTGGCACAACGCACCTTCCGCCAACGGCGCGCCGGCGTGCGGGCATTGCCCCTGAAAGGCGCGCAATTGGCCGGCAACGCGTAGCAGAACAATCTTGCAGTCGCCGATCTTTACCTCCAGGCCACGGTCTTCAGGCACATCGGCGAAACGGGCGACACGGTGCAGGGTCATGGTCGTGCTCCTCACAGGCATTTCTCTTACGAGTTTGGGCCGCATTGCGAGGTTCAGCCATTTGCCACTGCCACGGCACGAACGGTACGGCTATAGTTTGCAGGCCGACGAAGGCCCAACTGCACAAGGTGCTCCCGGAATGACCCGATTGACCTCTCTCAACCCTTGGCTGGCGGCCGTTGCCGTCGCCCTTTGCGTGCAGTTTCCGGCGCAGGCCCAGGAGCGTTTCACCCTCAGCATTCCCGGTGTGTCGGATAACCGTCTGTTCACCTCGGCGGCGGCCAGCGATGCGGCCGGTTGCGGCGGCAAGAACCAGTCGCCGGCCCTGAGCTGGAATGCCGGCCCGGCCGGAACCCTGAGCTACGCCATCGTCATGCACGATCCGGACGGCCAGAAAGGTTCGGGTGTCGATCACTGGATTCACTACGGGATCAAGGCCACGACCCGGCAGATTGCGGCCGGTGTCGGCGCCAAATCGGCCCTCGAAGGCGTCGGTGGCACCAACAGCAAAGGCACCACCAGCTACATCGGCCCCTGCCCACCGGTGGGCGACAGCGCGCACCACTACATCATCCAGATCTACGCTCTGGATCTGGCCCCGGACGCCTTGCCCGCCGGCCTGACCCGCGCCCAGCTGATGGAAAAGATCAAAGGCCACGTGCTGCGCAACAGCAGTGCGGTGCGGCGTTATCACCGCTGAAAAAAAATTTCGGCGAGGTTTAACCCGAACTGACAGGGCTGCCCGTCTCAGGGGATGAATGGATCAATTCTTCCCCGAGGTCAGCCCCCATGTCCCTTCCTTCCACGCTTCTGCGCCCCCTTGCTGCCAGTGTGTTGCTGGTGGTTGCCGGTTGCGGTGTTTCTTCCAGCCCGGAAACCACCGTCGCGCCGCCTCCGGCGCAGACCGAGCTGAAATCCTCCGTGCAGTCCGAAGCGATGATGGCCGATAGCGCGATGGCCAAACGCAGTGTACGGGCAGCGCCGATCGCCAGTTTTGCACCGCTGCCGGCCGCTGAAAGTTATCCACAAGGCTATCGCGACGAGCAGCGCGAGCAGTACGCCAACCTGGCCGACAACCCGATCCACAGCGTCGCCGAAACTCCTGTCTCGACCTTCAGTGCCGACGTCGACACCGGCGCCTACGCCAATGTGCGGCGCCTGCTCAATCAGGGTCGACTGCCGCCGGAAGGCGCGGTGCGGCTGGAAGAGATGGTCAATTACTTTCCCTACGATTATGCGCTGCCGAGCGATGGCTCGCCCTTCGGCGTGACGACCGAACTGGCTGCCTCACCGTGGAACCCGCACACCCGCTTGCTGCGTATCGGCATCAAGGCGTCCGACCGCGCGGTGGCGGAACTGGCCCCGGCCAATCTGGTGTTTCTGGTGGATGTGTCCGGCTCGATGGACCGCCGCGAAGGCTTGCCACTGGTCAAAAGCACCCTGAAATTACTGGTCGATCAATTGCGCGAGCAGGATCGGGTATCGCTGGTGGTGTATGCCGGCGAATCCAGAGTGGTGTTGGAGCCGACTTCCGGACGGGAAAAGGCGAAAATTCGCACAGCCATCGAGCGATTGACCGCCGGCGGCTCGACTGCGGGCGCTTCAGGCATCGAACTGGCTTATCAGATGGCGCAACAGGCGTTCATCCCCAAAGGCATCAACCGCATCCTGTTGGCCACCGACGGTGACTTCAATGTCGGCATCAGCGACTTCGACAGTCTGCAACAAATGGCTGTGGATAAACGCAAGACCGGGATTTCCCTGACCACCCTGGGTTTCGGTGTGGATAACTACAATGAACACCTGATGGAACAACTGGCCGATGCCGGTGACGGCAACTACGCCTACATCGACAACCTGCGCGAAGCGCGCAAGGTGCTGGTGGATCAACTCGGTTCGACCCTCGCCGTGGTGGCGAAAAACGTCAAGTTGCAGGTCGAGTTCAACCCGGCGCAGGTCAGCGAGTACCGGCTGCTCGGTTACGAGAACCGCGCGTTGAAGCGTGAGGATTTCAGCAATGACAAGGTCGATGCCGGTGAAATCGGTGCAGGCCATACGGTGACGGCGTTGTATGAAATTGTCCCGACAGGCGAGAAGGGCTGGCTGGAACCGCTGCGTTACGGAAAAACCGATGCAGTGGTTTCCGAGAAGAAAGGAGAATTGGCCATGCTGCGTGTGCGATATCAAAGGCCTGAGGGTGGGAAAAGTCTGCTGATCGAGCGGCCGATTGCCAGTCAGGTTGCACCGGCCAGTGAAGACCTGCGCTTTGCTGCCGCCGTCGCCGCGTTTTCCCAGCAACTCAAGGACGGTCGCTACACCGGCGATTTCAGCCTCAAGGACACCGAAGCCCTGGCCCGCGGTGCCCGTGGCGATGACCGCTTCGGCCTGCGCAACGAGTTCGTGCAGCTGGTGGAACTTGCGCAGAGCCTGCGTACCTCCACTGCCTCCAACGGAATGTCCACTGAGCGACGGATTGAATAGTGAGCCGCCTCAAAGGCTTTATCACACAGCTGTTTGCTTCCGCCGACAGCCTTGAGGCCAGCAGCGACGAATCGCTGCTGGCCCGTTATCGCGAGGGTGACGGCAAGGCGTTCGAGATCCTGTACGCCCGCCATCGGCAGAGTCTTTACCGGTTTCTGCTCGGTTTGAGCGGCAAACCGGAACTGGCCGACGAGGTTTTCCAGGAGACCTGGCTGAGCCTGATCCGCAGTAGCAGTCAGCCACAAGGCCGGGCGACCTTTCGTACGTGGTTGTTCCAGATTGCCCGCAATCGCCTGATTGACCACTGGCGCAAGCACGGAGCCCGACAACCGCTGCATGACAGCTACGACGAGCAATTCCACGCCGTCAGCGACGACGCCTCCGATCCCGAACAACTGCTCAACCTCAGCCGCGACAGCCAGCGCCTGGAGAGCGCCCTGCAATCCTTGCCCGCCGACCAGCGCGAAGTGTTCCTGCTGCGCGCCCACGGCGACCTCGACCTGGCGCAAATCGCCAGCCTCACCGGAACACCGCTGGATACCGTCAAGAGCCGCTTGCGCTACGCCCAGCAAAAACTGCGTCGGCTGCTGGCCGAGGAGGTACTGACATGACGGACGCCCGCCCGACACCCGAAGAGCAATTGCTCAAGCACGTGCGCGAACAGCACAACGCCGAGCCGCCGGCGCATCTCGATGCGCTGATCCTCAACGCCGCCCGTCATGAAACCCCGGCACCACGGCAGAGCCTGTGGCAACGCTGGCTCAAGGCCTGCCAGCAACCGCGCTATCAGGTGGCTTTTGCCAGTCTGGTCGGCATCGCGCTGATGCTGTCGCTGGTGCAACGCGTGCCGGAGCCCGTTGCTCAATACGATTTCGCCCCTGCTGCCAAACCGGCCGCGCCTGTGGTCCGTCAGGAGGCCCGATCATTGTCGGCGCCCGCCGGCGCGCTTTCCGCGCCTGCACCCGCAATGGCTCCCGCGCCAATGGCGGAAATGGCTGCACCGATGCAGAGCGAATCGATCAGCGCCGACACGGCGGACGACGCCAAGGTCAGCAAGCGCGCCGCCGCCCCGGTCAACGGTCTTGACGCGCAACTGCGTGAAGTCCTGCGCCTGCGCGAGTCCGGCCAGTCGCAAGCGGCCGACAGCCTGTTCAACAACTTGCACAAGCGCTATCCGAACGTGAATCTCGATCTGCGACTGGAAAAAATCCGCAAGAACTGACCGTATCAGCCATCCGCCATTTGGCATTGACCCGCAAAAACGCGCACTATCGGGTCATTGCCGATGCGCTGGAGGATGCCGTGGCCCAAAAAATCGACCGCATCGCCCAAATGCTCAACTGCCCGGTGAAGGGGGAGGAACTGCGGCGGGCAGTGACGGAGAGTCGTAAGGAGTTTCTTCTGGCCAAGCAGGCCGAAGAGGATCTGGAGGAAGGCGTTCTCGATGATGAGTTGATCGAGGACGAAGAAGACGATGATGAATATGACGAGTTTGACTGGACGACGGAGTGAGTCGCCAGTCGGCAGCCACAAAAAAGCCCCGGACCATCACAGTCCGGGGCTTTCTCGTTTAAATCAATGGCGCACCAGGCGGGATTCGAACCCACGACCCCTGCCTTCGGAGGGCAGTACTCTATCCAGCTGAGCTACTGGTGCAGCGGGCGACATCATACCTAGGTCGGCTCGGGGCGTCCATGCCGGGTTTTGGTGCGTATTGTCAGTTCGCGTGTCGGTTGAAAAGCACTGCATTCCATAAAGCTGTAACGTCCTGCAAAAGGCTCGCTTGGCGCTTTTGAGAGGCTGTTCTATGGTTTCCCTGCGACCCGAGCTGTTGGTACGTTGATCTGAAATGTTCAGCAATTGCGGCGTTTTTGTTCTTTTTTTCGAACGCCCTATTGTCCTTCAACCCCTTTGAACCTAGGATTCGTTTGAGATTTCAAACGCTCCTTATCCAGGTGCTGAGCCGCACGCGTTTTGAGTCGTGCGCTATTGATGTGCCAGCCCGGTGAATGATTTCCCTGACGGCAGCCTTGCGAGGCGCCTTTATACAATCATAATTTTGCTCCGCGCCTTGCGCGGTGCTGTTAAGGAAAGCCGACATGCAGCTTAAAGACACCCAGTTGTTCCGCCAGCAAGCCTTCATCGATGGCGCATGGGTCGACGCGGACAACGGTCAGACGATCAAGGTCAACAACCCGGCCACCGGCGAGATTCTGGGCACCGTACCGAAGATGGGCGCTGCCGAAACCCGCCGTGCCATCGAAGCCGCCGACAAGGCGCTGCCGGCCTGGCGTGCACTGACCGCCAAGGAGCGTGCAGGCAAGCTGCGTCGCTGGTTCGAACTGATGATCGAGCACCAGGACGACCTCGCTCGCCTGATGACCCTCGAGCAGGGCAAGCCACTGGCCGAAGCCAAGGGCGAAATCGTTTACGCCGCTTCGTTCATCGAGTGGTTCGCCGAAGAAGCCAAGCGCATCTACGGCGACGTGATTCCGGGCCACCAGCCGGACAAGCGCCTGATCGTGATCAAGCAACCGATCGGCGTTACCGCTGCCATCACCCCGTGGAACTTCCCGGCGGCGATGATCACTCGTAAAGCAGGTCCGGCGCTGGCCGCCGGTTGCACCATGGTGCTCAAGCCTGCTTCGCAAACCCCGTTCTCTGCATTTGCCTTGGCCGAACTGGCCCAGCGCGCCGGCATCCCTAAAGGCGTGTTCAGCGTGGTGTCCGGCAGCGCCGGCGACATCGGCAGCGAGCTGACCAGCAACCCGATCGTGCGCAAACTGTCCTTCACCGGCTCGACCGAAATCGGCCGTCAGCTGATGTCGGAATGCGCCAAGGACATCAAGAAAGTCTCCCTGGAACTGGGCGGCAACGCGCCATTCATCGTGTTCGACGACGCGGACCTGGATAAGGCCGTCGAAGGCGCGATCATTTCCAAGTACCGCAACAACGGCCAGACCTGCGTCTGCGCCAACCGTCTGTACATTCAGGATTCGGTCTACGATGCGTTCGCCGAGAAGCTGAAAGTGGCAGTCGCCAAGCTGAAGATCGGCAACGGTCTGGAAGAAGGCACCACCACGGGTCCGCTGATCGACGAGAAAGCCGTGGCCAAGGTGCAAGAGCATATCGCTGACGCGGTGAGCAAAGGCGCGACCGTTCTGGCCGGTGGCAAGCCGATGGAAGGCAACTTCTTCGAACCGACCATCCTGACCAACGTGCCGAAAGACGCGGCGGTGGCCAAGGAAGAAACTTTCGGTCCGTTGGCGCCGCTGTTCCGCTTCAAAGACGAAGCCGACGTGATCGCGATGTCGAACGACACCGAGTTCGGTCTGGCCTCGTACTTCTACGCTCGCGACCTGGGCCGTGTGTTCCGTGTGGCGGAAGCCCTGGAGTACGGCATGGTCGGCGTCAACACCGGGCTGATCTCCAACGAAGTCGCGCCGTTCGGCGGCATCAAGGCCTCGGGCCTGGGCCGTGAAGGCTCCAAGTACGGCATCGAAGATTACCTGGAAATCAAATACCTCTGCCTGGGCATCTAAGCCTCGGTAGAAGATCGCTGTAAACGCAAAGGGCACGAGAGCGCTGTCCCTTTGCGTCGTTTCAAACCGGAATTTTCTCTGCGGCCGGGAACGCCGTGGCAGTCGATCATCGCATGCTGCCACCGCCGATTCCTCCCGCTTTATCCTTGAACCGCGCCGCCCGATGAGCGGCGAATGAGGACTGTAATGAGCAAGACTAACGCTGAACTGATGGCCCGTCGTACCGCAGCTGTTCCACGGGGTGTTGGCCAGATTCACCCGATCTTCGCCGAGTCCGCGAAGAACGCGACCGTAACCGACGTTGAAGGGCGTGAATTCATCGACTTCGCTGGCGGTATCGCTGTACTGAACACCGGCCACGTGCACCCGAAAATCATCGCCGCCGTGACCGAGCAGCTGAACAAGCTGACTCACACCTGCTTCCAGGTTCTGGCTTATGAGCCGTACGTTGAGCTGTGCGAGAAAATCAACGCTCGCGTACCGGGCGACTTCGCCAAGAAAACCCTGCTGGTGACCACCGGTTCCGAAGCCGTTGAAAACGCCGTGAAGATCGCTCGTGCTGCCACTGGCCGCGCTGGCGTGATCGCCTTCACCGGCGCTTACCACGGTCGCACCATGATGACCCTGGGCCTGACCGGTAAAGTCGTGCCTTACTCGGCCGGCATGGGCCTGATGCCAGGCGGCATCTTCCGCGCGCTGTACCCGAACGAACTGCACGGCGTGAGCATCGACGACTCGATCGCTTCCATCGAACGCATCTTCAAGAACGACGCAGAGCCGAAAGACATCGCCGCGATCATCATCGAGCCTGTGCAGGGTGAAGGTGGTTTCTACGTCGCACCGAAAGAATTCATGAAGCGCCTGCGCGCTCTTTGCGACCAGCACGGCATTCTGCTGATCGCTGACGAAGTGCAGACCGGCGCTGGCCGTACCGGCACCTTCTTCGCCATGGAACAGATGGGCGTTGCTGCCGACCTGACCACCTTCGCCAAATCCATCGCTGGCGGCTTCCCGCTGGCCGGTGTGTGCGGCAAGGCCGAATACATGGACGCCATCGCGCCAGGCGGCCTGGGCGGCACCTACGCCGGTAGCCCGATCGCTTGCGCCGCGGCCCTGGCCGTGATGGAAGTGTTCGAAGAAGAAAAACTGCTGGACCGCTGCAAGGCTGTCGGCGAGCGTCTGGTCACCGGCCTGAAAGCCATCCAGGCCAAGTACCCGGTGATCGGTGAAGTCCGTGCCCTGGGCGCGATGATTGCCGTCGAGCTGTTCGAAAACGGCGACAGCCACAAGCCAAACCCGACCGCCGTCGCGGCTGTCGTGGCCAAGGCGCGTGACAAGGGCCTGATCCTGCTGTCCTGCGGCACCTACGGCAACGTGCTGCGCGTCCTGGTACCGCTGACCTCGCCGGACGAGCAACTGGACAAAGGTCTGGCGATCATCGAAGAGTGCTTCTCGGAGCTGTAATCCGTAGCACCGTGTGATCGGATCGACAAAAAACCCGCTTCGGCGGGTTTTTTCATGCCCGGGAAACACCTGCGCGGTTTTCAGGTTGTACCGAAACGCCAGCATTGGCTAAGGTTCAAGCATTGCAAGGGAGGGCGAGCATGACGGCCGTCGATTTACCCGCTGTACCGAGAGTCCTGATTGCCGAGGCCGACCCGTGGTCTCGTGACCTGCTCAAACAAGTGTTGCTGAATGTGCGCTGCGATGCGCGGCTGGACTTGTGCGCCGATGGCCAGGAGGCAATGACGCTGCTCAGCGAAGTGCCCTATGACCTGGCGATCGTCGACTGGGAGTTGCCGGGCGTCGATGGCTTGAGCGTGTTGCGCAGCGTCCGCCAGCGCAAACGCAATCCGCCGCTGCCCTTCATTCTGATGAGCAGCCGCAACGACAGCGCCAGCGTGCGCGAAGCCTTGCCGCTGGCGCCGACCGCCTACCTGGCCAAACCCCTGAACATGGAAAGCCTGACCGAGCGTTTGCAGGGGCTGCTGCTGAACGCCGGCGAAGAAGTGTTCTGTGAAGTACCCGCACTGGCGCCGGGCATGACGCTGTCGGTATTCCTCGAACGTCGCCGCGAGCAGGCCGACGGCGCACCGCTGATGACTGACGTGCAGGTGGCGGTCAAACGCAGCCTCAACCCCAACGGCCTGGACCTGAAGCTGCTGGAAGAGGAAATCCGCACCGATCCGCAGATCACCGCCGTGTTGATCGCCGCCGCCAACAGCGCCGCTCAGCATCATGGCGCGCCAGTGCAGACTCTGGCGCAGGCGCTGCATCGACTGGGCACCGGGCAGAGCATGAACCTGATTCTTGGCCTGGCACTCAAGCGCAGTGCCCGACTCAGCGACCCGTGTCTGGCCGACTACGCCGAGCGCTATTGGGGCCTGTCACTGCACACCGCCGAGTACGCCCGCACCTTGGCGCGGCTGCTCGATCTGGATCAGGAGCGCTGCTACTGCGCCGGCATGCTCCATCGCCTCGGCGATCTGGCGTTGCTGCGTTGTCTGCAGGAATGGAAGCAGGCCGGCGGCGAGTTGGACGAGCTGGAGGAAGTCGGCGATGCGCTGGCCGAATTCGGTGCGGCCTATGGTTCGGCGTTGCGTACTCGCTGGCGTCTGCCGCTGGAGTTGCGCGAGCTGATTGCCTCGGTCTACCAGCTCGGGGGCGGGGTGTACTCCCGCGAGGCGCTGGTGATGAACATGGCGGCGCAAATGGCCCGTCTGACCGAGCATGAAGGCGTCGAGGAGCTGGCCAAGAGCCGTACAGCGCGGTTGCTCAAGATCGGCTTGCCGGAGCTGATGCGGATGCGCAAGTAACCAGTGGGAGCGGGCTTGCCCGCGATGGCGTCGGCAATGCCAATAATTTTATTGAATGCTGCTGGCCTCATCGTCGGATCGCCGCCCGGACCAAGCCCGCTCCCACAGGGTTGTGTGTCGAGTCGAAAATCCGGGTTCAGGCGGAAATGATCCGGTTCTTGCCCTGCCGCTTGGCCTCGTACATTGCCGCGTCCGCACGGGCGAACAGGGTGTCGAGGCTTTCGTCTTCCGGGGTGAGGCTGGTCAGGCCCTGGCTGACGGTGATGCCGAACGTTTGTTCACCGTAATTGAAACTCAGCCGCTGAATTTCCCGTTGCAGCCGCTCGGCCACCTGCATGGCCATGTCCGGCGCACAGCCCGGGAAAACCGCAGCAAACTCTTCACCGCCAATCCGCCCGAACAGGTCGCCCCGGCGTAATGAGGCACGACCGCATTCGGCGATCCGTTGCAGCACGTTGTCGCCTTCGGGGTGGCCGTAGGTGTCGTTGATCACTTTGAAGTCATCGATGTCCAGCAGCAGGAGCGCCATTTGCGCGCCTTGCAGGCGGGCTTGTTCAAATTCCCGGTGGGCGCATTCGAAGAAGTGCCGGCGATTGCTGCTCTGGGTCAGCACGTCGGTGGTGGCCAGGCGTTGCAGCTCGGTTTCCATTTGCTTCTTGTCGGTGATGTCTTCGGCGATGCCGACGATGATCACCGGTTGCCCCGGTTCGTCCTGACGGTTGATGAAGCACTTGTCGCTGATCCAGCGTACCTGGCCGTCGGCGGCGATGATCCGGTATTCGCGGTCTTCCACAGCGCCTTTGTGCAGCACTTCGGCGAGGCTGCGTTCGGCGTATTCCAGATCGTCCGGGTAGATGCTGTCGCGCCACTGGTTGTAGTCGGCCAACAGCAGGGCGGCGGAGCGGCCGAAGATCCGCTCGTAAGCAGGGCTGACGTAAAGCACCTGCCGGGTTTCCCAGTTGAAGGCCCAAAGCACGGCATTGACGCTGACCAGCAGCGAGCTGAACAGCTGCTCGCGTTCGCTCAGGCGGGCGACTTCGCCCTGGGCATGCATCAATGCCATCAGGGTTTGCGCGGCCTCGGGCCACTGGGGAGGGGATGATTGATTTTGATTGTTGTTGACCATCGACACGAATCTCAAAGGGCGTGTCGATCTATCGACAACGGCCACGGGAAAACCCGCCGGGGGTGGCGAAGTGTCTTTGAGATAGGGGATCGAGGGTGAAGTTCCGAAGGGTGCGCCCGGGAACCGGGCGCACCGATCAACGGCACTCAGGCGGCGACAGGGCGCAGCGAGTAGGTTTTCAACTGGTTGGCGAATTCACGCAGGGACTGGATGCCGCTGGCCTCGGCCTCGTGGACCCATTCCTTGATGGCGGCGAGCATGTCGTGGCCATTCGCGCTGGTCTTGACCCAGATCTGCTGCAGGGCCAGGCGTTTCTCGTAGATTACCTTCAGCGCCTGGCTGTGCTCGAGCATGTTCTGGATGCGCGCGTGGTGGCGATCTTCCAGCAGACTGGTTTCCCGCGAGAGCAGGCGTTTGGCCCGGTGGAACTGGTGGCGTACCGAATGATCGACCTTGGCCAGTTCCTGCTTGACCAGCGGGCCGATCACCAGCTTGCGGTACTGGGCCATGATCTGGAAGCGGTTGTTGAGGATCGCCATGGCGGTGTCCATGTCCAGGCTGCCCTTGCCTTCGACGCGGTGGGCGATCGGGGCGACACGCTGGACCTTGGCCAGACGCAGGAAGCTGAAGATCTGGATCCACGCCCAGCCGAGGTCGAACTCCCACTTCTTGACCGACAGCTTGGCCGAGTTGGGGTAGGTGTGATGGTTGTTGTGCAGTTCTTCGCCGCCGATCAGGATGCCCCATGGCACCAGATTGGTCGCCGCGTCGCGGCATTCGAAGTTGCGGTAGCCGACGGCATGCCCGAGGCCGTTGACCACACCGGCCGCCCAGACCGGGATCCACATCATCTGGATCGCCCAGATGGTGATGCCGATGGTGCCGAACAGCAGCAGATCGACGACCGCCATGATCGCCACGCCCAGCAACCGGTAGCGGCTGTAAAGGTTGCGCTCGATCCAGTCTTCGGGGCAGTTCTTGCCGTAGATGCGCAGGGTTTCCGGGTTCTGTGCTTCTTCGCGGTACAGCTCTGCGCCTTTGCGCAGGACGGTGGACAGACCCTTGACGACCGGACTGTGCGGGTCGTCTTCGGTTTCGCATTTGGCGTGGTGTTTGCGGTGGATGGCAGTCCACTCGCGGGTGTTCTGCGCCGTGGTCAGCCACAGCCAGAAACGGAAGAAATGCTTCAGGCCGGCATTCAGCTCCAGGGAGCGATGGGCCGAGTAGCGGTGCAAGTAGACCGTGACGGCAACGATCGTCACGTGGGTCATCACCAGGGTGACGGCGACCAGCGACCAGGCCGACAAGCCAAGAAAACCTTCGTACCACATAGGCTATAGGGCCCTCGATAAAGAAAAAACAGCCGTTGCATTATCACCAAGCACACAGATAAAACCAGTCGCCCTTTCAGATAAGAGATGGCTGGATGTTTCTTGACCTATAATCCCGACATTTTTGTAGGGACATGGACGGCCGAATGTCTGCCACATACCGCGATGCTTTGCGTGCAGCGCTGCTTTACCTGGTCCTTGCCGTGGTCTGGCTGCAAGGCACTGGTTATTTATTGAACAGTTTCTTCGATAGCTCTGACGAGTTGCTGCGCTGGCAACTGATCAACGGCTACCTGTTCGTAGCGCTCAGCGCCGGGTTGATCTTCCTGGCCCGGGCGCGGTTGTTTGAGTGCCTGGGGATCGGTGCCCGCTTGCGTGAGCGCCAGGCGGATCGCGAACGCCTGCGTCAGGCCGCTGCGGTATTCGATTGCACCCGCGAAGGCGTGCTGGTCACGGACCGGCAGGGGCTGATCGTGCACGTCAATCGCGCGTTCATGGAAATCACCGGTTATCAGCGTGACGAAGTGATAGGTCAGCAGCCCAGCCTGTTCAAGTCCGGGCACCATCCGCCGGGGTTCTATCAGGCGATGTTCGCTTCTTTACAGGCGCGGGACGAATGGAGCGGCGAGATCTGGAACCGGCGCAAGAGTGGTGAAATCTACCCGCAATGGCAGACGATCCGGGTCATTCGTGACGATGACAACCGGCTCAGCCATTACGTCGCGGTGTTTTCCGACATCAGCGCAATCAAGGATTCCGAACACGAACTCAAGCACCTGGCCCACCACGATCCGCTGACCGACCTGCCCAACCGTCTGCTGTTCAGCGACCGCGCCGAACAGGCGCTGGCATCGGCGCAGACCCACAAGCGCGGCTGCGCGCTGCTGATGATCGATCTGGACCATTTCAAACTGATCAACGACAGCCTTGGCCACACTATCGGTGACCGTTTGCTCAAGGCGGTCGCCGCGCGTTTGCAGGCGTTGTTCGGGCCGGGCATCACCCTGGCGCGGCTGGGCGGCGATGAGTTCGCGGTCCTGCTGGAAAGTTGTCCACAACCGGCGCAGGCGGCAGCATTGGCTCAGCGCATTCTCGATGCGCTTAAAGAGCCGTTCTGCCTCGACGGCCATGAACTGTTCATCAACGCCAGCCTCGGCATCAGTCTGTTTCCCAGCGATGCGCTGAGCGCCGAACAACTGTTGCGCAACGCCGATGCGGCGCTGTTCAAGGCCAAAAGCAGCGGTCGCAACGGTTACGCGCTGTACACCGAAGAGCTTACGGCCCACGCCCAGCAGCGGGTCGAAATCGCCTTCGAATTACGTCGCGCGCTGGAGCAGCAGGAACTGCGGGTCTACTACCAACCGGTGCACGACCTGCAAACCAGTCGCCTGATCGGCGTCGAGGCGCTGGTGCGCTGGGAGCATCCGCAGCGAGGCCTGGTGTCGCCGGCGGAGTTCATCCCGATTGCCGAGCGCACCGGGCTGATCTCGGAAATCGACGCCTGGGTCATGCAGCAGGCCTGTCGGCAGATGTGCCAATGGCAGCAAGCCGGGGTGGTGCTGTCGTTTGTCGCGGTCAACGTGTCCTCGCGGTTGTTTGCCCGCCGCGAGTTGTATCAGCAGGTGGCGCAGGTGCTGCACGACACCGGCCTGGATCCGGCCTATCTGGAACTGGAGGTCACCGAAAGCGCGGTGATGGACGATCCGGAAGTCGCGCTGGAACAAATGCATCGTCTGCGCGAGCTGGGGATACGTCTGGCCATCGATGACTTCGGCACCGGGTATTCGTCGCTGCTGCGGCTCAAACGCCTGCCGGTGCAGAAGCTCAAGATCGACCAGGGTTTTGTTGCCGGACTGCCGTGGGACGAGGACGATGCGGCGATTGTCCGGGTGATCATCGCCCTGGCGCGCAGCATGGGCATGCAGGTGCATGCCGAGGGCATCGAGCAGGTGGAACAGGCGGCGTTCCTGCTGGGCCAGGCCTGTGATCTGGGGCAAGGCTACTGGTTTGGGCGGCCGGTTCCGGAAGCGCAAATCGACTGGAACCGGGCGCCCTTGATCGGTTGATGGCCGCGTAGGGCGGGTTTGTCAGTGAGCAAATCCGCCGCAAACCCTTGCTGCATCACATAATGTTTTCCAGTTATATAAACATTCTTAAATAGTCTTTTTAAGAATATCCGCGCCTCTCTTATATTGCTCCCACGCCGAACGCAGTGCCGCCCACTGCCAGGCATATCCCATACAAAGGAGCAGCACCATGAGCGCATCCCTGCGTAGCGTTGACGGTCAGGACGAAAGCACCATCTTGCGCGAAATCCAGAGCGCCTTGCGCGACCTGCGTTTCGGCGCGGTGGAAATCACTGTGCATAACGCCCAAGTGGTCCAGATCGAACGCAAAGAGAAATTCCGTCTGCAGCAACCGGGTAACAAACCGGCCTGATTCGTAGTCTGCGGCAGCTCCTGCGGGGAGCTGTTGGCAGAAGCTGCCACAGGCTGCGGTCGTTGAACGAGCAACCCGATTCCAGCAATCCATAAGAAAAAGCCACCACCAAGAATTCCAGGAGCTTTCACCATGTCGTCGATTCGCCGTTACGCTTTGGCCGCCCTGACCAGTGCTGTGTTTGCCGGTTCCGCGGTTGCCAAGGATTACGAACTGCTCAACGTGTCGTATGACCCGACGCGCGAGCTGTATCAGGATTACAACGCCGAGTTCGTGAAGTACTGGCAGTCGGAGCACGCCGGCGACACCGTGAAGATCCAGCAATCCCACGGCGGTTCGGGCAAGCAGGGCCGCGCGGTGATCGACGGTCTGCGCGCCGACGTCGTGACCCTGGCCCTGGCCGGCGACATCGACGAAATTGCCAAACTCGGCAAGACCCTGCCGGCCGACTGGCAGAAGCGTCTGCCGGACGCCAGCACTCCTTACACCTCGACCATCGTGTTCCTGGTGCGCAAGGGCAACCCGAAAGGCATCAAGGACTGGGGCGATCTGATCAAGAATGACGTCTCGGTGATCACCCCGAACCCGAAAACCTCCGGCGGTGCGCGCTGGAACTTCCTCGCCGCGTGGGCCTACGGCCTGAAAGCCAATGGCGGCAACGAAGCCAAAGCCAAGGAATACGTACAAACCCTGTTCAAACATGTACCGGTTCTGGACACCGGCGCCCGTGGCTCGACCATCACCTTCGTCAACAACGGTCAGGGTGACGTGTTGCTGGCCTGGGAAAACGAAGCCTTCCTGGCGCTGAAAGAAGACGGCGGCAAAGACAAGTTCGACATCGTCGTGCCTTCGCTGTCGATCCTTGCCGAACCACCGGTGGCCGTGGTCGACAAGAACGCCGAGAAGAAGGGCAACGAGCAGATCGCCGAAGCCTACCTCAAGCACCTGTACAGCCCGGCCGGCCAGGAAATCGCAGCGAAGAATTTCTACCGTCCGCGTGACAAGGACGTGGCGGCGAAGTACGCCCAGCAATTCCCTAAACTGGAGCTGGTGACCATCGACAAGGACTTCGGCGGCTGGAAAACCGCGCAGCCGAAATTCTTCAACGACGGAGGCGTGTTCGACCAGATCTATCAGGCGCAGTAATCTGAAATAGGTCATAAACGAGCCCCGATTTAACCGTCGGGGCTTTGCGCGTTCTCAAACCAAGGACTTTTATGTCGCGTCGTATCTCCCCCGTCATACCCGGCTTCGGGCTGACGCTGGGCTACACCTTGGTGTACCTCAGCCTGATTGTGCTTATCCCGCTGGCGGCGATGTTCGTCCACGCCGCCCAACTCACCTGGGATCAGTTCTGGACGATCATCTCCGCGCCCCGCGTGCTCGCAGCACTGAAGCTGAGCTTCGGCACTGCGCTGTGCGCCGCGATCATCAACGGCATCATCGGCACGTTGCTGGCCTGGGTGCTGGTGCGCTACACGTTCCCGGGGCGCAAGGTGATCGACGCGATGATCGATCTGCCGTTCGCCTTGCCGACCGCCGTGGCCGGTATTGCCCTGACGGCGCTGTATACGCCGACCGGGCTGGTCGGGCAGTTCGCCGCCGACCTCGGTTTCAAGATCGCCTACACCCCGCTCGGGATCACCCTGGCACTGACCTTCGTGACCCTGCCGTTCGTGGTGCGCACGGTGCAGCCGGTGCTGGCCGACATCCCGCGTGAAGTCGAAGAAGCGGCGGCATGCCTGGGTGCCAAACCGTTGCAGGTGTTCCGTCACATTCTGCTGCCGGCGCTGTTGCCGGCCTGGCTGACCGGTTTTGCCCTGGCGTTTGCCCGGGGCGTTGGCGAGTACGGTTCGGTGATTTTCATCGCCGGCAACATGCCGATGAAAACCGAGATCCTGCCGCTGCTGATCATGGTCAAGCTCGACCAGTACGATTACACCGGCGCTACCTCCATCGGCGTGTTGATGCTGGTGGTTTCCTTCGTCCTGTTGCTGCTGATCAACTTGCTGCAGCGGCGCATCGAAACCCCATAAGGAGGCGCGAACCATGTCCCAATCGTCTATTGCGGCCGCGTCCTCGGCCAACGCCGCCCGCCGTGGCAGCGCCACTTCGCGGCGGATCCTGATCGGCCTCGGCTGGTTGATTTTCTTCCTGTTTCTGCTGCTGCCGCTGTTCATCGTGGTGTCGCAGGGATTGAAGAACGGCCTCGGCGCATTCTTCACTGCGATCTTTGAACCGGATGCCTTGTCGGCGCTGAAACTCACCGTGATTGCGGTGCTGGTGTCGGTGCCGCTGAACCTGGTGTTCGGTGTCAGCGCCGCGTGGTGCGTGAGCAAATACTCGTTCCGCGGCAAGAGCATGCTGGTGACGCTGATCGACCTGCCGTTTTCGGTATCGCCGGTGATCGCCGGTCTGGTCTACGTGTTGATGTTCGGCGCCCAGGGCCTGTTCGGGCCGTGGCTACAGGATCACGACATCCAGATCGTCTTCGCCCTGCCGGGCATCGTGCTGGCGACGATCTTCGTCACCGTGCCATTTGTGGCCCGTGAGCTGATCCCGCTGATGCAGGAACAAGGCACTCAGGAAGAGGAAGCCGCGCGCCTGCTCGGCGCCAATGGCTGGCAGATGTTCTGGCACGTGACCGTCCCCAACATCAAATGGGGTCTGATCTATGGCGTGGTGCTGTGTACCGCGCGGGCCATGGGTGAGTTCGGTGCGGTGTCGGTGGTCTCCGGGCACATTCGCGGGGTGACCAACACCTTGCCGCTGCACGTCGAGATCCTCTACAACGAATACAACCACGTGGCCGCGTTCGCCGTGGCGAGCCTGTTGCTGATCCTGGCGCTCTTCATCCTGCTGCTCAAGCAGTGGAGCGAAAACCGTATCAACCGCCTGCGCGCCAGCGCCGCGGAGGAATAATTCATGTCGATCGAAGTGCGTAACGTCAGCAAGAATTTCAATGCGTTCAAGGCGCTGGACAACATCAGCCTGGACATCCACAGCGGTGAACTGGTGGCATTGCTCGGCCCGTCCGGGTGCGGCAAGACCACCCTGCTGCGCATCATTGCCGGCCTGGAAACCCCGGATAACGGCAACATCGTGTTCCACGGCGAAGACGTGTCCGGCCACGACGTGCGGGATCGCAACGTCGGTTTCGTGTTCCAGCACTACGCGCTGTTCCGCCACATGACGGTGTTCGACAACGTCGCGTTCGGCCTGCGCATGAAGCCGAAAAACCAGCGCCCGACTGAAAGCCAGATCGCGACCAAGGTTCACGAGCTGCTGAACATGGTGCAACTGGACTGGCTGTCGGATCGTTATCCGGAGCAACTGTCCGGCGGCCAGCGTCAGCGGATCGCCCTGGCCCGCGCTTTGGCGGTAGAGCCGAAAGTGCTGCTGCTCGACGAGCCGTTCGGCGCCCTCGACGCCAAGGTGCGTAAGGAGCTGCGCCGCTGGCTGGCGCGCCTGCACGAAGACATCAACCTGACCTCGGTGTTCGTGACCCACGACCAGGAAGAGGCGATGGAAGTGGCCGATCGCATCGTGGTGATGAACAAGGGTGTGATCGAGCAGATCGGCTCACCGGGCGACGTCTACGAAAATCCGGCCAGCGATTTCGTCTATCACTTCCTCGGCGATTCGAACCGCCTGCATCTGGGCGATGACAATCACGTGCTGTTCCGCCCGCACGAAGTGTCGCTGTCGCGGCATGAGCTGGAGGATCACCACGCCGCTGAAGTACGTGACATCCGACCGTTGGGCGCGACCACGCGGGTGACGTTGAAGGTAGAGGGGCAGACTGATCTGATCGAGGCGGAAGTGGTGAAAGACCACGACAGCCTGACCGGGTTGGCGAAGGGTGAGACGTTGTTCTTCAAGCCGAAGGTCTGGCAGAAAGTCGCCAACGTTTGATCTCGCTCGTTCCCACGCTCAGCGTGGGAACGCCGCTATGGACGCTCCCCGTCCACTGTGACGCAGAGCGTCACGGAATGCATTCCCACGCAGAGCGTGGGAACGAGCGAATCAGCCTGTGGTTCAGACAGTCGCGCGATTTGGATTGACCCGCACCACACCCGCCCGCGCCTCGATCTGCTCTTTCAGCTCCTGGCGCATCCCGAGCAGGAACGCCAGTTCGGCCACCACAAACAGCGGCCCGACAATCAACCCGCTCAAGTCATCCACAAACGCCGGTTTGCGCCCTTCATAGTGGTGCCCGACAAACTGGATCACCCAGCCGATCACAAACATCGCAAGACCGCTGCTGAGCCAGACCATGGTGCTCAGCTGCGCCAATACATGCCCGGCCCAGACCGACAACCCCATCAACACGGTCATCAACACCCCGAGCTTCAGCTCCAGGCGCAGGTAAAACCACGCCGACGCAAGGGCGGCAATCACCGCCGGGGAAATCCACAATCCACCCACCGACCATTCCGGCCGCGACAACAGCACGGCCACCGCCACCACAATCAGCGGAATCCCGATAAAGTGGCTGGCGATGTTGCGCGGGTCACGGTGGTAAGCGGCGTATTGACTCAAATGATCGACGAGGCTTTTCATTGTTGTTCCTCCTGTAGGGTGATCGAATCATGCCCCGGGTTCACGGCTCGCTCTGTCAGGCAGGCGACAATCTTTAGGAGAACGCATGGATAAGGTCTGGCGCGAGCGCCTCCTGACCGGGCAATGGTTCAGTCATCTGCCTTCGTCCTTTCAGGATAGTCTGCTGGCGGCGGCCAGGGAGCGGCGGCTGTCGGCGGGGCAGAGGTTGTTTCAGCGCGGTGATGCGCCGTGCGGGTTGTACGCGGTGCTCGATGGTGCGGTGCGTATCGGCGCGGTCAGCGAGCAGGGCAAGGAGGCGTTGCTGAGCCTGGTGGAAGCGCCGCACTGGTTCGGCGAAATCTGCCTGTTCGACAGCCAGCCCCGCACCCACGATGCCTACGCGGTCGGGCCTTGCACCTTGCTGAACATTCCCCAGGCCACGCTGCTGAAAATGCTCGACGAGCAACCCGTCTACTGGCGGCATCTCGCTCTGTTGATGAGCCACAAACTGCGCCTGACCTTCATCAATCTCGAACAGCTGAGCCTGCTGCCGGCCCCGGCGCGTCTGGCTCATCGCTTGCTGATGATCGCCGAAGGCTACGGCGAACTCGATCCGCCACGCCGCGTGCTGCAACTGCCCCAGGAACAGCTGGCGTCGATGCTGTCGCTGTCGCGGCAGACCACCAACCAGATCCTCAAGGAGTTGCAGGGGCAGGGGATTATCGGACTGAGTTATGGCGAGATCGAAATCCTCGACGCTGTGCGATTGCGCGCGCTCGCCACACTTTAGTGCTCAACACTGTCCCTGTGGGAGCGGGCTTGCCCGCGATTGAGGTCGGTCAGTTGTCTTCTATGTTGACTGACACGACGCCATCGCGGGCAAGCCCGCTCCCACAGGGGAATTGTACGTGGCCTACGAACCGCGATAGGTAGAGAAACCATACGGGCTGAGCAGCAACGGAATGTGATAGTGCTGATCCGTCTGCTTCACTTTAAAGATCACCGGAATCTCCGGAAAAAACGTCTCGTGCTTGGTCTTCTCGAAGTACTCGCCGGTCTTGAATACCACCCGATATTCACCCGCCTCGAACGGTTTGTTCGCCGGGAACAGGTCGGCGATCCGCCCCTGTTCATTGGTGGTGCCTTGCGCCAGCGGCTGCCAGTCCTGGCCGACATGGCGCTCCAGGGTCACGTTGATGCCCGGCGACGGCAGGCCGTTTTCCAGATTGAGTACGTGTACGCTCAGCGGGTTGCCGGCGGCCAGCGCCAGGCTCGAAAAAGCGCTCAGGCCAAGCGCGGTGAAAGTCATGCGCAGTGGGGTCATGGTGATGCTCCTGGGTTCAAGTACGGATGATGGACAGGCCGACGATTTCTGCGGCCTTGGTTGCGCAGCTTTCGTCCTGTTCACCGCCACCGGAACCGGCCACGCCCATGGCGCCGACCAGTTCTTTCCCGGCAAACAAAGGGAGGCCACCGCCGAGCAACAGCAACTCGTCCAGCGTGTTGAGGTTGGCGGTTTCCGGGTTGTTGCGGGCGCGCTCGGCGAACAATCGAGTCGGGGTTTTCGTCGATAGCGCGGTGTAGGCCTTGCGTTGGCTGGCGGCGGTGTTGTGCGGGCCGATACCGTCGCCACGCAAGGTCACCAGCAGATTGCCGCCACGGTCGAGCACCGACACCGTGGCGGTGCAGTTTTCCAGCGCCGCGTCGGCCAGCAGCCGCGCGGTTTTCAGATCGAGATCGGCGTGACGGGGCAGGTCGGGCGCAGCAAACGCAGCGCTGCTGAGGCCGATTGTCAGGCTGGCAATCAAGTATTTGACGGTCATGGGCAGGCTCCAAAAGCGAAGGCCATCACCTTATCCGCCGGTCCCCGTCGAAACCTCGTCAGTCGGATTACAAGTTTGTAATGGGCAATGTCGCCGAAGGGGCCTAGCCTGTGACTCTGATCAATCGAGGTGTGCCATGCGTTTGCTGGTCGTAGAAGATGAAGCCAAAACCGCGAACTTCATTGCCAAAGGGCTGGGAGAGTCGGGTTTTGCCGTGGACGTGGCGCTGAATGGCCTCGACGGTCGCTACTTTATTGAGCAGCAGGAATATGACCTGATCATCCTCGACGTGATGCTGCCGGGTCTGAACGGCTGGCAATTGCTGCAACTGATCCGTCAGCGCGGAGCCACGCCGGTGTTGTTCCTGACGGCGAAGGATGCCATCGAAGACCGCGTGCGCGGCCTCGAACTGGGGGCCGATGACTATTTGCTCAAGCCGTTCGCCTTCGCTGAATTGCTGGCGCGGGTGCGCACGTTGTTACGACGCGGGCCGATGCGCGAAGCCGAGTCGTACAGCATCGCCGATCTGGAAATCGACGTGCTGCGCCGCCGGGTCAGCCGGGGCGGCCAGCGCATCGCCCTGACCAACAAGGAATTCGCCCTGCTGCATCTGCTCGCCAGCCGCCAGGGTGAAGTGCTGTCGCGAACGCTGATCGCTTCGCAGGTGTGGAACCTGAATTTCGACAGCGACACCAACATGGTCGAAGTCGCGGTGCGCCGCTTGCGTTCGAAAGTCGATGATCCGTACATGCCCAAACTGATCCACACCGTGCGCGGGGTCGGCTATCAACTCGAAGCGCCCGACGATGCGCGCTAGATCCATTGCCTGGCGCCTGGCTCTGGCGTTCGCTGCCGTCTGCGCGCTGGTACTCAGCGCGATTGGCGTGTTCCTGTATCGCTCGCTGGCCTCTGAGCTCGCCTGGCGCGACGACATGGTGTTGCTCGGTCGCCTGGAACAGGTGCGCGCGCTGCTCGCCGACAGTGACAGCCTCGACGCCTTGCAGGCACGGCCACGGTTGTACCAGAACATGCTCGGCAACCTCGACAGTCTGCTGCTGGTGCAACGCGCGGACGGCTCGAACGTAATCACGATCAATCCTCGCCAACGTGCACTGCCTGCGGTGCAGGCCATCCCCCGGGATCAACCGCCGCAACGCAGCGATGTGCTGACCTGGCAGGCGGCGGACGGTGTCGAGCTGGCCCTGTTGTCAGGTCAGGCCCAAGGGCCGAACGGCGAAGCGCTGACCGTGATTGCCGGCAAGGTGCTGAGCGAGCGCGAACAGATGCTCGGCAGCTATCGCCTGCGCTTGTATCTGGCCGTCGGCCTCGGAGCGTTGCTCGCCTTCACGCTGGGCCTGTTGCTGTTGCGCCGTGGTTTGCGGCCTCTGCGCAAGCTGAGTGAAGCACTGCGCGGCATCGACCTGCGCAGCCTCGACCAACGCGTTCCCACTGACGGCACGCCAGCGGAATTGCTGGAGCCGGTACACGCGCTGAACGGCATGCTGGTGCGGCTGGACGACGGCTTCCAGCGCCTCTCACAGTTTTCCGCCGACCTCGCCCACGAAATTCGCACGCCCCTGCACACCCTGCTCGCCAGCAATGGTCAGGCACTGAATCACCCGCGCAGCAGCACCGAGTATCAGGAAGTGCTGGCGTCGAACATGGAAGAATTCGAACGGCTCAAGCGCATGGCCGAGAACCTGATGTTTCTCGCCCGCGCCGAGCAAGCTGAGCGAGCGCTCGATCTGCGCACGCTGGAACTGCACGAAATCGGCGATGAGTTGTGCGACTACTTCGAAGCCCTGGCCGATGACCGGGGAATTCGCCTGGCAAACACGTTCAGTGGAAAGTTGCTGGCGGATCAGCAACTGCTGCAACGCGCGTTGGGCAACCTGTTGGCCAACGCCGTACGCCATGCTGATGCCGGCTCGGTCATCAGCCTGTGCCGGCTCGATGAACCAGGCATGTGCTGGCTGCAAGTCCATAACCTCGGCCCGGTCATCGCGGATGAGCATCTGGGCAAACTGTTCGACCGCTTCTACCGCGTCGACCCATCCCGTGCGGAGCCGGGAGATTCCGGCGGCTTGGGACTGGCGATCGTGCAGTCGATCATGCAGTTGCATGGGGGGCGGGTGCGGGTCAGCAGTGGTGCAACGGGTACGGTTTTTGAGCTTGGATTTGTAACCCGTCGCTAATCGACCCGCACATGCCGTTTTATATGAGCTAGACTTGCCCTGAGTTTGCATCGAATACGATGCATATAATTTCAATTACGCTTTATTGCACTGCATATAATGCACTGGTGTGTCATGGAACAGTTGGGCGAACTGATCAGAACTCTGCGCAAAGCGCAAAAACTCTCGCAGCAAGCGTTGGCGCAACGTTACGGCATGAGCCGCGCCACCATTTCGGGTATCGAAAACAATACGATTTCTGAAATTGGTCTGCGCAAAGTCGAGGCGATCCTCAACGGCTTTGGCTACGAGCTGACAGCGATTCCCGTGAGAGCACAACGTCCGACACTCGACGCGTTGCAGAAGGCCAATTTCCATGACTGAGCCGACAGATCGCTTGCACATCACCGTCGCTGATAGCCCGGTTGGAACGCTCGGTCGAGGGCAGCCGGGCATGGACAGTGTGTTCAGTTATCGCGAGGACGCCATCGACGAGAATGCAGTGTCGCTGACAATGCCGACCCGGCTGGAGAGCTACGGCTGGGAGCGGGGCATTCATCCCGTCTTCGAAATGAATCTGCCGGAAGGCGCGCTGCGCGATGAGCTGGTTCGACGCTTCAGTAAGGCCGTGCGCGGTTTTGATGATTTCGCCTTGCTCGCAATCGTCGGACCGCATCAGTTGGGACGGCTGGCGATTACCAGTGAGTCGGCAACCGAACGTCAGCCCGAAACATCACTGGCCGAGCTTCTGGTGCACGACGGTGCCCAGGGACTGTTCGATGATTTGCTACAGAAGTACGGCCAATACTCCGGTGTTTCAGGTGTGCAGCCCAAAGTTCTGGTGCGCGACAGTGCGGCAGCAGTTGATCGCCTGACTCACCGAGGCTCCACACATCTGGTCAAAGCCTTCCGTCCCGAAGAATTTCCCGAGCTGGCGACCAACGAGTACTTCTGTATGCGCGCCGCAGCGCTTAGCGGACTTGAAGTGCCAAAGTTTGAATTGAGTGAGCAGGGCAGGTTTTTGGTGGTCGAGCGTTTTGACCTGATTGAGCACGGCTATCTGGGTTTCGAGGACTTTTGCGTACTCAACGGCTGGCCTTCCAGAGCCAAATACGATGGCTCTTACGAAGGCGCTGCCCGACAGATCAAAGCCTTTGTTTCCCCTGCGCTATTGAGTCAGGCGCGGGAAGCTTTTTTCAAGATCGTGGCGCTGTCGGCGGGACTGAAAAACGGCGATGCGCATCTGAAGAACTTCGGTGTGCTGTATGACCATTGCGGCGCGCAGGCCTCGATCCGGCTGGCCCCGGCTTACGACATCATCACCACATCGGTTTACATCAGGAACGACAGCCTGGCCTTGCTGTTGGGCGGGTCGAAGGCATGGCCCAAGCACAAGGCGCTCATCCGCTTCGGTCGTACGGCATGCAATCTCACTGAAGGTCGCTGCAATGAACTACTGCAACAGGTTGTTCATGGCATGCAGACGGCGATGGCGGAAATGCTTGAGCATTGCCGAACCCATCAGTCGTTCGCCGAGGTAGGTACGGCAATGATCGAGCAGTGGGAATCCGGGATTGAGCGCAGTCTGACCAAGGGTTGAGCGACCCATTTGCGCTCAGCGCAACTGATCCCGAAACTGCCCCGGCGTCATCCCGGTCCAGCGTTTGAACGCGCGACTGAAACTGCTGGTGTCGGCAAATCCCAACAGATAACTGACCTCGCTCAGCGAGCATTGCGGATCGCGCAGGTGCAGCAGCGCGAGGTTTTCGCGGCTTTCATTCAGCAGGGTGTCGAAGCGGCAACCCTCGTCCGCCAGATGCCGTTGCAGGCTGCGCAGGCTCAAGTGCAGGGCCTGGGCGATGCGTTCGGCGCTGGGTTCGCCTTCGGGCAGTTGTTCTTCGATGGCGTCGCGCACCTTGCGCTCCCAGGTAAGCGGTTGGAGCTGGGCGAGGGTGCGTTTGAGCACCGCTTCGTTGTGCTCGGCCAGTTCCGGGTTGGCGTCGTCGAGGTGGCTGTCAAAGTCGGTGAGGGCGAATTCGATGCGGTCTTCTTCGGCGCAAAAGTGCACCGGCGAGCGGAACACCTTGTGCCATTGATGCGCATCGGCCGGTTCCGGGCGGCGCAGGTACACCGCCAGTGGCGCGTAGTCGCGGCCCAGGCGATTGCGGCAAGTGCGCACGTAAATCGCGGCGAAGGCGTCGATGGCTTCGAAGGCGGGTGCCGGGTTTTCGGCCGGGATCTTCAGGCGAAATCGATAGCGGTCCTCGGTGCGGGTCAGCTCCAGTTCCAGCGCGTCGCTGACCACCTGGTGATAACGCACGATCCGCTCGAACACTTCCCGCAGGCTGCCGCTGGCCACCAATGCGTAGCCCAGCGCGTGAAAGGTCGTGGGGCTGACGAAGCGCGACACCCGCAAACCGATCGCCGGATCACCGCTGACCTGCACCGCGATTTCCCACAGACGTGTGGTCGCGGACAACGGATAGCGGGCATTCGGGTCGTCCATCAATTGCGGATCGAGCCCGGCCTGCTGACACAGGGCAGTGCTGTCCAGCCCCAGCGCGTCGAGTTGCTTGCGCAGGGCACGGGTCCAGCTGGCGAGAGAAGTCGGTTCCTTCATGCTGATTGGCGCTTCCGGTCAACAGGTTGGCGTTCTCGGCTACCGCGTTTGGAGTCCGCGCGAGGCAGGATACGAACATCTATAACCAGAGGATGGAAGCATGGACCGTACTTCTGCAAGTCCCCAGCGACACAATGCTGCCCAGCGATCAGCGCATATTCGCGAAGTGGTGCTTGCCAAAGGCGTCGAGCTGCGCGAGCGCTACCCGATTCTCAACCATCAGGACGCCCTCGGCGCGGGGATTCTGGCGTTTGCCCTGGCCGGGATGATCGGTTCGGCGGCGCTCTATATCACCGGGCACATGGCGTGGTGGGCGTGCCTGTTGCTCAACGCGTTTTTCGCCTCGCTGACCCATGAGCTCGAACACGACCTGATCCACAGCATGTATTTCCGCAAACAGCGGGTGCCGCACAACCTGATGATGGGCCTGGTGTGGCTGGCACGGCCGAGCACGATCAACCCGTGGATCCGCCGCCATTTGCACCTCAATCATCACAAGGTGTCCGGCACTGAAACCGATATGGAAGAACGGGCAATCACCAACGGCGAACCGTGGGGTTTCGCGCGGTTGCTGATGGTCGGCGACAACGTGATGTCAGCGTTCATCCGCATGCTCCGGGCCAGGACCTGGACGCACAAGTTCAGCATCATCAAGCGCACGCTGAAGGTCTACGCGCCGCTGGCGCTGGTGCATTGGGGGGCGTGGTATGTGTTTCTCGGGTTCCATGGGGCCAATGGCATCGCCTACCTGATGGGTTCGCCGATCGAATGGTCGGCGACCACGTTGTCGGTGATGCAAGTGATCGATATCGCCGCCGTGGTGATCATTGGCCCGAACGTGTTACGCACGTTTTGCCTGCACTTCATCAGTTCGAACATGCATTACTACGGGGATGTCGAGCCGGGCAATGTGCTTCAGCAATGTCAGGTGCTGAATCCTTGGTGGCTGTGGCCGTTGCAGGCGTTCTGCTTCAACTTCGGCAGCAGTCACGGGATTCATCATTTTGTGGTGAAGGAGCCGTTTTACATCCGCCAGCTGACGGTGCCGGTGGCGCACAAGGTGATGCGGGAGATGGGGGTTCGGTTCAACGATTTCGGGACGTTCGGGCGGGCGAACAGGTTTGTTCGCAAGGAGAATGAAGGGTTGGCGGGTAAGGCGATCGAGGTGAACTGACTTTGTGTTTTCGGCTGGAGATCCAGCCCTCACCCTAACCCTCTCCCGGGGGGAGAGGGGACTGATTGGGGGATATTCGGGAGATACACCGACTTGAAAGTGCTTTACCGAATCCACAATCAACTCGGTTTCTCAGGTCGATGTATAGCGAAAGACACCTCGGTCAGCTCCCTCTCCCTCCGGGCGGTCCGACGTTTCGGGAGGGCTGAGCGGGCGGCGTTCCGATGAGGGGGCTTTTGAGCTTGCCCTCAATCCGGCTGAAACGGCGACTCACTGAGAATCACCCCGGTCTCCTCCACATACCGCTGCCAATGCTCGATCAGCGCTTCAAGCTTCTGCGGCTGACTCGACGCCAGGTCATGAATCTCCCCCGGATCACTCCCCAGGTCGTAAAGTTGCCAGGTTGCCGGCCCCACCGGGCCGGGGATCCACACCGCCTTCCACTGCCCCTGCCGAATCGCCCGGCGCCCGAACAGTTCCCAACCGGTAACGGTGTGTTCGTCATGCACCTGCGCCGTCTCGCCGGACAGGAAACCCAGCCACGATTTACCACGCAACGGCGCCACCGGTTTGCCGTGCCACTGCTTGCCGGGATGGCGCACGCCGGCCAGATCGAGAATGGTTGGTGTGATGTCCATCACCGTGCCGAAACCATGGCTGATCTGCCCCTTCAGCGGCAGCTGCGGATAATGCAGCAGCGCCGGAACGCGAATTCCGCCCTCGGTGGTGAACGCCTTGAACAGGCGTGACGGCGCGGTCGCTACCTGCGCCCAGTTCGGCCCGTACCAGACGTAGGAATTGGCGCGGCCGATGTTGTCGAGGCTGTTGTCGTAGTGCTGGCTCAGGTAGGTCACCAGCTCCGGACCGAATTTCGGGAAGGCTTCCAGCAGCGCGCCTTCGGCACCGTTGTCGGACATGAACAGGATGAAGGTGTTGTCGAGCTGGCCCTGCTGGCGCAGGTAATCGACGACGCGCCCGATGTTCCAGTCCATACGCTCGACCATCGCCGCGTAGACCTCCATCGCCCGGGCGGAAATGCGTTTTTGTTCATCGCTCAGCGCGTCCCATTGCGCGGTCAGCTGGATCAGCGGATGCGGTTCGACATCCGGCTCGATCAATCCCAGCGACTTGAGTTTCTCCAGACGCTCGAGGCGCAGCACTTCCGGCCCTGCGTCGTAGCGGCCACGGTATTTTTCGACGATGTCGGCGGGCGCCTGCAACGGCCAGTGCGGCGCGGAAAACGGCAGATAGGCGAAGAACGGCCGGCTCTGGTCACGCTCCTTGAGGTACTGCAACAGCTTGTCGCCGAACGCGTCGGAGGAATAGAAATCCTTCGGCAATTCGTCGATGAACCTGTCGTCCTCGATGTACAGCGCCGGGGTGGATTTCAGCAGGCCGGGCGTGTGTTCATCGTAGGTCGGTTCGAATCCGTAGTGGTTGGCCGCGCCGGGCAGCAGCGAGAACGAGCGCTCGAAACCACGGGCGTGGGGCGCCAGTTCGGCAGTCAGGCCCAAGTGCCATTTGCCGCTCATCAAGGTCTGGTAACCGGCCTCGCGCAGCAACTCCGGCAACGCGACGACACGGTCGTTGAGATAGCCTTCGTAACCCGGTTTGCCGATCAGGTCCGGGGTCAGGGTTTCAGCCATGGTGCCGATGCCGGCGATGTGGTGATCGGTGCCGGTGAGCAGCATCGAGCGGGTCGGCGAGCAGGTTGGTGCAGTGTGAAAATCGGTCAGGCGCAGGCCATTGTTGGCCAGGGCATCGAGGTTCGGCGTGGCGATTTCACCGCCGAACCCGCCGATGTCGGAGAAGCCGAGGTCATCGGCCAGAATCACCAGAAAGTTGGGACGTTGTGGCATCGACAGGCTCCTGTTCAGCAGGCAATGAACGACAGCGGCAGATCGCGGATCTGTACCGGTGCGCTCGGTTGGTAATGATCGTCACTGGTCAGCTCGTGCAGCAGTTCTTCGCGCAGCTGATGGAAGTCGAAACTGCTGCGTTGGCGCGGATGGGGCAGGGCGATGTCCACCACCTGTTTGATCCGGCCGGGGCGCGGTTCCATCACCACCACGCGGTCGGCGAGAAAGATCGCTTCCTCGACATCGTGGGTGACCAGAATCGTGGTGATTTTTGCCCGTTCGCGAATCGCCAGCAGTTCGTCCTGCATCTGCTGGCGGGTCAGCGCATCGAGGGCGCCGAAGGGTTCGTCGAGCAGCAAGATTCGTGGGCTCGCCACCAGCCCGCGAGCAATCGCCACGCGCTGGGCCATGCCGCCGGAGAGTTGATGCGGGTAGGCGCGGGTGAAGTCGCGCAGGCCCACCAGTTCGATGAAGTCGTTGATGCGTTGCTGCTTTTCAGCAGCACCCAGCGGCTCGTTGACCAGGCCCAGGCCGATGTTGTCGGCCACCGTCAGCCACGGGAACAAACGGTGCTCCTGAAACACGATGCCGCGCTCGCCGCCGATGCCGCTGACGGCTTTGCCATCGACAGTGATCTGCCCGCGAAATTGCGTATCGAGGCCCACCAGCAAGCGCAGCAAGGTGGATTTGCCGCAGCCGCTGGAGCCAACGATGGCGACGAATTCGCCCTCGGCGATGTCGAGGTTGAATTCGCGAATCGCCTCCAGTTCGAAACCGTCGACGTCGAAGGATTTGCCTACATGGTTGAAGCTGACAATCGGTGCGTTCATGCGTGTCTCCAGCGGGTGGCGCGGATTTCCAGGCGTTGGCCAATGAGGTTGAGCAGGGCGCCGGTGAGGCCGACCAGCAGCATCCCGGCCATGATCAGGTCCATGCGCAGCAGTTGTTGGGCGCCGATCATCTGGCTGCCGATGCCGCCGTTGGACGGCATGAAATATTCGGCGCCGATGGTGCCGAGCCAGGCGTAGATCAGGCTCAGGCGCAGGCCGGCGAAAATCCCCGGCGCGGCGCCCGGCAATACCAGTCGACGCAGGCGTTGGGCGAGGCTCAGGCGCAGCACTTGCGCGGCTTCGTTGAGTTGCGGTGAGAGGTTGGCGACGCTGCGTTGGGTCGCGACAAACAACGGAAAGAACGCGGCGAGGGCGACGAACACCCACTTCGCCAGTTCGCCCAGACCGAACCAGGCGGTGAGCAGCGGCACCCAGGCGAAAATCGCGATCTGGCGCAGGGCGGCGAGGGTCGGGCCGAGTACGCGTTCGCTGGTGCGCGACAGACCCAGCAACAAACCCAGCACGAGGCCGAGGCCGCCGCCAATCAACAAGCCACCGAGTGTGCGGCCCAGGCTCAGGGCCATGCCCGCGATCAACGTGCCGTCGAGCAATCCGTTTTTCGTCGCCTCAAGCACCACCCACGGGCTGACCAGAATGTTGGCATCGATCCATTGCTGATCGACCGCCAGTTGCCACAGCGCTAACAGCGCCAGCGGCAGCAGCCACGGCTGCACGCGCTGCCAGCCTTCGTAGCGCGGGCCGCGACGAATCTCCGCCGTGGCGGGATGTGGCCAGTGCACCAGTTTTTTGTCCAGCAGACCGATGCCGCGATCCATCGCCACGCCGATCAGGCCGATCACCACGATGCACACAAAGACGATGTCGAGCATGAACAACTGACGCGCCCAGACCATCAAGTAACCGATGCCTTCGCTGGAGGCCAGCAGCTCGACGGCAAGCAATGAAGTCCAGCCAGCGGCGAGCGCCAAGCGTACGCCGGCCATGAATGCGGGGAGGGCGGCGGGCAGCACCAGTCGGCGGATCAACAGACGTGGCGGCAAACGTAAAACAGCGGCGGCTTCACGTAATTTGGGTTGCGCATCGCGCACGCCGACCAGCGTGTGCAGGGTCACCGGCACCACGATGGCCTTGACCAGCACCACCAGTTTCAGCGTTTCGCCGATGCCGAAAAACACCATGAACAGCGGAATCCACGCCAGCGTCGGCACCTGGGCCAGGCCGGCGAAGGTCGGGAAGATCAGGCGTTCGAGACGACGGCTGAAACCCAGCGCCGCACCAAGTACTGCGCCGGCGGTAACGCCCGCCAGCAAGCCCCAGAACAGCCGTTGCAGGCTGATCCACAAGTGACTCCACAACTCGCCCTGGGACAGCTCGATCGCGCTGTTCCACACCAGTGACGGCGCCGGCAGGATCTGTTCGCTCATCCATTGATTACGCGCCGCCAGCCACCACAGGGCGAACAGTCCGAGCGGCAATATCCAGGGTAAAACGCGGTGGCTCAGGCTTGGCCAGGTACGCCGGCTTTTCAACGGCGGTGCGGCCAGTGGCAGGCTGAGCAGGGATTCACGGGCCATGGTGACCTCCGTTGTCGGGTTGGATCGAGTCAGCGGAATTAGCTAAAAAACAATAGTTATAAGCGAGTTAGAAAATAATCATTTTGGAGATAAGCAGCGCCATTTAAGGCCTCCAGCCCTGCGCGCATCCAATGCATTCGAAGAATATTTTCGATGCTCTCCATGCATACGGCTCTGCATGTCCCGACTTTGCTGGCTTAGCGTGAAAAGCTATAAAAATGTGCTTTTTAAGTATTTAAGTGCTGATACGGATTGCGCCTACTTTCGGCTCCTCAATGCCCGCCGTGATCAGGAGCCGCACCCATGAACCTTCCCTTCAAACGTGTCATCAGTCTGTTTGCCGCGCCGGCACTGGCGGGTCTGCTGGCGTTCTCTGCCCAGGCCGACGAGCTCAAGGAAATCAGGATTGCCGTGCCTGATCTGAGCGCGGGTACTCAACACAGCGGCGGGGGCATCGTGGACGTGCTGCGCGATCAGCAGATCTTTGAAAAGGCCTTCGCCGATCAGGGCATCAAGATTCAGTGGAGTTTCTTCAAGGGCGCCGGGCCTGTGATCAACGAGGCATTCGCCAACGGTCAGGTGGACCTGGCCTATCTCGGAGATCTGGCGGCCATCATCGGCAAGTCCAACGGTCTGGACACGCGACTGCTCAGCGCCAGCGCCCGGGGGGTGAAGCAATATCTCGGCGTCGTGCCGGGTTCGGGGATCAAGACGCTGCAGGATCTCAAAGGCAAGCGCGTGGCGATCTTCCGGGGCACTGCGACCCAGTTGTCGTTCGATGCGGCGCTGGCCAGCGTCGGTTTGAGCGAGAAGGACGTGAAGGTGATCAACCTCGATTTCAACGCAGCGGTAGCGGCGCTGGCGGCGAAGCAGATCGATGCGTCTTGGGGCAGCTCCGGGCTGACTGCATTGCAGGCCAAAGGACTGGCTGAGCTGCCATTGAATACCAAGGATCTCGGTGGCGCCGGCAGTGTGCAGTCGGTGCTGGTGGGCACCGGCAAGTTTGTCGACGGGCATCCGGAAGCCGTGGCGAAGCTGCTCAAGGCGCAGCAGCAGGCGGTGGAGTGGTTGACGCAGGACAGCAACAAGGACGCCTATGTGCAGCTTGTGTCGGGGCTGGCGAGCTATCCACCAGTGATCCTCACCCAGGATCTGAAGGATCAGAACCTGAGCGAAGTCTTCCCTTCGACACTGGATCCGCTGTTCCTCGAAAACCTGCAGGGCAAGGTGGATCTGGCGGCGCAGCAGAAGCTGATTCGCAAGCCGTTCAAGGTGAACGAGTGGGTGGCGCCTGAACTGGCAGCTGCGAAGCTCTGAGTCATGCGGTCATTCCCGCGCAGAGCGTGGGAATGACCCTCAAACCGCGACGCTGATCGCCTGTTTATCCACCGCCACCAGCGTCTCGATCATCGCCCGCGCCGCCGGTGACAGCCGGAATCCCGTGCGGCTCACAATCCCGCAGCGCGCATTCATGCTCTCCAGATTCTGCGGCAGATTGCGCCAGTGCAGCAGCGCCAGCGAGCCTTGCGCAATGTCCTCGACAAACGCCTCTTCAGTGCCGACGCCAATCGCGTTGGATTGCAGCACCACTTTCACCAGCGCGGGAAAATGCTCGGTCTCGATGGACGGTGAAAAATCGATCCGGCCGCTGAGATTCGCCAGCAGTTTGCGAATGCCCGGCGGGATCAGCGTGGTCGCCAGCGGGTAGTCGAACATGTCGTTGGTCGACAGGCTTTCCTTGGCCAGCAGCGGATGCCCCGGCCGGCAGAAAAACACCCCGCGCTTGGGTGTCAGCGGCTGGGTCTGGAAGTTCGGGTCGGATTCGAAATGACGGATGTCGGCGATGAAGAATTCGATCTCCTCACGGCTCAGGGCGCGGCTGAGTTTTTCCCAGTTATCCACCTGAAAACAGGTGCGCACTTTCGGGTGCGCATTGATGAATTGCGCCACCGCGTCCGGCACCAGTTTCACCGCCGGCGCCGGGCCGCAACCGAAGTGCAGTTCGCCGGCATCGAGCTTGGTCATCTGGGTCACTTCGGCGCTGAGCAATGCCGCGCCCTGCACCAGGGTCAGGGCGTGTTGCAGCACCACCTGACCTTCTGGTGTCGGACGTAGATCCTTGTTGCCGCGATCCACCAGCACGCAGCCGAACTCCTGCTCCAGCCCTTGAATGCTGCGGCTGAACGCCGGTTGAGTGATGCCCATGGCGTCGGCCGCGCGGACAAAACTGCGGTGTTCGTTGAGGGCGATGAAGTAGCGCAACTGGCGAAGATCCATATGCTTTTCCGGCATCCTAAAAATAGCTCGAAGGCATTTGCGACGAGGTTGCTTGAGGTTTTAAATGCAAGCTCTTATTCCGTCAACGAAGCATGTGAATATCTATTAGATGTAAATGGAATATAGATAGAGCGTTGTTTCGCTGCCGTCCAACCGCAAGCAGTCGATGAGGGTCTACCCATGAGCAATGCCGCACTCGCTGTAAAACCCGCTGTCCACGCACTGGACATTTATCCGGTGGCCGGCCGTATCGGCGCCGAAATCCGTGGCGTGCAGCTGTCCGGTGAGCTGGACGCCGCGACGGTTGAAGCCATTCAACAGGCGCTGATCCAGTACAAGGTCGTGTTCTTCCGCGAGCAGACCCAGCTCGACGATCAACGTCAGGAAGCCTTTGCGCACCTGCTCGGCGAGCCCGTGGCGCATCCGACCGTGCCGTCCCGCGAGGGCACCCGTTATCTGCTGGAACTGGACGGCGCCGAAGGGCAGCGCGCCAACTCGTGGCACACCGACGTGACCTTCGTCGATGCCTACCCGAAAGCCTCGATCCTGCGCTCCGTGGTGGCCCCGGCGTTCGGTGGCGACACGCTGTGGGCGAACACCGCGACCGCGTACAACGAATTGCCGACTGAATTGCGTGAGCTGGCAGACAAACTGGTGGCCGTGCACAGCAACGAATACGACTACGCCGCCGTGAAGCCGGACGTGTCGGCGGAGAAGCTTGAGCGCTATCGCAAGATCTTCACCTCTACCGTCTACGAAACCGAGCACCCGGTGGTCCGCGTGCACCCGATCAGCGGCGAAAAGAGCTTGCTGCTGGGGCATTTCGTCAAACGCATCAAGGGCTATTCCCAGGCCGATTCGGCGCACCTGTTCGGCTTGCTGCAAAGTCATGTGATCCGTCAGGAGAACGTCGTGCGCTGGCGCTGGAAGGCCGGTGACGTGGCGATCTGGGATAACCGCTCGACTCAGCATTATGCGATTGATGATTACGGCACTCAGGATCGTGTGGTGCGTCGGGTGACGCTCAAGGGTGAAGTGCCGGTCGGGGCGAATGGGCAGCGTAGCCAGACCATCAAAGGGCGCGAGTAAGAGCAGAAGATGATCGTTCCCACGCTCTGCGTGGGAATGCAGCCCGGGACGCTCCGCGTCCCAAAGCGGACGCAGAGCGTCCATTGAGGCATTCCCACGCGGAGCGTGGGAACGATCAGTGCCTCGGCGGGGTGAGCGATCACTGTCACCAAACCCCGATCTGCACCATCTTCTCGGTCTCCGGCTCCCCATAACGAAACCGCTGCCCACGCAAATCAATCTCCTGATGACTGATGGTCGTGCGCCGCTTCAACCCGCGCACCCACTCGAACAGATACCCCGCATGCTCCTCGCGCACCGCCGCATACGCCGGGTCCGCGCCCAGATCCTGCAGCTCCTGCGGGTCATTCAGCAGATCGAAAAGCTGCGGCCGGAAGCCGTCGTACGCCAGGTATTTCCAGCGCTCGCTGCGCACCATGGTCATGCGGCAGCGGTCGATCGGCTGGCCCAGCCGCTCCCGTGCCGGGGCCTGAAAGGCGTAGTCGTATTCGCTGATCGCATAGCGGCGCCAGTCAGGGTTTTCACCGTGCAGCAGCGGAATCAACGAGCGACCTTCCAGGCGATGCTCCGCCCCCGTCACGCCCAGCGCTTCGAGAAAGGTCGGCACGCCGTCGATGGTTTCCGCCAGACGTTCGTCCACCGTGCCCCGGGTGACATCCGCCGCCGCACGCGGGTCGCGCACGATCAATGGCACGCCCACCGCCTGCTCCAGCAAAAACTCCTTCTCGCCCAGCCAGTGATCGCCCAGAAAGTCGCCGTGATCGCTGGTGAACACGATCAGCGTGTCTTCCCAGCGGCCGTTGCTTTGCAGGAAATCGAACAGCCGCCCCAACTGATCATCGACCTGTTTGACCAGGCCCATGTACGTCGGGATCACGTTCAGTCGTACCGGATCTTTGGAGAAGTTCAGGCTTTCCTCATGCTGGCGAAAGGCCTGATAGACCGGGTGGTCGCTGGGAGAGGCATTACGTACCGGGTCGAGAATCGATTTCGTACTGTACAAGGTGTGGTACGGAGCCGGTACGATGTAGGGCCAGTGGGGTTTGATATAGGACAGGTGTAAAAACCACGGTTTTTCACCTTGCTCACCGATGAAGTCGATGGCTCGATTGGTAGTGTAGACAGTCTCTGAATGTTGCTCGGGAATTCGCGCGGGCAAATGGGCATTGCGCATTTTCCAGCCACTGAGGATTTCTCCGTTGTCGCCTTCGGCCGCGTTAGCCCAGTCATGCCAGGGGTTGCGTCCCTCGAAACCCTGTTCGCGCAGGTAATGGGTGTAGGGCGCGGATTCGCGTTTGTCATCGAACAGCGGGTCGTCGGGGAAGATGCCGTCGTGGCGAAAGTAGGGTTCGAAGCCGACTTCGTTCAGCACTTCGGCCTGGGCGCTTTCAGGGTTGATCGCCAGCCGCTGCAAGGCGTCCACGTTGGCCGTGGCGTGGGTCTTGCCGACC
Organism: Pseudomonas glycinae; assembly: GCF_001594225.2. GTDB lineage: Bacteria > Pseudomonadota > Gammaproteobacteria > Pseudomonadales > Pseudomonadaceae > Aquipseudomonas > Aquipseudomonas glycinae. Next base: position 5,347,745 of record NZ_CP014205.2, read on the forward strand.
AGCGCGGTACGAATGCCGTGGGGGCGCAGGTAATCGCCGATGGTCAGTTCTTCCAGCGGCAGCGGCACGGCGTTCCACGCCACTTGATGGCTGCTGACATAGCGCCCGGTATAGGCCGACATCCGCGACGGCCCGCAGATCGTGCCCTGTGTGTAGGCGCGGCTGAAGCGCACGCCGGCGGCGGCCAGGCGGTCGATGTTCGGGGTGTGCAGGTGCGGGTGGCCGTAGCAGGACAGGTAATCGCGGCGCAGTTGATCGCACATGATGTAAAGCACGTTGCGCACAGGGTTTTGCGGGTTGGACATGGGGTTCACCAGTCAGAAAGACAGGCGAGGTTTTTCGCTTTCGGCGAGGGTGTTCGGCAAGTGCATTCGGGGAATGCTTTATATGCAGCAAATGCATCGGCGCCTGTACTGACGTCATCGCTGGCAAGCCAGCTCCCACAAGTACCGGGTGAACGCATTATTTTTGCCAGGCGCAGGTCCTGTGGGAGCTGGCTTGTCGGGTCGCCGCATCGCAGCGATAGCTGTGCCTCAGACAGCCAGATTCTCAAGTGAACACACCTCCTCATCCACCGCATCAATCGCTTTGATCTGCTCGATCATCGCCTCGGCCAACGGTGACAGACGATACCCGGCGCGGCTGACAATTCCGTAACGGGTATAAAGCTCCTCCAGATCATCCGCCAATCCTTCGATCTTCAAGCAGACCAACTCACCCCGGGCCTGATGCAGTGCATCCGAATAGGCGCCGACGATACCGATCGCATCGGAGCGCAACACCACGCCGAGCAGGCTGGCGCTGTTCTCGCACTCCACATTCGGGACGAAATCCGGCCGGCCACTGAGGTCAACGATGACCTTGCGGAGGTTTGGCGGACGAATGCTCACGGCCAGCGGATAACTCATCAATTGCTCGGCCGTGACCCGATCCGATGCGCCCAGCGGATGCCCGGCGCGGCAGCAGAAATGCCATTTGCGCGGGCGCAAGCGGTGGGTCAGGTAATCCGGATCTGCCTCGAAGTGCCGTGTATCGGCAACGAAGAATTCGAACTCCTCGCTCAGCAGTCTTTTGCTCAGGCTCTGCCAGTCATCGACCTGGTAATGCACTCGCGCTTTCGGGTAGCGGCCGATGAAGCTGCCGATCGCTCGCGGGATCAATCCCGCTGCCGGCGCCGGGCCACAACCGAAGCGCAACTCCCCAGCCTCCAGCCCGTTGAACTGGCTGATCTCGTTGGCCATCTGCTGCGCACCGCTGACCAGGCGCCGCGCATGTTCAAGCAGCACCTGGCCCTGTTTGGTCGGCGGTAATTCCTTGCGTCCGCGATCCACCAACTGGCAACCGACGCTGTGCTCCAGCGCCTGAATGCTGCGGCTGAACGCCGACTGCGACAGGTTCACCGCCTGCGCGCCGGCGACGAAGCTGCGTTGTTCGGCAAGGGCAATGAAGTGACGTAGCTGGCGCAAGTCGATATGCATTTTTCACATAAAAAATATCCGGGAAATGCATTGGATATGCATTAGGTCGACTCCTTATAAAGGCAATCTCTTATGCAGTAAATCTTTGTAAAAACATAAATAAATAACTTAAAAGAATATGCGGCACGGAAGATGTCTGCGTGTTTTTTGACCAGGAGCAGTCCCATGAGTCCGTTGAACCTCGCTTCACCGCCGCCGCCACGACGGCTCAAACGTCTGCCTCTGGCCCTGTTGCTGGCGGGGAGTGCCAGCTGGACCCACGGCTACGCTGCGGAATCGGAAACCCCTGTGCCGGCACCGGCAGGCAAGACCGCGACCGCCACTTCGCAACTGGAAACCGTGACCGTCACCACCCGCCGTCGAGAAGAAAGTTCTCAGGACGTGCCGACGCCCATGAGCGTGGTGAGCGGCACGACTCTGGAGACGCAACGGGTCTACCGAATCCAGGATCTGCAGCAACTGGTGCCCAGCGTCAACGTCGCCTACATGCATGCGCGTCAGTCCAGCGTGTCGATCCGGGGCCTGGGTAACAACCCGGCCAGTGACGGTCTGGAAGGCAGCGTCGGGCTGTACATCGACAACGTGTATCTGGGCCGTCCGGGGATGGCGGTGTTTGACCTGATGGACATCGAACAACTTGAAGTCCTGCGCGGGCCGCAGGGGACGTTGTTCGGCAAAAACACCACCGCCGGGGTGATCAACATCAGCACCCGCGCGCCGAGTTTTACCCCGGAGCGCAGCATCGAGACGTCGGTCGGCGAGGACGGTTACTTCCAGACCAAGGGCACGCTTTCCGGGCCGCTCAACGATCAGTTGGCCGGACGCATCTCTGCCTATCGCACCCGCAGCGACGGCGACATCAAGAACGAATTCAACGGCCATGACCTGAACGGCGGTTCCCGCGACGGCTTCCGGGCGCAACTGCTGTTCAAGCCCAACGAGAATTTCAACCTGCGCTGGATCGGTGACTACAACGAAGAGGATTCCAGCGCCGGCACCCGGGTGCTGTACAACACCGGGCCGACCATCAATGGCGTCAATCTCTACTCGGCCCGCGCCGCCGCTGCCGGCGCGACGTTGGTCAACGGCTCGCACCGCAAGGTCAACCTGGACAACGACCAGCACGTCACCGTGCATCAGGGCGGCACATCGGTGGAGGCCAACTGGACCCTGCCGAGCGACTTCACCCTGACCTCGGTCAGCTCGTACCGCTTCTGGAATTTCACCCCGCGCAACGACGATGGCCTCAATGTGCCGGCCACCTACAACGCCGGGGTGTCGGTGGAGGACAAACAGTATTCCCAGGAATTTCGCCTCGCGTCGCCCAAGGGCGAATTCTTCGATTACGTCCTCGGCGCCTACTATTTCGGATCGGACCTGGACAACAAATCCTTCGCCTATTACGGCCCCCAGGCAGACATCTGGAACGGCACGCCACGGGGTGCGCTGGCCAACGTCAACAGCGTCGGCCGTGGCCATATCAAGACCGACAGTTTCGCGTTGTTCGCCCAAGGCACCTGGCACCTGACCCCGCGTCTGGATTTCACCGCCGGGGTGCGTGGCACCTATGAAGAGAAGAACGCCTGGGTCAATCGTGATGCGCCGGTCGGTGGCGCCGCTGTCACGGGTGCCGCTGCCACCGCGCGACGCGGCCGCACGGGCGCCTACGATTCCGGCGACCTGAACCAGTACAGCTCCAGCCCGTCCGGATTGCTCAACCTCAGCTATCGCTTCACCGATGATCTGCTCGGCTACGCCACGTTGTCTCACGGTGAAAAATCCGGTGGGGTCAACCTTGTGGTCGGCTCGGCCCCGACCGCCGGCGCCGACTCGTTGCTGATCGGCACCGAGCGCGCCAACAACGCCGAACTCGGCTTCAAGAGCACGTTGTGGGATCGGCGTTTGCAGCTCAATGCCAACGTGTTCTGGACCCAGGTCAACGCTTACCAGACCAACGCCTACGACGACGTCAACCGCGTGCAATACCTGACCAACGCCGGTTCAGTGCGCTCACGTGGCGTGGAGTTCGAAAGCACCGTGATCCCGCTGCGCGGCCTGACGCTGAACTTCAACGGCTCCTACAACGACGTCAGTTACCTCTCGTACAAGGACGCGCCGTGCCCGCCTGAAGTCAGCCAGGCACCGGGTGCTCCGGCCTCGTGCGACCTCAGCGGTCATCAGGTGGTCGGCGCCTCGAAATGGATCGGCAACGCCAACGGCAAATACGAATGGAATCTGGATAACGGCCTGCAGCCTTACGTCACCGGCAGCTACGCGTTCCGCTCCAAAGCGGTGGGCACGGTCGAGGATTCCGACTACGGCCAGATCCCGAGTTACGCGGTGGTCAATCTCTCCACCGGCCTGCGCGGCGATTTCAACCAGGGTCAGTGGGACATCTCGCTGTGGCTGAAAAACGCCTTCGACAAAACCTACTACACGACCCTGTGGACCGGCGGCAACGGCGGTTATGAAGGCCTGCTCGGTACGCCGCGCACCCTCGGCGTCACCGGTCGCTACGACTTCTGATCGATCCTTCAAGGAGCTGCATCATGTTGCGCATCAAAACCGCTTTTCCGGTGTTGTTGTCCGGCGCAGTGCTCAGTGCCGGGGCGCTCGCCGCGCCCAGCGTCTACCCCACCGGCGTCACTCGTTACGACCCGGCCAAGGCCTTCAATCAATATGTGATCTTCAGCGGTGCCGACAAGCAGACGCACCTGATCGACATGAACGGCAACGAAGTGAAGAGCTGGCCGCAATCAGGTTTTCCCTCGGCGATCATCGACCCGCAACTGGTCGGTGGTGAGTGCGGCCATGTGTTGCTGCAACTGAGCGAAAAGGATCCGGGCAAGCTCGGTTCCGCCGGCAATGGCCTCGGCAATCAGAGCGTCGGCGAGCTGGACTGGAATGGCAAAGTCGTCTGGCAGTGGGGCGACAAGGCCCCCGGTGGCGCCGCGCAACAGCATCACGATCAGCGTCGCCTGAGCAACGGCAACACCGTGGTGCTGGCGAACAAGGTGCACCAGGTCAAAGGCTTCAAAGTGCCCGAGGTGATCGACGATGCGATCTACGAAGTCAGCCCCGCCGGCGAGGTGAAATGGCAGTGGCTGGCGTCGGATCACTTGAACGAATTCGGCTTCACCGCCGAGCAGTTGAAGCTGGTTCGTGCCAGTGAAAATCCGGATTACCTGCACATCAACAACCTCAGCCTGGTCGGGCCGAACAAATGGTTCGATGCCGGCGACAAGCGCTTCAATCCGGACAACCTGCTGATCGATTCGCGCAACGCCAACTTCATCGCGATCATCGACAAGCACAGCGGCAAAGTGGTCTGGCGTCTGGGGCCGAATCTGCCGTTGGCCAGTCCGAAAACCGCGCAGAAAGTCCCGCGCCCGGTGGACCAGTTCGTCGGCCAGCATGACGCGCACATCATCCCGGCCGGACTGCCCGGCGCGGGCAATCTGCTGGTGTTCGACAACCAGGGTTCGGCGGGTTACCCGAACGTCACGCTGGGGCTGATTTCCGGTTCGCGGGTGCTGGAGATCGACCCGGTGAAAAATGAAATCGTCTGGCAGTACAGCGCGGCCAATTCAAAGCAGCCGGGGTGGGCGTTCTACAGCTCATTCATCAGCAGCGCGCGGCGCTTGCCTAACGGCAACACGCTGATCGACGAAGGCATGAACGGGCGGTTTTTCCAGGTGACGGCCAGTGGTGAAAACGTGTGGGAATACGTCAGCCCTTATCTGGGCAAGGCACCGGGCAGTGACGCGATCAGCAACTGGGTCTATCGAGCCCTTCCTGTAAGTTATGACTGGGTGCCGGCGGGCACGCCGCGTTCGGAGACAGCAGTGATTGCGCCGGCCATCGGCGTGCAACAGACCAATGCCAGTCGTTAGTTATCAAGATTGTTCACCGTCGAAACCAGGACCGTTGAGCTTGTGAAGCAATAAGAAATTCAGTTATCGAAGGCCGATGCATTAAACGTGCATCGGCCTTTTTTGTTTGCTTGTTTCCAAGATCCGATGCCTTGGATGAATACTTTTTATGCCAGGAAAGCATGTCGATTCTGGCGAATCGCTGAAAGCCTTGCAGGCCGTGGCTATGGCGGAAATGACCGTTTCACATATTCCGAAAGCGTCTATTCATAACATGAAAGATTACTTTCGGAGATAAGCCGCTGGCCCAATGATTGACCCACCGATCACGCCGTGGGGGATTCAACAAGCGGCGAATCGGCTACGCGAAAAAACGCAAAGAGACCGCAGGGAGTAAATCAATGGGCAATGTCCAGACCGCCGCCAGCGCACAGGAGGTGCTGTGGCGCCAGGCGCCGAGCGGCGAGTTGGTCGATCTCGGCCGGCCCCATCGCGTGCCGTTGGGGCAGCTGCGTTTGCAGCGCGCGCCCAAGGGCATTCTGAGCCGCCGGGAAACGATTCTGCTCGGCGTTCTGGCGCTGGTGGTGCATGGCGCGGTGATCTACTGGATCAACCAGCATCCGACGCCAGCGCTGCCGATCGTGCCGCCGGAAATTCCACCGATGACCATCGAGTTTTCGCGCCCGGCGCCACCGGCACCACCTGTGGTTGTACCGCCGCCACCGGCACCAGTGGTCGAGCCACCACCGCCGGTGGAAGACGAACTGGCCACCAAGCCACCACCGAAACCGAAGCCGATCCCCAAACCGAAACCGGTCGCCAAACCCGTACCGAAACCGGCGCCGAAAGCGGTCGAGCAACCACCGGCGCCGCCACAACCGGCCGCTCCGGTCGCCGCGCCCGCGCCACCTGCGCCACCGGCGCCTGCTCCGGTGACGCCGGCCTCGGCCAACGCCGCGTACCTGAAGAACCCGGCGCCGGAATATCCGTCGCTGGCCCAGCGTCGCGGTTGGGAAGGCACGGTGTTGCTCCGGGTACACGTGTTGGCCAGCGGTAAACCGGGCGAAATCCAGATTCAGAAAAGCAGTGGCCGGCAACAGCTCGACGACGCGGCGCTGGACGCCGTGAAGCGCTGGAGCTTCGTGCCGGCCAAGCAGGGTGATGTCGCCCGGGACGGCTGGGTCAGCGTACCCATCGATTTCAAGATTCACTAAACCGAAACCAAATTCGCGCGAAATGTTTACACGAGGGAACACATCATGACGTTACTGGCATCTCCACTGGAATCCATCGAAAGCGCGGTGATCTGGCTGCTGGTGGTCTTCTCTGTCGCCACCTGGGGCCTGGCATTGCTCAAGGCTGTGCAGTTCGGCCGGTTGAAGGCGCAGGACCGCAAATTTCACAAGCGCTTCTGGGCGGCGTCGAGTCTGGACTCCGCCGCCGAGTTGAGCGAAACCCAGCCCGGCGCAGCAGCGCGGGTGGCACAGGCCGGTTATGCGGCGATCCAAGTGGGCGAGGCGCCGCAGGCCAATGACCTGAGCCAGGCGATCAACCATCAGGATCGCCTCGAACGTGCCTTGCGTCAGCAGATCGTCCGCGAGCGCCGTTCGCTGGAAACCGGTCTGGCGGTGGTCGCGAGTATTGGCAGCACCTCGCCGTTCATTGGTCTGTTCGGCACGGTGTGGGGAATCATGGAAGCGCTCAAAGGCATCAGCGCGGCAGGCTCGGCGAGCCTGGAAACGGTCGCAGGACCGATCGGTGCAGCGCTGGTCGCCACCGGTGTGGGGATCGCGGTCGCGGTGCCGGCGGTGCTGGTTTACAACTACTTTTTGCGTCGTCTGAAACTGACGGCGGCGGACCTGGACGACTTTGCCCACGACTTCTACAGCCTGGCGCAAAAGAGCTCGTTCCGCGTGCTGATTCACCCGACCGCGCACAAGGCTGCGGCCCAGGGCAATGCAACAAAAGTGAAGGAGGCGTCCTGATATGGCCTTCTCCACGCAAGACAGCGACGAGGTGCTGAGCGAGATCAACGTGACGCCGCTGGTGGACGTGATGCTGGTGCTGCTGGTGGTGTTCATCGTCACCGCGCCGCTTTTGACCAACGCGATACCGATCAACCTGCCGAAGACCGAAGCGGTGGCGCCGGTCGAGCAGAAAGACCCGTTGGTGGTGAGCATCGACGGTGCGGGAAAACTGTTTATCAACAAGGACGAAATCCAGCCGGACCTGCTGGAGTTCAACCTCAAGTCGGCCAAGGCCAAGGACCCGGAAGTGCGCGTGCAATTGCAGGCCGACGACGGGGTGAATTACGGCGAAGTGGCGCGAGCCATGGCTTCGATTGAGCGGGCGGGCATCACCAAGCTGTCGGTGATCACTGCACGATAAGGGTTTCACGTTTTTCCGGGGCCGTCTCCTTGGCAGGGTGCGGCCCCTTTTTTGTCTGCTGTTTAATATGCATTTCAGGTATTAATAAATAGCTTCTTATTCCTTAACGAATATAAATCCCGTCCCTATACTCGTTCAGGAACAGACACGACGCAGGAGAGCTCCCCCATGCGCAACGAATCAATCCGTTATCTGATTGTGCCGGGCTGGCAAGGATCGCCAGAAGATCATTGGCAAACCCACTGGCAGAACAGCCTGCCCAACAGTGCGCGGGTGGAGCAGGCCGACTGGCTGACGCCGCGTCGTGAAGACTGGGTCGCGGCGCTGGCCGAGGCGATTGCCGCCGACAGCTCGCCGGTGATCCTCATCGCGCACAGCCTGGGCTGCATCACCGTGGCGCACTGGGCTGCCACCGCGCCGCTGCATCATTTGCGTCAAGTGCGCGGGGCGCTGCTGGTCGCACCGGCGGACGTCGAACGCCCGGCCTGCGTGCCGGCACTGCGCAATTTCGCACCGATCCCGACCGATCTGCTGCCGTTCCCGAGCCAGGTCGTCAGCTCCGACAACGACGCCGCCGTCAGTGCGCCGCGTGCGCTGGAACTGGCGCGCAACTGGGGCGCCGAGGCGGGGATTCTCGCCGGCGCCGGCCATATCAACGTGAAGTCCGGGCATCAACGCTGGGAGCAGGGATTCGCTTATCTGTATCGCCTGCAAAACCGCATGGAACACCACGCCCGGCGCCGTGCCTGATCACTTTTATTTTTTCAACGCCCCCGTCTCCCGGCGATTTGGGGCGGGAGTCTGCCATGAGTCTTGAAACCTTCGGTCAGCCGTTGCTGACCTTTCCCGATGCGGAAAAAAGTCCCCTGAGCATTCGCGCCAAGGCGCTGGTGTTCGTCGATCCACGCTCGCGCCAGTTGCGCGAGGAAATGGCCCAGCTCGCACCGCGCTCGATCTCGGTGTTGATTCGCGGCGAGACCGGCACCGGCAAGGAATTACTCGCTCGCCATATCCATCGCGCCAGTGATCGCAGCGGATTGTTTGTCTCGGTCAATTGCGGCGCGATCAGCCCGACCTACGCCGATGCGGAATTGTTCGGTTATGCCGCCGGCAGCTACAGCGGTTCGGCCAGCAGCCGCGCCGGTTGGTTCGGTTCAGCCAACGGTGGCACCTTGTACCTGGACGAGATCGGCGACCTGCCGTTGCCGATCCAGATCAAGTTGCTTTCCGCACTGGAAAACCACGAAGTCACCCGCGTCGGTGCGCATCAACCAAGCCCGGTGGACGTGCGCCTGGTAGCGGCGACCAGCATCGATCTGGCGCAAGCGGTGGCGGCGGGGAAATTCCACGAGCGGCTTTATCACTATCTCAGCGAAGGGCATCTGGAACTGCCGGCATTGCGCGCGCGGGTTGGCGACATTCTGTCGTTGGCCGAGTACTTCCTCGGCATCTACAGCCAGCGTCTGGATCTGCCGGTGCCTTTGATCAGCGAAGCGGCGCAGCAGGTGCTGGAACAACACAGCTGGCCGGGCAACACCCGGGAGCTGGAAAACGTCATACATTTTGCGTTGCTGGTGAGCACCGGCGACGAAATCCTGCCGGAGCACCTGAACCTGCCCGAGGTGTCTGGGCCGCAGGTTCAGATCGAGCGTCAGGTGGCGAGCGTGAGCCTCAACGGCACCGTCGACGAACGTAAGGCATTGAAAGAATGGCTGTTGAGCCTGAGCGAGGCGTTGTAACGATTTTGTTCAACATGAACAAAATGGAATATGAAGCTGAATAAACGTTATTGTCCGGGAATAAAAAATCCCGGTATTGTCCGCTTCACGCCAGCAGTAGCACATCGCTGGCACACGTATTAATGCCGTCGTCGATGACGACCGATTTTCGATAAGGACACTGCATGAAAAAGGTTCTGTTGTTTACCGCATTGGCGGCTGCTCTGACGGCTTCCCTGGCCCAGGCCGGCGAGAAACTGGTGGTTGCTGCGACGCCGGTACCGCACGCCGAGATCCTCGAACTGATCAAACCGACCCTCGCCAAAGAAGGCGTGGATCTGGAAATCAAGGTCTTCACCGACTACGTACAGCCGAACGTACAGGTTGGCGAGAAGCGTCTGGACGCCAACTACTTCCAGACCAAGCCTTACCTGGACAGCTTCAACGCCGGCAAATACAAGGATGACAAGGCCAAGTACCTGGTGACCGTGCAAGGTGTTCACGTTGAACCGTTCGGTGGCTACTCGAGCAAGTACAAGACCCTGGCCGAACTGCCGGACGGCGCCACCATCGCCATTCCGAACGAAGGCAGCAACAGCGGTCGCGCTCTGATCCTGCTGCAGAAGGCTGGCCTGATCGAGCTGAAAAATCCGAAGAACGCCCTGGCGACTCCAAAAGACATCGCCAAGAACCCGCACAACTTCAAGTTCAAGGAACTGGAGTCGGCCCTGCTGCCGCGCGTTCTGAAAGAAGTCGACCTGGACATGATCAACACCAACTACGCGCTGGAAGCCAAACTGAACCCGACCAAGGACGCCCTGGTGATCGAAGGTGCGGATTCGCCTTACGTGAACTTCCTGGTTGCCCGTGAAGACAACAAGAACAGCGACGCCATCAAGAAATTGGCCGCTGCCCTGACCAGCCCTGAAGTCAAAGCGTTCATCGAGAAGAAATACAACGGCGCGGTACTGCCGGCGTTCTGATCTGACGCAGCAACACAACCCCTTCAAGGTATGAAAACGCCGATGGCCAGTGATGGTCATCGGCGTTTTTGTGTGTGCCTCAAAAGCACCCCTCACCCTAACCCTCTCCCCGAGGGAGAGGGGACTGATTGGGGGATATTTCAGAAATGCACCGACCTGATCGTGTGTCACCGAATCCATAATCGATGAGGTTTTTCAGGTCGGTGTCTGCCGAAAGACAACTCGGTCGGCTCCCTCTCCCTCCGGGAGAGGGCTGGGGTGAGGGTGGCTCTTGATCTCAGGCAGCGCTGGTTTTCAGCGCCCTGCGCAAAGCCACCAGCCATTTCACGAAATCCTGCGGGTCCGGTCGCTGCGGCACTTTTACGTCCATGTTCTCTTCCTTGTTATGGGGTTGGCCGGGGGAGTCTGGCCAAAAGCTGTTCGTCCTTGGAGGGCTTTCATGAAAAAAAGATCCGTCCTACAGCGAAAGGAAAAATAGCCTTCTTATTCTGTCGGGGCAAACCCGCAGGATAGTTTTTTGCGTGATATCAATATGCTTTAACGGTATTTAAATTCTTTTTCTTATACCTTTAAAGTCGGTGCCTGCCGGACAGTTACCCGCTGTCCATGGACTGCACCACCGTCGCTTACCGAGCGGCGTCAGGATGTTTCATGACCTTCGATTACGCATTTATCCTCAGCACCCTGCCGGCGTTTCTCAAAGCCGTGGGTGTGACGCTGCAGGTCGGTTTGATCGCCATCGGCACCTCGCTGCTGGTGGCGTTGCTCAATGCGACGATTCTGGTGTTTCGCACGCCTTACCTGCAAAAACTGGTCGGGCTCTATGTGGAGCTGGCGCGCAACACGCCGCTGCTGATCCAGCTGTTTTTCGTCTACTTCGCGCTGCCGGCGCTGGGGATCAAGGTTTCCGGTTTCACTGCGGCGATCATCACCATGACGTTTCTCGGCGGTGCCTACCTCACCGAAGTGCTGCGCGCCGGCGTCGATGCGGTGCCCCAGGCGCAGCTTGAGTCCGGTCGCTCCATCGGTTTGTCCCACGGCCAGTTGCTGCGCTACGTGATCCTGCCGCAGGCCGGGATTCTCAGCCTGCCGTCGCTGTTCGCCAATTTCATTTTCCTGCTCAAGGAGACCACCGTGGTCTCGGCCGTGGCGGTGCCGGAGATTCTCTACACCACCAAGAGCTACATCGCGCTCTACTACAAGACCTACGAAATGCTCGCCGTGCTGACGCTGATCTGCGTGCTGCTGTTCCTGCCGCTGTCGCTGCTGTTGAGCCGTCTGGAAAGGAGGCTCCAGCATGGCCAGTTCGGGTCTTGAACTGCTCTGGGTGTCGTTGCCGCAATTGGCCAAAGGCGCCGGGCAAACCCTGTCGATCTCGTTCCTCAGTATCGCCATCAGCACCGTCGGCGGCGTGCTCTACGGCGTGCTGCGCACGCTCAACGTACGGTGGCTGAACGCGCTGCTGCGGATCTATCTGGAGCTGTTCCGGGCGATCCCGGTGCTGGTCTGGTTATACCTGCTGTTTTTCGGCCTGCCGATTTTCTTCGGCCTGAGCCTGCCGAGCTTCTGGTGCGCGGTGCTGGTGCTGTCGTTGTGGGGCGCCAGTGAGGTGGGCGAAGTGGCGCGCGGTGCGCTGCATTCGTTGCCGCGCGGGCAACGTGAGGCGGGATTGTCGATCGGCCTGAATGCGGCGCAACTCTACGGTTACGTGCTGCTGCCCCAGGCGCTGAAGCGCATGACGCCGCCGACCATCAACGTCTACACGCGGATCATCAAGACCAGTTCCCTGGCGGTGCTGATTGGCGTGGTGGATGTGATCAAGGTCGGCCAGCAGATCATCGAACGCACCTACGAATCGGTGCTGATCTACGGCGCGCTGTTCCTGTTTTTCTTTTTCATCTGCTACCCGCTGTCGGCCGCTTCGCGCGTGCTGGAGCGGCGCTGGACGCAAGCATGAGCGCATTGATCGAGTTTCAGGGTTTCAACAAATTCTTCGGTGAACAGCAGGTGCTCAAGGGCATCGACCTGCAGGTGAAGTCCGGCGAAGTCATCGTCATCCTCGGCCCCAGCGGCTGCGGCAAAAGCACCCTGCTGCGTTGCCTGAACGGTCTGGAAACCGCCCACAGTGGCTCTCTGAAATTCGCCGGTCGCGAATTGCTGGACAAGGCCACCGACTGGCGCGAAGTGCGTCAGCAGATCGGCATGGTGTTCCAGAGCTATCACCTGTTTCCGCACATGAGCGTGCTCGACAATTTGCTGCTCGGCCCGCTCAAGGTGCAGAAGCGCGAACGCCGCGAAGCACAGCAACAAGCTGAAGCGTTGCTTGAGCGCGTGGGCCTGGCGGACAAGCGCGACGCTTTCCCGCGCCAGCTCTCCGGCGGCCAGCAGCAACGCATCGCCATCGTCCGCTCGCTGTGCATGAACCCGCAGGTCATGCTCTTCGACGAAGTCACCGCCGCCCTTGACCCGGAGATGGTCAAGGAGGTGCTGGAAGTGATTCAGGGTCTGGCCCGCGAAGGCATGACCCTGTTGATCGTCACCCACGAGATGGCCTTCGCCCGCGCGGTGGCCGATCGCATCGTGTTCATGGATGCCGGGCGCATTCTTGAACAGAACCCGCCCGAGCTTTTCTTTACGAACCCGCAAACCGCACGCGCGCAGCAGTTCCTGGAGAAGTTCTCCTACGTCGAAGCGCTGACTTCAACGACTTCGCCCACAACGTCTCAAACCAAGGAACTGGAACTGCCATGAAAACTGCCAAAGCTCTATTTGCTTTACCGCTGATCAGCCTCGCGCTGCTGGCCGGCTGCAACAAGACCGAAGAACCGGCCAAGCCCAAAGTCGCCAGCGAAAGCACCGCACCGGCCGGTTACCTGGACAAGATCAAGGCCCGCGACAAGCTGATCGTCGGCGTATTCACCGACAAGCCGCCGTTCGGTTTCGTCAACGAAGCGGGGCGCTACGTCGGCTTCGATACCGACATCGGCCGTCAATTCGCCAAGGATCTGCTGGGCGATGAAAACAAGGTCGAGTTCGTGGCCGTGGAACCGGCGAGTCGCATTCCGTTCCTGCAAAGCGACAAGGTCGACCTGATCCTCGCTAACATGACCGTGACCCCGGAGCGCAAGGAAGCGGTGGAATTCACCAACCCGAACCTCAAGGTCGCGGTGCAGGCGCTGGTGCCGCAGAGCAGTGATGTGAAAAAGCTCGATGATCTGGCAACCCGCACCACCATCGTCACCACTGGCACCACCGCCGATATCTGGCTGACCAAGAACCACCCGGACTGGAAACTGCTGAAGTTCGAGAAAAACTCCGAGTCCCTGCAAGCCCTGGCCAACGGCCGTGGCGATGCCTACGCGCAGGACAATCTGGTGCTGTTCAGCTGGGCCAAGCAAAACCCGGGCTACCGCGTGCTGGACGAAAAACTTGGCGCCGAAGCGCCGATTGCACCGGCGGTGAAGAAGGGCAATATCGAATTGCGCGATTGGGTGAATGCGGAATTGGCCAAGCTGGGGGAAGAGAAATATCTGCTCAAGCTGTATGACCAATATGTGCGTAAAGAGCTGAGCGATGACACCAAGCCTGAGAGCGTGATTGTCGAAGGCGGAAAGTGGCAGGGTTAACTCCCTGATAGATGATCGTTCCCACGCTCCGCGTGGGAATGCAGCCCGTGACGCTCCGCGTCACTGGACGCGGAGCGTCCCCAGAGGCATTCCCACGCAGAGCGTGGGAACGATCAGATACGGTGTGGAAGCGAGAGTGTGAGGTTAATCAGGCCAATTCCACGCCGGCTCATCCAGAACCCTCTGCCCGACGATCCCGGTCTGGCCGAGGGTTTTTTCCAGCACGATGCAATTGCATTCCGGGTCCTCCTGCAACGCCGAAATCAACCGCCGCGCATGGGACACCACCCACACCTGACACTGCTCCGACACCCGGATGATCAAGCGCGCCAGCGCCGGCAGCAGGTCTGGATGCAGGCTGGTTTCCGGTTCGTTCAGCACCATCAGCGATGGCGGGCGTGGCGTCAGCAGCGCCGCGACCAGCAGCAGATAGCGCAACGTGCCGTCCGACAATTCGGCCGCCGACAACGGCCGCAGCAACCCTTCCTGAAAGAACTCGATAGCGAAGCGTCCGCCCGCCATCGGTGCAATGTTCAGCCGTGCGCCGGGAAACGCATCACTGATCGCCGCCTGCAGCGCCTCGGGATCGCCGATCTCGCGGATGGTCTGCAACGCCGCCGCCAGATCGCGCCCGTCGTGATGCAGCACCGGCGTGCGCGTGCCCAGTTGCGGCTGGCGCACCGGTGCGTCGGCGTCGCTGCGAAAGTGATCGTAGAAGCGCCAGCGGCGGATGAACTCGCGCATCTGGAACACCTCCGGCGAGGTGCGCAGGCTGCCGACCTGATCGAACAGGCTGTCGAAGTTCGGCGTGTATTGCGCCAGAACATCCCAACCACGACCTTCACGGGCACGGATCATCGGCCCGTCGCGATCCACCAGCAGGCTGGCCGGACGATAAAGCGGCCCGGCCCAGATGCATTCCTTTTTGATTTCCGGGTCGAGGGAAAAGTACGAGAGGCTCGGCTCAGGTAATCCCAGGGCGATCGAATAGCTGAAATCCTCCCCGGCAAAGCCCAGGCGCAGGCGTTTGACGCCCTGGCGCACGGTGGACTGGATCGGCACTTCACCGTTGCGCATGCGCCGGCTGATGGTTTCCGGCCCGGCCCAGAAGGTCGAGTCGAGCCCGCCCTCACGGGCCAGCGCATTGACCACGCCGCCCTGAGCGGTTTCCGCCAGCAGCCGCAGCGCCCGGTACAGGTTGGACTTGCCGCTGCCGTTGGGGCCGGTGATCAGGTTCAGACGGCCCAGCGGAATCACCAATTTATTGATCGAGCGGTAATTGGCCACCGCGAGGGTCTTGAGCATGAAAATCCTTCCTGGGTGCCCCGAAATCCGGATCAGGATACTCGCTGCACAGAAATGCATATATCGCCCGGACGAAGGTTGAACCCTGTTCTAAGCTCACAGTCGTATCGTCACTTGCACGTTCGTACACAGGAAGGAGTCTGCATGGCGAGTCCCGGATTGAAAACAGCGGTCATGCTCAGTCTGTTCGCTTTATTGAGCGCCTGCGGCGAGAAAAAGGCCCCTGCGCAATACCTGCCCCGGGTCTTCGTGCAGGAGGTGAACCCCGCCAATTACGCCGCCGCCGTGACCCTCACCGGCGATGTGCAGGCCCGCGTGCAGACCGAACTGTCGTTCCGGGTCGGCGGCAAGATCATCCAGCGCATGGTCGATGTCGGTGACCGTGTCTCGGCCAAACAAGTGCTGGCCAAGCTCGATCCGAAGGATTTGCAGACCAACGTCGATTCCGCCCAGGCTCAGGTAGTGGCCGAGCAGGCGCGGGTCAAACAGAGCGCCGCCGCGTTCGTCCGCCAGCAGAAACTGTTGCCCAAGGGCTACACCAGCCAGAGCGAATACGATTCCGCGCAGGCTGCATTGCGCAGCAGCCAGAGTGCCTTGAGTGCCGCGCAGGCGCAGTTGGCCAATGCCAAGGATCAATTGAGCTATACCGCGCTGATCGCCGATGCGCCGGGCGTCATCACCGAGCGTCAGGCCGAAGTCGGCCAGGTGGTTCAGGCCACGGCACCGATTTTCAGCCTGGCCCGGGACGGCGACCGCGACGCCGTGTTCGCCGTTTACGAATCCCTGCTGGCCGAACGGCCGGCGGAGCGTTCGATTGTCGTCAGCCTGCTCGACAACCCCGCCATCAAGACCACCGGCACCGTGCGCGAAATCACCCCGGCGGTGTCCGCGCAGTCCGGCACGGTGCAGGTCAAGGTCAGCCTCGACAGCCTGCCGCCGGGAATGCAACTGGGCTCGGTGGTGAGCGCCACGGCCAAGGGTACCGGCAAATCGGCCGTTGAATTGCCGTGGTCGGCGCTGACCAAGAACGTCAGCGATCCGGCGGTGTGGATGGTCGACGAAAAAGGTGAAGCGCAGTTGCACAACGTCACCGTCAGCCGCTACCTGATCGGCAAGGTCATCATCAGCGAGGGCCTCAAGGGCGGGGAAAAAGTCATTGTCGCGGGTGGGCAGTTGCTGCATCCGGGCATGAAGGTCGAAATTGCCGAAAACACCTACAAGGATCTGCAGCCGGGAGCACAGCCATGAAGCGTCTGGGGCTGTTATCCATTGGCCTGTTGCTGGCCGCCTGTTCGAAAAGCGAGCCGCCGCCGGAGCCGGTACGGCCGGTGTTGTCGGTCAAGGTCGAAGCGTTGAGCGAGGAAAACCTCGGGCGTTTCGCCGGCAGCATTCAGGCACGCTATGAAAGCAACACCGGTTTTCGTGTCGGCGGGCGCATTGCCAGCCGCAACGTCGATGTCGGTACCGAGGTGCAAAAGGGCACGCTGCTCGCTACGCTCGATCCGACCGATCAGCAGAACCAGCTGCGTTCGGCCCAGGGCGATCTGGCGAGGGTTCAGGCACAACTGATCAACGCCCAGGCCAACGCCCGCCGTCAGCAAGCGCTGTTCGACCGGGGCGTGGGTGCGCAGGCGCAACTGGACATTGCCATGACGGACCTGAAAACCACCCAGGCCTCGCTGGATCAGGCTCGCGCGGCGGTCAATCAAAGCAAGGACCAACTCGATTACACCCAACTGCGCTCCGATCACAAAGCCGTGGTCACCGCGTGGAACGCCGAGGCCGGGCAAGTGGTGACGGCGGGCCAGCAAGTGGTGACTTTGGCGCAACCGGACATCAAGGAAGCGGTGATCGATCTGCCGGACACCCTGGTCAATGAGATACCTCCTGACGTGGTGTTTCTGGTGGCCGGGCAACTCGACCCGAGCATCAACACCACGGCCACCCTGCGCGAGATCGAACCCCAGGCCCAGAGTGCCACGCGCACCCGCCGTGCACGGTTGACCCTGGCCGATACGCCTGACGGCTTTCGCCTCGGCACGGCGATCAGCGTCACCCTCAGCTCGGCGATCAAACCGCGTATCGAATTGCCAGCTACGGCGTTGCAGGAGGCCGATGGCAAACAGCGGATCTGGGTCATCGACACCCAAAGCAAAACCGTCAACCCGCGCGACGTCAGCGTGATCAGCCGCACCGACAGCAGCGTTGTACTTGCGGGTGGCGTGAAGAACGGCGAGCGCGTGGTCAGCGCCGGCGTCAACAGTCTCAAACCCGGACAATCCGTGAAACTTGACGAGGACAGTCAATGAAAGGCTCTTTCAATCTCTCCGAATGGGCCCTCAAGCATCAGTCTTTCGTCTGGTATCTGATGTTCGTCGCGTTGCTCATGGGGGTGTTCTCCTACTTCAATCTGGGGCGCGAGGAAGACCCGTCGTTCACCATCAAGACTATGGTGATCCAGACCAAATGGCCGGGCGCGACCCAGGAGGAAACCCTCAAGCAGGTCACCGATCGCATCGAGAAAAAACTCGAAGAACTCGATTCCCTCGACTATGTGAAAAGCTACACGCGCCCCGGCGAATCGACGGTGTACGTGTACCTGCGCGACACCACCAGCGCCAAGGACATTCCGGAAATCTGGTACCAGGTGCGCAAGAAGATCGACGACATTCGCGGGCAGTTTCCTCAGGGGATTCAGGGGCCGGGATTCAACGACGAGTTCGGGGACGTGTTCGGCTCGGTGTACGCCTTCACCGCCGACGGCCTGACCATGCGCCAGTTGCGCGATTACGTGGAACAGGCGCGGGCCGAGATCCGCAATGTGCCGGGGCTGGGCAAGATCGAAATGATCGGCCAGCAGGACGAAGTGATTTACCTGAACTTCTCGACCCGCAAACTGGCGGCGCTGGGCATCGATCAGCGCCAGGTGGTGCAGAGCCTGCAATCGCAGAACGCCGTGACCCCGGCCGGTGTCATCGAGGCGGGGCCCGAGCGGATTTCCGTGCGGACTTCGGGGCAGTTCGCTTCCGAGAAAGACCTGGCCGAGGTCAATCTCAAGCTCAACGACCGCTTCTATCGTCTGGCGGATATCGCCGACATCACTCGTGGTTACACTGATCCGGCGACGCCGGAATTCCGTTTCGACGGCAAACCGGCGATCGGGCTGGCGATTGCCATGCAGAAGGGCGGCAACGTTCAGGAATTCGGCAAGGCCCTGCACAAACGTATCGATGAACTGACCGCGGATCTGCCGGTTGGCGTGGGTGTGCACACGGTGTCCGATCAGGCCGTGGTGGTGGAGGAAGCCGTCGGCGGCTTCACCAGTGCCTTGTTCGAAGCGGTGGTGATCGTGCTGGTGGTCAGCTTCATCAGCCTCGGCGTTCGCGCCGGGCTGGTGGTGGCGTGCTCGATCCCGCTGGTGCTGGCGATGGTGTTCGTGTTCATGGAATACAGCGGCATCACCATGCAGCGGATTTCCCTCGGCGCTCTGATCATTGCCCTCGGCCTGTTGGTGGACGATGCGATGATCACCGTGGAAATGATGGTCACGCGCCTGGAAATGGGCGAGAGCAAGGAGGAGGCGGCGACGTTCGCCTACACCTCGACCGCGTTCCCGATGCTCACCGGTACGCTGGTGACGGTCGCCGGTTTCGTCCCCATCGGTCTCAACGCCAGTTCTGCCGGCGAGTACACCTACACGCTGTTCGCGGTGATTGCCGTGGCGATGATCGTCTCGTGGATTGTGGCGGTTTTTTTCGCCCCGGTGATCGGCGTACATATTCTGAGCACCAACGTGAAATCCCATGAGGCCGAACCGGGGCGCGTTGGCCGTGCATTCAACGGCGGTTTGCTGTGGTGCATGCGCAATCGCTGGTGGGCCATCGGCATCACCGTCCTGTTGTTTGTGCTGGCGGTGTTCTGCATGCGTTTTGTGCAGAATCAGTTCTTCCCGTCTTCGGATCGACCGGAAATTCTGGTCGACCTCAACCTGCCGCAAAACGCCTCGATCGACGAAACCCGCAAGGCCGTCGACAAACTCGAGGCCACGCTCAAGGGCGATGCGGACATCGTGCGCTGGAGCACCTACATCGGTCAGGGTGCGATCCGTTTTTACCTGCCACTCGACCAACAATTGCAGAACCCGTACTACGCGCAACTGGTGATCGTCAGCAAAGACTTCGAAGCCCGCGAGGCCCTGAGTCAGCGCCTGCGCGAACGTCTGCACAAGGACTTCGTCGGCATCGGCAGTTACGTGCAGGCGCTGGAAATGGGGCCGCCGGTGGGGCGCCCGATCCAGTACCGGATCAGCGGCAAGGACATCGACCAAGTGCGCAAGCATGCCATCGACCTGGCGACTGAACTGGACAAGAACCCGCACATCGGCGAGATCATTTACGACTGGAACGAGCCGGGCAAAGTCCTGCGCATCGACATCGCCCAGGACAAGGCGCGCCAGCTCGGGCTGTCGTCCGAAGACGTGGCGAACCTGATGAACAGCATCGTCAGCGGGGCGCCGCTGACCCAGGTCAACGACGACATCTACCTGATCAACGTGGTCGGTCGCGCGGTGAGTTCGGAACGCGGTACGCCGGAAACCCTGCAGAACCTGCAGATCGTCACGCCCAACGGCACGTCGATTCCCTTGCTGGCCTTCGCCACCGTTCGTTATGAGCTGGAACAGCCGCTGGTGTGGCGTCGTGATCGCCTGCCGACCATCACCATCAAGGCGTCGGTGCGTGACGAGATTCAGCCGACCGATCTGGTGAAACTGTTGAAGCCGTCCATCGACGCGTTCGCCGACAAACTGCCCGTTGGCTACAAGGTCGCCACTGGCGGTACGGTCGAGGAGAGTGGCAAGGCCCAAGGGCCGATTGCGAAAGTGCTGCCGTTGATGCTGTTTTTGATGGCGACCTTCCTGATGATCCAGCTGCACAGTGTGCAGAAGCTGTTTCTGGTGGCCAGTGTTGCGCCGCTGGGGTTGATCGGTGTGGTGCTGGCGCTGGTGCCGACCGGTACGCCGATGGGCTTCGTGGCGATCCTCGGGATTCTGGCGTTGATCGGCATCATCATCCGCAACTCGGTGATCCTCGTGACCCAGATCGACGAGTTCGAACGCAAAGGTTACGCGCCTTGGGATGCCGTGGTGGAAGCCACCGAACACCGGCGCCGGCCGATCCTGCTGACCGCCGCCGCGGCGAGCATGGGCATGATCCCGATCGCCCGGGAAGTGTTCTGGGGGCCGATGGCCTACGCGATGATCGGCGGGATCGTGATTGCGACCCTGCTGACGCTGCTGTTTCTGCCGGCGCTATACGTGGCCTGGTACAAGATTCGCGAGCCGAAGAAAGAGGCGCAGTAAGGCGAGCGCCTTGCGTTTATCGCCAACTACACGGCTTTGCGCCAGACACTCGCCAGCCAGGGCTGCTGCTCACGCGGCAGCCCCGCCGGCCGGTAGTAATGTTCCAGCTCGACGAACCCGGCAGCGGTCAACAATCCGCGCCAGGCCTCCAGATCGTGATACGAGCCATAACGCGGCCCGTTCCAGCCCTCACGGTTATCCCCACGCGGATTGGAACTGAACAGCACGCCGCCCGGTTTCAATGTCCCGTGCAGTTGCTTCAAGACCCGAGGCAATTCCTGCAACGGCACATGAAACAGCACTGCGTTGGCGAAGATCCCGTCGAAGCGTTCGTCCGGCAGATCCAGCTTCAGAAAGTCCTGACACCACACCTCGCAACCACTGTCCTCGCGAGCCATCTGCGCGAATTTTTCCGCACCGTCGAGGCCGACGGTGACGTGTCCCATCCGGGTAAATGTCTGTAAGTCCCGCCCCGGCCCGCAGCCGAAATCGAGGATGGAAAACGGCGCCGTACCCTGGATGTGCCGCAACAGGGCGTCGATGTTCTGGCTGACATCGTGATCGCGGGTGCCTTCACGAAAATCTTCGGCCACCGCGTTGTAGTGGCTGAGGGTGGTCGAAGTGATCTGCTCAAGATCGGTGGGGGTCTGTTTCATGGTCGGACTGCGGTGGCATTCGGGTTTGGTGAATATACGCCATACAGGTTCAGGCGGGTGCGCAGGCAATAACCCTGTACCGCACTGAGCAATCCCGAAACGGATGAAATAACGCCTGTGCGACAGATGATTGTCGCGATGCCGCCCCGTCTCGGGCGACCTCTTCAGAAACAGGATTTCCTATGGTCATCGGTCGCAAGCCCCACGTCACGCCATCACATGCCCGTTTTGCACCGGATGCCACGCGGCCCCGTACGAGGCCAGGCGATACCCTTTCCATCGAGGCCCCGGCAATCAAGGTTGCGCGAACCTCTCCAGCGCTGGAAAAAGATCCGGCGATGCCGGTTTCTGCTGACGCCGCGGTCACGATTACCGGGCTGCCCCTGGCGGAAAATACTTCTATCCGGTCCGTAGTGATGTCGCTTGAAAAGTATCGCCTCAGACTGCCGCGTGGCCTCCCGGCTGCCGATACCCAGGGCATCAGGCGTTTCAAGGGCCGCGAGTTTGTCGATATCGCTGCGGGTGAAATCGTGCAGGTCCGGCAGGACGTCGTAACGGGTGAATACCGTGCGACGCTCCCGTCGGAACAGTCCGTCTCGGGGCCGAGACTTGTTCTTGATCAGCGGACGATGATCTGGAAAGCCGAACAACTGTCGATTCTGGCTGACATCGGCAACGCCATGAGCGCCCGATACGATTCCGAGCTTATCGGCCTCAAGCCTTCAATCGGCAGGGATGCAACAGCTGCGCAGGGTCGACTGTATGAAGGCCGGGATGACCGGTTCGAGCGTCAAACCTCTCTCACCGTGACGATCATTGCCCGTGGACTGAGCCAGTTTGAACCCCGGCACGCAGCCACCCTGCGAACCGAGTTGCACGCCACGCACCAGATATTTTCCGATGCTCGCAATGGGCTCGCGGCGAACTACGCCGAGGTCGCAGGTATTTTTCAGGGATTTTTCGGCACGCAGCATGCGCTGATCAAGGCGAAGTTCGCCGATTGCCTGTCGCGAGGCGAGGCGCTGTCAAAGGAGTATCAGGGGCCATGGGGGATGGAAAAGTTCGTGGGTGTGGCATTTGACCAGGATCGCCGGGCGTGGATGTACCAGTTCGATTTTCATGGCCGTTTATTCATCAGTCTCAATCACCTGCAGACCGGGGATTTTGCCGCCGTTCTGGGTCATGAGATGCTGCACACGAACAGGGTCAACCGGTTCAAGAGCGTTGGGCCAGGCGCGCTGGATTTCTTTTATCTGGACGCGCGCATGGGAAATGCCCTAAGTCGTCCGCTGCCGGTTTACGACATGGCCGAGCGCGTTGTTTCGGAAGTCATCATGCAGGGCGGCATGACGGTGGCATACCTGGATGGGTTCACGAGCGACCACAGCCGTTTCACCGCCGGAGTCAGAGAGGCTCTGGGACTGGCAGAGAAGCTGGATGTCCAGACGGCTGTCGACCTGTTCAATGCCCACCCGACCGTTCGGACATCGCTAGCCTCAAGCAATGCCGACAGCATTATCTACGCCGCCACCAGTCTGCAGGCTCTGCATCTGGCCAGAATCGCAGACAGCCAGCTGCTTGAAAGCCTGTTGAACCGTTGACGATCTCAGCGCTTGTTCAGCCCCCGTGCCAGACGATCTCCACCCAGCTGAATCAGCGCTACCAGCGCCACCAACAGTACGATGACGGTCAGCATGATCTGGCTGTCGAAGCGCTGATAGCCGTAACGATAGGCGATGTCACCCAGACCGCCGGCGCCAATCGCTCCGGCCATGGCCGATGAGTTGATCATCGTCACCAGGGTGATGGTGAACCCGCCCACAATCCCCGGCAGGGCCTCGGGCAACAGCACGTGCCAGACGATGTGCCAGCGCCGGCAGCCCATGGCTTGCGCGGCCTCGATCAGGCCGTAGTCGACTTCACGCAGACTCACCTCGGCGATTCGCGCAAAGAACGGTGTGGCCGCGATGGTCAGCGGTACGACGGCCGCCCACACGCCGTAGGTGGTGCCGACGATCAGCCGGGTGAACGGGATCAGCGCGACCATCAGAATCAGGAACGGGATCGAACGAAACAGGTTCACGAAGGCACCCAGCGCACGGTTAAGAACCGGCGCTTCGTAGATCCCGCCCTTGTCGCTGGTGACCAGAATCACCGCCATCGGAATACCCGCCAGCAATGCGATCAGCGAGGACACGCCGACCATCAGAAACGTGTCGATGAAACCCTGCAGCAAGCGATCAAACCACATAACCCAGCACCTCCGTGCGTTGTGCCCATTGGCTGGCTCGCTCACGCAATTGCTCGGCGTTCAGCTTTGAGCCCGCCACCGCCAGCAGCAATTGCCCAAGCGCGTGGCCCTGAATCCGTTCCACGCCGCCCTGGAGCAATTTCACCCGGCCACCGAGCGCGGCGAACAGCGCGGCCAGATCCGGTTCGTCCTGTTGGTTGCCAGTGAACTGCAAACGCAGCACAACTGACGCATCGGGCGAGGACGGTTGTGCCTGCAAACGGCTTTGTAATTCTTCGGGCAAGGCGTGTTGCAACGGTGCGAGCAAGGTCTGGCTGACTTCGTGCTGCGGGTTGCCGAACACTTCCCAGACCGGGCCCTGCTCGACGATGCGGCCGTGTTCGAGCACGACGACGCGGTCGCAGATTTCCCGGATCACCGCCATCTCGTGGGTGATCAGCACGATGGTCAGGCCCAGGCGTCTGTTGATCTCGCGCAGCAGGCCGAGGATTGACTGGGTGGTTTCCGGATCGAGAGCCGAGGTGGCTTCGTCACACAGCAAAATATCCGGGTCATGCACCAGCGCGCGGGCGATGCCGACCCGCTGTTTCTGCCCGCCGGACAGCTGCGCCGGATACGCCTTGTGCTTGGCTTGCAGGCCCACCAGCTCAAGCAGTTCGCGAACCTTGTTCTCCCGCTGTTCCTTCGGGACGCCGGCGACTTTCAGTGGCAGTTCGACGTTCTGCCACACCGTTTTCGCCGACATCAGGTTGAAGTGCTGGAAGATCATGCCGATCCGCCGTCGCAGGGCGACGAGGCGGTCCTCGTCGTATTCGCCGATGTCCACCTGATCGATCAGCACCCGGCCCGAGGTCGGTTGTTCGAGGCGGTTGATGGTGCGAATCAGCGACGACTTGCCGGCGCCGCTGCGACCGATGATGCCGAACACTTCACCGCGCTGGATCGCCAGGTCGATGCCTTGCAGGGCGGCGACCGGGCCTTGTTTGCCGTCGTAGGTTTTGCCGAGCCCGACGAAACGCACATGAGCGCGGTTCAGTTCCGGATGCAGTTCGGTGCGTTGCGCAAGCGCAGGTGGCTCTGGAAGGTCCAGTCGCCGTCGGATGGCCGCGGTCATCCTCAGCTTTCCCAACCGGCCTGGTACAGCTTGCCGTGGGCCTTATCCAGCGCCGCGCGAACGGCCGGCGAATGCTGGTAGATGTCGACGAACTTGATCAGGCGCGGGTCGGTCTTGCTCTTCGGCTGGATCACGAATTGGATCACGTATTCCTTGTGGTCGAGACCGTCGAACAGCAGCGCGGAGCCGGCATCGAAAGTCTTCGCCAGACGAATGTAGGCCGGGTAGCCCTGAACCAGATCGGCGTCATCGTAGGCGCGCACCAGTTGCACGGCTTCAACCTGGAGGATCTTGATCTTCTTCGGATTGGCGACGATATCGTCTTCGGTGGCCTTGTAGCCGACGCCCGGCTTGAGGGTGATCAGACCGGCCTTGGCCAGCAGTTGCAGGCCGCGTCCGCTGTTGATCGGGTCGTTGGCGATGGCCACGCTGGCGCCTTCCGGCAGCTCGTCGAAGCTTTTGTATTTCTTCGAGTACAGGCCGACGTTGTTGATGATGCCCGGCGCGAACGGCACCAGGTCGAAACCGGAGGCGGCCTTGGCGTTTTCCAGGAACGGAATGTGCTGGAAGTAGTTCACGTCGATGTCACCGGCGGCGAGGCTGACGTTCGGCGCGATCCAGTCGGTGAATTCCACCAGCTCGACTTTCAGGCCTTGTTTGGAGGCCTCTTCGACGGCGGCTTCCAGCGGAATCGCGAAGGCTGCGGTAGTGCCGATTTTCAACGGGGCATCGGCGGCGAAAACAGCCGAGCTGAACAGGCCGAAGGCCAGGGCCAGTGCTTTGACTGGGTGGGACAGCAGTTTCTTGGTCATGGTGGTTTTCCAGTCAGTTAATTTAGCCTGATCGCTCCCACGCTCCGCGTGGGAGCGCGCCTCAATGGACGCTCTGCGTCCGCTGTCGGGACGCAGAGCGTCCCAGGCTGCATTCCCACGCGGACGGTTCGACGCCTCGACGTGGGAACGATCAGTGCAAGGGTTAGTGTCGGTAGTGGGCGCCCGTGTGTTGCTGCGGCAAATGCGCTTCGCCGTGAAACAGTTTTTCCCGCAGGCTGCCGCTGTCGTACGCGGTCTTGTACGAGCCGCGCCGTTGCAGTTCCGGAATCACCAGATCGATGAAATCCACATAGCTTTCCGGGGTGACGATGCGGGTCAGGTTGAAGCCGTCGAGGCCGGTTTCGGCGATCCACGATTCCAGTTCATCCGCCACTTGCTGCGGCGAACCGACCACGGTGATGTAGCGCCCGCCGAGGGCGTGCTGGTCGAGTAATTTGCGGCGGGTCCAGTCGTTGTTCTGCAAGTTCTTGGTGGCGGACTGGATCGCGTTGCTTTTGACGTACTGGATCGGTTCGTCGATTTCGTACTGGGAAAAATCGATCCCGGTGGAGGCCGAAAAATGCGCCACGCCCGCTTCGGCGCTGGCGTAGCTCAGGTATTCGGCATGCTTGGCCCAGGCCGCTTCCTCGGTCTCGCCGACGATCACGTTGAGGCCCATGAACACCTTGATGTCCTCGGGATTGCGCCCGGCTTCGACGGCGCTGGCCCGGACCTTGTCCACCTGCGCCTTGGTCGACGGCTTGTTCTGGCCGCTGATGAACACGCACTCGGCATGCCGCCCGGCGAACAGCAGACCGCGATCCGAACTGCCGGCCTGGAACAGCACCGGCGTGCGCTGCGGCGACGGTTCGCACAGGTGATAACCCTCGACCTGATAGAACTCGCCCTTGTGTTCGACCTTGTGCACCTTGTCCGGCTGCGCGTAGATCCGCTGCTGCGGATCGTTGAGCACCGCACCGTTTTCCCAGCTGCCTTCCCAGAGTTTGTAGAGCACTTCGAGGTACTCGTCGGCCTGGTCGTAACGCCGGTCGTGCTCGACCTGTTCACTGAGGCCCATCGCCTTGGCGGCGCTGTCCAGATAGCCGGTGACGATGTTCCAGCCCACCCGTCCACGGCTCAGGTGATCGAGGGTCGACATGCGTCGGGCGAACAGATACGGCGGCTCGTAGGTGAGGTTGGCGGTCAGGCCGAAACCGAGGTTTTTGGTCACCGCGGACATCGCCGATACCAGCAGCAACGGATCGTTGACCGGCAGCTGAATCGACTCTTTCAGGGTGACGTCCACCGAGTTCTGATAGACGTCGTACACGCCGACGATGTCGGCGATGAACAGCCCGTCGAACAGCCCGCGCTCCAGCAACTGTGCCAGTTCGGTCCAGTATTCGATTGTCTTGTACTGGGTTGAGGTGTCGCGGGGATGGGTCCACAACCCGTGGTTGATGTGGCCGATGCAGTTCATGTTGAACGCATTGAGCAGGATCTTTTTCTTGCTCATCAGATGGTCCCTCGCAGCGGCGGGTTTTCATCGTTGAGGTAGTAATTGCCCACCGCGTGGTACTTCCAGCGCACCGGGTCGTGCAGGGTGTGAACCCGGGCGTTGCGCCAGTGACGGTCTAGGCCTTGTTCGATCAGGGTGGCCTGGCTGCCGGCCAGTTCGAACAGGGTGCTGCCGGCGGCCAGGGAGATTTCGGTGCTGATTGCCCGTGCTTCGGCGACGGCAATCGAGGCTGCCGCAACGGTCTCGGCGTTAGTCTCGGCCTGGGCGGCGTCGAGGAATTCGCCGGCACGTTCGAGCAGCGCTTCGGTGGCGTGCAGGCGGATACTCAGGTGGCCGAAGCTCTTGAGGGTCAGCGGGTCTTCGGTGGCCTTGTCGTTACCCGAATCGATCCATGGCCGGGTCTTGCTGCGTACAAAGTGCAGCGCGTCTTCGTAGGCGGCGCGGGCTATGCCGGTGTCGATGGCGGCGTGAAGGATCTGCGCCAACGGGCCTACCGGGGTCGGGCGTTCGAAAGCGCTCTGGAACGGAATGACATCTTCGGCAGTGACGTACACGTCTTCGAACACCACCGAACCGCTGCCAGTGGTGCGCTGACCGAAGCCGCTCCAGTCGTCGATCACGGTCAGGCCTTTGCTGTCGCGCGGGACGAACGCCAGTTGCTGCACACCGTTTTCATCGACCACGGACGTTGGAATGCGTTGGGCGTAAATGGCGCCGGTCGCATAGAACTTGCGGCCGTTGATGCGATAACCGCTGCCGTCGCGCTTGAGGCTGGTGACACGGTCATGGGCGGTCCTGGTGCCCAGCTCTGCCAGGGCATTGCCGAAGCGCTGGCCGGCGAGGACTTCGGCGTACAGGCGTTGTTTCTGCTCGTGGCTGCCGTTCACCCGAAGCACTTCCAAGGCATAGAAATGGTTCTGTGGAATCTGCCCCAGCGAGCCGTCAGCCCGGGCAATCAGCGCGATGACTTTGGCCAGGGTCACGTTGGATACGCCGGCGCCACCGTACTCCTTGGGCACGCTGATGCCCCACAGGCCGGAGCGGGAAAACACGTCGAGCTCCGGCAGCGGCAGCCGGCGTTCGCGGTCGCGCAGGTTGCTGTCGCGCTGGAAATCTTCGGCCAGGTCGCTGGCGACGATCAGGGCTTGCTCGTCGCTGGTGATGAGCGCGACGGGATGGGAAAAAGTCATGTATTTCTCCAGAGATCTGGTCAAAAGTGTTCGGGTCGTCAGATCCAGGAATGGCGAGCCGGCAACTTGCCGTTGAGGCGCCAGGCGCCAACTGCGTGGTACTTCCAGCGCACCGGGTCGTGCAGGGTGTGCACCCGGGCGTTGCGCCAGTGACGGTCGAGGTTGAATTCGGCGAGGGTCGCGCGGCTGCCGGCCAGTTCGAAGAGTTTTTCGCTGGCCAGCAGCGAGATCTCGGTGGTCAGCACTTTGGCTTCGGCTACGGCAATCGATGCGCGGGCGGCGGATTCGGCGGTCAGTGGCGCGGCGTGCACCTGATCCAGCACCTGCCCGGCCTTGCGCAACAGCGCTTCGGCAGCGTGCAGTTCGATTTTCAGTTTGCCGATGTCGGCGATCACGTAGAGGTCATCGCTGGCCCGTTCGACGTTAGCGTCGATCCACGGCCGGGCGCGGGTCTTGACGAATTCGATGGCGTCATCGATGGCGCCACGGGCGATACCGGCGTCGATCGCTGCCTGAATCAGCTGCGAAACCGCGCCCTGGGTGTTGGGCTTTTCGTTGATCTTCCAGTTGTCCACCACGAGGCCGGCATCGACCCGCACGTTGTTCAACAGGATCGTGCCACTGGCGGTGGTGCGCTGGCCGAAACCGGACCAGTCATCGACGATGCGCAGGCCCGGCGTGCCCCGACGGACGAAGGCCAAAACCTGTTTACCGTCATCGTTCAGCGCCTTGACCGCGACCCAGTGGGCGAACAGGGCGCCGGTGGAGTAGAACTTCTGGCCATTGATCACGTAGTCATCGCCGTCGGCGGTGATGCGCGCTTTCAATTCCAGGGTGTCCTTGGTGCCGCGTTCGGGCCCGGCGTTTCCGATGCGCCAGCCTTCCAGAACGCTCTGCAACAGCAGTTTTTTCTGCTGTTCGGTGGCGCTGCCGAGGATCAGGTTGATGATGCCGAACTGGTTCTGCGGGATCTGCCCCAATGCCGGGTCGGCTGCGGAAATGATCGCGAACACTTCGGCCAGGGTCACGAAGGAAACCTGCGGGCCACCGTACTCGCGCGGAATCGCGATGCTGCCGAGGCCGCTGCGGGTGAACTGTTCGATTTCCGACCACGGCAGCTTGCGCTGGCGATCGCGTCTGGCGGCCTGCACGCGAGCGACTTGCGCCAGCTCGTGGGCGGCCTTGATGGCTTGAGCGTCGTTGCGCAGCACTTGCGCGGGCAACAACAACGGGGCGATGTCCAGGTCACTCTGGACGTTTGCGTCTGCCAGACTGGACATCAGTGCCGCTCCCTGGCTGCACGCAATGCCCTGGCGATCTGCACTGGGGTGATTGTGTTCCGGACCATGTTACCTACCTCACATCTCATGAAAAACGCCGCAAAAGTGCGGCGAACGAAAGAATGTCCGGTGGTCCGGTTCATATACCCTAAGCGCGTATAAAATTTAAATAAACTAACTTTTAGGAATATGTATAGAAGGGGGCGTGGTCCGTCTGGTTAAGCGTGCGGCGGCGAGGGAAGTCGTCCCTCACCGGCCGTCGATGCTCATTTTTTTTGCGGCTCTGCTGCCTTCGGCGTTTCCTTGAGCGGCACCTTGAGGTAGGGATTCACGCAACCGATCTTCAGCGTTCGCGGCGGCGCCCAACGCGAGTTGTTGCCGACCCGGTCGAGGATGCAGTAGGTCACATCCAGCCGCAGGTCTTCGCCGGCCTCGGTGATGATCGCCGGCGGCACCCAGACCTGAATCGGCTGGCCGACATCGGCCGGGGTGATGCGCGCCAGGTCCATCCGCACATCGCCCCAGCGCAGGGTGATGGCATCGCCTTCAGCCATGTTCAGGTACGGCTCGATGGTCAGTGGTACGCCACGCTTGATCTGGTTCGCGTTGACCCCCTGACGGCGAATGGTCTCGGGCAGGGTCACAGGGGCCAGTTGCTGGTTTTCGTCACCACACACCGCGGGGGGCTGCCCGCCGGGGCAGTCGAGTTTCACCGTGACGCGCGCCGCCGCCGACAGTGATGGCCCGTGACCCACCCGCATGACCCGGTAGTGAATACGTGATGAGCCGCTGACGATAAAGCTCTCGGGCACCCGCAGACTCACCGGGGCTGCGAGGTCTTGCGCTGTCAGCAGGTGAGAGGCGACATAGCAGTTGTTCCAGAACAGTTCGATCAGGTCGCCGGTGTCCATGTCCGGGTAGGGCGGCACATCGACCAGCAGATGCGCCGCTGCTGCGAGATTGATGCCGTTGTTTTGCGAGGGCGCCACGCTCGGCGCGGTCAGTTCGGGGATAAGCGAAGTGCGGGTCATGAAATCCTCTCCTTGAAGCCTTGCAGCGAAATCCGTTTCTGAAAGTTCAAATGGCCAGAATTGCCCGGTAATAAAAACCAGTACTTTCGGCCAATCGTTATAGGGTCTTTGTGATGTAGCGGCTTGCGATGAGTGACTAGATAAAAGTTCACTGAAAGGCATGTCAATGGATGGCGTTAGTTAATTGCAGAATTACGGACTTATCAGAATGCTCCTACGTCGATAAGGCACTCTACCTATCTGGAACGGCGAATTAAGCCACGTTTTTTCCAGGCTTTACCGGCTGTGGCGGCTATTGAACTGCGCAAAGGAAGACGAGTGAGAGGGCGCAATTCAATCATGCCCAGTGTGTTGCAGGACATGGATAAGTAGCGCAATTGTTTGATTGAGTTGGTGTTGTGGAATGTTTAAACATAACTTCCATCCATGGAAGTTTGTATTCAGGAAAGTTTGCGGATCAGCCGTTGTTTCTGAACTTGCTGAGGAACTGTCGAGTGCGTTCTTCTTTCGGATTGGCAAACAACGCTTTCGCTTCACCTTGTTCGACGATCACGCCTTTATCGAAAAACACCACGCGGTTGGCCACGTCACGGGCGAACGCCATTTCGTGGGTGACGATCACCATGGTGCGTTTCTCCTCGGCGAGGCCGCGGATGGTCGCCAGCACTTCACCTACCAGCTCCGGATCGAGGGCCGAGGTCGGCTCGTCGAACAGGATCACTTCCGGCTCCATCGCCAGCGCCCGGGCAATCGCCACGCGCTGTTGCTGGCCACCGGACAGGCGCCGTGGGTAGGCGTCTTCCTTGCCCGCCAGGCCGACCTTGGCCAGCAGCTTCTTGCCCAGGGCAATGGCTGCATCGCGAGGCGTCTTCTTGACCACGATCGGGCCTTCGATGACGTTTTCCAGGGCGGTGCGGTGGGGGAACAGGTTGAAGTTCTGGAACACGAAGCCCACATGCTGGCGCAGGTTGCGCACCAGGCTCTGCTGCTGGTTCAGCGGGCGACTGGTATCGATCTCGATCTCGCCGACCTTGATCCGGCCGCTGGTGGGTTCCTCGAGGAAGTTCAGGCAGCGCAGGAACGTGGTCTTGCCCGAGCCGCTGGGGCCGATGATTGCCACGACCTCGCCTTCCTTCACCTCCAGATCAATGCCGTTGAGCACGACTTGACCCTTGAACTGCTTTGTCAGTTTTTCCACGACAATCATGGGGTCAGGACTCCTGGTCGTGCCGATTGACCCGCTCTTCCAACTTGTTCTGGAAGTGCGACAGCACCGTGGCCAGAATCCAGTAGATCAGCGCGGCGGCAAGATACATGGTGAAGACTTCGAAAGTCCGGGCGGTAATCAGCTGTGCCTGACGGAACAGCTCCGGCACCTGAATGGTGGCGGCCAGTGCGGTGTCCTTGACCAGCGAAATGAAGCTGTTGCCCAGCGGCGGCAACGCCGTGCGCATCGCCTGCGGCAGGATGGCCCGGCGCAGGGTCTGCGCGCGGGTCATGCCGATGCTCGCAGCGGCTTCCCACTGGCCGCGCTCGATCGAACCGATCGCGGCACGCAGGATTTCACAGGCGTAGGCGGCCATGTTCAGCGAGAAGCCGATCAGCGCCGCCGGCAGCGGGTCGAGTTCCATGCCCAATTGCGGCAAGCCGTAATAGATCACGAACAGTTGCACCAGCAACGGCGTGCCGCGAAAGAACGACACATAGATGCGGGCCAGCCAGCTGACCGACTTGAAACGCGACAGGCGCATCAACGCCAGGCCAAAGCCCAGCAGCAGGCCGAAAAACATGCCGCCGAGGCTGAGGATTACCGTGTAGTACGCGCCCTTCAACAGGAAGGGCGCGGAGTCCAGAGCGAGTTGGAAAGCTTCTTCCATTATTGGGTGACGTCAGCGTTGAAGTATTTCTTGGACAGCTTCTCAAGGGTGCCGTCGGCACGCAGTTCGTCGAGGGCCTTGTTCACGGCGGCCAGCAGTTCAGGTTCGCCTTTGCGCAGGGCAATACCCGCTTCCTGACGGGAGAAGGCTTCACCGGCAGCGACGGTTTTTGGCGCTTTCTGGGCGTATTCCAGTGCAGCCAGTCGGTCGATCAGGATCGCGTCGGTACGTCCGTTGTTCAGGTCGGCGAACTTGGTCGGATCATCGTCGTAGGTGCGAACGTCGGCACCCGGCACGTTGGCGCGGACCCACTGTTCATAGTTGGTGCCCAGACCGACGCCGACTTTCTTGCCGGACAGGTCGGCGGCGGATTTGATGTTCAGCGCGGCTGCCTTGTCTTTCAGTACCAGTGCCTGAATCCCTGAAACGGTGTACGGCTCGGAGAAGTCGTACTTCTTCTTACGCTCTTCGGAGATGGTCACCTGATTGACCACCACGTCCAGACGCTTGGATTCCAGGGCCGCGAGGATGCCGTCCCATTTGGTCGGCTGAATCTTGGCCTTCACGCCCAGCTTCTTGGCCAGGGCTTCGGACAGCTCGACTTCGAAACCCGACAGCTTGCCGTCGGCATCGACGAAGCTGAACGGTGGGTAAGTGCCTTCCAGGCCGACGTTGATAACGCCTTTGTCCTTGATCTGTTGCAGTTGCTCACCGGCAACCGCCTGCCCCAGCAGACCGGCGCTCAGTGCCAGGCCCAGCGAACCTACCAGCAGATTTCGACGTAGTGCGGAAAGAATCATGACAAGCCCCTGTGTTTTCTTATGGAAGACGCTTAAGGAAAGTTGGCGAATCCGGGAATTGGACGACAGCGCTATCCTGCCTTAAAGCAGCTTATGCGTCTCTCGCGAAATTCGCCTGCGGCGAGACTATAGGGTGGTTCTTTTAGAATGGAAAATAATGAATTTTCCATTTGTTATTCATCTGCGGAATATGCGTTTTTCGTATTCCGGGCTGTGTTCCCACGCAGAGCGTGGGAGCGAGCGCGTCAGAGAAAATCCTTGTACGCAAACAACGCCGGGGCGCCGCCGGTGTGCAGGAAGATGATCGGGCCGTCGTCGAAACGCCCGCGACCGATGCCGTCGAGCAGTCCGGCCATGGCCTTGCCGGTGTAGACCGGATCGAGCAACACGGCGTCCTGGCTGGCCAGCAGCTTCACCGCCGACAGCGTCCCGGCATTCGGCTCACCATAGCGCGGGCCGAAGTATTCGTCCCACAACTCGACCTTGAAGCTGTCCGGCAGCGCCACACCCAGCAGGTCGGCGGTGCGTTCGGCGAGGCCCTGGACTTTCGGGCGCTGATCTTCTTCGCTGCGCGACACCGTCACGCCAATCACCGGCAGTTGTGGCAGGGCTTCGCTCAGGGCCAGCGCCAGACCGCTGTGAGTACCGGCGCTGCCAGAGGCCAAAACGACGGCGGAGAATTGCAGGCCGGTGTCCTTGATCTGTTCTGCCAGCTCCAGACCGGCGCGCACGTAACCCAGCGCGCCGAGGGCGTTGGAGCCACCGATCGGCACCAGGTACGGCTTCTTGCCGTTGCTGCGCAGGCGCACGGCGAGGGCGGCCAGTTGTTCGTCGGCGTTGTCGAGGTTGTCGACCAGCTCGACCTTGGTGTCGAACAGGTCCAGCAGCAGGCGGTTGCCGTTGCCGGTGTAGTTGCTGTCGTCGGTGCCCAGCGGGTTTTCCAGCAGCGCTACGCAACCCAGGCCCAGTTTGGCGGCCAGCGCGGCAGTCTGGCGAACGTGGTTCGATTGCAGTGCACCGGCGGTGATCAGGGTATCCGCGCCTTGGGCGATGGCATCGGCGGCGAGGTATTCGAGCTTGCGCAGCTTGTTGCCGCCCATGGCCAAAGGCGTCAGGTCATCGCGTTTGATGTAGACATCGCGGCCGAGCCAGGTGGACAGGCGCTCGAGTTTTTCCAGTGGGGTCGGTTGGCCGAGCAGGTCGAGGCGGTTGAAGCGTTGCAGCTGTTGATTGATCGGTTGTGTGGACATGGTTCCGTACTGATGCAAGGAGATGTCAGGACTATAGGCACGCCGATTTACCGGGGCAACCGCCAATCGCTTATAGCCAAATGTGCTTAACCCAGCACTATCGGTTCTTAATTCGCCCCGGTGGGGTTGCCGTAAAGTAGTCGCCGTTGACGCGGCCAGACAGTCCGGCCGCCCGTGAGGAGTCTTTACCGTGAGCGAGCGTTCCAGCCATTGGCAATTGCAGACCATCGTCAGCCAGCTGCGTACTGCGCGGGATCAGTGGCGTGCGCAAAACGGGCGCGCGTCCGGCGAGCAGGGCGGGCGTGAATTGCCGTCCCGTGATGCGATGGCGCAGATCCTTGAAGCCCTGTGCGGCGCACTGTTTCCGATGCGGCTGGGGCCGGTGGATCTGCGTGAAGAGAGCGAGGATTTCTATGTCGGTCACACCCTCGACGTTGCGTTGAATGCATTGCTGGCTCAGGCACGACTCGAACTGCGTTACGTCGCCCGTCACAGCGCCCAGGCCGACACTGAAGTCGAGGCCGAAGCCATCCGGATCATCCAGGATTTCGCCCTCGCACTGCCGGGCCTGCGCAGCCTGCTCGACACCGATGTGCTGGCCGCCTACCACGGCGACCCGGCGGCGCGCAGCGTCGATGAAGTGCTGCTGTGCTATCCGGGGATTCTGGCGGTGATTCACCATCGTCTGGCCCACCATTTGTATCGCGCGGGTCTGCCGCTGCTGGCTCGGATCAGTTCGGAAATCGCCCACTCGGCGACCGGCATCGATATTCACCCCGGTGCGCAGATCGGCCGCAGTTTCTTCATCGACCACGGGACGGGCGTGGTGATCGGCGAGACCGCGATCATCGGCGAGCGCGTCAGGATTTATCAGGCGGTGACCCTTGGCGCCAAACGCTTCCCGGCGGATGAGGACGGCCAGCTGCAGAAGGGCCATCCACGCCATCCGATCGTCGAAGACGACGTAGTGATCTACGCCGGGGCGACAATCCTGGGACGGATTACCATTGGCAAGGGCTCGACCATCGGTGGCAACGTGTGGCTGACCCGCAGCGTACCCGCCGGGTGCAACCTGACCCAGGCCAATCTGCAGCATGATGACGGGACGCAGAAGTAACGCTTACACCTGATCGTTCCCACGCTCCTGCGTGGGAACGCCTACAGGGACGCTCCGCGTTCCGAACTCCCCCCGAAATACAGAGTGGCCCGCAATATGACGCGGAGCGTCAAGGGCGGCATTCCCACGCAGAGCGTGGGAACGATCAGTTGGGAACGATCATCCTCGCCACAGCGTCATAACCCCTCTTGAGCTAGCGTACGAAAGGTACCGCTGAGCCCTGCGATTAGTCCTGAGCGTACTATCCATGTTTAACTTGAACGTTCATTCAAGTTAAACCGGCGGTTCGCTGCCCGCTCACAACAGGAGGCTTGCCTTTGCTGAGTCCGATCATTTCAGCCATTTTCCAACCCCTTGAGGTGCACCGTTCATGAGTGCATCGTCCACCCCCGCCAGCGGTCTGGTACGCATGAATCCGCCGGTGTTCTGGTTCGCCGCGACGGTGATCCTGCTTTTCGGCCTGACGGTCATCGCCATGCCGGAACTGGCCGGCGCCTGGCTTCTCGAAGCGCAAAACTGGGCGGCCAACACGGTCGGCTGGTACTACATGCTCGCGATGACCCTGTATCTGGTCTTCGTGGTGGTCACCGCGTTATCGGGCTACGGCAAGATCAAACTCGGTGCCGACCACGACGAACCCGAATTCAGTTACCTGTCCTGGGCCGGCATGCTGTTCGCCGCCGGGATCAGCATCACGCTGTTTTTCTTCTGTGTGTCCGAACCGCTGACCCATATGCTCCAGCCGCCGCAAGGCGAGGCCGGCACGGCGGAGGCGGCGCGTCAGGCGATGCAGATTCTGTTTCTGCACTGGGGCCTGCACGGCTGGGGCGTGTTCGCCTTTGTCGGCATGGCGCTGGCGTATTTCGCCTACCGGCATAACCTGCCGCTGGCCCTGCGTTCGGCGCTGTATCCGCTGATCGGCAAACGCATCAACGGCCCCATCGGCTACGCAGTGGACGGCTTCGGCATTATCGCCACGGTGTTCGGCCTCGGTGCGGACATGGGCTTCGGTGTGCTCCATCTCAACTCCGGTCTGGACTACCTGTTCGGCATCGCCCACACCCAGTGGATTCAAGTCGGCCTGATCACGCTGATGATGGGCGCAGCGATCATCGTCGCCGTCTCCGGCGTGGATAAAGGTGTGCGGGTCATGTCCGACATCAACATGCTGCTGGCCTGTGCGCTGCTGCTGTTCGTGTTGTTCGCCGGCCCCACCCAGCATTTGCTCAACACCCTGATCCAGAACCTCGGCGACTACCTCGGCGCCTTGCCGATGAAAAGTTTCGACCTCTACGCCTACGACAAACCGAGCGACTGGCTCGGCGGCTGGACAGTCTTCTACTGGGCCTGGTGGATTGCATGGTCGCCGTTCGTGGGCCTGTTCATCGCACGGATTTCCCGTGGCCGGACCATCCGCGAATTCGTCTTCGGCGTGCTGCTGATTCCGCTGGGTTTCACCCTGGCGTGGATGTCGATCTTCGGCAACAGCGCCATCGACCAAGTGCTCAACCACGGTATGTCGGCGCTGGGCATGTCGGCCCTCGATAACCCGTCGATGACCCTCTATCTGCTGCTGGAAACCTATCCGTGGAGCAAGACCGTTATCGCGGTGACGGTGTTCATCAGTTTCGTGTTTTTCGTCACCTCCGCCGACTCCGGCACCGTGGTGCTCTCGACCCTGTCGGCCAAGGGCGGCAACCCGGATGAAGACGGGCCGAAATGGCTGCGGGTGTTCTGGGGCGCGATGACCGCGCTGGTGACCAGTGCGCTGCTGTTCTCCGGCAGCATCGATGCGTTGAAGTCGGCGGTGGTGCTGACCTCGCTGCCGTTCTCGCTGATTCTGCTGCTGATGATGTGGGGCCTGCACAAGGCGTTCTATCTGGAGTCGCAGAAGCAGATCGCGCAACTGCATTCGCTGGCGCCGGTGTCCGGTTCACGGCGTGGCAAGGGCGGCTGGCGTCAGCGTCTGAGTCAGGCCGTCCACTTCCCGTCGCGGGACGAGGTGTACCGCTTCATGGACACCACGGTGAAGCCGGCCATCGAAGAAGTGACGGCCGTGTTCGCCGAGAAAGGCCTGAACGTGGTCACCCAACCGGATCCGGCGCACGACAGCGTCAGCCTGGAAATCGGTCACGGTGAACAGCACCCGTTCATCTACCAGGTGCAGATGCGCGGCTACTTCACGCCGTCGTTCGCCCGTGGCGGCATGGGTTCCAAGCAGCTCAACAATCGCCGCTACTACCGCGCTGAAGTGCACTTGAGCGAGGGCAGTCAGGACTACGATCTGGTCGGTTACACGAAAGAGCAGATCATCAACGACATCCTCGACCAGTACGAACGGCACATGCAGTTCCTGCATCTGGTGCGTTGATCGGGGCAGGGCGCCGGGACGATTCAGGTCTCGGCGCTCAGCACCATGAACAACACCATCGCCGCCAGCGGCACGCCATACACGGCGCTGCCGATCGCAATCTCCGACCCCAACGGCTGCCCGGCGTGGACCACGCCGACCGCACCATTGATCACCGTCAACGCCAGCCACAACGCCGCGAAACCATAGGCCAGCGTCTGCCGACTGAAACCGATGCGCTCGCCGATGTAAAACATCAATGCCAGCAGGATCAGGCCGAAGAAGATGATGATTGCGGTGTGCATGGTGGGTTTCGCCTGGTGGGTTCGTTTACCTGTGATTCGTCCAGCTCGGTGTCCTTTTAGAGCATAGCCAAACCAGCCCATTCTTTTCGTATCTCTCCGCCGGCTGACCATGACGCTCTGTCTATGTCATCCAGACTGCGAGCTGCATCAGATCTTCACGTAACGATCGATTTCAAGATGTGTAATTTAGCTTTCTGATTGGTGGTTACACCTATAGTGCGCTGCATCTACGGGTGTACAGGAAGGGGCTCTAATGAAATTCCCGGTCGTTCTGCATAAGGATTCCGACTCAGACTACGGAGTGATCGTCCCCGACATTCCGGGTTGTTACTCGGCAGGCGGTACAGCCGCTGAAGCTATCAGCAACATTCAAGAAGCACTGGCATTGCACTTTGCGGGACTGGTCGAGGATCGCGAGTCGTTGCCGCAGGTGCGGGATATTGGTGCTCATCTCGACAACCCGGAATACGCCGGAGGCGTTTGGGATGTAGTCGAGTTTGATATCACCCCATATTTTTCGATCTGACTCCCATGCCGTTAGAGCGAGTCTCTGGGTCAGGTACTTTCCCGCTCAATGACCGTGCATTGCAGCAGATTCAACCGCTGCACCTCATCGCTCGGCAAAACGCCCAGACTTTCCAGCACCCGGGTTGCCGCCAGCACGCCGATCTCCAGCGCCGGCGGTTTGATCGTGCTCAGGCTCGGCAGCAGCATCTCGGCGAACGGGTAGTCGCCGAAGCCGAGGACGGCGCAGTCTTCGGGGATCTTGAGGCCGGCGCGTTGTCCGGCGAGCAGGCCGCCGGCGGCGAGGTTGTCGTTGGCGAAGATGATGGCGTCCGGGCGTGGTGAGGCTTTCATCAGTGCTTCCATCGCTTGCTTGCCGGCCTCGAACGGGGCGCGATCGGCGGCGGGTGCGAATACCCAGGGCTCAAGTCCTAGCTCACGCACGGTCGCCGCATAACCGTCGCGGCGCTCCAGTGCGCTGAAGTCGCCGGGGGCGCTGTTCTGCACGAAGGCGATTCGCCGGTAGCCTTTGCCGTGCAAATAACGAGCGGCACTGACCCCCACTTCAAAGTGCGAAAAACCGATCTGCATCGGCTCGCGATCCGGCTGGTAATCCCAGGTTTCGATCACCGGAATATCCGCTTCGGCGAGCATCTTTTCCGTGCCCATGCTGTGGAAGTGACTGGTGACCACCAGCGCCGCCGGCGACCAGCCCAGGAACGCCCGCACGGCGTTTTCTTCCTGCTCGGTGCTGAAGTAACTCGATGCCAGCAACAGCTGATAACCGTGACGGCTGAGGGTGTCGCTGAAGCCCTGAATGGTGTTGGCAAAGATCGGCCCGGAGATGTTCGGGATCACCATGCCGACGATTTTTCCCCGTGCAGAGGCGAGTCCGCCGGCCACCAGATTCGGCACATAACCCAGTTCGGCGACCACCGCCGCGATCCGTTCGCGACGCTCGGGCGAGACCTGTTCCGGCTGGTTGAAATAGCGCGACACGGTGATCGCCGAAATACCGGCCTGGCGCGCCACCGCGTTGAGGGTCACGCGACCGGCGCCACGGCGTTTGCGGGGCTTTTCTTCGCTCAAGGCTCGATCCTTCTTAAAAACCAAAACGCATATAAAAGTAATTTTTCAGTATTGGACGGTCTATCTCCGGCTTGCCAATACTGGCGATGTTAGCGCTAACAAAGCGCGTTGTCTGCTACTCGCTCGAGCGAATGCCCAAGACACCGAGACAGGCGCTGTCGTCGCAGAACGGCAGCGGTTCAGGGCAACTTTCCGAGCGGGCAAACATGCACAACATTCCTGGGGCGACACACAAACTGGCGCAATCGATCCGCGCTGCGGGCTGGCTACTCACCGGGCTGGCCGCGCTGCCGCTGCCTGCCGCGTTCGCCGCCGACAGCACCGATCAGGAGCCGACACTCAAGTCCGTCACGGTCACCGCCACCCGCCGCGAAGAGTCGCTGCAAAAGGTCCCGGTGGCGGTGTCGGTGATCGACGGCGAGCAGTTGGAACGGGACAACCGCAACAGCGTGGCGAGCATCGTCCAGCAAGTGCCGTCGCTGAATTTCCGCACCGGCGCATCGAACAAGGACACCTCGTTGTTCGTGCGTGGCGTGGGGACGATTTCCACCTCGCCAGGCGTCGAGCCGACCGTGGCCACGGTGATCGATGGCGTGGTCTATGCCCGTCCCGGCCAGTCCACTCTCGATCTGCTGGACCTGGAACGCGTCGAAGTTCTGCGCGGCCCGCAAGGCACGCTGTTCGGCAAGAACGCTTCGGCCGGCGTGCTGAACATCACCAGCAAGGCGCCGACCACCGAGACCCACGGCTACATCGATCAGTCGTACTACAGCGGCAACGAAAGCCGCACCCGTTTCGGCATCGGCGGCAGTCTGATTCCGGACACGCTCGAGGGCTCGATCAGCACCTTGTTCGGCACGTACGACGGCAACGTCGACAACCAGCACAACGGTCAGGAGGTCAACGGCTATAACCATCGTGGCGTGCGCGGCAAACTGGAATTCACCCCGAACGACGACATCACCTTCACCCTGATCGCCGACTACATGCAGTCCCACGATGACGGCCCCAACGGCGTCGTGACCAAGGCTCTGACCCCGGCCTTCGCGAATGCGTTGAGCCCGGTCGGCGCCACCAGCCACAACCGCGACATCAACACCGACACCCGCTCCCACGTCGAGGACACTAACAAGGGCCTGTCCGGCCAGCTCGATTGGCAACTGGGGGATTACACCCTGACCTCGATTACCGCGTGGCGCGGCTGGGACAACACCCAGTATCAGGATGGCGACCGCCTCGGCACGGTGACGACCGCGTTCCCCGGCACGGCGGACAAGGGCGATCTGGCCTTCGATCAGTACTCGCAGGAGCTGCGGCTGGCGTCGCCGAAAGGCGAGTTCCTCGAATACGTCGGCGGCCTGTTCTACATGCACGGCAAGGACGAGGAAACCTATCAGCGCACCCTGACGACCACCACGCGCACTGATCGCGGCGTCGCCGATTACAGCACCACCAGCGACAGCTATGCGGTGTTCGGCGAGAGCACGCTGAATTTCACCTCGGACTTTCGTGGCATCGCCGGCCTGCGCTACACCCACGACGATCTCGAATACGATCACCGTCGCGTCTCCACGTCCGCCACCACGGTCAGCGGCATTCAACCGGCCACCCGCAGTTCCGGTTCGGTGGACGAGGACGGCTGGTCCGGCCGGCTCGGTTTGCAGTACGACCTGAGCGATACCGTCACCACCTACCTGACTTACTCGCGCGGCTACAAAGGCCCGGCCTACAACGTGTTCTTCAACATGCAGCCGCGCGATACCGAAGCGCTGAAACCGGAAACCTCCAACACCTGGGAGGCGGGGATCAAAGCCTCGTCCTGGAACAATCGCCTGACCACCAACCTCGCGGTTTTCCACAGCGACTACGACAACTACCAGGCGAACTTTTTCGACACCGTCGCCGGGCAAGTGGTAACGCGCCTGATCAACGCCGGCAGCGTCAGAACCGAAGGTGTGGAACTTGATCTCGCCCTGCAGGCGACCCAGCAACTGAAGTTCTCCGGCGCGCTGGCCTACACCCGCGCCCGCATCGACGAGTTCGCCTGCCCGGCGGGTGCGGCGGCGTCGTGCAACGTCAACGGTAAGCCGCTGCCTTTCAGCCCGGACTGGAAAAGCTACGTGCGGGCCGACTACACCATCCCGCTGGATAACGGCCTGGATATCGAACTCGGCACCGATTACAGCTGGCAGAGCGAAGTGCAGTACGACATCAGCCAGAACGCCGACACCAAGCAGGGCGCCTACGGACTCTGGAACGCCAGCGTGGCCCTGGCCGATTACACCAATGGCTGGCGCGTGGCGTTGCTGGGCAAGAACCTCACCGACAAGTCCTATTCGCCATTGCTCGCCAGCGGTGGCAACTACATCTACCGCGCTGTGCCTCGCGACGACGAGCGCTACTTCGGCGTGCAACTGCGCAAGGACTTCTGAGATGAGCAGACAGCTGAAACTCGGCGCGTTCCTCATGGCCACCGGACACCACGTTGCCGCGTGGCGTCACCCGGACGTACCGGCCAACGCCGGGCTGGATTTCGCCCATTACAAACGCCTGGCGCAGATTGCCGAGGCAGCGAAGTTTGACACCTTGTTTGTCGCCGACAGCGTCGCCGCGCCGACCCAGGACATCGCCAGCCGCATGGCCCGTTCGGATCACTTCGAACCGCTGACGTTGCTCTCGGCCTTGAGCGCGGTGACCGAACACATCGGCCTGATCGCCACCGCAACCACCAGCTACAACGAGCCGTACCACGTGGCGCGCAAGTTCGCTTCGCTCGATCACCTGTCCGGCGGGCGAGCGGGGTGGAATCTGGTGACCTCGGACAACGCCGCCGAAGCGCAGAATTTTGGCCGCGACGAACACATCGGCCATGCCGAACGCTACAGCCGCGCCCGGGAATTTCATCAGGTGGTCACGGGTCTCTGGGACAGTTGGCAGGACGATGCTTTCCTCCGCGACAAAGCCAGCGGTGCGTATTACGACCCGGAAAAACTGCACGTGCTGAATCACGTTGGCGAGCACTTCCGGGTCAAAGGCCCGCTGAATGTCGCGCGTTCGCCACAGGGTCAGCCGGTGATCGTGCAGGCCGGCTCGTCGGAAACCGGGCGTGAACTGGCGGCGCAGACCGCCGAAGTGGTGTTCACCGCGCAGACCTCACTGGCCAGCGCTCAGGCGTTTTACGCCGACCTCAAGGGACGCTTGCCGAAGTACGGACGCAGTGCCGATTCGCTGAAAATCATGCCCGGCGTGTTTGTCGTGGTCGGGCAGACGGAAGCCGAAGCGCAGGAAAAATGTGAAACGTTTCAGCAATTGGTCGAACCCGAGGTGGGCATCGCCTTGCTTGGGCGTATGCTGGGCAACTTCGATCTGTCGAAGTACCCGCTGGACGGGCCGCTGCCGGAATTGCCGCTGACTGACAGCGGCCAGCAAAGCCGACAGAAACTGCTGACCGAACTGGCCGGCCGCGAGCATCTGACCCTGGCCGAACTGGGCCGCAGAATCGCTGGCGGTCGCGGGCATTACAGCGTCGTCGGTACACCGGCGCAGATTGCCGACCGTTTGCAGGAATGGTTCGAGCAGGGCGCGGCGGACGGTTTCAACGTGCTGGTGCCACACCTGCCCGGCGGGCTCGAAGACTTCGCCAACGGCGTGGTCCCGGAACTGCAACGGCGTGGGCTGTTCAGAACCGAATACGAAGGCCGGACTTTGCGCCAGAACCTTGGCCTCGCCCGGCCCGGCAACAGATTTGCGTAGCAATCGACACCCGATTCAAGACCGACAAGAGAGGATTCGATGACTTACACCGCTGCCGAAAACCGCTATGACTCCATCCCTTACCGCCGCGTCGGACGCAGCGGTCTGGTGCTGCCGGCGCTGTCCCTGGGCCTGTGGCACAACTTCGGCGACAGCACGCCGATCGACACCCAGCGCTCGTTGCTGCGCACGGCGTTCGACCTGGGCATCAACCACTTCGACCTGGCCAACAACTATGGCCCGCCCTACGGCAGCGCCGAGATCAA
This sequence comes from Pseudomonas glycinae, assembly GCF_001594225.2. Taxonomy (GTDB): domain Bacteria; phylum Pseudomonadota; class Gammaproteobacteria; order Pseudomonadales; family Pseudomonadaceae; genus Aquipseudomonas; species Aquipseudomonas glycinae. The sequence continues at coordinate 5,391,638 of NZ_CP014205.2, forward strand.
CTTCGGCCGTCTGCTGCGCGAAGACTTCAAGCAGTACCGCGATGAACTGATCATCTCCAGCAAGGCCGGTTGGGACATGTGGCCCGGCCCTTACGGCCAGGGCGGCGGTTCGCGCAAATACGTGCTGGCGAGCCTCGACCAGAGCCTGCAACGCCTGGGCCTGGACTATGTGGATATCTTCTATTCGCACCGCTTCGACCCGGACACCCCGCTGGAAGAAACCGCCAGCGCCCTCGCCACGGCGGTGCAGCAGGGCAAGGCGTTGTACATCGGCATCTCGTCGTACTCCGGAGTGAAAACCCGCGAAATCGCCGCATTGCTCAAAGAGTGGAAAGTACCGCTGCTGATTCACCAGCCAGCGTACAACCTGCTCAACCGCTGGGTGGAAAAGGACCTGCTCGACACCACTGACGAACTCGGCACTGGCGTGATTGCCTTCACCCCGCTGGCGCAAGGCCTGCTGACCGACAAGTACCTCAACGGCGTGCCGGCGGATGCGCGGGTCAATCGTCCGGGCGGTGGTTCGTTGCAGGCTTCGCACTTGTCCGAGGCCAACATCGCTCACGTTCGGGCGCTGAACGAGATCGCCAAGCGTCGCGGGCAGAGCCTGGCGCAATTGGCATTGGCGTGGACACTGCGGGATCCGCGGGTGACCTCGGCGCTGATTGGCGCGAGCCGGCCGGAGCAGATTGTCGAGAACGTCGGGGCGTTGAAGAATCTGAGCTTCAGTGCTGAGGAGCTGGCGGAGATTGACCGGTTTGCCCAGGAGGGCGGGATCAATCTTTGGGAGAAGCCTTCGACAGCTGAATAACGACACACAGATCGTTCCCACGCTCCGCGTGGGAATTAAGCCCGGGACGCTCCGCGTCCCCTGCCAAGCCGAACGCGGAGCGTCCGTAGAGGCGTTCCCACGCAGAGCGTGGGAACGATCAACGTAAAGGCTCAGCGAAAAAACGGCACATCCCCCAACACCGTAGCCCGCTGCATCACCCGCCGCGCCGGCCGGTAGTCATCCACCGCGTAATGTTGCGTCACGCGGTTGTCCCAGAACGCGATGTCATCTTTCTGCCAGCGCCAGCGAATGGTGAACTCCGGCCGCGTCGCATGCGCGAACAAGAACTTCAACACCGCTTCGCTCTCGGTCTCCGACAGCTCATTGATCTTCGACGTGAACCCTTCGTTGACGAACAGCGAACGCCGTCCGCTCACCGGGTGCGTGCGAATCACCGGATGCGACAGCGGTGGATTCTTGCGCCGCGCCTCTTCCCACTGCGCCAGTGCCTGCGGCGTGTTGCCATAGCGCTCCAGCGGAAACGAGCGGGTGAAGTCGTGAGTCGCGGTCAGCCCTTCGAGCAGCGCTTTCATCGGCGCCGAGAGCGCTTCATACGCAGCAATTCCGCTGGCCCACAACGTGTCGCCACCAAACTCCGGCAACAGCTTGGCGCTGAGCACCGCACCCATGGCCGGGGTCGGCAGGAAGGTCACGTCGGTGTGCCAGATCGCGTTGTCGCGCACGTCGGTGACGGCGGTGTCGAGGATCAGCACTTCCGGTTGTTCCGGCACGTTCGGGTAGATCGGGTGAATGTGCAAGTCGCCGAAATAGTGGGCGAAGCGCGCCTGTTGCGAAGGTTCGATCGGCTGATTGCGAAAGAACAGCACTTGATACTTGAGCAGCGCCTGCTCGATGGCGTCGCGCTGTTCCAGGTTCAGCGGCTGGCTGATGTCGACGCCGCTGATCTGTGCGCCGAGGGCCGAGCTTAACGGGGTGATGTTCAGGCTGCTCATGGTGGTTCTCTTCAATTCCGGGGCCCCGAAACTGTCGGGGTAGTCAGTGCTGAAAAATCAGTGGGCCTGGCCGTGCCACGGCACCAGTTTGCGTTGCAGGGCGCGCAGGCCCATCTCCATCGCGAAGGCGATCAGGGCGATGACCAGAATCCCCAGCACCACCACATCGGTGACCAGGAACTGCGCAGCCGACTGCACCATGAAGCCCAGGCCGCTGGTGGCCGCGATCAGTTCGGCGGCGACCAGGGTCGACCAGCCGACACCGAGGCCAATGCGCACACCGGTCAGAATGTCCGGCAGGGCGCTTGGCAAAATCACATGGCGGATCAGTTGCGCGCGGGTGGCGCCCAGCGACTGTGCGGCGCGCAATTTGGCCGGGTCGACGGTGCGCACGCCGGTGGCGGTGGCAATCGCGATCGGGGCGAAAATCGCCAGATAGATCAGCAGCACTTTCGACAACTCGCCGATGCCGCACCAGATCACGATCAGCGGTAGATAAGCCAGTGGCGGAATCGGCCGGTAGAACTCGATCAGCGGATCGAGCACGCCACGGGCGATGCGGTTGGCGCCGATGGCAATGCCCACCGGCACTGCGGTCAAAATCGCAAAACCAAGGCCCAGACCGATGCGGCTCAGGCTCGCGCCCAAGTGCTGCCACAACGTCGAATCCATGTAGCCCGTGGTCGCCAGCAACCAGCCTTTTTGCAGTACGGCGGACGGTGGCGGCAGGAACAGCGGCTCGATCAGGCCAGTGGCCGTCACGGCCCACCAGATCACCAGCAACGCGAACAGGGTCAGCAGGCTGATCCAGCGGGTGCTGAGGCTGCGGCGCACGGGAATCACCACCGACGTGGCGGCGGGTTTCACGGCGGTGGCGGAAACGTCGTAACTGCTCATGCGCGCTCCTGCCGCTGAACGGCGCTGCGTTGCGAGAACACTTTGGCAAGCACGTGTTCGCGGGTTTCGATAAAACGCGGGTCGGATTTGATGGTTCGTGCCGACTCACCGGCGGCGTAGCGCTGGCCGAAGTCGAGGTGCAGGCGCTCGACGATCTGCCCCGGATTCGGCGCCAGCAGAATCAGGTCAGTGGCGAGGAACACCGCTTCTTCAATGTCGTGGGTAATCAGGAACACCGGCTTGGCGGTGCGTTGCCAGACTTGCAGCAACAGCTCCTGCATCTGTTCGCGGGTGAAGGCATCGAGGGCGCCAAAGGGCTCGTCCATCAGCAACACACGCGGGTCCGCCGCGAGGGCGCGGGCCAGGCCGACACGCTGCTTCTGGCCGCCGGAAAGCTGCCAGATGCGACGGTGTTCAAAACCGGAAAGATCGACCAGCGCGAGCATTTCCCGGGCGCGCTGTTCGCGTTTGTCCTTGGCCACACCGGCCAGTTCCAGACCGAAAGCCACGTTGGCCAGCACGTCCTGCCAGGGCAGCAGGGCGTCGTCCTGGAACACCACGCCGCGTTCGGCGCTCGGGCCTTTGACCGGCACGTTGTCGAGGGTGATGCGGCCGGCGCTCGGTTCGACGAAACCGGCAATCAGGTTCAACAGCGAAGTCTTGCCACTGCCGGACGGGCCGAGGGCCACCAGCAATTGCTGAGGGCCGAGGGTCAGGGAAATGTCGGACAGTACCGGTTCCGGGCTGCCGGGATACTGTGCGCTGATGCGCTCCAGCTGTAGCAAGGCCATCGCGATTAACTCCCGATCAGTTGGTGATGTACTTGGCGCTGACGTACGGCGCGTAGTCCGGCAGTACCGCTTCGACCTTGCCTTGCTCCTTGAGGAACGCAGCGGTGTCGGTGATGGCTTTGGTGGTCGGTGCACCGAGGTCACTGACCTGATCCGCCGCCAGCGGGTAGACGTTGCCTTGCAGAAGCAATGGGATGTCGCTGGCCTTGGCGCCCGAAAGCTTCACCAGCTTGTCGACGTTGCTCTGGTTGGCCAGCCAGGCTTTCGGATCCTTGCGGTAGTCGGCGTAGGCGTCGAGGGTGACCTTGGCGAATGCGGTGACGATTTCCGGATGCTTCTCCGCGAAGTCCTTGCGCACGATCCAGGCGTCGAAGGTCGGCGCGCCGAACTTGGCCAGTTCACCGGAAGTGATCAGCACTTTGCCGTTTTCCTTGGCCACACCCAGCGCCGGATCCCAAACGTAGGTAGCGTCGATGTCACCGCGTTTCCACGCAGCAATGATCGCTGGCGGGGCGAGGTTGAGGACGGTGACTTTCGATGGATCGATGTTCCAGTGCTTCAGCGCGGCCAGCAGGCTGTAGTGACCGGTGGACACGAACGGCACGGCGATTTTCTTGCCGACCAGATCCTGCGGCGTCTTGATGCCGGAGCCGTCGCGGGCGACCAGTGCTTCGGCGGCGCCGATCTGAGTGGCGATGAGGAAGGTTTCCACCGGGACTTTACGGGTGATCGCAGCGGTCAGCGGGCTGGAACCGAGGTAACCGATCTGCACGTCACCGGAAGCGATGGCGGCAATGATGTCGGCACCGTTATCGAATTTGCGCCAGTTGATGTCGGCCTTGGTGGCTTTTTCATAGGCGCCGTCGGCCTGGGCGACTTTCGCCGGGTCAACGGTGGTCTGGTAGGCGACGGTGAGGTCGGCGGCCTGAGCCAGGAAACTTGCAGCAGCCAGAGAGGCCACGGCCAGCAGGCGAAGCGGGAAATTCAGTTTCATTGAAGAGCTCCATATCAGGCGACCGAGCGTCGGCGTGAAAGGAGACTAAATGATCTAAGAATCTAAAAATAAATAACTTTTTAGAATGATCTTATGAGCGGAAAAATCTAAGCCGGGGGTATTTGATAGTTCCCACGCTCTGCGTGGGAATTCAGCTTGTGACGCTCCGCGTCACTGGGACGCAGAGCGTCCCTTGAGGCTTTTTTTGATCGTTCCCACGCTCTGCGTGGGAATGCAGCTCGTGACGCTCCGCGTCACTTGGACGCGGAGCGTCCATTGAGGCGTTACCACGCAGAGCGTGGGAACGATCAAAGAACCTTCTGATGTCAGTTGCTGATCGCCAAAATGCTCGCCTGATACGACCCGACAAACACGTCGAAATCGCCCACCTCGTTCTGCTCCAGCTCCGCCTGTTGGGCCAGCGAAGACCGCGCCAGTTCTTCAAACTTCGCCTGTTCTTCAGCCGCCAACGGCTCTCTGCGGAAGAACTCGGCGTGAGCCTGACTCTGGCGCAGGGAGAATTGCGCGAAGCTTTCCTTGTGCGTGGCCATGGCTGCCAACACCTGGGCCGAAGGCGTCAGGGACGAATCCTTGACCTTGGCCAGTTGCGCATCGAGCGCCTTGCTATGGGCATCGCCGCCATGGCTTTGATCCAGCAGCGCTGCCAGCGGAGCGATTTTTTCCAGCAGCTCGGCAGCCCATTCCTTCAGCTCGACCGGTTGGCCGTCGCGCTGCAATTGCAGGCCCGGACGGCGGCCTTCCTTGACCACGCTGAGGAAGTTGGAGGTGGCGTTGCCGCAGGAGTTGTTGGTCAGCAGCGGGCTTTCGTTCAGCGCGCAGTACAGCAGGAACGCGTCGAGGAAGCGCGACTCGGTGAGGTCGATGCCCATCGGCAGGAACGGGTTGATGTCCAGGCAGCGCACTTCGACGTACTGAATGCCACGGGCCATCAAGGCCTGGATCGGCCGCTCGCCGGTATAGGTCACGCGTTTCGGGCGGATGTTCGAGTAGTACTCGTTTTCGATCTGCAGGATGTTGGTGTTCAGTTGCACCCACTCGCCATCCTGGTGCGTGCCGACTTCGACGTACGGCGCGTACGGCGTGGCCACCGCTTTGCGCAGGCTGTCGGTGTAGCTCGCCAGGTCGTTGTAGCAAGGGGTCAGTCCGGCCTGGGCGTTGCTCTGGTAACCGAGGTCGCTCATGCGCAGGCTGGTGGCGTAGGGCAGGTACAGGGTGTCCGGATCCAGCTGTTCCAGCTGATGCGCACGACCACGCAGGAAACCGGCGTCCAGCGCCGGCGAGGCACCGAACAGGTACATCAGCAGCCAGCTGTAGCGCCGGAAGTTGCGGATCAGCGCAATATAGGACGACGACTGGAAATCCCGGTCGGTGCCGACGAAGCCTTCGGCTTCTTTCAGCAGTGGCCAGAGCTTTTCCGGCAGGGAGAAGTTGTAGTGAATCCCGGCGATGCACTGCATGGTCTTGCCGTAACGCAGGGCCAGGCCCTTGCGGTAGACGTACTTGAGCTGACCGATGTTGGAGGTGCCGTAATAGGCGATCGGGATGTCTTCCTCGGCCGGCAACGGGCACGGCATCGATGGACTCCACAGGTACTCGTTGCCGAGCTTGCTGTAGGCGAAGCGATGAATCTTGTCCAGGCTCGCCAAGGTATCGGCAGGGTCTGGCAGGGCGGGCGTGATGAACTCCAGCAGCGACTCGGAATAGTCGGTGGTGATCTGTTCGTTGGTCAGCGCGGAACCCAGGGCTTCAGGGTGCGGCGTTTGGGCCAGGCGGCCTTCGCCGGTCACCCGCAGGCATTCACGTTCGATACCGTGAAGGCACTGCTCAAGCAGAGAGAGGTTAGCGCGCTCGCCGAGCAGAGCCAGGCGGCGGTTGAGAAGTTCGCTCAATTTGGATTCCTTCACGCGTCAGTCGCCCCAATATGGGGGTGGGCAGGACGGTCTACAAGGGTGAAGTTGAAACTGGCGTTTTCGCCTGGTTTTTCGGGCTCTGAAGCCCCCGTTGAAACGCCAACTTCACTCCCTGAATCTGGCCGATGCACGCGAAGATTACGCGGTTCCTGTGGGAGCGGGCTTGCCCGCGAAGGCGTCGTGTCAGGCGAACTGATGCTGCCTGACACTCCCTCTTCGCGGGCAAGCCCGCTCCCACAGAAAAGCTCGACGCTGCGATCACAGCGCCGAAATTAACTCAAAATGATGAACAACATCTACAGGACAGCGAACGTGCCTTGCGCTTTTGCGACCAGTTTGTCGCCCTGCATCACGTCGGCTTCGACCACCAGCGTGCGCCGGCCCGGGTGGATCACCCGCGCCGTGCACATCACCTCGCCTTCCGAGACGGCGCGGATGTAGTTGATCTTGCACTCGATGGTCGCGCTCTGCTGGTCGAAGCCGTGGGTGCTGGAACAGGCCAGCCCCATGGCGATATCCACCAGACTGAACAGCGCGCCACCGTGCAGCTTGCCGCCGCGGTTGCGCAGTTCGGGTTCCAGCGCCAGGGCGACTTGCGCCACCCCGGTTTCCAGACTGTGCAGGCGGCAGCCCAACAGTTTGAAAAACGCGCTCTCGACGAGCCCGGCCGGCATTTCCATCAGCGTTTCTTCAACTGCTTGGCGTTGGCAAACAGCGACGCCATCGCGTTATTCACCGGAGCCGCCGGGGTGCTTTCCTTGCGCGGAGCCGAACCCTGCGACTGGCGTGGTGCCGAGCCCGGACGCGAGCCCCGGGCGCCGTCGATCTTCTCGCCCGGGGTGTCGCTCATGCGCATCGACAGGCCGACGCGTTTGCGCGGGATGTCGACTTCCATGACCTTCACTTTCACCACGTCACCGGCCTTCACCGCTTCGCGCGGATCCTTGATGAATTTCTCCGACAGCGCCGAAATGTGCACCAGACCGTCCTGATGCACGCCGATGTCGACGAACGCACCGAACGCGGTCACGTTGGTCACCACGCCTTCGAGAATCATCCCCAGTTGCAGGTCCTTCAGGTCCTCGACGCCTTCCTGGAACTCGGCGGTCTTGAACTCCGGACGCGGGTCGCGGCCCGGTTTTTCCAGCTCTTGCAGGATGTCGGTAACGGTTGGCAGACCGAAGGTCTCGTCGGTGAATTTCTTCGGATCCAGACGCTTGAGGAACGCGGCGTCGCCGATCAGCGAGCGGATGTCGCGGTCGGTTTCAGCGGCAATGCGCTGCACCAGCGGATAGGCTTCCGGGTGAACGGCCGAGGAATCCAGTGGGTTGTCGCCGTTCATCACACGCAGGAAGCCGGCGGCCTGTTCGAAGGTTTTCTCGCCCAGACGCGCGACTTTCTTCAGCGCAGCACGAGTCTTGAACGCGCCGTGCTCGTCACGGTGAGCCACGATGTTTTGCGCCAGGGTCGCGTTGAGGCCGGAGATCCGCGCCAGCAGCGCCACGGAGGCAGTGTTCACGTCCACGCCCACGGCGTTCACGCAGTCCTCGACCACGGCGTCCAGACCGCGCGCCAGTTTCAGCTGCGACACGTCGTGCTGGTACTGACCGACACCGATGGATTTTGGATCGATCTTCACCAGCTCGGCCAGTGGATCCTGCAGACGACGGGCGATCGAGACCGCGCCACGGATCGATACGTCCAGATCCGGGAATTCCTTGGCTGCCAGTTCCGATGCCGAATACACCGATGCGCCGGCTTCGGAGACCATGACCTTGGTCATTTTCATCGCTGGGTATTTTTTGATCAGTTCGATCGCCAGCTTGTCGGTCTCACGGCTGGCGGTGCCGTTGCCGATGGCGATCAGGTCGACCGAGTGTTTGGCGCACAGGGCGGCCAGAATGGCGATGGTCTGATCCCATTTGTTGTGCGGCACGTGCGGGTAAACCGTGGCGTGATCCAGCAGCTTGCCGGTGGAGTCGACCACCGCAACCTTGCAGCCGGTGCGCAGGCCCGGGTCGAGGCCCAGAGTCGCGCGCGGGCCGGCCGGGGCGGCCAGCAGCAGGTCGTGCAGGTTGTGGGCGAACACGTTGATCGCTTCGGTTTCGGCGCCGTCGCGCAGCTCGCCGAGCAAGTCGGTTTCCAGGTGGGTGTAGAGCTTGACCTTCCAGGTCCAGCGCACCACTTCACTCAGCCACTTGTCGGCCGGACGGTTCTGGTTCTGGATGCCGACGTGCTGGCCGATCATGCCTTCGCACGGGTGCAGGGTGCCCGGCAGCTCGTCGCCGACTTTCAGCGCGGAGCTGAGAATGCCTTCGTTGCGGCCACGGAAAATCGCCAGCGCGCGGTGCGAAGGCATGCTTTTCAGCGGTTCGTCGTGTTCGAAGTAGTCACGGAACTTGGCGCCTTCCTCTTCCTTGCCGGCGATCACGCGGGCACTGAGGGTGGCTTCCTGTTTCAGGTAGGTGCGCAGTTTTTCCAGCAGGTTGGCGTCTTCGGCGAAGCGCTCCATGAGGATGTACTTGGCGCCTTCCAGCGCTGCCTTGACGTCGGCCACGCCTTTTTCGGCGTCGATGAAGCGCGCGGCTTCGGCTTCCGGGGCCAGCGACGGGTCGTTGAACAGACCGTCGGCCAGTTCGCCGAGGCCGGCTTCCAGGGCGATCTGGCCCTTGGTGCGGCGCTTCTGCTTGTACGGCAGGTACAAGTCTTCGAGGCGGGTCTTGGTGTCGGCGAGTTTGATTTCGCGCTCCAGCTCAGGGGTGAGTTTGCCCTGCTCCTGAATGCTGGAAAGAATGCTGATGCGCCGTTCGTCGAGTTCTCGCAGGTAGCGCAGACGCTCTTCCAGATGACGCAGTTGGGTGTCATCGAGGCTGCCGGTCACTTCTTTCCGGTAACGGGCGATGAAGGGAACGGTAGAGCCTTCATCGAGTAGCGCGACGGCCGCTTCGACCTGTTGTGGGCGTACGCCGAGTTCCTCGGCGATGCGGCTGTTGATGCTGTCCATAAAACCACCTGACAAATTGTGAAAGCAGGCTCGCAGGCGCGTAAATAAAGGCCCGGAGTCTGGTGGGGCGGCTTGATGCTGGCCGCTGCCTGGGTCAAAGGCATCCCATTGACCCGTGAAATCGAACAATTACTGCCGTGACCCGGAAAATAAAGGACGGCCACCTGCGGTAACGATTCAGACGTTGCCTGACACAAAAGGCCGCGCATTATAACCAGCGTTCTGTCATTCGGGGGCGACACAGTCTGTAGGCTCAAGCCCCGGTTTTCTGGCAGTGAAGGAAAAATCTGCTAACAATGCACACGGTGCGTATAACGGCAGCTACGCCATAATGCGCGCCGAGCTAAAAGGAGTATCCAATGAGCAGCACTGCACAAACTGCTGAAGGCGAAAAAATTCTCATCGTTGACGACGATCCGGGGCTGAGCAGCCTGCTGGAACGCTTTTTCGTCAGCAAGGGCTACCGTGCCCGCGCCGTACCGAATACCGAGCAGATGGATCGTCTGCTGTCGCGTGAAGTGTTCAACCTGGTCGTCCTCGACCTGATGCTGCCGGGCGAAGACGGCCTGACCGCTTGCCGCCGCCTGCGTGGCGCGAACAATCAGATTCCGATCATCATGCTCACCGCCAAGGGCGACGAGCTGAGCCGTATCAAGGGCCTGGAACTGGGCGCCGACGACTATCTGGCCAAGCCATTCAACCCGGACGAGCTGCTGGCACGCGTCAAAGCCGTGCTGCGCCGTCAGGCTGCACCGGTGCCGGGCGCGCCGGGCAGTGAAGAAGAAAACGTCACGTTCGGCGACTACGTGCTGTCCCTGGCTACCCGCGAACTCAAACGCGGCGACGAAGTGCACATGCTCACCACCGGCGAGTTTGCGGTGCTCAAGGCCCTGGTGATGAACGCCCGTCAGCCGCTGACCCGCGACAAGCTGATGAACCTGGCCCGTGGCCGTGAGTGGGATGCCCTGGAGCGTTCCATCGACGTGCAGATCTCCCGTCTGCGCCGGATGATCGAACCCGATCCGTCCAAGCCGCGCTACATCCAGACTGTCTGGGGTGTCGGCTACGTGTTCGTGCCGGATGGCAACTCCACCAAGTGATGGGTGATTTGTAGGAGCGGGTCTGCGGGAAACGGTCGGAAACGCCGTCCGCGCAGACTCGCAATCCGCAATATGCGAGCATTGCTCGCTCCTGCAAGTGTGTAGCGGTTATCCATGAAAACCCCCGTCTGGTTCCCCCAAAGTTTCTTCTCGCGCACCCTGTGGTTGGTGCTGATCGTCGTATTGTTTTCCAAGGCATTGACCCTGGTTTATCTGTTGATGAACGAGGACGTGCTGGTGGATCGCCAATACAGCCACGGCGTCGCCCTGACGCTGCGTGCCTACTGGGCCGCCGACGAAGAGAACCGCGCGAAAATCGCCGATGCCGCGACCCTGATCCGGGTGGTCGGCGCTGGTGTGCCGGAAGGCGAACAGCACTGGCCTTACAGCGAAATCTACCAGCGGCAGATGCAGGCGGAGCTGGGTGCCGACACCGAAGTGCGCTTGCGCATGCACTCGCCGCCAGCCTTGTGGGTTCGTGCCCCGAGCCTCGGTGATGGCTGGCTGAAAGTGCCGTTGTACCCGCACCCGTTGCGTGGCCAGAAGATCTGGAACGTGCTCGGCTGGTTCCTGGCGATCGGCTTGCTGTCCACGGCGTCTGCCTGGATTTTCGTCAGTCAGCTCAATCAGCCATTGAAGCGTCTGGTCTACGCCGCCCGGCAACTCGGCCAGGGCCGCAGCGTGCGCCTGCCGATCAGTGACACCCCCAGCGAGATGGCCGAAGTTTATCGCGCGTTCAACCAGATGGCCGAAGACGTCGAGCAGGCCGGTCGCGAGCGTGAGCTGATGCTGGCCGGGGTATCCCATGACTTGCGTACACCGCTCACCCGTTTGCGGCTATCACTGGAGTTGATGGGCGACCGCACCGATTTGACCGATGACATGGTGCGCGACATCGAAGACATGGACGCAATCCTCGATCAGTTCCTCGCGTTCATTCGCGATGGGCGGGACGAATCGGTGGAAGAGGTGGACCTCAGCGATCTGGTGCGTGAAGTGGCGGCGCCCTATAACCAGACCGAAGAGAAAGTGCGCCTGCGCCTGGAGCCGATCCAGCCGTTCCCGCTGCGTCGGGTGTCGATGAAGCGTCTGCTGAACAACCTGATTGGCAACGCGTTGAATCATGCCGGCGGCAGCGTGGACGTCGCGGCTTACGTGTCCGGTGATACCAGCGCCCCGTACGTGGTGTTGAGCGTGATGGATCGTGGGGCAGGGATCGATCCTTCCGAGCTTGAGGCGATCTTCAACCCGTTCACCCGTGGCGATCGTGCGCGGGGCGGGAAGGGCACCGGGCTGGGCTTGGCGATCGTCAAGCGGATTGCGTCGATGCACGGCGGCAATGTCGAGCTGCGCAACCGATCCGGTGGCGGGCTGGAAGCGCGGGTGCGGTTGCCGCTGGGATTGATGCTGCCAAGAGATGCCGTTTAACGGCAGCCTCAAGCGGCAAGTTTCAAGCTACAAGCAAAAGCGGCTTTTACTCGCCACTTGCAGCTTGTAGCTCGCCGCTGTTTTTTATCCCTTGCCTTTTGTGCGGGTCATGTTCGGCCCGCCATTCTTCTCGAGATGCTCAATGATGATCCCCGCCACGTTCTTGCCCGTGGTGGTTTCGATCCCTTCCAGACCCGGTGACGAGTTCACTTCCATCACCAGCGGGCCGTGGTTGGATCGCAAAATATCCACACCCGCCACCGCCAGGCCCATGACCTTGGCTGCACGCAACGCAGTCATGCGTTCTTCCGGGGTGATCTTGATCAGGCTGGCGCTGCCGCCCCGGTGCAGGTTGGAGCGGAACTCGCCGGGCTTGGCCTGACGCTTCATCGCCGCGATCACCTTGTCGCCGACCACGAAGCAGCGGATGTCGGCGCCGCCGGCTTCCTTGATGTATTCCTGCACCATGATGTTCTGCTTCAGGCCCATGAACGCCTCGATCACCGACTCCGCCGCCGTCGCGGTTTCGCACAGCACCACGCCGATACCCTGAGTACCTTCCAGCACCTTGATCACCAGCGGCGCGCCGTTGACCATGTCGATCAGGTCGGGAATGTCGTCCGGCGAGTGGGCGAAACCGGTCACCGGCAAACCGATGCCCCGGCGTGACAGCAATTGCAATGAACGCAGTTTGTCTCGCGAGCGGGCGATGGCCACCGATTCGTTGAGCGGGAACACCCCCATCATTTCGAACTGGCGCAATACCGCGCAGCCATAAAACGTCACCGACGCGCCGATTCGTGGAATCACTGCGTCGAAACCCTCCAGCGGTTTGCCACGGTAATGGATCTGCGGCTTGTGGCTGGCAATGTTCATATAGGCGCGCAAGGTGTCGATCACCACCATTTCATGCCCGCGTTCGGTTCCGGCTTCGACCAGACGGCGGGTGGAATACAGACGCGGGTTCCGCGACAGCACAGCGATCTTCATGCAACACCTGTGGAGGAGGTAGATACCGGGAACACCGGCTTGTCTTGTACATATTTGATGCCCGGATTGACCACCAGCTGGCCGTCGATCAGGGCTTTGGAACCGAGCAACAGGCGATAGCGCATGGACTTGCGGCAAGCGAGGGTGAACTCGATCGGCCAGACCCGGTCACCCAGGGCCAGGGTGGTGCTGATCACGTAGCGCACCTGGGCCTGGCCGTTCGAACTCTTGATGGTCTTGCGGGCAACCAGCGGCGCTTCGCATCGCCGATGGCGCAACTGCACGACAGTGCCCAGGTGCGCGGTGAAACGCACCCACTTCTCGCCGTCGCGTTCGAACGGCTCGATGTCGGTGGCATGCAGGCTGGAGGTGCTGGCACCGGTGTCGATTTTTGCCCGAAGGCCGGCGACTCCCAGATCCGGAAGCGCCACCCACTCGCGCAGACCGATAACGGTCAAATGGTCAAATGTCTTCAATGGAAAAAACCAACAATTAACGCGTCCACGCTTCAGGGGACACCTGGGCTAACGCTTTGAATGCGGGCCTGGCGAACCAGTAACCCTGCATCAGAAATATTCCGCAGTCCGCCAGGAAATCCCGTTCACCCGCACTCTCTATGCCTTCGGCGATGACTGTAACGTCCAACTCCGCACAGATTGTGACAATCCCCCGAACGATAGCCTGACGAATACGATCGCGGTCGATATCGCGGATCAGCGCCATGTCGAGTTTGATCAGGTCTGGTTGGAAGTCGGCCAGCAGATTGAGCCCCGAATAACCGGCACCGAAATCATCGATGGCCGTCTTGAAGCCGAATTCGCGGTATTCACGCAGAATATTGGTCAAATGGCGATAGTTATCTACGTGCTCGCTTTCCAGTGTTTCGAAAATCAGCCGGTCGACCGGGAAATTGTGTTTTTTTGCTGCTTCCAGCGTGCTCCGTATGCACAGCTCTGGACGATAGACGGCGTTGGGCATGAAGTTGATCGACAAGTGTGTCTGCATATTAAGCTCGGCTGCGCCTTCGATGGCGCGAGTCCGGCAGAGCTGGTCGAAACGGTAGCGGTTATCTTCTGTAACTTGATCCAGCACGGTTAACGCGCCTTCACCGGCCGTACCACGGACCAGTGCCTCGTAGGCGTACACCGACTCGTCACGCAGATCCACGATGGGCTGATAGGCGAAGGAAAAATCGAAGCCCAGCGGCTCGCTTTGCTGGCAGCCCTGGCACCCGGATTGGGGCGAGGTCAATGAAGACGGAAATTTGGTCACTCGATCACTCCATGCCGTTGAACCGGCGAAGATCACAGTTTATCTGGAGGGCCGAGTTCTTGCGCCCGACAGAATCGGTAGTACAGTTCCGACTACTGGCTGAACGAGGAATTCATATGGCACAAAAAAGCGAAGAGGACGACAAGGTTCGTCTCGACAAGTGGCTGTGGGCCGCGCGTTTTTTCAAGACTCGCGCCTTGGCCAAAGCCGCCATCGAGAGTGGCAAGGTGCATTGTCGGGGAGAGCGCTGCAAGCCTGGCAAAGAACCACGCATTGGCGATGAATTCGAGATTCGCGCCGGCTTCGACGAGAAGACCGTTGTGGTTCAGGCCCTGTCGATCGTGCGTCGCGGCGCACCTGAGGCGCAGACGCTGTATGCCGAGACCGAGGCCAGCATTGCCAAGCGTGAAGCGGCTGCGGCGATGCGCAAGGCGGGCGCTCTGGGTGTGACCACCGACGGCAAACCGAGCAAGAAGCAGCGTCGGGATCTGTTTAAGTTTCGTGGGAACAGTAGCGGCGAATAAAAAAACGCAGCCTGCCGGCCTGGGTTCAAGACCCGTCGGCGGCTGCGTTTTTTATCCAGCCATCTTTGATTACCGCGCGGACACCACGCTCATCCGCGAAACCACCGGCAGCTTGCCCAGCAGCCGGAAGACCGGTGCCGTGACCTTCAACCAGAAGTTCGCCGCGTGATAAGCAAACGGCGTGTAGTAACCCCAGCCCAGTGCCCAAATCGCCAGCAGCAGGCCTCCGATGTAATCGTCCTGACCCCAATGTGCACCGGCGACCAGACGCGGCAACATGAACAGCAGCGCCAGACCCCAGATCACCAGGAACTGACCGACCGTACGGCTGAACACGCCCATGAAAAGAGCCCAGATCAGCAGCACCGAGGCGTGGTCACCGGGGAAGCTCTGGCTCGAGCGGTCCTTCAGCTCCCAGGTCTTCTCCAGATGCGGGAAGTAATCGCTGATATGCACCGCGCCTTCGAGCACCATCGACGGGCTGCTGTGCTGCCAGCCCATGTGATCGGAGAACTTGGAAAACAGCGCGCGGATCACCACCATTAGCAGCAGGATCGAAAAAAAACCGAAAAAGGCGCGGCGCACATCAATTGCCCTGAATACCCAGTCGCCCTTGATCAGCAGCATCAGCAGAATCACGCCGACGACAATGTCGAACGGTCGCAGACTTGCAATTGCCCAGATGTGGAGCCATATGGGGTTGCTGGCCAGCGGTGCGTTGAGTGAGCGGAACAGCCACTCGTCGAAAATCACACACAGCATCTGACCTGTAGGCCATAACCAGAAAGCCAGCAGTGCCAATGGCACAACGTTGCACAGAACCAGCCGGCCGAGGTTCCACCTTGATTGGAACAAACCCGGATTGTTCATAAAATGCCTCCCGTGGCTGAACATCGGCATCAAAAAGGATGCCAGAAGCGCGGGATTTTCATTCTTTGTAACCATTTTGTCATCACATTCAGATACCCAGACCTATGACCGATTTCCTCGATACCGATTACACCCAACGCTTCATCTTCGATGACAGCGACACGCGCGGCGAACTGGTGTCGCTGGAGCGCAGCTACGCCGAAGTGCTCGCCAAGCACCCGTACCCGGAACCGGTTGCGCAATTGCTGGGTGAACTGATGGCTGCCGCCTCATTGCTGGTGGGCACCCTGAAATTCGATGGCTTGCTGATTCTGCAGGCCCGCTCCGAAGGCCCGATCCCGCTGCTGATGATCGAGTGCTCCAGCGAGCGCGAGATTCGTGGCCTGGCGCGCTACCACGCCGAGCAGATCCCGGCCGACGCAACCCTTGGCGACCTGATGCCGAACGGTGTCCTGGCCTTGACCGTCGACCCGATCGCCGGCCAGCGTTATCAGGGCATCGTCGACCTCGACGGCGAAACCCTGTCCGACTGCTTCACCAACTACTTCGTAATGTCCCAGCAGGTCGGCACTCGCTTCAAGCTCTGTGCCGATGGCCGTCGTGCCCGTGGTCTGCTGCTGCAGCAACTGCCGGCCGATCGCCTGAAAGACGAAGAAGAACGCGCCGCCAGCTGGCAGCACATCACCGCGCTGGGCAACACCCTGACCGCTGATGAACTGTTGAGCCTGGACAACGAAACGGTTCTGCATCGCCTCTACCATGAAGAGCAGGTTCGTCTGTTCGATGTGCAGACACTGCGCTTCCACTGCAGTTGCTCCCGCGAGCGTTCGGGCAATGCACTGGTCAGTCTGGGTCTGGAAGATGCGCAGGCACTGGTGGCCGAGCAAGGTGGCCAGGTCGAGATCGATTGCCAGTTCTGCAACCAGCGCTACCTGTTCGACGCAGCGGATATCGCTCAATTGTTCGCTGGCGCGGGCGTCGACACGCCGTCAGATACCCGGCACTAAAACGGTTCAGCGCAGGTAAATTCACTGCTCAACGACGGAATTACGCCGTTACGACGGGAGGGCCCTACTCTTTTTGGGCTTTTCTGGCATAATCCGGCCCACTTTTTTCGCGGTAGTAGTGCACGACTTTCTACTACAAAACGTTTGGAGCACACTCGGCCACTGGCCGACGGGGAACCTCATGACGCAAGCCAATAACGCCGTGTACACCGATCTGAGTGTTGATGATCTGGTAAAAGAAGCCCTGAACCGCGGTGAGGGCGAGCTTGCCGATACCGGCGCTCTGGTTGTTCGCACCGGTCATCGCACCGGCCGTTCGCCAGTCGACCGTTTCATCGTTGAAGAGCCTTCCACCCAGGCAGCCATCGCCTGGGGCCCGATCAACCGCAAGTTCCCGGCCGACAAGTTCGACGCGCTGTGGGCTCGTGTTGAAGCATTCAACAACGCGCAAGAGCATTTCGTTTCCCACGTGCATGTAGGCGCGGCCGAAGATCACTACCTGGCCGTGAAGATGACCACCCAGACTGCCTGGCAGAACCTGTTCGGTCGTTGCCTGTTCATCAACCCGGCCCAGTACAACCCGGCCGGTCGCGAAGAGTGGCAAGTGCTGAACGTCGCCAACTTCGAGTGCGTGCCTGAGCGTGACGGCACCAACTCCGATGGTTGCGTGATCATCAACTTCGCCCAGAAGAAAGTGCTGATCGCCGGCATGCGTTACGCCGGTGAAATGAAGAAAGCCATGTTCTCCGTGCAGAACTTCCTGCTGCCGGCCGCCGACGTGCTGCCAATGCACTGCGCTGCCAACATCGGCGAAGACGGCGACGTGACCCTGTTCTTCGGTCTGTCGGGCACCGGCAAGACCACCCTGTCCGCCGACGAAAGCCGTTACCTGATCGGTGACGACGAACACGGCTGGGGCGAAGGCGTTGTCTTCAACATCGAAGGCGGCTGCTACGCCAAGTGCATCGACTTGTCCGAGAAGAACGAGCCGGTCATCTGGAAAGCCATCAAGCACGGCGCGGTGCTGGAAAACGTCGTGATCGACGACGCCAAGCACGCCGACTACGCCGATGTCAGCCTGACCCAGAACAGCCGCGCGGCCTACCCGCTGGAGCACGTTGCCAAGCGTTCCGAGAAGAACCTGGGCGGCGAGCCGAATGCTGTGATCTTCCTGACCTGCGACCTGACCGGCGTCCTGCCGCCAGTGTCGATCCTCAACGAAGAACAAGCGGCCTACCACTTCCTGTCCGGCTACACCGCTCTGGTGGGCTCGACTGAAATGGGCTCGGGCAGCGGCATCAAGTCGACCTTCTCCACCTGCTTCGGCGCACCGTTCTTCCCGCGTCCGGCCGGCGAATATGCTGAACTGCTGATCAAGCGCATCCGCGGCTTCGGCTCCAAGGTCTACCTGGTCAACACCGGCTGGACCGGCGGCGGCTACGGCGTCGGCAAACGCTTCAACATCCCGACCACCCGTGCGGTGATCGCAGCGATCCAGAGCGGCGCGCTGATCGGTGCAGCCACCGAGCACCTGGACACCATCAACCTGGACGTGCCACTGGCCGTACCGGGCGTCGAAACCAACCTGCTCAACCCACGCAACACTTGGGCTGACAAGGCTGCGTACGACGAAGCTGCAAAAGCACTGGCCGGTCTGTTCATCGAGAACTTCAAGAAGTTCGAAGTGAGCGACGCGATCAAGGCTGCCGGGCCTAAGTTGTAAGACTTAGTTTTGGTGAATGAAAAAGCCGCCTGTTGAGGGCGGCTTTTTTGTGGGTGATGGATTAGTTGCGGTCGCTTTTAATATGCCGACAGCTGGAATGCGGGGGCCATTCTTTCCTGTTCACGTCTCGGAATGCCGAGCGCACCAGCCAATTCCGGCCACTGCGTTACGGTCTCTTTGAAGTCGTTGATGATTTTGTCGGCATCCTCTCGGTCAAGCCGGAAGTTAATCGCCACTTCCCGAGCAAGGTCCAGATCCAGTGCGTTATCAGAGTCCGTGATGTTCAGTTTCAACCCATCCGCGTTCGCCACCGGATTCATGTCGTAAGCCTCAGACAACCTCCACCCGCGACCAGGATCGAGAAGGAATCCGTGGTTGCGCAAGTGGTCGTCGGTGTTCGAAACGAGGATGTTGAAGACGATTCGCGACCACAGCTCGCGCAGGTCGGTGTCGACTTCAGAGCCGTGTTCAATGATTACTCGAGCCAGTTCGATGTAGCTGGCGCCGTTCGAGGCATCGTCACCGTCGACGCGGTCGGTCATGGTCATGGCTGAGGCGAAGTGGAAGCGGCCACCGGATTTGCTTCGGTCAAAGCGCTTGACCATGAAGCAGTGGTGCTGGCTTGCGTAACGTTGAGCGGTGCCAGTCGCTACTCTTAACCCGCAGTTCTTGGCCAGAGCATTCACCACCATTTCCCAGGCACCGACGTCGTAGTCATCTCGAATGCTCGGAAACTTGGCGATCCACAGATGACCGTGGCGATCTGCGACGCTGGCCTTGGGTCTGGCGCCACCCAGCGAGCCGCCGGGTGCGATCAGCATTTTCAACCACTCGCGTCCTTCAAGTGCTGTGTTGTCTGGGTCGTTTTCCAGTGCACGGCTTGCTTGCTCCAGTGCGCGCAACTCCAGAAACGGCGGGGCGGCTATGCCGTCGCGGTCATCAAGAAAGCTGCCTTCATCGTTGAGCTTGTAGCGCAAGCCTCCAACGCGAAAGAGGTCATGTACACCCAGTAGGCAGTCGGATTCGTAAAGCTTGCTGCCGCTTGGCAACAGCCCGTCGCGAATGTCTCGCTCCAGACGCCGTTTCATCAGTAAACGTCCCCAACGATCGGGGCTTGAGTCTGCAAACGCGCCGAACTGGGTTTGGTGCCCGCCGGGAAACTGGTGCCCTTCGAAAAGGTTGATGCGGGGATCGAGCTTTATAAAGCTCAGTTCTGGATCGGCCAGTGCGGCTGGATCGTACTCAAACTCGAACACTTCGTTAGCACGGGCCTTTCTGGCATGCAGAAATCCGAGGCGTCTTGCGCCATTCAAGGATTCCCAATCTGCATAAACCGCAATTCGCGTCATTCTTCACCTGTTTTGGAGCCGCTTTTTTTCTTGTTCAACAGTTCTGAAAGCGAGTGGGTGTTGAGGGGGAAGACTTCGGTCAGACTGGCGATGTAGGCGCTGTCTTCCTCCACTCGTGTGCTTTTTTCGCCGACCAGAGGCGACTTCTTGATCCTGGATGTTCCGCGTACTCGCTGGGGTTTTGCTCCAGGCAGCAATTGTGCGTCCTGCAATCGGCGCCCCATCTCATCGGCTTCGGCCAGTTTATTCAGGTCCTTTTCCAGCCCGAGTACCTGCATGACCGACAGATAGGCACCGATGGTTACCCCCGAGCCTCCGGACTCTAGAGAGCGCAACGTTGTCAGCGACATGCCTGATCGTTCTGCGACTTGCTTGGCCGTCAGTTTTCGGCGCAGGCGGGCCAGCTTCAGGCGCTCGCCAAACTCGGAAAGCAGTCTGGAGGTCGCCGGCAGGAGCGATGCTGTCTTATTAGCCATGTGCCAATATTCCTTCTTTTTTTAGCTTTAACTACCAGAATAGTAGCACTTAAGACTGAGAGGAATATTCGGCAAGACAACTGGAGGCAGAAACGCCTAATTGGAAGCATTCCAGCTGTTTTTATGGCTAATGAGCAGAATTTTGGTACTTATTTGTCTTGGTCATTGTCAGCACACGGGGCGTTGTGAAGATGTTCTTCGATTTTCAGCGGCATCTTTGGAGCAGGTTTCGAGTTGAGGTCTCCGTGCTCGCGGCGAAAGATTTCATCCGCCTGTTTGACGCTTTCCATCTGCTCATCAAAAAATTTGCTCACGAGAATCTCCATTGTTTGATTGGGTTTTTTCCATCGCTCTCAGGTAGCGCCTGACTCAGCCTCAGGCCGGCGCTTTCCAGTTGAGCATTCGCTGCTGGGCGACCTGGAGCAGGTCATAGCCGTCTTTGGTGAGAAGGTAGAGTGCGTGTGTGATGTGCGGGATGTCTTCGACGTCGGCGTGTTTGAAGCAGAGGCAGTAGAGGGTTTGCAGCAAGTCGCTTGAGGCGCGCAGGCGCTGGACGGCGCATTCGAGGATGTCTTGCGGGTTGGCCTCGGTGTCGATGACGAGGGGCTTGGTGTCGGTGAGGTTGGAGTCGAGTGGGCGGTAGCGATCGGAGTGGAGCTCGTTCCATGATTTCATTTTTTAGATCCTCAATTGCTTCGAATGAAGCCACCACATCGTGACCAAGCGACTGGAGGCGACTGTGTTCGGGTTGGTCAACCGGTGAGGATCATGCACATACCCGGCACGCTCGAGAGCGTCCCAAACACAGCCACCATAACGCTGCTGGCAATTGAGTGCCGGCAGCATACAGCGGACGCGAATGCATGATCCATTCGGGTGACCAAGCCCGAGCCGCTGAATTGGCAGCGACAGCCACAACTATAGGTTTCGGCCCACTGGGGCTGATAGAAGACAAGGCGCCGCTGCGTGTAGGAACGGGATGCAGATTCGGGCAGTCCGTTCCTACAGATCAATCACGGTTTTCAACGAATTGCTCGATATCCTTCAACATCCAGCACACTCGTCGTCAGCCCGGTCGCCGGGGTGTAGATCCCGCCTTTCACCGTCGAGAACGGCACGCCTTTGCTGCCCAGCGAAACGTAGCGCTCGCCTTGATCCAGCTCGGTGAACCAGGTGTAGGAGCACTTCTCCATGGCCTTGTATTTCGCTGCCGCGTTGACGATGGCGGCGGCATGGTTGCGCAGGTCGGCGTCGGTGAGGTTGAGGTTTTTGTCGAGTACGGTGCCCCAGCGTTTCAGGCAGACCTCGGCAAAGTGGCGGACGATGAGGCCGGGTTCGGCCAGCACTTTGGGACCACTGTTGCCATCGGCGGAGGCGTTACCGACCAGGGTGGCGTGACGGCCAGGCATCGGGAAGATGCTGGTCTTGGTGCCGGTCGCGGTTTGCGGGATGACGCAGCTGAAACCCTTGGAGCGTTCGTCCCGTGCATAAAAGCCCACGTATTCCTTTACGTTGTAATTGAGTTTAACCCGATGCTCCTGAAAGTTACCGATACCAGGTACCGGATCAATGGCGAAGATATTAACCGGAATGTTTGTCAGCATGCTGTCATTGAACATAGCGTTGGCCAGCATATGGCAACTGATACCGCCACGGCTCCAGCCCACCAGATTGACTTTTGTTGGAATAACGCCGTCCTTGCGGAAGGTTTTAATGATTTGTTCCTGCAATTTCTGTTGGGTGACGCTGCGGTCACCATAGTTATATTTGCGCCATAGCCAGGAACCTTCGACCTTTACATCTTCAATCGGGATGCCGGCGGCTTTGAGGCGGTTGTATTCCGCTTCGGTCAATTGCTCGCGCTGCCAGTCACACTTGCCTTTGATGATGTTTACCGCGTGCTGGACGTTTTCCTCCCAGCCCTTGCCGAACAGGGTTCCGCTGAGGCCGTAGTCCTTTGATTGGGTGAACAGTTCATCGGCTTGCAGGTTACTGGTGCCGGGGCCGTCGACCACGATCCATTCGGCGAACTCGCGACCCGCGTGATGTGAGGCGAGTGTGGATACCAATTCACCATCCCAATAATTTTCGTGGGCGTTATCAAACTTTGTCGAACCTGTACCGCAAAAGAAAATAGTTAACGTAGTCATGTTGTTGCTCCTGGTTGATGTAAGAGCAAGCAGGCTAGTTCTCAACTTTGCAGTAATGGAAGCGATGGGTTGTTGCGAACTTTGTAAGTTTTGGATCTGGCGTTAATTATTTATTCGTTGCCTGGCAACTTCCAGCAAGTCACAACCGTCTTGGGTCAATAAATAAAGCGCATTGACGATGTTGGGGATGTCTTTCACATCGGCCTGTTTGAAACACAAGCAGTAAAGAGTTTCCAGCAGATCGCTGGCGGCACGCAGACGTTGATCGGCGGCATTGAGCAGGTCTCCCGGTTCTGCCTCGGTGTCGATAACCAATACCGGTTTTTCGCTGTCGCAAGTCTTGAGAGGGCGAAAACGGGTATTCAGCGGTTTGTACATATTCATGATCAAGGTGTGTCCCTTACGAAGTCGCTTCGGTGAGCCGACACGGAGTTTTCAGTCGCGCCAGCCACTATAGAAGGGCGCTGACCGGAGGGACAATACGGCCGCAATGGACAGATTTCGTAAGGGTTTTTTCCATGATATGGGCATTTGCCCTACATGTTTATTCGGTTTTTCAAAGCCAAACCCTTATTGGCGAATTTTCCGACGTGATTATCAGGCGTTTCAGAGTAAACCTCTGTATGGTGCGCGCCAGAATCCGTAGGGCGTTTCCAAACGTCCTGCACAGGCTTAAAGGGAATTAGGTATGCAGTGGCTACGAATGGCCTCGATCGTTTTGCTGTGGGTTAGTGGTTGTCGTCTGGCGTTGGCCTCCGACGCGGGCAACGGGTTGGTGCTTGCCAACCTGGAGCGCACCGGTTGGCCCGACGCGCTCGCCACTCAGGCCGACATCGACACGGCTGCCCGCGCGGAGGTGCTGGTTTTCGCCAAGGCTCTGCTGGCAAGCGAAGCCCTGGACGAGCCGGAACTCACACAACGACTGGGCGTGCAGCAAATGCAGCTCAAGTCGATCAGACAAGTACGCGACGGTCTGTGGGATCGCCTGCTCAACACCTACCGCAATGCCAGCACTCAGTGCGACGAGCAAGCATTTTGCCCCCGTATCCGCAGCGTTGCCGACTTGCGTCAACTGGCGGCAGCCTTCACCGGCGATATCAGCCCGGCTCATGCACGATGGGCGAGCAAGAGCCTCGATGTGCATGAACGGGTGCTGGATGAGCAACTGCGGGTAGCCGTATTGCGGCCCTGACACAGCGCTTGCGGGGGTTAAGTCGATGGCGCTTCGGTGACGGTCACAACGTTGGCCAGGATCGGCGGAAAGTCGTCTGGAGAGGGCGTGCAGCCTCCCAGCAGCAGGGAGGCAAAGATCAGGGCGAGGGGCAGTTTCAAGTTGTTCGACATATTCACTCCTTGGTAAAAATCCATGCACATGGGCCGTCCTGGCTCAAGGCGTGACGGACATTACCCTCGGGTCGTTCCACACGGCGATGAACAAAGTGTTTCATTTGATTGATCCCTTGACCGAGCCGGCGACCCTGTATCATCCCGTTTCGATTTGACCCCCGACCTATTCTCGACTCGCTGCAATTGCCCGCTAGGCTGTTGGCATCACAGCGGTCAACGGAGTGACAGCGAATGCACAACACCCTGGAACAGGTTTTCGGTTATCCACAGTTTCGACCCGGCCAGGAGACCGCAATCAGCGTCGTTCTCGCCGGGCGCTCGGCCGCCGCGATATTTCCCACCGGCTCCGGCAAATCCCTTTGTTATCAGGTCCCGGCACTCTTGCTGCCACACCTGACGCTGGTGGTCTCACCGTTGCTGGCGCTGATGCAGGATCAGCTCGAGTTCTTGCGCCGGCACGGGATATCCGCAGGCAGCATCGACTCGGCACAGACCCGCGAAGACGCCAACGATGTGATGGCCCGCGCACGTTCGGGTGAACTGAAGATCCTGATGATTTCCGTGGAGCGTTTGAAGAACGAGCGCTTTCGCAATTTTTTGCAGCAGGTGCCGATCTCGCTGCTGGTGGTGGACGAGGCGCACTGCATCTCCGAATGGGGCCACAACTTTCGGCCTGACTACCTCAAGCTGCCGGACTACCAGCGCCAGTTCAACATCCCGCAAACCCTGCTGCTGACTGCCACGGCAACGCCGAAAGTGATCGCCGACATGCAGGCGAAATTCTCCATTGCTGAAGACGATGTGGTGACCACCGGTTTCTATCGGCCCAACCTCAATCTGCTGGTCGAGCCGGTGCGTGGGCAGGACAAGCGCCGACGGCTGGTGGAGTGGATGAGCGCGCGCGCGGGCCAGCCGAGCATCGTTTACGTCACCCTGCAGAAAACCGCCGAGCAGATTGCCGAACATCTTGAGCGCAATGGCATTCAGGCCGAGGCTTATCACGCCGGTTTGCCCCATGAACAGCGGGACGCGATCCAGAAGCGCTTCATGGGTGGGCAGTCCAATTGCATCGTCGCCACCATCGCCTTCGGAATGGGCATCGACAAGAGCGACATCCGCAACGTGGTGCATTTCGACCTGCCCAAATCCATCGAAAACTACAGCCAGGAAATCGGCCGTGCGGGGCGTGACGGGCAGCCGTCCGACTGCCTGGTACTGGCCAACCGCGACGGCCTCAACGTGCTGGAAAACTTCGTGTATGGCGACACGCCGGAACAGGACGGCATTCGTCATGTGCTGGACGAGTTGCAGGCTGCTGCATCGGAAGGCCAATGGGAGTTTCTGCTCGGGCCGCTGGCGGATCAGAGCAACATTCGTGCGTTGCCCTTGAAGACGCTGTTGGTGCAATTGGAGTTGCGAGGACTGATTGCCCCGCGCTACGCGTACTACGCCGAGTACCGTTTCAAATACCTGCTTGAGCCCGAGGCTTTGCTCGAGCGTTTCGAAGGTGAACGCAGGGATTTCGTCGCCGCAATCATCCACACGTCGAGCCGTGCGCGCACTTGGGCCACGGTGAATTTCGAGGCGATGTACGAGCAGTATTCCGCCGATCGCAACCGGGTGGTGAAGGCACTGGATTATTTCCAGGAGAAGGGCTGGGTCGAGCTTGAGAGCAAGCAGATGACCGAGGTCTACAACGTCCTGCGTGGTGATTTCGACAGCCAGGCCTTGAGCGCTGAACTGCATGAGTACTTCACCCGCCATGAGCAAACCGAAGTGGCGCGGATTCACGCCATGCTCGAGCTGTTCGCCACCGAGCGATGTCTCGGTTATCGGTTAGCCGAATATTTTGGCGATCACAATGCGCCTCAGCGGTGCGGACATTGTTCCGTGTGCCATGGGCAAGTCGCCCGGCTGCCGGCGCCGCCGGAATTGCCGGCGCTTGTGGATAAAAACTTTACGGAGTTGTGTGGGGAATTTATCCACAGGCATCAGCAGCACGCTGGCAGTGCTCCGTCGGCCGAGCGGCTGACCCGGTTCCTCTGCGGAATCAGTGTGCCGCTGTTTACCAAACTCAAGGTGCGGGCCATTTCGGGGTTTGCGGCACTGGAGGAGTATCCCTACGCCGAGGTTCGGGCCTGGGCTCAGACGCATCTTTGAGCTCTCGAATCCATCTGCTGAATGTCGATCATCACGGCAATGAACTTCAAAAATGGCCGGTGGCTGACTATGGTGATGGCTGTCTTCGGATCGCCAACAAGAGAACAACATGAGCCAGACATCCTTCACTATTCAGCAGGCCGCCGTGATCGGCGCCGGCACCATGGGCCGCGGCATCGTCATGTGCCTGGCCAATGCCGGCGTGTCAGTGCAGTGGGTCGATAACAATCCACAGATGCTCGAGCAGGCGCTGTCCAGCGTGGCCGAGACTTATGCACACAACGTGCGACAGGGACGGATCGATCAGGCCGAAGCCGATGCGCGGATTGCCCGTGTCAGCACGGCGGCCGACTATGTGGCGATCCGTAATGTCGATCTGGTGATCGAAGCGGTGTACGAGAATCTTGAGCTCAAGCAGAAGATCTTCCGCGAGCTCGATGGCGTGCTGAAGCCCGAGGCGCTGTTGGCGAGCAATACTTCGGCGCTGGACATCGACGCCATTGCGGCCGCGACACGGCGGCCGACTCAAGTGCTGGGCCTGCATTTCTTCAGCCCGGCGCACATCATGAAGTTGCTGGAAATAGTCCGTGGCGCGCAGACCGCACCGGCTGTGCTGGAGGCTGCGCTGGACCTGGGCAAGCGCATGGGCAAGGTCAGTGTGGTATCGGGCAACTGCCACGGCTTTATCGGCAATCGCATGCTCCATCCGTACGTGCTCGAAGCGCGCAAGATGTTGCTCGAAGGGGCGTACCCGCATCAGGTCGATGCAGCCTTGCAGAGCTTCGGTTTTGCCATGGGGCCGTTTCGCATGTACGACGTGGTCGGCATCGATCTCGAGTGGCGTGCCCGCGAGCTGGCAGGCAAGGGGCAGGACGCGCCAGAGGTTCAGGTGGATAACCGTTTGTGCGAGCAGGGTCGGTTCGGTCAGAAGTCCGGCAACGGTTATTACCATTACGAGCCGGGCAGCCGTCAGGCCGAGCATGATCCCGAGGTCGATGCGCTGGTGTTGAGTGTCAGCGAAGGGTTGGGATTTCATCGGCGGGATATCGGCTCGGAGGAGATCCTCGAGCGGTGTCTGCTGGCGTTGGTCAACGAGGGCGCGAAGATCCTGCAGGAAGGGATTGCCGAGTCGGCGCATGACATCGATCAGGTCTATCTGAATGGCTATGGCTTCCCAGCGGAGCGGGGCGGGCCGATGGCCTGGGCGGACGATCAGGGGCTGGCCGATATTCACAAGCGATTGCTGGCGCTGGAGACCCGGCAGGGCGATCACTGGCGGCCGGCGCCATTGATCGGCGAGCTGGCGGCGCGAGGCAAAGGTTTTTACCTTTAGACTGGGCAGATCACTCCAGGAATCAACACTGATGTCCAACCCGATGCCGCAACGCAGCGATTACCCGCATTTCCAGCCGATCACTACGCGCTGGCACGACAATGACGCCTACGGCCACGTCAATAACGTCACCTATTACAGCTTCTTCGATACGGCGGTGAACACCTACCTGATCCAGGTTGGAGGGCTGGATATTCATGACGGCGAGGTGGTGGGGTTTGTGGTGAGTTCGTCTTGCGACTACTTCGCGTCGATCGCTTTTCCGGATCGAATCGAGATTGGCCTGCGGGTCGGGAAACTGGGCAACAGTTCGGTGCAATACGAACTGGCGGTGTTCAAGGAGGGAGAGGAGGAAGCCAGTGCCGCTGGACGTTTTGTGCATGTATTCGTCGACCGGGCGTCCAATCAGCCGGTGTCGATCCCGGCCCCATTGCGCGAAGCGCTGGAACGCCTGGCGATGTGACAGGCAAAAAAAATCGCAGCCCGGGGGAGCTGCGATCTGGATGTATCGGCTAAAGAGGCCAGGCCTCAGTCGCGGTAGTAGCGGTGGTGCTTGCGATGGCCATAGGCATGGCCACGACCTGGGTGACGGTCACGGTAGTAGCGACGATCATCATGGCGACGATCGTAATGATGATCATCGTCATCGCTCTTGTTGCCCATGTAGTTGCCCAGCGCGCCACCCGCGCCGCCACCGGCTGCTGCGCCGATCAGGCTGCCGGTGGTGCCGCCCATGCTGCGGCCGACCACGTTGCCGCCGGCTGCGCCCAGCGCACCGCCGATGGCTGCTTCGCCACGGCTGCGCTTGTCGGCGCCCACCGCACTACCACCCGCGCCGCCCAGGGCTGCGCCAATGGTTGAACCTGTACTGCCGCCTAAGGATTGACCGACGACCGAGCCAAGAACCCCGCCCAATGCGCCGCCCACACCTGCTTCGGTGGTGCCTCCGGCAGAAGCGAAGCCACTGACCAGGCCAAGGGACAACAAGAGAATCGAGGAGAACTTCATAGAGGAGCCTCAAAGGGATGACGGCGCGATCCTGAGGCTCTGCGATGGGCGTGACAATCGAAATCCGACGAATAGCACGACCTGTATACAATTCTGCAAGTTGCTGATTTTTGGGCGGAACTTAACGGTTTTTCGCCGGTCTTTAGCTACTTCGGACAGGCCGCTTTGATCACAAGGCGGCCTTTTTTGTGGGCGTTTGAAAAGTGTCTGCAAGATGTTTCGAGTCTGACTTTCGGACGCGGAGCGTCCACGGCTGCGCTCCCACGCAGAGCGTGGGAGCAATCAGAATCAGGCCGACTTGGCCATGATCAGCCCCGTCTCACTCGCCGCTTCCAGCCGGATAGCGATGAACTTCGACGTCGGCGTATGGCTGCCATCGCCGGTGCTTTCCAGCGGCACCAACGGGTTCACCTCAGGGTAATAAGCCGCCGCCTGCCCGGCAGGGATATCGAACGCCAGCAGCGTGAAGCCCTTCACCCGACGCTCGCGGCCATCGTCCCACAGCGACACGATGTCAGCCTTCTGCCCCGGCTTGAAGCCCAGGCGAATGATGTCCGCCTCGTTGGCGAACAGCACGTCACGCTGTCCCTTCACCCCGCGATAACGGTCGTCAAGACCGTAGATCGTGGTGTTGTACTGATCGTGAGAACGCATCGATTGCAGGATCAGGTCCGGCAGTTTGCCGGTGGCGCGGGTGCGTTCGTGGATCAAGTCTTTGGGCAGCAGGTTCGGCTTGAAGTTGGCCCGGCCCGACGTGGTATTCCACTTGCGCGCGCCGGCGCTGTTGCCGAGGTAGAAACCGCCCGGGTTCTTGACCTTCTCGTTGAAGTCCTTGAAGCCCGGAATGGTGTCGGCGATCAGTTCGCGGATGCGTCGGTAGTCGGCCACCAGCCAGTTCCAGTCCACCGGTTTGCTGCCCAGGGTCGCGGCGGCGATGCCGGCGATGATCGACGGCTCCGAGCGCATCTGGTTCGACAGCGGCTGCAACTGACCGTTGGAGGCGTGCACCATGCTGAACGAGTCTTCCACGGTGACGGCCTGCGGGCCTTCGGTCTGGATGTCGATGTCGGTACGGCCCAGGCACGGCAGGATCAGCGCGTCCTTGCCGTGGGCCAGGTGGCTGCGGTTGAGCTTGGTGCTGATCTGCACGGTCAGGTCGCAGTTGCTCAGGGCCTGGAAGGTGCGCGGGCTGTCCGGCGTGGCCTGGGCGAAGTTGCCACCCAGCCCGATGAACACCTTGGCGCGACCTTCGGCCATCGCGTGAATCGCCTCGACCACGTTGTGCCCGTTATGGCGCGGCACCTTGAACTGGAAGCGACGCTCCAGGGAATCGAGGAACGCCACCGGCGGACGCTCGTTGATGCCCATGGTGCGGTCGCCCTGCACGTTACTGTGGCCGCGCACCGGGCACAGACCGGCGCCGGGCTTGCCGATGTTGCCGCGCAGCAGCATCAGGTTGGCGATTTCCTGGATGGTCGGCACCGAGTGACGATGCTGAGTGATACCCATCGCCCAGCACATGATCACGTTCTTGCCTTTGGCGTACATGCGCGCCGCCTGTTCGATTTCCACCAGGGTCAGGCCGGACTGCGCAACGATCTGCTCCCACGGCGTGTCATCGACGACGCCGAGGTATTCCAGCACGTTGATGCTGTGTTCATTGAGGAAATCGTGATCGAACACGGCCGGTGCGCCAGCCTTCTGCGCATCGCGTTCCCATTGCAGCAGGAACTTGGCCATGCCGCGCAACACCGCCATGTCGCCGCCCAGTGCCGGGCGGAAATACGCGGTGTTGGTCGGCTTGTCGCCGTTGGTGAGCATCTCCAGCGGGTGCTGCGGATGCTGGAAACGCTCCAGACCGCGTTCTTTCAGCGGGTTGACGCACACCACCTGGGCGCCGCGTTTGACTGCTTCACGCAGCGGTTCGAGCATGCGCGGGTGGTTGGTGCCAGGGTTCTGGCCCCAGACGAAAATCGCATCGGCGTGTTCGAAGTCGTCGAAGGTCACGGTGCCTTTGCCGACACCGACGCTTTGCGCCAGGGCCACGCCGCTGGCCTCGTGGCACATGTTCGAGCAGTCGGGGAAGTTGTTGGTGCCGAACGCGCGCACGAACAGTTGATACAGGTACGCCGCTTCGTTACTGGCGCGGCCCGAGGTATAGAACTCGGCCTGATCCGGACTCGACAGCGCTTGCAGGTGTTTGCCGATCAGCGCGTAGGCATCGTCCCAGCTGATGGGTTTGTAGCGATCGGTTTCGGCGTCATACACCAGCGGTTCGGTCAACCGACCCTGATACTCGAGCCAGTAGTCGCTCTGTTCCAGCAGCGAGGTGACGCTGTGTTTGGCGAAGAATTTGCCATCGACCCGGCGCTTGGTCGCTTCCCAGTTCACCGCTTTGGCGCCGTTCTCGCAGAACTTGACCATGCCGCTTTCCGGCGAATCGCCCCAGGCGCAGCCCGGGCAGTCGAAGCCGCCGTTCTGGTTGGTCTTGAGCATCATGCGCAGATTTTTCAGCGCGTTGTCGCTGGTCAGCCAGGCCTGGGCCACGCTGATCAGTGCGCCCCAGCCACCGGCCGGGCCCTTGTAAGGCTTGTAACGCGGAACGGGTTTCTGGTCGGCTTGATGATGTTGGCTCACGGGTGTTTCTCCATTTCTGGGCTATACACCCGCGGCGCGTTTTTCTGCGGCAGGTGGATGAGATTGAGGTTGTGGCGCCGGGCCCATTGCACGGCAAGGCCGGTGGGCGCGGACAGGCTGACCAGGGTCTGAATCCCGGCCCGCAAAACTTTCTGGATCAATTCGAGGCTGCAACGGCTGGTGACAATCGCCACGCCACCGGCTGTGGATATCTTTTGCCGGATCAGGCCGCCGATCAGTTTGTCGAGGGCGTTGTGCCGGCCGATGTCTTCACGGCCCAGCAACAATTCACCGCTGGCGTTCATGAAGACCGCCGCGTGCACTGCGCCGCAATGCTGGCCCAGCGGTTGGAACGCACCGATACGCTGGCGCAATCCATCGAGCCATTCGGCGGGCGGCAACGGTGCGCCGGGCAAAACCCTGAGCTCAGGCAGCGCCTGCTCCACCGCTTCTACGCCGCACAACCCGCAACCGCTGGTGCCGGCCAGTTGCCGGCGTTGCTGTTTAAGGTTCCAGAAGGCGCGGTTGGCGATGGTCACTTGTGCGTATTGCGCCGAGCCCGAGCCGGTCAGTTGCAGGTCGTAGATGTCCGAGGCGTCTTCGATGATGCCGCTGCCGAGACTGAAGCCGACGATGAAGTCTTCAAGGTCTGTCGGCGTGACCAGCATGACGGCCTGGCTGATGCCGTTGTAGGCAATCGCCAACGCGACTTCTTCGGCCAGCGCGGTACTGGCTGATTCCGCGAGGGGGAGATCGCTGTAGCTGTAGGTCTGACTGGCGGCAGGCGCGGGTGTTTCGAGAGCAGGCGCCGCGCAGGCCGGGCGCTTGGCGTTCATGGCATCACCGATGGATTGATCAACGTTAAGACTAGGCGCGGCAAGATGTCGCGTCTAATCGCTAGTGTCGATCCCTCGATAGATGCCGTCGATCAAGCGTCCGTGGGTGATTTTTGATAGAGCGCGAAACAGGCCTCGGCGAGTGCCGAGCGCGGGGCTCCTCGACGCATGATCAGGCCCAGGCGGGCGAGGGTCTGGGCGTTTTCGATGGGTTGCAGGCGCAGGTTATCCGTGAGGTTTTCCAGACCGCCGTCCAATGGCATCACCGCGCAGCACAGCCCGCCGTGCACAGCTTGCAACAATTGGTGAACGGCGTCGGTTTGCAGCAACGGTTGTGGCGTCAGGCCACGGCTGTGGAAGTTATGGTCGATGGATTGGCGAAAATGCATGCCGCTGGTGAGCATGCCCAAGGGCAGCTCAATCAGGGATTCCCAGCTCAGTGGCGCTTCGCCAAAGCTGAAGAACCGCTGGTCGTAGAGCAGGCCCATCTGCGTTTCACTGAAGGCCAGGGATTCAAACCGCTCGCCGTCGAGGCGATCCAGGTAAGACACGCCAATGTCGATGCGGTTGTTCGCCAGTTGCTCCAGAACCTGTTCCGAGCTCAGCGAAGACAGTTCGAAGCGCAGGTTCGGATGTTGTGCGTGCAGGCGTTGCATCAACGGCAGTGCATCGAAACTCGACAACGGCACCACGCCCAGGCGCAGGGTGCCGATCAGATTGCCGCGACAGGCCGCCGCTTCCGCCTGCAAACCGTCGTAGGCCGCCAGCACCGTGCGCGCCCAGGCCAGTACCCGTTCGCCTGGCGCGGTGAACCCTTCGAAGCGCTGGCCACGGTTGACCAGTGGCAGGTCGAGTTCTTCTTCGAGGCTGCGCAGGCGCATCGACAGGGTCGGCTGGGTGATGTGGCAGCGGGCGGCGGCCTGGCCGAAGTGGCGGGTTTCGTCGAGGGCGATGAGGAATTTCAGCTGCTTGATGTCCATCTTCGCTCCGGGGCGCTGGCAAGGGTGGGCGATTCTACCGCTTGCGCGGGGGCAGGGTCATTGGTCGGGCCGCAACCGGGTTTGTCCGGCGTGGTCTAGGCTTGGGCGTCTGGAACTTTAATCAAGGAGTGTGCGCTATGAGTCTTTTGAGCTTTGTGAAAGAGGCCGGTGAGAAGTTGCTCGACCTGTTGACCCCCGGCAACGCCAATGCCAGCGAGCAATTGAAGGAACATATCAGCAAGGTCGGGTTGGGTAACCCGAATGTCCAGGCGACCGTGGACGGGGACAAGGTGACCGTTACCGGTGAAGTGGCGAGCCAGGAAGAGAAAGAGAAGATTCTGCTGGCGGTGGGCAACATTGCCGGTGTCGGCAGCGTCGACGACCAGATCACCGTGACCGGGCCGGTTGTGGCGGCGGCGCGTTTTGTGGTCGTGAAGAAGGGCGACACCCTCAGCGCGATTTCCCTGGCGGTGTATGGCAACGCCAACCAGTACAACAAGATCTTCGAGGCCAACAAGCCATTGCTGTCACACCCGGACAAGATTTATCCGGGGCAGACGCTGCGTATTCCCGAGTAACAACACGCCTGCGGGAGCAGCCTTTGGCGGCTCCCGCAGTCTTCAGAGTCCTGCTATCAAATCGCGATAATCCTCGACCGCTGCAAACTCCCCGGTGTCCTTCGGCCCTTTGCGGCTGTCCGGCTCCTTGACGGCCAACAGATGCGCCACGCCGAAATTCCGTGCACTGCGCAGGATCGGCAAGGTGTCGTCGATGAACAGGCTGCGTGCCGGGTCAAAACCGATATCGGCCTGCAAGGCGTCCCAGAATTGCGGGTTCTCCTTGGGATAACCGTAATCGTGGGAACTGATCAGTCGCTCGAAGTACGGCGCCAGTTCGATGCGTTCGAGTTTCAGCGACAGGGAATCGCGGTGGGCGTTGGTGATCATCACCACCCGTTTGCCGGCGCGTTTGATCGCCCCCAGAAAAGTGTCGGCGTCCGGGCGCAGGGCGATCAGGTGGGCGGTCTCCAGTTTCAACTCACGCACCGACAGCTTCAGTTCCGCGCTCCAGAAGTCCAGGCAGTACCACTGCAACTGACCGGCATGGCGCTCAAACAACGGCTGCAGTTCCATTTCCGCCATGGCCCGGCTCACACCATGCAGTTCGGCGTAGCGCTGCGGCAGGTGTTCCAGCCAGAAGTGGTTGTCAAAGTGCAGGTCGAGCAACGTGCCGTCCATGTCCAGCAGAACGGTATCGATGTCGGACCACGGTAATGAAGGCATGGCAACGTCTCGAACGGTAGAAAGATATCCGACGCAAACAATCGGAAAAGCCGCGTTATAGTAGCGCGTTCACGCCAAGGAGCTTTGCATGCGCCAGAAACCCACCGTACTTGCCCGCGAGATCGTCGCCACCAGCCGGCTGTTCTGCGTCGAAGAGCTGAAGCTGCGTTTCTCCAACGGCGTGGAACGTACCTACGAGCGACTGGTCGGCAAGGGCGCCGGCTATGGCGCGGTGATGATAGTAGCGATGCTCGATGCCGAGCACGCGGTGCTGGTCGAGGAATACTGCGGTGGCACCGACGAATATGAACTGTCGCTGCCCAAAGGCCTGATCGAACCCGGCGAAGACGTGCTGGCTGCCGCCGAACGCGAGCTCAAGGAAGAAGCCGGTTATGGCGCGCGACAACTGGAGCATCTGACCGAGCTGTCGTTGTCCCCCGGTTACATGAGCCAGAAGATTCAGGTGGTGCTGGCCACCGATTTGTACGAAGAACGCCTCGA
Source organism: Pseudomonas glycinae (assembly GCF_001594225.2). Lineage (GTDB taxonomy): Bacteria > Pseudomonadota > Gammaproteobacteria > Pseudomonadales > Pseudomonadaceae > Aquipseudomonas > Aquipseudomonas glycinae. The sequence continues at coordinate 5,426,014 of NZ_CP014205.2, forward strand.
AGGCGATGAGCCCGAGCCGATGCGTGTGGACAAGGTCAACCTGCGGGAGCTGTCGGCGCTGGCGCAGAATCCGAACTTCAGTGAGGGACGCGCCCTGGCGGCGTTGTACCTGACCCGCGACCTGCTGACCCAGCGCGGATTTTTCCAGTCATGAGTGAGATGCCGATGAATTTTCCCCATCCGTTGATGGCGCCGGTGGTTGAGCTGGCATTGCGGGCCGGTGAGGCGATCCTGCCGTTCTGGCGTGCCGATGTGGCCGTCACCGCCAAGTCCGATGATTCGCCGGTGACGGCGGCGGACATGGCCGCGCATCACGTGATCGTGGCCGGCCTGACAGCGCTGGATCCGAGCATTCCGGTGCTGTCCGAAGAGGACGCCAATATCCCGCAAAGCGTGCGCGCCGGCTGGCAGCGCTGGTGGCTGGTGGACCCGCTGGATGGCACCAAGGAGTTCATCAGCGGCAGCGAAGAATTCACCGTCAATATCGCGTTGATCGAGAATGGCCGGGTGGTGTTCGGTGTGGTGTCGATGCCGACCAACGGACGGTTCTACGTTGGCGGCGCGGGACTCGGTGCCTGGCGCGGCGACACGGGCGGCTCGCCGGTAGCGATTCAGGTGCGTGATGTGCCGGGGCCGGGCGAAGCGTTCACCGTGGTTGCCAGCCGCCGTCATTCGAGCCCGGAGCAGGAACGCTTGCTGGCCGGATTGAGTGCCAGCCTTGGCGAGTTGCAGCTGGCCAACATCGGCAGTTCGCTGAAGTTCTGCCTGCTGGCCGAAGGTGCTGCCGACTGTTACCCGCGTCTGGCGCCGACTTCGCAGTGGGACACCGCAGCTGCGCAGGGCGTTCTGGAAGGGGCGGGCGGTGAAGTGCTCGACCTGAGTGGCGCAGCGTTCTGTTATCCAGCTCGGGAATCTTTGTTGAACAGTTTCTTCCTGGCGTTGCCGGCGAAAGCAGCATGGCGGGCAAAGCTGCTCGAACTTGCCCGCTCGTAAGCGTGTTCAGTCTTCAGCGGTGCAGGACGTACTGCCCGCTGAAGGTCACTGCATCCTCATTGCTCCCGGCATTGACGACCCGCGTGTGCAGCGTCAGTCGCGCCCGCCCGTAGCGCTGATACATTGTCAGAAATTTCTTCCACTGCGTTGCGCTCGGTGACGGGCAGATCGCAATGGCATCACCGGTCACCGGCAGTGGATAGCTGATCTGCCCTTCCTGAATCACGATGTGACCGTCTTCGATACCTTCCTCTTTCAAGCGCAGGTGCAGCCAGCCCCAACCGGCCAGCACCGCGCCGCAATACAGGCTGCCGCCGAACATGGTGCTCTTGTGGTTGACGTTGGCGTCCAGCGGCAAGTGCAGACGCAATTGCTGCTCGTGCCAGTCGAGCACCTTGAGGCCCATGTCCCGGGTCAGCGGGATGTCGTGGTGAAGGACGGATTCCAGATAACGACTGTCGTGCTTCATGCCCGAACCTCTTGCGGCAGAAAGGTGTATTGAGTGAAGTTCATTCGGATTCGTCCGAATGGCCGCCGCTGCCGGCGAAATTCAGCCCGTGCTTGCGCAATTTGTCGTGCAGGGTCTTGCGCGGAATGCCCAGGGCTTCGGCGAGACTGCGCACGGAACTGTGAGAGCGGGCCAGTTCGGCGGCGATCAGGGATTTCTCGAAGTTTTCCACTTGTTCGCTGAGCCCTCCTGCAGTGATCTCGACGGTGGTGCCGGGGCTGCCATCGGGCTGTGTGTTGTCCAGCGCGAGCTCCAGACCGAGAGCAAAACGCTCCGCCGCGTTTTGCAATTCCCGCACATTGCCCGGCCATGAATGGCGCAACAGCAACGCCCGTTGTGCCGGTTGCAGTTCGTGAGGTGGCAGTCCGTGGCGGGCGCTGGCCTCGTCGGCGTAATGCTGGAACAACATCAACGCGTCTTCGCCTCGTTCGCGCAGTGGCGGAATGCGCAGCGGCGCCACGTTCAGGCGGTAATACAGGTCGGCGCGGAAGCGCCCCTGGTCCGCAGCCTGGCGCAAGTCTTCCTTGGTGGCGGCGATGACGCGGATGTCCAGCGGGATCAACTGGTTGCCGCCCAGACGCTCGACCACTCGCTCCTGCAACATGCGCAGCAGTTTGACCTGCACGTCCATGCTCATGCTCTCGATTTCGTCGAGGAACAGCGTGCCGCCATTGGCGAATTCGAACTTGCCGATCCGGCGCTTTTGCGCGCCGGTGAAGGCGCCGGGCTCATGGCCGAACAATTCGCTTTCGACCACCGATTCGGCCAGCGCGCCGGCGTTGATCGCCACGAACGGGCCGTTACGCCGACTCGACAGATCATGCAGGGCGCGGGCGACGACTTCCTTGCCGGCACCGGTTTCGCCGAGGATCAAGACATCGGCCTTGGTCGCCGCCAGTGCGCCGATCTGCTCGCGCAGGCGCAACATCGGCGCGGATTGACCGACCAGCCGCGCGCTCAACTCGTTGCGATCGCTCAGGGCCATGCGCAGGCTGCGGTTGTCCAGTACCAGACGCCGCAGGGCCAGGGCGCGGCGCACGCTGTCGAGCAGGGCGTCGCTGGCGAAGGGTTTTTCCAGAAAATCATAGGCACCGGCCCGCATGGCCTGCACGGCCAGTGGCACGTCGCCGTGGCCGGTGATCAGCAGCACCGGCAGTTCCGGATCCTGAGCGTGCAGCTCGCTCAGCAGTTCCAGGCCATCCATGCCGGGCATGCGGATGTCGCTGACCACGACGCCCGGCCAGTCTCGCTCCAGTTGCGCGGCCAGGCCCTTGGCTTCGGACAGCGGAAGAATTTTCAGGCCGGCCAGATCCAGGGTCTGGCCGAGGGCCTGACGCAGGTGCGGATCGTCGTCGATCAGCACCACCTGGATGCGGTTGTCGATGGTCATGCGCTTCGATCCTCGGACGGTTGCAGGCTGACCCCGGGCGCGCCGGCGCGCAGCCGCAGGGTGATCAAGGCGCCACCTTGCTTGTGGTTGGCGAACGACAGTTCACCACCGAAGGCGCGCATCAGGGTTTCGCAAATGGCCAACCCCAGACCCAGGCCCTGAGTGCGGGTCTTGGTCGTGTAAAACGGTTCGCTGGCACGGCCCAGTGCTTCCATGCAGAAGCCCGGGCCATTGTCGCGAATGTACAGGTTGACGCCTTCGTCGGTGGATTCGGCACTCAGCCACAATTTGCGCGGCGGGCCTTTTTCGGTCAGGGCGTCGAGGGCGTTGGCCAGCAGGTTGCCCAGTACTTGGCGCAGACGGGTTTCCCCGGCCTCGACCCACAGAGTGGCGGCCGGCAGGTCGCGGATCAGTTCGACGTCCATGCTGCGGCGACGTTTGGCCAGCAACGCCAGGGCGTCGTCCAGCGCCGGTTGCAGGGCGACGCTTTCCGGGGCGTGGCGATCTCTGCGGGCGAAGGCGCGCAGGTGAGCGATGATCGAGGCCATGCGCCCGGTCAGCTCGCTGATCAGCTTGAGGTTACCTCGGGCATCTTCGGTGCGCTCGTGGTCGAGCAGCACTTCGGCGTTCTCGGCATAGCTGCGGATCGCCGCCAGCGGCTGGTTGAGTTCGTGGCTGATGCTCGCCGACATCGTGCCCAACGCCGACAGTTTGCCGGCCTGCACCAGATCGTCCTGGGCCCGCACCAGTTCCTGCTGGGCCTGTTCGCGCTCGAGTACCTCTTGCTTCAGGCGCCGGTTAAGCCCTTCCAGATCGCTGGTGCGCTCGGCAACCCGGCCTTCGAGTTCCCGTCGGGCCTTGGCTTCGAAGGCGATCCGTTCCAGGTAATGACGACGACGCTGCATCATCAGGCCCAGCAACAGCATCACCACCAGCAAGGTCGCGCCGCCGATTGCCACCACTGTGCGCACCGGTCGGTCGATCAACGTGCGCGGGGCGAGGATGCTGACGCTCCAGCCGGTTTCCGCGATCTCCTGTGTCTGCGGCAGCCACGCGGTCGGGCTCAGGTTCAGGGGGCGTGGCTCGCGGGTCGGGTAGGGCTGGATCGCGGTGATCGCCGCGCGTTCGGCATCACTGAGGGTGCGGGTTGCGCGGAAACGCCATTCCGGGCGCGAGGTGAGGATGACTACACCATTGTGGTCGGTCACCAGCAGTTGTTCCGGGGTTTTTCCCCACAGGCTTTCGGTATGGTCGAGGTCAACCTTGATCACCAGCACGCCGATGATTTTTTCGCCGTTACGCACCGCCGCCGCAAAGAAATAACCGCGCTTGGCCGAAGTGGTACCGAGACCGAAGAAGCGTCCAAGGCGTCCGGCCATGGCCTCGCTGAAATACGGACGGAAAGCGAAATTGCGTCCGACGAAGCTGTCGTGTTTGTCCCAGTTCGACGCCGCCAGGGTCTGACCGTTGGTGTCCATCAGGTACATGACTTCGGCGCCGGTCTGCGCGGCGATGTTTTTCAACAGGCGGTTGGCGTTGCCCTGGGTCACGCCGTCGTCCGGCGCCCCGAGCACCGCGCGCAGGGCCGGCAGGTCACCGAGGATTTGCGGCAGCACTTCATAGCGATGCAGCGTGCCCAGCAGGTTGGCGACGTAGAGGTCGAGGGTCTGACGGTTCTGGCCGGCCAGTTCGCTGCGGTAATAGCGCTCGGCCAAATGTTCCAGAGGCCACAGCAGCGGTGCCAGGCACAGAGCCAGCAGGGCGAGACTGCGCCAGCGGGGGCGGCGGGGGAGGGTCGGAGTCATGAGCATCGAGCGCCTGTGAGTACAGGCGCATTATGCCTAGGCTTGCCGGCGCAGTCTGCGCACCCGTGGCCGGGTCTGCAGCGGCGCTGAAGATCACACAGGACTTCAGGAAAAGACGTCGGCGTCCTTGAGGAATGCGGCTGCCTGATCCTTGGCCGACAGTTTTGGCGCTTCGTCCAGCTGCCAGTCGATGCCCAGATCCGGGTCGTCCCAACGAATGCTGCGCTCGGAAGACGGGTTGTAGTAGTCGGTGGTCTTGTAGAGGAATTCGGCGAACTCGCTCAGCACTACGAAACCGTGGGCGAAACCTTCCGGAACCCATAGTTGGCGATGGTTGTCGGCGGACAGACGCACGGCCACCCACTTGCCGAAATGCGGCGAGCTGCGACGGATATCCACGGCGACATCGAGGACTTCGCCGACGGTGACGCGGACCAGTTTGCCCTGGGTGTTTTCCAGTTGGTAATGCAGCCCGCGCAGAACGCCTTTCTGCGAGCGCGAATGGTTGTCCTGCACAAACTGCGTTTCGAGGCCGGTCGCGTCCTGAAAGGCCTTCGCATTGAAGCTTTCGTAAAAGAACCCGCGTTCGTCACCAAATACCTTGGGTTCGATGATCAAGACACCAGGCAGGTCGGTGTTGATTACATTCATGTAGATTTTCCAGTGGCAGGTGTGAATGGCCGACATTCTTGCGCAAAGCGTCGACAGGTGCGAGGGGGCGCTTGCAAATCCGCCGGTCTCGCAGCGTGTCGGGGATGGATGGTCGGGGGGTTGCTTATCGCCCGAAGCAATGGCGATATAGGCGCCTAATAAAATTTCAGGGGTCGTTCCATGTCGTTCGCCACGTTGATTCATCGCGCCAGTTTGCCCAGCCCGCAGGTTTCGGTGGAGCAGGCCCGGCATCTGCTGGCGCAGCATTACGGCTTGAACGGCACGTTGCAGGCCCTGGGCAGCCAGCAGGACCTCAATTACCGGATCGACAGCGAGCGTGGTCGGTTCGTGTTGAAGATCTGCCGGGGCGACTATGCGCTGGTTGAGCTGCAAGCCCAGCATGCGGGCCTGAAATACCTGGCCGAGAAGGGTGCCGTTAAGGTTCCTCGAGTGATGGCGGCCACTAACGGCGCAGACCTGCTGACCCTGGACGTCGGTGGAGAATCGGTGCATGTGCGACTACTCGATTACATCGACGGACAACCCCTGACGGCCCTCGATCACCTTGGCCACGAAGTCGTCGCCGGTTTTGGCCGGCTCTGCGGCGAGATGGATCTGGCCCTCGTCGGTTTCGACCATCCGGGGCTCGAGCGCACGTTGCAATGGGACGCGCGCCACGCCAGCGCACTGATCGAGCACCTGCTGCCGGTGATCGAAGACGAACGCCAGCGCACGCTGATCGCCGAGGTTGCCGAGCAGGCCAGACTTCGTTTGCAGCCGCTGGTGGAAAAGCTGCCGGTGCAGGCGATCCACATGGACATCACCGACGACAACGTGGTCTGGCAGCGTGACGCCCGGCGGCACTGGCAGTTGCAGGGCGTCATCGATTTCGGCGATCTGGTGCGCACCTGGCGCATCACCGATCTGTCGGTCACCTGTGCCGCGCTGCTGCATCACGCCGCCGGCGATCCGTTCGTGATCCTGCCGGCCGTGCAGGCCTATCACGCGGTCAATCCGCTGCAACACGAAGAATTGCTGGCGCTGTGGCCGCTGATCGTGGCGCGCGCGGCGGTGCTGGTGCTCAGTGGCGAGCAACAGGTCAGCATCGATCCGGGCAATACCTACAGCCGCGACAACCTGACCCACGAATGGGAGATTTTCCGGGTCGCCACCTCGGTGCCGCTGGCATTGATGGAGGCGGCGATTCTCACGGCGGTCGGCCAGACATTGCCGGACATCGACAGTGAAGGCTTTGCGCCGTTGTTGCCCGGCCTGGTCGGGCGCGAATTCGCGTTGATCGATCTGGGGGTGTTGAGCGCACACTTCGAGGCGGGCAACTGGGAGCAGCCAGGCATCGATCAGCGCCTGTTGAGCGAGGCTGCTGCCATCCACGGTCTGGCGGCCAGTCGATACGGGCAATACCGGTTGTCGCGCACCCGGCCTGACAGCGCCGATGAGCCAGAGACGTTCCCGCTGCACGTCGAATTGCATGTGCCGAAAGGTTCGGCGGTGGAAGCGCCGTTTGCTGGCGTACTGCACCTGTCGGCTGACGGCGCGCTGCGACTCGACGGCCCGCAACTGAGCCTGCGCTTGCTGGGCGTGAAAGCTTCGTTGCACGGCGGCGCAGCGCTGGTCAAAGGCCAGGTGCTGGGTTCGGTGGACGGTCCGTTGATCGTGCAATTGATTCGCGGCGCACAGCTTGAAGCGCCGCTGTTCTGCACGCCGAGCCGTGCGGCGGCGTGGCAGGCGTTGTCCCCCTCGCCGGCCGCACTGCTGGGCCTGGCCTGCGACGCTGAGCCCGAACTGGACGCCGCAACCCTGCTGGCGCGCCGTGACGCCAGTTTCGCCCGCACCCAGAAGCACTATTACGTCGACCCGCCGCGTATCGAGCGCGGTTGGCGCAATCACCTGATTGACATGCAGGGCCGTTCCTACCTCGACATGCTCAATAACGTCGCGGTGCTCGGCCACGGTCACCCGCGCATGGCGGCGGTGGCGAGCCGACAGTGGTCGCTGCTCAATACCAACTCGCGGTTCAACTATGCGGCGGTCGCCGAGTTTTCCGAACGCTTGCTGAAACTGGCGCCGGAGGGCATGGATCGGGTGTTCCTGGTCAACAGCGGCAGCGAGGCCAATGACCTGGCGATTCGCCTGGCATGGGCCGCCAGCGGTGGGCGCGACATGATCAGCGTGCTGGAGGCCTATCACGGCTGGACGGTCGGCGCGGACGCGGTCTCGACCTCGATTGCCGATAACCCGAAAGCCCTGAGCAGTCGCCCGGACTGGGTCCACGCGGTGACCGCTCCCAACACCTATCGCGGCGAATTTCGCGGCGCGGATTCGGCACCGGATTACGTGCGCAGCGTCGAGCAACATCTGGCGAAGCTCGATGAGCAGAAACGCCAGCTGGCCGGGTTTATCTGCGAGCCGGTCTACGGCAATGCGGGCGGGATCTCACTGCCGCCGGGTTACCTGAAAAAAGTCTATGAAATGGTGCGTGCCCGTGGCGGCGTTTGCATCGCCGATGAGGTGCAGGTCGGTTACGGGCGCATGGGCCACTTCTTCTGGGGCTTCGAAGAGCAAGGCGTGGTGCCGGACATCATCACCATGGCCAAAGGCATGGGCAACGGCCAGCCGCTGGGCGCGGTGATCACCCGCCGGGAAATCGCCGAAGCGCTGGAAGCCGAGGGCTATTTCTTCTCGTCCGCCGGCGGCAGTCCGGTGAGCTGCCAGATCGGCATGGCGGTGCTCGATGTCATGGAAGAAGAAAAGCTCTGGGAAAACGCCCAGGTGGTCGGCGCCCACTTCAAGGCCCGGCTGGAAGCGCTGATCGATCAATATCCGTTGGTCGGCGCGGTGCACGGTTCCGGGTTCTATCTGGGGGTCGAGCTGATCCGCGATCGGGCAACGCTGGAGCCGGCGACCGAGGAAACCACGCTGTTGTGTGACCGCCTGCGAGAGCTGGGGATTTTCATGCAGCCGACCGGCGATTACCTGAACGTCCTGAAGATCAAACCGCCGATGGTCACCTCGCGTCGGAGCGTGGATTTCTTCGTCGACATGCTGGCGAAGGTGTTGGAAGAAGGGCTTTAAAGCGATCCGCAACCGGGCAAATACCGATTTGTATCGGTATTTGCCCGGTTAAATTGGGATTGTTTTTTCTTTATGGCTTCTAAAGCCGATATTTATCGTTTATAAAGTCGCCATAGTCCGTCGTCCAACCCTGTACGGCGCGTTGAACAACCTCGACGGTTCCCTGGAGTCCTGATCGACATGACCACATTGAAAAGCACACCACGCGCCGATGGCTTCTACATGCCGGCCGAATGGGCACCGCAAACCCAGATCTGGATGATCTGGCCCGAGCGTCCGGACAACTGGCGTCTGGGCGGCAAACCGGCGCAGGCCGCGCACGCCGCTGTGGCCAAGGCCATCGCGCGTTTCGAACCGGTGACCGTGGCGGTCTCCGCCGGCCAATACGAAAACGCCCGTGCTCGTCTCGACGTGCCGAATATCCGCGTGGTCGAAATGTCCAGCGATGACGCCTGGGTTCGCGATAGCGGCCCGACGTTCGTGATCAACAACAGCGGCGAAGTGCGCGGTGTGAATTGGGATTTCAACGCCTGGGGCGGTTTTGATGGCGGCCTGTATTCGCCGTGGAACCGTGATTCCCAGGTCGGCGGCAAGATCCTCGAAATCGAGCGCAGCCCGCGCTACCGCACCGAAGGCTTTGTGCTCGAAGGCGGCTCGATTCACGTCGACGGCGAAGGCACTCTGATCACCACCGAAGAATGCTTGCTCAACCGCAATCGCAACCCGCACCTGGGCCGCGAAGAAATCGAAGCGGTACTCAGCGAAAACCTGTCGGTGGACAAGATCATCTGGCTGCCGGACGGCCTGTTCAACGACGAAACCGACGGCCATGTGGATAACTTCTGCTGCTACGTGCGTCCGGGCGAAGTGCTGCTGGCCTGGACTGACGATCCGCAGGATCCGAACTACCCGCGTTGCCAGGCCGCGATGAAAGTGCTGGAAAGCAGCACTGACGCCAAGGGCCGCCCGTTCACGGTGCACAAGATGCCGATTCCGGGGCCGCTGTTTGCCACCGAAGAAGAATGCGCTGGCGTGGACCCGGTGGACGGCACTCAGGAGCGCAACCCGAGCGTGCGCCTGGCCGGTTCCTACGTGAACTTCCTGATCGTCAACGGTGGCATCATCGCGCCAAGCTTCGACGACCCGATGGACGCCCCGGCGCGAGAGATCCTGCAGAACCTGTTCCCGCAACACGAAGTGGTGATGGTGCCGGGTCGCGAACTGTTACTGGGGGGCGGCAATATTCACTGCCTTACCCAACAGCAACCCGCGCCGCACAAAGAGTGAGTGCGGATGTAACAGCTTGAGTTGATTGAAAAAACGACCGGGCAGTCATTTGTTGCCCTCGTATGAAGAGAAACCCGCAGCCCGTCAGGACTGCGGGTTTCTTTATATCCGCCTGTCGGCAGTTTCCAGACATTGGCATAGCTCTTGTATCGCTCATGACGCACTAGGGAGGGGGGGAGAACTTCAACAGTTCTGTCATAAACCTTGGATAACGTAGCCGCTCATGAACGGGGAGAGAGCGCTGAAATGAACGCCGAAGTGAACGTAATCAGCGAGCGGACGATGCATCCCATGGCTGTAAATAGTGAGTCGCTCCAGATTGTCGCGCACTGGTTGAAGTCCAATGGAACGCGTCAGATCAGGGAACCTGATCCGCGCCGGATGATGATCGAGCGTTACCCCGCTGGCCTGTTCAGCGAGGCCGAACTGGAAGCACTCTGGGATGTGTTGGAAGGATAAGAAGAACAGACAGGGATTGTAAAAAGCGCTGCCCGGATGGCAGCGCTTTTTTATGGGCGCGATATCAGAAGCTGTAGGTGCCAATGCCCACCAGGTTGTCTGCCTGATCTGGAAGTGGCGGCTGCCGGTCCCGATTTGACCGATTGCCGAAACACACTGAAAGCCATTCCGGCGTTTTTTCGCAACGACCGAGGGACTAATGTGCCGACATCATTTCCCCACCTTCCAGCCGGAGCATTTCGATGACCCTTCACTACATTTACGACCCGTTGTGCGGCTGGTGCTATGGCGCCAAACCACTGGTGCAAGCTGCACAGCAAGTGCTGCCGGTGATCGCCCACGCCGGCGGCATGATGACCGGTGCCAACCGCCAGAGCGTTTCGCCGCAACTGCGCAATTACGTAATGCCCCATGATCGCCGCATTGCCGAATACACCGGTCAGCCGTTTGGCGAAGCCTATTTCGAAGGCTTGTTGCGCGACCATACGGCGGTGTTTGATTCGGCACCGCCGATTGCCGCTGTGATGGCAGCGCAAAAAATCGACGGTCGTGGCCTGGGACTGCTAGGGCGTTTGCAGACGGCGCACTACGTCGAAGGGCGTCGAATTGCAGACCAAAGCGTGCTGTTGGAATTTGCCGTGGAGCAGGGCTACGACGCCGATACTTTCTTGAACGCACTGCAATCAGTCGACACTCTGCAACATATAAAGAGCAGCCGCGCCTTATTGGCGAAACTCGGTGGCCAAGGTTTTCCGACCTTTGCGCTGGAGCAGGATGGTCAGTTCACCTTGGTGGATATCGGCCCTTGGCTCGGCAAACCAGAAGCCTTCGCCCAATGGTTGAGCGAGTCGTTTACGTCTGTGCCAGGGACTGAAACCCTGCCGGTCTGTGGACTCGGTAGTTGCGCGTAATCCGGCATCAAAATCCCTGATTGCGGGCAATTCCGCGCACGAACCCGTCGCAAAATTTACTTTTTTTAGACGTTTTTCGCCTATTTAAAGACGATTCTTGAAATTGACACATTGTTGAGGGCGCGGCTACGATTCGGCCCAACGCCTGTGGCTAACCGCCATGACTCAAAATCAGGAGCAGGCCCGCCATGACATTGTCTTGAGCGGGTCTTTTTGTTTCGGGGTGAATAAAAGAGTGCAATAAGCGCCGTTTCAGCCGTTCGACACAGCGCGTTTCAACCCGTAATAAGGAAAACAAAATGTTGAACAAGCGAATCAGTTTGATCGCACTGGGGATGTTGAGTGTCACTTCGGCCATGGCTAACGACCAGGCCGAGTCCAAGGGTTTTGTAGAAGACAGCAGCCTCAAAGTGCTGCTGCGCAATGCCTACATCAATCGTGACTACAAAGATGGCAACCAGGACAAAGCCGAATGGGGCCAAGCGGCCATCGGTACGTTCTCGTCCGGTTTCACTCAAGGCACCGTCGGTGTCGGTGTGGATGCCTTCGGTCTGTACGCGCTGCGTCTGGACGGCGGCAAGGGCCGCAGCGGTGCCGGTGGTATCGACTTCTTCAAACAGGGTGACAGCGGCAACGCGGCTGACGACCTCTCGAAGGGCGGTGCAGCCGTCAAATTCCGTATCTCCAACACTGTACTGACCTACGGCGACCAGATGCCGGCCCTGCCGGTGCTGAGCTACGACAACGTGCGTCTGCTGCCGGAAAGCTACACCGGTACCATGATCACTTCCAAAGAGATCAAAGGTCTGCAACTGGATGCCGGTCGTTTCACCGCCGAATCGCGCAAGAGCGCTGAAGGCCGTGACAGCGGTGGTCTGAAGTCGATCAACGTGTTGGGCGGTAGCTACCAGTTCACCGAACAGTTCAAGGCAGCGCTGTACGCTTCCGACGTCGAAGACGTGCTGAAAAAACAGTACGTGAACGCTAACTACGTGTTCCCGATTGACAAGGACCAGTCCCTGACCCTGGACTTCAACGGTTACCGCACCAAGCTGGACAACTCCTACGTCCGCGAAAACGGTGTGACCGGCGACGACAACAAGATCTGGAGCCTGGCAGCGACCTTCGCCACCGGCCCGCACTCGTTTACCGTGGCGCACCAGCGCTCCACCGGCGACAGCAACCTGGGTTACGCCTACGGCGGTTACCAGAAAGGTCAGGGTCGCGTGGGTGACGGTGGCAACACCATCTACCTGGCCAACTCCTACTGGTCCGACTTCAACGCTGAAGACGAGCGCAGCTGGCAGTTGGGCTACGGCCTGGACTTCAGCGCATTCGGCGTACCGGGTCTGAGCTACAACTTCGCGTACGTGCGTGGCGACAACATCACCACGTCCACCAGCGAAGGCGGAACCGAGCGCGAGATCTTCAACCAGTTCAAGTACGTCGTGCAAAGTGGCCCGGCCAAAGACCTGAGCATCAAGCTGCGTAGCTCGATCCTGCGTGTTTCGCAGAAATCCAGCGACTACAACGTCAGCGGCAACGAACTGCGTGTGTTCGTGGACTACCCGATCAACATCTTCTGATAATCGGTTGACCCGCGAAACGCGTCAGAAAAACCCCGACTGGTTCGGGGTTTTTTTTTGACGTTTTTCGCGAAAACAGCATAAAAACCCGTGTTTTTGTCATTTGAAATGCACTTTCAAGCCGTTTCAAATCGCGTTTCAAACAGGGCTTTAAATGCCTGAAATTCTTTCTCATGGACGCAAATTCTCCACCTAATAGATTAGGCCGCTCAATGCAGCGGAGAATTTGGTAATGATCGTTTTAACCAGAGAAGTGGGCGAATCGCTACGGCGCGACAAGTACGCCAATGTGCAGGGTGCTGACTTCAATCTCTACGGTCATTTCGCCGACTTCGTCAGACTGACCAAAAGTTGGGAAAACATGGAGCCTGACAGTTACTACGGTCAGGCCGAAGCCGGCATGCGTTACCGTCGTTACAGCGACTTTGAATACAACCCCAAGACTCGCGAACTCAAGCAACTGGAACATCGCGCGTACGTACAGTCCAAGGCCAACAACAGCTATGTGGGCGGCGTGGTGCGGCACTTTCAGGACTTCTCGGACGAAGTCATCAGCTCGCCAGTGATGCGCAGCCTGATCGACACCGATTTCGAAGTGTACAAAAGCGTGTTGCCGGAAGAGCTGCACGATGAAATCTGGCAGTGCCAGATCCATCAGATCCGTATCGAGATCAAACCCGGCAAACAACTGGAAATCACTCCGGAAGGGATTCACTGCGACGGTTATCCGTTCAGCGGTGTGCACTTCTGGGGCCGCAACAATGTCGAGGGTGCGGAGAGTCGTTTGTACGACATCCACGAGCAGCAACTGGCGTCGACCACTTACCAGGAAATCCTCGACACCACCTACTTCCTCGACCGCGACATGCGTCACTACGTGACACCGGCACGCAACACTCACTCCCACGCCATGGCGTACCGGCAGATCCTGGCGATTTCCTTCTCGCGGCCCGGGACCGCTTTCGACATTGTTCGCTAATCAGATCACCCCAATCGACGGCGTCGAGTGCTCGACGCCGGTGGTGCTGCGGCGTGCGACGGCCAAGGACGCGCAGCGCATGGAGCGCTTCTTCCGCCAGTTCGACGAGGTGTCGTTCTGTGAATGGCAGGATGCCAAATGCCTGCGCGGCGTGCTGATCCAGAAAACCACCACGGCGTATCTTGCTTTCGATGTTGAAGGCGAGATCGTCGGCGCGGTGCTGGGCGGCATGCTCGGCAGTCGTGGCACGATCAACCATCTGGCGGTCAGCCTGCGTTATCGCAGCCAGGGTGTCGGCCAGCGGCTGGTGGAAGCGGCGTCGGCCGACATGAAACGGGTGGGTGTACTGCGGATGTTCCTGTTCGTCGATGATGCTAACCTCGCGGGCAAGCGTTTCTGGACGGCCCAGGGTTTTTGCGAACCTCACGGCGAGCGGACATTTGAGAGGGATCTATGAATGAAACATCCGGCAGTGCGCCGCTGATGGTCGACCGTCAGCCGTCGCGCACCTTTGCCGAAGCCAGCCCGGTGGTGGCCGGTTACTTCACCGTGTCGTTCGTGTTCGGGCTGATGGCCGTCAACGCCGGGCTGCCGTTGTGGCTGCCGGTGGCGATGTGTCTGTTCGTGTATGCCGGGGCTTCGCAATTTGCGGCGCTGGCGCTGATCAGCAGTGGGGCGTCGCTGACCACCATCGTGCTGACCACGTTTCTGATCAACGCGCGGCACATGCTGATGTCGGTCTACATGGCGAAAGCCCTGCGGGCGCTGGGCCTGAGTCGCATGGAACGCTGGTGTTACGCCGGCGGCCTGACCGATGAATCGTTCGCCTTCCACAGCGTCAAACTGGGCACCGGGGCGCCGGTGAACGTCCGTTATCTGATTGGCTTCAACCTGTTCTGCCACACCTCGTGGGTGATCGGCGGATTGCTGGGCGCCCTGTGCGCGCAGTACGCCTCGCATCTGATCAAATACCAGCTCGACTATGCGCTGACCGCGATGATGCTCTACGTGCTGGTCTCACTGTGCAACACCCGCAATAAACTCATCGCCGCTATGGCCGCAGTGGTCTGCATGGGCGCACTGAGCCTGGTGGGCAACTCGCCATTCAACGTTTTCATCGCCACGTTTGTGGGCTGCGGAGTGGGTGTATGCCTGACCAAACGTTCCTGATTCTGGTGGTCGCGCTGATGATGGCGGTGACCTTTCTGCCACGGGCCCTGCCGTTGCAGGTCAACACCGAGCACTGGCCGCCCTTCGTCGCCCGCGCGCTGGAATACCTGCCGGTGGCGATCGTCGCTGCGATCAGCCTGACACCCTTGTTGATCAAGGATCAGCACATACAGCTCGATCGCCCGGAATTTTATGCCGCGATTCCGACGCTGTTATGTGCGTATTTCAGCAAAAACCTCTTTCTCAGTGTGGCGGTTGGGACGGCTGCGTACATTGCGCTCGGCTCGTTCATGTAGCGGCAGATCGACCACGTCGTTCAACGCCTGGCCGGACAGATCCGGGTTGTTCACCGCCAGGCGCACTTCGAGGAAATCCTCGAACCCGGGGAAAATCGTCAGGCCATTTTTCTGCGCCGCCTCGCGGGAGACCATGCCGACGGCGTCCATCTGCGTGATGAGTGACAGGGTCAGCGTTTCGCTGCAGGAGTAGATCGTCCGCTGACTGTTCTCGTGATTGCCCAGCCCGGCGTCGAGAAAACGCAAAAAGCTGTGGGAATACGGACAATCTTCTGCGGGACGCACCTGAAACTTGTTACCAAGCAACGTCAGCGGATCGTTCTCCTGACCGCAGTGCGCGCCGACCACCTGCACCTGCACTTCCGGCAGGACAATGCTCGGCAGACCCGGACGCTGCGGACCGATCAGCACCGCAAGGTCAAAGTCCTCGTTCTTCAGCTTGCTGAGGTTTTCCATCGACTCGGCGTAGCTGAATTCCATCTGGTAATCGGGAAACACCTCGATCAGGCGCCCGATCAATCGCCGGTTGAAGTCCGGCGCCAGCGTGGTGTTCAACGCCACTTTCAACGTGCGCTGTCCCGGCACCTTCAAGGCTTCGACTTTCTCTTCCATCTGCCGCGTGGCAATCAGCACTCTGTCCATATAAGGCGTCAGCTCTGTGCCTTGCGGCGTCAGCGTCAGCCCCTTGTTGGATCGTCTAAACAAGCGGAAACCGAACTGCTCTTCGACCTTGTTCAGCTGTGCGGCCAAGGCCTGCACAGTCAGGCACGAATGCTCGGCTGCGGCCGACAACGAGCCGGTCTGCACGATGCGCATGAGGTTGCGTAAGGTTCTGCTATCCATGGGTAATGCCCTCTGAAGTGGGCTGGGTATTGTTGTGTACGTGACAGCCTGAACGGCGCCATTTGCCGGCTATATTCCTGTACCTGAGCATAGTTGTCGCGCAATTAGTAGCGAATCGATGTCTCCGCCGATGGCTGGAGGCTGACACAGGATCGGGGTTTTTGGTGACGTGGGGGTGATTGGGGTCAAAAAAAGTGCACGGTTTGGGTGCGTCGGCGGGGATTTTCAAAGGGAAACAACTGACACGAATGGGGGCTTTTGCCCGCAATTTTTTTGGATAGGTCCCAGAGATTACTGCGAATGAGCTGATATCGGCAGCCTGAGAGAGCGTCTCTAATAGGATGCATTGTCTGGAAAAAGGTAAATGCGATGGAGGTTCAACGAAAACCCGAACATGTGCGAAGACCTTCGCAGAAGACCGCCCGCGCCATGAGGGAAGCACTACTCCTTAGCCAGTATTTTGATTCGATTGATGAGCTGCTGAAGGCTCAAGAAGATGCAGAAAAAGCCATTAAATCAAGCTGAGCGAATGCGTTCGTTTGCTCAAATTCTGGTGTAGTTGTTACAGGTAACTCATTACACCACCTCACAAATGAAGTACCCCACCCCTACTTTTTCCCCTCCCGGCACGCGCCTACATTGAGCTCCAACACCTGACCATCATCCCGAGGGCAGGTCACTGGAGTAGTCGTCATGCCATTTGTCAGCGTACGCATCACCCGCGACGGCGTCACCCGTGAGCAGAAAGCTCAGGTGATCGCCGAAATCACTGAAACCCTGGAACGCGTCCTCAACAAACGCCCGGACCTGACCCACATCGTGATCGAAGAAGTCGACACCGATAACTGGGGTTACGCCGGCATCACCACCACCGAATACCGCCGACAGCTGGCGGAGCGGGGCCAGTCATGACCCCGACCGTGACCATCGATTTCGTTTCCGACGTGGTGTGCCCCTGGTGCGCACTCGGGGCGACAGCGCTGGAGCAGGCGATCGGCAATCTGGCCGGCGAGATTTCGGTGGAGCTGACCTACAAGCCCTTCGAACTCAACCCGGACATGCCCGCCGAAGGTGAACCAGCGGTGCAGCACCTGATGCGCAAATACGGCCGTACCGCCGAAGACGTCGCCGCCGGCAAGAAGATGCAGATCGAACGCGGCAAGGCCATCGGTTTCGAGTTCGATCTGGAGAAACGCACGCACTTTCACAACACCTTCGACGCCCATCGCTTGCTGATGTGGGCGGCGCAGGAAGGGCGGCAGATCGCGCTGAAAAAGATCCTGCTGCGCGCTTACTTCCGCGACGGCGCCAACCCCAACGATCACCCGACGCTGATCCGTCTGGCGACCGAAGCCGGGCTGGATGCCGCGAGGGCCCGCAAGGTGCTGGCCAACGATGAATTCGCCAGCGAAGTGCGGCAACTGCAGGCGTTCTACCGGCAGCACGGGATCAACTCGGTGCCCGCGCTGATCCTGAACGGCAAGCACCTGGTGTCCGGTTCGCAATCGGTCGAGTACTACGAACAAATGCTGAAAAAACTGGCTGCGGCCTGATTCAACACTTACTTATTGATTGAGGATTTCATCATGAGCAACTCGAAAAAAACCGTCGTTATCACTGGCGCCTCCCAAGGTCTGGGCGAAGGCATGGTCAAGGCCTTCCGCGAACTGGGCTACAACATCGTCGCCACCTCGCGCTCGATCAAACCGTCGAACGACCCGCAAATCCTGACCATCGCCGGCGACATTGGCGACCCGGCCACCGCTCAACGCGTGATCAGCGAAGGCGTGGCCCGCTTCGGCCGCATCGACACCCTGGTCAACAACGCCGGCATCTTCGTCGCCAAACCGTTCACCGCCTACACCCCGGAAGACTACGCGGCGGTGTTGTCGGTCAACCTCAACGGCTTCTTCTACATCACTCAACTGGCCATCGCCGAGATGGAAAAACAGGGCAAGGGCCACGTGGTCAACATCACCACCAGCCTGACCGACCACGCGGTAGACGGCGTGCCCTCGGTCCTCGCTTCGCTGACCAAGGGCGGCCTCAACGCCGCCACCAAATCCCTGGCCATCGAATACGCCAAACGCGGAATCCGGGTGAACGCGGTATCGCCGGGCATCATCAAAACGCCGATGCACGGCGAGGAAACCCATGAGGCACTGGGCGCGCTGCACCCGGTTGGGCACATGGGCGAGATCGACGACATTGCGCAGGCGGTGGTGTATCTCGATAACGCGAACTTTGTGACTGGCGAGATTCTGCACGTGGATGGCGGGCAGAGCGCCGGGCACTGATTGATGCGTTAACACAAAGCCCTTGCAGCGATGCGAGGGCTTTTTTATGGGCGACTATTTATGGATCTGGACTCAACACTTTGACCGCGTCATCGACCAGCGCCTTGCTCAACTCCTGCAAATATTGCGAGGCGCAGGCGTGGAGTTCCGGGTCGTTGGCGGCAGAAGTATCTGACGTGAGCAGTTTGGAAATGTGCAGCAGATGCGAGGCGTGGGAGAGGGCGGTGGCGACCGGGACGCCGGAGTTGGTGCGGAAGAGTGCGTGGTTGGACTGGAAGGAGAAATGGGTGAGGCCGAGGGTTTTCAGATCGTGGGGATTGGTCATGGCTTCACCTACCGTTTGTTGGGAGGTGGAAAGGGCAGACTTTGGATGGATCGATGCTAATCATTTGTGAAACTCCCTGTATCAAATGAGGGCTGCCAATTCGTTATCAGGCGAATGGGGTGGCAGCTATGCGCAGGCTGATAAACCGGAGATACAGGAACCCGGCAGACCCGAAGGTCTCCCACGCACAGCCGCCATTGCACGGAAATGCAGGCACAAAAAAACGCCGGCAAACGTGGGTTGGGGCGCTGGTGCGCCTGTATCTTACGCGGGTTATCAGGCCCGGTCGCTGAATTGGCAGCGACGGGATTGACGGTAGCGTGGGGGAGGGGGGAGCGCAATCGTGGCCAGGTGGTGGCGGAGGCTAGCGGTGTTCCAGATGTGCGGTGCAACATTTATGTTGCATGCGTAACAAATATGTTGCACATTCGCTCTACCGAAACAGCGAGTGATGCACATGAAGTACAGCGAGTTTCGGCGATGGTTGAAAGCCCAAGGCGTTGAGTTTCAAACCGGCAAGGGCAGCCATTTCAAGGTCTCCTTGAATGGCAGATCAACTGTCTTTCCCGACCACGGAGCCAAGGAGATGGGCGAAGGGTTGAGAAAATCGATAATCAAACAGCTGGGCCTCAAGGATTGAGGCCCAACTGTACCCCATGAGAGGAAACGTGATGTTCGAATATGCGTTGGAAGTCCACGAGGAGCCGAGCAGTGTCTGGTTGTCCTGCGCAGAAATTCCAGAGATGCACGCCGCTGGCGACACCCTCGAAGAAGCGCTCGACGGCGCTATTGATGCTATGGAAACGGCATTGTCGATCTACGTTGATGATCGCCGGTTGATTCCGACAGGTGATGTGGGAGAGCAGGAAAGTGACGCGGTGTTGCGTTTGCCTGCACTGACTGCTGCGAAGGTTGGACTCTGGAATACGCTTTTGGAGTCTGGAGTCAGCAAGGCTGAACTTGCACGTCGGTTGGGGGTGCAACGACCCCAGGTAGATCGGTTAGTCGATTTCTTGCATCACTCCAAGATTGAGAATGTCGAGCGTGCATTGCAGCAGCTTGGGCGCCGGATTTTGCTTTCGGTTGAGGCTGCGTAGGATTGGAGAAAAGCCCCCGACAGCGATCGCTGCCGGGGGCTTTTCATATGGGGTGGAATAACCAACCCCAGAAACAACAAAGCCCCTGCATTCCTGCAGGGGCTTCGTTTTGTATGGTGCCGGCACCAGACGAACGGTTTCTTGCTGTGAGGGCAGGGGATTCGCGGGGCTGGAATTTGGTGGATTTTGTGGCGTACCTCAAAGGGTCGCTATAAACAAATCAGCTGTTTATGGCGTTTTATGGAATCGAATCAGGGCCTTGAAGACGATGACCGATTTCTCCATTGGAGTTATTCACACTGTAAAGCGCGTGATGAGGTCTCCATACTACGAAGACCTCAACCGACTTCCGAATTTACTAAAATACTAGTTGTGTTAATCCTCTCTGGACGGATACGGTGGAATGAAAATATTTGGCATTGAGCCAATCTCATCAAACAGATCGACTGTTAACCAGTCTGTTATCACAGGAGGGATGCCAGCGGTTGGGTTTGCCCTCCAGTGATCTCGCCAATGTTCATACCGCTCTTTAAGCGGCCTAAGATCTTCGCCTTCAAAAATATTGGACAATATCTGTTGAGTCTCATTTATGCCGGGCGCTTCAGGCGATATATTTCTGCCCGCCATTTCCGCTGCATTTATCAATGCAATAGATTTTTTTAGGTCTAAGTAGAAACTATCCCTGTTCTTTTCAGTAAGCTCAGCTATTGGAAGGTATGCTACTAACTGGAGTGGTACTGCTAAAGCTTGAGGCCTGGGCTTTCCTTCTTGCATGAAAGACGGGTCGACGTCAGCTATAACGATGGCTTGTTCTGTCTGTCCCAAGGCATCATTAGGATTATTGTAGTAAATGCCTTTAGACCACCCAGCGTACGGAGTTATCAGGTCGTGAAAAATTGACTTTTTCGAATTTGTCCAGCTTTCTCTACCGATGAAGCAACTTCCACCGACTGCTTGCTTCTTGCAAACGGCATTGCAAAAAACTGTTGTCGCACCACCGGATAGCAAAGTGGCCTGCCCAAATATCCAATAGTCTGCTGATCTGGACGTCATAGCGGGTACCAAGATTATAGATCTCCTACTATTGCCGTCTCCAGATAGGCCGAGGTATTTCGACATAGATACTAAGTCTTCAATCAGAATGGCTTCGGCTTTTTCGCTGGATATAGTGCGGCCAAACTTGATTGCTTGTTTTCTTAATTCGGCAGCTAACGCCCTATAGTTGACTGGGCTCATTGGTAGAAAAAGTTCAGAGCAGATAAATTCAGTGCTGTGTAGAAGGTGTCTTAATTGTTGGGAGTAGTCCAGAATTTCTTCTGGTTTAATCACGTTGTCAAAAGCTGTTCGGGCGCCATCGGTGTCACGGCTCCTAAGTTCTGAAAGCAGAAAATCTGGTGAAAATAGAGGTGATAAAGGCTCTAGTAATGGTGAAAAAACTTCAGATGCAGCAAGTGATGAGTATTTTTTTCTGCGTGAAAATGTGCAAGCTATTCGCTCTCCGTTGCTCAGCTTTAACGGAGCAATCAGAGTCAAGATTGAACTGTGCTCCCCCGACATGTACGTCATAGGCTTGGACGGTGGTGAGGTGGAGAACGTTTTCAAGTGGTCTGCAAGTCCTAAAATACCGTCGTGTACCTCCGCAAACCCTGTATCCATTGTGTTGCCATACAGTTTATATGTACCTGCTAGTACAGCAGGCATATCTGGTTTTCTTTTTATTTGCTCTCGAAGCCATTTAATTGTATCGGGGCGAACTGAGTATTCCGGAATAACCAGTAAGTCTACGCGAAAGCTCTTGCAGGCGGATAATGCTTCAGATATGAACTTTCTCCGGCGAAGCTCATTACGACTCGCAGATGATCCCGTATTTTTAGGCGGGAGTTCATTGCTCCACTCGTTGGAGTCTACTATAGGATGGCGATAAGTATCGTTTACGTCCCATTGCATTATTGCGATTCGAACATGACCGGGTGAACGCTGTTGACGCGGGTCCCATACTCTCTCTTGAAGAGAGCGCCAGTCTTTTCGAGTCGAGTTATGTAGGTCTTTTGTATCAATTGAAGCAGTCTTATCGAAGGGCTCGGTCGATTCTGGTGTGTCTTCAACGGATATAGGATCAAGTCGTTCTTGAGTATTTGTTTTCTCATCGATGGAGTTTGATTCGATGTCGTAGAGACTAGAGTTTACATCGAGAGTAGAGGAGGTGTCACTATTTGAAAGTTTAACTTCTTCGTCGACTTCGCTAAGAGGACTGGCCAGATGGCTGTTTAAAGTTAAAAGCCGACTAAGTTTTTCATTGCGAGCGCTGACCAATATAAGATTGCCATCGCAATTATAGGTTTCCTGCCAAGTGCTGAAGAATTTAGAACCTTGCTGTACACGCTCAGGCCTTACGCCACCGGATAGCGCGATCTGCCAGCGTGAAATAGACCATTCCTCCCCCGATATTGACTTGAAGCTGTTCTCGGATGAGTTAAGCTTCCACGGGCCTGTAGCATCTCTAGTTTTAAGTTTCAAGTTAGCCTCTACAGTGTAGAGGCAATTAATGGAGTCAACTACCCATGGTTCGTGCCATGAGGAAAAAATTTCATCATGGTTAAACTCAAAGGGCCAATTTCCATCAAGGGTTGGCTGGTCTTTCTCACTTTCTGTAGGTGTCTTGCTGAGGAGAAGCACCAGTCGCTTAAGTTTGTTTTTCGTTATGGTGTCCCACTCGCCCGCTAGCGGTAGCTTCTTATGTGCACCAGATAAACCTATTCTACATAATGCTAATGCTAGCCAACCCAAAGGTGTTATTTTTGTAAACGCTGTCTCCGGAGCGTTGGCTTTAGTCTGCTTGATAAAATATTCATTTAGAGCAAGAATAGAGTCCTCTTCTTGGTCAATCAAAAAACCTTGCTCTGCAATTTCCCATGTCTCTGTAAGCTCTCCTTCAGCGGGGAAAGGCCAGTCTTCTTCTCCTAACGCATGAATTGCAAATGCGAGTTCTCGGGCCCAAGAAGAAATCGCAGCAATTTTACAACCCACAATAAGAGCAGATAAACTGCATGCTTGCAGGGGGACTGAGGCTTGTGTGTTCTTTAGTTTAGAGAAACGCTGAGAGAGTTCGAAGTAAGCCGTGGGAATGGTTCTATCGGTTTTCAATAATTTGGCGTCAGCACTGTCCGCCAATTCCGCACCCCACGGCGTAGGAATTGTGTGCAGAACCTTCAATGCGATTTTTTCTATATACTGAGAGAATAGCCCTTGTGTAAACGGATATGTTTTTCCGGACAAGCGAATATGCATTGCTGCAGTTTCAGCTTCGCTGGATATAACATATGAAATTTCTTCTCGTAGTTCCCCTCCAAAAGGAAATCCACGCAGAAGCTCCAGAGATCTTGTCACAGTTGCAGGAAGGTGATCTCCGTCATCAAGCGCACTCAGTACTTGATTTTTGAAATAGGATCCTCGTAGTTTTCGCAATACGTTTCGGAGTAAGTGAGTTGCCGGCTCAAGTAGTTCTTGCCTGCTTGTGGTGTCCGCATCTTTCGGACCGAGCTCAGCAAATGTATCAATGTCACGACGAAACCCAGAGAGTTCAGATAAAAATACGCCAGTACGCCAAAATTGACCGTATTGTTCAGGGACCTCGATAGTTCTCAATCCCCGTGAGCCGTCGCGAACAAATGCGAGCCCATCGAGAGCTATTGTCGGGTAACTTGGTGTAAGCAAAGAAATGATTAAAGTATTTTCATCATTTTGATCAGGTCTATTACTTGTTAATAAGTATGGCCAAGCAGGAACATATTCCTTATGATTTTGGGGAGAGATTTTATTTATTCTGGCAATCGCTTCGAATGCATTGGCTATCCATTTTAATTTTGATGCATCTATCTCTATGCGTGGCGGTAGGGCGGGGCTCCAAAATTTATGATCCTCTGGTAGCTCAGCTTCAAAAATCTCCAGCTTTCCAACTGCTACTACAGTTTTCCAATCTGGCACAAACTCTTGGGGAGGAGAATCTGCGGTTGAAATTTTAAAGGTAGGATTTCTAGAATCTTCTGAGTTTTCAGTTGATGAAGGAAGTGTGACCCACCATATTTTTGATATTTTTACCCAGTTAGAGTCGTGTGACCGACTAGAATAGAGAAGTAGTCCGCTTGCCGGAATTCCTGGAAGCGGAGGAAATGGTATTTTTGCTTCGCCAGTTTGTAATAAGTGATTACGGTTAACTAATAAGTGCGGCAATGCCTCCCTAGGAGTAATTGCAGCGAATGTTTGCAAAGCCAGCAGAATAGCCTCTCCGGATGGGTCTTGATCATGAATTTCGCATTCATAACTATTTCCAGAGGGGAGTAGGCATTTAAGAATTGGAAGATAATTGTCATCATCTAGGGCGAACACACTAGATGGCTCACGGGACTTTTGTAAAATACTATGCAACTCTTGTGCAAAGCCCGCAAGAGGATCATTTGTATTCGAGTCTGAGTTTACGGTTAAGCAAACGATAGCATTGTGTAACCATAAAAAAGCATCATGCAGCAAATTCCATTCGCCCAAGGCGTCGCCAGATACGGTTAGGCCTGTTGTGTTTCTACCGTTGGCCTCTATGTCTGTTACTATAGCCCTCTTAAGCGATATTCTAAATCGGGCGCTCTGTTTCTCTATTATCTCCAGTGCAAGTGAATCAGTTTCGGAAGCTTTTACGATCTGATTTGATAGTTGACTAGCCATCCATTGAATACAAATGACTCTCTGCACAAACATACGCTTGAGCTTTTGTGTGCCTAATCCCCAGCCATCAGGGCATGGACTAGATTTTGGCAGATAGAATGACTTAAAGAAATTCGAGTCAGAAGCCGCTCGGGCTAAACCAATAATACCTTGTTGCCGAGCATTAGATTCGACAGGGTCGGAGCCGTAATCGATTTTGTTTGCTCTCTCCAATAAATTTTGGAGCCCTTCTAACGCATAAAATGACGGATCATCCCAAGGTAGATCTTTATTTAACTCAAATGGTAAATTTTGACAAACACTATTCCAAATTCCCCAATAGGTACCGATAATGTCTGCATCGCTTGTACCCTGACAAATTACAGCTGAAATGTACCAGATCCAGCGTGCCGCTTTTGCAAGCTCTGAAGGCCTAAGGTCACTGGCTCTGAGGGCTGTAAATATTTGATTTTTTATTATTTCAGGTGAAGCTTGATATAAACGTGGGTCTCTCAGAAGCTCGAGTGCGTTTTGACGAGTTATTTGCTTGTCTTGCCAGGCGCCCCAGCCAAATTCAAAATCTTCAACTTCGAATATTTCCGCTTCTTCACGTGGCCCTGAGACTGCCAAGGCGCGGCCAGAAGTTAGCTCATCTAAGAAATCTTGGGCACTCATTGGTGCGAAGCTTTCTTTTGGAACCATTTCAAGGCCGAGTGAACTTGTTACGTCTTCAACAATAGCCCTGAGTACATTCAACACATCAAGGCTGTCGCTGATAATTACTACGTCATCAACATAACGTGCATAGCCTGCACGGGTTTGACCGTCACGGTTGTACTCTACAAGCTTGCTCCTTATCTTAGAGTCCAGCTTAAAAAGTAAGCTGTTGCCTAACCATGCCGATAAGACCGGACCCTGGGGAATCCCGCGCTCACGGTCGGATTTCTTTGGCTCGCCTGTATCTGGATGGTAATAGTGAAACCCGAAGCTTTGGTCTACTAGAAAATCGACTACAGCTCGATTACGCTCATCCGTAAAGCCGGCCGGCTGAAAGAGTGGAGCAAAGTTTTCCGAGTTATCTAACTTCTCAAAGGCGGAATTTATACAGTCTTGAAGCATCCCCTTCATGACAGAGCGCTTTATATTGTCATAATAGCGCTTCAAATCAAGTCGGATCATGTGTACTTGACTCATCCCTTCACCTTGTGAAAGGAGTGACGCAATGAATTCTTTCCAGCAGTCAAAGAATGGTCGAAAAATTCCACCCGAAGATGGTGGATGCCTACCCTCTAGAACATCCATGTCAATTTGATAGGCGAAACTAAGTGTTTCGTCAAAGGATGATCCATTAGGTTCTCCAGTAGTTTTTTTTCTATCTGAATCTCGATAGAAACGTACCGCTGGAATAAATCTACTAAATCCTAGCTCTGAGCTTTCGTCTAGTTGTTCGGATAAAAGCTCATTGATTATATATTGTTGAATTACCAAGTCTTCTGGGCACGGCATTGACTTAAGCCTTGGCTCATTTTTGCCGAACCCACGTGAAACATGTACTGCGTCAAATGGCTCTATTGGTTGAAATTGATTCTGCTTTAAACGCGATGAAAATCCTTCGTTAAATGCTGTGGCCGCTAATGAAAGTCTGCGCCAAGCAGCGATGTCTGATAGGACTTCCCCTTTGTTAGCCCCGGACTGAGCTAGCTCCCTTGCTAGGTTCAATTTTAAGGCCTGGTCTTGGCCTGATGATATGCTGTAGCTACTTTTCTTCCTTAGCTTTTTAGGTTCGCTGTAATTTGTCAGTTCCTTTGTCCAAGAGATATTATCAACAGATTTCGAATTGCTTGTAACGAGAAGCCTTTTAGGAAAGCCCTGGGATATACTTGATAGGTACTGCCCTACTCGAAATTTTGCTCCATCTGGTACGGAGGTCCAAGCAGCATCATCGAGGATGGTGGAAGGTGAAATTTTTAGTCTTTCTGATACGAGTGCGAGTGCGGCGGGGTGTGTAGAGTGTTCGAGAAAAGCATCGGCTTCTTTTAATGACTCAAAGTTACTCAGCAACTCATCAGGGTCTTTCGCACCCGCTGACTCGGTAGGTATGTCATCATCAAGAGCCCATATAAATGAAACTTCAATTCGGAGGTTGGTGTCCTTATTTAATATTTTTTCAATAGATAGTGCTGAGCCTTTTAAACCAGCTTGATCACGGTCTAAAAAGATTTTTAAACGGAGAGGGGATATCTCAGGAAGGGTATTGGCTAGATTTATTATAAGTTGGGCTTGATGTTCGGAGAGACTTGAACCTAATATTGCTACCGCTGCGTACCCTAGCTTTTCTAGTCTTAGGCAATCCAGCAATCCCTCACAGACATAGAGGTTAGGTTGTTTGTTTTCCTCAATAAGTGATTTTATTTTGGAAAAGGCCTCGTGATATCTGTAAAGGATAGAGGACTTGGGTAATTTAGGGGAGTAGAGGTATTTTGGTGATTTTGAGCCTTCTTTTGTCTTGCGTCCAGCGAACCCAACAAGCTTTTTGTTTTCGTCCCGCATTGGGAATATTACACGCTGATCGTAGAAGAAATCTCTATATGAATCGCCTAGGTTTAGGTTTTGGCCCTGAACATTAGTGAGGTCTGAGTTCTCTCTTCTTATTAGTCCGCTTGACTCGAACTGTTCGAGCATTGCTCGGAATACACCATAATTACCCTTGTGACTCTCTATCTCTCGAGATAAAGTTCTTGGTGATGCTAGAGATATTTCCGCGGCTATGCTTGTTGCTAATGTGAATTTCCTGGATTTTAGCCAAGGTTCAAGTTCTTTGCTTGAGTTGTTTCTGTATATTTTTAACGCGGCTTCTAATGTTTCTGAGTCAATGTGGGTTTTTTCTTGTTCTTTTTGTTTGGAAAGTGATGTGCTTGTTTTGTGTTGCGTTCTGGAAGGTTTTTTGGGAATTGTATACCCGTAGGTCTCAGCCAGCCATCTAACGGCCGTTGTGAAGTCTATATTTCGGACTTTTTGTACAAACTTGAAGATGTCACCATGAGCGTGGCAAGAAAAACAGTGATAATGAGATCTGTCGTATGAGCTTATTTTGTACAGCTGCATGGAAGGGTTTTTTTCATTGTGCTCAATACACAGGGATATCGCTTTATCACCTACTTTCTTTACTGGCAGTCCCAAGCGTTCCGCGAGTTCATCAATCTCTATATTATCTGCTAACAGTTGGATGAGTTGATGGAAGTCATTCCCTGAAGTTTTGTTGTTCATGTTAGTTTCGCATCTATGCATGTGATGGCAAAACCCTATCATTTTTTTGCTAGGCTGTCACTAACGTGCCCTGTCGTGTAGCGTTTCTGTTTTAAAAAAGGTGACCGTCCTCGATACATCTAATCTATCGAGGATGGATTAAAAGTTAATAAATTAGGCTGATGTTGTGATTGCTAGGCGCTTTACATTGTGAAATTTGGCTAAAATATTAACGAAGAGTTCCTATTCGTGTTACGTATTCGCTATCTTGTGTTCGAAGTTCCATTCCTTTCCTAAACGGTCAGCTATCAGGCATATGGTTAAAAAATAGTAATAACGGGTGGATTCAGCGCGCTTGCTCAAATGGTGTTTCAATATCCAATTGAGATGTTTTTGCTGCCAGGTCCATGGATTACCTCGTGCCCAGCGCTCAGTAATTGCCTTTTGGATATCCTTCGCCTGCCGCAAATGCCGCTCTCGGGTCGAATGCGAGCCTGTCAGAACGCCGGACAAGAACACCTCCATATCAAACGTCTTGGTCATACCCGCCCCCCAATATAGGAAGCGACCACATCAACTCGGCCATGCCCCAGTTCTCGACTGATCTGCATGCGAGCTTCAAGATCAAGACGACGATCTATGGCACAGCACTGCCCGCCGTTAACAGGTGCCCGATGCTGGGTGATCTGCTGGTAACGCTCACACGCAAACGCCGCTCTCAGCTCATGAAATCCTTTGAGATTGCGGGCATGCAGAACGTCTCTAGCGGGCCCGACGATTCTCTGAACAAACTCCTTGTAGCTTTCACTGGGCGCAACCATGTTGCGGCTGCCCTCCGGCGATACCTGCACCGCAAACGCCAAGGCGGCTCGAATATGCTCATCCACCACAATCCAACGAGGTGCCGAAGCACCAGCCCGGCCACCCTTGGTGCCATCCTGTATGTTGATCTTCCCAAGGCTATCCGCCTCACGACACAATCTTGGCAAGTCCGCCAAGACCGCCTCACGAAATCTGATGCCCGTGGACCGCGCCAACTGAGCAATCGCGGCTACACGTAACTGCCCATGTTTGCACAAGGCATCGACGATCTGTCTCACCTGCCCGCTGTCTTGCCCCTGGGGCGCTGTTTTGCGAACGTTGCAGCGCTGCATTGCTAGCGCTTTGCTCGGACTGAGTACCTGCACATACTGATCACCGCGAAGCGCAGCCATAGTCCTGTTAACGCTGGATAGCCGGTTCTGCGCGGTGCTGACGGCGAGATCACCGCGCTTAACAATGTCGCGCAGATACGCCGCATAGTCGGCCAACAGCTTCCGATCAATCTGCCGCGCATCATTGATGCCGGGCCCCTGGTCGGAGCGGCACCACTTCACAAATGCCTGCCACCGATCACTGTGAGCTTTGACCGTGCCGTAATGGCCTCCGCCGAACATGTCTTTCAACGCCTGCGGCCCTGCATAGCTCAGTTGCCTGCCGTAACCGAAATTGCGGCCATCGCGTCTACCCACCAATGCCATGTCAGTCACCTCATCATCCGATCTCCAATCCTCGCCCCACGTCATCCCGCCAAGAATGCTGAGTGTTATCAGGGATCAAGGCCCCTGCGACCTGTGGGGATGTCCTCTAACGCGGGACTGGCGGCTCCTTACGTCCGGGAGCAAGGGCATCTCATGATCTCGCCTCCTGAACACCGTTACCGGTGGGCGGGTGGAGGCTGCATTGGCTGACGAGACCAGTGCCGCGAGATCCTGAGCCAGGTGCAAGCAGCAATGCGATGACCGGGGCATGCCTGACTGTCAGTCAGGTGCAGTCCATTCCTTGGTCTGCGGCACCATCATCTACAAGGCTGTTGCTGGTGACATCGGCGTTTGTCACGCCGATTGTCACGAGGGTGAATGCCGCAAAGCCTTGTGCGATCAGGGCTGCAGCAGTGGTAGAAGTGCCCGTCTCTTTCCACAGAAAGAGACGGGCACAGGTTGGCGCAATATTTTGGCCAAGCGGATAGGTTGCTGCAGGGCAGCGAGGTACGGGGTATTGGCGCACGAGCGCCATATGTGTAAGAGCATCCATCACCGGGGAGGTGACCGGGCGAGCTGCCGGATGCGAATCGCCTTTGGGGAGAACCACCGCGAGAGCGGCGTGACCTTGAAGGTTCGGATCACCTGGGGTGCTGCCTAAGGCAGCGGTTGCACGGTCAGTTCTACGCCTGTGGATAATTTTGGTCAACTCCCCATTCCTCGTGGCCTCTGGGGCTGTGCATGAAATTATCCACCGGTGGAAATCAGTGGTATCCAAAGGATTTGTATCGGTTTTAGCTTTGCAAAGCGAGGTCCATCCAAACAGGGCGGCTTTGCAGCCCTGTTTGGATGGACCCGAATTAAAGAGCGGCCAACGGTGATCTGGAGGGTTCACCGACGGTTGAATGCGCTACGCCCACTTGGCAAGGGAGTGATGTTGTCGCCAGCTGGATGGGCGAACTCATGTGGAGTGACATGCCCCGATCTGTTGGCATCGATGTAATTGCTCCACCACGCCATGATCAGCCGACGCTGCTCCAGAAATTCGGCCTTGTGGATATAGGCGGCGCGCACGCGATTGCGTTCCTTGTGGCTCATCTGCCGCTCAATAGCCGCGTCTGTCCACAGCCCTGACTCCAGCAAGGCGCTACAGGCCATGGTCCTGAATCCATGCCCACATACCTCCTTGGATGTGTCGTAGCCAACGTTGCGCAGCACCTGGTTAACCGTGTTCTCCGACATTGGCTTCCAATACTTGTGGTCACCGGGCAGCACCAGTTCGGAGAAGCGACTCAAGCCGCGTAGCCGTTCAAGGATCGCGATGACTTGGGGTGATAGCGGCACCATCTGTATGTCTCCGCTCATCTTGGTGCCACGGGTGGAATTGCGCACGCCGTCGATTGGCTTACGGGTGTCCGGGATTTCCCACATCGCCCTTTGCAGGTCGAACTCATCCCAGCGCGCAAAGCGCAGTTCGCTGGAGCGCACGAACACGTGCAGCGTCAGCAATACAGCCAGCTTGGTTAGCTCACGGCCGTTGTAGTTGTCGATCCGGCTGAGTAGTTCGGGGAGGCGGTTGAGTGAGAGGGCAGGGCGGTGCACGGTACGCGGGGCATGAATCGACCCTGCCAGATCGAGCGCAGGATTCTGGCTGATCTGCCTTGCCCGCTTCGCGCCCCGCATGATCGTGGAGAGATAGTTCTGCACACGCAGGGCAACGTCCATGGTGCCGCGCTCTTTGATACGCAGCGTGACCTCAAGCAGATCATGAGTATCGAGTTCAGCAATGGGGCGTTGGCCGATCAGGGGGAAGACGTGGGTGCGCAACCGGCTCATGACGGTCTTGGCGTGTCCCTCCGTCCAGCGCCGGGACATCTCGGCGTGCCACTCCAGGGCGACGGTTTGGAAAAGCAGGGAGGCTCGTTGGGCAGCAAGCTTTGCTTTCTTCTTCTCTTCCATCGGGTCGAGGTTATCGAGCAACAGGGATTTGGCTTCATCGCGCTTGGTCCTCGCGACGGCCAGCGAGATGATGGGGTAGTTGCCGATGATCAGCGTGCCTTCCTTGCCGCTGGGCTTGAAGTAGCGCAATCGCCACGTTTTCACGCCGTTGGGTTTCACGAAGAGGTACATGCCGCCACCGTCGAATAGCTTGTAGGCGCGTTCGCGAGGTTTCGCCGTACGGCATTTGAGGTCGCTGAGAGGAACGGCTAGACGTGGCATAAGGGTACGTTCTCCATGCAGGCAAGACGCTGTACCCTAAAAATACCCCCGGGGATGGGGTATTTTGTTGGATCCCGACGGAGGGTCTTGGAACAAAAAAACCCGCCAAAGGGCGGGTTTTAGGGGCTTCCAAGGCATTCGGTGGAATACGATGGAGCTGGATATGGTGCCGGCACCAGGAATCGAACCCGGGACCTACTGATTACAAGTCAGTTGCTCTACCATCTGAGCTATACCGGCGTGTGGGCGACGATTATAGCGGCTCGGTTGCTTCTGTAAACCCCTGAATTCAGACTATTTTTGCTCGGGCTCCGATCAGGCCCGGCGCAGGACGTTGCGCAGTTTCTGGAGCGCTCGCCAGGCGCGGTTGTTCTGGATGGCGCGCAGTTGGGCTTCGGCGTGTTCGGCGCGTTGTGTGGCGGCGCTGATTTGCGCCATGGCGTCGGCTTCGCTGGGGCTGACGGGGTGGGCGAAGGGGTGGCCGAGGCACAGCTGGAAGTTGTCGAGCTGGCAGGGCGGCATGTCGAAGGCCGGTTTGAGGTTCAGGTGTTCGTCGGCCAGGAAGTAGCTGTTGAGGCCGTCGAAGCAGACGTTGCTGTAGCCGGCGTCGGTGATCAGGTGTTCCCAGGTGTGGTCGCGCTCGAACGGGGTTTCGATGAGGATGATCCACGGGCGGAAGCGGCTGAAGTCCATGCCGCGCAGCACGGTTTCTTCGTGGCCTTCGACGTCGATTTTCAGGAAGTGAATTTCGCGGCCGGTGGCGTGTTCTTCGCAGATCGAGGTCAGGGTGCGGGCCTTGACGGTGAGGCTGCGCACGTCAAGGCCTAGGTCGCGGCGTTGCTGGGCGGTGACGGTATCGGCGGTGGACAGGCCGGTGCCGGGAATGCCGTAAAAGGTCACTTCGCCGGGCTTGTCACTGGCGATGCATTGCAGCGTCGTGTCGCGCGGGCGCTGCTGGCGCAGAGCGTCGTGGAAGTTCTGCATCGGCTCGACGTTGATGCCGCTCCAGCCGCGATCATAGAACGCCTTGGTGACCGAGTCGTGAATCGGGTCGTTGGCGCCGATATCGATGTAGAAGCCGTTTTCAAAGAACTTGAGGGCGCGCCACAGGCGAACGTCTTCGAAATTCTGTGCGTAAGAGATGAACGTCACGGTCGCTTCCTGTCGGTCAGGTTTTTGTTGTTCGGGGTGCGCGCTACCTGCACGGTATAGCAAGGGCGTATGGCAGGCGCAATTGTCCGCTGCTGGCATCCGCGATTCGGCGGTTATGTCCTTTTGGTCGAGGGCTTATGCACAACAGGTTTTGAAGAGGGCGGGCTTAGAGGGAATTTTGTGGACGGGTTCTCATTTGAGTCTTAAATCCCTGTTTTGCTGGTTTTTTATTCATGTGAACAAAAAATGACCAGCGCTGTTGATGGCCTGAAACGACCGTAGATATTGGATCCACGATAATTCCATCAACAGAGTTATCCACAGGCTGTGGAAGATTAAACGCGTTCGGCCAGCAACAGGATATTACGCGGTGTTAGTGGCGCCTCGCAGAAGGTGCCGAGGCGTACGACGTAACCCTGTTCGGTGAGGAAAAGTGCCCGATCCAGGTTCAGCCAGAGCTCCAGCGGGCGTCGGAACAGTCCGCGCAGCAGTTCCAGGTTGCGAACTTCAGCCAATCGCTGCCAACCGGCGGCTTCCAATGCCACCCAATCTGGCGAGCCGATTGTGGATAACTCTTTCAACGCTGCCAGATCGCGGCAGTAATCAGCGAACGGTTTGTCCAGCCAGGCGCTCGGCAGGGACGGCGTCGGCAAGTATTCGTCAACGCCGCGCACTTGCCGTTGCAACAGATCAAAGGCCAGCCGGCGGGCCATGGAGGTGTCACGCTGACGTCGGACGCGGGCACCGGCGGTGACGGTTTCGCTCATCGGCAGGGACAGATCTTCCAGCGAGAGCTGTAGGACGGAGCGTGAACCTGCGGAGGACAACGCCTGATATTCGGTGCGACTGATCCGGTTGTAACAGCACGGTGCAATTGCCAGTTGTCGGCAGCCAGCGGCGGAGGCCAGTTGCATCAGCCGCACATGCAAATCACCGCAAGCGTGCAGGGCGACAGGGGTGTGTTCGGTGTTCAGCAATAAAGCCGTGTCCGCTGCGAGCACATCCTGCTCGACATGCAGCGCATGCAGATGATGACGCTGACTCAGCGCCTGACCGCTGGCAACCAGCGCCGGGTCGTATTCCAGACAGGTGAGTTGCTGATCGGCACCCAGCAGACGCCGGCCCAAATGGCCTTTGCCCGAACACCAATCCAGCCAGTGCTTCGGTTGCGCGGCAAACGACAAGCGGCTGGCGAAGGCCTCTATCTGCTGCCATTTGCGTCCCGGCACATCGACATTCAGACGATGCCCGGCGGCTTCCAGCGAATGTGCAGGCAACTCACCCACTGCACTCAGTTCAAGCGACAACGCCGCCAATGAAGCAAACGGCTCCGGCGCTTCCGAAAGATCGGCAGGGTGGTTATGGGCGTTTTCCGCATCTTCCAGCGAACGTCCGCGTAGCCACGAGGCCAATTCCGGGTAGGACGCTTCCCAAGGCAATTGCAGATGAGTGAAAGGGCGGGGTTTCCACAATCCCTGATGGGCCGTGAGAAATGCATCCAGTGCCGTGAAACGGGCGAGCAGGGCCTCGCCCGTCAGCACGCCGGAAGAATCAGCGCCCTTGGCACGCATCGACGCGCAACCACCGCTCCAGCTGCTTGAACGCCTGAACGAGCACAAACGACATCAGCAGGTAAATGACGCCTGCGGTGAAGAACATATCCACTGTCAGGTAGTTGCGGGCAATGATGGTGCGGGTGATGCCAGTGAGTTCGAGCAAGGTCACCGTGCTCGCCAGAGAACTGGCCTTCAGCATCAGAATAACTTCGTTGCTGTAGGCCGGCAGAGCGATGCGCGCGGCGCGGGGCAGGACGATATAGAACAATGCCTTGGCCTTGGACATGCCCAGTGCGCGTGCGGCTTCGATCTCACCCGGCGGGATGGCCTGGATGGCGCCACGCAGGATCTCGGCGATGTAAGCGGCTGTATGCAACGTCATCGTGGCGGTGGCACACCAGAATGGGTCGCGCAGGTACTGCCACATGAAGCTGCCGCGTACGGCGTCGAACTGAGCCAGGCCGTAGTAGACCAGGAACAGTTGCACGAGCAACGGAGTGCCACGGAAGAAAAAGATGTAAGCGTAAGGAAATGCGCGGATAAACCAGAGTTTGGAGGAACGAGCGATGCCCAGAGGAATCGCCAGCAACAACCCGAGAATAACGGCAATACCCACGAGTTCGAGTGTCAGCAGGGCGCCCTGAAAGAACTTCGGCAGCCACTTATAAATGACTTCCCATTCCATTAGGTCGTCCTCACGAAGCCACGAGCGGCGCGTTTTTCCAGGAAGTGCATAGTGATCATCGCCAGTATGGTCAGGACCAGATACATGAAGGCTGCAACCAGATAGAAAGTGAATGGATGCTTGGCGAAGGTTACGGCGTTCTGCGCATTGCGCATGATTTCTTCCAGTCCTATGACCGACACCAGCGCGGTGTCTTTCATCAGAATCATGAACAGGTTGCCAAGGCCAGGCAGGGCGATACGCCACATCTGCGGCATGATCAGCCTGGTGAAGATCCGCCATTTTGGCAGGCCCAGGGCCTGGCCGGCCTCACGGTGACCTTTGGGAATAGCCAGGAGCGCGCCACGAAAGACTTCCGTGGCATAGGCGCCGAAGCACAGTCCGAGGGCGGTTACGCCTGCCACGAAAGGGCTCAGTGCCAGGTCGGGATTACCAAAGTATTCGCCAATGGCATTCATCGTCTTGACGGTGCCGAGGTAGATCAGCAGAACCCATAGCAGTTCCGGCACACCGCGTACGAGGGTCGAGTAGGTTTCGCCAAGCCACTGCAGCGGCTTGTACGGGGAAGTCTTGGCCAAGGCACCGAGCAGACCGAGCACCAGCCCGACGCACAGGGCCGAGAGTGCCAGTTTGACGGTCATCAGCGCGCCGGCGAGTAGCACCGGGCCGAATCCGTGGAGATCGATAATCATGGATTTCTTTTCAAATCGCGGCAGGCAAGATCGGGAGCCTGCACCGTCGGATCACGGCGCAGGTCCCGCAGGTCAGGATCAATAGATGCTGAACGGGAAGTACTTGTCGTTGATCTTTTTGTAGGTACCGTCGGCGACGATTTCCTTCAATGCGGCGTTCAGCTTCTCGCGCAATGGGTCACCTTTGCGCACGGCGATGCCGATCTTGTCGCTTTCCACGACCGGGTCACCCTTGAACTCGTAGTTCTTGCCGGCGTCGGTTTTCAGCCAGTCATAGTTGGCGTACTTGTCGGCGAGGATGGCATCGACACGACCGGAGGTCAGGTCCAGGTAGGCGTTTTCCTGGGTGTCATAAAGTTTGACCTGGATATCGCTACCGTAAGTGTCTTCGAGCCAGGTACCTGCCAGGGTTGCGCGTTGCGTACCGATGATCTTGCCCTTGAGCGCGTCCTTGTCGGTTTTGAAATCGACGTTTTTCGGCGCGATGAACTGCAGTTTGTTCGAGTAGTACGGGTCGGTGAAGTCCACCGCGCCCTTGCGCTCGTCGGTGATCGACAGCGAGGAAATCAGGAAGTCGAACTTCTTGGCGTTCAGGGCCGGGATGATGCCGTCCCAGTCGGAGGTGACCACGGAGCATTCAACTTTCATCTTGGCGCACAGGGCGTCGCCGATGTCTTTGTCGAAGCCGACGACGTTGCCGCTGGCGTCTTTATTGTTGAACGGCGGGTAAGCCGCTTCGATGCCCATCTTCAGGGTCTCGGCCATGGCACCAACGCTGAACGCGAGGGTGACGGCGGCGGCCAGGAAGACCTTTTTGTAGTTCTGCATGCGGGTAGCTCCGTTAGCGGTTGCTGGACATGAATTGTTTGCAGCGCGCCGAAAGCGGGTTTTCGAACACCTGCTGTGGCGATCCTTGCTCTTCTACCAGGCCCTGGTGGAGGAACACCACTTCGCTGGAGACCTGACGGGCGAAGCCCATTTCATGGGTCACGAGCAGCATGGTGCGGCCTTCTTCGGCCAATGCGCGGATGACATTAAGTACTTCCTGGACCATTTCCGGGTCAAGGGCGGAGGTGGGCTCGTCGAACAGGATCACCTTGGGCTGCATCGCCAGTGTGCGGGCAATCGCCGCGCGCTGTTGCTGGCCGCCGGACAGTTGCGCCGGGTAGGCGTGGCGCTTGTCGGCGATGCCGACCTTGGCCAGCAGCGCTTCGGCGACCTCGATGGCTTCGGCCTTGCTCTGGCCGAGCACGCGGCGTGGGGCTTCGATGATGTTGTCGAGCACGCTCATGTGCGGCCACAGATTAAAGTTTTGAAACACAAAACCAATCTCGGAGCGCAGGCGATTGATCTGCTTGCCGTCGGCGGCAACCAGTTCGCCATTCTTGGCGGCCTTGAGCTTGAGTTCTTCCCCGGCCACCAGGATCTGGCCCTGATGCGGGTTTTCCAACAGGTTGATGCATCGCAGGAACGTGGACTTGCCGGAACCGGAGGAACCCAGGATCGAGATCACATCGCCGTCGCGGGCGGTCAGCGAGATGCCTTTGAGCACCTCAAGCTGTCCGTAGCGTTTGTGCAAGTTGCGGATTTCAAGCGCGGGCGTGGCCTCAGCCATGTGCGTTCCTCATATATGTTGCGCTCCTGCTGTTGGCCGGCCTTCCTGGCGAGGCGGCCAAGCTAGCATAGCGTTTCAATGGCAGCCAACAGCGCTACGAGCGGTAAACGGATGGCCTGTGGCAGGTTGTCGCATCGGCGCAGCAGACTGTCGCCCCATCAACAACCGAACGGGTGTTTGAACGTGAATTCCCGCGGGTGTCGCGTAAAAAAAGGCGCGATGTTGCCACCTTTGGCGGGGTGTTGGAAGCGCTATCCGGCCGAACGTTCCTCATTCGCCCTTTTATTGTGCATCCCGTACTTTTTCAGTGTGTTTCTGGTGCGCCGATTCGTTTAGAAAGTGAGTCGCAGGGTAACGCTTTGGCGAAAGGCCATTATTCTCAAGGACTTGCGATGACTGTCCGGTCGCGCTGAAAACCGCAGGCCAGAAGAGTTTGAAACATTTTGGCGCATTTATTGCGTGCAGAATCCGGAACGCCCCGTTGGATTCTTTTTACGAGAAGGAACGCCAGACGGGCCGGACGCAATCGCTTTCCTCGCAAAGGTAGTTCCAATGAGCAGTACCCAAAGCTCCAATGGCCTCGAACAGGGGCTCAAACCGCGTCATGTGACCATGCTGTCGATCGCCGGGGTGATCGGTGCAGGTCTGTTCGTCGGCTCCGGCCACGCCATCGCCGCCGCCGGTCCCGCTGTTCTGCTGGCTTACGCCGCGGCTGGCGCGCTGGTTGTGCTGGTCATGCGCATGCTCGGCGAAATGGCGGTTGCCTCGCCTGACACCGGCTCGTTCTCGACTTACGCCGACCGTGCCATCGGTCACTGGGCCGGTTTCACCATCGGCTGGCTGTACTGGTGGTTCTGGGTCTTGGTGATTCCGCTGGAAGCCAACGCCGCCGCGACCATCCTGCACGCGTGGTTCCCCGGTGTGGAAATCTGGGCCTTCGCCCTGATCATCACCATGCTGCTGACCGTGACCAACCTGTTCAGCGTGAAAAACTACGGTGAGTTCGAATTCTGGTTCGCCCTGCTCAAAGTCGTGGCGATCATCGGTTTCATCATTCTTGGCGTCGCGGCCATTTTCGGCTTCCTGCCGAACAGCCAGGTCAGCGGCGTTTCGCACATCTTCGACACCCAGGGCTTTCTGCCAAACGGCATGGGCGCGGTGCTGGGCGCGATCCTGACCACCATGTTCTCCTTCATGGGTACCGAGATCGTGACCATCGCGGCCGCCGAATCGAAGAACCCGGGCAAGCAGATCTCCAAGGCCACCAACTCGGTGATCTGGCGGATCGGCCTGTTCTACCTCGTGTCGATCTTCATCGTCGTGGCCCTGGTGCCATGGAACGACCCGGTTCTGGCCAGCCTCGGCTCCTACCAGACTGTGCTTGAGCGCATGGGCATCCCGAACGCCAAGATGATCGTCGATATCGTGGTTCTGGTCGCTGTGACCAGCTGCCTGAACTCGGCGCTGTACACCTCGTCGCGCATGCTGTTCTCCCTCGGCAAGCGTGGCGACGCCCCGGCCATGTCGACCCGCACCAACAAGAGCGGCACCCCTTACTGGGCGGTGATGCTGTCCACTGGCGCGGCATTCCTGTGCACCTTCGCCAACTACGTGGCCCCGGCTGCGGTGTTCGAGTTCCTGCTGGCCAGTTCCGGCGCCATCGCGCTGCTGGTGTACCTGGTGATCGCGATTTCGCAACTGCGCATGCGTAAACAACGCATGGCTCGCGGCGAGAAAATCGTCTTCAGCATGTGGCTGTTCCCGGGCCTGACCTACGCGGTGATCGCCTTCATCGTGGCAGCCCTGACCATCATGCTGTTCCAGGACGCCCACCGCGTGGAAATCCTCGCGACCGGCCTGCTGAGTCTGGTGGTTGTGGCGACCGGCCTGTTGGTGGCTCGTCGTCGGAAAATGGAAAACCGTGGTGCGGCAGTTCTGAACTGATCCGCCACGAGTAACGCAAAACGGCCGCTGTCAGTGATGACAAGCGGCCGTTTTTGTTACTGCGAGCGGTTTATTCGCTCTTCTCTTCCTGCGTTTCCACCGACTGACCGTAGGTGTCCAGCGCAATCCCGAAATCGCTGATGAACTGCGGTTCGCTCAGCCAGGCCTGGGCGGTCTCGCGATCCATGCCGTCGGCCCACATGCGGTAGTCGATCAGCATGTCGGCGGCCAGGTGAGTGGCGGCCATGCCTTCGTTCTCGGCGTTTTCCATGTCCAGCAGATCAGGATGATCGACGATGATGAACGCCAGCTCGCGGAGCAGCGTCAGCAGCATTTCGTTGCGGCTGACGGCTTCGGCGTCGCGCATCTTGCTGAACATCGCCAAGGTGTATTCCGGGATCGGCTCGGCCAGATGGCCAAGGTCATCGTCCTGCGCCAGGGGTTTGCGACCGACCATGCGGATCTGCTTGGCTTTGGCCTTGGCGCGTTTGGCGCGTTTCTGTTGCTTGTTCAGGGATGCCATGGGAACTCAGTTTTTCTGTTGGGTTTGTGCGGCGATTGCGTCGGACGCGGCCACATAGTCTTTCTGGAAATCCGGCGATTCGATCCACGCCAGAGCGCCAGCCTCGTCAGTCTCGGTGGACCACTGGCGGTACTCGATCAGCGCGGCGAGGATGAAGTCCATTGCGCCTTCTTCGCCTTCCTGCTCGTACACCAGCTCCAGCAGCGGGTCTTCGAGGAACGCGGTGCACAGGGCCTGCTGGCTGATCTTTTCGGCGTCGATCATTTTCTTGAACAGTTCGGTGAGGTCTACCGACTCGAAATCGATGCGGTCGTCGTTCGGGTCCAGCTCGACCAGCGCTTCCGCACGTTTGGTGCGGTTCTGCTTGGCCTTGGTCTTGGCCCGGGCGGCGCGTTTTTGCTGCTTGTTGGCGGAAGCCATGGTGTGTGTTCCGTGGTGCGTTAAAGGGCTTGGCTGCGTGGGATCTTGCGCCCCGGTGTGTCGGAGGCCAGTTCGCCGGTCTGCAGCCAGGTCAGAGCGATGGGCCATAGTGTGGCTTGGTATGCGCTGCGAAAAAAGGCGAAATGTCCGACGTGCTGTTCGCCGATGTCCTGCGGCTCGATTCGCAGGTGGGTCTTTTGCGCGTTGTGGAAGTAAGCGAGCAGGCGTTCGATGGCGGGAATCGTGCCGTAGGGATCGTCGCTGATGCTGATTGCCAAGGCTTTGGCCCGGACGTTGGCGAACGGCAAGTCCGCCATCTTTCTACCGCTCGGGCGCCGCTCATAACGTGCGGCCGGCGTGCTCCAGTCGCGCACCACGCCGGCGGGCGTGTCTTCCAGCCAGCCAAGTCGTTTGCCCGGAAAGTAGCCACACAACAGCGTGACCAGCGGCATCAGCAGATGCCATTTTCCGAACATCCGCCAGCGGTGCTCGGGCGCGTAATCGCGCCAATAAGCGAATTGCGCGCCGACCGTCACTAGTCGTCGGATTACCTGTCCGGAGGCCCCCAGGCCTGCTGCGCAGCCACCAAAGCTGTGCCCGACCACATCGATCGGCTGGCCGGGAAACTCCCGTTGCGCGCGTTTGAGCATCGCCTCGAAATCCAGCGCGCCCCAATCCGTCCATGAAGCCTGCAAATGCCTCATCGACTTCGGCCGCGACTCGCCAATGCCGCGGTAGTCGTAAATGATCACGTCGAAGCCGTTGGCGAACAGATACGCCGCGAAGCGCGAGTAGTGGCGGCAGCGCACGGACGTGGCGGCGTTGATGATGACCACTGGGCGCTGTGGATCGGGCGAAGCGTGGCGCCAGGTGAAACCGCCGAGCAGATAGCCGTCGGCGGCGGGCTCGTGGAAGGGCTCGCTTTCTGCTGACAGCTGACCGAGTGGCAGTGTCGCGCTTTGTAGGTTCATGGCGATCCAGACTTTCGGGGACGGGTCGAGGATGAACTTCAAGTGAGTGGGTATGCAACGAATTGGAACGCAGTGAGTACCCAATTCGCAGGTTGATCAGGCAATCGCTAATTCGAGACGCAATGCGGCGCGAATCGTTGATGGAGTTTTCTGTAGTCCTTTTCGTATCAACCGCAACTCCCAATCGTTCTAAAACCCACCCCGCAAGACAAAATCTAAAAAGAGGTAACGATTGGGTTCCGCGAGAGCCCGGGAGTCGTCCTCATGAAACGCGTTCTTTCATTCGTGCTGCCCCTTGCCGCTGCGGCGGTGCTGCTGTTTCCGATCATGGCGCAGGCTGCAAGCCTGGAGCCGATCGACAGTTCCGCCGTGCAGGTTCAGCAGCAAGAGCAAAACGGTGTTCGCTATCTGGCCGGCGGGATTGGTGAAGATGAGTCGAAAGCCATTCAGCAATCCGCGGGCTACAACCTG
Organism: Pseudomonas glycinae; assembly: GCF_001594225.2. Lineage (GTDB taxonomy): Bacteria > Pseudomonadota > Gammaproteobacteria > Pseudomonadales > Pseudomonadaceae > Aquipseudomonas > Aquipseudomonas glycinae. The sequence goes on from NZ_CP014205.2 coordinate 5,467,414, forward strand.
CACATGACGTTCGCTGTCGGCATGCAAAATCAATACACCGCCGATGTCGATGTGATGATTCAAAAAGCACCCGGCCAGACCGTGCTGACGCTGAGTCAAACCGGGCCATTGGTGTACGTGCAGTTACCGCCCGGCAAATATACGGTCGTCGCGACCCGCAATGGTGAAACGCGCCGGGATGCGGCGGAAATTGGCGGCGGTGTTGCGCGCAATCTGGTGTTCCACTGGAACGACAACAGCTAGCGTTGCTGACGGTCGCGCCGGGATGGCGCGACCGTTGCCGTGCGGCCCAGCCAGATCAATACCCAGGCGGCGCCCGACAGAAAGAGGGCGAGGAGGCAATGCGCGGCGACGGCAAACCAGAAGCTGCTGGGTTGTGTGCTCAACGAATACACGGCGAAGCGTTTGCCGCGTGCCATGTTGCCGATGCGCCCCTGAATCAGACCGTCCACGGTTTCATAGGCGATCAGTCCGATGCACAGGATCAGCACCAGGCCGAGCGCGATCATCAGCCAGTCGGTGCGTTTTACGGGCGGCGCGGGATGGGGCAGGGGAACGCGGGTTCTCTTCTGGTTCATCGCGGGATGACCCTCTTCCGTAAGGGTTGAGCAACGTATCGCGAATTCCGGCCTGCAAGAAGAGCGGGATCCGGTCGCCATCAAATCGCAGGCATAAAAAAACCCTGAATCTTGCGATTCAGGGTTTTCGGTATTTGGTGCCCAGAGACGGAATCGAACCGCCGACACGGGGATTTTCAATCCCCTGCTCTACCGACTGAGCTATCTGGGCAACGGGGCGCATTAAAAGGGTTTTTCGGATTTACGTCAAACACTTTTTTAAAATTTCTTAAATTAATTCCGTCGCTTACGATCCGACCCCCGATTTCGCGGGTTTTACTCTGCAGGCGGAACGTAGCCTTCGGCCTGAGCGTATTCCTCGCCGGAGAAGTACTTGTCCATTTCGCCCTGAAGAAATTTGCGGTCTTCGGCGTTCATCATGTTCAGGCGTTTTTCGTTGATCAGCAGGGTCTGGTGTTTCTGCCAGTCAGCCCAGGCCTTGGCCGAGACGTGTTCGAAAATATCCTGGCCCTTGGCGCCCGGGTACGGTGGGCGCTCCAGACCTTCGAGTTGTTCTTTGTACTTGCGGCACATTACGGTGCGGGTCATGTCGACTCTCCTGCATTCAAGACGGCGGCCGCGCGTTCGAGCAAGGTCTTGACCGGGGCGGCGAGGCCCAGGCGCGGCGGGGTGGCGAGGTTATACCAGAGCCAGTCGGCCTCGGCCACGTGGCCGCCGGCTTCCTGCACCAGAACCAGCCAGGGTTCGATGGACAACTGGAAGTGGCTGAAGGTGTGGACCAGGCTCGGCAGCGCCTGCTGCTCGCCCAGTTCCAGCGAGTGCTGCGCGGCGAGGTGCTGCAGGTCGTCGAGGTCGTCGAGTTCCGGCAGGCTCCACAATCCACCCCACAATCCGCTGGACGGGCGGCGATAAAGCAAAATCGCGCCGTCCTCGTTGGCCAGCAGCGGCATCAGCGTGCGTTTCTGCGGGATGGCCTTGCGCGGCTTGGGGATCGGGTACCGCGTCTCCAGGCCGAGCATGTGCGCTTCGCAACCCTTTTTCAGCGGACACAGCAGACAGCTCGGCTTGCTGCGGGTGCAGAGCGTGGCGCCCAGGTCCATCATCGCCTGGGTGTAGGCGTTGACCCGATCCTGCGGCGTGAAGCGCTCGGCGTTGGCCCACAGCTGTTTGGCAACCTTCGGTTCGCCGGGGTAGCCCTCCTGCGCGGTAAAGCGCGCCAGCACCCGTTTGACGTTGCCGTCGAGGATCGGCGCGCGCAGGCCCATGCTGATGCTGGCGATCGCGCCGGCAGTCGACAGGCCGATGCCCGGCAAATCCGTGAGCTTCTCGACATCGCGGGGGAACTCGCCACCGTACTGGCTGACGACGATCTTCGCGGTCTTCTGCAGATTGCGCGCGCGGGTGTAGTAACCGAGCCCGGTCCACAGGTGCAGTACTTCGTCTTCCGGCGCTTCGGCCAGGGCTTCGACCGTCGGCAGGGCGGCCATGAAGCGGTCGAAGTAATTGAGCACGGTGCTGACCTGGGTCTGCTGCAACATGATCTCGGACACCCACACCCGGTACGGGTTGATGTTCTGTTGCCAGGGCAAATCATGGCGGCCGTGGCGGTCGTACCATTCCAGCACCGCCGTGGAAAACTGCTCCGCTCTCATCGCTTGAACAGCCCCTTCAATGCGTTTTTCAGTTCCGGGCTGACTTTGTCGCCCAGTTTCTCGTCGATCTTTTCGCTGAGCTTGTCGCCGGCCAGTTTGCTCGCGACCTGGCCCATCCGTTCGTTGTCCACGCGGCAGGCCTTGGCGCCCAGTTCCAGTGGGCCACGGCAACGCAGCGGCCATTCGATGCCGACGAATTTGTCGCCGACCTGGCAGGCCGGGTCAGGCATGGCGCTGGTGTCGCCTTCGACGATGATGCCGACGCGATAGTCCATGCCCAGCACCTTGAGGTCGATATCGCCGTCACCGTTGACGCTCATGCCGGGGATGCGCACTTTCAGGTCCGGGTTGCTGGCCACGCCGTTGCGGAAGGTCAGGTTGCCCTTGAGCTCCTGGAACGGTGTGTCCTTGCCCCGCGGCTCGCCGCTCAGGGATTTTCGGTTGAGGGTGGCGATGCCCTTGCACAGTTGCTGCTCAAGGTTGGCGTTGAGCAGCACGCCGTTGTTGATCACGAAACTGGCGTTGCCGTTGAGGGTTTCGATCAGCGCCTGCTGGCTGTTGCCGCTGCCGGTGACGGTGCTGGTGAGATTGACCAGACCCTTGACCGGCGGGTTCTTGCCCTGGCTTTCGAGGATTTTCTCCACTGGCACGCGGTTGATCCGGGTTTGCAGGTTCAGCACCGGCGCGGTCTGGCGCACGTCCAGTGTGCCCTTGGCTTCGAAGTCGCCGTTGTACAGCTCGCCGCGCAGGTTCTCCAGAGTCAGCAGGCCGCCCTGGCCGGTGGCTTTCAGTGCGGCGTTCTGGATCGGCAATTTGTCGAGGGTCAACTGGCCGAAGGTCAGGTCAGCGTTCACGTCGAGCTTGCTCAGGCGCTCGACCGGGAACAGGCGCTCGGTGCTCCAGGCGCTTTTGCTCGGTTTCTCCGGCAGCGGTGTGCTGCCGGCACCCGCCATCGCATCGGCCTCGGCACTGGCGACTTCGGCCTGACGAACCTGAGTGGCGTTATTGGCTTTTTCCGATTTCGGCGGCAGGTAGCGGTCGACGTTGAAGGTGTCGGCCTTGAGGACCGCCCGCAGCGATTGTTTGGCGAAATCCTCGACGGCGATGCGGCCGCTGAAGCTGCTGTCGTCGAGTTTCAGGTTGATGTTGTCCAGCGCCACGCTGGTCGGCGTCGCGGCGACACGGCTGACCAGTTCAACCTTGCTCAGGCTGCCTTCGGCCATGGCCGGCAGGGTCTGACCGATGCTGTCGACGAATTTCGCCAGGTCGAACTGGGCGATGGAAATCCCGCCGCTGATCTGTGGCGTCTTGTCCAGGTCATTGGCCTTCAGCTCGCCGAGGGCACGCAACTGATTGACCGACAGTTTGATGCCGGTCCATTCGGCGACGTTGGCGGCCTTGTCCAGCAACAATTGGCCCTGGGCGGCAAAGGTTACGGTCTTGCCCTGCAGCGGATCGCCGGCGACTTCGCCGGACAGCTTCAGGTCTTCGAACTTGTAGCGTTGCAGGGCGCGCTCGAAGCGCAGCTCGCCGTTGAGCTCGGTGCGCACCCGCAGCACTGGCTGGTTGGTGCCGAGGAACGCGGTGGCCTTGACCGGGATGTTGGTCGAATCGTGAACCGCGCCGGTGCTCAGCTGAATGCTTTCGGCGCTGAATTGCTTGCCGGTCAGCTCGTCGTTGTATTCCACGCGGGCGTTGTTGACGGTCAGGCTGTCGATGTCGAGGCGGATCGGCTGGGCCGGTTTTTCCACCGGGACCGGTGTTGCTGGAGACGCTTCCCCGGCGGTCGCAGGCGGTGTGCTGCCGGCGGGAGCCGGCACCTTGCCGATGTCTTCCCAGTTGCCATGACCATTCTTGTCACGGTTCAGGCGCAGGTTCAGGCCTTCGACGCGCACGTCGCTCATTTGCACCTCGCGGCGCAGCAGCGGCAGCACGCGCACGGACAGGCCGAGCATCTGCAGGTCGGCGAACGGTTCGGCAGGTTTGGCCAGGGTCGCGACACTGGCCTCGTGCAGTTCCAGGCCGAGCCACGGGAACAGGCTCCAGCCGATGTCGCCATTGAGCGTCAGCTCGATGTGGGCCTTGTCGCGGGCAATCTGGCGGATCTCGTCTTTGTAGTCGTTGGGATCAAACAGGTGGGTCAGGGCGAAGCCCGCCGCCACAATGATCAGCAACAGCCCGAGAAGTACCAGACCCAGGATTTTGCCGAACGCTTTCATGGGCGAGTCCTTGTAAGTAGTCGAATTCGTAATTTAGCCGGGGAGTATAGCGCTGCATCAACCCGCGCTGTTGCGGTGTCCCCTGCACGCTGCTGAACCGTGATGTACAGCGCTTCGACAACGGTCGGCATCGGGGTTCCCCGGCGTCATGAGATCAGATGACTCAAAAAAGGTGATATCAGTTTGGTTTTTCTGTCACGTGCAAATGGTAACCTTCGCCCGTTCGTCCGCCCATCTGCGACTTAACGTCGCGCTTTCAAGGAGCTTCACCCGCAAAAAACGGTCATGCCTGCGTGCATAAAGGCCGGGGTGGGCAGTGGCTGGCGAACCATACTAATAATTGGGGGATACACAATGAGCACGACCATTACGGCGGACGGCTTCAAAGCCGATCAGCCCGGGTTCCTGTCCAAGGAACGCATCATCGCCAAGCCCGGTTTCAACCGTTGGCTGGTGCCGCCGGCCGCTCTGGCCATTCACCTGTGCATCGGCATGGCCTACGGCTTCTCGGTGTTCTGGTTGCCGCTGTCCAAGGCACTGGGCGTCACCGCTCCGGTGGCTTGCGCACCGGACATGAGCTTCATCGCACAAGTCTTCTCGTCGCAATGTGACTGGCCGATCTCCATGCTCGGCTGGATCTACACCCTGTTCTTCATCTTCCTCGGCTGCTCGGCAGCGATCTGGGGTGGCTGGCTTGAACACGCAGGACCACGCAAGGCCGGCGTTGTATCGGCACTTTGCTGGTGCGGCGGTCTGCTGATTTCTGCGCTGGGTATCTATACCCACCAGATCTGGCTGATGTGGATCGGCTCCGGCGTGATCGGCGGTATCGGTCTGGGTCTGGGCTACATCTCGCCGGTCTCGACCCTGATCAAATGGTTCCCGGACAAGCGCGGCATGGCGACCGGCATGGCGATCATGGGCTTCGGCGGTGGCGCGATGGTTGGTGCACCACTGGCGACCGCTCTGATGAGCCATTTCGCTTCGCCGACTGGCGTGGGCGTGTGGCAGAGCTTCGTGGCCATGGCCGCAATCTACTTCGTGTTCATGATCGGTGGCGCCTTGGCCTACCGCGTACCGCCAACCGGCTGGAAGCCTGAAGGCTGGACCGCGCCGGCGAAGAAAGCGTCGAACGCGATGATCACCCACCGTCACGTTCACGTGAATGTGGCGTGGAAAACCCCGCAATTCCGCCTGGTGTGGCTGGTGCTGTGCCTGAACGTGTCTGCCGGTATCGGCATCCTCGGCATGGCTTCGCCACTGTTGCAGGAAGTGTTCGGTGGCAAGCTGCTGGGCAACGATCTGCCGTTCGGTCAGCTGGATGCCGGTCAACTGGCTTCCATCGCAGCGATTGCGGCCGGTTTCACCGGTCTGCTGAGCCTGTTCAACATCGGCGGTCGCTTCTTCTGGGCGTCGTTCTCGGACTACCTGGGCCGCAAGAACACCTACTTCGTGTTCTTCGCACTGGGCTTTGCGCTGTACGCACTGATCCCGAACCTCGGTCACCTGGGCAACGTTGCGCTGTTCGTGGCGGCGTTCTGCATCATCCTGTCGATGTACGGCGGCGGTTTTGCGACCGTTCCGGCCTATCTGGCCGACCTGTTCGGTACGCAGATGGTGGGCGCTATCCACGGTCGTCTGCTGACTGCCTGGGCCGCCGCTGGCGTGCTGGGTCCGGTGCTGGTGAACTACCTGCGTGAGTATCAGCTGAGCATCGGCGTTGAACGCGCCGCCGCTTACGACATCACCCTGTACATCCTCGCCGGCCTGCTGGTGCTGGGCTTCCTGTGCAACCTGCTGGTGCGCCCGGTGGCGGACAAGTACTTCATGACCGACGCCGAACTGGCCGCCGAACAGGCGCTGGGTCACGACAAGGGTGCTGACGGCAGCACCGTGCTGGAGTGGAAAGCCGCGCCGGGCAGCAAGCCGCTGGCGATCGCTGCGTGGCTGGTGGTGGGGATTCCGTTGGCGTGGGGTGTGTGGGTGACCCTGCAGAAGACGGCGGTTCTGTTCCACTAAGTTCGTTTACACCTGATCGTTCCCACGCTCTGCGTGGGAATGTCTCCCTGTGACGCTCTGCGTCACATTCGAAGTGGACGCAGAGCGTCCGGGGCTGCACTCCCACGCAGAGCGTGGGAGCGATCAGCGCCATTCAACGCTTGTATGGACATGTCTATCCCCGACAGCACAGAGTTCTATCCGTCAGTCATTCCACCTCTCGTGTTTCTGTTTCGGCCCCGCGCCCCTATAATGGCTGCCTTTTTCGCCCAATGATTTTGCGGAGCTGGTGATGGCCGAACGTAAGGCGTCTGTCGAGCGCGACACTCTGGAAACCCAGATCAAAGCCTCGATCAACCTTGATGGCACCGGAAAGGCCCGATTCGATATCGGTGTTCCTTTTCTTGAGCACATGCTGGATCAGATCGCCCGTCACGGGTTGATCGACCTGGATATCCAATGCAAGGGCGATCTGCATATCGACGACCACCATACGGTGGAAGACGTCGGTATCACCCTCGGCCAGGCCTTCGCGCAAGCCATTGGCGACAAGAAAGGCATTCGTCGCTACGGCCACGCCTACGTGCCGCTTGATGAAGCGCTGTCGCGCGTGGTGATCGACTTCTCCGGCCGTCCGGGCCTGCAGATGCACGTGCCGTACACCCGCGCCACCGTTGGCGGCTTCGACGTCGACCTGTTCCAGGAATTCTTCCAGGGCTTCGTCAACCACGCGCTGGTCAGCCTGCACATCGACAACTTGCGCGGCACCAACACCCACCACCAGATCGAAACCGTGTTCAAGGCTTTCGGCCGCGCACTGCGCATGGCCGTCGAGCTGGACGAGCGCATGGCCGGCCAGATGCCTTCGACCAAGGGCGTCCTGTAATGCAGACGGTCGCAGTTATCGATTACGGCATGGGCAACCTGCACTCGGTGGCCAAGGCCCTCGAGCACGTCGGTGCCGGCAAGGTGCTGATCACCAGCGATGCGGCAGTGATCCGCGAAGCCGACCGCGTGGTGTTCCCCGGTGTCGGCGCGATTCGCGATTGCATGGCGGAGATCCGTCGCCTCGGTTTCGATTCGCTGGTACGTGAAGTCAGCCAAGACCGTCCGTTCCTCGGCATCTGCGTCGGCATGCAAGCCTTGCTCGACTCCAGCGAAGAGAACGACGGCGTCGACTGCATCGGCCTGTTCCCGGGCGCGGTGAAGTTCTTCGGCAAAGACCTGCATGAAGACGGCGAACACCTTAAAGTCCCGCACATGGGCTGGAACGAAGTGAAGCAGGCGGTGGATCACCCGCTGTGGCACAACATTCCGGACCTGGCGCGTTTCTACTTCGTGCACAGCTACTACATCGCCGCCGGCAACCCGCGGCAGGTGGTCGGCAGCGGTCATTACGGCGTCGATTTCGCCGCGGCGCTGGCCGAAGGTTCGCGTTTCGCCGTGCAGTTCCACCCGGAGAAGAGCCATACCCATGGCCTGCAATTGCTGCAGAACTTCGCGGCGTGGGACGGTCGCTGGTAAATGGCCGTCAAGAAATCCAAACCGCCGATCCTGACCCTCACTCCCGAGCAGGAGAGCGAGGCCAACCGCAAGATTCAGCGGTTCATGGAGGATCGTTTCGAACTGGACCTGGGTTCGTTCGAGGCGGCGGAAATTCTTGAGCTGTTTACCCGCGAAATTGCTCCGCACTATTACAACAGGGCGATTTTCGATGTGCAGACCCACCTCAAGGAGCGGTTTGAAAGCATCGAAAGCGACCTGTGGGCGCTCGAGAAGAATTAGGGCAGCGGCAAGCTTCAAGCTGCAAGCTGCAAGAAGTACACACGCGTGCGCGCTTGCAGCTTATGGCTTGCAGCTTGCAGCTCTTTTGACGAAGGAAAAAGCATGCTGATTATTCCCGCTATCGATCTTAAAGACGGTGCCTGCGTACGTCTGCGCCAGGGCCGCATGGAAGATTCCACAGTGTTCTCCGATGACCCGGTGAGCATGGCTGCCAAGTGGGTGGAGGGCGGCTGCCGTCGTCTGCATCTGGTCGACCTGAACGGCGCTTTCGAAGGCCAGCCGGTCAACGGCGAAGTGGTGACCGCGATCGCCAAGCGCTACCCGACTCTGCCGATCCAGATCGGCGGCGGCATCCGTTCGCTGGAAACCATCGAGCACTACGTCAAGGCGGGTGTCAGCTACGTGATCATCGGCACCAAAGCGGTGAAGGATCCGGCGTTTGTCGCTGAAGCCTGCCGCGCGTTCCCGGGCAAGATCATCGTCGGTCTGGATGCCAAGGACGGTTTTGTCGCCACCGATGGCTGGGCTGAAATCAGCACCGTGCAGGTCATCGACCTGGCCAAGCAGTTCGAAGCCGACGGCGTGTCCTCGATCGTTTATACCGACATCGCCAAAGACGGCATGATGCAGGGCTGCAACGTGCCGTTCACCGCTGCGCTGGCGGCTGCCACCAAGATCCCGGTGATCGCTTCCGGCGGCATTCACAACCTCGGTGATATCAAGTCGCTGCTCGACGCCAAGGCGCCAGGCATCATCGGCGCCATCACCGGCCGGGCGATCTACGAAGGCACTCTCGACGTCGCCGAAGCGCAAGCTTTCTGCGACTCGTATCAAGGCTGAGGACTGACCATGGCGCTGGCCAAACGCATCATCCCTTGCCTGGACGTGGACAACGGCCGGGTCGTCAAAGGTGTGAAGTTCGAGAACATCCGTGACGCCGGCGACCCGGTGGAAATCGCCCGTCGCTACGACGAGCAGGGTGCTGACGAGATTACCTTTCTCGACATCACCGCCAGCGTCGATGGTCGTGACACCACGCTGCACACCGTCGAGCGCATGGCCAGCCAGGTATTCATCCCGCTGACCGTCGGCGGTGGCGTGCGTACCGTGCAGGACATTCGCAACCTGCTCAATGCCGGTGCGGACAAGGTGTCGATCAACACCGCTGCCGTGTTCAACCCGGAGTTCGTCGGCGAAGCGGCGCAGCATTTCGGCTCGCAATGCATCGTCGTCGCCATCGACGCGAAGAAGGTGTCCGGCCCGGGCGAAACCCCGCGCTGGGAAATTTTCACCCACGGCGGCCGCAAGCCGACCGGCCTCGACGCGGTCGAGTGGGCGAAGAAAATGGAAGGCCTGGGTGCCGGTGAAATCCTCCTGACCAGCATGGATCAGGACGGCATGAAAAACGGTTTTGACCTCGGCGTGACCCGCGCCATCAGCGATGCGCTGGGCATTCCGGTGATCGCTTCCGGCGGCGTCGGCAACCTGCAGCATCTGGCGGACGGCATCCTTGAAGGCCACGCCAGTGCAGTACTGGCGGCGAGTATTTTCCACTTCGGCGAATACACCGTTCAGGAAGCCAAGGCCTACATGGCGCACCGCGGCATCGTAATGCGTTAAACATCCATACAGGCCAGTGGACAGCATGGCGTACCCAAGGCACTCTTGGGCACGCCATGGATTTCGGTAGCCCGACATGATCAAACGCCTGCTTCTCGCCCTCGCCAGTGCCTCCGTGTTGTTGATCAACACCGGCCACGCCGAGGAAAGTCCCGACACCGATCTGGTGCTCCTCACCGAAAACTTCCCGCCGTACAACATGGCGAAGAACGGCAAGAATTTCGCCCAGGATGAAAACATCAATGGCATCGCCACGGACATCGTGCGCGAGATGTTCAAGCGTGCCGGCATCACTTACAGCCTGACCCTGCGCTTCCCCTGGGAGCGGGTCTACAAGCTGGCGCTGGAGAATCCCGGTTACGGAGCGTTCGTCATGGCGCGCCTGCCGGATCGCGAAAAGCTCTTCAAGTGGGTCGGCCCGATCGGGCCGGACGACTGGGTCATGCTGGCCAGGGCCGACAGCAAAATCACCCTCGAAACCCTCAATGACGCGCGCAAATACAAGATCGGCGCCTACAAGGGCGATGCGATTGCCGAGACGTTGACCAAACAGGGCCTGAAGCCGGTGTTGGTGCTGCGCGATCAGGACAACGCCAGGAAACTCGTCGGCGGTCAGATCGATCTGTGGGCCACCGGCGATCCTGCCGGCCGTTATCTGGCGCGGCAGGATGGGGTGACCGGGTTGAAAACCGTACTGCGCTTCAACAGTGCCGAACTGTATCTGGCATTGAACAAGGACGTGCCCGATGCAACGGTTGCCCGGTTGCAGGCCGAGCTGGATCAGATGCGCAAGGACGGTGTGGTCGACGAGATCATGGGACGGTATTTGTAGCGACTTCTTCCTCTGTCGTCAGTTGAGGGGCAAAGCCAATATTGTCGCTGTCACTGTCTGAATGGCTTTCGCTTGCAGGTGGCTCTGTCGCCAGTTGCGGAGTGAAGGTCAGCGTGCTGTCGCTTTCTGGCGGATACTCGGTCAGGTAAAGGCTTTCATCATCGGTGTAACCCACGCTCACTGCTACATGAGTGCCGTCTGCGCGCCTCAACGTATAGATACTTTGTATTTGATAGACCGCCACGGCCTTGTGTTTGGCAGCCATGGCGACGATGTCCAGTGGGCGCGATTCATCCCAGCCGCTGGCTGATGTCTCGCAGTAGGTAAAGTCTTTGTACAGATGTGCCGAGAAGCGGATGGCAGGGGGGGCGCTCGAAGGCAGCGCTGACCACGCTGTCGAGAACTCGATAGCGGTGAGGCGGCTGAAAATCTGCTGCATCTGCGAGTTCTGGGTGCGAACCGCTTTCCATTTGAAAGGCCGTGGCAGATCAGTGGTGTTGTGGCCGTGCCCCACCAGGACATATTGATCCGAGCGTTCCAGACGGTAGAACGGGGAAGTGGACAACTGCTCGCCCGCGGACAGTTGATCGTTTACCGCGAACCATGGAATTCGCACGGTCTGTGTGACCTTGGCCGGTGCCAGTTCCGGAGGGGCTCCATACCCCGACAGTTCAGGCGCCTCGGGTGCAGGTATTGACTGTCGGGGAAGCTGCATTCGCAACGCGTGGACGGTGGAATTCACAGGTTTGGAGTGGCTCTGGACTCCGAAGAACGTGCCCGCTGCAAAGTGGATTTCACCCGCAGCAGCCTGCGCAGGTTCAATGTCCCAGGCGCTGAAGTTCTGCCTGGCGCCACTGCCTTTGTCATCCCAGATCAAATCGCCAACGGTTGCGGGCATGACCAGATCTTCGCGGACACAGCGGATCGCATTGAGTAATGGCTTGTCGCGCCCGTTGGAGCAGACAAACCCCATGGCCACATAGCCGGGAGGAGGGATGGGGCGCCATACCGTGCAGTCGGCGGCGGCTCCGGAGTTGGCGTCCTTCCAGACTCTTTCGTAGTCCGTGGGCGGGCTGAGTGCGTTGCTCCGGGAGGGGCCATCGCCTTGCGGCTCGCCTTCACGGACGACAGCCACGATTCTGTTTCCATTGACGTTTTCGTACCCGGTCACGGCCACATCCCCCAACGGGAAATACCCCGGTAGCAGATCGGGAGCGGGAGCCGGGCGCCAAAAACTGCCAACCGCGGAACCGGAGCCGCGGCTGTCCCAGATCCGGTGGAATTCGCTGGTGAAATTGATCAGCAGATTGCCGAACCGGATCGGTTTCATTCGCTGCGCAGATAATGTGTTGCTGTCGATGCCTGTCATAGTCAGTCCTGAAGTTTGCAAGGCGACCCACAAGAGTCGCTAACCATTACAGGGGTGACTATCCAGATGCGGGCGAGTCGTCAGGCAATAACTATGTGTAGCGGTTGTATCAGGGCATTTATCGGTAGACACCGTTTTTGCCGTGTGCGGCCATGGCGCGATTGCTGCGCACGCTGATCATCTGCTTGATGTCGATCCACTCGATGCCTTGGGCTTTCAACTTTGGCAGCTCCCGCTCCAGCACCGCCAGTGTCTGTGGATAAGGGTGTCCGATCATCAAGGCTGAACCCTGCTTGTGCGCCAGGCTGATTGCTGTCTGCAATTGAGTCAGGATCGCCGCTTCGGTGCGCTCGTCATCGAGAAATACATCCCGCGAAACACTTGCCAGATCGATCTTCTGTGCCTGCTGCGCAGCGACAGTCTGGGCGCTGGTCCGGCTGTCGACGAAGAACTTGTGGCGGCGCTGCAACTCGCCCATCAACCACGCCATGGCCACCGGCTGCGCAGTCATGCGACTGCCCATATGGTTGTTGATGCCGGCGGTGTAGGGGACCATTTTGAACGCAGCGTTCAGCCGTTTCTCGAGTTCTTCGATGGGCAGTTCGGGATGCCAGGCGAACGGGCCTGTGGCCGGGTCCATCGGCATGTGCAGGATCACGATCTTGCCGGCGCGATGGGCTTCGCGGGCAAATTCGGTGGCGTGCGGGGTGTCGGGCATGATCGCCGTGGTGACCGGCCCGGGCAGGGCCAGCACCCGGCGGTCCCGGGGCAGGTTCTGCCCCAGGTCGTCGATGATCAGTGTCAGGTAGGCTTTTTGAGGTGTGGGTCTGGCAGGTTCTGCGTGAGCAGCGCCCGCCAGACAGCACAGCAGGACAAAGACCAGACGCAAGGACATCCTCAACGGCCGGACGTGATGCTCAGGCCTTTGAGCAGGCTCAATGCCTGGGCCAGCTGGTAATCGTCATCCTGCGGCATCGCCTTGGCCTTGCCGCCCGAGCCGGACGGTTTGTCAGCGCCGCCGTTGCCGTTGCCCAGGTGGCCTTGCAGGTCCGCTTCCTTGAAGTAGTCGCCGTCCGCTTCGTTGGTGATCTTGGCCTTGCGTACTTCGATGTCCGGGACGATGCCCTGGGCCTGGATCGAGCGGCCGTTCGGCGTGAAGTACAGCGCCGTGGTGATCTTCAGTGCGCGGTCGTTGTTCAGCGGCAGCACGGTCTGTACCGAGCCCTTGCCGAAACTGGTGGTGCCCATGACCACGGCGCGTTTCTGATCCTGCAGGGCGCCGGCGACGATTTCCGAGGCCGAGGCACTGCCACCGTTGATCAGCACGACCATCGGCACGGCTTCGCTTTCGTCCTTGCCGGTGGCGGAGAAGCGCAGCTCGGAGTTGGCGATCCGGCCCTTGGTGTAGACGATCAGGCCTTTGGTGATGAAGTGGTCGACCACTTCCACCGCCGCCTGCAGCACGCCACCCGGGTTGTTGCGCAGGTCGAGGATGATGCCGTTGAGCTTCTTGCCATTGTCCTTGCGCAGCTTGGCCAGGGCCTTGGAGACTTCTTCGCCGGTCTTGACCTGGAACTGAGTGATGCGGATCAGGCCGTAGCCCGACTCCAGCAGTTGCGTCTTGACGCTCTTCACCTGGATCACGGCGCGAGCCAGGGTTACATCGAACGGCGTGCCGCCGTCGCGCACCAGGGTCAGGGTGATCTTCTGGCCGATCTTGCCGCGCATCTTGTCCACGGCTTCGGTCATGGTCTGGCCGCGGGTCGGCGCGCCGTTGATCTTGACGATGAAGTCGCCGGCCTGGATGCCGGCCTTCGACGCCGGAGTGTCATCGATCGGCGACACGACCTTGATGAAGCCGTCCTCGGCGCCGACTTCGATGCCCAGGCCACCGAATTCACCGCTGGTGCTTTCCTGCAACTCGGCAAAGTCTTCAGGGCCCAGGTAGGCGGAGTGCGGATCAAGGTTGCTGAGCATGCCCTTGATCGCGTTTTCCAGCAGGGTCTTGTCGTCCACCGGCTCGACATAGGCGGCCTTGATCCGGTCCATGACCTCGGCAAAGGTGCGCAGCTCTTCCAGCGGCAACGGCGCCTTGGAAGTCGCGGCAGTACCTGCCGGAGCGACGGCCGGAGCCGGTTGAGCGGCAAACGCCAGAGGCGCGCCGATCACCAGGGCGATCGTCAGGGCCAGCGAGGTAAGGCGGGACAAATGCAGCATGTCGAACGAACTCCTGAATTAGATGGCGTGCTTATCCTTGCGCACGGCACCATTGCGCCGGATCACTCGGGTGACCCTGCTGACGAATTGCGAAATACAGCGCTGGTGTGTCCTGGCCGCCACTGTTACCCACAGTGGAGATGGACTCACCGGCTTTTACCACGTCACCTGCCGACTTGAGCAGCGTCTGGTTGTGACCGTAAAGACTCAGAAAACCGTTGCCGTGGTCGAGAATCACCAGCAGCCCGGCACCGCGCAGCCAGTCGGCAAACACCACGCGCCCACCGTGTACGGCATGCACCTGGCTGCCGGCGGAGGCGCTGATCATCACGCCGTCCCACTTGGTGCGCGCATCGTCGCCACGGGTTTCGCCAAAGCGTGCCAGCAGTCGACCATCAACCGGCCATGGAAGTTTTCCTCGACTTGAGGCAAAGGGGCCACCGAAGGTCTCGCCGCCGCTGGACACCAGGGCGCCAGGCGTCGATCTGACCGGTTTGCGTGGGGCGTCGGTGTTTTCTGCCTCGGCCTCACGCAAGCGCTTTTTTTCGGCTTCCTGCTGGGCGATGAGCGCTTTCTGCCGCGCTTCTTCTGCCTCACGAGCCTGGCGGGCCAGGGTTTCTTCAATGGTTTTAAGGACTTTAGACAGGTCTGCCTGATCCTGCTCGCGGGCGGCCAGTTTCTGGTCCCGGGCTTTCACGTCTTCGTTCAACTTGGCGAGGGCCTGCTGGCGCTCCTTGCGGACCTTGTCGAGCGCTTCGCGCTGAGTGTCGAGATCACTTTGCTGCGCCAGCAACTGAGCCTGCTGCACGCCGATGTCTTTTTCGACGTTGGCCAGTTGGCGCAGGGTTTCGTTGAAGCTCTTCAGCTGCTCCAGGCGGGCCTGGCTCAGGTAGTCGTAATAGGTGAGGGTGCGGGCGAATTTTTCGGGATTCTGCTGGTTGAGCAGCAGCTTGAGGTATTCCTGGCGACCGTTCTGGTAGGCGGCGCGGGCCTGGATGGCGATCAGTCGCTGCTGTTCAGTGCGCGCGCTCTGGAGTTTTTTTTTCTCCGCATCGAGCCGCTGCAGCTCGGATTCGCTCTTCTTCAGCTCTTTCTGCAGGGCTTCGACCTGTTTCTCGAGCTTGCCCATCTCGGTTTCGGTGCCCTTGAGCTCCTTTTGCACCCCGGATTTTTCTTCCTGGAGCTTGCCCAGCAGTTTTTTCAGCTCGGCAATGTCCTGGCGCGTGGCGTCCAGTTGCTGTTGGGTTTGCGCGCGCTCATCCGCGAAGGCCGGTTGGAGCAGGCATGTCAGAGCGAGGGCGATCAGGACGCGAAGCATAGAGGCGGGCGGCACCAGGGTAAGGGACGGCCTAGTATGCCCGCCCGACGCAGCAAAAAAAACGCCCAATTGGGACTGTGTGATAACTGGGGCAAGCGACAGGCCGAATTCCATTTCGAAATCTCCATAAACCACTGTGGGAGCTGGCTTGCGAGCGATGGCGTCCGAACATTCAACAGGGTTGTTGGCTGTCAGATTGCTATCGCTGGCAAGCCAGCTCCCACAGGGTTTTGCGGTGTTTTTGACGGGCGATTACACCAGAATCGAAGTGCCAGTCATTTCCGCCGGTTTTTCCAGGCCCAGCAGTTTCAGCATGGTCGGCGCCACGTCCGCCAGCACGCCGCCTTCGCGGACTTTCAGGTCGCGCTTGCCGACATAGATGAACGGCACCGGCTCGGTGGTGTGTGCGGTGTGCGCTTGCCCGGTGGCTTCGTCAGCCATCTGCTCGACGTTGCCATGGTCGGCGGTGATCAACGCTTCGCCGCCGACTTTTTCCAGGGCTTCGACGATGCGGCCGACGCAGGTGTCCAGGCATTCCACGGCTTTGACCGCGGCTTCGAACACGCCGCTATGGCCGACCATGTCGCCATTGGCGTAGTTGACCACGATCACGTCGTAACGCTGGTTCTCGATGGCCTCGACGATGCGATCGGTGACTTCCGGCGCGCTCATCTCCGGCTGCAAGTCATAGGTGGCGACTTTCGGCGACGGAATCAGGATGCGTTCTTCGCCCGGGAACGGTTCTTCGCGACCACCGGAGAAGAAGAAGGTCACGTGGGCGTATTTCTCGGTTTCGGCGATGCGCAGCTGGGTCTTGCCGTTTTTCGCCAGGTAGTCGCCGAGCACGTTTTCCAGGCTGCCCGGGGCAAAGGCTGCGGGGGCCGGGATGCTGGCGGCGTATTGGGTCAGGCCCACGTATTGCACTTTTGGCTGGCGTGCGCGCTCGAATTCCTTGAAACCATCTTCGACAAATACGCGGCTCAGCTCGCGGGCGCGGTCGGCGCGGAAGTTCATGAACACCACGGCGTCGCCGTCTTCGACTTTTACCGGCTCGCCGATGCTGGTGGCTTTGACGAATTCGTCGCTCTCGCCGCGGGCGTAGGCGGCTTCCAGGCCTTCCTGGGCGGTGGCGGCGTTGAATTCGCCCTTGCCGTCGACGATCAGGTTGTAGGCCTGGGCCACGCGATCCCAACGGTTGTCGCGATCCATGGCGTAGTAGCGACCAATCAGGCTGGCGATGCGGCCCTTGCCCAGCGCCTGGAAGGTCGCGTCGAGCAGTTCGATCGACGAGGCAGCGCTCTTCGGCGGCGTGTCACGGCCATCGAGGAAGGCGTGCAGGTAGATTTTTTCGGCACCGCGCTTGAAGGCCAGTTCGGCCATGGCGATCAGGTGATCCTGGTGGCTGTGAACGCCGCCGTCCGACAGCAGCCCCATGAAATGCACGGCCTTGCCGGCGGCCACGGCCTTGTCCACGGCGGCGCAGATGGTCGGGTTCTCGAAGAACTCGCCGTCGCGGATCGCTTTGGTCACACGGGTGAAGTCCTGATACACCACGCGCCCGGCGCCGAGGTTCATGTGGCCGACTTCGGAGTTGCCCATCTGGCCGTCCGGCAGACCGACGTCCATGCCGCTGCCCGAGATCAAGCCGTTCGGCACGGTGGCCCACAGGCGATCCAGCACAGGCTTCTTGGCCGCATAGACGGCGTTGGACTCGGGGCTGTCGCTGTGACCGAAGCCGTCGAGAATCATCAGGACCAAAGGTTTAGGCGTGGTAGTCATGGAATCCACTCGTGGCTAATAAGAAGAGGGCGATGGAAAAGGGAGTTGGAGTTTAAAGCGAAGTTCCGGCGGCGTCACCGCCGGACGGGGTTTGGCCGACCATAGTGGCTGTGTATACTGGCCGACATTTTAACGCCCTGGAACCTCCTTCGATGGTTGCTCACCTGATTGAATTTGCCACTAACCACTACATTCTTGTCGGTATCTTCGTCGTACTGCTGGCTTTGCTGCTGGCGCATACGGTGCAGGGCGGCGGTAAAAGCCTGAGCACGGGCGAGCTGACCGCTCTGGTCAACAAGGAAGCCGGCGTGGTGGTGGACATCCGTCCGAGCAAGGACTATGCCGCTGGTCACATCGTTGGCGCGGTGAACATTCCCCAGGACAAACTGGCCGCCCGCATCGGCGAGCTGGAAAAACACAAGGCCAAGACCATCATTCTGGTCGACGCCCTGGGCCAGACCGCCGGCACCCACGCCCGCGAGCTGATGAAGGCCGGCTTCACCGCCGCCAAGCTGTCCGGCGGGATTTCCAGCTGGAAAGGCGACAACCTGCCGTTGGTGAAGTGACATGAGCGACGTCATCGTCTACTCCAGCGATTACTGCCCTTACTGCTCGCGCGCCAAGTACCTGCTCGCGAACAAAGGCGTGGCCTTCGAAGAGATCAAGGTCGATGGCAAGCCGCAGGTGCGCGCCGCCATGGCCCAGAAGGCCGGACGCACGTCCGTGCCGCAGATCTGGATCGGCGACACCCACGTCGGCGGATGTGATGATTTGTATGCCCTGGAGCGTGCCGGCAAGCTCGACGCGCTGCTCAAGGCCTGACCTGCTGCAAACGTAAAGAACCCTAAAAGACCCAAGATCAGAAAGGATCTGAGATGACTGACCAACAGAACACTGCAGCCAGCGAAGAAGAAACCGCACCGCAATTCTCCTTGCAGCGCATCTACGTACGCGACCTGTCCTTCGAAGCCCCGAAAAGCCCGGCGATCTTCCGCCAGCAGTGGGATCCGGCGGTCGCTCTGGATCTGAACACCCGCCAGAAAGCCCTGGAAGGTGATTTCTACGAAGTCGTGCTGACCCTGTCCGTCACCGTGAAAAACGGTGAAGAAGTGGCCTTCATCGCTGAAGTGCAACAGGCCGGTATCTTCCTGATCAAGAACCTGGACGCGGCTTCGATGAGCCACACCCTGGGTGCGTTCTGCCCGAACATCCTGTTCCCTTACGCTCGCGAAACCCTGGACAGCCTGGTGACCCGCGGTTCGTTCCCGGCCCTGATGCTGGCCCCGGTGAACTTCGACGCCCTGTACGCGCAAGAGCTGCAGCGCATGCAGGAAGCCGGCGAGACCCCGACCGTTCAGTAAGCGGTCGATGCAACAACGAAAAAAGCGCCGTTACAGGCGCTTTTTTCTTGGCTGATCGTTCCTGTGCTGATCGTTCCCACGCTCCGCGTGGGAATGCAGCCCGTGACGCTCCGCGTCACTGGACGCGGAGCGTCCCCAGAGGCATTCCCACGCAGAGCGTGGGAACGATCAGCGGTGTCTTCTTGGGCGGTGTTATTTGAAGTCGTTCTGCCGCCACGCTTCGTACACGGCCACCGCCACGGTGTTCGACAGGTTCAGGCTGCGGCAGCCTTCGCGCATCGGCAGGCGCAGGCGCTGTTCGCCGGGCAGGGCATCGAGCACTTCCGGCGGCAGGCCACGGCTTTCCGGGCCGAAGATGAACGCATCGCCGGGGACGAACGCGGCATCGTGAAACGGCCGCGAACCCTTGGTGGTGAAGGCGAACAGCCGTGGATGACCGAGGCTTTCCAGGCAACTGGCGAGGTCGGCGTGGCGCTGCAAAGTGGCATACTCGTGGTAGTCGAGACCGGCGCGGCGCAGGCGCTTGTCGTCCATCTCGAAGCCCAGCGGTTCGATCAAATGCAGGTGGCAGCCGCTGTTGGCGCACAGCCTGATAACGTTGCCGGTGTTCGGCGGAATTTCCGGTTGAAAAAGGATGACGTGAAACATGCACGGCTCCGAAGGTAAAGATGACGCGCATTCTACGCCGCAAGCGGATCCGCGTTCGAAACTATTCCCGCGGGTGATGTCATCGCTGGCGATCGTCGGTGTGATGGTCGGGATGATGATCGGCCGTTTGACCACGCCTGACCCAACCGTCTTGCAGCAGGTCGAGGTGATCGATGATGGTCTGGCGGTCTGGTTCAACAACGAGCCGAAGCTGCATGGCGAGATCGTCGATGGCAGCGTTGCGTTGCTGTTTGAGGCCGAAGGCCAGGCGCAGAAAGGCCAGCTCAAGTTCAACGGCAAGGACGTGAACTGGCGGACGCGGTTGAGTGACGGGGGATTGTTGCTGACGCTGGTGGCGGCGCGGCCGCTGCAGGGCGACTGGGCCGGCCAGGCGGTCGATGACCGCTGGCGGCTGGAGATCCATCTCCGGGAGCAATAAAAGAGGGAATCCCCGGCCTGCCTGTACCAAGGTTCCCGAAACGGGCGGGCTCATCGCATGGCGTTCTGAGCCGGTGTAAAGAAGGAACCCCTGACCTGCCTGTATCAAGGGCCCCAAAAGGGTGGACTCGCTGAGTCCGGTGTAAAGAGGGGAATCCCCGGCCTGCCTGTACCAAGGCCCCCGAAAGGGTGGGTGAATCGAATCACCTGAAGGAGTTATTGCAGGGGGCGTGCCAGTTTTTCTCGTTTTGAAACAAAAAAGCCCGGCACAACGACGAAGGCCCCGTAATACGGGGCCTTCGGCTTTTCACAGGACGGGGTTTTCAGCGATTTACAGTGCAAGCCTGAGTTCGTGGCCGTGCCCGATTAAGGGTCACGGTGCCTTGCGGCGGTGCAGGCTGGCGCTGAGTCTCAGCCTTCATCGCCCTCATCGTCATCCCCGCCATCGACCTTCATGCCGAGTTCCTTGATCTTGCGGGTCAAGGTGTTCCGGCCCCAGCCCAGCAGCACGGCTGCGTCGCGACGACGTCCGGCAGTGTGCTTCAACGCGGTCTCGATCATGATTCGCTCGAACGCCGGCACCGCGCTGTCGAGCAGGCTCGACTGACCGCGCGCCAGGGCCTGATCGGCCCACTGACGCAGCGCCTGTTCCCAGTTGGTCACCGGCGCCGAGTCCTGCGGCAGGCTCAGCAGTTCCGGCGGCAGATCGCTGATGTGCACTTCGCGTCCGGACGCCATCACCGTGATCCAGCGGCAGGTGTTTTCCAGCTGCCGCACGTTGCCCGGCCATGGCAGGTTCTTCAGGTATTCCTCGGTCTCGCTTTTCAGCAGCTTAGGCTCCACCGCCAGTTCTTGCGCGGCGCGGCTGAGGAAGTGCTTGGCCAGGGTCGGGATGTCTTCGCGACGGTCCGACAGGCGCGGGATGTGGATGCGGATCACGTTGAGGCGGTGGAACAAGTCCTCACGGAATTTCCCGGCGTGAACCAGGGTTTCCAGATTCTGGTGCGTTGCGGCGATGATCCGTACATCGACCTTGACCGGCACATGTCCGCCGACGCGATAGAACTCGCCATCGGCCAGCACCCGCAGCAGTCGGGTCTGGGTATCCGCCGGCATGTCGCCGATTTCATCGAGGAACAGCGTGCCGCCGTCGGCCTGTTCGAAGCGGCCGCGACGCAGGTTGGCCGCACCGGTGAACGCGCCTTTTTCGTGGCCGAACAGCTCGGATTCCATCAGGTCTTTCGGGATCGCCGCCATGTTCAGCGCGATGAACGGCGAGGCTGCACGCGGGCTGTGGCGGTGCAGGGCGTGGGCCACCAGTTCTTTACCGGTGCCGGATTCGCCGTTGATCAGCACGGTGATATTGGAATGGCTCAGGCGCCCGATGGCGCGAAACACTTCCTGCATTGCCGGCGCTTCGCCGATGATTTCCGGGGTGCGGGTCAGGGTCGGGGCGACTTCCAGGCCTTGCTGCTCCTGGGCATGCTGATTGGCGCGCTTGACCAGCGACACCGCTTCGTCGACATCGAACGGCTTGGGCAGGTATTCGAACGCGCCGCCCTGATAGGAGGCAACAGCGCTGTCCAGATCGGAGTGAGCGGTCATGATGATCACCGGCAGCCGCGGGTGCTGCTCGCGGATCCGCGCCAGCAGGTCCAGGCCGCTGGCACCCGGCATGCGGATGTCAGAGATGATCACGTCCGGCTGCTGGCGCGCGAGGCGGCTCATCACGCCATCGGCACTGTCGAAGCTCTGGGTGGTCATGCCTTCCTGTTGCAGGGCTTTTTCCAGAACCCAACGGATAGAACGGTCGTCATCGACGATCCACACGGTTTCACTACGGCTCATGTCGATGTGGCTCCTTGTTCCAGTGGCAGAAAGATCGAGAACGTGGTGTGGCCTGGATGGCTGTCACACTCGATCAGGCCCTGGTGCTGGCTGATGATGTTCTGGGTGATGGCCAGGCCCAGCCCGGTACCGTCCGGACGGCCGCTGACCATGGGAAAGAAGATGGTTTCCTGGAGTTCCGCCGGAATGCCCGGACCGTTGTCGATGATCTCGATCTTGGTCACCAGGCGATGGCGGACGTGGCCGATGGTGAACTGGCGCATGGCGCGGGTACGCAGGCTGATGCGGCCCAGGCGCAGCTCGTTCTGGCTGCTGATGGCCTGCATCGCGTTGCGCACGATGTTCAGCACCGCCTGAATCATTTGTTCGCGGTCGATCAGGACATCGGGGATGCTCGGGTCGTAATCGCGCACCAGTGTGATGCAGCCCTGGCTTTCGGCCTCGACCAGTTGGCAGACGCGCTCCAGCACTTCGTGGATGTTGCACAAGGCCAGCGACGGCAGTTTGTTCGAACCGAGCATGCGGTCGACCAGATTGCGCAGGCGGTCGGCCTCTTCGATGATCACGTTGGTGTAGTCGCGCAGGCTGTCTTCCGGCAGTTCCCGGGCCAGCAGTTGCGCAGCGCCACGAATGCCGCCGAGCGGGTTCTTGATCTCGTGGGCCAGGCCGCGCACCAGCATCTTGCTGGTTTCCTGCTTCGACAACTGGGCCTCTTCCTTGGTGATCCGCAACAGGCGGTCACGAGGATGGACTTCCAGCAAAAGCAGGGTCGCGCCGTTGCTGAGGATCGGCGTCACCGCGTAATCCACGGTCAGGGTCTGGCCGGTGAGGGCAGTGAGCATCGCTTCGCGCTTGGTAAACGGGTGCGCCTGCTCCACCGCCTGGCGCAACGAATTGAGCGCCTCGGTGGACTCGGTGAACAGCTCGCTGATGAACTGCCCATGGCTGCGCTGACCGCTGATGGCCAGCAGCATCTCCGCCGCCGGGTTCATGTACTCGAGGCGCAATTCGCTGTCGAGCAGGATGGTGGCGGTGGTCAGATTGTCGAGTAGCAAGCGATGCAGTGCGTCACTGATGGTCATGAGGACCTCTTTTGGAGCATGGCGCGCGCAGGGATACAGCGCTGATGCGAGGAAAATGCAAAAACCAAACCAAGGCTCCGAAAAGAAGCGTTCAACCCCTGAAACGGGCGTTTGACGCTCGTTTGCGTGGCAGTCGAACCGCTCTGGCGGGTACTTTCGAACCAAAATGGGTTGGAATGTGAGTACGGTGCAGCGTATTGCACCAATATAGTGCGCAAAGCTGAACGACGTCAGAAGAAACGCAGGAAAGGATTTTTCGGTTCGGCGGGTTTGTCTTTCAGCGGGCATTCCGGGCGCACGCCATAGTCGGCGCTGACGCACGGTTTGACCTGACGCTTCTGTGCCAGGGAAATGCGCTGCATGTGGAACGGCTGGTTGGCGGTTTTCTCCACGGTGCGGCCCTCGGCATCAAGGATCTCGACAGACAGGTTGTGGCTGCCACGATCGATGTTGCTCAGCGGGAACACCGGGCTCAGACCGGGTTCGCCGACGGCCTGGCCATCCAGCAGCAGGCGATACCGATGACCTCTTTGCAGGCCCGGTTCGCTGGTGACGCTGACGATCAGCTCGCCGGCGCTGCTGCGAATGGTCGCGTCCGGCTCGGGGATCAGCACGCGCAGCATGTCGTAGTGGAACAGCGGCGGCTCTGCTGATTGCTTCGACGGCGCGACCGGTGCAGCGGCGGTCGGGTTCGAGGCCATGCGATTACTGGTGGCCAGCGGCACACGCTTGGCGTTGCCGCGCGGTTGATCGGTGTAGACGCGATTGCCTTGGGCGTCGATGTAAGTGAACACCTCGGCCGATGCGCCAAACGCGATCAGCGACAGGCACAAGGCAATCAATCCTCGCGTCATGGCTTGTGCACCCGCTGCACGGTGAACACCACCGCAGGACTCTGCTGAATGATCGTCTCGCCATTGATCACCTGCACCGCCAGCCGATGCTCGCCCCGGTCGACGTTAACCAGTTGCAGGATCGGCACATTGCTCGGCTGGCCATAAGGCGCGTCGTCCAGCAGCAGGCGCAGTTGATGCGGCGGTTGCAGGCGCGGCTTGATCAGCACGCTGACCGTGAAGGTGCCGTTGTTGGCGCGCAGGGCTTCCTCGGTGGGCAGGCCGGTCAGCTCCAGCACTTCGTAGGCATTGCGCGCTGGCGCAGGGCTGGGGGTGTCTGAAGAGGGCGGGCTCGGTGCCTGGGGCTGGACGCTGTTGAGCGGCGGCAACTCCACCGGCTGCGCCTGCACCCCATCCGGCGCGTGATCGCTGTACACCGTGTTGCCGCTGGCGTCGGTGTACTTGTAGATCTGCGCGGCAGCGGGCAAGGCGATCAGCAGCAGAATAGAGAGAAGGGTGCGACCCATGAAATCGACCGGAACGAAAACGATGGGATGCAGCATAGGCCAGTCGTGGCGGTTGGCCCAACTCGCTGCACATCCAGAAATGTATTCAAGCACCACAAGTCCCACAGTGTGGTGCATCGCCAACGAATTCCGGCCAATAAAAAAGGCCTCCCGAAGGAGGCCTCTTTTTGTCACGCCGCGTGGCGCGGCGCTACCGGATCAGCAGCTGTAGTACAGCTCATATTCCAGTGGGTGTACGAAGGTGCGGACCTTGATTTCTTCTTCGGATTTCAGCGCGATGTAAGCGTCGATGAAGTCGTCGGAGAACACGCCGCCCTTGGTCAGGAACGCACGGCCCTTGTCCAGCTCTTCCAGGGCTTCTTTCAGGCTGCCGCAAACTTGCGGGATTTCTTTCGCCTCTTCAGGCGGCAGGTCGTACAGGTTTTTGTCGGCAGCATCGCCTGGGTGGATCTTGTTCTGGATACCGTCAAGACCAGCCATCAGCAGCGCTGCGAAAGCCAGGTACGGGTTGGCAGCCGGATCCGGGAAGCGGGCTTCGATACGACGGCCTTTCGGGCTGTTGACGTAAGGAATACGGATCGAGGCGGAACGGTTGCGAGCCGAGTAGGCCAGCATCACTGGAGCTTCAAAGCCTGGCACCAGACGCTTGTAGGAGTTGGTGGCCGGGTTGGTGAAGCCGTTCAGGGCCTTACCGTGCTTGATGATGCCGCCGATGAAGTACAGGGCGGTGTCGGACAGGCCGGCATAGCCTTCACCCGCGAAGGTGTTCTTGCCATCTTTGGAGATGGACATGTGAACGTGCATGCCCGAACCGTTGTCGCCGTACAGAGGCTTCGGCATGAAGGTCGCGGTACGGCCGTAGGCGTCGGCAACGTTGTGTACAACGTATTTCAGGGTCTGGGTTTCGTCGGCTTTCTTCACCAGGGTGTTGAACTTGACGCCGATTTCGTTCTGGCCGGCAGTTGCCACTTCGTGGTGGTGAACTTCAACGGTCAGGCCCATTTCTTCCAGTGCGTTGCACATGGAGGTACGGATTTCGTGGTCGTGGTCGAACGGCGGAACCGGGAAGTAGCCACCTTTCACGCCTGGACGGTGGCCTTTGTTGCCGCCTTCCACGTCCTGGTCGGACATCCACGAGCCTTGCTCGGAGTAGATCTTGAACATCGAACCGGAGATGTCGGACTTGAACTTCACTTCGTCGAAGATGAAGAACTCAGGCTCTGGACCGGCGAATACGGTGTCACCGATACCGGTGGTCTTCAGGTATTCCTCGGCGCGGCGGGCGATGGCGCGCGGGTCGCGATCGTAACCTTGCATGGTCGAAGGTTCGATGATGTCGCAGACCAGGATCAGGGTCGGCTCTTCGGTGAACGGGTCCAGAACGGCGGTTTCGTCGTCCGGCAGCAGGATCATGTCGGAGGCTTCGATGCCTTTCCAGCCAGCGATGGAGGAACCGTCGAACATCTTGCCAACTTCGAAGAAGTCGTCTTCCAGCGCATCGCGAGCCGGCATGGTCACGTGGTGCTGAGTGCCTTTGGTGTCCGTGAAGCGCAGATCAATCCACTTGACGTCATGATCTTTGATGAGTTGAACCGACTTCGACATAGTGTCCTCCGGGTGAATTAGGGCGGGTAGTGGATGCCCTTAATAGTGGTGATGCCGGCGCGAATACTCTGCCAAGGCAACCTGCCTCACAAGGGAGCAAATTGCATGCCAGTGCCCCAGCATGGGTTTTTTGCCCCAAATTCACGCTTCTGAAGGTCGAAAGCGCCTTAAAGGCGAAAATCTCGCCCTCTAATGTAGCGCTCAAATCGAAAAATGACCCGTTTTGGTGCGTGCAAAACCTTCTGCACATTAACTGGTTAAACCTTGAGCAATTTCCGCTATAATCCGCGCCCCCCTTTTTCGGCTGGCCCTGCGCGCGCTGTTTTCATGAAACTAATCGTAAAAGTCTTCCCCGAGATCACCATCAAAAGCCGACCTGTCCGGACGAAATTCATCCGCCAGCTGGCCAAGAACATCCGCACCGTGCTCCGCGACCTGGACCCGGCCGTGGTGGTGAACGGTGTGTGGGACAACCTCGAGCTGGAAACCCGCGTCACCGACCCCAAGGCCCTGAAAGAGATGGGCGAACGCCTGACCTGCATGCCGGGCATCGCGCACTTTCTGCAGATCGACGAGTACCCGCTGGGCGACTTCGACGACATCACCGAGAAGTGCAAGCAGCACTATGGCGATGCGCTGGCCGGGAAGATCTTCTCGGTGCGCTGCAAGCGTGCGGGCAAGCATGCGTTCAGCTCGATGGACGTCGAAAAATACGTCGGCAGCAAGCTGCGCCGTGAGTGCGGTGCCGCCGGAATCGACCTGAAACAGCCGGAAATCGAAGTCCGTATCGAAGTTCGCGACAAACGGTTGTTTGTGATCCACAGCCAGCACAATGGCATCGGCGGTTACCCGCTCGGTGCGCTGGAACAGACGCTGGTATTGATGTCCGGCGGCTTTGACTCGACGGTGGCCGCGTACCAGATCCTGCGTCGCGGCCTGATGACGCACTTCTGCTTCTTCAATCTGGGCGGTCGTGCCCACGAATTGGGCGTGATGGAAGTCGCGCATTTCATCTGGAAGAAGTACGGCAGCTCGCAACGCGTGCTATTTGTCAGTGTTCCGTTCGAAGAAGTCTTGGGCGAAATTCTCGGCAAGGTCGACGACAGTCATATGGGCGTCGTGTTGAAGCGTATGATGTTGCGCGTAGCGTCGAGCATTGCCGAACGCCTGCACATCGATGCGCTGGTCACCGGTGAAGCGATTTCTCAGGTGTCGAGCCAGACGTTGCCTAACCTGTCGGTCATCGATTGCGTCACCGACAAGCTGGTGCTGCGGCCGCTGATCGTCGCCCACAAGCAGGACATCATCGACACGGCCGACCAGATCGGTACCGGTGATTTCGCCCGGCACATGCCGGAATACTGCGGCGTCATCTCGGTCAACCCGAAGACCGCCGCCAAGCGTGGCCGGGTCGAGCACGAAGAGCAGGAATTCGACATGGCGGTGCTCGAGCGTGCGCTCGCAAACGCCAGACTGGTGCCGATCGATCGGGTGATCGACGAATTGGGCCAGGATTTGCAGATCGAAGAAGTCAGCGAAGCGCTGGCCGGTCAGATCGTCATCGACATCCGTCACCCGGATGCCGCCGAGGATGACCCGCTGGAACTCGCCGGCATAGAGGTACAGACGATGCCGTTCTACGCAGTGAACGCTCGTTTCAAGGAACTGGACCCTACTCGCCAGTACCTGCTGTATTGCGACAAAGGCGTGATGAGTCGCCTGCATGCCCACCATTTGCTCAGTGAGGGGCATGCCAATGTGCGCGTTTATCGACCGAGCTAAGTGCCCGGGGCTGTTTGCCTGTGGCCTGCGTCACCGGCCCCCCGACACCGCCGTCAAGCTGTAACGGCCATGCCGGACACTACTGTCAATCGCTGCCAAGACTTGTCAGCAAACCGAATCCTCTGATCGAGATACACAAGTGATCGAAAATCTACGCAACATCGCCATCATTGCCCACGTTGACCATGGTAAGACCACCCTGGTAGACAAACTCCTGCGTCAATCCGGCACCCTGGAGCGCAACGAGCTCAACGACGAGCGCGTGATGGACTCCAACGACCAGGAAAAAGAGCGCGGCATTACCATTCTGGCGAAAAACACCGCCATCAACTGGAACGGCTACCACATCAACATCGTGGACACCCCGGGCCACGCCGACTTCGGCGGCGAAGTTGAGCGCGTAATGTCCATGGTTGACTCCGTGCTGCTGCTGGTCGACGCCCAGGACGGCCCTATGCCGCAAACCCGTTTCGTGACCAAGAAGGCTTTCGAAGCCGGCCTGCGTCCAATCGTGGTCATCAACAAGGTTGACCGTCCGGGCGCGCGTCCTGACTGGGTTCTGGACCAGATCTTCGATCTGTTCGACAACCTGGGCGCCACCGAAGAACAACTGGACTTCCAGGTTGTTTACGCTTCGGCCCTGAACGGCATCGCCGGTCTGGACCACACCGCCATGGGCGAAGACATGACCGCGCTGTACCAGGCGGTAGTCGACCACGTTCCGCCTCCGGCTGTTGACCGTGACGGTCCGTTCCAGATGCAGATCTCTGCTCTGGACTACAACAGCTTCCTGGGTGTTATCGGTGTTGGCCGTATCGCTCGTGGTCGCGTCAAGCCGAACACCCCGGTTGTCGCTATCAGCGCCGACGGCAAGCGCCGCAACGGTCGTATCCTGAAGCTGATGGGTCACCACGGTCTGCACCGCGTTGACGTTGACGAAGCAGCAGCCGGCGACATCGTCTGCATCAGCGGTTTCGACGAGCTGTTCATCTCCGACACCCTGTGCGACATCAACACTGTCGAGGCGATGAAGCCTCTGACCGTTGACGAGCCAACCGTTTCCATGACCTTCCAGGTAAACGACTCGCCATTCTGCGGTAAAGAAGGCAAGTTCGTGACCTCCCGTAACATCAAGGATCGTCTGGACAAAGAGCTGCTGTACAACGTTGCACTGCGCGTTGAAGAAGGCGACTCGGCTGACAAGTTCAAGGTATCCGGCCGTGGTGAGCTGCACCTCTCGGTACTGATCGAAACCATGCGTCGCGAAGGCTTCGAGCTGGCCCTGGGCCGTCCTGAAGTGATCATCCGTGAAGTTGACGGCGTGAAGCAGGAACCGTTCGAAAACGTGACCATCGACATCCCTGAAGAATCCCAGGGCAAGGTCATGGAAGAAATGGGTCTGCGTAAAGGCGACCTGAGCAACATGGTGCCGGATGGCAAGGGCCGTGTTCGTCTGGAATACAACATCCCTGCTCGCGGTCTGATCGGTTTCCGTAACCAGTTCCTGACCCTGACCAACGGTGCTGGCATCCTGACCTCGATCTTCGACCGTTACGCTCCAGTGAAGTCGGGCCACATGTCCGGCCGTCAGAACGGCGTTCTGGTTTCGGTTGAAACCGGCAAGGCACTGACCTACTCCCTGGAAACCCTGCAGGCTCGTGGCAAGCTGTTCGTAGAACACGGCCAGGAGATCTACAACGGTCAGATCGTTGGTCAGAACTCCCGCGACAACGACCTGGGTGTGAACCCGACCAAAGGCAAGAAGCTCGACAACATGCGTGCTTCGGGTAAAGACGAAACCATCGCTCTGGTCCCACCTGTTCGCTTCACCCTGGAACAGGCTCTGGAATACATCCAGGAAGACGAGCTGTGCGAAGTTACTCCTAAGTCCATCCGTCTTCGCAAGAAGATCCTGGACGAAAGCGAGCGTACCCGCGCTGCCAAGAAAGCCAAGGCATAAGATTTAGCCAAGGCTGAAAAAAACGCCCCCGGTCGAGAGACCGGGGGCGTTTTTGTTTGTCCGGGATTTATGCGGTGTTTGTGCGGGCCCCATCGCTGGCAAGCCAGCTCCCACAGGTTTTTTTTTTTGGGGGGGGGGGGAACACAAGTTACTTGATCACCAGTAACCTTTGTGGGAGCTGGCTTGCCAGCGAAGGCGGCCGATCAGCCGCCGAACATCTCAGGGCAGATCAGAACTTCTCGATCGACCGCGAATTCTGCACCCGTTCCACTTCCTTCGGCTTGTACGCGCAATAGCCAGGGCGCGGGCCGATCTTCGGGTGGTTGCGGCAGGTGTCCGGGCGCTTGTCATAAATGGTGCACAGGCGGCTCTTGCGATCCAGGTAGTAGCAATCGTTGTTGCTCATGCGCTGCAGGGTGAAGATCCCCGACTTCTGGTTGAAGCGCTCTACCAGACCTTCCTTTTGCAGACGCTTGGCGATGTTCTTCGGCGGGTCGCCCAGTTCGAACTCGTCGACCACGCCGATGCGTACCAGGTCCTTGATCTTGACCTCGACCGGCAGCGTGCAGCAGCTGGAAACGCACGAACCGCACATCGGGGCCGAATATTTGGCCCAGGTATCGAGACGGTCGATCTCGGCGGCGGCGATCAGGTTGGGCTTCATCATCGGTGTTTACCAGGCGTGTGCGTCAGGGCGCGCGATCATACCGGGACTGGTGGATTTTTGAACAACCTTTCGCCAGATTTTTTCTTCATGCACCCGCATCGTCCGACAATTCGGCACGGCCCCTGCATTCATTGAGGCATTCGCCAGAGTATTGCCGGTCGATCTCACACTCTCGGTAAAAACTGCCGAACCAGAGCCCTTACCGTCGGTCAGACCGTCTAGGCTCTGACAACTCCCCGCTCGCTCGAGGTCCTATCGATGACTCAAGAACCACTAGTTCGCGAAGCAGAGGTGGCCGCATTCCGCGACGCCGTCCTGACCAAACTCACCTACGCGGTGGGCAAAGACCCGGATCACGCCTTCGACCATGACTGGTTCGAAGCCATCGCCCTGGCGGCGCGCGATCACATGGTCGAGCACTGGATGGACCACACCCGGCAGATTTACCGCAAAGGCCAGAAGCGGGTGTATTACCTCTCGCTGGAATTCCTCATCGGCCGCTTGCTCTACGACAGTCTGAGCAACCTCGGTCTGCTGGACGTCGCCCGTGAAGCCTTGACCGAACTGGGCGTCGATCTCGAGCGCATCCGCATCCTGGAGCCGGATGCGGCGCTGGGCAACGGTGGCCTCGGACGATTGGCGGCGTGCTTCATGGAAAGCATGTCGACCCTCGGTATCGCTGGTCACGGCTACGGCATTCGTTATGAACACGGGCTGTTTCGCCAGGCCATCGTCGATGGCTGGCAACAGGAGCAGACCGAGCACTGGCTGGATTTCGGCAACCCCTGGGAGTTCGAGCGGCCGGAGGTGGTCTATCCGATCGGCTTTGGCGGCAGCGTCGAGACCGTCACCGACGCCAATGGCAAGTCCCGGCAGGTCTGGCACCCGGCGGAAACCGTCCGGGCCATTGCCTACGACACCCCGGTGGTCGGCTGGCGCGGGGCGAGCGTCAACACCTTGCGCCTGTGGCGGGCGAGGGCCATGGAAGACTTGCATCTGGAGCGCTTCAACGCCGGCGACCACCTGGGCGCCGTCGCCGAAGTGGCCCGGGCCGAAAGTATCTCCCGCGTGCTTTACCCAGCGGACAGCACCGAAGCCGGGCAGGAACTGCGCCTGCGTCAGGAATACTTCTTCGTCGCCGCGTCGCTGCAGGATTTGCTGCGCCGTCATCGCAACATGCACACCTCGGTGCTGACCCTCGGCGATCACGCGGCGATCCAGCTCAACGACACCCACCCTTCGATCGCTGTCGCCGAACTGATGCGCCAACTGGTCGACGTCTACGACGTCGCTTGGGACGCTGCGTGGCAAGTCACCGTCGACACGCTGTCGTACACCAACCACACGCTGCTGCCCGAAGCGCTGGAAACCTGGCCGGTGGGGCTGATGGAACGCATGCTGCCGCGGCACATGCAGATCATCTATCTGATCAACGCCCAGCATATCGATTCGCTGCGGGCCAAGGGCATCCACGATTTCGACGTGCTGCGCGCGGTGTCGCTGATCGAGGAAGACAACGGCCGACGGGTGCGCATGGGCAACCTCGCGTTCCTCGGCTCCCACAGCGTCAACGGCGTGTCCGGGCTGCACACGCAGCTGATGCGCAAAACCGTGTTCGCTGAACTGCACAAGCTGTATCCGGAGCGGATCAACAACAAGACCAACGGCATCACCTTCCGCCGCTGGCTGTACCAGGCCAACCCGGAGTTGACCTCGATGCTGGTCGATGCCCTTGGCCCGGACGTTCTGGATAACCCCGAAGAGCGGCTGCTCGATCTTGAACCGTTCGCCGAGAAACCCGCCTTCCGTAAAGCCTTCGCCGAGCAGCGTCTGCACAGCAAAAAAGCCCTCGCCTATCTGATCCACGAACGGCTGGGGATCGCGGTCAACCCGGCGGCCATGTTCGACGTGCAGGTCAAACGGATCCACGAATACAAACGGCAGTTGCTCAACCTGATGCACACCGTCGCGCTGTATCAGGCGATCCGTGCCGAGCCGGAAATCGACTGGGTGCCACGGGTGAAAATCTTCGCCGGCAAAGCGGCGGCGAGTTATCACCAGGCCAAACTGATCATCAAACTGACCAACGACATCGCCCGGGTGGTGAACAACGACCCGACCGTGCGTGGCCTGCTCAAAGTGGTGTTCCTACCCAACTACAATGTCAGCCTGGCGGAAAGCATCATTCCGGCGGCGGACCTGTCGGAGCAGATATCCACTGCCGGTTTCGAAGCCTCGGGCACCAGCAACATGAAGTTCGGCCTGAACGGTGCGCTGACCATCGGCACCCTCGACGGCGCCAACGTGGAAATGTGCGAGAGCATCGGCGCCGAGCACATGTTTATCTTTGGCCTCAGTGCCCAGCAGGTCGAAGCGCGCAAACAGAACCACGAGTTCAGCGCGGTGCCGGACATTGCCGCGTCCCATCGCCTCAACGATGTGTTGCAGGCGATTCGCAGCGGGGTGTTCTCCCCGGACGACACGTCGCGCTACACCGGGCTGATCGATTCGCTGGTGGATTACGACCGGTTCTTCGTCTGCGCCGATTTCGACTCCTACTGGGAGGCGCAGATGCGCGTCGATGCGCTCTGGCACGACGCCAATAGCTGGTGGCGTTCGGCGGTGCTGAACACATCGCGCATGGGCTGGTTCTCCTCCGACCGGACGATCCGCGAGTACGCCACGGATATCTGGAAGGCACTCGAGTAACTTTTAGCGACAAATGTGCGCCCGGCCCCACGATTGTTGGGCCGGGCCGATATACTGAGCGTTGGTTCCGCCCCGTCACGGGGCTGCTCAGGGATATCGACCATGCAATGGATGTTCATGTTGATCGGGCTGTTGCTCGGCTGGCTGCTCGACGAGTCGTTCAGCGATGCGCTGTTGGGCGCCTTGCTCGGGCTTGCCATCGGCCAGGCGATGCGTATCGCGCGGCTCGGTTCACAGGCTGCCGAGCAACAGCATCAGCTGGATCACGCGAAGATTGCGTTGCAGGGCGTCGAACAGCGTCTGTTTCTGCTGGAGGGCGCTCAGACGCATTCGCCAGCGCCACCGAGTGTCGCGCCGGCCAGCGAAACAGTCGTCGAGCCTGTCACGGTATTTGAACAACCCGCTGCCGCAGAACCCGAGCTGGTCTGGGAACTGCCACCCGAACTCGAACCTGTTGCCGTCGCTGCCAGCGAATCCAGCCAGCCGCTGCCGGTCGATGTCTGGCGTCTGGACGCCGTTACGCCTGAACCTGAACCCCGACAACCCGCCGAGCCCCGTGGCCCGAACCTCATCGAACGCGGTATCAGCGCTGCGCGCAACTGGCTGTTCGGTGGCAACACCGTGCTGCGGGTCGGCGTGGTGTTGTTGTTTTTCGGTCTGGCGTTCCTGCTGCGCTACGCCACCGAAGGCATGGTGGTGCCGATCGAGTTGCGTTACGCCGGAGTTGCGGCGGCAGCACTGGGCTTGCTGGCGCTGGGCTGGTGGTTGCGCCATCGCAACAACAGCTACGCCTTGATGCTGCAAGGCACCGGGATCGCGGT
Source organism: Pseudomonas glycinae (assembly GCF_001594225.2). Taxonomy (GTDB): domain Bacteria; phylum Pseudomonadota; class Gammaproteobacteria; order Pseudomonadales; family Pseudomonadaceae; genus Aquipseudomonas; species Aquipseudomonas glycinae. The sequence continues at coordinate 5,501,062 of NZ_CP014205.2, forward strand.
GCTGTACCTGACGGTGTTTGCGGCGATGCGTTTGCATCCGCTGCTCGATCCGTCTGCCGCGCTGGGATTGCTGGTGGCAGTGACGGTGTTTTCGGCCATTCTGGCCATCACTCAGGACTCCCTGGCCCTGGCCTGTGTCGCCGCACTGGGCGGTTTCGCCGCGCCGATTCTGACCTCCACCGGCGCCGGCAACCATGTGGCGCTGTTCAGTTATTTCGCGCTGCTCAACGCCGGCATTCTGGCCATCGCCTGGTTCAAGGCCTGGCGTCTGCTCAACCTGATCGGCTTCGTTGGGACCTTCGGCATCGGTTTCGCCTGGGGCCTGCGTTCGTACATGCCGGAACTGCTGTGGAGCACCGAGCCGTTCCTGATTCTGTTCTTCCTGATGTACCTGGCCATCGGCCTGCTTTTCGCCCGGCGCAAGTTGCTGGACATGCCGGACGCCCCGGCGGACGACGATCGCGAGGCGCTGCTGCACTGGTCGGCGCGCAAGGGCGATTACGTCGACGGGACGATGCTGTTCGGTCCGCCGCTGGTGGGTTTCGGCCTGCAATTCGCGCTGGTTCAGCATCTTGAGTTTGCGGCGGCGTTCAGCGCACTGGCGCTGGGCATGATTTACATGGCCCTCGCCAAAGTGCTGATGGGCGGTCGGGCGATGTTGCTCGGCGAGACTTGCCTGGCGCTCGGGGTGATTTTCGCCAGCCTGGCGATTCCGCTGGGGCTGGATGCACGCTGGACATCTGCCGCGTGGGCGGTGGAGGGCGCGGGGATTTTCTGGCTGGGCTTGCGTCAGCAACGGCCGTTGGCCCGGGCTTTCGCATTGCTGCTGCAACTCGGTTCGGCCCTGGCGTTTCTCAGCCAGCTGCGCGTCGGCAAAAGCAGCCTGCTCGACGGTGCGCCGTTGGGCGCATTAATGCTCGGCGCGGCGTTGCTGTTCAGCTTCTATCAATTGCGCAAGGCGTCGCCGGAGCAAACTTCACCTTGGGAGCGTCAGGGCTTGCCGGTGCTGGCGTGCCTGGGGCTGATCTTCCTGTATCTGCTGGCGCCGCTGTTCTTCTTCACTCAGGGCACGGCGATCAGTTGGGCATTGGCCGGGCTGGCGACCTTGTTCGTCGGCTTGCGCCTGCAATCGCGCACGTTCCTGTTCACCGCGTTTGCCGTGCAGTTGCTTGGCGGGGCGTTATTCCTGTTGCGCCTGCAAGGGGCGGGCGAGGATTCGGCGGCCGTGTTCAGCGCCGGCTGGAGCGGTCTGCTCAGCGCCTCGCTGATCGGTCTGGCGCTGATCGCCGGCATGCTGCTGGCGGCGCGCGACGAGATGGTGCGCAGCGATGTGCGGCTGCTGCGCGGTTTGTCGGTGGTGCTGCTGGCGGGGCTGGTACTGATCAATCTGGCGGTGTTGTTCGTGCTGCCGTGGCAAACCGCGAGTGCCGTTTGGGCGGCCAGTGGCTTGCTGATCATCTGGCTCAGTCTGTACCTCAAGCAGCGCGTGAGTTTTGTCTTCGGCCTGCTCTTGCAACTGATCGGTGGCGCAGCGTTTCTGCTCGCCGGTCCCGAGTTATTGGGGCCGCTGTCCAGCGAGGGGCTGCGACCGCTGGCCCATGGCGGATTCTGGACGCCACTGGTGCTGGGCCTGGCGGCGATGATCGGAGCGTGGCGCCTGCAACTGGGCAATCATGCCTCGGCGTTCGATGTGCTGAGCCTGCATCGCCTGTCCGAAGTGTTGCTGGTGTGGGGCGCCGGTTGGTGGGCGCTGGCGTGGGTCAGCGAAGTGCTGCGGTTTGCGCCGGTGAATCTGGAAAATTCGCTATTGCTGCTGGTCGCCGCGTTGATGGTCGCGTTGTGGGCGGTGTTGGCCTTGCGCCTGAAATGGCCGTCGCTCGGTCTACTCTGCACCTTGCTGATTCCGGTGGCCGGGCTGGTGTTGCTGGTCTCGTGGCATTCGCGTTATCACCCGGCGGCGGATTTCGGCTGGCTGGCGTGGGCGGCGGTGTTCGTTGTGCATTTCATCAGCCTGCGACGTCTGGCACTCATGCTGCCGGCGCGGGCCCTGAGTACGGCGCATGTGCTCGGTTGCTGGCTGCTGATCGGCGTGCTGGCGCTGGAGTTGCGCTACGGCCTGCTGCTGTTGTCCGAGCAGTACAACGCCTGGCGCTGGCTGGGCTGGGCGATTTTGCCGAGCGTGTATCTGTTGTTGATGGCCGCACCGCGTCAGTGGCCATGGCCGGTAGCAGCGTTCCCTCGCGAATATCGTCTGTACGCGGCGGCGCCGCTGGCGGTGTTGATGCTGGTCTGGTTCTGGCTGGCCAATGGCATCAGCGATGGCAATGCCGAGCCGCTGCCTTATGTGCCGCTGCTCAACCCGCTGGAATTGGGTCTGCTGTTTGCGCTGTTCGGTGTTTATGTCTGGTCGCGCAGCGCCGTTGCCGAGCTGTCGATCCGCCAGGATTACGCGGCTTACGCGACGCAACTGATTGCCGGTGTTTCGCTGTTTGCGTTCTGCACCGCGCTGGTCACCCGCGCCGCGCACCATTGGGCGGGGATTCCGTTCGAGCTGGATCTGCTGCTCGAATCGATGCTGGTGCAGGCCGGGTTGTCGATCGTCTGGACGCTGATGGCGCTCGGGCTGATGATCGGCGGGCACCTTCGCCATCGCCGCGAAGTGTGGCTGATCGGCGCGGCGCTGATTGCGCTGGTGGTGACCAAACTGATTTTTGTCGAACTGAGCAACCGTGGCGGGCTGGCCCGGATCGTCTCGTTTATCGGCGTCGGCGTGTTGCTGCTGGTGGTGGGCTACTTCGCGCCGCTGCCGCCCAAACGCGTCGACGCTGCACCGGAGGCGGACCAACCGGCCCCGGAAACCGAAGGAGTGTCGTCTTGAGTCGCAAGCTTAATCTCGGGTGGCTGTTGCTGGGCGTGGCCATGACGGCCGGCGCCCAGGAAAAACCGGCGGACTTCGCCGCCCAGGTGCCGTTGTCGGTCAGTGGTTCCGGCCCATGGTATCGCCTCGAACTGCCGCTGAGCGTGCAGTTGCAGGCACGTCAGACCGATCTCAGCGACCTGCGGGTGTTCAACGCCGCCGGAGAACCGCAGGCTTATGCGCTGGCCCGGGAATCGGCGCAGACCCGCGACGATGGCCAATTGCATGAGGTGAAGTGGTTCCCGCTGTACAACTCGGCGGATGCCACCGAACGTGCGCCGAGCGTTCGCGTGCAATCCACCACCACCGGCACGCTGGTGGAAGTGCAGCCGTCCAGTCAGCTTGAAGCCGGGGAAGAAGTCCTGCGTGGCTGGCTGCTCGACGCCAGCGCGATCAAGGCGCCGTTGCAGCAACTGATCCTCGACTGGACCAGCGAGCGCGACGGCTTCCAGCGTTTCAGCATCGAGGCCAGCGACGACCTGCAGCACTGGCAAGCCTGGGGCGAAGGCCAGGTCGCGCGCCTGACGTTTGCCGACGAACGGGTCGAGCAGCATGAAGTCGCGCTGCCGGGGCAATCGGCGCGGTATCTGCGTCTGCTGTGGGATTCGCCGGCCTCGGCGCCGGTCCTGACTTCGGCGCAACTGAAAAGCAGCGACCCGCGCAACCTGCCGCTGCCACTGGTCTGGTCGTCAGCGCTGGCCGGCAGCAGCGGCAAGGCCGGGGAGTACACCTGGCAGTTGCCGATGGGGCTGAACATCGAGCGAGTGCAGGTCGAACTGAAACAGGCCAACAGCCTGGCGCCGGTGACACTCTCGGGCCGTCGCGACAGCAGTCTGCCGTGGCAACCGCTGAGCAGCGGCTTGCTCTATCGTCTGACTCAAAATGGCCAGGACGTGGTGCAGAACGAATTGCAGCTCTACGGCCAGACCGTGCAGCAGTTGAAACTCACGGTCGACGAACGCGGCGGCGGTCTCGGCGAGCAGGCACCGAGCGTGAAATACGCGGTGCGCGCCACTCAGGTCATTTTCCTCGCGCGCGGCGACGGGCCTTACAGCCTGGCGCTGGGCAATCCGACGGTGAAGACGGCGAACCTGCCGCTGACCACGCTGATCCCCGATTTCAAACCGGAGAAACTGGCCACGCTGGGCAAGGCCACGGTGCAGGGTGAAGCGCTGGCGACTCAGACCTCGACGGCCACCACGGCTGCGACCACCGACACCCACTGGAAGAAGTTCGGCCTGTGGGCGGTGTTGCTGCTCAGTGTGCTGTTTCTGGCGGCGATGGCCTTCAGTCTGCTGCGCAAGCCGCCGGCCAAGTCCTGAATATGACGGGTGTGGCCTCTACACCCGTCGGGTTTCCAACTACGCTGAATCCGGTGCCTGAACTCTCTGGGTTCGATCACGTCTGATAGCAGGAGTTGCACCCGACGCACGTTACCGGGCGTCATTGCTCGCTACGGTTTCAGACTCCCTGTAAACTGCGCGGGTTTTTAGCCCCCCATTCCACCGGAGCCGTCCATGTCCCGCGTTACCCTGAGTCGCTATTTGATTGAGCAGACCCGCAGCAACAACACTCCTGCCGATCTGCGCTTCCTGATCGAAGTGGTGGCGCGTGCCTGCAAGGAGATCAGCCACGCCGTGTCCAAAGGCGCCCTGGGCGGCGTTCTGGGCAGCATGGGCACAGAAAACGTGCAAGGCGAAGTGCAGAAGAAGCTCGACGTGCTGTCGAACGAAATCCTGCTCGAAGCCAACGAATGGGGCGGTCACCTGGCCGGCATGGCGTCCGAAGAAATGGACAACGCCTACCAGATCCCGGGCAAATACCCGAAAGGCGCCTACCTGCTGGTATTCGACCCGCTGGACGGTTCGTCGAACATCGACATCAACGCCCCGGTCGGCACCATCTTCTCCGTGCTGCGTTGCCCGAACGAATACCTGAGCCAGAACGAAGCCCTGGATGAAAAGGCCTTCCTGCAGCCGGGCACTCAGCAAGTTGCCGCCGGTTATGCTATCTATGGCCCGCAGACCATGCTGGTGCTGACCCTGGGCCACGGCGTCAAAGGTTTCACCCTGGACCGCGAAATGGGCAGCTTCGTCCTGACCCACGAAGACATCACCATTCCTGAATCCACCCAGGAATTCGCCATCAACATGTCCAACCAGCGTCACTGGGAAGCTCCGGTACAGCGCTACGTTTCGGAACTGCTGGCCGGTGAAGAAGGCCCGCTGAAAAAGAACTACAACATGCGCTGGGTCGCGGCGATGGTTGCTGACGTGCACCGCATCCTGACCCGTGGCGGTCTGTTCATGTACCCGCGCGACAGCCGCGAGCCGTCCAAACCGGGCAAACTGCGCCTGATGTACGAAGCCAACCCGATGTCGTTCCTGGTGGAACAGGCAGGCGGCGCTTCCACCGACGGTCACCAGCGCATTCTCGATATCAAGCCTGAAGGCCTGCACCAGCGCGTAGCGGTGTTCCTCGGCTCGAAAGAAGAAGTCGCCCGCGCCACGGCGTACCACAAGGAATAAACCATGACCGCGCCCTGGCAGCCGTTGCTCGATTGGTGGTTTGGTCACTCCGAATCGGCAAAGGATGTAACGGCTGAAAAGGGCAAGTTGTGGTTTGGCAAGAAAGACAGCCAGGACCTCGAAGCGCGTGAGCGTTTCGGGGTCTTTGTCGATCAGGCCCTTGCTGGCGAATTGACCGAATGGACGCAACGTCCCGAAGGTTGGCTGGCGCTGGTGCTGCTGCTCGACCAACTCCCGCGAATGATCTTTCGCGATACGCCCAAGGCTTTCTCGGGTGATCTACGGGCCCAAAAACTGGTGGCTCAGGGGATTGCCGCAGATTTCGATCGGCAGTTGAAACCGATCCAGCGACTCTTCATCTACCTCGTCTTCGAACACTGCGAAAACCTCGCGGTGCAGAATGAAGCGGTCTCGCGATTCATCGAACTGGTGGCTGAACAGCCGGAAGCGGAGCGCGGAGTGTTTGCCGACAACCTGGACTATGCCGAGCGGCATCAGCGGGTGATTGCGCGGTTTGGACGGTTTCCGCATCGCAATGCGGTGTTGGGGCGGGAGTCTACGGTTGAGGAGCTGGAGTTTCTTTCGCAGCCGGGGTCGAGTTTCTGAAGCTTCATCAGACTCACGGATTGCCTTGAAGCAAACGTTTCATCAAGAGCGCAGGCAGGTTTTTTCTCGTATCAGCGATGATATGGATATAGATGGTCTGCTCTCGGACTTCATAAACAATGCGATTCAAGCCAGAGATGACTTGTCGATATTGACCGAGGTTCAGCCTTTCTATTTCTTCGGGAATGGAGCCTGAATAGGGTAAGGATGCGAGACTACGAATAGCGACCTTCAAGCTGGCATAGGTGCTATGCCAGGTTTGAGGTGAGAACTGTTTGATGAGGTAGGTGCGAAGATCTTTGAGATCTGTTTCGGCGGACTGAAGAATAACGACCCTCAAACTCATTGGGGGTCGATCCTGTCCAGCTCTGCGAAAACGTCTTCAACATCCCTGTACTTGCCTTCCTCAATTTCTCGATTTCCCATGGCAAGCAGTTTGAGCAGAGCCATTGTTTCTTCCTGCTCTTCAAAACTTTTGACGTCCATGACTACAAGCTTCGCTTCGCCGTTCTGGGTAATCACCAGCGGCTCACGGCTTTCGCTAATCGTTTTGACGATTTCTGCGGTATGGCTTTTCAGGTAGCTGATGGGTTTGATCTGGGATGAAAGCTTCACGGGCTGCGCCTCGCTGGGTGGAATAGGACTGAGTTTAGTCTTAATTCAGTCCTGAGTCAGTCCGAGGTGACAAGCGTGTCTAGCGTTGTTCCGTCTTCGCGGGTTCAAGCGCGAAGACGGCTTCGAACGACTTAGATCCGGAAACTACCCACCAACTGCTTGAGTCGCGCAGCCTGCTGCTCCAGATCCGCACAAGCCCGCAACGTCGCCTGCAAGTTCTCCACACCTTCCTGGTTCAGCGTGTTGATCTCGTTGATATCGACGTTGATCGACTCGACCACCGCCGTCTGCTCTTCCGTCGCGGTCGCCACCGACTGATTCATGCCGTCGATCTCGCCGATGCGCTGGGTCACGCTGCCCAGGCGTTCGCCTGCCTGGTTGGCGATGCCGACGCTGCTTTCGCTCTCACGCTGGCTCTCGGTCATGATGCCGACCGCCTGACGCGCGCCGACTTGCAGCTCTTCAATCATCTTCTGCACTTGCTGCGCCGAATCCTGGGTGCGGTGTGCCAGGTTGCGGACTTCGTCGGCGACCACGGCGAAACCACGACCGGCCTCACCGGCACGGGCCGCTTCGATCGCGGCGTTGAGCGCCAGCAGGTTGGTTTGCTGGGAGATGCTGGTGATCACTTCCAGAATCTGCCCGATGTTCACGGTGTTGCTGTTCAGGGTTTCGATGTTGCCGCAGGAGTCGCTGATCTTCGCCGACAGCTGTTGCATCGCGTGGATGGTTTTATCCACCACCTGCTGGCCGTCTTCGGCCAGGCTGCGCGCGTCGCTGGAATGTTGTGAGGCGAGGGCGGCGTTCTGGGCGATTTCCTGGGCGGCGGCGCCGAGCTGGTTGATCGCGGCGGCCACGCTGTTGGTGCGCGAGGCTTGCTGGTCGGAGTTGAACATCGACGAGTTCGACGCCGCGACCACGCGCAGCGCGACTTCGTTGACTTGCCCGGTGGCGGACGATACTTCGCGGATCGAAGTGTGGATGCGCTCGACGAAACGGTTGAACGACAGTCCCAGCGCACCGAATTCATCGTGGCCGTGGATGATCAGGCGTTTGGTCAGGTCACCTTCGCCTTCGGCGATGTCGTGCATGGCGCGGCCCATGGTCAGCAGCGGCTGCATCAGTACGCGGATCAGCATGCCGAGCAGGGCGATGATGATCACTACCGCAATGACCATGGCGATCAGCGCCGAGGTGCGGAACTCGCTGAGCATCGAGAACGCGGTGTCCTTGTCCAGCACCAGCGCCACGTACCAGTCGGCCGACGGCACGCCGTTGACGCGGGTGAAGGAGATCAGTTGGGTCTTGCCGTCGAACTTGACTTCTTTCAGACCCGGGCTGACGTTCGGCGCGCCGTTGGGGTAGGCCTCGGCCAGGGTCTTGAGCACCAGCTTGCTGTCCGGGTGGATCAGGATCTTGCCGTCGGCGCTGACGATGAACGCATGGCCGTGGCCGCCGAAGTTCAGCGAGTTGATGATTGCGCTGACACTCGACAGATCAATGTCGGCACCGGCCACACCAATCATCTGGCCCTGGCGCTGCACCGGGGTGGCGACGGTGATCACCAGTTTACCCGACGAGGCGGCGATGTACGGTTCGGTGACGATGGTCTGTTGCGCAGCGTTGGCGGCCTTGTACCAGCCACGGGCGCGCGGGTCGTAATCCGGCGCGCGGTTGCCGGCCGGGACCGAGAACATCACACCGTCGGCGCCGCCGAAGTAGCTGAGCTGAAAATTGCCGGTGTAGGCGGGCAGGTCGATGATGCGTTTCAGGCTGGCCGGGGCGTTGCCGTCGGCGACAACCTGCTGCGCCATCGATTGCAGCAACTGGATGCGGCTTTCCAGCCAGGTCTGGATGTTGCTGGTGGTCAGGCTGCCCAGTTCCTGCATCGACGCTTCGGTGCTGCTTTGCAGGGCTTCGCGCTGGCGATAGTCGTTGAACAAAATGAAACAGGCGAATGCAACGGCCACCACAAGGGCGGCAGCCAACAAGATCTTGTGGCTGAATTTCATGTTTCTGGTCATTAAGTGAGCTACCGCGAAGGGGCTGGTCAAGAAAGGGCGGCAATTTGCCACACTCTGGGGCTTTGCGCTGCTCTTATTTCGACCGCCACGCGCCAAAGATTAGGCGCCTTTTGCTAAAAGCGACGAAATGCTCGATAGCCTTACAAACTGTCTGATTTACCGGCAAAAGCCGGACGAGCGGGTTAACAAATAGCCAGCCTCCCAGGGAACCAGACAGGGGTTTTCTCTTCTAAGCTTCTGGTTGGCGCCAGGCCATCCCCCTTCCGCTCCAGGAGTTACACCATGTCGCTGCGATCTATCGCCCTTCTGTCGTTTTGCGTGCTGTTGGCCGCCTGCAGCAAGGTCAATCAGGAAAACTATTCGAAGCTCTCGGCCGGCATGGCCAAGGCCGAAGTCGAGACGCTGCTCGGCAAGCCTACCGATTGCTCGGGCGCACTCGGCATGTCCAGTTGCACCTGGGGCGACAAGAACAGCTTTATCAGCGTGCAGTACGCCGGTGACAAAGTGCTGATGTTTTCCGGCCAAGGCCTGAAGTAAACCGGGGCTACGTGCCCACGGGAGAAAAACAATGAAGCGGTTATTGCTTATCCTTTTTGCCGGCCTGGTATTGGCCGGCTGCGCCACGTCCGGTGAAGATCCGCTGGCGCCGAAGACGGTCAACAGTGTCAATCTCAAGCGTTACCAGGGCACCTGGTACGAACTGGCGCGTCTGCCGATGTATTTCCAGCGCAATTGCGCGCAATCCGAAGCCCGTTACTCGCTCAAGCCCGACGGTAACATCGCGGTGTACAACCGCTGTCTGACGGCAGACTGGAAGTGGGAAGAGGTCAAAGGCACGGCTTATCCACAGGTGCCGGGCAAGACCGACAAGCTGTGGGTCGAGTTCGATACCTGGTTCTCGCGCCTGATTCCGGGTGTGGCGAAGGGGCAATACTGGGTGCTGTATGTCAGCGATGACTACAAGACCGCCCTCGTCGGTGACCCGAGTCGTCGCTACCTGTGGCTGTTGTCCCGCACGCCGACCGTCAACGGTGTGGTGCGTGAGGAGCTGTTGAGCAAGGCGCGTCAGCAGGGTTATGACACCACGCGCCTGATCTGGCGTACGTCGGAACAGCAGATGGCCAAGACGTCCAACTGACTTCTCCTGTTCTGATCGTTCCCACGCTCCGCGTGGGAATGCCTCAATGGACGCTCTGCGTCCGCTTTTGGGACGCGGAGCGTCCCGGGCTGCGTTCCCACGCAGAGCGTGGGAACGATCAGTAACAGAAGTTTGTGTCAGCCCAAAAGGTCTCGCAGGACTTGGGTGAAGGCGCGATTGCTGTCCTCTTCCCCGGCATGTCGCCCCTCGCGCACGACCCACTGACCATTGACCAGCACATCGCGCACCTGACGATCGCCACCGGCAAACAGCCAGCGATTGAGAATCCCGTCACCGCTGGCCGTGGCCAGGTACGGATCGCTGCCATCGAGTACGATCCAGTCGGCACGCTTGCCGACTTCCAGCGCACCGATCGGCTGGCCCAGCGCCTGAGCGCCACCGTCCAGTGCCGCGTCGTACAGCGTACGGCCGACCATCGGCTGATCCGCGCCATACAAGCGATTGCGCCGCTGATCGCGCAGACGCTGGCCGTATTCCAGCCAGCGCAGTTCTTCCACCACACTCAACGACACATGGCTGTCGGAGCCGATGCCCATGCGCCCGCCCTGAGCGAGGAAATCCACCGCCGGGAAAATCCCGTCGCCGAGGTTGGCTTCGGTGGTCAGGCACAGGCCGGCGATGGCGCGACTCTTGGCCATCAGCGTGACTTCTTCCGGATTGGCGTGGGTCGCGTGCACCAGGCACCAGCGCTGATCGACCTCGGTGTTTTCGTACAACCATTGCAGCGGACGGCGACCGCTCCAGCTCAGGCAGTCGTCGACTTCCTTCTGCTGCTCGGCGATGTGGATGTGCACCGGGCATTGCTGGTCGCTGGCCGCCAGTACTTCGCTGATCTGCTGTGGCGTGACCGCGCGCAACGAGTGAAAGCACAGGCCCAGCGACTGCGCCTTTTGCTGTGCCAGCAGGGGTTGCAGGCGCGATTGCAGCTTCAGGTAGTTTTCGGTGCTGTTGATGAAACGGCGCTGGCCTTCGTTCGGCGTCTGGCCACCGAAACCGCTGTGGCTGTAGAGCACGGGCAGCAAGGTCAGACCGATGCCGACGGAACTGGCCGCCTGGCTGATGCGCAATGCCAGTTCCGCCGGGTCGGCGTAAGGCTGGCCGTTGTTATCGTGGTGGACGTAATGGAATTCGGCGACCGAGGTGTAACCGGCCTTGAGCATTTCGATGTACAGCTGACGGGCAATCACACCGAGCTGGTCGGGGCTGATTTTTCCGACGAGCCGATACATCAGGTCGCGCCAGGTCCAGAAACTGTCGTTGGGATTGCCGGCCACTTCCGCCAGTCCCGCCATCGCTCGCTGGAACGCGTGGGAGTGCAGATTCGGCATCCCCGGCAGCAGCGGACCGCTCAGCCGTTCGGCGCCGTCTGCAGTGGAATCGGCCTGGATTCGGGTCAACACGCCATCGGCGCTGACCTCGAGACGTACATTGTTGGCCCATCCGTTAGGCAGCAGCGCGCGTTCGGCAAAGAAGGCGGACATGGTTCAGCACCCCATCGTGTGTTATTTGTATATACATATACAGACGTTTGCCTGCCCGGTAAACTCCGGCAAGCTAGCCACTTTCACCAATGAACAGGGATCCACCGTGCCGACTCCGCCTCCAGTCTCCCCGTTGGCCGCGAACATGGGCGACAGTCCGGCGCCCTTGTACGCCCGCGTCAAACAGATGATCACCCAGCAGATCGACAGCGGTAACTGGCCGCCGCATTACCGCGTGCCGTCGGAAAGCGAGCTGGTCAGCCAGCTGGGTTTCAGCCGCATGACCATCAACCGCGCCCTGCGGGAAATGACCGCCGACGGTCTGCTGGTGCGGATGCAAGGCGTCGGCACGTTTGTCGCCGAACCGAAGAGCCAGTCCGCGCTGTTTGAAGTGCACAACATCGCCGACGAAATCGCCTCCCGTGGCCATCGCCACACCTGCCAGGTGATCACCCTGGAAGAAGAGGCCGCCGGTTCCGAGCGCGCGCTGGCGCTGGACATGCGCGAAGGGCAGAAGGTCTTTCACTCGCTGATCGTGCACTACGAAAACGATGTTCCGGTGCAAATCGAAGACCGTTTCGTCAACGCGCTGGTCGCCCCGGAATACCTCAAGCAGGACTTCACCCTGCAGACGCCTTACGCCTATCTGAACCAGGTCGCGCCGCTGACCGAAGGCGAGCACGTGGTCGAAGCGATCCTTGCCGAAGCGTCCGAATGCAAATTGCTGCAGATCGAAAAAGGCGAGCCTTGCCTTTTGATCCGTCGTCGTACCTGGTCGGGTCGTCAGCCGGTGACGGCGGCGCGCCTGATCCACCCCGGTTCCCGTCATCGTCTGGAAGGTCGGTTTCATAAATGAGTGAAGTGAAGGTTTTACGCGCTGAAGGCTACCCGCGCATGCCGTGGAAAAACGGCGGCGGCAGCACCGAGGAGATCACCCGTGACGCCGGCGCAGGCCTCGACGGTTTTGGCTGGCGTCTGTCGATTGCCGACATCGCCGAATCCGGCGGTTTCTCGACCTTCGCCGGTTACCAGCGGGTCATCACGGTGTTGCAGGGCGACGGCATGACCCTGTGTGTCGACGGCGACGATACCCGGCCGTTGTTACCCCTCGACCCGTTTGCCTTCAGCGGCGAAAGCCAGGTGTCCTGCACCTTGCTCGGCGGCGCGATCCGTGACTTTAACCTGATCTACTCGCCCCAGCGTTACAGCGCACGCCTGCAATGGCTGGACGGCGAACAGCGGTTTTTCAGTTCGGCAAGCACCGTGCTGGTCTTCAGCGTCAGCGAACTGCTGGAGGTCACGGTCGGTGACAGTGCGTCGCAACTCGGCCGCCATGACTGCCTGCAAATGGACGGTAACACCGGGCTGACCGAGATCGCCGTCAATGCCGGCTGCTGCGTGATCGAACTGTCCCCGCACTGATTCCTTCACACGCTTGCATACCGTGACGCTCCGCGTCACAAAGCGGACGCGGAGCGTCCATGGCGGCATTCCCACGCAGAGCGTGGGAACGATCTAACGATCAACGATCAAAAACCGCTGCTTTGAAAGCAGCGGTTTTTTTTCGTCCCGACGTTCCCGAAATGCGCACCAACTTGTTACCGAACGCCCCAGCGTGGCGCAAAACCGCGCTTCCGTAACAACCTCTCGCCACCCTCAATTCACCCCACGGAAAATTTCATGAACGCCAGAGCCCTTGATTCAGGCGCTCTGCAGCCCTGTTCGGAATTTTTATTGAACAGCCCTCCAACAAGTTGGCCGCTTGATTGCATATGCTTGTATGTACAAGTAAAGACGTATGCGTATGAGTCGAACGAGACTCTCCGCAGCGTCCACTGATTCGCTTGTCGCGCACTGAGGCGCACAGGCTGCTTGCCCACTGCCAGGGTTGGTTTGAATTGATCGCTGAGGAGTCTTTTTCGTGACTGACAACAACCGCACTAAATTCCGTGACGTCGAAATCCGCGCCGCCCGCGGCAACAAGCTGACCGCCAAGAGCTGGCTGACCGAAGCGCCGCTGCGCATGCTGATGAACAACCTCGACCCGGAAGTCGCCGAGAACCCGAAAGAGCTGGTGGTCTATGGTGGCATCGGCCGCGCGGCGCGTAACTGGGAGTGCTACGACAAGATCGTCGAGAGCCTGACCAACCTCAACGAAGACGAAACCCTGCTGGTGCAATCGGGCAAGCCGGTCGGCGTGTTCAAGACCCACAGCAACGCCCCGCGCGTACTGATCGCCAACTCCAACCTGGTGCCGCACTGGGCGACCTGGGAACACTTCAACGAACTCGACGCCAAAGGCCTGGCCATGTACGGCCAGATGACCGCCGGCAGCTGGATCTACATCGGCAGCCAGGGCATCGTCCAGGGCACCTACGAAACCTTCGTTGAAGCCGGTCGCCAGCACTACAACGACAACCTCACCGGCAAGTGGGTACTGACCGCCGGCCTCGGCGGCATGGGCGGCGCCCAGCCACTGGCCGCGACCCTCGCCGGTGCCTGCTCGCTGAACATCGAATGCCAGCAGATCAGCATCGATTTCCGCCTCAAGACCCGCTACGTCGACGAGCAGGCCAAAGACCTCGACGACGCGCTGGCCCGCATCGCCAAATACACCTCCGAAGGCAAGGCGGTTTCCATCGCCCTGTGCGGCAACGCCGCTGAAATCCTCCCGGAGCTGGTCAAGCGCGGCGTGCGCCCGGACATGGTCACCGACCAGACCAGCGCCCATGACCCGCTCAACGGTTATCTGCCGGCCGGCTGGACCTGGGACGAATACCGCGCCCGCGCCAAGACCGAGCCAGCCGCTGTGGTCAAGGCTGCCAAACAGTCGATGGCCGTTCACGTCAAAGCCATGCTCGACTTCCAGAAAATGGGCGTGCCGACCTTCGACTACGGCAACAACATCCGTCAGATGGCTCAGGAAGAAGGCGTCGAAAACGCATTCGATTTCCCAGGCTTCGTACCGGCCTACATCCGTCCGCTGTTCTGCCGTGGCATCGGCCCGTTCCGCTGGGCTGCACTGTCGGGTGATCCGCAGGACATCTACAAGACCGACGCCAAAGTCAAAGAACTGATCCCGGACGACGCCCACCTGCACAACTGGCTGGACATGGCCCGCGAGCGCATCAGCTTCCAGGGTCTGCCGGCGCGTATCTGCTGGGTCGGCCTGGGCCTGCGCGCCAAGCTCGGTCTGGCGTTCAACGAAATGGTCCGCAGCGGCGAGCTGTCGGCTCCGATCGTGATCGGTCGCGACCACCTCGACTCCGGCTCGGTATCCAGCCCGAACCGTGAAACCGAATCGATGCAGGACGGCTCCGATGCCGTCTCCGACTGGCCGCTGCTGAATGCCCTGCTGAACACCGCGAGCGGTGCGACCTGGGTGTCCCTGCACCACGGCGGCGGCGTCGGCATGGGCTTCTCCCAGCACTCGGGCATGGTGATTGTCTGCGACGGTACTGACGAAGCGGCCGAGCGTATCGCTCGCGTGCTGCACAACGACCCGGGCACCGGTGTCATGCGTCACGCCGATGCCGGTTACCAGATCGCCATCGACTGCGCCAAGGAACAAGGGCTGAACCTGCCGATGATCACCGGCAAATAAAGAACCTGTGGGAGCTGGCTTGCCAGCGATGGCGGCGGCACTGCCGGAATTGATGTTGCAGGTGCCGACGTCATCGCGGGCAAGCTCCGCTCCCACAGGAATCGCGTAAACCGGACAGAGCAATTAAAACAATCCACAGAGGTTGAATCATGGCGGGCAACACCGATCGTGCAGGCAGTAAACCGTTGATCGAAAGGCGTTCGATCGACTACATCCCGGAAGCGGAAAGACACGGTCGTCTGTTCAGTCAGTTCACCCTGTGGATGGGTGCCAACCTGCAAATCACCGCGATTGTCACCGGGGCCCTGGCCGTGGTGCTGGGCGGCGATGTGTTCTGGTCGTTGATCGGTCTGCTGATCGGTCAACTGCTGGGCGGCGGGGTGATGGCGCTGCATGCGGCGCAAGGGCCGAAGCTTGGCCTGCCGCAGATGATTTCCAGCCGGGTGCAGTTCGGCGTCTACGGCGCGGCGATTCCGATCGTGCTGGTGTGCCTGATGTACCTCGGCTTCACCGCCACCGGGACCGTGCTGTCCGGTCAGGCGCTGGGCCAGTTGTTCGGGGTCAGCGACACCGTCGGCATCCTGCTTTTCGCCAGCGTCATTGTGGTGGTCACGGTGCTTGGCTATCGGGTGATTCACTGGATCGGCCGGATCGCCAGCGCCATTGGCGTGATTGCTTTCGTTTACCTGTTCAGCCGTTTGATGAGCCAGGTGGACGTCGGCGCACTTCTGGAAATCCGTCACTTCAGCTGGAGCAGTTTCCTGCTGGCGGTGTCGCTCGCGGCCTCCTGGCAGATCGCTTTCGGCCCGTACGTGGCGGACTACTCGCGCTACCTGCCGAGCAAGGTGTCGTCGGTGAAAACCTTCTTCGCCGCCGGTGCCGGTTCGGTGATTGGTGCGCAGGTGGCGATGATCCTCGGTGTGTTCGCGGCCGCTTCGGCCAACGGGCAATTCGCCGGTCATGAAGTCGCTTACATCGTCGGTCTGGGCGGAACCGGTGCCACCGCCGCGCTGCTGTATTTCAGCATCGCGTTCGGCAAGGTCACCATCTCTACCCTGAACTCCTACGGCAGCTTCATGTGCATCGCGACCATCATCAGCGGCTTCCGTGGCCACCTGACGGTGACCCGCATGCAGCGTCTGGTGTTCGTGCTGGTGATTGTCGGCGCGGCGACACTGATCGCGCTGCTCGGCCAGCATTCGTTCCTCGGTGCGTTCAAGTCCTTCATCCTGTTCCTGCTGGCGTTCTTCACGCCGTGGAGCGCGATCAACCTGGTGGACTACTACTGCATCACCCGTGAGCGCTACGACGTACCGGCGCTGGCGGATCCGAACGGTCGCTACGGCCGCTGGAACCTCCTCGGTATCAGCGTTTATGTGTTCGGGGTGCTGGTGCAACTGCCGTTCATTTCCACCAAGTTCTATACCGGTCCATTGGTAGCGGCCCTGGGGGATGTGGATATTTCCTGGATCATCGGTCTCGTGCTGCCCGCAGCGCTGTACTACATCTGCGCGAAAAAATGGCACGGCACCGTACCCGATCGACTGATTCTGCCCGTCGAGCAGGACAGCGTTGTACAACCTAAAACAAGCGGGGCCGGTCGCGCTGCGGCGCAGGCCTGATTTGGACGTGGACAGGGCTGGATGCCTCTTGACTGCCGTAAGCCAATTCATGATTAGGAGCGTCACAACAATGAAATCGAACAAGACCCTGCTGACCACCTTGCTTTCCATGGGCCTGCTGGCCAGTGCCGGCGCGACCCAGGCCGCCGGCTGGTGCGAGTCCGGCAAACCGGTGAAATTCGCCGGCCTGAACTGGGAAAGCGGCATGCTGCTGACCGACGTTCTGCAAGTGGTGCTGGAAAAAGGTTACGACTGCAAGACCGACAGCCTGCCGGGCAACTCCATCACCATGGAAAACGCCCTGAGCAGCAACGACATCCAGATCTTCGCCGAAGAATGGGTCGGCCGCAGCGAGGTCTGGAACAAGGCCGAGAAGGCCGGCAAGGTCGTCGGTGTCGGCGCCCCGGTGGTGGGTGCGATCGAAGGCTGGTACGTGCCGCGCTACGTGATCGAAGGCGACGCCAAACGCAAACTCGAAGCCAAGGCGCCGGACCTGAAAAACATCGCCGACCTGGGCAAATACGCCGCCATCTTCAAGGACGCCGAAGAGCCTTCCAAGGGCCGCTTCTACAACTGCCCGGCCGGCTGGACCTGCGAGCTGGACAACAGCGAAATGCTGAAAAGCTACGGCCTGGAAAACAGCTACACCAACTTCCGTCCGGGCACCGGCCCGGCGCTGGATGCGGCCGTGCTGTCCAGCTACAAGCGTGGCGAGCCGATCCTGTTCTACTACTGGTCGCCAACCCCGCTGATGGGCCAGATCGACGCGGTGAAACTGGAAGAGAAACCGGGCGTCGACAAGACCGTGACCATCAAGGTCGGTCTGTCCAAGACCTTCCACGAGCAAGCGCCGGAACTGGTGGCCGTGCTGGAAAAGGTCAACCTGCCGATCGACCTGCTGAACCAGAACCTGGGCCGCATGGCGAAGGAACGTATCGAGTCGCCAAAACTGGCGAAAATCTTCCTCAAGGAACATCCTGAGGTCTGGCATGCGTGGGTGAGTGAAGACGCTGCCAAGAAAATCGACGCGGCGCTGTAGGTCGAATTCCTCCCGGCCAACCGAGAGGCTGGCCGGGGTGTTCGCCGCAATCGCTTGATTGAGTTTCCTGATTGAGAGCCGCTTATGTTTCCCGAAAGCTTTACCTTTTCCATCGCCGACTGGGTCAACGGTTGGGTCGATGCGCTGGTCACCAATTACGGCGACGTGTTCCGCCATATCTCCGACACCCTGCTGTGGGCCATCGTCAATCTTGAAGGCCTGCTGCGCGCCGCGCCGTGGTGGTTGATGCTGGCCATCGTCGGCGTCGTGGCCTGGCATGCGACGCGCAAAGTCGTGACCACTGCCGTGATCGTCGGTCTGTTGTTCCTGGTCGGCGCCGTCGGCCTGTGGGACAAGTTGATGCAGACCCTCGCGCTGATGATGGTGGCGACGGTCATTTCGGTGCTGATCGGCGTACCGCTGGGGATTCTCTCGGCGCGCAGCAATCGCCTGCGCTCGGTGCTGATGCCGCTGCTCGACATCATGCAGACCATGCCCAGCTTCGTGTACCTGATTCCGGTGCTGATGCTGTTCGGCCTGGGCAAGGTGCCGGCGATTTTCGCCACCGTGATCTACGCCGCGCCGCCGCTGATCCGTCTGACCGATCTGGGCATCCGCCAGGTCGACGGCGAAGTGATGGAAGCGATCAACGCCTTCGGCGCCAACCGCTGGCAGCAACTGTTCGGCGTGCAACTGCCGCTGGCCCTGCCGAGCATCATGGCCGGGATCAACCAGACCACCATGATGGCCCTGTCGATGGTGGTAATCGCCTCGATGATCGGCGCCCGTGGCCTGGGTGAAGATGTGCTGGTGGGCATTCAGACCCTCAACGTCGGACGCGGTCTCGAGGCCGGTCTGGCGATCGTGATTCTCGCAGTGGTCATCGACCGCATTACCCAGGCGTATGGTCGGCCACGGCATGAGGTGAGCAAATGAGCAACGCAACTGTGAGCAAGATCGAAGTCAAAAACGTCTTCAAGATTTTCGGCAACCGCGCCAAGGACGCTCTGGCGATGGTCGGCCAGGGCAAGACCAAGGATCAGGTGCTGAACGAAACCGGTTGCGTGGTCGGGGTCAACGACTTGTCCCTGAGCATCGGCACCGGCGAGATCTTCGTGATCATGGGCCTGTCCGGCTCGGGCAAATCGACGCTGGTGCGCCACTTCAACCGCCTGATCGACCCGACCAGCGGCGCGATCCTGGTGGACGGCGTGGACATCCTGCAATACGACATGGACGCCCTGCGCGAATTTCGTCGGCACAAGATCAGCATGGTGTTCCAGAGCTTCGGTCTGCTGCCGCACAAGACCGTGCTCGACAACGTCGCCTACGGCCTGAAAGTGCGCGGCGAGAGCAAGCAGCTGTGCGCCGAACGCGCGTTGCACTGGATCAACACCGTGGGCCTCAAGGGCTACGAAAACAAATACCCGCACCAGCTCTCCGGCGGCATGCGCCAGCGTGTAGGTCTGGCCCGGGCATTGGCAGCGGACACCGACATCATCCTGATGGACGAAGCGTTCAGTGCGCTGGATCCGCTGATCCGCGCCGAGATGCAGGACCAGTTGCTGGAGCTGCAAAAGACCCTGCACAAGACCATCGTCTTCATCACCCACGACCTCGACGAGGCCGTGCGCATCGGCAACCGCATCGCGATCCTCAAGGACGGCCGCCTGATCCAGGTCGGCACGCCGAAAGAGATCCTGCATTCGCCGGCGGACGAGTATGTCGACCGCTTCGTGCAGCGGCGGGCGGCGGTGGTCTGATCTGAGTTTTGCAGTGCACAGACTGGCCTCATCGCGGGCAAGCCCGCTCCCACAGGGATTGTGTGAGCAGCGGAGATTCTGTGGGAGCTGGCTTGCCAGCGATGAGGCCGGTGAAGCTGCATCAAAATTATGGTTGAGGTAAGTGATGTCCCAGGCTGAAAAAATCGTTATCGCCGACGCTCCGATGCGTTGGCAGGATGTGGTCGCAGTCGCTCGTCATGGCGCGCAGCTCGAGCTGTCGGCGCAGACCTGGGCGCGCATTGAAAACGCGCAGGGCATCGTCCAGCGTATCGTTGCCAGCGGCGAGCGCGCCTACGGCGTGAACACCGGGCTCGGTGCGCTGTGCAACGTCTCGCTGAAAGACGAACAGCTCAGCCAGCTGTCGCGCAACACCTTGCTCAGCCATGCCTGCGGCGTCGGCCCGGTACTGGCCGACGAGCAGACGCGCGCGATCATGTGCTCGGCGATCCGCAACTACAGCCACGGCAAATCCGGCATTCATCGCCGGGTGGTCGAAGCGCTGCTGGCGCTGCTCAATCGCGGCATCACCCCGCAAGTGCCGTCCCAGGGTTCGGTGGGTTACCTGACCCACATGGCACACATCGGTATCGCGCTGCTGGGCGTGGGCAATGTCAGCTATCGCGGGCAAGTGGTTTCCGCGCAGCAGGCGCTGGCCGAAGAGGGCCTGCAACCGGTGCAGCTCGGAGCGAAGGACGGTCTGTGCCTGGTCAACGGCACGCCGTGCATGACCGGCCTCGGTTGCCTGGCGATTGCCGATGCCACGCGGCTGGTGCAATGGGCCGACGTGATCGGCGCCATGAGCTTCGAGGCCCAGCGCGGCCAGATCGCCGCGTTCGATGCCGAGATCATCGCGCTCAAGCCGCATCCGGGCATGCAGCAGGTCGGCGTCAATCTGCGCGCCTTGCTCGATGGCAGTGAAGTGATTGCCGCGAGCAAGGGCATTCGCACGCAGGATGCCTTGAGCATCCGCTCGATCCCGCAGGTGCACGGCGCCGCCCGCGATCAACTGGAACACGCGATCAAGCAGATCGAAACCGAGCTCAACGGCTGCACCGACAACCCGTTGTTGCTGGGCACGCCGGATGACTTCCGTGTCATGTCCCAGGCCAACCCGCACGGACAATCGGTGGCGCTGGCGGCGGATCTTCTGGCGATTGCGATGGCTGAAATCGGCTCGATTGCCGAGCGGCGTCTGGATCGCCTGATCAACCCGCACGTCAGCGGTCTGCCGGCGTTTCTGGTGGCCAATCCGGGGGTGAACTCCGGGATGATGATCGTGCAATACGTCGCTGCGTCGCTGTGCGCGGAAAACCGCCAGTTGGCGCAACCGGCGGTGATCGACAACTACGTCACCTCGGGCCTGCAGGAAGATCACTTGAGCATGGGCACCAACGCCGCGCTGAAGCTGCACCGCGCGCTGGAAAACTGCACGCAGATCCTCGCCATCGAGTACCTGCTGGCGGCCCAGGCGTTTGAATTTCTCAAGGAACAGCGCTTCGGCGCCGGCACCGATACCGCCTGGCGACTGCTGCGCGAAAAAGTCCCGGCCTACGATCAGGACCGCTGGCTGGCACCGGATATCGCCGCTGCCGCAAGCGTTCTGAAAGACCCGGATCTGCTGCACAGCGCATTACCGAATTTGCACTGAAAACTACCCACGCCAGCGTGCCAAGGCGCGGCTCCCCAAAAGGGCAGACGCGACGGACAACGGACATCTCCGGAGCGTCTGGCGAGTTAACAATAAACTCTCAAAAGGAGCACAAAATGACTGCGCTGAACCTGATCCCCGGCCAACTGAGCCTGGCCCAACTGCGTGACGTTTATCAGAACCCCGTCAAGCTGACCCTCGACAACAGCGCCAGCGCGCAGATCGAAGCCAGCGTGGCCTGCGTCGAGCAGATCCTCGCGGAAAACCGCACCGCCTACGGCATCAACACCGGTTTCGGCCTGCTGGCCTCCACCCGCATCGCCAGCGAAGACCTGGAAAACCTCCAGCGCTCGCTGGTGCTGTCCCACGCCGCCGGTGTCGGCCAGCCGATCAGCGATGAGCTGGTGCGCCTGATCATGGTGCTCAAGGTCAACAGCCTCAGCCGTGGTTTCTCCGGTATCCGTCGGGTGGTGATCGATGCACTGATCGCGCTGATCAACGCCGAGGTCTATCCGCACATTCCGTTGAAAGGCTCGGTCGGTGCCTCCGGTGACCTGGCACCGCTGGCGCACATGTCGCTGGTGCTGCTGGGCGAGGGCAAGGCGCGTTACAAGGGCGAGTGGATGGAAGCGACCGAAGCGCTGAAAGTCGCCGGTCTGACCCCGCTGACCCTGGCGGCAAAAGAAGGTCTGGCGCTGCTCAACGGTACTCAGGTTTCCACCGCATTCGCGTTGCGTGGTCTGTTCGAAGGTGAAGACCTGTTCGCCGGCGCACTGGCGCTGGGCGGCCTGACGGTGGAAGCGGTGCTCGGCTCGCGTTCGCCGTTCGATGCGCGCATCCACGCCGCCCGTGGTCAGAAAGGCCAGATCGACGCCGCTGCCGCTTACCGCGATCTGCTGGGCGAGCGCAGCGAAGTCTCCGACTCGCACCAGAACTGCGAAAAGGTTCAGGATCCGTACTCGCTGCGTTGCCAGCCGCAAGTCATGGGCGCATGCCTGACTCAGTTCCGTCAGGCCGCCGAAGTGCTGGCCATCGAAGCCAACGCCGTATCCGACAACCCGCTGGTGTTCTCGGCCGAAGGCGACGTGATTTCCGGCGGCAACTTCCACGCCGAGCCGGTGGCCATGGCCGCAGACAACATGGCGTTGGCCATTGCCGAAATCGGTTCCCTGAGCGAGCGTCGTATCTCGCTGATGATGGACAAGCACATGTCGCAACTGCCGCCGTTCCTGGTGGCCAATGGCGGCGTGAACTCCGGCTTCATGATCGCCCAGGTGACCGCTGCGGCACTGGCCAGCGAGAACAAGGCGCTGTCCCATCCGCATTCGGTGGATAGCCTGCCGACTTCTGCCAACCAGGAAGACCACGTCTCCATGGCCCCGGCTGCCGGCAAGCGCCTGTGGGAAATGGCCGAGAACACCCGCGGGATCCTCGCGGTGGAATGGCTGGCGGCGGTGCAGGGGCTTGATCTGCGCAACGGCCTGAAGACCTCGGCCAAACTGGAACAGGCCCGAGGGATTCTGCGTCGCGAAGTGCCGTTCTACGAGAAGGACCGCTTCTTCGCGCCGGACATCAATGCGGCGACCGAACTGTTGGCTTCGCGGGTTCTGACTGAACTGGTTCCGGCGAAGTTGCTGCCGAGCCTTTAACCCCACCACTGATCGTTCCCACGTCGAGGCGTCGAACCGTCCGCGTGGGAATGCAGCCCGTGACGCTCCGCGTCGCTGGACGCGGAGCGTCCCTTGAGGCATTCCCACGCAGAGCGTGGGAACGATCACAAGACGAGGACTTGGGATGAAAACCCTCTGGCAACACTGCCACGTCGCAACCATGGCGCAAGGCGTCTACTCGATCATCGAGGATGCGGCCATCGTGACGTCCGGTGCACTCATCGAGTGGATCGGCCCGCGCAGCCAATTGCCGTCAGGCGAATACCCGGCGGTCAATGACCTGCAAGGCGCGTGGGTCACC
This sequence comes from Pseudomonas glycinae, assembly GCF_001594225.2. Taxonomy (GTDB): domain Bacteria; phylum Pseudomonadota; class Gammaproteobacteria; order Pseudomonadales; family Pseudomonadaceae; genus Aquipseudomonas; species Aquipseudomonas glycinae. Next base: position 5,524,060 of record NZ_CP014205.2, read on the forward strand.
CCCGGCCTGATCGATTGCCACACTCACACCGTGTTCGGCGGCAACCGCAGCGGCGAGTTCGAGAAGCGCCTGCAAGGCGTCAGCTACGCCGAAATCGCAGCGGCCGGCGGCGGCATCGCCAGCACCGTGCGCGCCACGCGCGAAGCCTCGGAAGACGAGCTGTTCGCCAGCGCCGCCAAACGCCTGAAAAGCCTGATGCGCGACGGCGTGACCACGGTCGAAATGAAATCCGGCTACGGCCTCGATCTGGCCAGCGAGCGCAAGATTCTGCGGGTCATCCGTCGCCTCGCCGCCGAGCTGCCGATCAGCGTGCGCAGCACCTGCCTGGCCGCCCACGCCTTGCCGCCGGAGTACAAGGATCGCGCCGACGCTTACATCGATCACATCTGCGCCGAGATGCTCCCTGCGCTGGCCGCCGAAGGGCTTGTCGATGCGGTGGATGCGTTCTGCGAATACCTGGCGTTCTCCCCGGAGCAGGTCGAGCGGGTGTTCATCGCCGCGCAAAAACTCGGTCTGCCGGTGAAGCTGCACGCCGAACAATTGTCGTCGCTGCACGGTTCCAGCCTCGCGGCGCGCTACCACGCATTGTCCGCCGATCACCTGGAGTTCATGGACGAAGCCGACGCCATCGCCATGGCCGAATCCGACACCGTCGCGGTGCTGTTGCCGGGCGCGTTCTACTTCCTGCGTGAAACCCGGTTGCCGCCGATGGAAGCCCTGCGCAAACACAAAGTGAAAATCGCCATCGCCAGCGACCTCAACCCCGGCACCTCGCCGGCGCTGTCGTTGCGCCTGATGCTGAACATGGCCTGCACCTGCTTCCGCATGACCCCGGAAGAAGCCCTGGCCGGCGCGACCATTCATGCCGCGCAAGCCCTGGGCATGGCCGAGACTCACGGTTCGCTGGAAGTCGGCAAGGTCGCGGATTTTGTCGCTTGGCAGATCGACCGCCCGGCGGATCTGGCGTACTGGCTGGGTGGTGAACTGGATAAACGCGTCGTGCGTCACGGCGTTGAATCAAGTCTGTAGGAGAGCGGTTGTGGATAAGGTTCTGAACTTCAAACAAGGTCGCGTGCCGCTGCTGATCAGCATGCCCCACGCCGGTGTGCGCCTGACCCCGGCGGTCGAGGCCGGATTGATCCCGGACGCGAGAAGCCTGCCGGACACCGACTGGCACATTCCGCAGCTCTACGACTTCGCCGCCGAACTGGGCGCCAGCACCCTGGCGGCCGAGTACTCGCGATTCGTCATCGACCTGAACCGGCCGTCCGACGACAAACCGCTGTACGTCGGCGCCACCACCGGGCTGTACCCGGCGACGCTGTTCGATGGCATTCCGTTGTTCAAGGAAGGCAAGGAGCCGTCGAAAGAAGAACGTGCGACGTACCTGGAGCAAATCTGGACGCCGTACCACCGCACCTTGCAGGAAGAACTGGCGCGGCTGAAGGCCGAGTTCGGTTACGCGCTGCTGTTCGATGCGCACTCGATCCGTTCGATCATCCCGCACCTGTTCGACGGCAAGCTGCCGGACTTCAACCTCGGCACCTTCAATGGCGCCAGTTGCGATCCACAGCTGGCCACGCAACTGGAAGCGATCTGCGCACGCCATGGCGATTACAGCCATGTGCTGAACGGACGCTTCAAGGGCGGCCACATCACCCGTCACTACGGCAACCCGGCCGAGAACATCCACGCCGTGCAACTGGAGCTGGGCCAGTGCACGTATATGGAAGAGTTCGAACCGTTCCGCTACCGCGCCGATCTGGCGGAGCCGACGCGGGTGGTGCTGAAGGAATTGCTGCAAGGACTGCTCGCTTGGGGCAAATCCCGCTATACAGCCTAACTGATTGTCTGATCGTTCCCACGCTCCGCGTGGGAATGCAGCCCGTGACGCTCCGCGTCACTGGACGCGGAGCGTCCCTTGAGGCATTCCCACGCAGAGCGTGGGAACGATCTGCGGTGAGTGAGCGATCTGGGGGGCGCCCTCAAACAGTCGCCACCGTGCAAATCCCGGTCGCCACAGTTCGCTTTTCCCGCTCGTCTGCTGCGTAATGTTTCGACCACGGTGCAAGAAGACACCGATCCGAACAATAACCCGCTGCCGCACGAGACGATCCCACATGAAAAGACTGTTCACTCGTTGTGCGTTAATCCTCACCGGCAGTGCGCTGCTCAGCGCCGGTGCCATGGCTTCCGATGATGCTTCCTGCAAAACCGTGCGCATGGGCGTGGTCAACTGGACCGACGTGATCGCCACCAGCGGCATGGCCGACGTGCTGCTCAACGGCCTCGGTTACGAAAGCAAGCAGACCAGCGCCGTGCAGCAAATCATCTTCGCCGGCATCCGCGACAAGCGCCTCGATATCTTTCTCGGTTACTGGAAACCGGCGATGGACAAGAACATCGCGCCGTTCCTCGCCGCCAATCAGGTCAAGGTCATGGACAAGCCCAGCCTGGCCGACGCCCAGGCGACGCTGGCAGTGCCGGATTACGTGGCGGCGGCAGGGCTGAAGACCTTCGGCGACATCGCGAAATTCAAGGATCAGCTCGGTGGCAAGATTTACGGCATCGAGCCCGGCAGCGGCGCCAACACCACGATCAAGACCATGATCGAAACCAACCATTTCGGCCTGAAGGATTTCAAGATCATCGAATCCGGTGAGGCCGGCATGCTTGCGGCCGTGCAGCGGGCGGTTAACCGCAAGGAGTTCGTGGTGTTCGTCGGCTGGACCCCGCACCCGATGAACATCAACATGAAAATCACCTACCTGACCGGCAGTGAAGACGTCTACGGCCCGAACGAAGGCGCCGCCACCGTTTCCACGGTCACCGCGCCGGACTACGCCGAGCGCTGCCCGAATGTCCATCGTCTGCTGGAAAACCTGACCTTCACCGCCGCCCAGGAAAGCCAGTTGATGGTGCCGATCATGGAGCGCAAGACACCGCAGGAAGTGGCGAAGAACTGGCTGCGCGAGCATCCCGAAGACCTGCAACGCTGGCTGACGGGTGTCAGCAGTTTCGATGGCAAGGACGGCGTGGCCACGGTTCAGGCCAGCCTGAAAAACTGATGGGCACTTATCCACTTTCGCCGTCGATGGCGGCGTTCGTCGCCAGAACCGAAAGCTTCGCCAGCGAGGACAGCAGCCTCGGCGGATTGCGCAAATCCTATGACGCCATGTGCCGCGCGTTCACGCCCGAACGGCCGGCGGGTCTAGAGGTGGTGGATTTCCAGTTGAGCGGGGTGGCGGTGCGCTCGTATCGCCCGCCTGTCCGGCCATCGGCCAGTGGCTGGCCGTGCGTGTTGTATCTGCACGGCGGCGGTTGGGTGGTCGGCGGGCTGGATTCCCATGACTTCATCTGTTGCGAGCTGGCGATGGCGCTTGGGGCAATGGTGGTGGCGGTGGACTATCGGCTGGCGCCGGAGCATCCGTTCCCGGCCGGTTTCGAGGATTGCCTGAGTGTCTGGCGCGCGTTGCGCAGCGGGCCGTTCTGGTTCGATCCCGGACGGATGCTGGTAGCGGGCGACAGTGCCGGCGGCAATCTGGCGGCGGCGCTGTGCCTGGCGCTGCGCGATGCCGGCGAGCCGCTGCCGGGTGCGCAGGTCTTGATCTATCCGGGGCTGGGAGGCGACGAGAAGTTACCCTCACGCAGCGAATGCGCCGATGCGCCGTTGCTCGCCAGCAGCGATGTCGATTGTTATCACGCCTTGTACCTGCGCGGCACCGCGAAGCCGAACGCTTATGCGATGCCGTTGCTGGCCGGGGATTTCAGCGGTCTGCCCCCGGCCTGGATCGCCGTGGCGCAGTTCGATCCGCTGCGTGACGACGGCGTGTGCTATGCCGAACGGCTTGACGCAGCGGGCGTCGACGCGGCGCTGTATTACGGCGAAGGGCTGGTTCACGGCTGCCTGCGGGCGCGACATCAGGTCGCCGAGGTCGATCGTCTCTTTGAGAACCTGCTGGGGTTCATGGCTGACAAAATGTGACAGCGCACGGGCATGCTCATTGACGTAAATCGGGTTTATGATGCCGGACGGCAGAATAATAGAAGTCCCCCCAGGGATGACCTCGACCCCTTACGGAGCGCGCAATGCAGACTTTGTTTCCGCAGATCAAACCTCACGCACGGCACGATCTGGCCGTCGATGACACCCATACGCTGTACGTCGACGAAAGCGGTTCACCGGAAGGTTTGCCGGTGGTGTTCATCCACGGAGGTCCCGGCGCCGGGTGCGACGCCCAGAGTCGCCGCTACTTCGATCCGAACCTGTATCGCATCGTCACCTTCGATCAGCGTGGCTGCGGACGCTCCACGCCCCACGCCAGTCTGGAAAACAACACCACCTGGGATCTGGTCGAAGACCTTGAGCGTATTCGTAAACACCTGGGCATCGACAAATGGGTGCTGTTCGGCGGCTCCTGGGGTTCGACCCTGGCGCTGGCCTACGCGCAGACCCATCCGGAGCGCGTACATGGCCTGATCCTGCGCGGGATCTTTCTCTGCCGTCCGCAGGAAATCGAATGGTTCTACCAGGCCGGCGCCAGCCGTCTGTTCCCCGATTACTGGCAGGACTACCTCGCGCCGATTCCGCTGGACGAGCGCGACGACCTGCTCAGCGCGTTCCACAAACGCCTGACCGGCAACGACCAGATCGCCCAGATGCATGCGGCCAAGGCCTGGTCGACCTGGGAAGGGCGCACCGCGACCCTGCGGCCGAATCCGCTGGTGGTCGACCGCTTCTCCGAACCGCAGCGCGCCCTGTCGATCGCGCGGATCGAATGCCACTACTTCACCAACAATGCGTTCCTTGAGCCGAACCAGCTGATCCGCGACATGGGCAAGATCGCCCATCTGCCGGGCGTGATCATCCACGGCCGCTACGACGTGATCTGCCCGCTCGACAACGCCTGGGAACTGCATCAGGCCTGGCCGAACAGCGAGCTGCAGGTGATCCGCGATGCCGGCCACGCTGCGTCCGAACCGGGCATCACCGATGCACTGGTGCGTGCCGCCAGCAAAATGGCCCGTCGTCTGCTCGATCTGCCGCCCGAAGAAGCATGAAGGGTCTGTTGCAGCGCGTGAAAGGCGCGCGGGTCGAAGTGGCGGGCGAGGTGGTTGGCAGTGTCGATCAGGGTTTGCTGGTGCTGGTGGCGGTAGAACCCGACGACACGCCGGCCAGCGCCGACAAACTTCTGCATAAGCTGCTTAACTATCGAGTGTTCAGTGACGCCGAGGGCAAGATGAATCTGTCCCTGGCGGATGTGGGCGGCGGGTTGCTGCTGGTCTCTCAGTTCACCCTCGCCGCCGACACCAAAAGCGGGTTGCGCCCGAGTTTCTCGACCGCCGCTCCTCCGGCGCTGGGCGAAAAATTATTCGACTATCTATTAAGCAGAGCGAAACAGATGCATGGCACAGTGGCATCAGGTAGATTCGGCGCGGATATGCAGGTGCACCTGGTCAACGATGGCCCGGTAACCTTCCTGTTACAGACATGAAAGCGCTTGAAACATCTTTTTAAGGGCTTTTCGACTGAAAACAGGGAATTTTCGCGATAAATACTTTGTTACCCCTGATGCGTTGTCACGCGGGCTACTAGATAATCGCGCGCTACGGGGATCAGCGTTCGTTGGTCCATTTTGACTTAGGTAGAGACTTGTCCGGATCCGATTGGGGAATCATTTTGACCCAGCGGAGTCGGAACAATGCTCGCCAACTTGGCAAGGGTGTCCTGCAAGGTCGGTTTTTTTGTACCGAATTCCTCACAGGCACTTCATCTGGCCGTTGGTTTATTGATCTGTTTTCGGCGAGGGTTGCTCGTGATTGTTAGTCCCTGTAATGCAGCAAAATTGTCTGCCAAACGCTTGCGCAGCGCTCTGGTAGCGGGCTCGGCAGTTCTCTGCCTGCTCAGCGCCGGCCAGCTTTGGGCATTCAATCTTGACGATGTGTCGGCCAAGGCTAAAGAGCTGGCCGGGCAGAAGTTCGAAGCCCCGCGCAGCAACCTGCCAAACGAATTCCGTGAAATGAAATTCGCGGACTATCAGAAGATTCGTTTCCGCACCGAAAAAGCCGAATGGGCCGACCAGAAGACCCCGTTCAAGCTGTCCTTCTATCATCAGGGCATGCACTTCGATACGCCGGTGAAAATCAACGAAATCACCGCGAACACCGTCGAAGAGATCAAATACGATCCGAGCCGTTTCGATTTCGGCGACCTGCAGTTCGATCCGAAGGCCACCGAACAACTGGGCTACGCCGGTTTCCGTGTGCTGTACCCGATCAACAAGGCGGACAAGCAAGACGAAATCATGACCATGCTGGGCGCGAGCTACTTCCGCGTCGTCGGCAAGGGTCACACCTACGGTCTGTCGGCCCGTGGTCTGGCGATCGATACCGCTTTGCCGTCCGGCGAAGAATTCCCGCGTTTTCGCGAGTTCTGGATTCAGCAGCCGAAGCCGGGCGACAAGCACCTGGTGATCTTCGCCCTGCTGGATTCGCCACGTGCGACCGGCGCCTACCGTCTGATCCTGCGTCCGGGCAGCGACACCATCGTCGACGTCAAGGGCCAGATGTACCTGCGTGACAAGGTCGGCAAGCTCGGCATCGCGCCGCTGACCAGCATGTTCCTGTTCGGCGCCAACCAGCCGTCGAAAGTGCTCAACTACCGTCGTGAACTGCACGACTCCAGCGGTCTGTCGATCCATGCCGGCAATGGCGAGTGGATCTGGCGTCCGCTGAACAACCCGAAACACTTGGCTGTCAGCCAGTTCAGCGTCGAGAACCCGCGTGGTTTCGGTCTGCTGCAACGTGGCCGTGACTTCAGCCACTACGAAGACCTCGACGACCGCTACGACAAGCGCCCAAGCGCCTGGATCGAGCCGAAGGGCGATTGGGGCAAGGGCACCGTAGATCTGGTCGAGATCCCGACTGCGGACGAAACCAACGACAACATCGTTGCGTTCTGGAACCCGGAAAAACTGCCGGAGCCTGGCCAGCCGCTGGACTTCGCCTACCGCATGCACTGGACCATCGACGAAGCCGCGCTGCACGCGCCGGACAGCGCCTGGGTCAACCAGACCCTGCGTTCGACCGGTGACGTCAAGCAGTCGAACCTGATCCGTCAGCCGGATGGCAGCGTGGCCTACCTGGTCGATTTCGAAGGCCCGTCCCTGGCGGCCCTGGCCCCGGACGCGGACGTTCGCAGCCAGGTCAGCGTCGGCGACAACGCCGAACTGGTCGAAAACAGCGTGCGCTACAACCCGGAAACCAAAGGCTGGCGCCTGACCCTGCGGATGAAGATCAAGGACCCGAGCAAGTCCACCGAAATGCGCGCTGCCCTGGTTCAGCCAGTGGTGACCGCTGATCTGGCCAAGTCTTCGGTGCCGACGTCCAACTCGTCGGTGGCCAAGGCCGACAAGGTTGCCGCCAAGCAACAAGAGAAAGCCGACAAGGAAGCCAAGGCCGCCGAGGCCAAGCAGGCCGACGCCAAGCCGGTTGCAGATGCCAAGGACAAGGCCAACAAAGACGCCAAGCAGCCAGCCGCTGCGGACGCGGCCCCAGCCACACCGGAATCGGCACCGACTGAAGAAGTCCTGACCGAGACCTGGAGCTATCAGTTGCCTGCCGATGAGTAACTCTCAAGTACAGCCAGAGACTCTGTCCGAGTACCTGGCGCATCTGCCGATGACCGACGAGCAGCGCGCGGAACTCGCGGGCTGCCAGTCCTTCAGCGAATTGCATGAACGCCTGTCGTCCAAGACCTTTGACGCGCCGACCGAAGCCGCCCAGGCTTCGGTCGGCCAGCGCTTGATCCTGAGCACCGCCGAAGAGCTGCAAGACGCGGAAATGCTGGTGCTCGACGCCAGCGGTCGGGTCAGCATGAAGGCCACGCCGCCGATCCGTCGGACCAAGGTCGTGCCGGAGCCGTGGCGCACCAACATTCTGGTGCGTGGCTGGCGCCGCCTGACCGGCCGGACCAACCCGCCGCAACCGCCGAAGGACGCCAACGTGCTGCCGGCGGCGCGCTGGCGCACGGTCGGTTCGATCCGTCGCTACATTCTGCTGGTGCTGATGCTGGGTCAGACCATCGTCGCCGGCTGGTACATGAAAGGCATCATGCCGTACCAGGGCTGGTCGTTCGTCGATCTGGAAGAAGTCCTGCATCAACCGCTGCTGCAAACCGCCACGCAAGTGCTGCCGTATGCGCTGCAGACCAGCATCCTGATCATGTTCGGGATTCTGTTCTGCTGGGTGTCGGCCGGTTTCTGGACCGCGCTGATGGGCTTCCTCGAATTGCTCACAGGTCACGATAAATACCGGATTTCCGGTAAAAGTGCCGGTAACGAGCCGATTCCGAAAGACGCGCGCACCGCACTGGTGATGCCGATCTGCAACGAAGACGTGCCTCGGGTGTTTGCCGGTCTGCGCGCGACGTTCGAGTCGGTCGCCGCTACCGGTGACCTGGACCGTTTCGACTTCTTCGTCCTCAGCGACAGTAACGACACCGACATCTGCGTTGCCGAGCAGCAGGCCTGGCTGGACGTCTGCCGCGAAGCCAAGGGCTTCGGCAAGATCTTCTATCGCCGCCGTCGCCGCCGCGTCAAACGCAAGAGCGGCAACCTCGACGACTTCTGCCGTCGCTGGGGCGGTGACTACAAGTACATGGTCGTGCTCGACGCCGACTCGGTGATGAGTGGCGAGTGCCTGACCAGTCTGGTGCGCCTGATGGAGGCCACGCCGGACGCCGGTATCATCCAGACCGCGCCGCGCGCTTCGGGCATGGACACGCTGTATGCGCGCATGCAGCAGTTCGCCACCCGGGTTTACGGTCCGCTGTTCACGGCCGGTCTGCACTTCTGGCAGCTGGGTGAATCCCACTACTGGGGTCACAACGCGATCATCCGCATGAAGCCGTTCATCGACCACTGCGCCCTGGCGCCGTTGCCGGGCAAGGGTGCGTTCTCCGGTGCGATCCTCTCTCACGACTTCGTTGAAGCGGCGCTGATGCGCCGTGCCGGCTGGGGCGTGTGGATTGCCTACGATCTGCCGGGCAGCTACGAAGAACTGCCGCCGAACCTGCTCGACGAGCTCAAGCGTGACCGTCGCTGGTGCCACGGCAACCTGATGAACTTCCGTCTGTTCCTGGTAAAAGGCATGCACCCGGTGCACCGCGCGGTGTTCCTGACCGGCGTGATGTCTTACCTGTCGGCGCCGCTGTGGTTCTTCTTCCTGGTGCTGTCGACCGCGCTGCTGGCGGTGAACACGCTGATGGAGCCGCAGTACTTCCTCGAACCGCGTCAGCTCTATCCGCTGTGGCCACAATGGCACCCGGACAAGGCGATCGCGCTGTTCTCGACGACCATCGTGCTGCTGTTCCTGCCGAAGCTGTTGAGCATCATCCTGATCTGGGCCAAGGGCGCGAAAGAGTTCGGCGGCAAGTTCAAGGTGACCCTGTCGATGCTGCTGGAGATGCTGTTCTCCATGCTGCTGGCGCCGGTGCGGATGATTTTCCACACCCGTTTCGTTCTGGCCGCGTTCCTCGGCTGGGCCGCGACCTGGAACTCGCCGCAGCGTGACGATGACTCCACGCCATGGAGCGAAGCGGTCAAGCGTCACGGCCCGCAGACCCTGCTGGGCTTCTTCTGGGCGCTGCTGGTGATCTGGCTGAACCCGAGCTTCCTGTGGTGGCTGGTGCCGATCGTCGGTTCGCTGATGCTGTCGATTCCGGTGTCGGTGATTTCCAGCCGTGTGGGCCTGGGCCTGAAGTCCCGTGACGAGAGCCTGTTCCTCATCCCCGAGGAATACAATCCGCCACAGGCGTTGCTGGCCACCGATCAGTACACCCACGAAAACCGCTGGCACGCACTGAATGACGGCTTTATCCGCGCCGTGGTCGATCCACAGCAGAACGCCCTGGCGTGCTCGCTGGCGACCTCGCGTCACGGTCAGGCCGAGCCGATCGAATGGCTGCGTCAGGAACGCGTGCGTCACGCGATCAAGGTCGGCCCGGCCGGGCTGAACAACCATGATCGCCTGCAACTGCTGAGCGATCCGGTGGCCCTGGCCCGTCTGCACGAGCAGGTGTGGGCCGAAGGTCACGCCGAGTGGCTGGACGCCTGGCGGGCTTCGGTGAAAGCCGATCCCCACGCGCCGCTGCTGCCGCTCAAGCCGGTGAGCTTGCAGGCACAACCGGCCTGATGAAGAACCCCGCGAAAGCGGGGTTTTTTTTGCCTGCCGATTAGTGTCGCGGATCACTCGTTCCCACGCTCTGCGTGGGAATGCAGCCCGGGACGCTCTGCGTCCCATCCGGCAGCAACCGATCAAAAAACCTTGTGCAAACGGACGAGTGCGTTAGCATCCGTCCCCGAATTGGCGCACCCGGACAATCTTGTCCATTTCTGTCGGTTTTCGCGCCGCAAACGCAATGGTTTTGGGGACTTGAAGATGAAGAAGTATCTGTCGATGCTGCTGGTCGGCGTCACGGCACTGGTTGCAGTCAATGCGGCGCAGGCCGGCGCAATCGACGACGCGGTCAAGCGCGGCTCGTTGAAAGTCGGCATGGATCCGACCTACATGCCATTCGAAATGACCAACAAGCGTGGCGAAATCATCGGTTTCGAAGTCGACATCCTCAAAGCCATGACCAAGGCCATGGGCGTCAAGCTGGAGCTGGTCTCCACCGGTTACGACGGGATCATCCCGGCGCTGATGACCGACAAGTTCGACATGATCGGCAGCGGCATGACCCTGACCCAGGAACGCAACCTGCGCCTGAATTTCAGCGAACCGTTCATCGTGGTCGGCCAGACTCTGCTGATCCGTAAAGAGCTGGAAGGCACCATCAAGTCCTATAAAGACCTGAACACCGCCGACTACCGCATCACCTCCAAGCTCGGCACCACCGGCGAGATGGTCGCCAAAAAGCTGATCTCCAAAGCCAAGTACCACGGCTACGACAACGAGCAGGAAGCCGTGCTCGACGTGGTCAACGGCAAGGCTGACGCCTTCATCTACGACGCGCCGTACAACGTCGTTGCCGTGAACAAGGTCGGCGCCGGCAAACTGGTGTTCCTCGACAAGCCGTTCACCTACGAGCCACTGGCCTTCGGCCTGAAGAAGGGTGACTACGACAGCCTCAACTTCATCAACAACTTCCTGCACCAGATCCACGAAGACGGCACCTACGATCGCATCCATGACAAGTGGTTCAAGAGCACCGAGTGGCTCAAGGACATGGAATAACACCCGCTCGCCGATCGTTCCCACGCTCTGCGTGGGAATGCCGCCCGGGACGCTCCGCGTCCCTTCGCAAGCGTGACGCAGAGCGTCACAGGATGCATTCCCACGCAGAGCATGGGAACGAGCGACTCAGAGAAACATTCAATGAAACAGAAAAAAGCCCAATGGCCCTGGCACGTCCTGACCGTGCTGGTGCTGGTCGGCCTGGCCGGCGCGCTGTATTACGCCACGTCGCTGATGTCCTACGAATGGCGCTGGAACCGCGTGCCGCAGTACTTCGCCTATCAGGCCGAGGAAACCCAGCGCGCGACCGACATTTCCACCGTCAGCGAACTGGTGCGCAAGGGCGGCAGCGCGCAGGTCACCCTGCGCAACGATGCCGGTGACGAGCAGCACCTGACCGTCGACGAAAACAGCCTGCAATTCGCTCAGGGCGACGATGTGGCCGAAGGCGACGTCGTGGGCGTGACCCGGCATTGGGCGGCGGGCCCGCTGTTGTGGGGCCTGTGGACCACGCTTTGGCTGTCGGTGGTGTCCGGCGTGCTGGGTCTGCTGATCGGTCTGGCGACCGGGCTGTGCCGGCTGTCGAGCAACCCGACCCTGCGCGACCTGTCGACGATCTATGTCGAACTGGTGCGCGGCACGCCGCTGCTGGTGCAGATCTTCATTTTCTATTTCTTCATCGGCACGGTAATGAACCTGTCCCGGGAGTTTGCCGGGATCGCCGCGCTGTCGCTGTTCACCGGCGCCTACGTGGCGGAAATCATCCGTTCCGGTGTGCAGTCGATTGCCCGTGGTCAGAACGAAGCGGCGCGTTCGCTGGGTCTGAGTGCTGGCCAGTCGATGCGTCATGTGGTGCTGCCGCAGGCGTTCAAGCGCGTGCTGCCGCCGCTGGCCGGGCAGTTCATCAGTCTGGTCAAAGACACTTCGCTGGTGTCAGTGATCGCCATCACCGAGCTGCTGAAAAGCGGCCGTGAAGTCATCACCACCTCGTTCTCGCCGTTCGAGATCCTGTTCTGCGTCGCCGGCCTGTACCTGTTGATCAACCTGCCGCTGTCGAAAATCGCCAGCCGGCTTGAGCGGAGGCTCGCGCAAAGTGATTGAAGTCCGCGATCTGGTAAAAGTCTTCGACACCCGTGGGCAAGTGGTGCGCGCGGTGGATAACGTCAGCACGTCCGTGGCCAAGGGCGAAGTGCTGGTGGTGATCGGCCCGTCCGGTTCCGGCAAGTCGACCTTCCTGCGTTGCCTCAACGGTCTGGAAGAATTCGATTCCGGCTCGGTGAGCATCGACGGCCTGCAACTGGCCGATCCGAAAACCGACGTCAACGCCTACCGCCGCGAAGTCGGTATGGTGTTCCAGCATTTCAATCTGTTCCCGCACATGACCGTGCTGGAGAACCTGTGCCTGGCACAGAAAGTCGTGCGCAAGCGCGGCCAGAAGGAAAGCGAGGCCAAGGCCCTGGCGTTGCTGGAGAAGGTCGGCATCGCCCAGAAGGCCCGCGAGTACCCGTCGCGCCTGTCCGGCGGTCAGCAACAGCGGGTGGCGATTGCCCGGGCGCTGGCGATGGACCCCAAAGTAATGCTGTTCGACGAACCGACCTCGGCCCTCGACCCGGAAATGGTCGGTGAAGTGCTGGACGTGATGAAAAACCTGGCTGTGGAAGGCATGACCATGGTCTGCGTGACCCACGAAATGGGCTTCGCCCGGGAAGTGGCGGATCGGGTGCTGTTCTTCGATCACGGCAAACTGTTGGAAGACTCCTCGCCGTCAGAGTTCTTCGATGCACCGAAGGATCCGCGAGCCCAGGCGTTCCTGCGGCAAGTCCTCTAAACGCAGGGCAAAAAAAACGCAGCCATTGGCTGCGTTTTTTTATCACTGATCGTTCCCACGCTCTGCGTGGGAATGCCGCCCAGGACGCTCTGCGTCCCTTCGCAAGCGTGACGCGGAGCGTCACAGGATGCATTCCCACGCGGAGCGTGGGAACGATCGGGCGTCCACTTACACCTTGAACCGGCCCACCAGTGTTTGCAGGTGAGTGCCCAAACGCGCCAGCTCGACGCTGGAGGCCGCCGTCTCTTCACTGGCCGCCGAGGTCTGGTCCGAGACATCCCGCACGTTCAGCACGCTGCGGTTGATCTCTTCGGCCACGGCGCTCTGCTGCTCGGCCGCTGCGGCGATCTGCTGGTTCATCGCCTGAATCGCCGAAACGGTGCGGGTGATGCTTTCCAGCGAACCACCGGCACGCCGGGTCAGCTCGACGCTGCTGTCGGTCAGGGTGCGGCTGTTGTCCATGATCGTCGCGACTTGCTGGGTGCCGTTCTGCAGGCCGACGATCAGTTCTTCGATCTCTTCCGTGGACTTCTGAGTGCGCTGGGCCAGGCTGCGGACTTCGTCGGCAACCACCGCAAAGCCACGTCCGGCTTCACCGGCACGGGCGGCCTCGATGGCGGCGTTTAGGGCCAGCAGGTTGGTTTGTTGGGCTACGGACTTGATCACGTCGAGCACGCTGCCGATCTTGTCGCTTTCGCGCTTGAGCTCGCCCATGGCCTCGGTGGAATGGCCGACTTCAGCGGCCAGACGTTCGATCTGGGCAATGGCTTCGCCAACCACCTTGTCGCCTTCACGGGCCTGCTGGTCAGCAGCGACCGCGGCTTCCGAAGCTTCCTCGGCGTTGCGCGCGACTTCCTGCACGGTGGCGGCCATTTCGTTCATGGCGGTCGCGACCTGGTCGGTTTCGACTTTCTGATTGTTCACCCCGGCGCTGGTCTGCTCGGTCACCGCGGACAACTCTTCGGCGGCGCTGGCGATCTGGGTCACGCCGTCGCTGATGCCGCCGATCAATTCGCGCAGGCCCTGGGTCATGCTCTGCATCGAACGCTGCAGCTGACCGAGTTCGTCACGGCGCAGGGACACCAGATTGTGGGTCAGGTCACCGGCGGCCACGCGTTCGGCGACTTTCAGGGTCTGCTCCAGCGGAATGATGATCTGTCGGGTGATCGCCCAGGCCGCGAGCAGACCGAAGGCCAGGGCCAGCAGGGTGGCGATCATCAGCATGTTTTTGGCGTGCGCGGCATCGGTGTCGCGGACGATGGTCTGGGACACCGTGAGCTTCTTGCTGACGTCGAGCAGGATGTCGCCTTGAGCCGACATGCGAGCCAGCGCCTTGGCGTTGTTCACCTGGGAGTCGCGGAACTGGCTGACGGCGGCGCGGTAAGCCTTCAGCGATTCGGTGGCCTGCTGCAGGTTGGCGATGTGTTGCTCGGGCAGTTTGCTCGGCAGGCTTTCCAGATTGTTCAGAGCCGCGGCGATGGCATCCAGCGCCGGTTGTTCGGCTTCGGCCTTGCCGCTGTAGGTGTAGCCGCGCACCTGATAGCGCGCCTGCTGCAGCAGTTTGCTCAGCTCGATCACGCTGTTGAATTGCGCAACGCTGTCGCCTTGCAGCAGGGATTTCTCGACTTCGCTGACCTTGGCCACGGCGTTATCGGCGCTGGCGCCGAGTTTGCTGCGGGCGTCTTCACGCTGCACGGTGGCCTGGGTCATGTCGCCAAAGGCGCGTTTGTACTCGGCGACCGCCGCCAGTTGCTGGTCGATCATGGCCACGTCGGACGGTTGCTCGATCATGCCGCGCGCGCTTTGCAGGCCGCTGTCGAGCTTGCCGAGCAGGTCGTTGACCGCGCCAGGGCCCTGTTCGCCACGGCGGGCTTCATAGTCCAGGCGTGCCAGGCGCAGGTCTTTGGTCAGCTCGTTGAGGCTGGAGATGAACCCGAGCTTGTCACCCCGGCTGATGATCCCGCTCATGCCGGTCCAGCCGGTGAAGGTGATCAACAGGGTCAGCAGCAGCACCAGGCCGAAACCGATTCCAAGCTTACGTTTGACGCTGACGTTTCCAAGACTCTCGGCTAACCAACGGTACATGCGACGACTCCCCTCGGACCACTAATTGGACTTATGGAGAGGGTATCGGCCGGATGATGGCAATCTGTAACGCCTTTTGTCTGGCGAAGCGCTCAGAACAGCCGGGCCAGCAGCGCGGTGACGGCGGTTTCGACCCGCAGGATTCGCTCGCCCAGTTGCACCGGTTGCAGCCCGGCCTTGGCCAGCAGATCGATTTCGTAGGGAATCCAGCCACCCTCGGGGCCGATGGCCAGGGTCACCGGTTCGTTCAGGGCGCGGGGGCAGGGCGGGAAATTGCCCGGATGACCGACAAGGCCGAGGGTGCCGTCGGTGATGGCTGGCAGGCGATCTTCGACGAACGGCTTGAAGCGCTTCTCGATGATGATTTCCGGCAGCACGGTATCGCGGGCCTGTTCGAGGCCGAGGATCAGTTGTTCGCGGATCGCGTCAGGTTCGAGGAACGGCGTCTGCCAGAAGCTTTTCTCGACCCGGTAGCTGTTGACCAGAATCACCTTCGACACGCCCATGGTCGCCACGGTCTGGAACACCCGGCGCAGCATCTTCGGGCGGGGCAGGGCGAGTACCAGGGTCAGCGGCAGTTTGGCCGGTGGCGGTTGATCGAGGGTGACCCGAAGCTCAGCTTCACCCGCGTCCAGGCGCAGCAGCTCGGCCGAGCCCATCAACCCGCCGATCCGCCCGACCCGCAGGCTGTCGCCGACTTCCGAACGGTGGACTTCCTGCATGTGGGTCAGGCGCCGATCACGCAGCACGACGCGGTCGGCCGCAATGAAGTCGGCCTCTTCGAGCAGCAGCAGGTTCATGGCTGAGTCGCTGGCGGCTGGTCGTTGTGATCGTCGGCGGTTTCTTCCGGGCGCTCGCGTTTGCTGACTAGGCTGCCGAAGAGGATGCCGACTTCGAACAGCATCCACATCGGCACGGCCAGCAGGGTCTGGGAGAAGATGTCCGGCGGGGTCAGGATCATGCCGACCACGAAGCAGCCGATGATCACGTACGGACGGATCTTCTTCAGGTATTTGACGTCGACCACGCCGATCCACACCAGCAGCACCACGGCCACCGGGATTTCGAACGCCACGCCGAAAGCGAAGAACAGCGTCATGACGAAATCGAGGTAACTGGTGATGTCGGTCATCATTTCCACGCCGGCCGGGGTGGCCGAGGCGAAGAACTTGAAGATCAGCGGGAACACGAAGAAGTAGGCGAACGCCATGCCGGTGTAGAACAGCAGGATGCTGGAGATCAGCAACGGCACCGCGACACGCTTCTCGTGCTTGTACAGGCCCGGTGCGATGAAGCCCCAGATCTGATGCAGGATCACCGGAATCGCCAGGAACAGCGAGACCATCATCGTCAGCTTCAGCGGCGTCAGGAACGGCGACGACACGTCAGTGGCGATCATTGTCGCGCCCGCCGGCAGGTATTCGCGCAGCGGCGTCGAAACGAAGGTGTAGATCTGCTGGGTAAAGGCAAACAGCCCGGCGAAGATGATGAAGATCGCCGCCACGCAACGCAGCAGGCGGGTGCGCAACTCGGTGAGGTGCGAAACCAGCGGCATGTGCTGGTCGTTTTCGGGGAGATCGCTCATGGGGCTCGCGGCGGCAATGTTGGGTCGTGAGGCGCTGGTGTGGTCGGCGCGGCGGTTGGAGCTACATGTTCAACCGTCGTGGCTGCGACAGCAGGTGCAGAATCGGTTGGCGCTACGACAGGTGCTGGTGGCGTCGCGGCGGCAGGCGCATGAATCGTCTGCTCACCCACGTGCTCGACCGGCGTCGGCTCCTGCTGAACCGGCGTGAAAATCTTCCGCGCCTCCTGTTCCAGCGACAGGATGTGCTCGTTGTGCAGTTGCCGACGGATTTCGTCGGCACCGATTTCACGCTCAACTTCCTGTTTGATCGCGTTGAAGCTGCGCTTCAGCCGTCCGACCCACAGGCCGGCGGTGCGTGCAGCGCCCGGCAGACGCTCGGGGCCCAGCACCAGCAGGGCGACGAGGCCGACGAGCAGCAGTTCAGAGAAGCTGATACCAAACATTAGTCAGTGCTCACACGTCTTTGCGGATCGGCTCTTCGACTTTCTGCGCCTGCACGTCGATGGTGTGCGGCGGGTTGGCCTGAGCAGTGGCTTGCGGCTGCACCGGCGGTACCGGTTGCGCAGGCGTGACGGTCGGGTCGGCCGGTTTTTCGTCGTCGTTCATGGCCTGTCTCTTATACACATCTCAACCATCATCGATGAATTGCTTCGTTAATACAGATGTAGGTGTTCCACAGGGTAGCCAGCAGCATCCTGCGATGCAGATCCGGATGCCATTTCATTACCTCTTTCTCCGCACCCGACATAGATCCGAAGATCAGCAGTTCAACCTGTTGATAGTACGTACTAAGCTCTCATGTTTCACGTACTAAGCTCTCATGTTTAACGTACTAAGCTCTCATGTTTAACGAACTAAACCCTCATGGCTAACGTACTAAGCTCTCATGGCTAACGTACTAAGCTCTCATGTTTCACGTACTAAGCTCTCATGTTTGAACAATAAAATTAATATAAATCAGCAACTTAAATAGCCTCTAAGGTTTTAAGTTTTATAAGAAAAAAAAGAATATATAAGGCTTTTAAAGCTTTTAAGGTTTAACGGTTGTGGACAACAAGCCAGGGATCTGCCATTTCATTACCTCTTTCTCCGCACCCGACATAGATCCGGAACATAATGGTGCAGGGCGCTGACTTCCGCGTTTCCAGACTTTACGAAACACGGAAACCGAAGACCATTCATGTTGTTGCTCAGGTCGCAGACGTTTTGCAGCAGCAGTCGCTTCACGTTCGCTCGCGTATCGGTGATTCATTCTGCTAACCAGTAAGGCAACCCCGCCAGCCTAGCCGGGTCCTCAACGACAGGAGCACGATCATGCGCACCCGTGGCCAGGACCCAACGCTGCCCGAGATGCGCCGCGTGCGGCTGCTGGAGATGGCGGACGCGATGGATATGTTCTGCCAAGGGTTGGTTTGCGCATTCACAGGGTGTCTCAAAATCTCTGATGTTACATTGCACAAGATAAAAATATATCATCATGAACAATAAAACTGTCTGCTTACATAAACAGTAATACAAGGGGTGTTATGAGCCATATTCAACGGGAAACGTCTTGCTCGAGGCCGCGATTAAATTCCAACATGGATGCTGATTTATATGGGTATAAATGGGCTCGCGATAATGTCGGGCAATCAGGTGCGACAATCTATCGATTGTATGGGAAGCCCGATGCGCCAGAGTTGTTTCTGAAACATGGCAAAGGTAGCGTTGCCAATGATGTTACAGATGAGATGGTCAGACTAAACTGGCTGACGGAATTTATGCCTCTTCCGACCATCAAGCATTTTATCCGTACTCCTGATGATGCATGGTTACTCACCACTGCGATCCCCGGAAAAACAGCATTCCAGGTATTAGAAGAATATCCTGATTCAGGTGAAAATATTGTTGATGCGCTGGCAGTGTTCCTGCGCCGGTTGCATTCGATTCCTGTTTGTAATTGTCCTTTTAACAGCGATCGCGTATTTCGTCTCGCTCAGGCGCAATCACGAATGAATAACGGTTTGGTTGATGCGAGTGATTTTGATGACGAGCGTAATGGCTGGCCTGTTGAACAAGTCTGGAAAGAAATGCATAAACTTTTGCCATTCTCACCGGATTCAGTCGTCACTCATGGTGATTTCTCACTTGATAACCTTATTTTTGACGAGGGGAAATTAATAGGTTGTATTGATGTTGGACGAGTCGGAATCGCAGACCGATACCAGGATCTTGCCATCCTATGGAACTGCCTCGGTGAGTTTTCTCCTTCATTACAGAAACGGCTTTTTCAAAAATATGGTATTGATAATCCTGATATGAATAAATTGCAGTTTCATTTGATGCTCGATGAGTTTTTCTAATCAGAATTGGTTAATTGGTTGTAACACTGGCAGAGCATTACGCTGACTTGACGGGACGGCGGCTTTGTTGAATAAATCGAACTTTTGCTGAGTTGAAGGATCAGATCACGCATCTTCCCGACAACGCAGACCGTTCCGTGGCAAAGCAAAAGTTCAAAATCACCAACTGGTCCACCTACAACAAAGCTCTCATCAACCGTGGCGGGGATCCTCTAGAGTCGACCTGCAGGCATGCAAGCTTCAGGGTTGAGATGTGTATAAGAGACAGGTTCATGGCTTTGCGAAAGCCCTTGATCGACTCGCCAACGTCGGTGCCGAGGTTCTTCAGTTTCTTGGTGCCGAACACCAGTACCACGACCACCAGGATGACGATCCAGTGTTTCCAGTCAAAAATGCCCATGTTGCTGTTCCTCTCTTGAAGTTGTTCAGGCGGACGGACGCGAGGCTTTCTCGACGTGTCCGGACAGGCCGAAGCGGCGATCCAGCTCATCCAGCACTGCCTGCGGATGCTGCCCCAGCTGGGCAAGCATGACCATGCTGTGGAACCACAGGTCGGCGGTCTCGTAGATCACGTCGCTGCAGTCGCCGCTGACGGCGGCGTCCTTGGCGGCAATGATCGTTTCGACCGATTCTTCGCCGACCTTCTCCAGAATCTTGTTCAGACCCTTGTGATACAGGCTGGCGACATACGAGCTGTCGGCGGCTGCGCCTTTGCGCTCCTCAAGTACCTGAGCAAGGCGAGTCAGGGTGTCACTCATGTTTGTGTCCTGCGGAATAGATGGCGTGCGGGTCTTTCAGGACCGGGTCGACCGTTTTCCAGTCGCCGTTTTCGAAGACGCGGTAGAAGCAGCTTTGACGGCCGGTATGGCAAGCAATGTCGCCGATCTGCTCGACCATCAGGATGATGACGTCGGCGTCGCAGTCCAGACGCATTTCATGCAGCGTCTGTACGTGGCCGGACTCTTCGCCCTTGCGCCACAGCTTGCCACGGGAACGTGACCAATAGATGGCACGGTTTTCCGCCGCGGTCAGCTCCAGGGCTTCGCGGTTCATCCAGGCCATCATCAATACGCGTCCGGTCTTGTGATCCTGGGCAATCGCCGGCACCAGGCCATCGGCGTCCCACTTGATCTCGTCCAGCCAGTTTTTCATCTTCGACTCCGACAGCGAACCCACACTTCAATAGTCGGGTTCAGGCGTTGAAACAGTGTGCCAGCCGATCACGGAACTGGCTATCGGCGAACGACCAGATACAAGCCGACTGCCACCATGATCCCGGCGGGCCAATGCCCCAGTTCGTGCATCGGGCCCCCGGCGGCGAGGATCGTACCGCCCGCCAGATGGGCACTGCCGAGCAGGCGCAGGAACCAGTCGTCCTTGCGTTTTTTCCACGGTGGCGGTGGGTCGTTGGCGTGGGGCTGGGACATGCGTTCGAGCAGGTCGCGGGCCATGTTGGCCAGATGCGGCAGTTGTTCGAACTGGCTCTGGACGTTGCCGAGCAAGGCTTTCGGGCTGACGCGCTCGCGCATCCAGCGTTCGAGGAACGGCTGCGCGGTGTTCCACAGATCCAGATCCGGGTACAGCTGACGGCCCAGGCCTTCGATGTTCAGCAAGGTCTTTTGCAGCAATACGAGTTGCGGCTGCACTTCCATGTTGAAGCGGCGCGCGGTCTGGAACAGGCGCATCAGCACCTGGCCAAATGAAATATCTTTTAATGGTTTTTCGAAGATCGGCTCGCACACGGTACGGATCGCCGCTTCGAATTCGTTGAGCTTGGTTTCCGCCGGCACCCAGCCCGAATCGATGTGCAATTGCGCCACGCGGCGGTAGTCGCGCTTGAAGAAGGCGAACAGGTTGCGCGCCAGATAGTCCTGGTCTTCCGGGGTCAGGCTGCCGACGATGCCGCAGTCGATCGCAATGTACTGCGGGCTCCACGGATTGACGGTGCTGACGAAGATGTTGCCCGGGTGCATGTCGGCATGGAAGAAACTGTCGCGGAATACCTGGGTGAAGAAGATCTCCACGCCGCGTTCGGCGAGCATCTTCATGTCGGTGCGCTGGTCGGCGAGGGTCGCCAGATCCGTCACCTGGATCCCGTAGATGCGCTCCATCACCAGCACTTTCGGCCGGCACCAGTCCCAATAGACTTGTGGCACATACAACAGCGGCGAGCCCTCGAAGTTGCGCTTCAACTGGCTGGCGTTGGCCGCCTCGCGCAACAGGTCGAGTTCGTCGTAGATGGTTTTTTCGTAGTCGCTGACCACGTCCACCGGGTGCAGCAGGCGGGCGTCGGCGGAGACCTTTTCGGCGGCGCGGGCGAGGATGAACAGCCACGCCAGATCCTGGGCGATCACCGGTTTCAGGCCCGGGCGGATCACCTTGACCACCACTTCTTCGCCGGTCTTCAGTTGCGCGGCGTGTACCTGCGCCACCGAGGCCGAGGCCAGCGGTTCGACGTCGAAGCGACTGAACACTTCGCTGATCTTCTTGCCCAGTTGCTCTTCGATCAGCTTGACCGACAGCTGCGAATCGAATGGCGGCACCCGGTCCTGCAACCGCATCAGCTCATCGGCGATGTCTTCCGGCAGCAGGTCGCGGCGGGTCGAGAGGATCTGCCCGAACTTGATGAAGATCGGCCCCAGATCCTGCAACGCCAGGCGTAGACGTGCGCCACGGCTGAGCTCCAGCGGCTTGCGCGGGAACCAGCGCCACGGCAAGACGTAGCGCAGCGCCAGCAGGAACCACGGCAAAGGCAGATCGAACAGCAGGTCATCGAGGCGGTAGCGGATCACGACGCGCTGGATGCGCAACAGACGGCGGACGGCGAGCAGCTTCATGCGTTATCGCTTGGGTCGAGGGATCGGGAAAGGCGCTCGAAGCGCGCCTCGAGACGTTCCAGATCGAGTTTGATCCGGTCCAGTTCGCTGAAGCGGGCTTCGGCTTCGCGCTGCCCGACGAGGGTGCGCGATTCTTCGGCCAGGTATTCGGCGAGGTTCTGGTTGAGGCTGGCAAATCCTTGTTGATACCAGCGGGCGCGGCTGCGCAGGTGACCGCCGACCAGTTGCGTGGCGACCGGGCCCAGCCAGCGCGAGAGTTCGTACTCCCAGTCCAGCTCGAGGTCCTGCAGCACGCCGGCCAGTTCCAGCAGCACGCCGCTGTCACCGTCGAGTTCGACTTCCGGTGCGTGCAGCACCGCCGTCTTGTCCTTGCTCAGGGCCAGTTTCACCAGGCTCGAGGCCGGGGCTCGCAGGGTGCAGTCGACGCCGGTTTCCCAGTGGGACGCCAGCATCAGGCCTTCGTCGCTCGGCAGGATGAACAGTTGCAGCGCCGGGCTGCGGCAATCCACGGCAATCACTTTGCCGGTCAGATGCGCCAGTCGCGGCAGCGCCGTGCTGTCGAGACGCAGCACGCGGTTCAGGCCGAGTTCGACGCTGGCGAGCAGCCCGGTCAGCAGCATCAGGGTTTGATGCCGCGGTGCAGGGCGACGATGCCTGCGGTCATGTTGTGATAGGTCACGCGGTCGAAACCGGCGTCGACCATCATCGACTTCAGGGTTTCCTGATTCGGGTGCATGCGGATCGATTCGGCCAGGTAACGATAGCTTTCCGAGTCGTTGGTGATCAGCTTGCCCATCAGCGGCATGAAGGCGAACGAATAGGCGTCGTAGGCCTTGGACATCAGCGCGTTGGTCGGCTTGGAGAATTCCAGTACCAGCAGGCGACCGCCCGGCTTGAGTACGCGCAACATCGAGCGCAGGGCGTCTTCCTTGTGCGTCACGTTGCGTAGGCCGAAGGCGATGGTCACGCAGTCGAAATGGTTGTCCGGGAACGGCAGCTTTTCAGCGTCTGCCTGGACGAACTCGACGTTGCCCGACACGCCGACATCCAGCAGGCGGTCACGACCGACCTTGAGCATGGATTCGTTGATGTCGGCCAGCACCACCTGACCGGTCGGGCCGACCAGGTGCGAGAACTTCTTGGTCAGATCGCCCGTGCCGCCGGCGATGTCCAGCACGCGGTTGCCGGCGCGTACGCCCGACAGTTCGATCGCGAAACGCTTCCACAGACGGTGCATGCCGCCCGACAAAAGGTCGTTCATCAGGTCGTACTTCGCCGCTACGGAGTGGAAAACCTCAGCGACTTTTTCCGCTTTCTGGCTTTCCGGAACGTTTTTGAAGCCGAAGTGAGTGGTGGGTTCGGCATCGCTGCCTTTGCGCTGATCAGTCATATCGCTGTCACCAAAAGAGAATGCGCGACATTCTAATCCCCAAGCCATGCTTTGTCTTGGAATGGCTAAAGGTAAGATGGGCAACCTTCGGGACGATTTGCCGCAGTGGCGGTCAAGATTCGTTGCAGGCATTCATAGCCCCATTCAAAAAGCAGGAGTCATTCAATGGCCCATATCAGTGTTGAGCGTGCCCACAGCCTGGGCAAGGAAGCAGCCCGCGAGAAAGCCGACAAACTGGCGCAGAAACTTTCCGATCAATATGGCCTGGAGCCGCAGTGGTCGGGCGATGTCCTGAACCTCAAGCGTTCGGGCGTGAAGGGCGCGGTGCATGTGGCCGAGGATTCGATCCGGGTCGACGTCGAACTGGGCCTGATGATGTCGGCCATGAGCGGCATGATCAAAGCCGAGATCGAGAAGGCGCTGGATAAAGCGCTGGTCTGACGCGGTTCTTGCAGCTTCAAATCCTTGTGGGAGCGGGCTTGCCCGCGATGGCGTCGGCAAATCCAGCATCTTTATCGGCTGAACCTACGCTATCGCGGGCAAGCCCGCTCCCACAGGGTACGTGTTTGCCCCGTCTTTTATGTCAGTTGTTAGGGTGCCGTTTCTAATTTTTCTCCCTACTTTGTGCCTGAGCCCGACACTCGTCAGGGCAGTTCCTCAAACCTTCTGCGCGTGAGGTGCACCATGGCCAAAGTCATTTTGAAGAAAAAAATCGACGCTTCGACTTCCGCTCTGAGCGACGTCAAATCCTATGCCCGCAAGATCTGGCTGGCAGGCCTGGGTGCCTACACCAAGGTCGGTCAGGAGGGCAGCGAGTACTTTCAGGAGTTGATCAAGGCTGGTCAAACTGTTGAAAAGAAAGGCAAAAAAGCCGTCACCGAAAAACTCGAAGCAGCCAACGCCGAGATCGATGAAGCCAAGAGCGAAGTCAGCTCTTTCAAAGGCCGGGTCGAAGTTCAGCTCGACAAGGTCGAGAAGGCGTTCGACACACGTGTGGCCAGTGCCTTGAATCGTATCGGCATTCCGTCTAAACATGACGTTGAGACACTCTCTGCTAAGCTCGATGAGCTGACGGCATTGCTCGAACGCGTCGCGCGTAAATCTTAAGGAGAACGGGATGGCTGGTAAAAAGAACACCGATAAAGAAGGCAGCTCGTGGATCGGAAAAGTCGAAGACTATTCCCGCAAGATCTGGCTGGCTGGTTTAGGCGTGTACTCGAAGATCGACACTGACGGCAGCAAGCTCTTCGATACATTGGTCAAAGACGGCGAGAAAGCCGAGAAGCTCACCAAGGCTGCAGTCGGCAAGAAAGTCGATGCTGCCAAGGACTCTGCAAGCTCGGCAAAATCGCGCATCAGCGGCGTGAAAGATCGCGCGCTGGGCACCTGGGATCAGCTGGAAGGGGCTTTCGACAAGCGCCTGAACAGTGCGATTTCGCGCCTGGGCGTACCGAGCCGCAACGAGGTGAAGGATCTGCACAAAAAGGTCGATACCCTGACCAGGCAGATCGAAAAACTCACCGGCCTGAAAGCTCAGCCTGTCGCGGCCAAAACCGCAGCAGCCAAGCCTGCGGCCAAAACCGCTGCCAAGCCACTGGCTAAAGCCGCCGCCAAACCGGCCGCAAAACCAGCAGCCAAAACCGCTGCCGCCAAGCCTGCAGCGAAAGCCGCGGCCAAACCGGTTGCTGCCAAGGCCGCCGCCAAGCCAGTTGCAAAAACGGCAGCAAAACCAGCTGCCAAACCGGCGGCCAAGCCTGCAGCGAAAACGGCTGCCGCCAAACCCGCTGCCAAGCCTGCCGCCAAACCGGCTGCGGCGAAAAAACCGGCAGTGAAAAAACCGGCTGCGCCGAAAGCCGCTGCGCCGAAAGCTGCAGCACCAAAACCGGTGACCACACCGCAAGCACTGGCAAGCACGTCGAACTCCGCCTCGGCTCCAACCCCGGCGCCTGCTCCGACTGCTGCATCGACTCCGTCGACGCCAACCAGTCAGTCCTGATTTTTCAGAGCTCAAAAAAACGCCCGGCCTGTGAAGGTCGGGCGTTTTTGTTTGGGTAAACGCCGTCGGATTACTCGTGATCTTCGAGGTACTGCAAAGCCATCCTCTCCGTCGCCACCTTCACCGGCGGCAACAGATGCGGCGCCACCAGCATCATGATCTGGTACACCACCAGCCGCACTTCCCCTTCACGATCAAGAATCCGTTGATAGTCCAGCGAGAACAGCAACGTCATGGTGATCTGCTCCACCAGTTGCCCCAGCGCCTGGGTGTCGCTGACCAGTTGCCCCGACGCTTTCAAGCGCGCCAGCAATGACGCGAGCGTACGCTTGAGCACGTTGAGAAACTGGCGAATGCCCTTGGCCAGTTTCGGCAGACGCCCGGCCAGGTTCGACAGGTCCTGGAACAGAAAACGGTACTGCGCCAGCCGTTCGACGATCAGGTGCAGGAACAGCCAGTAATCCTCCGGCGCCAGTTCAACATCGGCGGGCGGGTCGAGCAGCGGGGCGAGGTCGTTCTGGAAGCGCTCGAACAGTCCGAGAATCAGCGGTTCCTTGCCGTGGAAGTGGTAGTAAAGGTTGCCGGGGCTGATCCCCATTTCATTGGCAACCTCCATGGTGGAGACGTTCGGCTCGCCCTTTTCATTGAACAACTGCAGGGCACATTCGAGGATCCGTTCGCTTGTTTTCATCCAGTCTTCTTAAAAGGGCTTGAGTCAGTCAGCGCACACGCACATAGGTGCCGGGTGCTGCTTCCATCGGTGGGTAATTGGCGTTGCCGAGGGTCATCCGGGTTTCGTGCAGGGTGCCGGAGCGCTGCTGCACCCACTCCAGCCACTGCGGCCACCAACTGCCGTCGACTTTCTTGGCGTCGTAGTACCAGGCGCGCGGATCGCTGCTGAGCTTTCCGTTCTCGACGTAATGGGCTTTCGGGTTGCCCGGCGGGTTGAGGATGCTCTGCACGTGGCCGCTGTTGGACAGCACGAAGCGCCGCTCGCCGCCCAGCAACAGTGTCGAGCGATACACCGCGTCCCACGGCGTGATGTGGTCGTTCATGCCGGCCACGCTGAAGCTGTCGACCGTGACCTTCTGCAGGTCGATCGGCGTGCCGCACACTTCCAGGCCCCCCGGATGGGTCAACGGGTTGTGCTTGAAGAAGTCCAGAATGTCGCCGTGAAACGCGGCGGGCAGGCGGGTGCTGTCGTTGTTCCAGTAGAGAATGTCGAACGCCGGCGGCTCCTTGCCCAGCAGGTAGTTGTTGACGAAATAACTCCAGATCAGATCGTTGGGGCGCATCCAGGCGAACACCTTGGCCATGTCGCGACCGTCCAGCACGCCTTTCTGATAGGAGCGCCGCTTGGCCGCTTCGAGCGTTTGCTCATCGGCGAACAGGGTGGCCGGGGTGTTCATTTCACTGTCGAGCAGGCTCACCAGATAGGTGGCGCTGGAGACCCGCCGCAACTGCCGCTTGGCCTGCAGATGCCCTTGCAGCGCGGCGATGGTCAGCCCGCCGGCGCAGGCGCCCATCAGGTTGACCTCACGGGCGCCGGTGATCGCCCGGCAGATGTTCATCGCTTCTTCCACGGCTTCGACGTAGGTCGACAGGCCCCATTCACGATGGCGCACATCCGGGTTGCGCCAGCTGATCATGAAGGTCTGCAAGCCGTTCTTCAGCGCAAACTGGACGAAGCTGTTGCTCGGGCTGAGGTCGAAAATGTAGTACTTGTTGATTTGCGGCGGCACCACCAGCAACGGTTTCGAATACTGCTTCTCGCTCATCGGCCGGTACTGGATCAGCTCGAGCATTTCGTTGCGAAACACCACCGAGCCGGTGGTGGTGGCGACGGTCTTGCCGACTTCGAAAGCCTGTTTGGTGACCTGGCGTGGCAGGCCGTCGTTGTGCAGCAGATCATCAATCAGATGGCTGAGACCGCGCACCAGACTGTGGCCGCCGGAGTTGAACAGTTCTTTCACAGCCAGCGGATTGAGCAGGGTGTTGGAAGGCGCCACGGCGTCGTTGAGCAGGGTGAAGGCGAAATGCGCGCGGGCGCGGTCGTCGTCACTCATGCTGCTCTCGTCGATCCAGCTCTTGACCTGTTTCTGCCAGGCCAGATAAGCCTGCAGGCTGCGCCGGTAGAACGGGTTCAGGCTCCACGCCGGGTCGGCAAAGCGGCTGTCCTGCGGATTGGTCGGGTGCAGGGTTTCGCCGAGCAGCACGCGTCCGAGCGCACCTCCCAGCTTCAAGGCGTGTTTTGCACTGTGGATCGGATTGCGCAAGCCGTGGGCTGCCACGCTGCGCAAGGTCGAGATCAGGTCGCGGCCACGCAGACCGGTCATGGCACTCTGTGCATTGATGAACACGGCGGGGCTGGGCACGACGCCCGTCGCTGGTTTGTCACGCATGACTCAACACTCCTTCGTCTTCAGGCCAAAAACAAACACACCGAACCAGAACACCATAGACGCTGTTGCGGGTTGCTGCTTGCGCGGCCTCCTGCCACGCACCTGTCCAGACGCGCTGCAAAACGCTGTCCAGAAATCCGTGCCGGGACGGTTATCCGCCCAGCGGTGTCGGGTGCGGATGCATCACCGCACGCTGACGTTCCTCCTGGAGGAATTTCATGATGATCGGCGCCACCGCCTCGGCCCGGGTAATCAGGAACAGATGCCCGTCGTCGATGATGTGCAGCTGCGCGTTGGGGATGCGCCAGGCGAGCATGCGCATGTTGATCAGCGGGATCAGCGGATCGTCATCACCGGCCAGCACCAGGGTCGGCTGGTGGATCTTGTGCAGCCAGTGAATGCTGGTCCAGCCCAGGCCCGCGAACAGTTGCCAGTAGTAGCCGAGCTTGCCCGCCGAACGCACCTTCGCCGCATGGCTGGCGGCGAGTGTCGGGTCGCGGCGGAACGAGCCGCCGTAGATCATCGGGGCGATGCGGATCACATGGGACGGCTGGATATAGCGCCGTGGGCTGGCCATCATCCACAGCACTTTCGGCTTGCCAGGCACCATCACCGCACCGGCAGCGGTCGCCGCCAGCACCAGCTTTTTGCATCGCTCGGGATAGTCGTAGGCGAACTGTTGCGCCAGCGCGCCACCCCAGGACACGCCGATCACGTTGACCTGTCCGTAGTCGAGGTAATCGAGCATCCGCGCGGTGAGCTTCGCCAGCCCCGGAAAGCGATACGGCCGGCTCGGCGTCGAGGAACCGCCGACACCGGGCACGTCGAAGGCGATCACTTCAAGGTCCGGATCCAGCGCCGCGACAAAAGGAAACACCAGCTCCAGGTTGGCGCCGATGCCGTTGAAAATCAGCAAGGGCGTCAAGTGAGGCTTGCCGGGGCGGACTGCCGTGCGGATGGTCTGGCCATCCAGCTCGACGGTTCGAAAGATGAACGGGTGCGGCATGCTTCAAGGCCCTGTGGGTCGCAAATTCTATGTTCCACCTCGAACCCTGTGGGAACGGGCTTGCCCGCGATGACGGTGGCAGCTTCAGCCAATGTGTCGACTGAAATACCGTTATCGCGGCAAGTCGAACCGCCGCTCCCACAGTTTCTTCAGGTGTCGGTTACCGCTCGTGTACGTAAGTGCCCGGTGAAGCTTCGCCTGCCGGATACGCCTTGTTGCCCAGTTTCGTTGGCGCCTTCTTCAGCTCGCCCGAACGCGCGGCCTGCCATGCCTGCCAGTACAGCCACCAGGAGTCGGCGTGCTTGGTCGAGTTCTCCTGCCAGTCATCGGCATTGGCGGTCATTTTATCGCTGGTCATGTAGCGCGATTTAGGGTTGCCCGGCGGGTTCAGAATGCTCTGGATATGCCCGCTGCTCGACAGCACGAATTCCACCTTGCCACCGAACAGCTGCGCCGACTTGTAGCAGGACTTCCACGGGGTGATGTGGTCGTTGGTGCCGGCCAGCGAGAAGATGTCGGCGGTCACCTGCTTGAGGTCGATCGGCGTGCCGCACACTTCCAGTGCATTGGGGCGAATCAGTGGGTTGTTTTTGAACATCTCGATCAGGTCGCCGTGGAACGCGGCCGGCAGTCGAGTCGTATCGTTGTTCCAGAACAGGATGTCGAACACCGGCGGCTCGTTGCCGAGCAGGTAGTTGTTGACCCAGTAGTTCCAGATCAGATCGTTGGGACGCATCCAGGCAAAGACTTTGGCCATGTCTTTGCCTTCGAGCACGCCGGCCTGATAGGAGTGTCGCTTGGCCATTTCCAGCGTCTGCTCGTCGACGAACAGTGCGACATCACTGTCGAGGGTGGTGTCGAGCACGCTGACCAGCAGGGTCAGGGCATTGACCTTGTTCTCGCCCGTGGCGGCATAGTGGCCGAGCAGGGCGGTACAGGTGATGCCGCCGGAGCAGGCGCCAAGCATGTTGACGTCCTTGCTGCCGGTGATCGCGGTGACCACGTCGACCGCTTCCTTCAGGGCTTCGATGTAGGTCGAGAGGCCCCACTCGCGCTGTTCCTTGGTCGGGTTGCGCCAGCTGACGATGAAGGTCTGCACATTGTTGCGCAGGCAGAAGCGCGCCAGGCTCTTGTCCGGGCTGAGGTCGAATACGTAGAACTTGTTGATCTGCGGCGGCACCACCAGCAGCGGGCGCTCGTGCACTTGCTCGGTGATCGGCTTGTACTGGATCAGTTCCAGCACATCGTTGCGAAACACCACCGCGCCTTCGGTCACGCCCAGGCTCTTGCCGACCTCGAACGCGCCCATGTTGACCTGGCTCGGCATGCCGCCGTTGTGCACCAGATCCTTGGCCAGGTGCGAGAGGCCGTCGAGCAGGCTCTTGCCGCCGGTCTCGAAGAAGCGTTTGACTGCCGCCGGGTTGGCCGCCGTGTTGGTCGGGGCCATCGCCTCGGTCATCAGGTTGATCACGAAGTGGCCACGCGCGATGTCCTTGGGCGAGAGGCTGCTGTCGTCGATCCAGGCATGGAGTTCCTTGCGCCATGCCAGGTAAGTTTGCAGATAACGTTTGTACAGCGGGTTCTGACTCCACGCCGGATCGACGAAGCGACGGTCATCGCCCGCCGGTTGCAGGTCGGATTTGCCGAACAGCACGTTCTTCAGTTCGAGGCCGAACTGGGTGACGTGTTTGACACTATGGATCGGTTGTTTGATGGCCTGGGTCAGCACCATTCGAGCAGAGGCCAGCAGATCCTTTCCGCGTAGCCCAACGACAGGATTCAGCCCCAGGGTGTTCTCCGAGGCCTGGTACTTCAAATCATCGTTATTCTTGTTACTCATCTACGACGCTCCATTGTCCTGAGACGAGTACCCGGTTTTCTGCTGTGCAGTTCCACAGCCAATGCCAGGTACTACTGCTCGGGTGACCGTTGATTCTGCATAGCTGCTTTACAGTCGTAGAGCACTGCAGGGAACTTGCCAGTTCCATTGGTTACCCGAGATTGATTTTTTTCGCAAGCAGCCGATCCCGGGCCGCTTTAGCGGAGCATTCAAACAGATGAATCTAGAAAATGCCCTCTAAACAGTCCGAGGCGCGGACTAGAGCATCAGCTTGACGACGGACTGGTCCGGGTCGCGGGTTTTGCCGGCGGCTTTGAGTTCGGCCAGATAATCGGCCCAAAGTGCGTCATGACGTCGCCCCAGCTCGTACAGGTAATCCCAGGTGAACAGACCGCTGTCGTGACCGTCGTCGAAGGTCAGTTTCAGTGCGTACTGACCGGCCGGTTCTACCTTGGTCAGGCCGACGTGCAGCTTGCCGAATTGCAGGATCGGTTTGCCGTGGCCCTGGACCTCGGCGGAGGGGGAGTGCACGCGCAGGAATTCGGCGGGCAGGGTGTACTCCTCGCCGGACGCGTATTTGAGCGACAGGGTTTTCGAGGCTTTGTGCAGTTTGATGTCGGTGGGGAGTTGGGTCATTGCCGGCGTTCCGTCAGGTGAAAAAAATTGTGGGAGCCGATGGCTCCCACAGTTTCACGACCACTGTAAGTATGGCTTACAGGATATAACGGGACAGGTCTTCGTTCTGCGCCAATTCGCCCAGGTGGCTGTTGACGTACTCGGCGTCGATCTCGATCGCCTTGTCGTCATGGGCGCTGGCCAGATCGCCGGCACTGAACGACACCTCTTCCAGCAGACGCTCGAGCAGCGTGTGCAGGCGACGGGCACCGATGTTCTCGGTCTTCTCGTTGACCTGCCAGGCGATTTCCGCCAGACGCTTGATGCCTTCCGGCTGGAACTGGATGTTCAGGCCTTCGGTTTTCAGCAAAGCGCAGTATTGCTCGGTGAGCGAGGCATGCGGTTCGCTGAGGATGCGTTCGAAGTCCTGCGGGCTCAGGGCCTTGAGTTCGACGCGAATCGGCAGACGACCTTGCAGTTCCGGCACCAGATCGCTCGGCTTGCTCAGGTGGAACGCACCGGAGGCGATGAACAGGATGTGGTCGGTCTTGACCATGCCCAGCTTGGTGTTGACGGTGCAGCCTTCGATCAGCGGCAGCAGGTCACGTTGCACGCCTTCGCGGGACACGTCAGCGCCGCCGACATTGCCGCGCTTGGCGACCTTGTCGATCTCGTCGATGAACACGATGCCGTGCTGCTCGACTGCTTCCAGGGCCTTGGCCTTCAACTCTTCTTCGTTGACCAGGCGACCGGCTTCTTCGTCGCGTACCAGCTTCAGCGCTTCCTTGACCTTGAGCTTGCGGGCCTTCTTCTTGCCCTTGCCCATGTTGGCGAACAGGTTCTGCAACTGGTTGGTCATTTCTTCCATGCCCGGAGGCGTGGCGATTTCGATGCCGGCCATTTCGGCGACTTCGATCTCGATTTCCTTGTCGTCCAGCTGACCTTCGCGCAGGCGCTTGCGGAACAGTTGGCGAGTGTTGGAATCCTGGGTCGGCGCTTCTTCATTGCTGAAGCCCATGCGTGCCGGCGGCAGCAGGGCGTCGAGAATACGGTCCTCGGCGGCGTCTTCGGCACGGTGGCGAACGCGGGTCATTTCCTGCTCGCGCAGCATCTTGATCGCGGCGTCGGCCAGATCACGGATGATCGATTCGACGTCACGGCCGACGTAGCCGACTTCGGTGAACTTGGTCGCTTCGACCTTGATGAACGGCGCGTTGGCCAGTTTGGCCAGGCGACGGGCGATCTCGGTTTTACCGACACCGGTCGGGCCGATCATCAGGATGTTCTTCGGGGTCACTTCAACGCGCAGCTCTTCAGGCAACTGCATGCGGCGCCAGCGGTTGCGCAGGGCAATCGCGACGGCGCGTTTGGCATCGTCCTGGCCGATGATGTGGCGGTTGAGTTCGTGGACGATTTCGCGGGGAGTCATGGACATAATAATTGACGGTCCTCAAGCAGAAACAAGCCGTGGCACAGGGGCCGCGTCAGGCTCATTCAGCGAGATCCTGCTCCTCAATGGTCTGGGTGTGGTTGGTGAATACACAGATGTCGCCGGCGATGCCGAGAGCGGTCTCGACGATTTCGCGGGCCGACAGGTCGGTCTTCTTCAGCAGAGCGCTGGCGGCGGCTTGCGCGTAGGCGCCACCGGAACCCATGGCGATCAGGCCGTCTTCGGGTTCGACCACGTCACCGTTGCCGGTGATGATCAGCGAGGCGTCCTTGTTGGCGACCGCGAGCATCGCTTCGAGGCGGCTCAGGGAGCGGTCGGTGCGCCATTCTTTGGCGAGTTCGACGGCGGCGCGGATCAGGTGGCCCTGGTGTTTTTCAAGCTGGCCTTCGAAGCGTTCGAACAGGGTGAAGGCGTCGGCGGTGGCACCGGCGAAACCGGCGATGACTTCGCCGTGGTACAGGCGGCGAACTTTCTTCGCGTTGCCTTTCATCACGGTGTTGCCGAGAGAAACCTGGCCGTCGCCGCCCATGACGACTTTGCCGTGGCGGCGGACTGAAACGATGGTGGTCAAGGGAAGAGTCTCCACACTGCGGGGCGAAAATGCCTTATGCCCATTCATATGGGGGTGGTGGAGAGGATTTCAACTGTGGGGCGGGAGAGGGGACGAGCGGTGCTTTGTACATGATCGGTCCCACGCAGAACGACATGATCGTTCCCACGCTCCGCGTGGGAATGCCTCAATGGACGCTCCGCGTCCCCGCGGCAAGGGACGCGGAGCGTCCCGGGCTGCATTCCCACGCGGAGCGTGGGAACGATCAGTGGGAAGTTGTTAGCGGCTCTGGCGTTGTTGTAACAACAGGTTGCTGAAGCCCGCGCCCGCCAGTTGTTTCTGAGCGGTGGTCAGCTGTTCACGGTTGCTGAACGGGCCGACCAGTACCCGATACCAGGTTTCATCCTTGACCGTCCCGGACTCAACCGCGACCGCCTGGCCGAGCAGAATGATCTGCGCGCGCACCTTGTCGGCATCCGTCTCTTTGCGGAACGAGCCGGCCTGCAGGAAGAACTTGGTCACCGGTGCAGCCTTGGTCACCGGCGGCGCTGGCGGCGGGGTGATCCCGGCCAGTGCAGCCTGCGCCCGTGCGGTGTCGATCTTCGCCGCTTCCGCCGGGGTCACCGGCGTGGTCGGGATCGCCGGCACCTGCGGCGTCGGCAGGGTTTTCTCCGGCACGGCATCAGGCGGCACGATCACTTCCGATTCCGGCAGCAGGGTGTAGAAGTCGTACTTCGGCTTCACCGGTTGCGTCGGGCTCGGCGGGGTCTTGTTGGCCTCGGCGATCTTGCTGGCTTTCTGTTGTTGCTGTTGCTCGACCTTCTCGCGCTTGACCGTGTCGCTGCCCTTGCCCGGCTCCAGTTTCATCAGAAACACGATGAACGCGCCGACCGTCAGGCCGATGGCCATCCACAGCCAACCCGGAATCGGCTGCTTTGCTGGAGCTTGGTAACGGCTGGCGCCACGCTTGGGTGCAGGTTTTTTCTTGGCAGCCAACTTACATGCGCTCCAGGGTTTCCAGGCCGAGCAGTTCCAGGCCTTGCTTGAGGGTACGGCCGGTCAGCGCGGCAAGGCGCAGACGGCTTTGCATTTGTGCCGGGGTGTCGGCGGTGAGGATCGGGCAGTTCTCGTAGAAGCTGGAGAACAGGCCGGCCACCTCGTACAGGTAGGTGCACAGGGTGTGTGGCGTGCCCTTTTCCGCAACGTTGTTCAGCACTTCACCGAACTGCGCCAGTTTGGCTGCCAGATCGTGTTCCTGGGGCGCTTCGAGGACGATCTGGCCATCGACTTCGCTGTATTCCTTTTCAAGCTTGCGGAACACACCGGCCACGCGGGTGTAGGCGTACAGCAGGTACGGGGCGGTGTTGCCTTCGAGGTTCAGCATCTGGTCGAAGTTGAAGCTGTAGTCGCTGGTGCGGTGTTTCGACAGGTCGGCGTATTTCACCGCGCCGATGCCGACCACTTTGGCGATCGCGCGCAGTTCGTCTTCGGCCAGTGTCGGGTTCTTTTCCTTCACCAGGCTGTAGGCGCGTTCCTGCGCTTCGGTCAGCAGGTCGATCAGCTTCACGGTGCCGCCGTCACGGGTCTTGAACGGACGGCCGTCGGCGCCGTTCATGGTGCCGAAGCCCATGTGCTCCATTTCCATCGGATGGGTCACGAAACCGGCCTTGCGCGCCACGGCGAACACTTGCTGGAAGTGCAGGGCCTGACGCTGGTCGACGAAGTACAGCGCACGGTCGGCCTTCAGCTTGCCGCTGCGATAACGCACGGCCGCCAGGTCGGTGGTGGCGTACAGGTAGCCGCCGTCGGCCTTGACGATGATCACCGGCAGCGGCTCGCCTTCGGCGTTCTTGAATTCGTCGAGGAACACGCACTGGGCGCCGTTACTCTCGACTAGCATGCCGGCGGCTTTCAGGTCGTTGACCACGTTGATCAGGTCGTCGTTGTAGGCGCTTTCGCCCATCACGTCGGCCATGGTCAGTTTGACGTTGAGCAGTTCATAGATCTTCTGGCAGTGCGACAGCGAGATATCCTTGAACTTGGTCCACAGCGCCAGGCATTCAGCGTCGCCGGCCTGCAACTTGACCACCAGACCACGGGCGCGGTCGGCGAATTCCGGGGATTCGTCGAAGCGTTGCTTGGCGGCGCGGTAGAAGTTTTCCAGGTCCGACAGCTCGTCGCTGGTGATCGGGTTTTCCTGCAGGTACGCCATCAACATGCCGAACTGGGTGCCCCAGTCGCCAACGTGGTTCTGACGGATCACGGTGTCGCCGAGGAATTCGAGTACCCGCGCCACACCGTCGCCAATGATGGTCGAGCGCAGGTGGCCGACGTGCATCTCTTTGGCCAGGTTCGGTGCCGACAGGTCGACCACGGTGCGTTGTGCCGGGCCGGCCTTGCGCACGCCGACGTGAGCGTCGGCCAGAGCCGCGTCGAGGCGCGAGGCCAGCGCCTGGGTGTTCTGGAAGAAATTGATGAAGCCAGGACCGGCGATTTCGGCCTTGGTGACGTTCTCGTCAGCCGGCAGGGCGGCGATGATTTTTTCCGCCAGGTCGCGTGGCTTCATGCCCGCAGGCTTGGCCAGCATCATCGCGATGTTGCTGGCGAAGTCGCCGTGGGTCTTGTCCCGGGCGTTTTCCACCTGGATCGCCGGCGTCAGGCCTTCAGGCAACACACCTTCGTTGACGAGTTGGGTGAGGGCTTGTTGGATCAGCTGGCGAATGGTGTCTTTCATGGTCTTCTCTTTCGACCGCAAGCGCGGCGGCGCATCGATGCGCGGGTGGAAAAACTGGGCATTATCCGTTGCGAAGACGGGCTTGCCAACCTTAGCAGGCAGGATGTGGATGTGTGGTGACAATTCGTCAGCCATCGCTGGCAAGCCAGCCCCCACAAGAGCGACACAATTCGCCTGTGGGAGCTGGCTTGCCAGCGATAGCGATCGATCAATCAATACAAGTCGACGGGGTCGACATCCAGCGACCAGCGCACCGCCCGGCCGCTTGGCATCTGCTCCAGCACCAGCAGCCAGCTCGCCAGCAGTCGGTGTAGCGGCGCCCGGGCCGTGGCCTGTAAAAGAAGCTGCGCGCGGAAACGCCCGGCCCGGCGTTCCATCGGCGCCGGCACGGGTCCCAGCAGTTCAATGCCGGTCAGGCTCTGTTCGGCCAGCAAGCGCTCGGCCTCGCTGCAGGCTTCATCAAGAAAGCCTTCGGCCTGCCCCGGCTTGTGCGCTTCGGCGCGCAACAGCGCCAGATGCGCGAACGGCGGCAGGCCGGCGGCGCGGCGTTCGCTCAGGGCCTGTTCGGCGAAGGCGAAGTAACCCTGCTCGGTCAGTTGCACCAATAAAGGATGGTCGGCCAGATGCGTCTGGATGATCACCTTGCCCGGTTCCTCCGCACGCCCGGCACGCCCGGCAACCTGCACGATCAGCTGCGCCATGCGCTCGCTGGCGCGGAAGTCGCCGGAGAACAGACCGCCGTCGGCATCGAGGATCGACACCAGCGTCACCCGAGGGAAGTGGTGCCCCTTGGCCAACATCTGGGTGCCGACCAGAATGCACGGCTGACCTTTCTGGATCGTGGCGAACAACTGGTTCATCGCGTCCTTGCGCGACGTGCTGTCACGGTCGACGCGCAACACCGGATAGTCCGGGAACAGAATCGCCAGCCGTTCCTCGGCCCGCTCGGTGCCGGCGCCCACGGGGCGCAGATCGACCTTGTTGCACTTCGGGCATTGGCGCGGCACGCGCTCCACGTAACCGCAGTGGTGGCAGCGCAACTCGCCGTAGCGCTGGTGCACGGTCATCCGCGCATCGCAGCGCTGGCATTCGGACATCCAGCCGCAATCGTGGCACAGCAACGTCGGGGCAAACCCCCGGCGGTTGAGGAACACCAGCACCTGCTGGCCGGCGGCGAGGGTCTGGCCGATGGCTTGCTGCATCGGCCCGGAAATGCCGCTGTCCAGTGGACGACTTTTCACGTCCAGGCGCAGGAAGCGTGGCTGTTTGGCGCCGCCGGCACGTTCGTTCAGGCGTAGGAGTCCGTAGCGGCCGGTGTAGGCGTTGTGCAGGCTTTCCAGCGATGGGGTCGCGGAACCGAGCACGATCGGGATGTTTTCCTGCCGCGCCCGCACCAGCGCCAGATCCCGCGCGTGGTAGCGCAGGCCTTCCTGCTGTTTATAGGAGCCGTCGTGTTCTTCGTCGATGATGATCAGACCCGGATTCTTCATCGGGGTGAACAGCGCCGAACGGGTGCCAATAATAATGTCGGCCTCGCCGTCACGGGCGGCGAGCCACGCGTCCAGACGATCACGGTCGTTGACCGCCGAGTGCAGCAAGGCGATGCGGGCGTTGAAGCGTTGCTCGAAGCGGGCGAGGGTCTGCGGGCCGAGGTTGATCTCCGGGATCAGCACCAGCGCCTGTTTGCCGGCCTCAAGGGTTTCGCGGATCAGCTGCAAGTAGACTTCGGTCTTGCCGCTGCCGGTGACCCCGGCCAGCAGGAACGCGTGATAACTGTCGAAACCGGCGCGAATCGCTTCGTATGCGGCGCGCTGCTCGCTGTTGAGCGGCAGCTCGGGCTGGGCCAGCCAGTGTTCATGGCGTGCGCCGGGGGCGTGGCGGCGCACTTCGACTTGCACCAGATCCTTGGCCAGCAGCAGATCGAGGCTGTCCTTGCTCAGCATCAGTTTGCTCAGCAACTGATGGGCGACGCCGTGAGGGTGCTGGGCCAAAGTCGCCAGGGCTTCACGCTGGCGCGGGGCGCGGGCGATGCGCGGGTCGTCGAGGCTGGCGCCGGGAGCGGCGGACCAGAAGCGTTCCTGCCGAACCTCGGCCAGTTCGCCCTGGCGCAACAGCACGGGCAACGCCCAGCTCAGGGTGTCGCCGAGGCTGTGCTGATAATACTGCGCCGTCCACAGGCACAGCTTGAACAGCGCCGGCGGTAGCGGAGCGGTGGCGTCGAGCAGCGCCAGTGCCGGTTTGAGCTTCTCCACCGGCACTTCACTGGTGTCAGTGACTTCCACCAGAATCCCGATCATCTCCCGTCGGCCGAACGGCACCCGCAGGCGCATGCCCGGTTGCAACTGCGAACGCAGCACGCCGGCCGGGGCCCGATAGTCGAACAGGCGGCGCAGGGGCGAAGGCAGGGCGAGGCGCAGAATGGCGTCGGGCACGCGGAGGATTCTCATAGGCGGGGCGGTGGAGAAGGGCGGGAGCCTAGCAGACGGTCGGTCTCAGTGACAGCTTGCGTGATCGGGATTGTCTGGTAGAATCCGCGGCCTAATTACGTGCGGTATTCAACAATCGTGTTGGATGGCGGCACGCCAGCTGAGGAAAACACCATGAAAGCCGATATCCACCCGAATTACCCAGAAGTTGCAGTAACCTGCAGCTGCGGCAACAAGTTCGAAACCCGTTCGACCTTCGGCAAAGCCCTGGCGATCGACGTTTGCAACGAGTGCCACCCGTTCTACACCGGTAAGCAGAAGACTCTGGACACCGGTGGTCGCGTTCAGAAGTTCGCCGACCGTTTCGGTGCTTTCGGCGCGAAAAAGGCCTAAGGCCCTTCATTCTGGAAAACCTCAGCGGCTTTTCCGGTCTGATGAAAAAGGCGTCCCTTGCGGGCGCCTTTTTTGTGTCCGCGATTTGGCTCTCCGCCGCCCAGGCCTTCTGCCCCGCTCCGGCCAGGCTGGACAGCGCCACGGTGCAGCGGGTGGTCGACGGCGACACCCTGCGCCTGAGCGACGGTCGCAATGTGCGGATGATCGGCCTCAATACGCCCGAGCTCGGCAAGCAGGGCCGCAGCGACGAGCCGTTTGCAGTGGCCGCGCGCAAGCGCCTCGAAGCCCTGGTCGCCGAGAGCGACGGGCGGGTCGGCCTGCGACTCGGCGCCGAGTCCAAGGACCGTTACGGCCGCACCCTGGCCCATGTTTTCAGCGCC
Source organism: Pseudomonas glycinae (assembly GCF_001594225.2). Taxonomy (GTDB): domain Bacteria; phylum Pseudomonadota; class Gammaproteobacteria; order Pseudomonadales; family Pseudomonadaceae; genus Aquipseudomonas; species Aquipseudomonas glycinae. The sequence goes on from NZ_CP014205.2 coordinate 5,563,157, forward strand.
AGGGGTGAGAATCTCGAAGCGCAGATGCTCGCCGATGGCCTCGGTTTCCAGGTCGCGGTGGCGCCGAATGTCAATCTGGTCGATTGCCAGCAAGCCGCTGAACGCCGCGCGCGAAAGGCCGGGCTTGGCCTGTGGAAGCGCTCACCTGTACTGAAAGCGGAGCAGATCGAGCGCTCGGGTTTCGCGCTGGTCAGCGGTCGTGTGAGCAAGGTTCAGCGCAATCGCGGCGGAATCTGGATCGAGTTGCAGGACAAGCTTGTACTGCGCGTTGCACCCAATCTGCTTGATCGCTTCGACGCCGCCTCTCTGCAGGCGTTGAAGGGCAAGCAGATCGAGGCCCGTGGCTGGGTGGTCGACCGTTCCCGGCGCGGTGGACTGAAATCAGGTCAGGCGCGCTGGCTGTTGCCGCTGACCGATCCTTCGATGCTCCAGCCGTCCCGTTGAATAAAAAGTTGTAGACATTTTTTCTGTCGATTGTGAACAGTCTAACCCTTGTGCGCCGTGGCTCTTGGCCCAAAGTCTTAGGGCAGGGCGCTTGACAGGGGTGACCGGGCAGTCTTGTGGGGACTTTGCGAGGCGCGTATCCTCGCTGACCAGTCTGTCCAACAGTAAAAAGCGGAATGCCAAAATGTCTGATCTGAAAACTGCCGCTCTCGAATATCATGCCAATCCTCGTCCAGGAAAGCTGAGTGTCGAGCTCACCAAGGCCACTGCTACCGCCCGCGACCTGTCGCTGGCCTACAGCCCCGGCGTAGCTGAACCAGTGCGCGAGATCGCCCGCGATCCTGAACTGGCCTACAAGTACACCGGCAAGGGCAACCTGGTTGCAGTCATTTCCGATGGCACCGCGATTCTGGGCCTGGGTAACCTCGGCCCACTGGCTTCCAAGCCAGTCATGGAAGGTAAAGGCGTGCTGTTCAAGCGCTTCGCCGGCATCGACGTCTTCGACATCGAAGTCGACTCCGAAAGCCCGCAAGCCTTCATCGACACCGTAAAACGCATTTCCATCACCTTCGGTGGCATCAACCTGGAAGACATCAAGGCACCTGAGTGCTTTGAGATCGAACGCGCGCTGATCGAGCAGTGCGACATTCCGGTCTTCCACGATGACCAGCACGGCACCGCGATCGTGACCGCTGCGGGCATGATCAACGCCCTGGAAATCGCTGGCAAAACCCTGGCCGACGCCAAGATCGTCTGCCTGGGCGCTGGCGCAGCCGCCATCTCCTGCATGAAATTGCTGGTGAGCATGGGCGCCAAGGTCGAAAACATCTTCATGGTTGACCGTACCGGCGTGATCCACGCTGGCCGTGACGACCTGAACCAGTACAAGGCTGTGTTCGCTCACCCTACCGAGAAACGCACCTTGGACGACGCCATCGAAGGCGCTGACGTATTCGTCGGTCTGTCAGGCCCGAACCTGCTGAGCGCCGAGCAACTCAAGCGCATGGCGGCCAACCCGATCGTCTTCGCCTGCTCCAACCCGGATCCGGAAATCTCCCCGGAACTGGCTCACGCCACCCGTAACGACGTGATCATGGCCACCGGCCGTTCGGACTACCCGAACCAGGTCAACAACGTGCTGGGCTTCCCGTTCATCTTCCGTGGTGCCCTGGACGTTCGCGCCAAGCGCATCAACGAAGAAATGAAGATCGCTGCCGCCAACGCCCTGCGCGAACTGGCCAAGCTGCCGGTTCCTCAGGAAGTGTGCGACGCCTACGGCGGTATCTCCCTGGAATTCGGTCGTGAGTACATCATTCCGAAGCCAATGGACAAGCGCCTGATCACCGTGATCTCCGACGCCGTGGCCAAGGCCGCGATCGAGACTGGTGTGGCGACCCTGCCATATCCGAAGAACTACCCGCTGAAAAGCGTGGATGACGTGTTCAACGGCTAAGCCGTTGTAGCGCTTCAGCCGAAAGCCCCGGTTCGTGAGAGTCGGGGCTTTTTTTTGTGCCTGTTGATTTTGGGGTGATCTTTAGGGCCTCTTCGCGGGAAGGCCCGCTCCCACAGGGTTTTGTGGCGTTCACAAATGGAGCGCACACCCGGTTGCTGTGGGAGCGGGCTTGCCCGCGAAGAGGCCGGCTCAGACAACACAAAATGAACAGGCAATAAAAAGCCCCGCACTTCAATCGAAGGCGGGGCTTTTTGGCGGATCAGGATCAGAACAAATCGATCGGCGCCTGTTCATCCGCCGGCAGCGGACTGCCCGGTACGGCGCCATTGCCGATCTCGTTGACCGACGGCGGCGTGTCCTCAGCCTTGAACAGCTCGAAGTACGCACCCGGTGTGCTCGGCGATGCCGCGCGACCGCTGACCGGGTCCACCCGCAGGCTGAGGATGCCTTCCGGCTCCGGCTGGACATGCGGTGGCTTGTCCTTGAGCGCGGCGGCCATGTAGTTCATCCAGATCGGCAGTGCCACGGTGCCGCCGAATTCCCGGCGACCGAGGCTTTCCGGCTGGTCGAAACCGGTCCACACGGTGGTCACGTAGTCGGCGTTGTAGCCGGAGAACCACGCATCCTTGGATTCGTTGGTGGTACCGGTCTTGCCGGCGATGTCGCTGCGGCCCAGAGCCAGTGCGCGCCGGCCGGTGCCAAGCTTGATCACGTCCTGCAGCATGCTGTTGAGGATGTAGGTGGTACGGCCATCGACGATGCGCTCGGCGACGGCTGGTGCTTGGGGCACGGCAGCGTTGCCCGGCGCTTCACCTGGAACCGGCGCTGCATTGACGGTGAACGCCTGGGTGGCGGGTGCGGCAATGCCGTCGGTAGCTGCGGCGCCCTGCGGTACGGTCGGCGGGTTGGCGACGAACAGCGTATCGCCGTTGCGGCTTTCGATCTTGTCGATGATGTACGGGGTGATCTTGTAGCCGCCGTTGGCAAAGGTGCTCCAGCCAGTGGCGATTTCCATTGGCGTCAGGGTCGCGGTGCCCAGCGCCAGCGACAGGTTTGGCGGCAGGTCCTGCTTGTTGAAGCCGAAGCGGGTAATGTAGTCGATGGTCTTGCCTACGCCCATCGCCTGCAACAGGCGGATCGATACCAGGTTGCGCGACTTGTACAGCGCCTCACGCAGGCGGATCGGGCCGAGGAAGGTGTTGGTGTCGTTCTTCGGACGCCAGACCTTGTCCAGGTACTCGTCGACGAACACGATCGGTGCGTCGTTGACCAGACTGGCGGCGGTGTAGCCGTTATCCAGCGCGGCGCTGTAGACGAACGGCTTGAAGCTTGAGCCCGGCTGACGCTTGGCCTGCATCGCGCGGTTGTAGTTGCTCTGCTCGAAGGCGAAACCGCCGACCAGCGAACGTATCGCGCCGTTCTGCGGATCCAGCGACACCAGCGCGCCCTGGGCCTGCGGAATCTGGCTGAACTTCAGCGAATTGTTCGGCTGGCGCTGCACGCGAATCAGGTCGCCGATCTGTGCCACATCCGACGGCTGACGCGGCGCGGCACCCATGCTGTTGGTGTTGAGGAACGGGCGTGCCCATTTCATGGTGTCCCATGCCACGTGCTCTTCGCCGGTGCGGGTCAGCACTTGCAGGCCGTTCTTGTCGACCTGGGTGACGATGGCCGGTTCGAGGCTGCTGATGGTGCGTTGCTTGGTCAGTTCGGTGGCCCAGGCTTCGCGGGTCTTGCCCGGCAGGCGCGATTCAGGACCACGGTAGCCGTGACGCTGGTCGTAGGTCATCAGGCCTTCGTGCAGCGCGGTGTTGGCCATTTCCTGGAGGTTGCTCGGCACCGTGGTGGTAACGCGGAAACCTTCGGTATAGGCGTCGCTGCCGTAGCGGCCGACCATCTCTGCACGGGCCATCTCGGCGATGTACGGCGCGTTCACTTCCGGTGTCGGCACGTGATAGCTGGCGTTCAGCGGTTCGTTGATCGCGGCGGTGTAGTCGGCTTCGGTGATTTTGCCGAGTTTGTACATGCGGCCGAGGATCCAGTCGCGCCGCTCCTTGCTGCGCGCCGGGTTGGCCAGCGGGTTGAAACGCGACGGGGCTTTCGGCAGGCCGGCGATCATCGCCATCTGCGCCAGGCTGACCTCGCGGATCGACTTGCCGTAATACACCTGCGCCGCCGCCTCGATGCCGTAGGCGCGGTTGCCCAGGTAGATCTTGTTCACGTAGAGCTCAAGGATCTCGTCCTTGGTCAATTGCCGCTCGATCTGCAGGGCCAGCAGGATTTCCGTGGTCTTGCGCGAGAAGCTGCGTTCGCTGGTCAGGAAGAAGTTCTTCGCCACCTGCATGGTGATGGTGCTGCCGCCGGACTGGATGTGCCCGCTCTTGACCAGTTGGGTCGCGGCACGCATCAGGCTGCTCGGATCAACGCCGTAGTGATTGGCGAAGTTGTCGTCTTCAGCACTTAGTAACGCATTGATGAAATTGGGGGGAATGTCGGCGAAACGGATCGGTGTGCGGCGCATTTCGCCAAATTCTGCGATCAACTTGTTGTCGCTGCTGTAGACCCGGAGCGGAATCTGCAACTGAATGCTTCTCAGCGCCTCCACAGATGGCAAACCCGGACTAAGGTAAAGAAACGCGCCGCTGAGACCTAAAAGCAGTCCGCAGAAAACGGCGACGATGGACCAACCGAAAAATTTCAGCAGACGAATCAAGGCTTTTGGACATCCACGGCAAAGAATGAATTGGGCGACAGGGTCCCGGCTAACACACAGAACGACCCGCGCCGGCAGTAAAAAGCGGAAAAAAACGCTGGGCATTATAAGCACTTTTCCGCTGGGGGCGTCATTTGCGCTTCTGTCAAGACGGGGCGAGGGAACGCAATGCGCATTACAGAGTCCGTAACTCACGGAAAGTCATAGGGAATTGGTAGTGCTAGGACTCTTCAATAAAAAGGCCAATACGTTACTGGGGATCGACATCAGCTCCACGTCGGTGAAGCTACTGGAGCTGAGCCGTCAGGGGGAGCGCTACCGGGTCGAGGCGTACGCGGTGGAGCCGTTGCCGGCGAACGCCGTGGTCGAAAAGAACATCGCCGAACTCGAGGGCGTCGGCCAGGCACTGTCCCGGGTGCTGGTCAAGGCGCGTACCGGGCTGAAAACCGTGGCGGTGGCCGTGGCGGGCTCGGCGGTGATCACCAAGGTCATCGAGATGGACGCCGGGCTGTCCGACGACGAGCTGGAAAACCAGCTCAAGATCGAAGCCGATCAATACATTCCCTATCCGCTGGACGAGGTCGCCATCGACTTCGAAGTCCAGGGCGTTTCGCCGCGCAACCCCGAACGGGTCAACGTGCTGCTGGCCGCCTGTCGCAAGGAAAACGTCGAAGTCCGCGAAGCGGCGCTCGCTCTCGCCGGGCTGACCGCGCGGGTGGTAGATGTAGAGGCGTATGCGCTGGAGCGCTCGTTCGGCCTGCTGGCCAAGCAACTGGCGGCTTCCCAGGAGCGCCTGACGGTGGCCGTGGTCGACATCGGCGCCACCATGACCACCCTCAGCGTCCTGCACAACGGCCGGATCATCTACACCCGCGAACAACTGTTCGGCGGTCGACAGCTGACCGAGGAAATCCAGCGCCGTTACGGCCTGACCCTTGAGCAGGCGGGGCTCGCCAAGAAGCAGGGCGGCCTGCCGGACGACTACGTCAGTGAGGTGCTGCAGCCATTTCGCGAGGCGCTGGTGCAGCAGGTGTCGCGCTCCCTGCAGTTCTTTTTCGCCTCCGGCCAGTACAACGCTGTCGACCACATTCTGCTGGCCGGTGGCACGGCGTCGGTGCCCGGCCTCGACCGGCTGATCGAAGAGCGCCTGAACACCCCGACCCAGGTTGCCAACCCGTTTTCCGACATGGCCTTGAGCAGCAAGGTCAACGCCGGGGCCCTGGCGAGCGATGCGCCGGCCCTGATGATTGCCTGCGGGCTCGCGCTCAGGAGTTTCGACTGATGGCGCGGATCAACCTTTTACCCTGGCGCGAGGAGCGTCGCGAAGAACGGCGCAAACGCTTCCTGCTGGTCTTGACCGGTGTGGTGGTCGGTTCGGTGGGGGCGGTGCTCATTGCCGATCAGATCATCAGCGCCGCCATCGCCCGGCAGGTCGTGCGCAATGACTACATCGGCAAGCAGATCGCCGTGGTCGACGAGCGGATCAAACAGATCAGCGAGCTCAAGGCCCATCGCCAGCAACTGGTGGAGCGCATGCGCATCATCCAGGACTTGCAGGGCAACCGGCAGATCAGCGGGCGGATCTTCGATCAGCTGGCGCGCACCTTGCCCGATGGGGTGTATTTCACCGACGTGAAAATGGTCGGCAAGACCCTGTCGATCAGCGGCGCGGCGGAGTCCAACAATCGGGTGTCCGACCTGATGCGCAACCTCGATGCCTCCGACTGGTTCGATGCGCCCAACCTCAATGAAGTGAAAGCCACCACCGCTGGCCAGGTGGATCAGGCCAACGTCTTTCAGCTGACCGTTCGCCAGACTCGACCCAGGATCGAGGAGGACGACCAATGAAGCCGTCCGAGTGGCTGGACAGCCTGCGCAATGTCGATTTCAACGACTTGGACACCAGTAACATCGGTTCCTGGCCGCCAGTGGTCAAAACTCTGGCTGGCGGGCTGTTGATGGTGCTGGTCCTGGCGCTTGGCTATAACTTTTTCATCAGTGACCTGGAGAACCAGCTCGAACTCAAACGTGAGGAGGAAATCACCCTCAAGGAGCAGTTCGCGAGCAAGGCGCGCATGGCGGCCAATCTGGAGCTGTACACCCAGCAGATGAAGGAGATGGAAAACTCGTTCGGTGTGTTGTTGCGGCAATTGCCCAGTGATACCGAAGTGCCGGGGTTGCTGGAAGACATCACGCGCACCGGGCTGGGCAGCGGTCTTGAATTCGAAGAGATCAAACTGCTGCCGGAGGTCACCCAGCAGTTCTACATCGAGCTGCCCATCCAGATCACCGTGACCGGGGCCTATCACGACCTTGCCACCTTCGTCAGCGGCGTGGCCGGGCTGCCACGGATCGTCACTCTGCACGATTTCGAGTTGGCGCCGGCCAATCCCGAAGGCGGGCCGAAGTTGCGCATGAGCATTCTCGCCAAGACCTACCGCTACAACGACAAGGGGCTGCAGAAATGAGCCCGATCCGTTTTATCGCCTTGTCGGCATTGTTATTGATGCTCGGTGGCTGTGGCGGCGATGACTTCAGTGACCTCGACGCCTACATGAATGAAGTGCGCCTGCGTCCGCCGGGCAAGATCGAGCCGACTCCGACCTTCCGCTCCTACCCGACGTTCACCTACAGCGCCGCCAATCTGCGCAGTCCGTTTTCGCGCCAGTTGCGGGTCGATCTGGCCGGGCAGAAACACGGTTCGCGCGACGTGAAACCCGATCCCAACCGGGTCAAGCAATACCTCGAAGGTTTCAACATCGAGCAGTTTGAAATGGTCGGCACGATTGCCAACGCCTCCGGTTCCTTCGCCCTGCTGCGAGGCGCGGGCGGGGTCCATCGGCTTAAGGTCGGCGACTATCTGGGGCGCAACGACGGGCGCATCGTCGCCATCAGCGCTTCACAGGTCGAAGTGGTGGAGATCGTTCCGGATGGCCAGGGCGCTTGGCTTGAGCGGCCGCGCACCATTCCTTTGAAAGAGCATTCATAAGTGGAAGTCGAACAATGAACAGGATTTTCTCCACCCTCGGTTTCTCGCTATGGATAGCGCTGCTTTCGCCGATGGTACAGGCAGCCAATCTGAAGGCGCTGGACGTCGCGGCACTGCCGGGCGACCGGGTCGAGTTGAAGCTGTCGTTCGACGGCCCGCCTCCGCAGCCCAAGGGCTACACCACCGACTCGCCGGCACGGATCGCCCTCGATCTGCCGGGTGTTGCCAATCAGCTGGCGAGCAAGACCCGTGACCTGGGCAGCGGCAATGCCCGCACGGCCACGGTGGTCGAGGCCAATAACCGGACGCGGCTGATCATCAGCCTGACGCAACTGGCGCCTTACGACACCCGGGTCGAAGGCAATACGGTGTTTGTGGTGGTCGGGCAGGGCAGCAAAACCGCTGCTCCGCGTACGGCGGCTCGTGCACCGCGTGCGGCACCGGCGGCGCCGGTCCGCACGTATTCGCCGACCGCCAGGGCCATTCGCGGCGTGGATTTCCAGCGTGGCACGGCGGGTGAGGGCAATGTGGTCATCGACTTGTCCGACCCGGCTATCGCCCCGGACATTCAGGAACACGACGGCAAGATCATCCTCAATTTCGCGCGTACCCAATTGCCCGAGCCGCTGCGGGTGCGCCTCGACGTCAAGGATTTCGCCACCCCGGTGCAGTTCGTCAATGCCGGTGTCAGCGGTGATCGGGCGACGATCACCGTCGAACCCAGCGGTACGTTCGACTATTCCACTTACCAGACCGACAACAAGCTGACCGTCAGCATCCGGCCGTTGACCGTCGATGACCTGCAAAAGCGCAACGCCGACCGCAACAGCTATAACGGCGAAAAGCTCTCTCTCAACTTCCAGGACATCGATGTGCGTTCGGTGCTGCAACTGATCGCCGACTTCACCAACCTCAATCTGGTGGCCAGCGATACGGTGCAGGGCGGGATCACCTTGCGCCTGCAAAACGTGCCGTGGGATCAGGCGCTGGATCTGGTGCTCAAGACCAAAGGCCTGGACAAGCGCAAGGTCGGCAACGTGTTGCTGGTGGCGCCGGCCGATGAAATCGCTGCGCGCGAGCGGCAGGAGCTGGAATCGCAGAAACAGATCGCCGAACTGGCGCCGTTGCGCCGCGAGCTGTTGCAAGTGAACTACGCCAAGGCCGCGGACATCGCCAAGCTGTTCCAGTCGGTCACCAGCGCCGAGGCGAAGGTCGACGAACGGGGTTCGATCACCGTCGATGAGCGGACCAACAACATCATTGCCTACCAGACCCAGGATCGCCTCGACGAACTGCGGCGGATTGTGGCGCAGCTGGATATTCCGGTGCGTCAGGTGATGATCGAGGCGCGGATCGTCGAGGCCAACGTCGATTACGACAAGAGCCTGGGCGTGCGCTGGGGAGGTTCGATTCAGAACAAGGGCAACTGGAACACTTCCGGGGTCAGCAACGGTTCGTCGACCACCATTGGCACGCCGGGCAGCACCAGCACCAACTCGCCGTTCGTCGACATGGGCACGGTCAACAACACGTCCGGGATCGGCATCGCGTTCATCACCGACAACGTCTTGCTCGACCTTGAGCTGACCGCGATGGAGAAGACCGGCAACGGCGAAATCGTCTCGCAGCCCAAGGTGGTCACCTCCGACAAGGAAACCGCGAAGATCCTCAAGGGCACCGAGATTCCGTACCAGGAAGCCAGCTCCAGCGGCGCTACGTCGGTGTCCTTCAAGGAGGCGTCGCTGTCGCTGGAGGTGACGCCGCAGATCACCCCGGACAACCGCATCATCATGGAGGTCAAGGTTACCAAGGACGAACCGGACTACCTGAACAAAGTGCAGGATGTACCGCCGATCAAGAAAAACGAGGTCAATGCCAAGGTGCTGGTGAACGACGGCGAAACCATCGTGATCGGGGGCGTTTTCTCAAATACTCAAAGCAAGGTTGTAGATAAGGTGCCATTTCTTGGCGATGTGCCGTATCTTGGCCGCCTTTTCCGGCGTGATGTGGTTTCGGAGAAAAAATCCGAGCTGCTGGTATTTCTCACTCCGCGTATCATGAATAACCAGGCGATTGCTGTGAGTCGTTGATTCTGTGCGAAATTTGATTCTTGTAGGACCGATGGGGGCTGGAAAAAGCACCATCGGCCGATTACTGGCCAAAGAGCTGCGCCTGCCGTTCAAGGATTCCGACAAGGAAATTGAACTGCGTACGGGCGCCAATATTCCGTGGATCTTCGACAAGGAAGGCGAGCCCGGCTTTCGTGACCGTGAGCAGGCGATGATCGCCGAGCTGTGCGCGTTCGACGGCGTGGTGCTGGCGACCGGCGGCGGCGCGGTGATGCGCGATGCCAACCGCAAGGCCCTGCACGAGGGCGGGCGGGTGGTGTATCTGCACGCCTCCGTCGAACAGCAAGTCGGCCGCACCTCTCGCGATCGCAACCGGCCGTTGCTGCGCACCGCCAATCCGGAGAAAACCCTGCGCGATCTGCTGGCGATCCGTGATCCGCTCTATCGGGAAATCGCCGATCTGGTGGTGGAAACCGACGAGCGGCCACCACGCATGGTCGTACTCGATATTCTCGACCGTCTGGCGCAGCTTCCGCCCCGTTAAAGCATCGCTCGAAATGCGCTATCCTCGGCGTCCTGTTACAGCCCGCCGAGGTTGTGGCGGATGGCGAGCGAGCGGCGTCATACCCGCTATAGGCCGCAGACAACCAATAATTCAGGGCAGGACGCCTGCTTCCATCTTCACTGTGGGGACACATGCAGACACTCAAGGTCGACCTAGGCGAGCGCAGCTACCCGATTCACATTGGCGAGGGACTGCTGGACCAGCCAGAGCTGCTGGCCCCGCATATCCATGGGCGGCAAGTGGCAATCATCTCCAACGAGACCGTTGCGCCGCTCTATCTCGAACGTCTGACCCGCAGCCTGGCGCAGTTTTCGGTGGTTTCCGTGGTGCTGCCCGACGGCGAAGCCTTCAAGAACTGGGAAACCCTGCAACTGATCTTCGACGGCCTGTTGACCGCCCGTCATGACCGCCGCACCACGGTGATCGCCCTCGGTGGCGGTGTGATCGGCGACATGGCCGGTTTCGCCGCCGCCTGCTACCAGCGCGGCGTCGATTTCATCCAGATTCCTACCACGCTGCTGTCACAGGTCGATTCTTCGGTGGGCGGCAAGACCGGGATCAACCATCCGCTGGGCAAGAACATGGTCGGCGCGTTCTATCAGCCGAATGTGGTGCTGATCGATACCGCGTCCCTGAAGACCCTGCCAGCGCGTGAGCTCTCGGCTGGCCTGGCGGAGGTCATCAAGTACGGTCTGATCTGCGATGAGCCGTTCCTGACCTGGCTCGAAGACAACGTCGACGCCCTGCGTGCGCTGGATCAAACGGCCCTGACCTATGCCATCGAACGCTCCTGCGCCGCCAAGGCGGCGGTGGTCGGCGCCGACGAGAAGGAAACCGGCGTACGGGCCACGCTCAACCTCGGCCACACCTTTGGTCACGCTATCGAAACCCACATGGGCTATGGTGTCTGGTTGCATGGTGAAGCGGTCGCCGCTGGCACCGTGATGGCGCTGGAAATGTCCGCGCGCCTGGGCTGGATCAGCGAGCAGGAGCGTGATCGTGGCATCCGCCTGTTCCAGCGTGCCGGTCTGCCGGTAATCCCGCCGGAAGAGATGACCGAAGCCGATTTTCTTGAACACATGGCAATTGACAAAAAAGTGATCGACGGTCGCTTGCGCCTGGTGCTGCTGCGCCGGATGGGCGAAGCGGTGGTGACCGACGATTATCCGAAAGAGGTTCTACAGGCCACGCTGGGAGCGGATTACCGCGCTCTGGCTCAGCTTAAAGGTTAATAAGATTCCGATGACTAGTTTGCATGCCGACGAGGCGTTCCTCGGCCATTTCCAGTTAAGTCACGACCCTTTCGCACCGCGGGTGCCGGGCTTCAAATTCTTCCCGGCCCAGCGCAAGCCGGTGTTGGGTCAACTGCATCACTTGGCTCGTTACAGTCAGTTGCTGCTGGTGGTCACTGGCCCGCAGGGCAGCGGCAAGACCCTGCTGCGCCAGGCGCTGGTTGCCAGTACCAACAAGCAATCGGTGCAGAGCGTCGTCGTTTCCGCCCGTGGCGCCGGCGATGCAGCCGGTGTGCTGCGCCAGATCGCCCAGGCGCTGGACGTGGCCCAGGCCGAAGTCGGGGCGATCCTCGATCAGGTCGTGCAGCTGGCGCTGACGGGGCAGGAAGTCTATCTGCTGGTGGACGATGCCGAGCAGCTCGACGAGTCCGCGCTTGAAGCGCTGATGGCGCTGGGCGCCGGCGCGCCGGAAGGCCGCCCGCATGTGTTCCTGTTCGGTGAGTCGTCGCTGATCGCGCAGCTCGAGGCTTTGCACCTCGAGGAAGAGCGCTTCCACGTCATCGAATTGCAGCCGTACACCGAAGAAGAAACCCGCGAGTATCTCGACCAGCGGCTAGAAGGCGCGGGCCGGGGTGTCGAACTTTTCACCGCGGATCAGATCTCTGATATTCACGAAAGCTCCGAGGGTTGGCCGGGCAACATCAACCAGGTTGCTCGCGATGCTCTGATCGAAGTCATGATTGCCAGCCGCTCTGCGGTCAAGCGTCCAAGTATGGGGTTCAACATGCCGAAGAAACACGTATTGGCGATTTCCGCCGTCGTTGTGGTCGCGGTCGCTGCCGCCTGGCTGATGCCGGGTCGCAACAAGGCACCGACCACCGGTGCGCCGGCCAACGAGCAGGCGCAACTGCCCTTGGGCCAGGGTGCGCCGCAAGCGGGTGGCGCACCGTCCGTCGAATTCAACGGCAATACCCAGCCGATGCCGCTGCCATTGGTCGGCAACTCGCAGCCGGTAATGCGCGGTCCGCTGGCTGAAGCCGCTGGGGGCATCACTGAGGGCGACGACGGCGTGCCGGTCGAAGGTTCCAGCAACACGCCACCGACCGTGACCACCACTGCGCCACCTGCGGGCGTTCAGGCCGGCCCTGCGCCGACACCGGTTCCGGTTCCAGTCCCGGCGGCCAAGCCGACCCCGGCGCCGACCCAGGTCGCTACCGCCAAGCCTGTGCCTGCTCCGGCAGCTCCAGCGGCCAAACCGGCTCCGGCGCCTGCCAAGCCTGTTGCCGCCGCGAAACCTGCCGAGAAGCCGGTCACCGTCGCCAAGGCTGCCGGTGGCAGCTGGTACGCCGGTCAGCCGACCAGCAACTACGTGGTGCAGATCCTCGGTACCAGCTCCGAAGCGACCGCGCAAAACTTCGTCAAGGAGCAGGGCGGCGAGTACCGTTATTTCAAGAAAGTCCTCAACGGCAAGCCTCTCTACGTGATCACCTACGGCAACTTCGCCAATCGTGATGCAGCCGTTTCTGCCATCAAGGCCTTGCCAGCGAAGGTTCAGGCTGGTAAACCTTGGCCTCGCACTGTCGCCAGCGTCCAACAGGAACTGGCAACAACTCGCTGAAGATTCGGCGGCCTTACCCAGGCCGCCTCTCCAAGCACCTCAAAATCTCTACAAGTGCGCGCCGTCTCTACAGACCGCGTGCCTTGTGGTGTCTGCGTCACAGTAGTCTTTGAGTCGTTGCGGTCAAAATTAAAAAAGCTTTGACTAGCACAGCAGATCGCTTTAAACCTTTCACAAATGCGACATTAATTTGCGACATTTCGTCGTCAAATTTGTGAGCCTCTGTGTCGCTGTGTACAATGACCACCCTTTTGCCCCCACAAAGCCGGCGTACGTTCGGCGCGGCAAGCAAGTGGTTGAATTGAAAAGAAATTTGCCTCGGTAAGAGGCAGCCTGGTGAGAAAGTGTCTATGAAAGCAGGTCTGTACCAACCAGATGAATTCAAGGATAACTGCGGTTTCGGCCTGATAGCCCATATGCAGGGCGAGCCCAGTCATACCCTTTTGCAAACGGCCATCGAGGCCCTGACCTGCATGACCCACCGCGGTGGGATTAATGCCGACGGCAAGACCGGTGACGGTTGCGGTCTGCTGATTCAAAAGCCCGACGCGTTCCTGCGTGCCATTGCCCAGGAAACCTTCAGCGTCGAGCTGCCCAAGCAATATGCCGTGGGCATGGTCTTCTTCAATCAGGATCCGGCCAAGGCCGAAGCCGCTCGCGAGAACATGAACCGCGAGATCCTGGCCGAAGGCCTGCAACTGATCGGCTGGCGCAAAGTGCCGATCGATACCAGCGTCCTCGGCCGCCTGGCCCTTGAGCGCCTGCCGCAGATCGAGCAGGTGTACATCGGCGGCGAAGGCCTGAGCGATCAGGACATGGCGGTCAAGCTGTTCAGCGCCCGTCGTCGCTCGTCCGTGGCCAACGCCGCCGACACCGACCACTACATCTGCAGCTTTTCCCACAAGACCATCATCTATAAAGGCCTGATGATGCCGGCCGACCTGGCCGCGTTCTATCCGGACCTGGGTGACCAGCGCCTGCAAACCGCGATCTGCGTGTTCCACCAGCGCTTCTCCACCAACACCCTGCCGAAATGGCCGCTGGCCCAGCCATTCCGCTTCCTCGCCCATAACGGCGAGATCAACACCATCACCGGCAACCGCAACTGGGCGCAGGCCCGTCGGACCAAGTTCACCAACGATCTGATGGATCTGGAAGAACTCGGCCCGCTGGTCAACCGTGTCGGTTCCGACTCCTCGAGCATGGACAACATGCTCGAACTGATGGTCACCGGCGGCATCGACCTGTTCCGTGGCGTGCGGATGATCATTCCGCCAGCGTGGCAGAACGTCGAAACCATGGACCCGGATCTGCGTGCGTTCTACGAGTACAACTCGATGCACATGGAGCCGTGGGACGGCCCGGCCGGCGTGGTAATGACCGACGGTCGCTACGCGGTGTGCCTGCTCGACCGTAACGGTCTGCGCCCGGCGCGCTGGGTCACCACCAAGAACGGTTTCATCACCCTCGCGTCGGAAATCGGCGTCTGGAACTACCAGCCTGAAGACGTGCTCGCCAAGGGCCGTGTCGGCCCGGGCCAGATCTTCGCCGTGGACACCGAAACCGGGCAGATCCTCGACACCGACGCGATCGACAACCGTCTCAAATCCCGTCATCCGTACAAGCAATGGCTGCGCAAGAATGCCCTGCGCATCCAGGCGACCATGGAAGACAACGACCACGGTTCGGCTTTCTACGACGTCGATCAGCTCAAGCAGTACATGAAGATGTATCAGGTCACGTTCGAAGAGCGCGATCAGGTACTGCGTCCGCTTGGCGAACAAGGCTACGAAGCCGTTGGCTCGATGGGCGACGACACGCCGATGGCCGTGCTGTCCCAGCGCGTGCGCACGCCGTACGACTATTTCCGTCAGCAGTTCGCGCAGGTGACCAACCCGCCGATCGACCCGCTGCGTGAAGCGATCGTGATGTCGCTGGAAATCTGCCTCGGTGCCGAGCGCAACATCTTCCAGGAGTCGCCGGAACACGCCTCGCGCGTGATCCTCAGCTCGCCGGTCATTTCCCCGGCCAAGTGGCGCTCGCTGATGAACCTCGACCGCCCGGGTTTCGAGCGGCAGATCATCGACCTCAACTACGACGAAAGCGTCGGCCTCGAAGCGGCGATCCGCAACGTCGCCGATCAGGCTGAAGAAGCCGTGCGTGCCGGTCGTACCCAGATCGTTCTGAGCGACCGTCATATCGCTCCGGGCAAACTGCCGATCCACGCTTCGTTGGCCACCGGCGCGGTGCACCACCGCCTGACCGAAAAAGGCCTGCGCTGCGACTCCAACATCCTCGTTGAAACCGCCACCGCCCGCGATCCGCACCACTTCGCCGTGCTGATCGGCTTTGGCGCCTCGGCGGTCTATCCGTTCCTCGCGTACGAAGTGCTGGGCGACCTGATCCGAACCGGTGAAGTGCTGGGCGACCTCTACGAGGTATTCAAGAACTACCGCAAAGGCATCACCAAAGGTCTGTTGAAGATCCTGTCGAAGATGGGCATCTCGACCATCGCGTCGTATCGCGGTGCGCAGCTGTTCGAAGCCATCGGTCTGTCCGAAGAAGTCTGCGAGCTGAGCTTCCGGGGCGTGCCGAGCCGTATCAAGGGTGCGCGTTTCGTCGACATCGAAGCCGAGCAGAAAGCACTGGCTACCGAAGCCTGGAGTCCGCGCAAGCCGATCCAGCAGGGCGGTCTGCTGAAGTTCGTCCACGGTGGCGAATATCACGCGTACAACCCGGACGTGGTCAACACCCTGCAAGCCGCCGTGCAGCAGGGCGACTACGCCAAATTCAAGGAATACACCTCGCTGGTGGACAACCGTCCGGTGTCGATGATCCGCGACCTGTTCAAGGTCAAGACCCTCGACACGCCGCTGGACATCAGTGAAGTCGAGCCGCTGGAGTCGGTGCTCAAGCGCTTCGACTCCGCCGGTATCTCGCTGGGCGCCTTGTCGCCGGAAGCTCACGAAGCCCTGGCCGAAGCCATGAACCGCCTCGGTGCGCGTTCCAACTCCGGCGAAGGCGGCGAAGACCCGGCGCGCTACGGCACCATCAAGAGCTCGAAAATCAAACAGGTCGCGACCGGCCGTTTCGGTGTGACCCCGGAATACCTGGTCAACGCCGAAGTGCTGCAGATCAAGGTCGCCCAGGGCGCCAAGCCGGGCGAGGGCGGGCAACTGCCGGGCGGTAAAGTGAACGGGCTGATCGCCAAGCTGCGTTACGCAGTGCCGGGCGTGACCCTGATTTCGCCACCGCCGCACCACGACATCTATTCGATCGAAGACTTGTCGCAGCTGATCTTCGACCTGAAACAGGTCAACCCGAAGGCGCTGGTTTCGGTGAAACTCGTGGCTGAAGCAGGCGTCGGCACCATCGCCGCCGGTGTGGCCAAGGCCTATGCGGACTTGATCACCATCTCCGGCTACGACGGTGGCACCGGTGCTTCGCCTCTGACCTCGATCAAATACGCTGGCGCTCCGTGGGAACTCGGCCTGGCCGAAACCCACCAGACCCTGCGCGGCAACGACCTGCGCGGCAAGGTTCGGGTCCAGACCGACGGCGGCCTGAAGACCGGCCTCGACGTGATCAAGGCAGCCATCCTCGGCGCCGAAAGCTTCGGCTTCGGTACTGCGCCGATGATCGCGCTGGGCTGCAAATACCTGCGCATCTGCCACCTGAACAACTGCGCCACCGGCGTCGCGACCCAGAACGAGAAGCTGCGCAAGGATCACTACATCGGCACCGTCGACATGGTGGTGAACTTCTTCACCTACGTCGCCGAAGAAACCCGTGAGTGGCTGGCCAAGCTCGGCGTGCGTTCCCTCGAAGAGCTGATCGGCCGCACCGATCTGCTGGAAATTCTCGAAGGGCAGACTGCCAAGCAGCATCACCTGGATCTGACCCCGCTGCTGGGCAGCGATCACATCCCGGCGGACAAGCCTCAGTTCTGCGGCGTCGAGCGCAACCCGCCCTTCGACCAGGGCCTGCTGGCCGAGAAAATGGTCGAGATGGCAACGTCGGCGATCAACGATCTCAGCGGCGCCGAGTTCGATCTGGATATCTGCAACTGCGACCGTTCGATCGGCGCACGGATCTCCGGCGAAATCGCGCGCAAGCACGGCAACCAGGGCATGGCGAAAGCGCCGATCACCTTCCGCTTCAAGGGCACTGCCGGTCAGAGCTTCGGCGTGTGGAACGCCGGCGGTCTGAACATGTACCTGGAAGGCGACGCCAACGACTACGTCGGCAAAGGCATGACCGGTGGCAAGCTGACCATCGTGCCGCCGAAGGGCAGCGTTTATAAGACTCAGGAAAGCGCCATCATCGGCAACACCTGCCTGTACGGCGCCACGGGCGGCAAGCTGTTCGCCGCCGGCACCGCAGGCGAGCGTTTCGCCGTGCGCAACTCCGGTGCCCACACGGTTGTGGAAGGCACTGGCGATCACTGCTGTGAGTACATGACCGGTGGTTTTGTCTGCGTACTGGGCAAGACCGGTTACAACTTCGGCTCTGGCATGACCGGCGGTTTCGCCTACGTGCTCGACCAGGACAACACCTTCGTTGACCGGGTCAACCACGAACTGGTGGAAATCCAGCGGATCAGCGGCGAAGCGATGGAAGCCTATCGCAGCCACCTGCAGAACGTGCTGAACGAGTACGTCGCGGAAACCGACAGCGAGTGGGGTCGTGAGCTCGCCGAGAACCTCGATGACTACTTGCGCCGTTTCTGGCTGGTCAAGCCGAAGGCTGCCAACCTGAAGTCGTTGCTTTCCAGCACCCGTGCCAACCCGCAGTGATATGCGCCTGAAGAGTTTGATGAGGTTTTAACAATGGCTGAACGTCTGAATAACGACTTCCAGTTCATCGATGTCGGGCGCAAGGATCCGAAGAAGAAACTGTTGCGTCAACGCAAGAAAGAGTTCGTGGAAATCTACGAACCGTTCAAACCCCAGCAGTCGGCCGACCAGGCCCACCGCTGCCTGGGTTGCGGCAACCCGTATTGCGAATGGAAGTGCCCGGTGCACAACTTCATTCCGAACTGGCTGAAGCTGGTGGCCGAGGGCAACATCCTCCAGGCCGCCGAGCTGTCGCACCAGACCAACACCCTGCCGGAAGTCTGCGGCCGGGTGTGCCCGCAGGATCGTCTGTGCGAGGGTGCCTGCACCCTCAACGACGGCTTCGGCGCGGTGACCATCGGTTCGGTCGAGAAGTACATCACCGACACCGCGTTCGCCATGGGCTGGCGCCCGGACATGTCCAAGGTCAAACCGACCGGCAAGCGTGTCGCGATCATCGGCGCGGGCCCGGCGGGCCTCGGTTGTGCCGACGTGCTGGTGCGCGGCGGCGTGACTCCGGTGGTGTTCGACAAGAACCCGGAAATCGGCGGTCTGCTGACCTTCGGCATCCCCGAGTTCAAGCTCGAGAAGACCGTGCTGAGCAATCGCCGCGAAGTCTTCACCGGCATGGGCATCGAATTCCGCCTCAACACCGAGGTCGGCAAGGACGTGACCATGGAGCAACTGCTCGCCGAATACGATGCCGTGTTCATGGGCATGGGCACCTACACCTACATGAAGGGCGGTTTTGCCGGTGAGGATCTGCCGGGCGTTTATGACGCGCTGGATTTCCTGATCGCCAACGTCAACCGCAACCTGGGCTTTGAAAAGTCGCCGGAAGATTTCGTCGACATGAAGGGCAAGAAGGTCGTGGTGCTGGGTGGCGGCGACACGGCGATGGACTGCAACCGCACGTCGATCCGCCAGGGCGCCAAATCGGTGACCTGCGCCTATCGTCGTGACGAAGCGAACATGCCTGGCTCGCGCAAAGAGGTGAAAAACGCCAAGGAAGAAGGCGTGAAATTCCTCTACAACCGCCAGCCGATCGCCATCGTCGGCGAGGACAAGGTCGAAGGCGTGAAGGTGGTCGAGACCCGTCTCGGCGAACCGGATGCCCGTGGCCGTCGCAGCCCCGAGCCGATCCCGGGCTCCGAAGAGATCATCCCGGCCGACGCCGTGGTCATCGCGTTCGGTTTCCGCCCGAGCCCGGCGCCGTGGTTCGAGCAGTTCGAGATCCAGACCGACAGCCAGGGCCGCGTCGTTGCGCCCGAGCAGGGTCAGTACAAGCACCAGACCAGCAACCCGAAAATCTTCGCCGGTGGCGACATGGTGCGCGGTTCCGACCTGGTGGTGACGGCGATCTTCGAAGGCCGCAATGCGGCTGAAGGGATCCTGGATTACCTGGGCGTCTAAACCTTCCTCTGATCGTTCCCACGTCGAGGCGTCGAACCGTCTGCGTGGGAATGCCTCCCGGGACGCTCTGCGTCCCAAAAGGCGTGACGCGGAGCGTCACTGGCGGCGTTACCACGCGGAGCGTGGGAACGATCTTCTGTGAAAAAAACGCGACAAATTGACCCGATAGACAAAAGGCTGACCTGCATCCGTGCCTTTTGCGTCGCGCTCTGAGAAAATGCCCGCACTTTTTTTCCGGATGCCGACATGACTGCCCTGAAGAACGACCGTTTCCTCCGCGCCCTGCTCAAGCAACCCGTAGACGTCACCCCTGTGTGGATGATGCGCCAGGCCGGCCGCTACCTGCCGGAATACCGCGCCAGCCGCGCCCAGGCCGGTGATTTCATGAGCCTGTGCATGAATCCGGAATTCGCCTGCGAAGTCACGCTGCAACCGCTGGACCGCTATCCGCAACTGGACGCGGCGATCCTGTTCTCCGACATCCTCACCATCCCCGATGCCATGGGCCAGGGCCTGTACTTCGAGACCGGTGAAGGTCCGCGCTTCAAGAAAGTCGTCAGTACCCTGGCCGACATCGAAGCCCTGCCGATCCCGGATCCGCACAAAGATCTCGGTTATGTGATGGACGCGGTCAGCACCATCCGCCGCGAGCTGAACGGCCGTGTACCGCTGATCGGTTTCTCCGGCAGCCCGTGGACCCTCGCCACGTACATGGTCGAAGGCGGCTCGTCGAAAGACTTCCGCAAGACCAAGGCGATGCTCTACGACAACCCGCAAGCCATGCACCTTCTGTTGGACAAACTGGCGCAGTCGGTGACCGCGTACCTGAACGGCCAGATCCAGGCCGGTGCGCAAGCGGTGCAGATCTTCGATACCTGGGGCGGCAACCTGTCGGCGGCGGCGTATCAGGAGTTCTCCTTGGCCTACATGAAGAAAATCGTCAGCGGCCTGATCCGCGAGCACGACGGTCGCAAGGTGCCGGTGATCCTGTTCACCAAGAACGGCGGCCTGTGGCTGGAAAGCATCGCCGACGCTGGCGCCGACGCACTGGGCCTGGACTGGACCTGCGACATTGGCAACGCCCGCGCCCGCGTGGGCGACAAGGTCGCGCTGCAAGGCAACATGGACCCGACCGTGCTCTACGCCAAGCCGGAAGCGATCCGCACCGAAGTCGGGCGCATCCTCGCCAGCTACGGCAAGGGCAGCGGCCACGTGTTCAACCTCGGCCATGGCATCACGCCGGAAGTCGATCCGGAACACGCCGGCGCTTTCCTGCGTGCGGTGCACGAGTTGTCGGCGCAGTATCACGAGTAATCGGCGCTCAGCTCTAATAGTAGAAAACAAAAACGCCCGGCTTATGCCGGGCGTTTTTGTTTGCGATGGGTTTAGCGTCCGAGGAGTTGTTCGGCGTAGCGGGCGATGATGTGGTCGAAGGGTTTTTGATTGGGAATCGCGGTATTTCTGATCGCCGTCACCAACCGCTCAAGCTCTTCCTCGCTGATTTGCATGACGAACTCATCATCGAAGAGGCGGCGGATTGTGTCCTGCCGTCGATTTTTGAGGTAGGCGATGTCTAGCGCCAATACCTCGATCATCTTTGTGGCGGGAAGGTCGTCAGAATCTTTTGGCTGGATTTCGCCGGTTCGCAGATATCGGAAGCGCTGTTCACAGTTCTCGTCGGTGGGAGAAATGTGTTGGTTTTCGTCGAACCAGTTGCCCTTCTTATGGCCGCAGTGCAACGGATTGCCGGGCTTGGTTTCTCGCAGGCAGGAGGCATGAAGGTTGTGAAACTCCAACGCCAGCTCTTCGAAATGCTCTTGAGGTCTGAAGTGCTCGATATGGCTGGTCGAGGCATCTATTTCCCGGCCGCAATAACAGCAGAAAAAGCCTTGCTCCTTAAGCAGGGCATTATGCAAATCCCGTTTTTGCGGGTTTTGTAGCGTTGGGTAAGTTGGACTCCACTCGTCGTTCGCCGAGTTTTTCCAATCTGTAAATGAAGCTGGTTCAGTTCCTTTGAGCACTCGCTTCATTTGCCGAGAATCTCCTTGCGCCTGATCAGTGCTTCGGCGCCGGCGAATTCCGGTAGGTCGGGGGCTTTCTTTTTCAGCGCCTCAAGTTGTGATTTTGCCTTTTCGAGGTCGTTATCTTCCAACGTGGAAAAAAGCTCGGACAGCAGATCTTCGATCTCTGGTTCGCGCTGCGTAACGCCCATTACCTCTTCAAGCACGCTGCTGGAATCCAGACCGTAGGTGACCCGCGGATGAGTAGGATCCCCGTTGTGCAACAGGATGACTTCCTCAGGTTTCAGGCTGCCGATGATTTGTGGGGAGTGGCTTGCGGCGATGAATTGGACTTTGGGAAAAGCCTGTCTCAATGCAGGCACGATGCTGCGTTGCCAGGCCGGGTGAAGGTGGATATCCAGTTCGTCGATGATAACCACGCCTGAGGTGTTCTTCAGGACGTCTTTGCCCATGTGGGGGTTGAGGATGCACATGCGTCGGGCGATATCGGCGAACAATGCAATCATCCCGCGTTGACCATCGCTAAGCTCATTGAAGGGAATGGTTTTTCCATCCAGGTCGATCAACAAGCTTTGCAGCCGGAGGTCATAGCGCAAATTTTGTGCGTGGGGAATAGCGCGCTCGATCGCAGTGTTTACCCAGTAAAGTTCGTCGTCGAACTCAAGTGACTGGGTGTTGGAATCAAGAAGGTTCTGCATCCGCTCCAGCGTTCTGCCGATTAACCAGCTTTCAAATTCTCTGAGATCCGCAACTGCATCGAACCAGTTAACGTAGGCATCGAAGCGCGAGACGCGTTGTTTCGCGGCGAACTCAGCAGATACTCCGACCCCTTGCCAGCGGCGATTGGAGCGGTAGAAAGCAAGCACAGGCAAATCGACCGGAATGGCCAGGTTGATTTTCTGTTTTAGTTTGTCTATCTCGGCGTCGAATACTGAATCTACAAGATGGGGCAAGTCTTCTGCATCTCGTTTCAGGACCCAGTCTATAGCTCCGAAGAAACTGCCTATGCCATGTACCAGCAAAGGGAACTTGCGCTCAAAGCGGCTTCTGTTTTCAAAACGATCTATGACAAAGCGAATGTCTTCATTTTTTAGAGAGGTCTGACTTGGCTTCATGGCATTGCCGAGTTCGATGAACGAAACGGCAACCGCCTGCAACAACGAACTCTTCCCGCTCCCATTAACCCCCACCACCAGATTAAACCCTGGCTGAAAGTCGAACGTGGCATCTTCGTAGCAACGAAAATTCTGAATGTGGAGACGGTCCAGGCGCATTCTGGCTTCCTTTACCAAAGCAGGCGAATGCCGTCAGTGTACCTTGACCCGTGATTACCGCTAGGGCGCAGTTGTCGCTAAACCTTTTCGCCACCACCCAGCGGCGGCAGCTTCGCCAGCTTCAACGCCACCAACAGCGCCACCAGCAACAGCGCGCCGATGAACAGGCCGATCCCGTTCCACCCGGCCAGGTGCCAGAACCCCCCGCCGGCCGTCCCCGCGATGCTCGACCCGGCGTAATAGCTGAACAGGTACAACGACGACGCCTGGCCCTTGGCCTTGAGCGCCCGGCGGCCGATCCAGCTGCTGGCCACCGAGTGAGCGCCGAAGAAGCCGAAGGTGAAGATCAGCATGCCGATGATCACCAGCGGCAGCGGTGTGAACATCGTCAGGGCGAGGCCGGCGAACATCAGGGCGATGGTCGCCCACAGCACTTTGCGGCGGCCCAGTTTGTCGGCCAGCGAACCGATTTTCGCCGAGCTGTAGATGCCCGACAGGTAGACCACCGACAACAGCCCCACGAACACTTGATCCATGTGGTATGGCGCGGCCAACAGGCGATAACCGATGTAGTTGAACAGGGTGACGAATGCGCCCATCAGCACGAACGCTTCGAGGAACAGCAGCGGCAGGCCGGCATCGCGAAAGTGCATGGTGAAGCCGTCGAGCAGGCTGCGCGGATGCAGCGAGCGGGAGCGAAAGTTGCGCGACTCGGGCAGGATTTTCCAGAACACCGCCGCTGCAATCAGCGCCAGGCCGCCGATCACCATCATCGCCGTGTGCCAGCTGACGAAGTCGATCAGTACGCCGGTGATCAACCGCCCGCTCATCCCGCCAATCGCGTTGCCGCCGATGTACAGACCCATCGCCAGACCGATGTGCTGCGGATGGATTTCCTCGCTCAGGTACGTCATCGCCACCGCCGCCAGGCCACTCAATGACAGCCCGATCAGCGCGCGCATGATCAAGACGCCATGCCAGCTCGGCATCATCGAACTGGCGATGGTGCACAGCGCAGCAGCAAACAGCGCGGCGACCATCACCGGTTTGCGCCCGACCCGATCGGAAATCGGGCCGGTGATCAGCAGACCGAACGCCAGCATGCCGGTGGCCACCGACAGGATCAGGCTGCTCTGCGCAGCGTTGATCGAATACTCGTGGGACAGCAGCGGCATCATCGGCTGCACGCAGTACAGCAGGGCGAAGGTGGCGAAGCCTCCGCTGAACAGCGCGAGCACCGTGCGCATGAACGCGGGCGTGCCTTTCTCGATGTAGATCTCTTGCAGTTCGGTCATCACATCGTCCGCCGCAGCGGGCGGGACTTCATGGGCCAGTGGAGCGACGGCGGTTTTCACATCAGACCTCGGAGGGCGCGGGCAGACAGGCAATGAAAAAATCATATAGCTGGCTAATGTTTCTATCCAATATATTGTTCGACCTGTTTGATAGCTTTTACGACCTAATGGGGTGCCCATGGAATTGCGTCATCTGCGCTACTTCATCGCCGTCGCCGAAGAACTGCACTTCGGCCGCGCCGCTAAGGTGCTGGGCATCTCCCAGCCACCGCTGAGCCAGCAGATCCAGGCGCTGGAACAGGAAGTCGGCGCGCGACTGTTCGAGCGGACCAATCGTCGGGTCGAGCTCAGCGAGGCCGGGCGACTGTTTCTGGAGGAAGCGCGGCTGGTGCTCGCGCAAGTCGATAAAGCGGCCGACGTGGCTCGCCGCGCGCAACTTGGTGAGTTGGGTGAGCTGAAGATCGGCTTTACCTCATCGGCGCCGTTCAACTCGACCATTCCCCAGGCGATATTTTCCTTCCGTCAGCGTTTCCCGGCTGTGCACCTGAATCTGCGTGAGATGAGCAGCACCATGGTGGCCGACGCGTTGGTGGACGAATCGATCGAAGTCGGCATCATGCGCCCGCTGGGTTTGCCGGATTCGCTCAGCGTGGTCGAACTGATGCGCGAGCCCTTGGTCGCGGTGCTTAGCTCCAAACATCCGCTGGCGCAGGGCTCTGAAGAGGGGCTGTTTCTCTCGGCGCTGGCCCTCGAACCGTTTGTGTTCTTCCCGCGCAGCTACGGCAGCGGTCTTTATTCGCAACTGATCAGCCTGGCCCGCGACGCGGGCTTCAGTCCGCACTTCGCCCAGGAGGCCGGCGAAGCCATGACCATCATCGGTCTGGTGGCAGCCGGTCTGGGCGTGTCGGTGATGCCGGCGTCCTACCAGCGGATGCGCATCGACGGCGTGGTCTATCGACCGCTGCTCGATCCCGAGGCCGTGACGGCGGTGTGGCTGGTGCAGCGCAAGGACCAGAAATCACCGATGGCCAAGGCGTTTGTCGAACTGCTCACGCGCAAGGTCGAAGCCGGTTGATCAGGGCAGCCGCACCAGATCACCTTTCAACGCCACTCGCGTGACAAAGATGCCGGCGCGACATTCGTAAGTGTTCAGATCCTTGCGCACATGCTGGTCGTAGTAGCTGACGATGTTGGTCACCGCATTCGCCCCGACACGCTTGGCCTCGGCCTGCAGCGCAATCAGATTCGACTGCAACACCCACTCGCAGGAGTCGTGATCGCTCTTGTTGAAGCCGTTGGTCTTCAAGTCACTGACCACCCCGCGCTGCAACAGCCGCTGAGTTCCCTGAGGCCCGTTGCCGACCAGATAAAACTTCACACTGCCATCCAGCCGCCCGGCGCGCATCGCATCCGACACAACGGTTTCGAACGGCATGTACATCAGATTGGTGGCATGGCTGGCGCCGGGCAGCAGGCCGAGAAGGGCGGCGGTGATCAGGGCTTTCGCTTGCATGGTTGTCTCCTTGACGGTGAAAGAGAACCGCGAATACCTGACCGATCGGGCTCGCGGTTCTGGCAGGCATTGTGCGTTGGTCTGTTTGAGCGAGTGTAGATGGTGCTTGCGAAGGTGAAGCGAAATGCCAGCGTTGTCGGGAGTACCTTTTCAGGCAATACTGCCGGCGTTCCCGAAAGGGGCTTGTGAGACTCTGAGGATCCTGGGCAACCAGCCATCGCAGAGCCAGACAGGTGACAGGCGATGACAAGCCAACCTGTTTGTGAAAGGGCGCCGAAAGGCGCCCTTTGTCGTTTCCGGCCGTTACTGAACCGTCGCCAGATCGCCCTTCAACGCTACGCCCGCCATGATGGCGCCCGCGTGGCATTCGTAGGTTTTCGCATCCTTGCGCTCGTTGCTCTTGTAGAAGCTGACGATGTTGGTCACGGCGTTGGCGCCGGCGTTTTTTGCGGCCTGGTGCAGGCTGATGATCGCCGATTGCACGACCCACTCGCAGGCTTCCTGGTCGGTCTTGTTGAAGGCGTTGGTCTTCTTGTTGGTCACGGCGCCGGGGCTGACGACGGTGACCTTGCCGGCCGGGGCGTTGCCCGCCAGATAGAACTTCACGCTGCCGTCGATCTTGCCGGTGCGGGTCGCTTCGGCGACGGCCTTGTCGAACGGCAGGTAGACCGCCGTGTCACGGGCCTGGCTGACGGCCGGCATGGCGCAGATGAGCAGGGTGGCAGCGAGTTTCTTGAAGTGCATGGAGGTCTCCTTGACCTGGATTAATTCGGTTGGGGCCAGCGACGGAAAATCAGCGAGGTGTTGACCCCGCCGAAAGCGAAATTGTTGTTCATCACGTATTCGTGGCTCATCTGGCGGAATTCGCCGCGCAGGTAGTCGAGCTTGCCGCAGTGCGGATCGACCTCGTCGAGGTTGAGCGTGTGCACGTACAGGTCGCGGTTGAGCATCTCGATACTGAACCACGATTCCAGCGCCCCGCAGGCGCCGAGGGTGTGGCCCAGGAAGCTCTTTTGCGAACTGATCGGCATGCGTTCACCGAACAAGCTGCTGGTGGCCAGGGTTTCGGCGACATCGCCCTGTTCGGTGGCGGTGCCGTGGCCGTTGACGTAGCCGATGACGTCCGGCGCAAGACCTGCGTCTTCCAGCGCCAGTTCCATTGCCCGGCGCATGGTGACTTGCTCGGGGCGGGTGGTGTGCTGGCCGTCGGCGTTGCTGCCGAAACCGACGATCTCGGCGTGAATGTGCGCACCGCGCGCGAGGGCATGTTCCAGTTCTTCAAGCACCAGCATGCCGCCGCCCTCACCGATCACCAGACCGTCGCGGCCCTTGTCGTACGGGCGTGGCGAGGTGTGCGGCGCATCGTTTTTCAGGCTGGTGGCGTACAGCGCGTCGAACACCATGGCCTCGGTCGGGCACAGCTCTTCGGCGCCACCGGCCAGCATCAGCGGCAGACGGCCGAACTTGATTGCCTCGTAGGCGTAACCGATGCCCTGGCTGCCGCTGGTGCAGGCGCTGGAGGTCGGGATCAAGCGGCCAGTGAGGCCGAAGAAGATGCTGATGTTCGCCGCCGTGGTGTGCGGCATCATCCGCACGTAGGAGTTGGCGTTGAGGCCTTCGGCCACCGAGTTGAGGAGCATGTTGCCGAACGCCTTGATCTCGTCGGTGCTGCCGGTGGACGAACCACAGGCCACGCCCATGCGCCCGTCCTTGATCGACTCGTCGCCAAGCAGGCCGGCATCGGCCAGCGCTTTTTCCGCCGCGCCGACAGCCAGCCGCGAAACACGGCCCATGCTGCGCAGCTGTTTGCGAGTCCAGTGCGCCGGCACCTGGAAATCATCGATGGGCCCGGCCAGGCGCGTGTTGAGCTCGCTGAAGCGATCCCACTCGTCCATCCGGCGGATGCCGCTGCGGTTGGCGGCGAAATTGCCGGCGATAGTGTCCCAGTCACTGCCCAGCGAGGTAATGCCGGCCATGCCGGTGACGACGACGCGCTTCATCAACACAAGCCTCCGTTGACCGCCAGCACCTGGCGGGTGATGTACGACGCTTCCGCCGACATCAGGAAATTCACCGCACCGGCCACCTCTTCAGGCGTGCCCATGCGTTGTGCGGGGATCATTTTCAGCAGTTCTTCCACCGGCACGTTTTCATCGAGCATGGCGGTATCGATCAGACCGGGCGCGACGCAATTCACCGTGATTTTGCGCTTGGCCAGTTCGATCGCCAACGCCTTTGCCGCGCCGATCACGCCGGCCTTCGAGGCGCTGTAATTGACCTGGCCACGGTTGCCGATCAGCCCTGACACCGAGGTGATGCAAACGATGCGACCAGCGGCGCGGCGGCGGATCATCGGCATCATCACCGGGTGCAGGACGTTGTAGAAACCGTCGAGGTTGGTGCGCAGCACCACGTCCCAGTCGTCGTCGCTCAGGGCCGGAAAGGCGCCGTCGCGGGTCAGGCCGGCATTGAGCACCACGCCGTAGTAGGCGCCGTGGGCTTCAACGTCCGCTTCGAGGATGGCTTTGCAGGCTTCGCGATCCGCCACGTCGAATTGCAGGATGCGTGCGTTGCGTCCTAGGGCTTCGACTTCGGCTTTCACCGCTTGCGCTTCGCTCACGCCGCTACGGCAATGCAGGACGATATCGTGGCCGGCGCTAGCCAGGCGCAGGGCAATGGCACGGCCGATGCCACGGCTGGAGCCGGTGACCAGTATTGATTCAGTCATCGTTCGACTCCTTGTTGGTTTCGTCGCGGGTTTGTTCCAGATAGTCCGCCGCCTGCGGCGGGCGGAACACGTTCAGCCGGGCGCTGGCCTCGATGCCGGGCGCGTTGATATGGCATTCGAATACGCCCATGCCGTTGTCGTCCTCCAGCGAGCGCAGGCCATGGATGGTCAGTTCGCTGCCGACCGGGAAGGCCGCGACATTGCATTCGAACTTGCGTGTGCCGAGCAGAAAGCCCAGCTCCACCGGGTTGCCTTTCTGCCGCGCATGGCAGCCGGCGAACGCGGCGACGCTCTGAGCCATCAACTCGACGCCGACCCAGGCCGGCAGGCTGCCGTCGGGCAGGCTGAACAGACCGCCGGGCCGGACGGTGAGTGTGGTGTGGATCTGTTCGTCGTCAAAGCTCAGGATCCGGTCGATCAGGATCATGTCGCCAGCGTGGGGCAGCAGTTCGGCGAGCGGCCAGTGGGTCATGGGGCGTCT
Source organism: Pseudomonas glycinae (assembly GCF_001594225.2). Lineage (GTDB taxonomy): Bacteria > Pseudomonadota > Gammaproteobacteria > Pseudomonadales > Pseudomonadaceae > Aquipseudomonas > Aquipseudomonas glycinae. Next base: position 5,591,800 of record NZ_CP014205.2, read on the forward strand.
CCGATAATCAGGCTGACGTTATTGCCACCGAAGGCAAACGAGTTGCTCATCAGGTAGCGAGGTGCAATGGACGCCAGGCGTTCGCTTGCAGTCACCCACTTCAGCGCTGGCAGGTCGGGATCGGCCTGGCCGTCCCAGATGTGCGGTGGCAAGGCGTGGTCGGGGTTTTCGGCACTCAGGCTCAACCAGCAGAACGCTGCTTCCAGTGCACCGGCGGCGCCGAGGGTGTGGCCGGTCATCGGTTTGGTCGAGGAACACGGCACGCCGTCGGCAAACAGCGCGTCAACGGCCAGACTTTCCATGGCGTCGTTGTGCTGGGTCGCGGTGCCGTGCAGGTTCAGATAGCTGATGTCGCCGGCTTGCAGATGGGCTTGATCGAGCGCCTTCTGCATCGATTGAAGCGCGCCTCGGCCGGTCGGCTCAGGTGCGGAAATATGGTGCGCGTCGGAGCTGGCGCCAGCGCCGAGCAGGGCGATGCCCGGCCCTGCACCGCGCTGTTTGCTCATCACGAACAGTACCGCCGCTTCGCCGATGTTGATGCCGTTGCGGTTGGCGGAAAACGGATTGCAGCGCTCGTCCGACACCGCTTCCAGCGCACTGAAACCGTTGAGGGTCAGTTTGCACAGGCTGTCGACACCGCCGCACAGCACGGCGTCGCACAGGCCCAGATCGAGCAGGCGTCGGGCGCTCATCAAGGCGCGTGCGCTGGAGGTGCAGGCGGTGGAAATCACATAGGTCGGGCCGCTCAGTTGCAGCCAGTCGGCGAGGAAATTCGCCGGGGCGCCGAGTTCCTGTTGCCGGTAGTCGTAATCGGCCGGGAACTGCTGGTCACGAATGTAGTGCGCCAGGCCACGGCTGGCTTCGTCGATACCGGAAGTGCTGGTGCCGAGCACCACGCCGATGCGCTCGCGGCCGTAAGTCTGGATCGCCTGCTCGATGTCATCGCGAATCTGCAACGCGGCTTCCAGCAACAGTTGATTGTTGCGGCTGCGCTGGTCGGCCAGCGCCTCGGGAATCGGCGCCAGATCGCCGTGTACGGCGGCCACCGGCAGTTCGCGCTCCGGGACCCAGCCGGACTCGCGGCGCATGCCGGAGCAGTCGCCGGCAAACAGGTTGCGTGCCACGGTTTGCTTGTCGCGCCCCAGGGCGCAGATCACGCCGAGGGCATTGAGGTAGGCGGTCATGACGTCGGTTCACCGAGTGGCGTTACGCGATAGTGCGGGCCTTGTGGCAGGTTCAATTCGAAACTCAAGGGTTGGGTGTAACGGATGTCCCAGCGCGCCGGCAGGGAGCGCTGGCCGCCCTGTTGCTGCGCGTCGGGGTAGTTGCGCGACAGCTCGTCCGCCGGGGTCAGGGCGAACAGCAGCGCGGCGAACAGCTCCCGGGCTTCCGGGTTGGGCGGCAGCAGGCCGTCGGCCTGCCAGTGCCCGTCGATCAACTGCTGACGCGCCTGGGGAATGCCCAGCGGATCCATCATCGACCAGCGGATGCCCGGCCCTTCGCGCTGGATCACCAGCAACCAGTCTTGCTGTTGCCCGGCCAGGTGCCGCTCGATATGCAGTTGCATCGGCAGCGGCAGGCTCGGGTTGCCGGCCGGCAGCGGCGCCTGACTGGCGCAGGCACCGAGCAGCAGGACGCAGGCGAGCAGTAGAACACGCAACATCAGACAGCCTCGTTCAAAGGTTTGCGGGCCACCACGTTGACCAGGGTTTCTTCCCGCTGGCCAAAGGGCTTGGGCTGGCGCAATCCAAAACGTTCGAGCAGACCGAAATCCTTCGACCGGCTCCACCACAGATACGGGTACGAAACGTTCTGTTCGGCGAACTCGAAACCCTGCTGGCGAATCATCTCCAGGTACTGCGCCGCGCTCTTTTGCACATGCATCGGATGCCGGAACAGCCAGCGAATCACCCACGTATCAATGTAAGCCTCGGTGGACTCGGCGAACAGCAGATAACCGCCCGGCTTGAGCACCCGATAGAACTCGGCGAGGGCTTTTTCCTGCTCCACCAGATGATGGAAGGTTTGGTGACAGAACAGCAGGTCGACGCTGGCGTCCGGCACATTGAGCGTCGCGCAGTCGCTGCCGATCAGCTCGACGTCGAAGCCCTGACGCGCGGCCTCGGCGGCGCTCAATTCCAGGCTGTGCGGATCGGCATCGACGCCGATCAGCCGCTGTGGCGCGAAAGTCTGGCGCAGGTGACCGAACGACTTGCCCTGGCCACAGCCGGCATCCAGCAGCACCGGATTGGCCGGCAACGATTCGCTGAACAGTCCGCGCAGATCGTTGATCGCCACGCGCAGCACATGGTGCTGCCAGGTGTGACTGCGCAGGAACCAGAAGCCGAAGCGGGTTTCCTCGACGTAGTTGTCGCTCAGGTAATTCATGTGTCGTCCCTTGCACAGAGTTCGGAGATCGTCTTCAGCCGACGGCGCGCTTCACTGACGAACGGGTTGCGTTCGTCCCAGGCGTAACCGGCGAGGATCGAGCAGATCATGCGGCGGATTTCCGGGGAGCCTTGCTCGTGGAAAATCACGTCCTGAAAGGTGCCGGCGTACCAGCCTTCGACGTAGCAGCGGAATGTATCGACCCCGCGTTTCAGCGGCTCGGCAAACTCCCGTTGCCAGTCCACGGTTTCGCCCTGCAACTGGCGGTGCAGCACAGCGGCGGCCATGCTCGCCGAACGCATGGCAATGGTCACGCCCGAGGAGAACACCGGGTCGAGAAATTCGGCCGCGTTACCCAGCAGCGCAAAGCCCGGGCCGTGCAGGGTTTTGACGTTGGCCGCATAGCCGCCGAGAGTGCGCGCCGGGGTATCCCACACGGCGTTGTTCAGCACTTTGGCCAGGCTCGGGGTTTCGGCGATGAAACCGCGCAGGCAGGCGTCGAGGTCGGTATCGCGACCCGCGAAATGTTCTGCGGCAGCCACCACGCCCACCGAGCAGCGCCCGTTGCTGAACGGGATCGACCAGAACCAGATATCGCGGTGCTGCGGGTGGGTGGTGATGAGAATCTTCTCGCGGTCGAAGCCGGGATGATCGATGTGGTCTTCGACGTGGGTGAACACGGCTTGGCGAACCGGGAAATTCGACGGCGCTTCCAGGTCCAGAAGGCGCGACAGCACGCGGCCGTAGCCGCTGGCATCAAGGACAAAATCGGCTTCGACGCGGTACTCGCTGCCGTCTTCGCGGCGCACATTCAACTGCGGTCGCGGGCGTTCGAAATCGACGCTGACAATCGCGTCGCCGTAGCGAATTTCCGCGCCCTGCAACGCCGCCTGATCGGCCAGCAATTTGTCGAAGTCGGCGCGTTGCACCTGCAGGGTCGTGGGCTTGCCGGCGGTGAATGTGTCAGCAAAATCAAACGCGCTGTAGCGCTCGCCCCAGGCAAACGCCGCACCGTTCTTGCGCTGGAACCCGGCGGCATTTACCGCCTCGAGCATGCCGGCCTCTTCGACGAAATCCAGGCAATGGCAGAGCAGGCTTTCACCGATGGAGAACCTCGGGAAATGCTGACGCTCGATCACCAGCACGTCGTGCCCCTTGCGCTTGAGCAATGCGGCGGCGATGGCGCCGGAGGGGCCGGCGCCGATGATCACGACCTGACGGGATTCCATTTCAACGATTGGCACGTGAGCTCCTGGGTACGGCAATAGGGTTCAGTGACGCCCGGTGCAGGCCGATGAAGGCCGGCAACAGCGTCGCGATCAGACCCATCAGCATCAGCGCAAAGTACAGCGCCGGGCTGATGAGCTGTTGTTGCAACAGCAGGTTGAGAAAGACGATTTCGCTCAAGCCGCGAATGTTCAGCAGCACGCTTTCGCGCCAGCGGCTGGCGCCTGCGAACGACGCGCCGGCCCAGCCGAGACCGAGCCAGTTGCCCAGGATTTTGCTGGCGACCGGCAACAGCAGGAGCGCCGCCCATTGCACGGCGCCGAGACTGGCGAGGGCGCTGTGCACGTCGATCTGGACGATGCCGAACGTGAGGATCAGCGGAATCGCAACCCAGGTCTGCAAGCGGTTCATCCAGTGCGCCGGCAGCGGCAATACCAGTGGCACCTTGAGCGCGGCCATGCACAGCAGATAGCCGATGCCGAAAATCAGTGCGTTGAGTTTGTAGTGTTCAGCCAACACCAACAGCGCAAAGAAACCGAGGCTGTAGGTCAGTGGCCGGCGGATGCCGAACACTCGCAGCAGCACGGGTACGCAGGCCATCCCCAACGGCAGCAACAGACTGCTCAGGTGCAGGCTGCCCTGAGCGAGGCCGAACAGCGTCCAGCAAGTCAGGTCGATCAGGATTGCGGTCTGCACCAGACGCCGGGTGGCGGCGGGCGGGTAGTCGATGTGGCGCAGGTACAGGTACAACACCGGGATCGCGGTGATGGCGAACACCAGACCGATGGCCAGCGAGTTGATCCACGGTTCTGTCGGCAGCAGCCAGTACGCCGTCGCCAGGCCGCAGGTGAACGGCACGGCGAAACTCGGCAGGGCGATCTTCACGCTCTGACGGTCCAGGCGCAGGTCGATCACGTCGCTGAGGATGTGCCCCAGCAGCAGGGCGAAGCTCAGGCTGTAGAGGTTTTTCAGCCAGTCCGGCGCGATCAGTTCGGCGCCGTTGAGTTGCCAGCCCGGTTCGATCCAGAAGTACATCAGCAGCGGCAGGCCGAAGCTGGCCAGCAGCAATTGACTGACGATCGGGATCAGGCCGAAATGCCGGCCGACCCGAGTGGCGACGAAGAACAGCGCCAGGGCCATCAGCCAGAAAATCACCACCATCATGCTGCAGGCTCCGTGACGGCAACCGCATGGGTCTGACGCCCGGCCCACGGCGCGAGCATGAAGCTGAAGGCCAGTCCAAGGCTCACCGACAGGCCGAAGTTACTCACCGCCGGGGTGCTCGACACCGCCAGCAGGCCGAACGACAGCCAGGTGGTGGCGGCGGCGAGCAAGGTGCCGAGCAGACTGACGGCCGCGCCGCCGACCTGTTCGCGCATGAGGATCGCGTAGTCGACGCTGATCGCCGCTACCAGCAGCAGGCCGAACAGGCTGAACAGGGTCAGCGGCTGGCCGAGCCAGCCCAGGCTGGCGAGGCTGCACAGCGCAGCGAGCAGCGGCAGGGCGACGATCCGCAGCGCGCCACCAAGACCGAACGGCAGCATCAGCACCAGCACGATCAACACGCAGGACGCGAGTTTCAGCTCAGCGGCGCTGATCTGGGTCTGGGCGAACACCTTGTTCAGATCGCCGAGCCGATCCACCAGCATCACGCCGGGCAGATCCAGCGCCTGCACCCGCAGCAGCGACGGATTGTTCAGGCCTTGCAGGCTCACCATTGCCGCCACGCCGTCCTCGGTCGGCCCCAGCCACAGCGTGCGGTAGGGCTCGCCGAGCGGGCCGGCCAGCGCCGCATCGATGTCTTCGGCGGGCAGGGTCTGCAACTGTTGCAGCTCGGTTTGCAGCGCCGCCAGCGGCACGCCGACCTCCAGCAACGGCTGCCAGAACTGCGGCAACTTGCCGAGCGCCTCACGCACTTCTTGCTGCTGAGCCGGCGGGCTCACCAGTTGATTGAGCGCCAGATAACCCTGCAACTTGTCGAGGTTGACCAGTTGATCCAGGCGCTCGCTCAGGGCCGCTTGCCGTTCCAGCAATTGCTGCTGATCGGCGGCGCGCACCAGGAAGAACTGGCTGGTTGGCTGATAGCCGGTAATCCGCGCGATGGTCTGTGCCTCATCGGTCAGACGTTGCGGCGCACCGACCCACTGGCGGATGTCGTTCCTGCTCTCCAGTTGCAGCAGGCCACCGACGCAGAAGGCGATCAGCAGGGTCAGCAACACCGGCGTTCTGACGTGTTCGAGCAGGTTCTCCCGTAGTCGCACCAGGCGCTCAGCCAATTGCAGCGGCCACTGCGCCGGGCGCAGTTCGACGTTTTTCAGCAGCGCCGGCAACAGGCACACCGCCGACAGGTAGGCGCCGAGCAAACCGGCGGCGGAGAACACGGCGATTTGGGTCAGGGCCGGGAAGGGCGTCCAGGCCAGCGCCAGATAACCGATGGCGCTGGTGATCAGGCTCAATGTCAGCCCGGACAGGGTCAGGCGCAACGCCGGCCAGCTGTGCCACGGCTTGAGGCTCCAGCTCTTGGACAGGTAGTGCAGCGGGTAATCCACCGCCACCCCGATCAGGCTCGAACCGAGCACCAGCGTCATCACATGCATGTGCCCGAACAGCGCGACGCAGGCCACCGCGCCGAACAGCATGCCCACCAGCACCGGAATGAACGCCAGCAGCACCCGCCAGCGACGGAAGGCGAGCAGCAACAGCAACAGGATGCCGATGGTGGCGCCGCCCCCGACCCAGGTCATTTCCCGGGTCGCCTGCTGCTGACCGTTGGCGGCGTACAGCAGGCCGCTGGCGGCCAACAGTTGCACGTCGGCGCGAGCTGCTTGCTCACGGCTGTGTTGCAGCAGGGCGGCGACTTGCAGCGGTTGATTCATGTCGAAGGCGCTGCCGGTGGTGCGTGCGCGCAGCAGCACCCAGCTCTTGCCGTCGGCGTCGGCGATCAACGCACCGCTGCTGATGTCCAGCTGCACCGCGCCATGTTGTGGCTGGCTGTTCTGGATGCGCCCGGTCAGGCCCAGCCAGTCGTCCTGGCTCGGCACCAGACTGAACCCGGTGAACGGGTCGAACAGCGCCTGTACCCGTTGCTGGATAAAGGCGTCTGGACGTTCGCTCAGCAGTTGTCGGTCATCCGCCGAAAGCATTGCCAGACGCCCTTGCAGCAGTTGCGTGCGCAGGGCCGGCAGGTCGGCTTGCAGGTTCCACTGCACTTTTTCGAACAGCCCGCTGGCCTGCCATTGTTCGCCCAGGGTCTGGGCCATGGTGACGGCTTGCTGGCGATCGGTGTGGCCGACCAGCACCAGCATGTCGCGGTTGAGCGGTTCCTGCATGCGTTGTTCGGCGCGCAGTTCGAGGGCGTCCGGGTGAGTGCCGGGCACCAGCTCCATCAGGTTGGCCGAGAGCGGCGCACCGTCGCGCCACTGCCAGGCCCCCAGTGCGACGACGGCCAGCAGCAGGATCAGGAACAGCCAGGGCAGCCTGCGCTCACTCGGCAAAGTCATGTTGCTCCGCGTCGCTCAGAGGTTGGCCGGCAGTGCTGTCCTGCATGCGCAGTACGGTGCTGTCGCCCTGGGTTTCCAGCAGTTCGATGGTGTTCACCAAGGTGCCGCCGCTGATGTTGATCTGGTTGAAGACCTGCTTGAGCAGCACCGAGCGCGGAGTCAGGGTCAGTTGCCATTGCTGCGCATCGCCGCTCAGGGCCAGTTCGAAATCCCGTTGCAGACCGCTGCTGTCGCCTTGCAGTACGGCGAGGAACAAACGGTTCTGCTCGGCCCCGGCGCTCTTGTTCGGCAGCAGTTGCCAGCCGGTGGCGTCACGCCGGGCGATGCCCTTGGCGCTGATGCGGTAATCCTGTTGCAGCGGGGTTTTCAGTAGCCACAGCAAGCCGTGGTTTTTGGCGAGGACAAAACTGCCCTTGCTGATCAGCGGCTGGGGCAGGGCGCGCAGGTGTTTTTCCTGGGTGAACTGGCCGTGGATCACGTCCGGTTTCGCCAGTTGCTCGCTCAACTGTTGCAGGTCGAAGGCGTTGGCCAGCGACGACAGCGTCAGCAGCGCCAGGGACCCGAGGGATTTCAGAAACACATTCATCGCAGTATCCTTTCCACGGCATCGGTGAAGACTTTCGGCGAGGCCAGTTGCATCTCGCGGCTGCTCACTTCGACGGCGACCTGCACCGAGCTGGCGCGGGTCAGGCGTTCGCCGGTCTGCGCATCAGTGATCAGGTAGTGGATCTTCAGGCGGTTTTCCCACTCCACCAGACTGGCGCGCACGTTCAGCCGCTGACCGAATACCGCGCCGCGCACGTAGCGCAGTTGCAGGTCGATCACCGGCCAGGCGTAGCCCGAGTCGACCATCTGGTTGTAGTTGTGGCCGATCTTGTCGAGCAACGCGCAACGCGCCACTTCCAGGTATTTCACGTAATGGCCGTGCCAGACGACGTGCATGGTGTCGACGTCAAAGAACGGCACGAGGATTTCCGTATCGGCGTGAAGCACTCCGGCACTACGCATGCAGCCTCCAGTGTTGTTCGGCGATGCGTTGCAGACACAGGCGCAGTTCGCCTTCCAGGGCGCGGTCTTCGATCACCGGCGGGAAGTCCTCGGCCAGTTGTTCGTGCATGGCGGCCAGCGATGGCGGCAGTGGACGCGCATCTTCATCGCGGTTACGCAGCCACACGCCCTGATTGGCCGCGAGCAGCGTGGCGGCGGCGACCTGTTCGGTCAGCTCCAGCACACGAATGGCGTCGCGGGCGGCGATGGTGCCCATGCTCACCTTGTCCTGGTTGTGGCACTCGGTGGAGCGTGAGAACACGCTGGCCGGCATGGTGTTTTTCAGCGCTTCGGCAGTCCAGGCACTGGCGCCGATCTGCACGGCCTTGAAGCCGTGGTTGAGCATCGCGCGGTCGGCGCTGGCGCCGGACAGGTTGCTCGGCAAACCGTGGTTGTAACGCTCGTCCACCAGCAGTGCGAGTTGTCGGTCGAGCAGGTCGGCAACGTTGGCCACGAGGTTTTTCAGGCTGTCCATGGCGAACGCAATATGCCCGCCGTAGAAGTGCCCGCCGTGCAGCACGCGCTCGGCTTCGGCGTCGATGATCGGGTTGTCGTTGGCGCTGTTGAGTTCGGTCTCGATGAACGAGCGCAGCCAGTTCAGGCTGTCGGCCAATACGCCAAGCACGTGCGGTGCACAGCGCAGCGAGTAGCGATCCTGCAAGCGGTGCAGCGGCGCGGTCGGCGCGTCGATTGCCAGATCCTTGCGCAGCCACGCGGCCACCTGCATCTGACCCGGATGCGGCTTGGCGGCGAACAGGCGCTCGTCGAAGTGCTCCGGATTGCCTTGCAGCGCCACCACGTTCAGTGCGGTGATGCGGGTCGCCAGTTGCAGCAGGTAATCGGCGCGGGCGTAAGCCAGGCACGCCAAACCGGTCATCACGGCGGTGCCGTTCATCAGCGCCAGCGCTTCTTTCGGACGCAGCACCAATGGTGTCCAGCCCAGTTCGCGATGCACATCGGCAGCCTGGCGGCGTTCGCCACGGAACATCACTTCACGCTCGCCGGACAGGGTTGCGGCGACGTAGGACAACGGCGTCAGGTCGCCGCTGGCGCCCACCGAACCTTCTTCGGGGATCAGCGGCAAAATGTCGTGTTCAAGGAAGGCATGCAGGCGTTCCAGCAATTCGATGCGCACCCCGGAAACGCCGTGGCACAGCGACTGCAGACGCGCCGCCAGCACCGCGCGGGTGGCCTGGGCATCGAGCAGTTTGCCCAGCCCGCAACCGTGGAACGTGTAGAGATGACGCGGCAGCGCCTCGACGTGATGCAACGGCACTGCGACCACGCAGGAATCGCCGTAACCGGTGGTCACGCCGTAGATCACGCCTTCCTTGTCCAGCAGCGAATCGAGGAACCGCGCACCCTTGGCGATGCGTTCGCGATAAGGCGCGTCGCTCTGCAACTGCACGGGCGCCTGACGGTTGGCCAGGGCCAGCACGTCTTCGATGCGCAGAGGGCGTTCGCCGAAGGTGACCGGCTCAGGAGTTGGCGTTGTCATCGGTTTTCCAGAATGGGTAAAAGTTGAACCATTGGCACGGTGCTTCGAGGCAATAGTGACTCAGGCGTTGCGCATAGCGGGTGGCCCACTGATGAATGACCTGTTCGCGCTCGCGGCGTGACCACACCACAGCGTCGGCGAACGGCTCGAGAGTCAGGCGATAGTGGCCGTCAGGTTGCTTGAGGCACATCAGCAGGTTGACCGGGCATTTCAGCAGGCCGGCCAGCAGCCACGGCCCTTGCGGGAACGGCGCCGGGTGGCCGAGAAAGTCCACGGTCACACTGCGCCCGCCGTGCAGTGGCACGCGGTCGCCGGCAATCGCCAGCCACTCGCCGCGTTCCAGCCGTTCGTGCAGTTGCAGCATGATCACCGGGTCCAGTTCGCTGACTTGGATCAGCCGCAGGTTGGTCGCGCCGGCCTCGCCCAGCAGGCGATTGAACTGCTCGGCATGCTTGGTGTGCACCAGAACGTTCATGGTGACCTTTTCGCCCAGCTCCGCCAGCGCCCGGCACACTTCGAGGTTGCCCAGATGCGCGCCCACCAGCATTTGCCCGCGACTGCCGCGCAACTGATTGCGCAACAGCGCCGGGTCGATGATTTCGATCTGCTCGATCTTCAGCTTGCCGTTCCACACGTCGAGCTTGTCGAGCAGCGAATCGGCGAAGGCCATGAACTGGCGGAACACCCGCCACCGGGTCGGGCGCAATTCGTGGCGACCGCTCCAGTCGGCGAGGCGCTGCTGATACTGCCAGGCACTGCACCGTGCAGTTCGGCCGAACAGAAAAAAGTACAGGACGATGCCGTACAGCAACGGGCTCAGCAGGCGTCGGCCGAGAACCTTGGCGGCGAGTGCGGTGAATTTCATCAGCAGGAAACTGCCACGCTCTTCGCGGTCGGCCCAGTGCTTCTTGTCGGTCTCGACGGTCATGGACGCCACCGTCGCCAGAGGATCACGGGCAGACGCAGCAACATGCCGAAGAACAGGCGCGTGTGCATGCTCGAGATCAGCACGTTGTCGTGGAACAGGCGAAAGTGCGACACGCCGTCCAGCGGGTAGTGCACGCTGGTCTGCAACCAGCGCATCGGCTGATTGCGCCACGCCAGGCGCACCAGAATGTCCGAGTCGAAATCCATGCGCTTGCCGATCCGCGCCGAGTCGATCACGCCCAGCGTCGGTTCCAGCGGATACACCCGGAAGCCGCACATCGAGTCGCGAATCTGCAGCGATAGGGTGTTGATCCACACCATTACGTGGGTCAGGTAACGCGCATACAAACGGCCTTTGGGCACGCTGGCGTCATACAGCGGATAGCCGCAGACCAGCGACTCGGGGTGAGCGCGGGATTCTTCGATGAAACGCGCGACATCCTGCAAGTCGTGCTGACCGTCGGCGTCGACCTGCAAGGCATGGCTGAAGCCCAGCCGCGCCGCTTCACGCAGACCGGTCATCACCGCGCCACCCTTGCCCTGATTGGCAGTGAGGCGAACCAGATAAACCCGTTCGCGTTCGGCCAGCGCGTCCAGCACCGCTGCGCAGGATTTGCTGCTGGCATCGTCCACCAGAATGCATGGCAGATCCTCGGCGAGCAGGGCGTCGACCACCGTGCCGATGGCGGTTTCGTGGTTGTAGACCGGGATCACGGCGCAAGGGTTATGCATCGCCAGCCCCCAGCAGAATCCGCCCGCTGGAGCAGGTGGCCGTGTCGTTGCGGTAGGCGAAATACAACTTGCCGCGTTCCGGGTCGAAGCGCAGGTGCAACTGGACTTCATCGCCGGGGCGCACCAGTTGCTGGAACTTCAGCACTTCCATGCCGGCGAATGCGCCGGGCAGGTTCAGCAGTTGTCGACCCAGATTCAGCGCCCATTCGACCTGCACCACGCCCGGCAGCACCGGGGCCTTGGGGAAGTGGCCGCTGAAGTAGGCAAGGTCCGGCGGAACGCTCAATTGCAGGTTCCATTCACCCTCGGTTTCGGCCTGTTCCAGGATTTCCGGCGCTTTCGGCCGTGGTGCCAGCAGCAAGGCTTCGACGTCGGCTTGAGGCAACTTGCCCTGCGAGGTCAGCGGCATTTGCCGCAGCAGGCGCCAGCGGCGGGGCAGGGCCAGGGCTTCGCAGTGGTCGCCGAGATGACGGCGCAGGGTTTCGGTCAGGCTGCGCCGACCGTGTTCGCGCAGGGCAAACAGGCCGGATTCGCTGAGCACCAGCAGGGCGCCGAGCGACGCGCGGTTTTCCTGCACCACGCCCAGACGCGCTTCGGCGACCCAGTCGTGGGCCACCAGCGCCTGTTCAAGCATCGGCAGGGAAATACGTTTTTCTTCGAGTTTGACGATCCGGTCGAGCCGCCCGAGCAACTGAAAGCGACCATCGGCCTGAATGCTTGCCGCATCGGCGGTGTGTTCGACATGCCCGGCGGGCAGGTAAGGCGAAGCGATCAGCAGGGCGTCATTGCTGTCCTGGCTCAACTCGACGCCGGCAAATGGCTGCCACAACGATTCGCCCTGACGCCAGGCGATGCCGCCGGTTTCCGAGCTGCCGAGGATTTCCGTCGGCCACTGTCCCAGGCGTTGATGCAGGCTTTTTGCGGCGTCTGCCGGCAATGCGCCGCCAGAGGAAAACACCCGGCGCACGGCGCTCAGCGCTGGCCAGTCGAGGTTGTCGCCCATGCGTTTGAGCAGCGCCGGGCTGGCGACCCAGGCGAAGGCCGGGTGCTCGCGGCTGGCACGTTGCAGGTCTTCCGGGAAGGCCAGTTGCTTGCGCAGGAACGGACGCCCGGCGCACAGCGGCCACAGCACGCGGAACAGCAAGCCGTAGATGTGCTGGGTGGCGACGCTGCCGAGGATGCAGGCCTCGCCGAGATCCGCCCCCCACAGCTGTTCGAGGGCTTCGACTTCGTTGGCCAGTTGCCGCAGGGATTTGTCGATGCGCTTGGGCTCGCCGCTGGAGCCGGAGGTGCACAGGCTCAGGCGGCACTGGTCGAGATCCAGTTCGGCTGCGGGCAGGGCCGGTTGCTGCAGATCGCTCAGACGGGCGTCACCGGCCTGATCGGTCAGCCACAGATCGACGTCGCTCGACCAGCGCTGGCGGGTCTGTGCTTGCAGATCCGAGGGCAGCAACACGCTGATGCCGGCACGCCAGGCACCGAGCAGGGCGACGGCCAGATCGGCGGCATCTTCCAGATGCACCGCCAGACGCTTCACGCCGCGTGCTTGCAGACCGGCGGCCAGGCCCAGGGCCTGTTCGCGCAGTTGAGCGTGATCGAGTGCCGGTGCGCTTGTAACAGCACGCGCCGGCGGGGCCTTGAGCAACAGCTGCTCAAGTTTTATCCAGTTCATGGGCGACCTCTTACCCGTTGTCGTATCAGCCATTCAATGGCAAACATCAGGCCGATCAATCCGTAGGAGATCAGGCCGGTGTACAACATCCACCAGTTCAGCGGCGCCCACAGTGTCAGCAGGGCGGCGCACAAACCGTTGCAAAAGAAAAACACGCTCCAGGCCACGGTGACCTGGCGGGTGTAACGAATCGCCTTGAGCGGCAGTTGCGGCTCACGCAGGCGAGCCAGACGCTCGACCATCGGCGGGCCGTATTTCAGGCTCAGGCTGAACAGCACCAGCATGAAGCCGCTGATCAGCACCGGGTACCAACGCAGCAGCAAAGGGCTGTCGAACACCGCCAGCAGCAGGCAGAACACGATCGCCACAAAGGCCATCCACAGGCTGCCGGGCTTGCGTTCGCCGGTCAGTGCGCGGGCCAGCCACAGGCCGCCCAGCAGCAGGCCGAACTGCCATGGCGCGAAATGCTCCATGCCGAAATACACCGCAAAGGGATACAGCAGGCCCGCCAGCAGCAGGCCGAGACCGATCAGTCGGCTCATGCCGCCGGTTGAACCAGACGGTAGACCGCCTCGACCACGTCGCTGACGGTGCGCACCGACTTGAACTCCTCGGCGGCGATTTTCTTGCCGGTCTGGCGCTTGATGTGATCGATCAGGTCGACGGCATCGATGCTGTCGATTTCCAGATCCTGATACAGGTTGGATTCCAGGCTCACGCGGGCCGGGTCCAGTTCGAACAGCTCGACCAGGGCATCGCGCAGGGTGTTGAAGATGTCGTCACGAGTTTGCATGGTCCGGTCTCAAGCTGCCTGTTTTGCCGTGACGAACGCCGCAAGGCTCGCCACGTTGGAGAAATGGTTGCGGGTGTCCTTGGCGTCGGCGTCGATTTTGATGCCGTACTTTTTCTGGATCGCCAGGCCGAGTTCCAGAGCGTCGACGGAATCCAGGCCCAGGCCTTCGCCAAACAGCGTCTGGTCGTCGCCGATGTCCTCTGCGCTGATGTCTTCGAGGCCCAGGGCGTCGATGATCAGCTCTTTTATGTCACGGTTTAGATCGCTCATCTTCGGCGAGCTCCTTGATAAAGAATTGGTGCAAATAGTCGTTGAGCTTGCGCGAAGCCTGAGGCGCGGGGCCCTGCGCGGCGAAAGTCTGTGGGTCTATATCGGCCCCGACGCGAAAACTGAAGTGCACGCGGCGACTGGGAATGCGATACCAGGGCTCGGCCTTGGTCAGGGTGGTCGGACTGACCTTGATGACTACCGGGGTGACGATTCTCGCACCGCGCAGCGCGATGGCCGCCGCCCCCCGATGAAAGGCCGGCGCCTGACCCGGCTGTGTGCGGGTACCTTCAGGGAAAATGATCAGGGTCTGCCCGCCCTGCAACGCGCCAGCGGCAGCGTCGAGCATGTCCATGCTGCCGTCGTTGCTGATGTATTCGGTGCTGCGCAGCGGGCCGCGAGTGAAGGGGTTTTCCCACAGGCTTTTCTTCACCACGCAATTGGCCCCGCGCACCAGACCGATCAGGAATACCACGTCGATCAGCGACGGGTGGTTGGCGATGATCATCTGCCCCGGACGGCCGAGACGTTCGGCGCCCTGGATGTCGTAGGTCAGCACGCCGGTACGGGCCATGAACCGGACGAAAAACCAGAACAGCCGACTGACGGTCTGGCGCGCCCGCTCGCGGTGCGCAATGGCGTCGCCCGGCAGGAAACCGAGCAATGGAAATACCAGCAGGCGCAGGCACAGACCACCGAGCCCGAACAGGGCGAAGCTGGTGGCAGTCGCCAGCAGACGCCAGTAATAGGCATCGCGATTTTTTTCGATCACGGGTTGCGTTGCCAGGTCCATAGACGATTCTTCCAGGCATGTTGGCAATGGGGTTGCTGATCGAGCAGGGTTCGCAGCAGATTCAGCGCATGAGGCCACTGCGTTTTTGACCGTGCTTCGGGGGCGCTGTTCAGGGTCAGCCGCCAGTCGGTACCGGGGGTGAGCAACAGCCCGACCGCATAGGGAAACGGCACGTCGTCGATCCACGTCGAATAGGCTTCGGGCGGTTGTTCCTCGGTGATCACCAGCAGCACCGCGGGGGCCCCTTCGTTCAGCAACGTCGCCGCTTCGAGCAGGCCGTGCTCAAGGCCGTCGCCGGCCGCGGCGAGGGCGGTCATTTCGCTGGTTTCGCCGCGCATGATCGACCACAGGCCGATGATCGCGTTGTGCACCGACAGGCTGAACTGGGTCGGCGACAGCGGCTGTTCGTTGGCCAGATCACTGAGAATTTCAAAGGTACGCGGGGTTTCGCCGTGCCGGGAGACGAACACAAGCGGCAGATTTTCCCGACCGTCGGCCAGCGGCCAACCGACACTGAACGCCATCCGCGCCAGACGGCTGAGACGACGGCGCTGCATGGCCGGCAGAAACGACACATCGGGTGCGGCATCGCTGCTTTCGAGCACGACCGGCTGTCGGCTCCAGGCTTGCCAGGCTTCCACACTGTCGAGCCCGGGAGCCCAGGCGCGCCATTGGGCGATGTTGAAGTTGATCACGGACATTTATCCCGCCCCTGCGGGCTGAGTTGACGCGGTTTCGCCAACGTCGCCGCTGAGCTGATTTAGCCTGAAATGGCATGGCGCGTGGCGCCGGGTGGCGCGCATTATCCCGGTGCGACGAGTGTGTAGCAAATGCTGGTTACGTTTTGAACGACGAAATGAACCGATTGGTACGCGGCAAGAGCTGTCACTTGGCCATTATCCAGATTGTCGGGTGGCTGTCTGTCAGGCGAATCCGCGATCAACGGGTCTCTTTACGCCGTATCCATTGGGAGATTGGCGCCTGACTTTGTAGTCCGCGTCCATCGAGGTAGCGAACCGGCACCGGGCACCACTACACTCGGTCATTCTTTGATACACGGAGGTTTTGTCATGCGGCGCGTGGTGTTCAATCAGAAAGGTGGCGTGGGCAAATCCAGCATTGCCTGCAATCTGGCGGCGGTGAGCGCCAGCGAGGGTTATCGCACGCTGTTGGTCGACCTCGATGCCCAGGCCAATTCCACTCAGTATCTGACCGGGCTCACGGGTGATGACATTCCGATGGGCATTGCCGACTTCTTCAAACAGACCCTGTCTTCCGGGCCGTTCTCGAAAAAGAATCAAGCGGATATCTACGAAACGCCGTTCGACAACCTGCACATCATCACCGCCACCGCCGAGCTGGCTGACCTGCAGCCCAAGCTTGAGGCCAAGCACAAGATCAACAAGCTGCGAAAGCTGCTCGACGAGTTGTCGGAAGATTACGACCGGATCTATCTGGATACGCCGCCGGCGCTGAATTTCTATGCGGTCTCGGCCCTGATTGCCGCCGATCGGGTACTGATTCCCTTCGACTGCGACAGCTTCTCGCGTCAGGCCCTGTACGGTCTGATCGCCGAGATCGACGAGTTGAAGGAAGACCACAACGAAGGCCTGGAAGTCGAAGGCATTGTGGTCAACCAGTTCCAGGCCCGAGCCAGCCTGCCGCAGCAGATCCTCGACGAACTGATCGCCGAGGGCCTGCCGGTGCTGCCGGTCTACCTCGCCAGTTCAGTGCGCATGCGCGAATCGCATCAGGCCAGCATGCCGCTGATCCACCTCGATCCACGGCACAAGCTGACACAGCAGTTCGTCGAACTGCACAACCTGCTCGAAGACGCCTGAAGCCTTTTCAGATGCCCTGGCTGCGCAGCCAGGCCATCAACTGCGGCAACGGGAAGGCCCCGCTCTGACGGGCCACTTCCCGGCCGTTGCGCAACAGAATCAGGCTCGGAATCGAACGAATCCCCAACTGCGCCGACAACTGCTGATTGGCCTCGCTGTCCAGCTTGGCCAGACGGCACTTGCCCGCCAACTGCGCAGCTGCCTGTTCGAACACCGGCGCAAACGACTTGCACGGCCCACACCAGTCCGCCCACACGTCCACCAGCAACGGCAGATCACCCTTGATCTGACTGGCGTAATCGCCTTGCTTGAGCTCGAACGGCTTGTTCAACAGCACCTCGGACTTGCAGCGCCCGCACTTCGGGTGATCGTTGAGGCGCTCGGCGGGGATGCGGTTGAGGCCGTTGCAGGAGGGGCAGGGGATGAGGAGGGGGTCGGTCATGATCGGCTCAATGAATAAAACGGGATCGTACGACTGATCTGGAGCCGTACGGATCGATTATCAAGGTTCAGTCGTTCCCGCTTACGACGAACAACTGATCTCCAGATGCTTGCCCCACTCCGGCGGCCGTTCCGCGTAGCTCTCCATTCCAGGCTGTTCCTCGAATGGATTGCTCAGCACCGCGTGCAACCGGCGCACCTCTGAATAGTCACCCTGCTCGGCAGCATCAATCGCCTTCTGCGCCAGATAGTTGCGCAGGATGTACAGCGGATTCACCGCATGCATCCGCGCACGGCGTTGTTCCTGATCGGTCGCGCCATCGCGTGCGACGCGGGCGACGTAGCGCTCGCCCCAGGCATCGAAACCCTTGATATCGACGAAGTCATCGCGCAAGCGAGCGACGGCCTGTTCGGCTGACTCTTCGCCCAGACGACGGAAGAACAGCGTGTAATCGACGCCGCTGTTCTGCATCAGTTGCAGCAACTGCTCCAGCAGTTGCTGGTCGTCGTCCTCGGCGGTGGTGAAGCCGAAGCGGCGGCGCATCAGGTCGAGGTAGTGCGCCTGGAACAGTGGCAGGTACAGGCCGAGGGTTTCGCGCAGGGCTTCAACGCTGATGAACGGCGTCAGGGCCTGGGCCAGGGCGCTGAGGTTCCACTGGCCGACCGGCACTTGATTGCTGAAGGAGTAGCGGCCCTGGTCGTCGGAGTGGTTGCAGATGAAGTTTGCGTCGAAATCGTCGAGGAAGGCGAACGGACCGAAGTCGAAGGTGATGCCGAGGATCGACATGTTGTCGGTGTTCATCACGCCGTGGCAGAAGCCGTAGGCCTGCCACTTGGCGATCAGTTCGGCGTTGCGCTCGACGATCTCGCGGAACATCGCCAGATAGGGTTCCGGCTGTTCCAGGCATTCGGGGTAATGCATCGCCAACACGTGTTCGCCGAGCAGCTTCTGCTGTTCGGGACGCTTGGTGTAATAGAAGTATTCGAAGTGGCCGAAACGGATGTGGCTCGGCGCCAGGCGCAGTACCATCGCGGCGCGCTCCTGTTTCTCACGCCAGACGGGAGTGTCGGAGCCGATCACGCAGGCGGCGCGTGACGAAGGAATGTTCAGCGCATGCAGCGCTTCGGAGGCGAGAAACTCGCGGATCGACGAACGCAGCACCGCGCGGCCGTCGCCCATGCGCGAGAACGGTGTCTGCCCGGCGCCCTTCAGATGCAAGTCCCAGTGCTCGCCGGCCGCATTGTAAACCTCGCCCAGCAACAGTCCGCGACCGTCACCCAATTGCGGGGTGTAACCGCCGAACTGATGCCCGGAATAGACCATCGCCCGTGGTTCGGCATCGGCCCATAGCTTGTGGCCGCCGAACAGTTCGGCAAATTCCTGGGTGTCGGCCACTGCCGGGTCGAGATCCAGCAGCGCCAGGGCCGCCGGGCTGGCAACCACCAGTCGCGGATTGTCGATCGGTTCGGGCAGCACGTGGGCCGAGAACGCATCGCCCAGGCGGGCGAAGCGGTTGTCGAAGGTCAGTTCGTCGAGGGCTTTCAAGGACCGGCTCCAGCAGAATGTCCGAGCATTCTGCTGGGATTAGCCGGGTTAGTCGAGTTTGGCCGGCGGCGGTTCCTGCAACGGTTTCTGGTCGTCGCTGACCGGCACGATGGTTTTGGTTTCCGGCTCGATCGGCACCATCTTGTATTCCTGGCCGTGGAGGTTCTTCAGGTAAACCTCCATCTGGCGGAACGAGATGTTGATGTGCTGCTTCTTGAACTCGCGGTTGATGAAGCGGTTGACCTCATCGAGCACCGGGTTGCGGTCGCCGAGATCGCGCACATGCATGCGCAATTCGTGGTCGAGGGTGCTTTCGCCGAAGTTGAGGAAGTACACGTGCGGCTCGGGCTCCTTGAGCACGCGCGGGTTTTCCCGGGCGGCCTTGAGCAGCAATTCCTTGACCAGATCCAGATCGGAGCCGTAATCGACGCCCAGTTTCAGGGTCACCCGGGTGATGGTGTCGGTCAGCGACCAGTTGATCAGTTGCCCGGTGATGAACGTCTTGTTCGGGACAATGATGTCCTTGCGGTCGAAGTCGGTGATGGTCGTGGCGCGGATGCGGATCTTGCTCACCGTGCCCGACAGGTTGCCGATGGTGATGGTGTCGCCGATCCGCACCGGGCGCTCGAACAGGATCATGATGCCGGAGATAAAGTTCGCGAAGATCTCCTGCATGCCGAAGCCGAGGCCGACCGACAGTGCCGCCACCAGCCATTGCAACTTGTCCCAGCTCACGCCGAGGGTCGACAGGGTCGAGACGAAACCGACCCCGGCGATCACGTACGACAGTAGCGTGGTGGTCGCGTAGGCACTGCCCTGGGCCAGATTGAGTTTCGATAGCACAAACACTTCAAGCAGGCCCGGCAAGTTGCGGGCGAGCGCAAAGGTGATGCCGATGATGATCAGCGCGCCGAGCATGTCGCCGATGCTGATCGGCACCATGCTCATGTTGGCGCCGGTGCCGCTGGTGTATTCGTAGAGGGTGATGTTGTCGAGGTACGAGAACACGGTGATCAGGTCGGCCCAGACCCAGTACAGCGCGGCGATGAAACCGCCAAGCAGCGCCAGACGTATCAGGCGCAGAGACTGTTCGTTGACCTTCTCGATGTCCAGGGTTGGCTCTTCGATCACCGCTTCGCCGTCGCCGGCTTCTTTCGCGGCCTGACGTTTGGCCAGGGCGCGCTGGTAGGCCAGACGGCGTGCCGCGACCGCCAGACCTCGGACGAAAGTCGCTTCGATCACCAGCCAGAACATCAGCAGGTACAGGGTGTTGATCAAGCGGTCGCTGAGCTTCAGCGCGGTGTAGTAGTAGCCGAAGCACACGGCGACGAACAGCGCGATGGGCAGCAGGGTGAACATCACGCCCACAGCCTTGCGGAACAGCGAGGCGTTTTCGTGGGTCGGGCTGCTGATCAGCAGGCGGCTGAGCAGCCACGCCATCAGCGCATAGCAGGTCAGCACCACCGGCATGCCCAGTACATCGTCGGCCAGCGCCGCCGGTTGCAGTTCGGCAACCGCCACCACGGCCACCAATGCCATGACCACCAGACCGAGGCGACGCACCCAGCCTTGCAGGAATTCGACCTGCGGCTTTTCCCAGCGGAAGTGCAATTCGGCCACTCCACCCGGCGCGAGGATCCGGTAAGCGGTGTAGAACACCAGCCACGCCTGGGCCATTTGCAGCAGCGCCGCGCCCATGTTGGCGTTCTGCCCACGGGCGTCGATCTGCAACGCCAGCCCGCACAGGGCCAGGCCCAGCGCCACCGGCATCGCCAGCAGAATATTGATCAGGATCGCCTGTGGCGTATGCCACTGGCTGTCACGCTTGAAGTGACCGATGTCCTGGTGAACCTTGTTCAGGCGCGAATACAGTTGCTTGCGCCGCCACAGGAGCGCGCCGATCAGCAGCGCCAGCGGCAGGAACAACAGTGGTCGCTGGGTCAGGCCGTCGGTCAGTTCACTGAGGCTCGAGGCCAGCGGCAACGTGTCGATCTGACGCTTAAGGCGCTCCGGCACGCCGCGCATCCATTCGGTGTCCAGCGGCTTGTTGCTCGGAATCCAGAACATCTGCTCGTCAAGGGTCGCGCGCAGGCTTTGCGCGGTGCTCAGCAGTTGTTTCTGGTTTAGTTGCAGGGTGATCGATTCGTTGAGCATCGCGCTCAGTTCGCGGCTCAGCCGTTCCAGCAGATCGACACGGGTGTTGGCCAGCTCCAGCAGACTCTTGCGCAGTTGTGGCGTGACTTGTTCCGGCGGCTGGGTGGACAGCAGGTTGTCGACGTAGGTCGCCGGATTGCTCAGCTGTTCACGTTGTTGATTGATTTCGAACTGGTACAGGCGAATGTCGGCGATCTGGTCCGCCAGATCGCGGTCGACCTTGAGGCGCGGCAGCGCTTGCTTCTGCTTGTAGAGAATCTTCGACAGCAGCAGGCTGCCCTTGAGCACGTTGATCTGCTCGTCGAGGGCCGAATCGCTCTGGGTCACGCTGTCCAGTTGCTGCTTGGTCTGCAGGTTCTGCTGGGTGAGTTCGTTGAGGCGGTCAGTGCTTTTTAGCAGGTAGTCGGAGAGCTTGAGGTTGGCCGCGCTTTCCGTGGCGAGCAGGGCGCTGCTGCCAGACTTCTGTGCCTCGATCGACTGCTGCGTCACGGTTTCCTGCGACAGGGTCAGACGTTTCTGGTTGATCAGGGTTTGCAGTTCCTGGATCTCGCGATCCAGACGGTCGGACTTTTCCGAGAGCAGGTCATGCTGACTGTTGCCCAGATCCTGCAATTGGTTGTTGCCGGCCAGTTCCTGACGGCGCAGCGGGATCAGCGCATTGAGCGCCGCCAGTTCGGCGTTGAGCAGGTCGCGCTGCTCGGCGCTGACGGTCTTGCCGGCGTCCTTGCCGGTCTTGAGGATGTTATTGATCTGCTGGATGCGCGTCTGGCTGCTGGAAATCTCGGCCTGGGCACGTTCGGGACGGGTCTGGGCGGTGATGATCAGGCTGTTGGCGTCGGCCAGGGCCTTTTGCAGATCGCTTTGCTGGGTCGAGCGCTCGGTGAGCATCTGCTCCAACTGCTGGATGTTTTCCTTGGGGAAGCGCTGCGCTACCGGTACCACGGCGCTGGCCTTGAGGCGGGTCAGTTCGCGCGAATTCTCGATGGTCTGCTTCGGCGCAGTGGCCAACTGCTGCTTGAGGTCGATCAGCTTCTGCTCGTAGTCACGCCGGTTGTTGAGCTGGTTCAGCGTGTTTTGCAGGACCGTCTGCAGGGCCTTCTTGTCGGCCTCGGGCAGTTTGCTGTCGGTGAGCTTGTCCAGGCTGGCCTGCACGGCGTCGCTGGACGGTGGTTCGGCGGCTTGCAGCGGGCCGACGGAAAGACTCAGGCCCAGCAGGGCCGCGAGGAAAAAGGAGCGCAGGGTAGGCATAGAGACCGGTCAAGCAAGTGAGAGTGGACGCAGTTTAGAGGAAGAGCCCGGGGCCCGGGCGACTTCCTTCGGGGAATCTGACGCCCACTTTGCCGATCTTGTTCCCGTCCATGACCGCAACCGTCCAGTGGGTGTTGTTCCATTCCACCTGGTCGCCAACGATCGGTGCACCGCCGACTTTCTGGGCAATGAAGTGGCCCAGGGTCATGTCCGGATCGATGCCTTCGGCGGGCAGGCCGTACAGGGCGGCAACCGCTTTGAGCTGGGCATCTCCTTCGAGTACGAAGTCGCCGAAGAAGCGCAGATCGAGGCCGCGTTGCGGCGCCTGGCTGAACAGTTTTCCGAGGGCCGGCAGGTTGTGCTCATGGCCGATAACACACAGCAAATCATCGACTTCCAGCACCGTACTACCCGACGGATGGAGCAGTTGCTGACCGCGAAACAGGGCGGCGATACGGGTGCCTTCGGGCATTTTCAGTTCGCGCAGGGGCGAACCGATGCACCATTTTTCCGCGCCGAGCTTGTAGACGAACAGTTCCCACTCGCTGGTGACGTGTACTTCGAGGGCGGCGCGGGAAATCGGCGCCGGCTCCGGCGGTACCGTCACCTTGAGCAGCTTGGCCACCCACGGCAGGCTCGTGCCCTGCACCAGCAGCGACACCAGCACGATGAAGAACGCGAGGTTGAAGTACAGCTGCGCATTCGGCAGCCCGGCCATCAGCGGGAACACCGCCAGAATGATCGGCACCGCGCCGCGCAGACCGACCCAGGAAATGAACGCCTTTTCGCGGCCATGGAAGGCTTTGAACGGCAGCAGCCCGACCAGCACCGACAGCGGCCGTGCGAACAGAATCATCCACAGCGCCAGACCCAGCGCAGGCAGGGCGATCGGCAGCAAGTCATGCGGGGTGACCAGCAGGCCCAGCACCAGGAACATGCCGATCTGCGCCAGCCACGCCATGCCGTCGAGCATGTGCAGAATGCCGTGACGGCTGCGCACCGGGCGGTTGCCGATCACCAGACCGCACAGGTACACAGCAAGGAAGCCGCTGCCGTGCAGGGCGTTGGTCAGGGCGAACACCACAAGACCGCCGGCGATCACCAGAATCGGATACAGACCGGTGGCCAGGTTGATCCGGTTGACCAGTTGCAGCATCAGCCAGCCACCGCCCAGACCGATCACCCCACCGATGCCGAATTCGCGGATCAGGTGGGTCAGCAGGCTCCAGTGCAGGCCGGTCTGGCCGCTGGCGAGCATGTCGATCAGGGTTACGGTGAGGAACACCGCCATCGGGTCGTTGCTGCCGGATTCGATTTCCAGGCTGGCGGTCACCCGCTCGTTCAGGCCCTTGCCGCCGAGCAGCGAGAACACCGCGGCGGCGTCCGTGGAGCCGACGATGGCGCCGATCAGCAGGCCTTGGATCAGGTTGAGGTCAAACAGCCACGCGGCCGCCATGCCGGTGAGGCCGGTGGTGATAAGGACGCCGACCGTGGCCAGCGACAAGGCCGGCCACAAGGCCACGCGGAAACTGGACACCCGGGTGCGTAACCCACCGTCGAGCAGGATCACTGCCAGTGCGAGGTTGCCGACCAGATAGGCCGTCGGGTAGTTATCGAAAATGATGCCGCCGCCATCGACCCCGGCACTCATGCCGACCGCGAGGATGATCACCAGAATCGGGATGCCGAGACGGGAGGAAAGGGAGCTGACAAGAATGCTTGCGCCTACCAGCAACGCGCCGATCAAGAACAGGCTGTTGATGGTCGTCGCATTCAAAGGCAGTACTCCAGAAGCGGAAAGACGGGCACAAACTGACCATGCAGTCTGCGTGCCAGCGATTCTAACCTGTTGAAATGTGATGCTGTCAAAAAGCTTTTGCACCAGAGGAGGCGATCGTTCCCACGCTCCGCGTGGGAATGCCTCAATGGACGCTCTGCGTCCGCTTTTGGGACGCGGAGCGTCCCGGCTGCATTCCCACGCGGAGCGTGGGAACGATCAACCTCTCGATGTGAGAATGATCAAAAGGGGGCTTCTATCTCAGAGGCTAAACCGCCCAACCATATTGTTCAGATCCAGCGCCAATCGCGACAGCTCATTACTGGCCGCACTGGTCTGATTCGCGCCGGTCGCCGATTGCACCGACAGATCGCGGATGTTCACCAGGTTGCGATCCACTTCCCGCGCCACCTGCGCCTGCTCTTCGGCGGCGCTGGCGATCACCAGGTTGCGCTCGTTGATTTCAACGATGGCCGTGTTGATCGTGTCCAGCGACAGGCCGGCACCACGGGCGATGTTCAGGGTCGATTCGGCGCGCTCGGTGCTGTTGCGCATCGAATCCACGGCGTGTTCGGTGCCGCTCTGGATACTGCCAATCATGCGCTCGATTTCGCTGGTCGACTGCTGGGTGCGGTGCGCCAGGGCGCGAACTTCGTCGGCGACCACCGCAAATCCACGACCGGCTTCACCGGCGCGGGCCGCCTCAATTGCAGCGTTGAGCGCCAGCAGGTTGGTCTGGTCGGCCAAGCCACGGATCACGTCCAGCACCTTGCCGATGTCACGGGATTCGTTGGCCAGATCGCCGATCAGGGTCGCGGTGCTCTGCACGTCGGCGCTCATGCGTTCGATAGCACTGACGGTTTCCTGCACCAGATCGCGGCCGTCGCCAGCGGAGGTGGTGGCGTTCTTCGAAGCTTCCGAGGTGCTGACGGCGTTGCGCGCAACTTCTTCCACGGCGCTAGTCATCTCGTTGACCGCGGTGGCAGCCTGCTCGATTTCGTTGTTCTGCTGGGTCAGACCCCGGGCGCTTTCGTCGGTGACGCTGTTCAGCTCTTCGGCGGCAGAGGCCAGTTGGGTGGCCGAGCCGGAAATCCGCTGCAGGGTGTCGCGCAGCTTCGACTGCATCTTGGCCATGGCCGCCAGCAGGCGCCCGGCTTCGTCGGTGCCGTCCACTTGGATCGGTTGGGTCAGATTGCCTTCGGCGATGGTTTCCGCTGCATCCAGAGCCTTGGCGATCGGCTTGGTGATGCTGACGGTCAGCAACCAGGCGAACAGGAAGGTCAGACCGGTGGCGATCACCAGCAGGGTCACCACCAGATTGAACGACATCGAATACTGATCCGTGGCGCCCTGATTGGTCTCGGCGATCTGTTGGGTGTTGATCTCCAGCAAACGCGCGAGAGCGGTATTCACCGCTTCGGAATTGGCGAGCAAATCGGTGTTGAGCATCTGCCGCAGTTCGTCGACCTGATTGTTGCGCGACAGAGTCTTCATGCGGTCTTCGAGTTGACGGTACTGCGCCAGCAACTGCACGTACTGATCGTAAGCCGCGCGTTCCTGCGGGCCATCGATCAGCGGCTCGTAGGCGCGTTGCGCGTCGGCGATCTGCCGGTTGCGCAAATCGAACAGCTCAATGGTTTTTTGCTGGACGTCTGGCTCTCGGTTGATCAGCAACCGATACGACAGCACGCGCAGGCGCAGGGTCAACTGGGTGAATTCGTCGAGAGCCTTGATCGAAGGCACGCTGGCGGTGGCGATATCTTCGCCCGCTGCGCGGATCTTGCTCATCTGATTCAGGGCGAACACACCGAGAATCAGCATCAGGCCGCCGATCAGGGCGAAACCGGTGAACGCCCGGGGGGCGATGTTCATATTGCGAAGGGACATGGAGGCGGATACCAGGGAAGGGCCGCATCCGTGCGGGCTGAGACTGCTGTTGGGTGACTTATCGGTCATACGACTAAAGTCTTGAGGTGGTGTGCGTATTTGTCGCATGGGGCGTCGGGCGACGAAGTGCAGGAACCAGATCGGCAGATCACAGTCTCTAACACTCGCAAGAACGGTCGGCCGCCAGGAAAATCAAGGCCTTGCGCCGGTTTAACCCTGGCGTCAAAGACGACTTTTCTTTATCGTACGCGCCCTTTGAAAAAGCCCTGGAAGATCAAAATGTTGGAAGCATCCCTCAGCCAATTGGAACAGCTCGTCAGCGACCTGGTGCAACAGAACCAGACCCTGTCGGAAACCAACCAGACCCTGACCACGGAACTGGCCCAGGCCAAGGATGAAAACGAAAGCCTGCAACTGAGCCTGATGGAACAGGAAGAAAAGCACGGCGCCACCGCCGCGCGCATCCAGGCGCTGGTTGATCGCGTCAACGCAGGTCCTGTCAGCGCATGAACCACGGTACAGCAGGGGTAAAAGTCATCTCCATCCTGGGGGAGGACTATTCGATCAAGGCACCGGCCGGGGAAGAACAGACCCTGCTGGACGCTGCGTTGATGCTCAAGGCCGCACTGGCCGACACCAAGAAGAAATACCCGACCCTGATCGGCGACCGCCTGCTGGTGCTGGCGGCGATGAATCTGTGCTCGCAGCAGATTGAAATGAAGAAGCAGCACCAGCAGGAACTCGAGCGTTACCAAGAGCAAGTCAGCGCCACGGTCGAGACCATCGCCAAGACCATCAATCAGGGTTGATGGGGTTGCGCACAACCAAAGAATAAGATTGTCGATTGCGTTGTATACAATCGGCACGGCTGTTGCAGTGTTTCAGCCTCTTATTCTTTGGGGGTGCTCCATGCAGTTCTGGCGTCGCAGTATTCAATGGCAGTTGATCCTCGGCATGGGCACCGCCCTGCTGGTCAGCATTCTGATCGTGGTTGGCATTTATACCCTGGTGGTCAACCGCCTCGCCCAAAGCTATCTGGTCGAACAGGCGCTGCCGTCGAGCATCGAAGCGACGCGCAACGACATCGAACGAATCCTCGTTCAACCCCTCACCGCCGCCAAGGACATCGCCAGCAATACGATGGTCCGCGACTGGCTGGCCAATGGTGAAGATTCCGCCAGAACGGCGGGCTTCGCGCAGTATCTGGAAGGCATCCGCGCCGAACACAAGGCGTTCACTGCGCTGATCATCGGCACCGAATCCAATCACTACATCACCGAAAAAGGCCTGGATCGCACCCTCAGTCGCGACAAGCCGGCCGATGCGTGGTTTTACTCGTTTCTTGACAGTAACCAGTCGCGAACCCTGAATATCGACAACGACGGGGCCACCGGAGAGCTGGCGCTGTTCATCGACCTGAAGGTCGAGCAGGCCGGCAAAGTGGTCGGTGTCGCGGGCCTTGGGCTGAGCATGAAAGAGCTGTCGGAGCTGATTCACAACTTCAGCTTCGGCGAGCGCGGGAAGGTCTATCTCGTGCGTTCCGACGGTCTTATCCAGGTCCATCCCGAGGCACAGTTCAGCGGCAAGCGCACCTTGAGCGAGCAGATCGGTGGCTCGGCAGCACAAGCGGTCATGGGCCACAAAGTGGCCGCCAACAGCAGCTTCCAGCGCGACGGCGAAGATTTCCTCGCCTTCAGCCTGCCTTTGCGCGACCTCGGCTGGACCCTGGTGGCCGAAGTGCCACAGTCGCAGATCTACGCCGAAGCCCGTCGGGCGATGTGGATGAGCAGCGGCATCGGCCTGGTGGTGGCGCTGGTTTGCCTGGCGCTGGTGATCTGGCTGGCCCAGGGATTGGTGCGACCGATTCGTCAGGTAACAGCTGCGCTGGTAGCAATCGGTAGCGGTGGTGGAGATTTGACTCATCGGTTAGATTCCAGCCGCGCCGATGAACTGGGCGACCTCGCCAGGGGCTTCAACCGTTTCCTCGACAGCCAGCGCGGGATGATCGGCGAAGTGCTGACCACCAGCGAGCGTCTGCGCGTTGCCGTGGGCCAGGTGGCCAGGGTTGTGGACAACACTGCCGAGCGCTCCGGCCGCCAGCAGGAAATGACCGACATGGTCGCCACCGCCGTCCACGAAATGGGCCTGACCGTGCAGGAGATCGCCCAGAACGCCGGCAACGCCGCGCTCGCCTCGCAAACCGCCCGCGACGAAGCGATGCAGGCGCGAGAGGTGGTCGGCGGCTCGATTCGCCATATAGAAAGCATGTCCGATGAAATTGGCGTCGCGGCGGGCGCGGTGGGGGAGCTGGCGCATCAAGTGGCGTCGATCGATCAGGTGCTGGCGGTGATTCGCGGGGTGTCCGAGCAGACCAACCTGCTGGCGTTGAACGCTGCCATCGAGGCTGCTCGAGCCGGCGATATGGGGCGTGGTTTTGCAGTGGTAGCGGATGAAGTGCGCACCTTGGCGCGTCGGACTCAGGCGTCTACCGACGAGATTCAGCAGATGATCGGCAGCCTCAAGCAGGGTGCGGAGAATGCGGTGTCATCGATGCGAACCGGGCAGGCCGCGACGGGCACCGGAGTCGAATCGAGCCAGCGTACCGGGGCGTCTTTGACTGCGATTACCGGGCAGGTCGAGCGCATCAGCGACATGAACCATCAGGTGGCGACAGCGACCGAGGAGCAGTCGGCGGTGACCGAGGAGATCAACCGAAACGTGCAGGGTATTTCCGATCTGGCCCGGGCGACGGCGGGGGAGGTTCGGGCTTGTCGTGAGGATTGTCAGATGTTGCAGCGGTTGGCGGATGACCTGGCGCGGCAGATGGGCGGGTTCAAGTTGAGCTGAAATTGATCGTTCCCACGCTCTGCGTGGGAATGCAGCCCCAGACGCTCCGCGTCCTCTCAAGATCGTGACGCAGAGCGTCACAGGAGGCATTCCCACGCGGAGCGTGGGAACGATCATTAAGAGGTCAAAACCACGCATCCTGCATTGCCAGACACGTATCATCCCGCGCCTCCAGCAACGCCAGCTCATGCTGGCACCCCGGCACTTCCCACGTCAGGAAATAGCGCGCCGCCTGCAACTTGCCCTTATAGAAGTCGGCATCCGCCGCATTGCCCTTGGCCAACCCTTCCTCGGCGCGAATCGCCTGCTCCAGCCAGCGCCAGCCAATCACCGCATGCCCGAATACCTTCAGGTACAGCGCCGAGTTCGCCAGGCTGCTGTTGACCTTGCCCTGAGCCAGGTCGGTCAGCAGACCAATGGTCACGCTCTGTAGGCGCGCCACCAGTTTCTCCAACGGCTCACGCAGTGCGGTCAACGATTCGTGCGCTACCGCGCGCTCGGCGGTGTCGGCGATCAGTCGAATCAGCTGCTTGAGCCCGGCGCCACCGTTCTGCGCCAGTTTGCGTCCCAGCAAGTCCAGCGACTGAATGCCGTGAGTGCCTTCGTGGATCGGGTTCAGGCGGTTGTCGCGGTAGTACTGCTCCACCGGGTATTCGCGGGTGTAACCGTGGCCGCCGAGAATCTGGATCGCCAGTTCGTTGGCTTTCAGGCAGAACTCGGACGGCCAGGATTTGACGATCGGTGTCAGCAAATCCAGTAGCTCATGAGCCTGTTTGCGCTCGGCTTCGGTCTCCAGCGTGGTGGTGTCATCGAACAGCCGTGCCGCATACAGACCGAGATCAAACGCCCCTTCAACGTAGGATTTCTGGGTCAACAGCATGCGTCTGACATCGGCGTGCTGAATGATCGCCACCGGTGCCGTAGTCGGATCCTTGCTGTCCGGCACCCGGCCCTGCGGACGTTCGCGGGCGTATTCCAGCGAATACAGGTAACCGGCATAACCGAGCATCACCGCGCCCATGCCGACGCCGATGCGCGCCTCGTTCATCATCTGGAACATGTAGCTCAAACCGTGGTGCGGCTTGCCCACCAGATAACCGACACACTGACCGTTATCGCCGAAGTTCAGCGCCGTTGACGTCGTTCCGCGCCAACCCATCTTGTGGAACAGCCCGGCCAGCAACACGTCGTTGCGCTTGCCAAGGCTGCCGTCATCGTTGACCAGAAACTTGGGCACGATGAACAGCGAAATCCCCTTCACCCCGGCCGGCGCGTCCGGCAGCTTGGCCAGCACCATGTGCACGATGTTTTCCGAGAGCGGGTGATCGCCGCCGGAAATGAAGATCTTGTTGCCCTTGAGGCGATAAGTGCCGTCGGACGCAGGCTCGGCGCGGGTACGAATATCCGACAGTGACGAACCGGCGTGGGGTTCGGTCAGGGCCATGGTGCCGAAGAAACGGCCGTCAATCATTGGTTGCAGGAAGCGTTGCTTCTGTTCTTCGGTGCCGAAACTTTCGATCAGGTTGGCCGCGCCCATGGTCAGGAACGGATAGGAAGTTGAAGCCGCGTTGGCCGACTGGAAGTGGGCGAAGCAGGCCTGGGACAGCAGTGTAGGAAGTTGCATGCCGCCGGCGTCGAAACTGCGCGCCGCGTTGAGGAATCCGGCTTCGAGGAACGCATCCACCGCCGGTTTCACCTCGGGAATCAGAATTGCCTGACCGTTCTCGTAGCGCGGCTCGTTCTCGTCGCCCTTGCGGTTGTGCGGTGCGAAGTACTTCTCGGCGATGTTGCGCGCCGTGCCGATGGCGGCATCGAAGGTTTCGCGGTTGTGCTCGGCAAACCGCTCGCGCCGGGTCAGGCCCTCGGCATCGAGGACTTCGTACAGCTCGAAAGCCAGATTGCGGGAACTGAGCAGCGTCTCGGACATGTCGGCCTACCTTTTTTTGGAATGGACCGAGTCTAGGCGTGCGAATAAATGCTGAACAGGAAGATTGATAACGGTGATGGAGAGGCCAAAAAAATGGGCGCCGGTGAGGGCGCCCATTTCAGGTTGCTGTACTGATCGTTCCCACGCTCTGCGTGGGAATGCAGCCCCGGACGCTCCGCGTCCCATCGGTGCCAGGCTTGAAATCGGCAGCGTGGCTGGAACGCGGAGCGTCCCTTGAGGCGTTCCCACGCAGAGCGTGGGAACGATCGCGCGGGAGTTAACCGATGGTCATCAGACTGGCGTTGCCGCCTGCTGCCGCGGTGTTGACGCTCAACGCACGCTCGATCACCAGGCGCTCCAGAGCAATGTTGGTCTCGCCCTGGGACAGGCCCTGAACCCCGACGATGGCGCCGGCACGTTTGGCGATCTGCTGGCAGACCGCACGCAACTGGTCGGAATGGCCGTGATGCAGAACCGCATCGAACACCACGTCGTCCTTGTTCCAGTCGGAAACCAGTTTGATCCGCGCCTGAATTTCCTTCGGCAGGCGTGCGAGCAACGCCTTGCTGGTGTCGGATTCCGGCCAGACCGCCGAACCGCCCACCGCCAGTACCGCAGCGAGTTGGGTCAGCAGATCACCTTCGATGTCCGCCAGGCACAGCACGTGCTCGCGCGGCAGGATCGCGTAGCTGTTCTTTTCGCCGGTCGGGCCGGCCAGTACGCGGGTGATACCGCTTTGCGACTGCGCCGCGTACTGCACGCACAGGGTACTCAGGTCGGCGAACTTGTTGCTGTCGGCCCAGGCTTTCAGAGCGGTCAGCGGTTTGCTCATGGCGTCGCGCAGACGAACGTCCGGCGCCACGGCAGCATCAGCGCGAGCGAAGGATTGTTCGATGGCATCGGTAGGACGCGTCGACAGCAGACGGTACAGGTACAGCGGGCCACCGGCTTTCGGGCCAGTACCCGACAGGCCTTCACCACCGAATGGCTGGACGCCGACCACGGCACCCACAATGTTGCGGTTGACGTAGACGTTACCGGCGTTGACGTTGTCGATCACCTTGGCGATGGTCTCGTCGATGCGGGTGTGCACGCCGAGGGTCAGGCCGTAACCGGAGGCGTTGATCTGGGCGATCAACTGGTCGATCTCTTTACGCTTGTAGCGCACCACGTGCAGCACCGGGCCGAAGATCTCGCGTTGCAGTTCGTCGAAGCTTTCCAGCTCGATCAGGGTCGGCATGACGAAGGTGCCGCGTTTGACTTCCTCGGTATCGGCGATGGCCACCTGGTACACGTTGCGACCTTTGTCGCGCATGCCCTGGATGTGCTTCTCGATACCGGCCTTGGCTTCGGCGTCGATCACCGGGCCGATGTCCACGGACAGACGCTCCGGGTTGCCGAGACGGCTTTCAGCCATTGCACCTTTGAGCATTTCGATGACGCGATCAGCGGAATCTTCCTGCAAGCAAAGGACGCGCAGGGCCGAGCAACGCTGACCGGCGCTGTCGAAGGCCGACGACACCACGTCGATCACCACCTGTTCGGTCAGTGCCGAAGAGTCGACGATCATCGCGTTCTGGCCGCCGGTTTCGGCGATCAGCGGAATCGGACGGCCCTGGTTGTCGAGGCGACCGGCGATGTTGCGCTGCAGCAGACGCGCGACTTCGGTGGAGCCGGTGAACATCACGCCTTTGACGCGCTCATCGCCGACCAGACCGGCGCCGACGGTTTCACCGCGACCCGGCAGCAGTTGCAGCACGCCTTCCGGAATCCCGGCTTCGAGCAGCAAGCGTACGGCTTGTGCGGCCACCAGCGGAGTCTGCTCGGCCGGTTTGGCCAGCACCGGGTTACCGGCGGCCAGTGCGGCGGCAACCTGGCCGCTGAAGATCGCCAGCGGGAAGTTCCATGGGCTGATGCACACCACCGGGCCCAGTGGGCGGTGGGCGTCGTTGCTGAAATCGTTGCGTGCCTGCACCGCGTAATAACGCAGGAAATCGACGGCTTCGCGGACTTCGGCGATGGCGTTGGCGAAGGTCTTGCCGGCTTCGCGGGCCAGCAGGCCCATCAGCGGCTGGATCTCGCCTTCCATCAGGTCAGCGGCACGTTCCAGAATCGCGGCACGTTCGGCCGGCGGGGTGGCCTGCCAGATCGGTGCGGCGTTCAGGGCGCATTGGATTGCGTTGTCGACGTCTTCGACCGTGGCTTCCTGCACGTGGCCGACCACGTCACGCAGATCGGACGGGTTCAACACGGGTGCCGGCGCTTCGTTACTGGAGGCGCAACCGAGCATCGGCGCGGCTTTCCAATTGTTGTGCGCGGTGGCCAGCAGGGCGCAGGACAGCGAAGCCAGACGATGTTCGTTGGCCATGTCGATGCCGCTGGAGTTGGCGCGCTCGGAACCGTACAGATCACGCGGCAGCGGAATGCGCGGGTGCGGCAGGCCGAAACCACCTTCCACGGTTGCCATCTGCTCGATCTGTGCAACCGGATCGGCCACCAGTTCCTGAATCGAAATCGACTGGTCGGCGATGCGGTTGACGAACGAGGTGTTGGCGCCGTTTTCCAGCAGACGACGTACGAGGTACGCCAGCAGGGTTTCGTGGGTGCCGACCGGAGCGTACACACGGCACGGACGGTTCAGCTTGCCTTCGGAAACCTTGCCTACAACCTGCTCGTACAAAGGTTCGCCCATGCCGTGCAGGCACTGGAATTCGTACTGGCCCGGATAATAGTTCTGACCGGCAATGTGATAAATCGCCGACAGGGTGTGGGCGTTGTGCGTGGCGAACTGCGGGTAGATGACTTCCGGCACCGACAGCAGTTTGCGGGCGCAGGCGATGTAGGAAACGTCGGTGTACACCTTGCGGGTGTAGACCGGATAGCCTTCCAGGCCTTCGACCTGGGCGCGCTTGATTTCGCTGTCCCAGTACGCGCCTTTTACCAGACGGATCATCAGGCGATGACGGCTGCGGCGAGCCAGGTCGATCACGTAATCGATCACGTACGGGCAACGCTTCTGGTAGGCCTGGATCACGAAACCGATGCCGTTCCAGCCGGTCAGTTGCGGCTCGAAGCACAGACGCTCGAGCAGATCCAGCGACAGCTCCAGGCGGTCGGCTTCTTCGGCGTCGATGTTCAGGCCGATGTCGTATTGCTTGGCCAACAGGGTCAGCGACAGCAGGCGCGGGTACAGCTCGTCCATCACGCGCTCGTACTGGACACGGCTGTAACGCGGGTGCAGGGCCGACAGCTTGATCGAGATGCCCGGACCTTCATAAATCCCACGGCCGTGGGACGCTTTGCCGATCGAGTGAATGGCTTGTTCGTACGAGGCCAGGTACTTCTGGGCGTCGTGTTCGGTCAGCGCCGCTTCACCGAGCATGTCGTAGGAATAGCGGAAACCCTTGGCTTCGAACTTGCTCGCGTTGGCCAGGGCTTCGGCGATGGTTTCGCCGGTGACGAACTGCTCGCCCATCAGGCGCATGGCCATGTCGACGCCCTTGCGGATCATCGGCTCGCCGCTCTTGCCGATGATGCGGCTCAGGGACGAAGTCAGGCCGGCTTCGTTGTGAGTGGAGACCAGTTTGCCGGTCAGCAGCAGGCCCCAGGTTGCGGCGTTGACGAACAGCGACGGGCTGTTGCCCAGGTGCGGCTGCCAGTTGCCGGTGCTGATCTTGTCGCGGATCAGCGCATCGCGAGTGCCTTTGTCCGGGATACGCAGCAGCGCTTCGGCCAGGCACATCAGCGCCACGCCTTCCTGGGACGACAGGGAAAACTCCTGCAGCAGACCCTGAACAATGCCTGCACGACCGCCGGCACTCTTCTGGTTACGCAGTTTTTCCGCGATGGTCGCGGCGAGTTTGTTGGTGGCTTCGGCCATCGGTGCCGGCAGGCGAGCCTGCTCGATCAGCATCGGTACCACTTCCGGCTCAGGGCGACGATAAGCGGCGGTGATCGAGGCGCGCAGCACCGATTGCGGCAGGATGCTTTCAGCGAATTCGAGGAAGCATTGGTGAGCGTGATCGGTATGGACTTCGCCCGCGTCGTCGGTGTCCTTGGCGGACAAACCGTTCAGCTCGGTCAGGGTTGCACCACCCTCGAGTTTTTCCAGGTAATTGAAAATTGCCTGCTTGATCAGCCAGTGCGGTGTGCGATCAATCGAGGTTGCGGCGGCCTTCAGGCGTTCGCGGGTCGGGTCGTCAAGTTTGACCCCAAGGGTGGTGGTAGCCATATTTTTATCCTCATAGGTGCCGCAGTTGCGCGACAACAGCTGGCGGCAAGATTAGCCGCGAGCCGGAACAGGTGCAACCGGGTGCAACCCTTTTTTGTCGGAATATTCTGCAGCTCGTCAGGAAATAATTTCTGGTACGAAAGTGCTGCTCTTGCTTGGTGCTTTTGCTTCTAGAAAAGCGTTGTCACTGCGTTAAAAGGGAGCAAAAAGCGACTTCCGTAGGATAAATCCGACTGGGTGCAACTAATTCTCAAGAAACTGGTTGCACCTGTTTTGCTTTGTTGCATAGGATTCGCGCCCAAGGTGCAACCGGGGGAACCCGACGCACCGGCCAATGGCTTTCCTGGGGAAACATTGGTCATAAATGCGCGGCAGTGCGAATCGTCTGTCAGACGTCAGTCTGCAAACGGTGCAACCGCCGCCGCTACATAAAAACAAAGCCAGGGCACGTACGTAATGAGCGCAAGCAATCCAACCCTGATCACGTTCGTGATCTACATTGCAGCAATGGTGCTGATCGGCTTCATGGCCTATCGCTCCACCAACAACCTTTCTGACTATATTCTTGGCGGCCGCAGCCTCGGCAGCGTGGTGACGGCATTGTCCGCCGGTGCTTCCGACATGAGCGGCTGGTTGCTGATGGGCCTGCCGGGCGCCATCTACATGTCCGGCCTGTCCGAAAGCTGGATCGCCATCGGCCTGATCGTCGGTGCCTACCTGAACTGGCTGTTCGTTGCCGGTCGCCTGCGTGTTCAAACCGAACACAACGGTGACGCGCTGACCCTGCCGGACTACTTCTCCAGCCGTTTCGAAGACAAGAGCGGTCTGCTGCGCATCATTTCGGCAGTGGTGATTCTGGTGTTCTTCACCATCTACTGCGCTTCCGGCATCGTGGCCGGTGCCCGTCTGTTCGAAAGCACCTTCGGCATGTCCTACGAGACCGCGCTGTGGGCCGGCGCTGCGGCGACGATTGCCTACACCTTCGTCGGCGGTTTCCTCGCGGTGAGCTGGACCGACACCGTACAAGCCACGCTGATGATCTTCGCACTGCTGCTGACGCCGATCATCGTGCTGCTGGCTACCGGTGGCGTGGATACCACGTTCCTGGCCATCGAAGCGCAGGACCCGAGCAACTTCGACATGCTCAAGGGCACCACTTTCATCGGCATCATCTCGCTGATGGGTTGGGGTCTGGGCTACTTCGGCCAGCCGCATATCCTGGCGCGCTTCATGGCCGCTGATTCGGTCAAGTCGATCGCCAACGCCCGTCGTATCTCCATGACCTGGATGATCCTGTGCCTGGGCGGCACCGTGGCCGTGGGCTTCTTCGGTATCGCTTATTTCTCGGCGCACCCGGAAGTGGCCGGTCCAGTGACCGAAAACCACGAGCGTGTGTTCATCGAACTGGCGAAAATCCTGTTCAACCCGTGGATTGCAGGCGTGCTGTTGTCGGCTATTCTCGCGGCAGTGATGAGCACCCTGAGCTGCCAGTTGCTGGTGTGCTCGAGCGCCCTGACCGAAGATTTCTACAAGGCTTTCCTGCGTAAATCCGCTTCGCAAGTCGAGCTGGTATGGGTTGGTCGCGCCATGGTGCTGCTGGTTGCGCTGGTCGCTATCGCCCTGGCTGCCAACCCGGAAAACCGCGTGCTGGGTCTGGTGTCCTACGCCTGGGCCGGTTTCGGTGCGGCCTTCGGTCCTGTGGTGCTGATCTCGGTGATCTGGAAAAAGATGACCCGTGACGGCGCACTGGCCGGCATCCTGGTCGGCGCGATCACCGTGATCGTGTGGAAGCATTTCGAATTGCTGGGTCTGTACGAAATCATCCCGGGCTTCATTTTCGCCAGCCTGGCGATCTACCTGGTCAGCCTGATGGGCCAGCCGAGCGCCGGCATGGTTCAGCGCTTTGAAGCGGCCGAGAAGGATTTCCATCTGAACAAGTGATGGAAATGAGCTGAGGCTCACCAGAAAACGGCCCGTTTCCTACCCGGAAGCGGGCCGTTTTTTATTGCCTGCGATTTCTGATCAGCGCTGGCGATCCCTGCGGGAGCTGGCTTGCCAGCGATGGCGATGCGTCAGTCGCCCGGAATGCTGGAGGTGCCGACCTCATCGCTGGCAAGCCAGCTCCCACAGGGTTCTGCGATATTTCTGACGGATGTGTCTGTAGTTGAAAACGTCGATTGTTGAAGGCCAAATCGAAGTTTCAAGTAGGGAAAATCTGATTTTTCAGTCACCCGTCCTGCACCCCTTGCCCCTCATGCAGAATCGCCCGCCCTCATTCTGCAGAGAGACATCGGATGTTCGCGCCTGCCAATCAACCGCGTTTCACGTTGACCGTCGAAGGCGCCCAGTTTGACCTCAAAGTCCTTGAGTTCACGGGCAAGGAAGCCATCAGCCAACCCTTCCGCTTCGACCTGGAGCTGGTCAGTGAACGGCCGGATCTGGATCTGGAAAGCCTGCTGCACTGTCAGGCGTTTCTGAGTTTTGATGAAGACGGTTCCGGTATCCACGGTCAGATCTATCGGGTCGGGCAGGGGGATTCCGGCAAGCGTCTGACCCGCTATCACGTCAGCCTCGTTCCGCGTCTGGCCTACCTGGGTCATCGGATCAATCAGCGGATCTTCCAGCATCAAAGCGTGCCGCAGATCGTGACGCAGATCCTCAAGGATCACGCGATCCTGCGCGATGCCTTCACGTTTCGCCTCGGCAGCGATTACCCGCCCCGTGAATATTGTGTGCAGTACGCCGAAAGCGATCTGGCGTTCATTCAGCGGCTGTGTGCCGAAGTCGGTATTCATTTTCACTTTCAGCACAGCCCGGACGGACATCTGTTGGTGTTCGGCGACGATCAGACGGTATTCCCGCGTCTGACCAAGCCGACGCTGTACCTGCCGGGCAGCGGCATGGCCGCATCGGCACCGGCGATCAAGCGCTTCACCGTACGCGTTGAAACCCGCACCAGCGTGGTCACCCGGCGTGATTACGACTTCACCAAACCCCGGCTGGCACTGCAAAGCCGTGCAGTAAGCGAACAGCGCCCGGTGCTGGAGGATTACCAGTTTCCCGGCCAGTTCACCGAGCGCGAAACCGGCAAGCAACTGGCCCAGCGCACCCTTGAACGACATGTCGCCGACTACCGTCAGGCCGAGGGCCGCAGCGATCAATCCGCTCTCGTCAGCGGACATTTCCTGCAACTGACCGAGCATCCGCGCCAGGATCTGAATGACCTCTGGCTGCTGACTGCTATCGAACACCGTGGCCGACAGCCGCAAGTGCTGGAGGAATCGGTGACCAGCGACGGTGATGACTTCCAGGGCTACCGTAATACCTTTCTCGCCACGCCGTGGGACGTGTTCTTCCGCCCGCCGATGGGCCCGGAAAAACCGCGGATGCTTGGCTATCAGCCTGCCGTGGTCACCGGCCCGCAAGACAGTGAAATCCATTGCGACGAGTACGGTCGGGTCAAGGTGCAACTGGCCTGGGATCGCGACGGTGAACTCAACGAGCATTCCAGTTGCTGGCTGCGGGTTGCCAGCGGCTGGGCTCATGACCGTTATGGCAGCGTGCTGATTCCGCGGGTCGGCATGGAAGTGCTGGTGGGGTTCATCGATTCCGATGCCGACAAACCGCTGGTCATGGGTTGCCTGCCGAACGCCGCCACGCCGGTGCCGCTGGATCTGCCGGCCGACAAGACCCGCAGTATTTTCCGCAGCCAGAGTAGTCCCGGCGGTGGGGGCTACAACGAATTGCGTATCGAAGATCGCAAAGGCGCCGAGGAAATCTACCTGCGCGCCCAGCGAAACTGGACCCAGCACGTATTGAACGATCAGCAGGTGCAGGTGGATAACCAGCGCAGCGTTGTCGTCACAGGTCTCGCCAAGCACGAGCTGAAAGCCGATGAACAGCGCATCACCCACGGCCAGCGTCAGACCGAGGTGAAGCAGGACGACCACCTCACGGTGACCGGCGACCGGCACATCCGCGTGAGCAATCAGGCGATCAACGCCAGTGGTCAATTCCACGTCAGCGCCGGCCAGCAAGTGGTAATCGACGGCGGCGCGAGCGCGACGATTCAGGCGGGCGGGCAGTGGATCAACATCGGCCCCGGCGGGATCTTCAGCAGCGTGCCGATTGTGGTGGGTGGTGCGCCGATGGCGGCGATGAGTGCGACGCCGACGGTGCCGGGGTTGCCGGAAAAACTGGCGGCAGCCCCAGCTGCGATTCTGACTGCTGCGCAAATCATGAGCCTGAAAGGTGATGCGCCTTTCTGTGAAGAATGCGAGCGCTGCAAAGGTGGTGTCTGTGCAGCCTGATCAATGGTTGAAGGATGTGCCGCTGAAGCCGTCGGAGCAGTTGTTCGCGATTTTCAGTAGCGCCAGTGCGGCGGAGCCGCTGAAGGCCTGGCCGCTGAAAGCGCAGATGCCGAAACCGGTCTGGGCGGAAACGATCTATGCCGAGTGGGACGCGGTGATGCCCTACGTGGGAATCGTCGACGCGGGCAGTGAGTTTCTGGATTGGGTGGCGACCACGGAGTCTCGGGACTGGGGTTGGGTGGCGGTTTCTTCGGCGGGGCTTGAGGCGGTGGTCGAGCACTTTCGCAGTTTGACTCAGGTGCTGATGCCGGACGGGAAAGCGGTGTTCTTCCGGTTTTGGGATGGGCGGTTTTTGTTGCCGATCCTTGAGTCGTCCGAGGTGGATGCCGGGCAACTACTACCGGTCCTCACACGAGGATTGATCAACGGTCAGACCGTCGAGATCGGGGGTCGGGCGCGGGTCTCGGGTCGGGAGTTTCCTTGGTGGTCAGTGCCGGAAAAGCTGCTGGCGCAATTCGGCGGCGACGCCCGGATCAACAACGCCTTGCAGTGGTTGAGCGAGGAGCAACCTGGGTTGTTCGAGGCGTTTCCCGCCGATGTCCTGCGCTGCAAGGTTGTCAGGTTTTTTGCGGTTTCGGCGTCGGACGAGTCGTCGGCTTCGGCTTTGCTGGACTACTTGCGGGACGAGTCAGAGTGAAATTTCCGGGCAAAGGCTTCGGACGTTTCCTGCGAGTTGCGACGGTTTTCATGAACTGGTGGGCGAGGGCGGGCGGGGATAGTCTTTTGGTTGTCACCGCAAATTCGGTGACAGGGCGTGGAAGCCCTTTTATCGTTAGGCGCTTACCAGACAGACGCCGTTTATGTTTGTCTCCTATGGTGGCTGTGCGCGGGGCGCTTTCGAGTGCGCCGGGTGCCTAACGTCCCGGTCTTCCACACCTGCGTACAGCCGCCACCTAATGCGTGGAAGTGATAGTTGGCGGCTTCATCCAATACGTTAGGAGTCAGTCCAGTGCCAACATTGAAACCCGATCCACCCTACGAACCCTTCATCCCCCACCCCGACAACCGCCTCATGGCGCTGACCAGCAACTGCAACGACATGCCCACCCTGTTCATCGACACCCACGCCCCGCTCGACATCCTGATGGACGCCGCCAACTACCGCATCCGCGCGGTGATCCAGGTCCTGGAAAACATGTGCATGCGCGGCTCGGTCGAGTGCGACTCGGTCATCCTCAGCGACTTCGCCCAGCTCTGCGTGATACCGCTGCGTGATGGTTGTGATGTGTTGGATGTGATTGGCAAGCGACTACGCTCGTAGCTTTAGTAGGCGAGGCATAGCCTTGAGACGAGGGAGCTTGTCGGCTTATCGCACCGTACCGCTTGAGCGCGCCAAACAAGCTCTCTCCATTTGTTTTTTCAGATTTTTGTAACGTCACTTATGAGTTTTCCCAGCGGGCCATCGGTGATCGTAACCCTGACTCTGTCTCCAGCGATTACGGACGGCGGTGTTTGCGTTGTTGCGTCAAATGTTCCACCTCCGTTATCAAGGGTTACGCTGATGATGGAATCCTGACCAAACGCCTGAGATCCCGGGATCGGGCCTGGGCCGATTGAGACTTTCGCAACAGTGCCAGTACCTGATGTGGTGGTAATGGATTGTGCCATTGATGACGATCCTCTTTGCAATGGATTGAAACATTACAAGCGTTAACGAACGCTGGTCCTGTCACCTGATTAGGTGTTGTTTTCGGTGAGATGGATACTGTCAAAGTTGACAGGCAGAGGTCGTGATTCCATTTAAAAAGGTACCAGTCGTCGGAATCAGGCTAATGCTGCGCTAAATTGGTCGGGCGACTCCACTCATTGCAGTCCCGTTTTATCAGGGGCTTTTGGAGGGTTGTCACCCACTCAGCCCCCAACCCCTGACTTGCCGCCCGGTAAAAGGTAAACTTCACGGCCCTCGCAGGAGCAGCCATGAATTATCGTCACGCCTTCCATGCCGGCAATCATGCCGATGTGTTCAAACACCTGACCTTGACCCGCCTCATCGCCCTGATGTCGCGCAAGGAGCAGCCGTTTGCCTATCTCGACAGCCACGCCGGCATCGGTCTGTATGACCTGCAGGGCGATCAGGCCAACCGTACCGGCGAGTATCTGGAAGGCATCGCGCGGTTGTGGGATCAGCCGGATCTGCCGGCGCTGACCGCTGACTACATGAAAGTGCTGCACGAGATGAACCCGGATGGCCAGTTGCGTTATTACCCGGGCTCGCCGGAGTTGGCGCGGCGTCTGACTCGTTCCCAGGATCGTGTGTTGCTCAACGAGAAGCACCCGGAAGACGGCGTACTGCTCAAGGACAACATGAAGGGCGACCGCCGTGTGGCCGTGCATCTGGGCGAGGGCTGGCATGTGGCGCGGGCGCTGCTGCCGGTGGCCGAGAAGCGAGCGGTGATGCTGATCGATCCGCCGTTCGAGAAGCTCGACGAGATGCAGCGTTGTGCGGCGTCGCTGAAAGAGGCGATCTCGCGGATGCGCCAAACCGTGGCGGCCATCTGGTATCCGGTGAAGGATCAGCGCGCATTGCGTCGTTTCTATCAGGATCTGGCCGGCACCGGTGCGCCGAAGTTGCTGCGGGTCGAGTTGCTGGTGCATCCACTGGATACGCCGAACAGCCTGAACGGCTCTGGCCTGGCGATTGCCAATCCGCCGTGGGGGCTGGAGGAAGAATTGCGTGAGCTGCTGCCGTGGTTATCCAAAAAGCTTGGGCAGACCCAGGGTGGATGGCAGATGGATTGGTTGATCGCCGAAAGCTGATCACTGACCGATCGTTCCCACGTAAATGATCGTTCCAACGTCGAGGCGTCGAACCGTCCGCGTGGGAATGCCTCAACGGACGCTCTGCGTCCGCTGTTGGGACGCGGAGCGTCCCGGGCTGCATTCCCACGCGGAGCGTGGGAACGATCAGTGGTCGCGGTCAGTTCCCCGCCAGACTCGGCGGCATGCACACGCCAGTGCCGCCAATCCCGCAATAGCCTTCCGGGTTTTTCGCCAGATACTGCTGGTGATAGGCCTCGGCGAAGTAAACGGTAGGCGCCTGTTCAATCTCGGTGCTGATTTCACCCAGACCCGCCTTCGACAGTTCGGCCTGATAAACAGCCTTGCTCTTCAACGCCGCCTCCAGTTGCTCCGGATGGGTCGCGTAGATCACCGAACGGTACTGGGTGCCGATGTCATTGCCCTGGCGCATGCCCTGCGTCGGGTTGTGCAATTCCCAGAACATCGCCAGCAGCTCTTCGTAGCTGACCTTGGCCTTGTCGAACACCACCAGCACCACTTCAGCGTGGCCGGTCAGGCCCGAGCAGACTTCTTCGTAAGTCGGGTTCGGCGTGTAACCGCCGGCGTAACCAACCACGGTGCTGACCACGCCTTCACGCTGCCAGAAGCGGCGCTCGGCACCCCAGAAGCAGCCCAGCCCGAAGATTGCGAAGTCGACGTCCTGAAAGAACGGACCAAGCAACGGCGTTTCGATGAAAACAAAGTGTTTTTCAGGCAGGGCCATCGGGGTTTCGCGGCCAGGCAGAGCTTGTTCTTTAGTCGGTAGCACGTTTTTGTTCACCAGAATTTCCGAGCGCAGAACCATGATCGTTCCTCTCAGTCAGGATGGGATGTCTATAAGCTGACCCACAGTGTGCCCAATGATGCCCGGTTAATCACCAGGCAAAATGTGCGGATAGTGTCCGGTGGGTTACAGAGAGAGCGGGCCACGCGGGTAGCGCTTGAGCGCCTGGATCAGCTCGCCGCCCGGAATCGGCCGGTCGAACAGGTAGCCCTGGCCGACGTCGCAGCGGTGCCGGCGCAGGAACGCCAGCTGCTCGGCGGTCTCGATGCCTTCGGCCACGACCTTGAGTTTCAGGTTGTGGGCCATGGCGATCACGGCGGAGGTGATTTCCATGTCGTCCTGGTTGTCCGGGATTTCGTGGATGAAGCTGCGATCGATCTTGATGATGTCGATCGGGAATTTTTTCAGGTAGCTGAGCGACGAGTAACCGGTGCCGAAGTCGTCCATGGCCAGGGTCAGGCCCAGACGCTTGAGCTGGTCGAGCTGCAAGTGGGTGTCTTCGGTGGCTTCCAGCAGCAGGCCTTCGGTCAGTTCCAGTTCCAGCAGATTGGCCGGCAGCGCTTCTTCCTTGAGGATGTTGGCGATCGAGGCCACCAGATCCGGGTCGGAAAACTGCTTGGGCGACAGGTTGATCGCCACTTGCAGATTGCCCATGCCGGCGGCGGTCAGCGCCTTGCTCATGCGGCAGGCCTGGCGGGCGATCCACTTGCCGATCGGGATGATCAGGCCGGTTTCCTCGGCGACGCTGATGAACTGATCCGGGCGGATCATGCCGCGCTCCGGATGATTCCAGCGCAGCAGCGCTTCCATGCCCAGCAATCGGCCGCTGCGCAGGCACAGCTTCGGCTGGTAGAACACGTCCAGCTCGTTCTGGGTCAGGGCGCGGCGCAGGTTGTTCTCAACGAACAGTTTGTAACTGGCCTCGGCGTTCAGCGCTTCGGTGAACACCTGCACCTGGTGTTTGCCGTTGGCCTTGGCCTTGTGCAGGGCAAGGCCGGCGTTGCGCATCAGGGTCTGCGGGTCGCGGCCGTGCAGCGGCGCGCAGGCCAGGCCCACGGAGCCGGTGACGCTGATCAGCTGGTTGTCGACGAACATCGGTTTATCCAGCGTCGCCAGCAATTGATTGGCGATCTGCTGCCCGGTGGCAAGGTCAGTGTCGTCGAGCAACACCGCGAATTCATTACTGGCGAACCGCGCCAGGCTGCCGCTCGGGCTCAGGCTGTTGCGCAGGCGCCGGGCCAGGCTGATCAACAGTTTATCGCCGGTCTGGTGACCGAGGCTGTCGTTGATCCGCTTGAAGTTGTCGATGTCCACCAGCAGCAGGCTGATCGGGGTATCGCTGTCACGGGCGAAGCGTTCATCCAGGTTGCGGATAAATGCAGGCCGGTTGCCGAGGTTGGTCAGGTTGTCGGTGTAGGCCAGGCGCTCGATGCGCTGCTGCGCCAGTTTGGTCTGGGTGATGTCTTCGTAGATGCCGATGTAGTGCGTCAGCTCACGGTTGTCACCGTAGACCTTGGAAATCGACAACTGGCCCCAGTAGGGTTCGAGGTTCTTGCGGCGGCTCTTGAATTCGCCTTGCCAGCTATTGCTTTTGGCCAGCGCGGAGGGCGCGTCGAACAGCAACTCGCTGAGGTTTTCCAGGGCTGGCAGCTCCGAGAGGCGCTGGCCGTGGACTTCCTCGGTGGTGTACTGGGTGATCGCGGTGAAGCTCGGGTTGACGTACTCGACCACGCCGTCGCAATTGACCAGCAGGAAGGCGTTGGCGCTTTGCTCGACCGCGCGCTGGAACAGGTGCAGGGCGCTGGTGGCGGTGCGGCGATTGTGGTTGTTGATGACCTGGGCGAACTGGTCGGC
The DNA here is from genome assembly GCF_001594225.2 of Pseudomonas glycinae. Lineage (GTDB taxonomy): Bacteria > Pseudomonadota > Gammaproteobacteria > Pseudomonadales > Pseudomonadaceae > Aquipseudomonas > Aquipseudomonas glycinae. The sequence goes on from NZ_CP014205.2 coordinate 5,636,329, forward strand.
CAGTTCACCGGCAAAGGCGATTTCGTCGGACTGCCAGGCGCGGGTGACACCGGTCTGCTCCAGGCACAACACGCCGACCACCTGGCCGTCGACGCGGATGCTGGCGTCGAGCATGGCGTTGACGTCACGCGGGCGCAGGGCCTCGGCCATTTCCCGGGTACGCGGGTCGCGCATCGCATTGTGGGCGTCGATGGCGCGGCTGCCGTGCAAGGCTTCCATGTAATCGGGGAAGCCGCTGACATCAATCACGTCCGGCAGGATGTATTCCTGGGTAGCACGGTGGTACGCCGAAATCGGCACCAACTTCTGGCCTTCGAGGTTCCACAGGCTGGCACAGTCGATTTCATAGATATCGCAGGCGCAGCGGGTGATCAGCTCGGCCGCTTCCTGCAGGGAGTTCTGGCTGCTGTAGCGCTGGCGGGCCAGCAACAGGATCAGGTCCTGTTGGGCGCGCACCCGTTCCAGATGCTGCAGTTGTTCCTGCTGGGCACGCTGATTGAGCTCAAGGGCGATTTGCAGGCGTGAATTCTGGGTTTCAAGGTCGACGGACGGCAGCGAAGGTGCCTCGTCGAACACATTGTCGACCGCCAGCAGGTAACCGCGCAGCAAGTGGCGGTTGTGCTGTTTGTAGGCTTCCCCGAGCTCAAGAATGCTCAGTGCGCCGGCGGCGGTGTGCAGGGTATAGCGCACCAGGTAATGCGAGCTTTGGCTGAGTTGTTGCTGGATCGCATCATGCAGTTGATAGCGCGCTTCGGGCTCCATCAGGCTGGCGTAGGGCGAGCCGACCAGGGCGCAGAGCTCGACGGCGGGCTGGCCGAACTGGCGTTCACAGTTGGGATCGAGAAACAACATGGCCCAACTGGCTTCATTCAAGCGCTCGAAACGCAGCATGCCGAGCCGCGAGGGCACAGGCAACTGCGTCACTACCTCGGCCACCATACGGCTGGCGGCATCGGGTTGGCTCTTCATGAAGGGAACTCGCTTGGAAATTTGCTGAACGCGCCGGGCTCGCGCCCTCTTTACTGTTGCCTGCGGCAAGGTTGCATCATTGCGGCACCGACTGACAAGAGACATGAAGGCCAAGTGCTATAAGAATATGTCGGCTGCAGTGAACATTTCTCCAGCGGTAGCCGGAAACTAATGCTATTAGGCGTGGAGAGTGCCGTTCCAGAGCCTTCCGGCATCCGGAACGGTCGTGCCGCTGGATTTCATCGCAACGGTATATCGATGGATTGCAGGTGCCTGCCATCCCGGTCGTGATAGTTGACCTGGATCCGCCCGGTCTCGACCACCATGTGCGCGAAGTTGTCCTGGCTGACGACCTGGCTGGTCAGCGCGTGCCGGTATTCGCCTGCCTCGGTCTGCGTCAATGGCTGATCGAGAATGAAGATGGCGGCGCTGGCGTAGGGCAGCAGTTTGCTGTTGCTCAGCGGTGAAGACACGACGGTGTGCACTTCGAAGTCAGGGTCTTCGCTGTGGCTCAGGCGACTGGTCAACGAGCCGTGCACGTCGCCTGAAATGAACACGACGTTCCTGATCCGATGCAGGCGGATGATTTCCAGCAGACGCAGGCGCTGTTCGGGGAAACCCGCCCAGGCATCATCGCCGTTCATTTTGCGGTCGGGGTAAAACATGACACTGGTGACCACGAACTTGACCCGCGCCGGGCTTTCGACCAACCACTTGCACAAGGCCTGTTCCTGTTCTTCGTCGAGGATGCGACGGTTCTCGGCCGACAAGTTGCGGCGCGTTCGACTGTCCGTTATGAACCATTCGATATCGCCATCGCTGAATTGATACCAGTAGTGCTCAAGTGATGTGGGATCAACTGTTCCATTAGTTGTTGTTGAGCAGATCGGGCTATGACTCGCTTGATAGATATCGTAAGCCGCCATTGCATTGCGATATAGCGCTATGTCGGACTCGTTGGCGTTCATTGGCCAGTTGTCCTCTATTTCATGATCATCAAGAATCATGTAAGTCGAAGTGCCGGACATCAGTCGGCGGATATTGGGCAGGGAAAACGCCGCACGATACTTTGCAATGATCTCGTCATAGTCGCGATCCGGGGCCAACAGGTTCAAATCGTCCGCGTAGATCTGATCACCACACATCATGATTGCGCTGATTGCCGGTTGTGCCCCCTCGATCAACTGGCTGATGGACGCGAAGATCCGGTCGCCCGGATGCGGCAGCACCGGGATGCCGGCGGTCATGCGCAGGTAACGGCAGGAGCCGAGGATGTAGGCGCGCGGCTGCAAGGGCTGGCTGCTGCGGGTGCGCAGGCGATAGGTTTCCCGTGGCCATTGCAGCGGCAACTCCGCCACGCTGTGGATGGTATGGACAGGACTCATCGGGCTGAACCAGCCGGTCTGGTATTCGTAGTCCGTGTCGGCTTGCAAATGATCGAGCACCAGCACTTCAGTCATGTCGCGAGTTGAATCAAGTTTTACAAACTGCCCCGTCTGCCATTGTTTCGAGTCCAATGGTCGGTAACGAATTCCGGCAAATACGGCAGTGTTTTGTTGCAGTCCGCCGCGAATAAAGATCCGCGCCTGATTAGTTGTTGTATGGCCAACGATCGGGCCGACAGTAGGTTTCAGCATGTTCGAATCCATTCGAATAAGTGTTGGTGGGTAATAAAGTTGTCTCGTTTGTCGGTGCAACTTTGATGCGCCAAGGTTAGTTGCCTGTCGCTGAAAAATATCAATTTGAAGTGGACTGAAGTCGTGGCTTATATCAGCGCAAGTTGTGGGAAAAGTGCAGGCGACAGTTATTCCAAGCAAAAAAAAGCCCCGCCAAACTGACGGGGTTGAGGTACGAGCGTGTGGCGCTCGAAAACGTGGAACGCATTCGGCCCTCCGTTGCCGGAGGGCCGAGCGCTTTACAGCAGGATGGTGCGGATGTCCGCCAGCAGGTCGCTCAGACGCTTGGTGAAGCGTGCAGCAGCGGCGCCGTTGATCACACGGTGATCATAGGACAGCGACAGTGGCAGCATCAGTTTCGGCTGGAAGGCTTTGCCGTCCCAGACTGGCTGGATGGTTGCCTTGGAAACACCGAGGATCGCCACTTCCGGCGCGTTGACGATCGGCGTGAAGCCGGTGCCGCCAATGTGGCCGAGGCTGGAAATGGTGAAGCAGGCGCCTTGCATCTCGTCCGACGAGAGCTTCTTGGTCCGGGCTTTTTCAGCCAGGGAAGCGGCCTCGGCGGCCAGTTGCAGCAGGCTCTTCTGGTCGACGTTCTTGATGACTGGTACCAGCAGGCCATCCGGGGTGTCGACGGCGAAGCCGATGTTCACGTATTTCTTGCGGATGATCGCCTTGCCGCTTGGTGCCAGCGAGCTGTTGAAGTCCGGCAGTTCCTTGAGCAGGTGTGCGCAGGACTTGAGCAGCAGCGGCAGGATGGTCAGCTTGACGCCGGCCTTCTCTGCGACAGCTTTCTGTGCGGTGCGGAACGCTTCCAGCTCGGTGATATCCGCCGAGTCGAATTGCGTCACGTGCGGCACGTTCAGCCAGCTGCGGTGCAGGTTGGCGGCGCCGACCTGCATCAGGCGGGTCATCGGCACTTCTTCGATTTCGCCGAAACGGCTGAAGTCGACGACCGGAATCGGCGGGATGCCCGCGCCACCGGTTGCGCCAGCAGCAGCGGCCGGTGCTTCCTTGGCCTTCTGCATCATGGCTTTGACGTAAGTCTGTACGTCTTCTTTCAGGATGCGACCGTGCGGACCGCTGGCGCCGACAGCGCTCAGCTCGACGCCGAATTCGCGAGCCAGTTGACGCACGGCAGGGCCGGCGTGAACTTTCGCACCAGGCTTGGCTGGAGCAGCAACCGGAGCGGCAGCAGCAGGTGCAGCGGCAGCCGGAGCAGCGGCTGGCGCCGGAGCACTCGGAGCAGCAGCGGCAGCTGGAGCCGGGGCAGTAGCCGGGGCGGCGCCTTTGACTTTCAGCTTGAGGATCAGGTCGCCAGTGCCGACTTCGTCGTCCAGCTTGATGGAAATGCTTTCCACCACGCCAGCGGCAGGCGACGGGATTTCCATGCTCGCCTTGTCGGACTCCAGGGTGATCAGCGACTGGTCGGCTTCAACGCTGTCGCCAGCCTTGACCAGCACTTCGATGATCTTGGCCTTGCCGGCCGAACCGATGTCCGGAACGTGGATGTCCTGAACGCTGTCGGCAACCGGTGCGGCAGGTGCAGCGGCCGGCGCCGGAGCAGCGGCAGCGGCTGGCGCAGCAGCCTGGGCCGGAGCGGCAGCAGCAGGGGCCGCAGCACCCGCCACTTCCAGATCCAGGATCAGGTCGCCGGTGCCGACTTCGTCGTTCAACTTGACGCTGATGGCCTTGACCACGCCAGCGGCAGGCGACGGGATTTCCATGCTCGCCTTGTCGGATTCCAGGGTGATCAGCGACTGATCAGCTTCGACCTTGTCGCCGACCTTGACCTGGATCTCGATGATCTGGGCCTTGCCCGACGAACCGATGTCCGGCACGTGCACTTGCTGAACCGAAGCGGCAGCAGGGGCAGCGGCTGGCGCAGCCGGTGCAGGAGCGGCAGCCGGTGCAGCTTCGGCCTTGGCGGCAGGCGCAGCAGCCGGAGCAGGGGCCGCAGCTGCGGCGCCCTCGACTTCCAGTTCCAGCAGTTCGTCGCCTTCCTTCAGGCGATCGCCCAGCTTCACTTTCAGGCTCTTGATGACGCCGGCCTTCGGGGCCGGCACTTCCATGCTGGCCTTGTCCGATTCCAGGGTCAGGATGCTCTGGTCGGCTTCGATACGGTCGCCGACCTTCACAAACAGTTCGATTACTTCACCTTCACCGCTGCCGATGTCAGGTACGCGAATGAGTTCGCTCACAGAGTTTCTCCTCAGCAGTCCAGTGGGTTGCGTTTTTCCGGGTCGATGCCGAACTTGGTAATGGCCTCGGCCACGACTTTAGGTTCGATATCACCACGGTCAGCCAGTGCTTCCAGGGCTGCCAACACCACGAAATGACGGTCGACTTCGAAGAAATGACGCAGTTTCTTGCGGCTGTCGCTGCGGCCGAAACCGTCGGTGCCCAGGACTTTGAATTCCTTGGACGGTACCCACTGACGGATCTGCTCGGCGAACAGTTTCATGTAGTCGGTAGAGGCGATGACCGGACCCTTACGGCCGCTCAGGCACTCTTCGACGTAGCTGCGCTTAGGCTTCTGGCCTGGTTTCAGACGGTTGCTGCGCTCTACGGCCAGGCCGTCGCGACGCAGTTCGTTGAAGCTGGTGACGCTCCACACATCGGCGCCGATGTTGAACTCTTCACGCAGGATCTTCGCCGCTTCACGGACTTCACGCAGGATGGTGCCGGAGCCCATCAGCTGTACGTGATGCGCCGCATCGCGGGTGTCTTCTTCGAGCAGATACATGCCTTTCTTGATGCCTTCTTCGGCACCGGCCGGCATGGCTGGCTGCTGGTAGGACTCGTTCATCACGGTGATGTAATAGAAGATGTCCTGTTGCTCTTCGGTCATCTTCTTCATGCCGTCCTGAATGATCACCGCCAGCTCGTAGCCGTAGGTCGGATCGTAGGTGCGGCAGTTCGGGATGGTGGCAGCCAGCAGGTGGCTGTGACCGTCTTCGTGCTGCAGGCCTTCGCCGTTCAGGGTGGTACGGCCGGCGGTGCCGCCGATCAGGAAGCCACGGGTGCGGCTGTCGCCGGCAGCCCAGGCCAGATCGCCGATACGCTGGAAGCCGAACATCGAGTAGAAGATGTAGAACGGCAGCATCGGCTGGTTGTGGCTGGAGTACGAAGTACCGGCGGCGATGAAGGAACTCATGGCGCCCGCTTCGTTGATGCCTTCTTCAAGGATCTGACCTTTCTGGTCTTCCTTGTAGAACATCACCTGGTCTTTATCGACTGGCTCGTAGAGCTGGCCGACGGACGAGTAGATGCCCAGCTGACGGAACATGCCTTCCATACCGAAGGTACGGGCTTCGTCCGGGATGATCGGAACGATGCGCGGGCCGATTTCCTTGTCCTTGACCAGTTGCGCGAGGATCCGCACGAACGCCATGGTGGTGGAAATTTCACGGTCGCCGGAACCGTCGAGGATCGCCTTGAGGGTGTCCAGATCCGGAGTCGGTACGCTGAAGCTCTGGGCGCGACGCTGAGGCACGAAACCGCCCAGTGCGGCGCGACGCTCGGCCAGGTAACGGGCTTCGGCGCTGTTTGGCTCTGGCTTGAAGAACGGCAGGTTTTCCAGCTCTTCGTCTTTCACCGGAATGTCGAAGCGGTCGCGGAACAGCTTCAGGCTGTCGACGTCGACTTTCTTGGTGTTGTGCGCGGTGTTCTTCGCTTCGCCCGCACCGGTACCGTAACCCTTGATGGTCTTGGCCAGGATGACGGTCGGTTGTTCTTTGTGGTTGACCGCTTCGTGGTACGCCGCGTAGACCTTGTACGGGTCGTGGCCGCCACGGTTGAGTTTCCAGATCTCGTCGTCGGACAGGTCTGCAACCATAGCCTTGAGTTCAGGCGTGTTGAAGAAGTGTTCGCGAACGAACGCGCCGTCTTTGGCTTTGTAGTTCTGGTACTCGCCGTCGATGACTTCGTCCATGCGACGTTGCAGGATGCCGTCGACGTCTTTGGCCAGCAGTGGGTCCCAGAAACGGCCCCAGATGACTTTGGTCACGTTCCACTGAGCACCGCGGAACACGCCTTCGAGTTCCTGGATGATCTTGCCGTTGCCGCGAACCGGGCCGTCGAGGCGCTGCAGGTTGCAGTTGATGACAAAGATCAGGTTGTCCAGCTTCTCGCGGCCGGCCAGGGAGATCGCGCCCAGGGATTCCGGCTCGTCGCACTCGCCGTCGCCCAGGAAGCACCAGACTTTCTGTTTGCCCGGCTGGATGAAGCCGCGGTGTTCCAGGTACTTCATGAAGCGAGCCTGGTAGATCGCCTGGATCGGGCCCAGACCCATCGAAACGGTCGGGAACTGCCAGAAGTCAGGCATCAGCCAAGGGTGCGGGTAGGACGACAGGCCCTGACCGTCGACTTCCTGGCGGAAGTTGTTCATCTGGTCTTCGGTGATGCGGCCTTCCATGAATGCACGGGCGTAGACGCCTGGCGAGGTGTGGCCCTGGAAGTAGATCAGGTCGCCGCCGTGTTCGTCGGTCGGGGCCTGGAAGAAGTAGTTGAAGCCGATGTCGTACAGGGTCGCACTGGAAGCGAAGCTGGAGATGTGACCACCCAGGTCAGAATCTTTCAGGTTCGTACGCATTACCATGGCCATCGCGTTCCAGCGTACCAGCGAGCGAATGCGGCGTTCCATGAACAGGTCGCCAGGCATGCGTGCTTCGTGGGTAACGGGGATCGTGTTGCGGTAAGGCGTGGTGATGGCGTAAGGGAGCTGCGAACCGCTGCGGGTTGCCAGTTCACCCATACGGGTCATCAGATAGTGAGCACGGTCTTCGCCTTCTTTGTCGAGAACCGATTCCAGGGCGTCCAGCCATTCCTGGGTTTCGACGGGATCGAGGTCTTGCATGGCTTGCTCCAGGGCGGAAAGGCTTCCAGAATCGGTTGCCTGAGTTTGCGACTGGCCTTGTGGGCAGACGATTTAAAATTCTTGGATTGCCGACAGGTTGTTCCGGCGGCGTGTAGTTTTACTACAAATCATCCGGCATTTCAGCCTTTCGAATGTATAGACGAGTAGTAAAACTACAGATGAAAGGCTTGTGGCCTCCGACTGCGTTGTGAGAATAATCGTTAAGGTTGGTCTTTGGCCATCCGGAAAAGGTGAAAGTTTGATGCTGGCTGCCAAAGAAAAAGAAATTTCAGCTATTTCTCACTTTTGTTCGACAGTCCTTCGCGTAGCGGTTTTTCAATCATCACTACAAGCGGCCATTTACACGCCGATCAAGGATAGACCATGACCCTGCCCGCGCTTGCCGAACTGCCCGCCATTCTCCTGCCGTTGGTCAGCCGATCGGAGCAGTCGTTCCGTGCGGCCGTCGCGCAACTGGAAGACGATCACGGCTTCTCGTCCTGGACGCCGGAACGCTGGGCGCAGTTCGCCCGCGTCAGCGCCGCCAGCGATTTCGTCATTGAACAGAGCGTTCGTGACCCTTTGATGTTGTTGTCGCTGGTACAGTCCGGCGAACTGGACCGGCCGTTCGCCCGCGGCGAGTTGTGCGGGCAGATTGCAGATGCGGTGAGCACCGCGCAGACCGAAGATGAGCTGGGCCGCGTCCTGCGTCGCCAGCGCACCCGGCATCAGGTGCGGATCATCTGGCGCGACCTCAACCGTCAGGCCGATCTGGTGCAGACCTGCCGCGACCTTTCGGACATGGCCGACGCCAGCATCGATCAGGCCTATCAATGGTTGTACCGCCGCCATTGCGAGCAGTTCGGCACGCCGACCGGTCGGCGCAGCGGCGAACCGCAGCAGATGGTCATCCTCGGCATGGGCAAGCTTGGCGCGGTCGAGTTGAACCTGTCCTCGGACATCGATCTGATCTTCGCCTACCCCGAGGGCGGCGAAACCGTCGGCGTGAAGCGCCCGCTGGATAACCAGGAATTCTTCATCCGTCTCGGCCAGCGCCTGATCAAGGCCCTCGACCCGATCACCGTCGACGGTTTCGTGTTCCGCGTCGACATGCGCCTGCGCCCGTACGGCTCATCCGGTGCGCTGGTGCTGAGCTTCAATGCGCTGGAGCAGTATTACCAGGATCAGGGCCGGGACTGGGAACGCTACGCGATGATCAAATCTCGGGTGGTGGCTGGCGATCAGGTGGCAGGCGAGCAGTTGCAGGAAATGCTGCGGCCGTTCGTTTACCGGCGTTATCTGGACTTCTCGGCGATCGAAGCGCTGCGCACCATGAAGCAACTGATCCAGCAGGAAGTGCGGCGCAAGGGCATGGCTGACAACATCAAGCTTGGCTCGGGCGGTATCCGCGAAGTCGAGTTCATCGCCCAGGCCTTTCAACTGATTCACGGCGGTCGCGACCTGAGTCTGCAACAGCGCCCTCTATTAAAGGTGTTGAGCACGCTCGAAGGGCAGGGCTATCTGCCGCCGGCCGTCATCAGCGAGCTGCGCGAAGGTTACGAATTCCTGCGTTACACCGAACACGCGATCCAGGCGATTGCCGACCGTCAGACCCAGATGCTCCCGGACAGCGCTCAGGATCAGGCGCGCATTGCGTTCATGCTCGGTTTCGCCGACTGGGAAGCGTTCCACGAGAAGCTGATGTTCTGGCGCGGCCGGGTGGCCTGGCACTTCGCGCAAGTGATCGCCGATCCCGATGAGGACGAAGGCGCCGAGAGTGAAGTGGTGGTCGGCGGTGAATGGCTGCCGCTGTGGGAAGAAGCTCAGGACGAAGAGGCCGCCTGTCGCCAGTTGGAGGAGGGCGGTTTCGCTGACGCGACCAAGGCCTTGAAGGCATTGGCGAGCCTGCGTGCCAGCCCGCAGTTGCGGGCGATGCAGCGTCTGGGGCGCGAACGTCTCGATGCCTTTATTCCGCGCCTTCTGGCTCAGGCGGTGGAACACGAAAATCCCGATCTGGTGCTGGAGCGCGTCCTGCCGCTGGTCGAGGCGGTGGCCCGGCGTTCGGCTTATCTGGTGCTGCTGACGGAAAACCCCGGCGCGCTGCGGCGGTTGCTGACGCTGTGCGCCGCCAGCCCGTGGATCGCCGAGCAGATCACACGTTTCCCGCTGCTGCTCGATGAATTGCTCAACGAAGGCCGGCTGTTCAAGCCACCGCTGGCACCGGAGCTGGCTGCCGAGCTGCGCGAGCGCCTGACCCGGATCCCGGAAGACGACCTCGAACAACAGATGGAAGCCCTGCGCCATTTCAAGCTGGCGCACCGCTTGCGCGTCGCCGCCTCGGAAATCGCCGGCAGCCTGCCGTTGATGAAAGTCAGCGACTACCTGACCTGGCTGGCCGAGGCGATTCTGGAGCAGGTGCTGGCCCTGGCCTGGCGCCAGACCGTGGCCAAGTACGGCACGCCGCTGCGCACCGACGGCACGCTGTGCGATCCCGGCTTCATCATTGTCGGTTATGGGAAAGTCGGCGGGATCGAGTTGGGGCATGGTTCGGATCTGGATCTGGTGTTCATCCACGATGGCGACCAGCAGGCCGAAACCGATGGCCCGAAACCGATCGATGGCACCCAATTCTTCACCCGGCTCGGCCAGCGGATCATTCACTTGCTGACGGCGCAGACCAACTCCGGCCAGCTGTACGAAGTGGACATGCGCCTGCGTCCGTCCGGGGCGTCCGGCCTGCTGGTCAGTTCGCTCGGCGCGTTTGCGCGCTATCAGGAAAATGAAGCCTGGACCTGGGAACATCAGGCGCTGGTGCGGGCGCGGGTGCTGGTGGGTAGCAAGGATGTCGGCCAGGCCTTCGAGAATGTCCGGGCCCAAGTGCTGGGCAAGGCGCGGGATCTGGCAAAACTGCAACAGGAAGTGAGCGAGATGCGCGCCAAGATGCGCGACAACCTCGGCAGCAAGAGCACCGCCGCCGGTACCGGGGCGAATGCCTTCGAGGCCACGGCGCCGTTCGACCTCAAGCAGGACGCCGGAGGTATCGTCGATATTGAATTTATGGTGCAATACGCGGCCCTGGCGTGGTCGCAGACCCACCCGCCGTTGCTGCGCTGGACGGACAATATCCGCATTCTGGAAGAGCTGGAACACGAAGGGCTGATGCCGGCCGAAGACGCCAGCCTGTTGCGCGAGGCCTACAAGGCCTATCGTTCCGCCGCCCACCGGCAGGCCTTGCAGAAGGACGCCGGGGTGATACCGGGCGATCAGTTCGCGGACGAACGGCGGCAGGTGATGCGGATCTGGCGTGAGCTGGGGCTAAGCTGATTCTCGAGGCGGGGAGGCGTAAAGCCTCCCCGGTTCGTTTATGGAAACCACATGAATATTCTGATCGTTGGGCCCAGTTGGGTCGGTGACATGGTGATGGCGCAGACACTTTTTCAGTGTCTCAAGCAGCGCCACCCGCAGTGCGAAATCGACGTGCTGGCCCCGGAGTGGAGCCGGCCGATCCTCGAACGCATGCCCGAAGTGCGCAAGGCCTTGAGCTTCCCGCTCGGCCACGGCGCGCTGGAGCTGGCGACCCGTCGGCGGATCGGCAAATCCCTGGCCGGCCAGTACGACCAGGCGATCCTGTTGCCGAACTCCTTGAAGTCGGCACTGGTGCCATTCTTCGCCGGCATCCCGAAACGCACCGGCTGGCGCGGCGAATTCCGCTACGGCCTGCTCAATGACGTGCGCACGCTGGATAAAGAACGTTATCCGCTGATGATCGAGCGTTTCATGGCACTGGCTTACGAGCCGAACGCCGAGCTGCCGAAGCCCTATCCGCGCCCGAGCCTGCAAATCGACCCGGTGACCCGCGAGGCCGCATTGGCCAAGTTCGGCCTGACCCTCGACCGTCCGGTGCTGGTGTTGTGCCCCGGCGCCGAATTCGGTGAAGCCAAGCGCTGGCCGTCTGAGCATTACGCCAAGGTCGCCGAGGCGCGCATCCGTGAAGGCTGGCAGGTCTGGCTTTTCGGTTCGAAGAACGATCACGCGGTCGGCGAAGACATCCGCGCGCGGCTGATTCCGGGTCTGCGTGAAGAGTCGGTGAATCTGAGCGGCGGCACTTCGCTGGCCGAGGCCATTGACCTGATGTCCTGCGCCGACTCGGTGGTCTCCAACGATTCCGGCCTGATGCATGTGGCCGCCGCGCTGAATCGCCCGTTGGTGGCGGTCTACGGTTCGACGTCGCCGGGTTTCACCCCGCCGCTGGCCGAGCACGTGGAAATCGTCCGTCTGGGCCTCGATTGCAGCCCTTGCTTCGACCGCACTTGCCGTTTCGGCCATTACAACTGCCTGCGCCAGCTGATGCCGGACGCGGTCAACGATGCCTTGCAGCGTTTGCAGGGCTCTGTGGTCGAGGTTCATTAACTTGCGGGTATTGCTGATCAAGACTTCATCGCTGGGCGACGTGATTCACGCGTTGCCGGCGCTGACCGACGCCGCCCGGGCGATTCCCGGGATCAAGTTCGACTGGGTGGTGGAAGAAGGTTTCGCCGAGATTCCGACCTGGCACCCGGCCGTAGGCAAAGTGATTCCGGTGGCGATCCGCCGCTGGCGCAAAAATATCTGGAAAACCATCACCAGCGGCGAATGGAAGCGCTTCAAGCAGTCCGTTCGGGCGAACAAATATGACCTGGTGATCGACGCTCAGGGCCTGCTGAAAAGCGCCTGGCTGACCCGCTACGTCAAAGCCCCCGTGGCCGGTCTCGACAAGGGCTCGGCCCGCGAACCGATCGCCGCGCGCTTTTATGACCGCAAACTGGCGGTGGCCCGTGGGCAGCACGCCGTCGAGCGTGTGCGCCAGTTGTTTGCGATTGCTTTGGGTTACGACTTGCCCAAAGGCCTGGGCGATTACGGCCTCAACGTCGAGCGTCTGGTCGAACTGCCGCGCAAGAACGCTTATGTGGTGTTCCTCCACGGCACCACCTGGGACACCAAACACTGGCCGGAAGCCTACTGGCGCGAGCTGACCGAACGGGTCGGTTACCTCGGCGTCGGGATCAGGCTGCCGTGGGGCAACCCGCTGGAGAAGGCCCGGGCCGAGCGCATCGCCGCCGGTTTCAAACACGCCGAAGTGCTGCCGAAGCTGAATCTGGCCGGGGTCGGCAAGGTGCTCGCTGGTGCCCAGGCCTGCGTCGCGGTGGACACCGGTCTCGGCCATCTGGCCGCGGCGCTGGACGTGCCGACAATTTCCCTGTTCGGCCCAACCAATCCGGGCCTGACCGGCGCTTACGGCAAGTTGCAGATTCACCTTGGCAGCGATTTCCCGTGCGCGCCGTGCCTGCAAAAGAAATGTACGTATCAACCGACCGCGCAGGATGCCCGTCAGTTTGACCTGAAACGCGAGTGGCCTCTGTGCTTCACGCGTCTGAATCCCGAGCGTGTTGCCAGCCGACTGAGCACGTTGTTGATGGCTGAGGAGCTGCGCTGATGCAATTGGCTTTTGTCCTGTACAAATATTTCCCGTTCGGCGGTTTGCAGCGCGACTTCATGCGCATCGCCCTCGAATGCCAGAAACGCGGGCACCAGATCCGCGTCTACACCCTGATCTGGGAAGGCGACGTGCCGCCCGGTTTCGAAGTGCTGGTGGCGCCGGTCAAGGCGTTCTTCAATCATCGGCGCAATGAAAAACTCAGCGCGTGGATGGAGGCGGACCTGGCCAAGCGTCCGGTGGATCGCCTGATCGGCTTCAACAAGATGCCGGGGCTGGACGTCTACTACGCCGCCGACGGCTGCTTCGAAGACAAGGCGCAGAACCTGCGCCATTCGCTGTATCGCCGCTGGGGCCGTTATCGCCACTTCGCTGAATACGAGCGCGCGGTGTTCGCCAAGGATGCGAAGACTGAAGTGCTGATGATTTCCGAAGTGCAGCAGCCGCTGTTCATCAAGTATTACGACACGCCGCTGGAACGCTTCCACCTGCTGCCGCCGGGCATCGCCCAGGACCGTCGGCGCCCTGCGGATGCCGACCGGATTCGCGCCGGTTTCCGCGCCGAATTCAATCTGAAGGACGACGAACTGCTGCTGGTGCAGATCGGTTCCGGGTTCAAGACCAAGGGTGTCGATCGCAGCCTGAAAGCGCTGGCCGCCTTGCCTGCCGATCTGAAGAAACGCACCCGGCTGTTTGTAATCGGCCAGGATGACCCCAAATTGTTCCAGATGCAGAGTGCGACGCTGGGCCTGGGCGACAACGTGACGTTCCTCAAGGGGCGCAGCGATATCCCGCGTTTCCTGCTCGGCGCCGATCTGTTGATCCACCCGGCGTACAACGAAAACACCGGTACGGTGCTGCTTGAAGCACTGGTCGCCGGGTTGCCGGTGCTGGTCAGCGCGGTCTGCGGTTACGCCCATTACATCGCCGAGGCCGACGCCGGGCGGGTGCTGGACGAGCCGTTCGATCAGGCGCAACTGGCGCAATACCTGACTGACATGTTGAACGACGACGCTGCACGGGCGGCCTGGAGCCGCAACGGTCTGGCCTTCGCCGAGACGGCCGACCTCTACAGCATGCCGCAGCACGCGGCCGATGTGATTCTGGCGGAGCACGCTTAAATGAAGTTGATGCTGGCTGAACCGTTCAAGAGCCTGTGGGCCGGACGCGATCCGTTCGCCGAGGTCGAGGGCTTGCAGGGCGAGGTGTACCGCGAGCTGGAAGCCCGCCGGACGTTGCGCACGGAAGTCGACGGCAATGGCTTTTTCGTCAAGATCCACCGGGGCATCGGTTGGGGCGAGATCTTCAAGAACCTGCTGACCGCCAAGCTGCCGGTGCTCGGCGCGGGTCAGGAATGGAAAGCCATCCAGCGCTTGCAGGAAGTCGGCGTGCCGACCATGACCGCCGTTGCGTACGGCGAGAAGGGCAGCAACCCGGCGGATCAGCATTCGTTCATCGTCACCGAAGAGCTGGCACCGACCATCAGTCTGGAAGACTTCAGCATCGACTGGGTCAAGCAACCGCCGCAGCCAAGACTCAAGCGGGCGCTGATCGCCGAGGTCGCGCGCATGACCGGCATGATGCACCGCGCCGGGGTCAACCACCGCGACTGCTACATCTGCCACTTTCTGCTGCACACCGACAAACCGGTCACTCCCGAAGATTTCAAACTTTCGGTGATCGACCTGCACCGTGCCCAGACCCGTCCGGCGATCACCCAGCGCTGGCGCAACAAGGATCTGGCGGCGCTGTACTTTTCCGCGCTGGACATCGGCCTGACCCGTGGCGACAAGCTGCGTTTTCTCAAAGGCTATTTTCAGCAACCGCTGCGCCAGATCCTGGCCGAAGAAGCGCCGTTGCTGAGCTGGCTTGAAGGCAAGGCCAACAAGCTCTACGCGCGCAAGCAGCGTTACGGGGATGCGCTCTGATGGCGGGTTGGAATCTGGAGCCTGAATACAGCGATCTTGCACAACACTTCGGTAGCCTCGAAGCGGTATTCGCCCTTCAGGGCGAGCGCCTGACCCGCGATCCTTTGTCCGAAGTCATTCGCGTGCAGCTCAATGGCGTCAATTATTACGTCAAGCGCTACGTCGGCGCCGGCAAAGGCTTGCGGCGTTATCTGGGCAAGCCCCGGGTGAAGATGGAATGGCAGAACCTCAAGCGCTTTGCCAAGTGGGGCATTCCCACCGCCGAAGTGGTGGCGTGGGGCCTGGAGCGCAACGGCATGGCCTACGATCGCGGGGCGATGATCACCCGTGAGCTGCCGCGCACCGAAGACCTGTCGGCACTGGCCGAACGCAACGATCCCAAGCTCAAGGATCGCGCCTGGGTCGACGGCGTCAGCCGGCAACTGGCTGGTTACACCCGGGTCATGCACGACCATCGCTTTACCCATAACGATCTGAAGTGGCGCAACCTGCTGATCGACGATCAGGCGCAGTTGTATCTGATCGATTGCCCGAACGGCGATTTCTGGCGCGGTTTCTGGCTCAAGTACCGGATCACCAAGGATCTGGCCTGCCTCGACAAGGTGGCCAAGTATCACCTGTCGAACACCCAGCGCCTGCGCTTCTACCTGCAATACCGCCAGCGTGACCGGCTGAACGCCGCCGACAAGCAACGGATTCGCCACGTGGTGAGATTTTTCGAGGGACGCGAATGACTGATTTTCTCGCCGAAGAAGACCGTGCACTGCTTGAACGCCACGGTCTAGGCACTTTTGACGCCCTGTGGGCCAAGCAGCTTGAGGCTGTAGATGAACCCAACACCGCCCGTGGTGGCTGGAGCAGCGTGTTTCGTCTGGAACTGGAAGGCCAGGGTTACTACCTCAAGCGCCAGAGCAATTACCTGACCCGCACCTTGCATGCGCCGTTCGGCGAACCCAGTTTTGCCCGCGAATTTCGCAATATCAGCCGATATCGCAAACTCGGCATTCCTGCGCTGCAAGCGGCTTTTTTCGGTGAGCGCAAAGTCGACGGCGAAATCCGCGCGATCCTGCTGACTCGCGCGCTGGATGGCTGGAGCGACCTTGAGTCGCTGCTGGCGCGCTGGTCGCAACTCGGTGCAACGCAACAAACGGCGATCCTCAAGGCCTGCGGGCTGCTGGCTCGGCATCTGCACGGCGTACGCCAGGTGCACGGCTGTTTCTATCCCAAGCACATTTTTCTGCGGGCCAACGGTGACGAGTACC
Source organism: Pseudomonas glycinae (assembly GCF_001594225.2). Classification (GTDB taxonomy): domain Bacteria; phylum Pseudomonadota; class Gammaproteobacteria; order Pseudomonadales; family Pseudomonadaceae; genus Aquipseudomonas; species Aquipseudomonas glycinae. Next base: position 5,652,495 of record NZ_CP014205.2, read on the forward strand.
AGGCGCAACTGATCGACCTGGAAAAAACCCGACCGTTATTGTTCGGCATGCGTGACCGGATCAAGGACCTGGAGCCGCTGCAACGCCGCGCACCGGAGTGGAGCGACGCGCAATTGCGTGAGTTGCTGGCGGCTTACCTCGATCAGCCCGCCGACAGCTCGCTGCTCGACCGCTGGCTCGCCCGGCTGACCGCACGACGTAGCCACAAGGAGACCCGCTGATGCAGCTGTCCGAGCTGACCGGTGTCGGGCGAACCCCGCAACTGCCACTGTCGGTAGCCCTCGCCGATGCGGCCGGTCCAGCGGACTTGCAATTGCTGAGTCTGTTGCGCGTGTTGCCGGGGCAGCGTTACGTCGGTGCCGGTGTGTGGCGCGGGCGTCCGGTGCTGGCCAAGTTACTGGTCGGCAACAAGGCCGCGCGACATTTTCAGCGTGAGCTGGAAGGGGTGAAACTGCTCGCCGCCCAGGGCATGACCACGCCGTTGCTGCTGGCTGATGGTCTGAAGGATGGCGAAGGCGGCTGGTTGCTGTTCGAGTTCCTTGAAGGCGCCGAGAGTCTGGGCGATGCCTGGAGCAAGGTCGAATCCCTGCCGGTGCTGGCCGACGAACAATCGGCGGTGCTGGCCGAAGCGCTTGGCGCCATCGGTCAATTGCACGGCAAAGGCCTGTGGCAGGAAGACCTGCATCTGGACAACCTGCTGCGCCACGGCGGCCAACTTTATCTGATCGACGGCGCCGGTATCCGTGTGGAAACTGCCGGCCAGCCGTTGTCACGGCAGAAAGTGCTGGAAAACCTCGGGGTGTTTTTCGCCCAGTTGCCCAAGTCGCTCGAGCCGTTCACCGAAGAATTGCTGGTGTATTACCTGCTGAGCAACAGCGAGCACGCATTGCCGCTGGAAGCCCTGCAAAAGCAGATCGACAAGGTGCGCGCCTGGCGCTTGAAGGATTACCTGATCAAGGTCGGTCGTGAATGCACGCTGTTCAGCGTCAAGCGTGGTGCATTTGCTCTGCGCTCGATTCGCCGCGAGGAAGAGTCCGCGATGCTGCCGGTGCTGGAGCAGGCCGATGCCTTGCTCGATCAGGGTCACCTGTACAAGACCGGCGGCGCGGCCAGTGTCGGCAAGGTCGAGTTCGCCGGGCGTGCGCTGGTGATCAAACGCTACAACATCAAGAATTTTGCCCATTGGCTCAAACGCTTCTGGCGCCCGAGCCGCGCCTGGCATTCCTGGCGCGAAGGCAATCGCCTGGCGTTCCTCGGCATTGCCACGCCCAAACCGCTGGCGGTGCTGGAAACCCGGTTTTTCTGGCTGCGCAGCAAGGCCTATCTGATCACCGAACATCTGGCCGGGCCGGACATCATCGAACGCTTTGCGCCGTACGTTGAAAGCGGCGAGGCGCCGGAAGGCGAGTTGCAGGCGCTTGATCAACTGTTTGCACGGTTGATCGCCGAACGCATCAGCCATGGCGATTTCAAGGGGCATAATCTGTTCTGGCAGGAAGACCGCTGGGCGTTGATCGATCTGGATTCGATGTGCCAGCACGGCTCGCTGGGCAGCTTCGCCCCGGCCTATGCCCGGGATCGTGCGCGGTTCATGCGCAACTGGCCTGAGAGCAGTGCGCTGTATCAGGTGATTGATCAGCGTTTGCCCAAGGATCTAGCGGGCACTGAGTGATTATTTTCGCCAGCGTGTAAGACATTTCTGCAGTTGAATCCGGGTGAGGGTTGTAGTGACAAATCCTTGTGACTTGTCCTACGACCTTCCCGGAACCCATGAACTGCCCCCCGTAAAATCCCGATGTTAGTTTGCCCCGACGTTCCCGGAGGGCAAATCTTGACCATCAAAACGGCTATCACTATCGGCGCATTTTCCCTGGCACTGGCCGGCTGCGGCACCGCCGTCACGGTGTTGCAGGACGACGACGGCGCCACGCGCGGCCTGCGCAAACAGAAGACCTACTGTCAGTCGATCCCGCGCATCTACAGCGGACTCGCCCATGATTTCTGCCTGCTGCACGCGCCGCCTGATCCTACCGGTATTCTGGTACCGGTCGTCCTGCTCGACCTGACCCTGTCCGGTGTGTTCGACACGGCTTTTCTGCCGTATACGATCTATCGCCAGGCGGTGGACGGGAATATCAGTGTTTATTGGCGACCAGGCCGTGGATGAGGCTTTTAAAACTTTTGCGGCTTCCAGAAAGCGAAAAGCCCCGGTGATCTCACCGAGGCATCAACGCCGACCGGGATCTCCCAGTCCGTTTGCAGGGGAGTCTAAGTTGAAGCCTCTGTTGCGTCAACGCACCGGCCGGCCAGTTCCGCTAGAGGTTTGTCGGCGCTTTTAAGCTATAATCCCGCCCTTTAGCTGTCTCTCGCCCGGTGCGAGGGCACATCATTTTTCAAGGCGCATCGCGCCTGAATGCAGACTAAAGAGGCTAGACCCCTGTGGCATTGACGATTCTTGGCCTGTCCGGCGCCCTTAGCCATGATCCTTCAGCAGCCTTGTACATCGACGGCAAGCTGGTCGCGGCGGCTGAGGAAGAGCGCTTCGTACGCGATAAACATGCAAAGAACCGCATGCCCTACGAATCGGCGAAGTTCTGCCTGGAGCAGGCAGGCATCAAGCCGTCCGACGTTGACGTGGTCGCGATTCCGTTCGCCCCGATCAGCATTTTCGGCAAGGCGCGCTGGCAGTACGCCAAGCGTTACTGGTACGCCCCGGACCGTGCGCTCGACGCGATCCTGATGGGCAACCGTCGCTACAAGCGCTATCGCAACAAGATCGTCTGGTGCCTGGAGCAACTGGGTTTCGATCCGAAGAAAATCAAGATCGAGCCGGTTGAACACCACCTGGCCCACGCTTCCAGCGCCTACCACTGCTCGGGTTTCAAAGAGAAAACCGCGATCCTCGGCATCGACGGCAAGGGCGAGTACGCCACGACCTTCTTCGGTTATGGCGAGAACGGCAAGATCCACAAGATCAAGGAATTCTTCGATCCGGACTCCCTCGGCGGCCTGTACGGCGCGATCACCGAGTTCCTCGGTTTCGACATGCTTGACGGCGAGTTCAAGGTCATGGGCATGGCGCCGTACGGCGACGCCAGCAAATACGATTTCTCGCGCCTGGCTTCGTTCGAAAACGGCGAGCTGGTGATCAACACTGACTACGCCAACGTGATCGGCCTGCGTCGCTATAAAGAGAAGGGCAAGGGTTACTACTTCTCGCCGAAGCTGATCGAGTGGCTGGGCCCGAAGCGCGAAGGCGACATCGCCGACGAGCCTTACATCCACTACGCTGCCAGCATTCAGGCGCTGTTCGAAAAAATCGCGCTGCAGATGATCGACTACTACCTGGGCGACGTGCTCAAGGAAACCGGCAAACTGGCCTATGCCGGTGGCTGTGCGTTGAACGTCAAGCTCAACCAGAAAATCATCGCCCGCGACGACGTCAAGGAACTGTTCGTGCAGCCTGCCTCCGGCGATGCCGGCACCGCAGTCGGCGCAGCGGCCTATGTGTCCAACGCCCGTGGCGTGCCGGTCGAGAAGATGGAACACGTCTACCTCGGCCCGTCGTACAGCAACGAAGACGTGATCGCCGCATGTGCCCGTCACGAGAACAAGCCGACCTGGCGCAAGCTTGACAACATGCCGGAGCAGATCGCCAAAATCATGGTCGATGGCAACCCGGTGGCCTGGTTCCAGGGCCGCATGGAGTTCGGTCCGCGCGCGCTGGGCGGTCGTTCGATCATCGGTTGCCCGAGCGTGGCTGGCGTGGCTGACCGCATCAACCACCAGATCAAGTTCCGCGAGCGCTGGAGGCCTTTCTGCCCGTCGATGCTCGACACCGTTGCGCCACAGATGATCAAGATCGATCACCCGGCGCCGTTCATGACCTTCACCTTCGAAGTGGCGGAAGAGTGGAAGACCCGCGTGCCGGAAGTCGTCCACGAAGACGGCACGTCCCGGGCCCAGGTGCTCAAGCGCGAATACAACCCGCGCTACTATGACATGATGAAGGCGCTGGAAGTGCTGACCGGCAACGGCGTGTCCCTGAACACCTCGCTCAACCGCCGTGGCGAACCGATGATCTGCTCGCCGACCGACGCACTGAACATGTTTTTCGGCTCGGATCTGCAATACCTGATCATGGAAGACATCCTGGTGGTCAAAGAAGGCGCAAACGCTTATGACACGCTCGGCTGAACGCCATGTGCTGCAGTTCTCCCACGGCTATGACGGGCCGTTCCTGGACTGCGCGCGGCAGTACGCCAGCCTGTTCGCGGGTACCGGTTATCGGGTGACCACGGTCTTTCTGACCGGGGCCGCCGATAGCGAGGTGGCCGCAGCCTGCGCCTCCGATGAAGTGTTGTTCATGGAATACAGCTCCAAGGCCATTCGTGGCCTGAAGCTGGGCGCCATCGGCGATCTGCGCAAGATCGCCGCTTCCCGCAATTTCAGTTTCTGCATCGCCCATCGTTTCAAGCCGATCTACATCGCCTTGCTCGGTACTTCGCTGCCGGTGATTGGCGTGCATCACGCGTTTGGCGATTACCAACGCGGCACGCGCAAACTCTTTGCGCACATTTGCCGCAAGCGTCTGAGCCTGCTCGGCGTGTCCGATGCGGTGCGGGACGACATGCGCCGTTGCCTGCCGAAATGGCCGGCAGCGCGCATCCAGACCCTCTACAACCGCATCGATATCTCCGCGTTGCAGATGAGTCAGGTGTCCGCCCGTGAAGCCCGCGAAACCCTTGGTCTGTCGGCGGATGCCTTCATTGTCGGCAATGTCGGTCGTCTGCACCCGGACAAGGATCAGGCCACGCTGCTGCACGGTTTTGCCGCAGCGCTGCCCGGTCTGCCGGCCAATAGCCAATTGGTGATTCTCGGCGAGGGGCGGCTTGAGGATGAACTCAAGACACTTGCCCGTGAGCTGGGCGTCGGGGATCGGGTGCTGTTTCTCGGCCAGGTGCCGGACGCGCGCAATTACTTCCGGGCGTTCGATGTGTTTGCCCTGAGTTCCGACAATGAGCCGTTTGGCATGGTGCTGCTGGAGGCCATGGCTGCCGGCGTGCCGTTGCTGGCCACGGCGTGCGGCGGGGCGAAGGAGGTGGTCGAAGGCGTCGGGATCCTGTTTCCGCTGGGTGACGCCGAGCATCTGGCCCAAGGCTTGAAACATCTGGCCGGCATGGACGAGCAGCAGCGTCGTCAGTGCGCCGAGATGATGTTCGACCGCCTGCGTGAGCGCTTCTCCGATCGAGCCGTACGCGACACGTTCTGGCATTTGCCGCAAGTTACCGATCTGGCACCGAGGGGCTGATGCTCAACCGATTTCAAGGCTGGCGCGAACGTGGCTGGTCGCCCGTTGACGCCTCAACTTATGCACAGGCCTGGCAGCGTTTTGGCGGCAGCGTCGCGACTCATCCCATGGTGGTCGAGCGGCTGGCGAATCTGGCCGGCATCCCGGTGCGCTATCTGGCGTGGGAGCAGCAGGGCGAAATCAAAGCCGCAATCCCGACCTGGGGCCGCGACCTGGCCTTGTCCAAGGACGTGCTCAAGCGCAACGGCAAGAAAGGCCTGTTCGATCTTGGCAACGCCGAGCTGATCCTGCCGGCCGCCGCCGATGCCCAGGCCCCGCTGCGCCATCGCGGGCGCTACCTGTCGGCGCTCAACGAAAACCGCTTCAGCGGCCTCAAGTTGCAGACCGAACAACTGGCCATGGCCCGTACCCCCGAAGAACTGTCGAAGAAGTTTCGCTACAACCAGCGCCGTGAACTGCGCCTGCTGGAAGAGGCGGGCGGCGTGGTGCGGCCGGTCAGCGACTTCTCCAGTGCGGAGCTGGCGGCGGTCTACTGCGACCTGTTCCAGCGCCGCTGGGGTTTCCCGGCCACAGGTGCGGGGCGCATGGCCGAAGTCGTCGAACTGCTGCGCGAGTTGTTGATCGGTTCGGTGATTTTCCTCAACGACGCGCCGATCGCCATCCAACTGGTGTACCGCGTCGAAGCCCCGGAGTGGATCAGCGTTGAGTACATCAACGGCGGCGTCGACCCTGAAACCCGCGAATTCAGCCCCGGCAGCGTCCTGAGTTTCCTCAATACGCAATCTGCCTGGGAACATGCCCGGGCCCTGAACAAGCCGCTGCGCTTTTCCTTCGGTCGCGCCGACCGTGAATACAAGGATCGCTGGTGCAATCCTGTGCCGGTCTTCACCGTATGAGTCAACCCATGAGCCGCAAACAGCAACTGCTCAAGCGTCACCGGCGCAATAAACGAATCGGCCTGCTGATCGCACTGATCGTGTTGATCGCCCTTGGCTTGCTGGTGGCCTGGTGGCTGCCGCTGGTGCTGGCGGTCATTGGCTGGATTGCCCATGAGGCGTGGTTCGCCGATCACCTGTTCTATTCGCCGAAAGACGATTACCAATACAGCTTTCCGCCGTTCACTCCGCAGCCAAAGGTGCATCTGAACGGCGAACAGTTGCGCCTCGACGAAGGTGTGATGCTGGTGGACGACGCCACGCTGATCCTCGCCGTGAAGGTCAAAAGCAGCTGGCTGGGACGCTTCTTCGATCCTCGGATCGAGTTGGTCGGGGGCACCCATCCCGACGCGCAGACGTTCGAGCGCGGCGTTAACGGCCTGCGTTATCTGAACCTCAGCGGCCAGGCGCAGGCCCTGTCGCAAGGCCAGTTGCGTCTGCGCGGGCGCTTTTGCCGGGTGTCCGGCGAGCCGGTGCTGTGGGCGCTGGAACAACCGGACTACCGCCAGCAGCGGATGATGGTCATCGCGCCTCACGCCGACGATGCCGAACTGGCTGCCTACGGTTTGTACAGCCAGGCCAAAGAAGCCTGGATCGTGACCCTGACCGCCGGCGAGATCGAAGCCGAACATTATCAACGGATGGGCCTGAACAAGGTCGAGGCGGCGCGGCTCAAGGGGCGTCTGCGCGCCTGGGACAGTCTGGCCGTACCGCGCTGGGCCGGCGTGCCGCAGGAACACTGCATGCAGCTCGGGTATTTCTGCCTGCAACTGGCGGCGATGCAGGCTGCACCGAATCAACCCATTGGCTCGCGCGAAGCCGATCTGAGCGACACGCGGATGTTCCGTCAGCTGAATCCGTTTGTCCTGCCCGGCGATGCCGACGGCGCGCCGACCTGGAACAACCTGCTGGCCGACCTGCGTGACGTGCTGTCCCGCGCGCGCCCGGATGTGATCGTGATGCCGCACCCGACGCTGGATCCGCATCCCGATCACATCTGCGCCCAAGAGGCGGTGCTGGAAGCCTTGCGCGGCCTCGAATGGCAGCCGACGCTGCTCGGTTACGCCAACCACTTGCACGACAACGACCGTTGGCCGATGGGCGACAGCGGGCAGGGCATCGCCTTGCCGCCGACGTTCGATGCGACCCTCGCGATGCAGCCGCTGTGCCTGCCGCTGTCGATCCAATTGCAACGGGACAAGGCCATGGCGCTGGGCATGATGCATGACCTGCAGCCACCGGCCCCGTTCAAGCGTCGCCTGCGCCGGTTGTTTCAGCGACTGCTGGCCGGTCGGCGTCCGTCGGTTTATGGCGAGAACGAATTTTTCCGCAAAGCAATCAGACGCCAGGAGTTGTTCTGGGTACTGAAGCAGAGCGAAACAGGGGCGACGGCATCGCACCGGGGAGAGGTATGAGTCAACGCGCAAAGGTGCTGCAGCTGCAGCCCGATTACAACGTCAAATCCCATGATTTCGCCGACCTCGCCGAACAGATCGTCAAGGCGCTGCCGACCGACCGTTACGAAGTGACCGCCGCCTTCCTGCGCGGCAAACCCGGACCGGGCGAGGCGGTCAGCCGTGCCGACCGTTCGGTGTATTTCGAGTTTTCCGACAAGTCCCTCAAGGGCATGCGCCTGCGGGCGATGTGGCAGCTGTACAAGTTCTGCCGTCGGGAGAAATTCGACGTGGTGATCTGCAACCGCTTCAAGCCGGTGAACATGATGCTGACGCTCAACCGCTGGTTGAAGGTGCCGCTGTGCATCGGCATTTCCCACGGTTTCGGCGAGTACGACCGCTTTTACCGTCGTCGCCAGACTCAGCGCCTGATCGATCGGCACTGGCGGTTCGTCGGGGTGTCGCCAGCGGTCAAGCAGTACCTGCTGGATTGCAATTGCGGTTTCAATGACCAGAACACCTACGCGATCACCAATGCCATCGACATCGAACAGGCCGAGGGTTTGCAGCACAGCCGCGAGCGTGCCCGTGAATTGCTCGGCATCGACCCGAATGTGCTCCTGATCGGGGCACTGGGGCGGTTGGTGTCGGTCAAGGGCCACACTTATCTGTTACAGGCTTTCGCCCAACTCAAAGACAAATACCCGAACACCCAGCTGGCAATCATCGGTGCCGGACGCCTGCAGGCGCCGCTGGCGGCCGAGATCGAACAGTTGGGCCTGAGCGGTCGCGCGCACCTGCTGGGCTTCAAGGAAAATGCTCTGCAATACGTGCGCGCGTTCGATATCTGGACCATGCCGTCGCTGGCCGAAGGCCTCGGTCTGGCCTTGCTGGAAGGCATGAGCGGGCACCTGCCGGTGATTGCCTCGAACGTGCCGGCCATGTTGCCGCTGATCGAAGGTGCCGGTGGCTTGTCAATCACACCCAAGGACGTACCGAGCCTGGTCGCGGCGCTGGACAGCTACCTCGCGCTGTCGGATGACGAGCTCAAGGCCAAGGGCGAGCAGGCTTACCGCTACTTGCAGGAACAGCACGACATCGAGGTTTTCCGCCAGGAATACCTGAATTTGATCGACTCCGGCCTGGAGCAGGCCCGCAAGGAACAGCCATGAGCGATACAAGTGCCATGAGCGGTGTCCAGCCCCTCGTCACCGTCATCATCGCGTCCTACAACCACGGGCCGTACATCGAAGAAAGCATCCTCAGTGTCATCAATCAGACCTACCGGAACATCGAGCTGCTGGTGATCGATGACGGTTCGAAGGACGATAGCGTCGAGCGCATCCAGGCCTTGCAGGAAAAGCACGGCTTCGATTTCCGGGTGCAGCAGAATCAGGGCCTGACCAATACGCTCAATGGCGCGATCGCGCGGGCCAAGGGCAGTCTGATCGTGCCGTTCGGTTCCGACGACATCATGTACCCGGACCGGATCGCGACACAGGTCGCCTACATGGACGGCAAGCCGGAAGTGGGCATCTGCGCCGGCAACATCGAGTTGATGGATGCCGACGGCAATCTCTATCCGGAGAAGCGTCAGCGCCGGGACGTACCGTTCCGGCGCCTGGATTTCGATGACATGTTTCTGGAGCGCAAGCCCTACCCGCCGGCGCCGACCCTGATGATTCGCCGCGAAGCACTGGACAAGGTGGGCGGGTTCGATCCGACGATTCGTCTGGAGGATCTGTACATCGAACTGAAAGTGACCCGCGCCGGGTACTTCATCGATGGGTTGAACGTGGTCATGGCGCGCTATCGCAAGCACGCCACCAACTCCTACAAGAACCACCGTTTCATGATCGAAAACATCCTGCGCACCTACGCGCGGTTCAGCGATCATCCGCTGTACGACGAAGTGCGCTACAAGTCGCTCAATTCGATGTTTCTGAAGACCGCCAGCCGCGACCGCAAACTGGCGCGGGAGCTGCTGGCGCAGATTCCTTTCAAGGCCTGGAACAAGAAGACCTGGCGCGGGCTGGGCCGGTTACTGTTTTTGCCGCTGGAGAAAGACTGAGGTCGTTGTCGCTCGCACTGAACGCACTGGTCTGAATCATCAATGAACCCGAGCCGGCGCGTTGCCGGCCAGCACTTGCCTGTGCAGATTCTCTACGGCGGATTTCGACGCCGTTACGGCATACCCCTGGAGCAGTGCCTCGAGGTGATCCTCGAACAGCCAGCGCCGGTCGACGGTGTAGCGTTGCATGTGGCGCAGATTACGCTGACGCAGTGACAGGCTGAGGGGCGAAGGGTAGATCCGCAGGTCGGCCAGATCGATCAGCCCGAACTCGCCATCCTCCAGCACCAGCACATTGCCCAGATGCAGCGAGCGGAAATACACGCCCTGCTCATGCAGGCCGGCCATGAATTTGCCAAAACGTTCCACCAGCGCCTGTCGCACTGCCGGCGCGGTGATGCCCTGCAAGACCTGGCGCAGAGTGTGGCCCGGCAGCGGCGTGTAATGCACGGCGCTGCTGCCGTCGTCGAGGCGATACAGGTTCAGCACCTGGGGCGTGGGAATGCCCATCCGGCGCAACTGTTCGCTGTTGACGGCAAACCGCTCGGAATACGGGTTGAAACTGCCCGAGGTGTACCAGCGACGGCGGCGAAACAGCTTGAGAAAGCTGCCATCGGCCAGACGCAGGACCTTCGGACCGAGTCCGTCTTCCTCGATGACCTGGGCGCCGTTGCCGAGCTGTTGCAGAGCGGATGCCGAAAGCTTCTGTACCGGCATTGTCAAAAGGCGTCGGGCCCGTTGATTGATGCTCAGGGCTGCAATCAGCGCCAAAGGAATCCACAGCAGGAACCAGTGCTCCTTGGGGCGCGAAATGATCCCGCCACCCTCGGTCAGCCCGGCACCGATGCCGAACACCAGCCAGGTCGAGGCGATGATCAGCAGCGGCTGCACGCGCTGGCGCCAACTGCTCAGCAAGCCCCAGGCCTGAAAAAACAGCCACGGCAGCATGCCGAGGATCCCGACGTAATAAAGCACGCCCAGCGCAAAGCTGTGGGGTTCCTGGAAGCTGTAACCGACACCCGGATCAATCGCCAGTGTGGCGTTGTAGCCGTGGCCGATCCATGGGTGTTCGGCGATTTTTTCCAGGGCTTGCTGCCAGATTTCGAAACGGTAGGAGTCACCGCGTTCGATGATCATCTTCGAGAACAGCACCGACGTGGTTGCGCCGCCGAACACCAATGCCCCCAGCAGCACCAGCGAGCGACGGTTCCAGCAAATCAGGCTCAGCCACAATGCCGCCATGGTCAGCGCCATCAGCGGGGTGCGCGAGCCGGTTCCGATCACGGCCATGAACATGATCAGCATCGCGGGAATGCTGAGCCAGTACAGCCGGCGATTCTTGCAGGTCATGCTCAGGCTGAGCCAATAGGCGCAGAAAAATCCGAACAGATGGGAGCTGAGCAAAGGGTTGTCGAACGCGCCACCACCGATCAGGCGCTCGCCGGGATCAGAGTGGAGCACGAATGGAATCAGGAAACTGATCGTTGCGACCAGGGCCACCAGCGCGGCGCCGAACAACAATGGCGAAAGAATGTCGCTGCGGTAGCGAACCAGCAGGACACATCCGGCGAACAGCATCAAGGTATGCAGCGGGGGCTTGAACATACCGCTTATCGGTTCTTCCTGCGGACCCCAGCAAAGGCTCAGCAGTGCCCAGGCGGCAAACAGCAGCAGCGCAATGATCACCGGCTCACGCAGCATTTCCTTGAGTTCCCGCGGGCGCAGGCACAGTGCAATCAGCGTCGGAATGCTGAACAAGCCGTAAAACAGCTTGTGAAGAACACTGCGACCCGGCAGGAAAAACAGCGCGCACAAGAGCAGGAAGTAGCCGGCGGGAAGTATCCACAGGCTGATGAAGTCGAAAATTCGATTGGACGTACTGCTGAAGCCGCGAAGTTGCATGCTGAGAGATTCAATCCTGAAGTTGATCGGCCATTTCGATGATGGCTATTTGACGCAGAAAAAGACGCCTAACAATAACAGCCTTTGGCCGATTGCCAGAACCCTGAAGAAGCTGTGCTAAAGTCAGCGTCCTTTTTATCGACTTTCGCGTGATATGACCGACTCCAGTCCCGCCGCAAGCCCTTCGAGCTTGAAAATCTACTTCCGCCTGCTCGGCTATGTCCGGCCGTACATCAGTCTGTTCCTGATCAGCATCGTCGGTTTTCTGATTTTTGCCTCGACCCAGCCGATGCTCGGCTACATCCTCAAGTACTTTGTGGACGGCCTGTCCAATCCCGAGGCAGTGCTGTTTCCCAGCGTGCCTTACCTGCGCGATCTGCAGCTGTTGCAGGCCGTACCGCTGCTGATCATCCTGATCGCCGCGTGGCAGGGCCTGGGATCCTATCTGGGCAACTATTTTCTGGCCAAGGTTTCCCTCGGCCTGGTGCATGACCTGCGGGTGCAGTTGTTCAACAACTTGCTGGTCCTGCCCAACCGTTATTTCGACAAGCATAACTCCGGTCACCTGATTTCGCGTATCACCTTCAACGTGACGATGGTCACTGGGGCGGCAACAGATGCGATCAAGGTCGTAATCCGTGAGGGCATGACAGTAATCTTCCTGTTCGCCTCCCTGCTGTTCATGAACTGGAAGCTGACGCTGGTGATGGTCGCGATCCTGCCGCTGATTGCCGTCATGGTGCGCACCGCGAGCAAGAAATTCCGCAAGCAGAGCAAGAAAATCCAGCTGGCCATGGGCGACGTGACCCACGTGGCGTCGGAAACCATCCAGGGCTATCGAGTGGTGCGCAGCTTTGGCGGCGAAGCCTACGAAGAGAAACGTTTCCTCAATGCCAGTCAGGGCAATACCGACAAGCAGCTGCGCATGACCCGCACCGGGGCCATCTACACGCCCATGCTGCAACTGGTGATCTACAGCGCCATGGCGATCCTGATGTTCCTTGTGCTGTACCTTCGCGGCGACGCTTCGGCCGGTGACATGGTGGCCTACATCACGCTGGCGGGCCTGCTGCCCAAGCCGATCCGCCAGTTGTCCGAAGTCAGTTCGACCATCCAGAAGGGCGTGGCCGGTGCCGAAAGCATTTTCGAGCAACTGGACGTCGAGCCTGAAGTCGATACCGGCACGATCGAGCGCGACTCGGTCAGCGGTCGCCTCGATGTACGCAACCTGAGCTTCACTTATCCGGGCACCGAGCGTCAGGTGCTCGATGACATCAGCTTCTCGGTCGAGCCGGGACAAATGGTGGCGCTGGTGGGACGTTCGGGCAGCGGCAAGTCGACCCTGGCCAACCTGATTCCGCGCTTCTATCACCACGACAAGGGCGAAATCCTGATCGATGGCGTGGAAGTGGAGCAATACAAGCTGCTCAATCTGCGGCGTCATATTGCCCAGGTTACCCAGCACGTCACGCTGTTCAGCGACACCGTGGCCAACAATATCGCCTATGGCGATCTGGCCGGGGCGCCGCGCGAAGACATCGAGAAAGCCGCGCGTGATGCCTACGCCATGGACTTCATTGCACAGCTGCCCCAAGGCCTGGACACCCAGGTCGGCGAAAACGGCGTGCTGCTTTCCGGCGGTCAGCGCCAACGTCTGGCGATTGCCCGTGCCTTGCTCAAGAACGCGCCGTTGCTGATTCTCGACGAGGCGACCTCGGCACTCGACACGGAATCGGAGCGGCACATTCAGGCGGCGCTGGATCAAGTGATGAAAGGCCGCACCACGCTGGTGATCGCTCACCGTCTGTCGACCATCGAGAAGGCCGACCTGATTCTGGTCATGGATCAAGGCCGGATCGTCGAGCGTGGCACCCACGACGACCTGCTGGCACAGAACGGCTACTACGCGCGTCTCAACGCCATGGGTCTGGACGCCCCGGCCGAAGACATCGCCTGATCCGGCCTCGATAACGCCGGGCGCGCAATATGCGTCCGGCGTTTTTTCTCGCTGCAGCGGTCTGTCGTCGGTTGAGGACCTCCTTGCTTGAAAAATGCACAAAAAGGCCAGTGCTTCAATCCTGTTGCAGCCGCCGCACAAGCCTTCGCCAACCCTGTGTTAATATCGCGCCCCTGTTCATTTTGTATGTGGGTTGCTCCATGAAGTTGTCCATGCCGCGATTCGATCAAGCCCCTGTCTTGGTGGTCGGCGATGTCATGCTCGACCGTTACTGGCATGGTGGTACCTCACGGATTTCCCCTGAGGCGCCGGTTCCTGTCGTTAAAGTCGAGCAAATCGAAGACCGCCCGGGCGGTGCCGCCAACGTTGCCTTGAACATTGCCGCGCTGGGCGCGCCGGCGTCGCTGGTCGGTGTGACCGGTGACGACGAAGCCGCCGACAGCCTGAGCAACAGCCTCAAGGGTGCGGGCGTGCGAGCCTTGTTCCAGCGCATCGCGCACCAGCCGACCATCGTCAAGCTGCGGGTCATGAGCCGGCACCAGCAATTGCTGCGTATCGACTTCGAAGAACCGTTCGCCACCGACGCACTGGCCCTAGGCGCGCAGGTCGACGACCTGCTGGAAGGCATCAAAGTGCTGGTGCTGTCCGACTACGGCAAAGGTGCCCTGAAAAACCATCAGGCGCTGATCCAGGCTGCGCGTGCCAAAGGCATTCCAGTGCTGGCCGACCCGAAGGGCAAGGATTTCTCGATCTACCGTGGCGCGAGCCTGATCACCCCGAACCTCAGCGAATTCGAAGCCATCGTCGGCGGTTGCGCCGATGAGCACGAGCTGGTGGCCAAGGGCGCGACGCTGATGCATGACCTGGAACTCGGCGCACTGCTGGTCACCCGTGGCGAACACGGCATGACCCTGTTGCGTCCGGATCATCCGGCGCTGCATTTGCCAGCGCGGGCCCGTGAAGTGTTCGACGTGACCGGTGCCGGCGACACGGTGATTTCCACCCTGGCGGCTGCGATTGCCGCTGGCGAAGAACTGCCGCACGCGGTAGCGCTGGCCAACCTGGCGGCGGGCATCGTGGTCGGCAAGTTGGGTACGGCGGCCATCAGCGCCCCGGAACTGCGTCGCGCCATTCAGCGTGAAGAAGGTTCCGAGCGCGGTGTATTGGGCCTGGAGCAGTTGCTGCTCGCGGTGGCCGATGCTCGTGCACACAACGAAAAAATCGTTTTCACCAATGGCTGCTTCGACATCCTGCATGCCGGTCATGTGACCTACCTGGAGCAGGCGCGGGCTCAAGGCGATCGTTTGATCGTCGCGGTCAACGATGATGCTTCGGTCAGCCGCCTCAAGGGGCCTGGCCGTCCGATCAACAGCGTCGACCGGCGCATGGCTGTGCTGGCGGGGCTTGGGGCGGTGGACTGGGTCATCAGTTTCCCTGAAGGCACGCCAGAAAACCTGCTGCGTGAGGTCAAGCCGGACGTGCTGGTCAAGGGCGGGGATTATGGGATTGACCAGGTGGTCGGCGCCGACATCGTGACGGCTTATGGCGGCACCGTGAAAGTGCTGGGACTGGTGGAAAACAGTTCGACGACCGCGATTGTCGAAAAAATCCGCAGTCGTTGATCAGATGGATCTTTATCGTTTTGTACTGCGTGTGAACGGATTTTGCCTTGGGGATCTAACCGTTTCCGTTGATGTTGGCAGGTTTGAATCCGCTGCGCTTGCCTGCTTACGTCGTGTGGTCATTTAACCTATGAAAGTCATGCTCCTGGTGATGAACGAACAGCGGGTCATTCTCGACCGGCTCTACGACATCGTGCAGCAGAACTGTGATGAATGCATCGTCTATCGGCTCAGCAAACAGCAACAGATGAACCTGGGGCCTTTTTTGGCCTCGGTTGATTACCAGACCTTTGATCGTGTCGTGATCTTCTCCAGAGTCAAGCGCCTGGTCCCGCAGTTGCGGGTGCTCAAGTGCATTCCCGGGCTGGTCTTTCTCGAACACGACGCCTACCAGAACTACATGCCCGCCAGTAAATATCGTGGCGTTTATTCGCGTCTCTACAGGCGCCTGCCGAGTTGCCGGGCGCTGGTATCCGGGGCGGTGGTCGCACGCAAGATGCTTGCTGAAGGCATCGACACGGTGTTCGTCTCCAAGGGTTATGACGAGCAGATGCTGCGCAACACCGGGTCCGAGCGCGACATTCCCATCGGTTTTCTCGGCAGCCTGAAGAGCACCGAGTACGCCCAGCGCAAGGCTCTGCTCGAATCGCTGGCGCAGCGTACCGGTATGCTGGTGACCCGCACCCGCTCCGGCTCCGAGTACCTGGAAACGCTCAATCGGATCAAGATTTTCGTCAGCGCCGACATCGGCATGAACGAGTTCATGATCAAGAACTACGAAGCCATGGCCTGCGGTTGTGTGCTGCTTGCCTGGAGTCAGGGCGAAGAAGACAAGTTGCTCGGTTTCGAAGACATGCACAACACCGTGTTCTATCGCAGCGAAGACGAGGCGGTGGAAAAGATCAAACTGTTGCAGGGCGATCCGGAGCTGTCGCAGCGTATCGCCAGCAATGGTCAGGCCTTTGCAGAAAGTCGCTATTCCTTCGCCCGTGTCGGCCAGGCCCTCGCCACTGAAATACAGCGCGAGATGCGCCCATGGCAGCCGCCGTCAGCATTCACGCGGTTCTGGGTGAAACTGCGTTTCGGCATGAAGGTGCCGGTCTGAATGAAGGATGAACACATGGCGCTGGATGCGCTCCCCGGCGGTAACCAGTCGGTGCTGGGCGCGTTGCCCGAGCCATTGCGCGAATGCCTGAGCCGCGCGCACCGGGTCGTCCTGATCGCGAATAACCCGGCCATCACGGCGGCGGATTTTCAGGCGCTGAATATCAGCGCCAATGACGTCGTCGTCAGTTTCAACACCTGCATCAAGGCGCCGCTGCTCAACGAGCAAAGCTGGAACGTCTTCGTGCATGGCTATAACGCGCCGGACGCCTATTTTTTTGGTCTGCCTTACGGCCCGGACGTGCGACGGTTGTTCGAGCATGCGGGCGAGCGTTGTTTCACCATGCTGGTCGGCTGCGCCGCACCGATGTGTCCATTGCCACGGGTGGCCATGTATTGGGATCGCATCCCGCTGCCGCCCCTGTGGAACTATCCGGTCGATCGTCCGGGCGGCAAACGCTACGTTGGGCCTTCTACCGGTTTCAATACGCTGGTGGTATTGGACTGGTTACGCGGTCACGCCGGTTATTCCTATCAGCTCATGACCCTGGGGTTTTCCAACGAGTCGGGGAAACTGTGGGGTGGGCATGCCTGGGATTACGAGCGCGACTGGCTGCAGCAGTCGGACGTCATTGTGGTGCCTTTGCAACCCCGTCGCTGGTGGCAAAAGCTCTTTCGCCAAAAATAAAAGGTGCTGTTGAGTGTTGAAAATTGCCGTCGCTTTTTTCGGGATCCCGAGAAATTCGCAGATTTGTTTCCCTTCCATTGAACAGAACGTTCTGGCGCAGTTTCCGGCGGGCAGCGACGTACAGTGCTTCTATCATTTGTACAAAATCGATGAAGTACAGAACTTCCGCTCAGGCGAAAAAGGTGAGTTGGCGGCTGACAACTATCAGCCGTTCGAATCGATGATCGGGGCCCTGACTTCGACTGACGGGGTGCTGGAGCGTTGGGATTTCGAGCAGGTCAAAGCGCAGGGCGATACCTGGGCCGATGACTATGCGTCGCTGCGCAACCTGATCTATCAGCTCAATTCACTGCACACCGTGACCAGCATGATCGAAACCTTCAATCCGGATTTCGTCGTGTTCGTGCGCCCGGACATTTTCTTCCACAACCCGCTGCCCGCCTATGTCTTCAATCATCCAGAGGCTCGGAGGCACTCTGCCTACATTCCGGACTGGCAGTGGTGGGGCGGGTTGAACGACCGCTTTGCCATTTGCGGGCGCGATACCTATGTCGCCTATGGCAAGCGGATCGAGCGCATTTTCCAATTCTGCAAAGCGACGGGAAGAAAGCTGCATTCCGAGCGCTTGCTCAAGTACGCGCTACAGCAGGCCGGCGCCAAAGTCTGCACGCTACCGACCCAAGCCTCTCGGGTACGAATCACCGGCGCTTTTGCCGAAGAGTCGTTTTCGCCCAAGCGCGGCATGGGCAAGCGTGAAAACCGTTATTTCCATTTCTTCGCGACCTTGCGCACCTGGATGGATCGTCGGCGCTAGTCTGCTATTTGCTCGCGCGTTTCTTGCCGATGCCAACCAGACGCAGCGCCTTCAGACTCAATTGCTTGAGTCCCGCGCGAGGGGGCTTCGCCGGTTGCAGGCCCTGTTGCACGACCCAGTCTTTCCAGCGAATCCGCTCTTCACGCACGACCCAGCCCGTCTGGGCCGCAAAGCTTTCGGCCAGATAAAGTCCGCGGGTGCTGGCCGGCAGGAGCTTGTCGCGCTTGAGGGTATACAACTCGGCCAAGGGCGCGCCGTCCTTGAGCGGCATCAGGTAGAGATCGGGGCGCTTGCGGTCCAGCCGAGCCACCAGTTGATCGCCCTCCAGACGCTCATCGACGTGGAACAGGCTCAGGGATTTTGCCTCCTTGGGTACGTCCAGCCGCAGGTCGTAGATCAACTGCAGTGACGCGGTCGGCAAATGCACGTAGGCCCGTGGCCGTTCGAGCAATTGCAGATTGGCGCAGCGCACCGGCCGCGCCGAGCCGGACAGCGGCGTCAGGCGAAAGGGCAGGGCCTCGCGATAATGCAGCGCCGATGAGTACGGCGCCGGCAGCCAGGTGTCGTTGAAGCGCCCGCCGAGCCAGCCTTCCGGGGTTTCCAGCAGACATTCCTCGGCGATTTCCTGAATCGCTGTGTGCAGCGGGATATTCAGCTCATGGGCTGGAACGTAGCCGGAAATCAGCTTGAGCACGACGTCGCCGCGATCCTGGCGCCGCTGGCGCACCAGCACCCAGTAATCGCGATTCTGCCAGTGCAGGGTCAGGCGCACCGAGACGCCGAGGTTGGCCAGCTCCAGCGCAAAGCGCTCGGCGTCGGCCACGCTGACCGGTTTGCGTCGTTGCAGGGTCTGGGCGAAATTCAGCGGCATGCCGACGCTCTGGTAGGTCAGGCCTTCCGGCGTGGCTTCGACGAACAGCGGCAGTGTCTTGAAGTTGCTCGGGTTCTTTCTGATTAGCGTACGCGGCATGTCGGCTCCTGCTTAAGGCCGCGAGGCGGCGTCAGTGACCACGAAGGACCTGGGCAACGGTCGCAACGTTGTGGGCGAGGTGCAGCGGATTGATCGTCCCGACGATGGCACTGGCCACGCCGGGCTGGGCGAACAGCAACTCGAAGCTGGCGCGCACCGGATCCATACCGGGACTCAGGCACACATGACCACTGGCCAGCGCCTTCTTCACCAGAATGGCTTTGCCGTGGGCAGCAGCATAGTCAATGACCGCCTTTTCGTTTTGTTCGTTCAGATTGTAGGTGACCATCGCGCAGTCGCCTTGCTCCAGTGCTTTGAGGCCACCGTCGACGGTTTTGCCGGAAAAACCGAAGCCGCGAATCTTGCCCTCGGCCTTCAGCGCCGCGAGGGTTGCGTAGACTTCGCTGTCGTTGAGGATCGCCAGATCGTTGCCATCGGAGTGCACCAGCACCAGGTCGATAAAATCGGTTTCAAGACGTTGCAGACTGCGCTCCACCGACATCCGGGTGTGAGCGGCGCTGAAATCGTGGGTCGACTGGCCGTCGACAAATTCTTCGCCGACCTTGCTGACGATCACCCAGTCCTGACGCTGACCGCGCAGCAGTGGGCCGAGGCGTTCTTCGCTGCGGCCATAGGCCGGGGCGGTGTCGATCAGGTTGATGCCCAGCTCCCGCGCCTGTTTGAGCAACATGCGCGCAGCGTCATCGTCGGGGATCTGGAAGCCGTTGGGGTATTTCACGCCCTGGTCGCGGCCGAGTTTTACGGTGCCCAGGCCCAGCGGCGAAACCAGCAGGCCGGTGCTGCCCAGCGGGCGATGCAGATCGTGCAGGGTCGGCAGGCTCATGGCAGCAATTGCTCCCAGGCGGGAACGCCCATCGGTGGTTTTGGCAGCTCGGGCAGCGGAGCAGGATGGCTCGGCTGGATACCGTCGCGTTCCAGGGAGGCAATCACCCGGTCAGCGAAGTCCGGCGCCAGGGCGAGCTTGGTTGGCCAACCCACCAGCAGGCGACCGTCTTCGGCGAGGAAGGCGTTGTCCGGGCGGGTCAGGCCGGTTTGCAGCGGTTCGGCGCGATCGACGCGCAGGGTCGCCCATTGCACGGTGCTCAGGTCGATCCATGGCAACAACTGGCCAAGTTCTTTCTGGGCGGTGGCAATCTGTTCGGCCGGCTCACGGGCCACGCCTTCGGATTCGGCAATGTCACCACCCAGATACCAGACCCACTGACCATCGGCAGCCGGGTGAGTGGTCACGGTAATGCGCGGCTTGGTGCCGCCACCGAGGCAGTGCGCGTACAGCGGCTTCAGCCCCGGGCCCTTGGCGATGATCATGTGCAGCGGCCGGCGTTGCATGGCCGGATGAGTCAGGCCCAAAGCGGTCAGCAGATCGGCAGTGCCGGCGCCGGCGCTGAGCACGATGCGCTGGGCGCGGATCTCACGGCCATCGACTTTCAGGCCAACCAGCACGCCGCTTTCCAGCAACGGCTCGATGTTCTGGCCGGCGAGCAGACCGTCGCCCGACAGGTCGGCCAGACGCTGGATCAGGCTCGGTACATCGATCACCAGTTCGGCGAGGCGGTAGACCTTGCCCTTGAAGCGTTTGTCCTGCAAAGCCAGCGGCAGTTGATCGCCCTTGACCTGATCGACCCGGCCACGCACCGCTTTGCTGGCGAAGAAACTGGTGAGGTTGCCGGCCAGGGTGCCCGGCGACCACAGGTAATGGGCTTCGGACAGCAGGCGCACGCCGCTCAGGTCCAGCTCGCCGTTGCCGGCCAGGGCTTCACGCCAGCGGCGCGGCATGTCGGCGATGGCTTCCGAGGCGCCGGTCAACGCACCGTGCAGCGCGTACTTGGCGCCGCCGTGAATGATGCCCTGGGACTTCACACTCTGCCCGCCGCCGAGGCTGGCGCTTTCCACCAGCACGGTCGAGAAACCTTGGCGACGCAGGCGCGCGTTCAGCCAGAGACCGGCGACACCCGCGCCGACAATCAGCACGTCGGTGGAAATTGGAGATGGCATGCAACGACCTCAGTGTTCAAGACGAGGGCGCAGTATACAGACTCGGGGAAAAGGGGATTTGTCGATGATCAATGGAGGGAGGGCAGCCCTTGCCGGCGCGATTGCCTGCAAGGGCCTAGGTCAGGATCAATGGCCGGCGGTTTTCGAGAACAGCTGGATCACCACCACGCCGAGCACAATCAGCGCCATTCCGAGCATCGCCGGGATATCCAGCTTCTGCCCGTAGATGAACAGCGCCGCGACACTGACCATCACGATGCCCATGCCGGCCCACACCGCGTAGGCCACGCCCACCGGCACGCTGCGTACCACCAGGGTCAGCATCCAGAACGCGATGCCATAACCGACGACGACCAGCAGCAGTGGCAACGGCGTGCTGAAGCCTTTGACGGCTTTCATCGAAACGGTCGCGATCACTTCGGCACAGATGGCGATGGCCAGGTAGACGTAAGCGTTCATGTTCAAATCCTCGTGTGAAGCGTTGCTTTCTGAGGCGGCATTCTAGTGACTCCCCAGATGGGGTAAAGTCATTACCTATCTGTTTACAAGATGGGTTGGCCGATGAGCATGCAGTGGAATCTGGAGCAGTTGCGGGTGTTCGTCGCGGTGGCCGAACAGCGTTCGTTCTCCGCCGTGGCGCGCCAGCAACGCAAGGCGCAGTCGGCGATCAGCAGCGCGATTGCCATGCTCGAGGACGATCTCGGCGTGAGTCTGTTCGAGCGTAGCAGCGGCCGCCAGCCGAGTCTTACCGAAGCGGGGGAGGCGTTGCTGGAAGAGGCGCGGGAAGTGTTGCGCCAGTGCGAGCGCCTGAACGGCCGGGCCGTGGCCATGATGCGCGGGCAGGAAGCGCAACTGCGCGTGGCCCAGGACGAGGCCATGCCCTATCAGGCGCTGGTGGAAAGCTTCGCCGCCCTGGCCGAGCAGTTTCCCAGTCTGGAAGTCCAGCTGACCAGCGCCGCCCAGGGTGAAGTCTCGCGCAAACTGGTGGAGCGCCGGGCCGATCTCGGGCTGTTGTTCTATCACGATGAAATCCCTGAAGCGCTGGAGCGCCGGGTGCTGGGCAGTGTGGAAATGGTCACGGTCTGCGGCGTCAACCATCCCTTGGCATCGCAGGCTTACGTCACCTGCCAGCAATTGGCTCAGCATCGGCAGTTGTTGATGTCGACCCAGACCAGCATTTATCCCGGCAATGAACCGGCCAGTCCGCAGGTGTGGCGCGCTGACAGCTTCTATGTGATGGCCGAATGGCTGGTGCGCGACCTCGGCTGGGCCTGGTTGCCGCGCCATGTGGTGCAGTACTCGGCGTATCAGGGCCTGATGGTGGAACTCGACAGCGAATGGACACCGCCGGCGCTGGTGGTGGAACTGGTCTGGCGCCGCGACGAACCGCTGGGGCCGGCGGCTCGCTGGCTGGCGGAGCGATTTGCCATACACCTGCGGGCGATCGGCGGCAAAAGCCGATAAACTCCGCCGCCATGAATAGAACTCTCTACACCGCGCTGTTTTACCTGGGGCTGCCATTGGTGGCGATTCGGCTGTGGCTGCGTTCGCGCAAGGCGCCGGCGTATGCCAAGCGGATTGGCGAACGTTTCTCCTGTGGCATGCCGGCCCTGCAACCGGGCGGCATCTGGGTTCACGCCGTGTCGGTGGGCGAAAGCATCGCCGCCGCGCCGATGATCCGCGCGCTGCTGCAACGTTATCCACAGCTGCCGATCACCGTGACTTGCATGACGCCGACCGGTTCGGAACGCATCCTGGCGATGTTCGCCAACGAGCCGCGCATCCAGCATTGCTACCTGCCTTACGATTTGCCCTGCGCGGCGGCGCGTTTTCTGGATCGCGTGCAGCCCAAACTGGCGGTGATCATGGAAACCGAACTCTGGCCGAACCACATCCACCAGTGCGCCAAGCGCGGGATTCCGGTGGCGTTGGCCAACGGACGGCTGTCCGAGCGTTCGGCCAAGGGCTATGGCCGGTTCAGCAAACTGACCGCGCCAATGCTCGCCGAAATGAGCCTGTTCGCCGTGCAGACCGAGGCCGAAGCCCAGCGCTTCCGCGATCTCGGTGCGCGCCCGGAGACAGTCGAAGTCACCGGCTCGATCAAGTTCGACCTGACCATCGACCCGCAACTGCTGCAACGTGCCCATGAATTGCGCGGCCAATGGCAGGCGCTGGAGCGTCCGGTGTGGATCGCCGCCAGCACCCATGAAGGCGAAGACGAGGTGGTGCTGAACGCCCACCGCCGTTTGCTGGCCAACCATCCCGATGCGCTGCTGATTCTGGTGCCACGCCATCCGGAGCGTTTCAATTCGGTGTTCGAATTGTGCCAGCGTGAAGGCTTTGCCACGGTGCGTCGTTCCACTGGCGCGAGCGTCGATGCGCAGACTTCGGTGCTGCTCGGCGACACCATGGGCGAGTTGCTGTTTCTCTACGCCTTGGCCGACAGCGCGTTTGTCGGCGGCAGTCTGGTAGCCAACGGCGGGCACAACCTGCTGGAGCCGGCAGCGCTGGCGAAACCGGTGATCAGCGGCCCGCACCTGTTCAACTTCCTCGACATCGCCGCGCAACTGCGCAGCGCAGGAGCCTTGGCCGAGGTTGACGACGCCGAAGGTCTGGCGACAGAAGTGCAGCGTCTGTTCGAACTGCCGCGCGACGCACAGCGCATGGCCGACGCCGGGCTGAGCGTGATGCGCCGCAATCAGGGCGCGTTGCAGCGCTTGCTCGATGGCCTGGGAAGGTTGATCGACCGCCCATAAAAAAACGCAGCCTCAGGGCTGCGTTTTTTGTTTAAGGCCGGGCCTTGAGCTGGGCTTCCGCTGCCTTGGCCAGATCCGGCGGCAGGAAATCCTTGTCCGGGTTGTAGTCGGCTTTCAGATAACGCGTCAGATCCTGCAAGTCACCCGGGTTCAACGTCCCCGCTGCCTGCTTCAGGCGCAGGTTGTCGAGGATGTAGTCGTAGCGGGTGTTGTTGTAGTTGCGCACCGAAGTGTAGAGCTGACGCTGGGCGTCGAGCACGTCGACGATGTTGCGCGTCCCCACCTGGTAACCGATTTCCGTGGCTTCCACCGCACTCTGGTTGGAGATGATCGACTGCCGGCGCGCCTGCACCTGCTCGACGTCGGTGTTCACCGCGCGGTGCAGGTTGCGGGTGTTCTCCACCACTTGCCGACGCAGGCCTTCACGCTGCTGTTCGGTCTGGTCCAGCCGTGAGTAGGACTCGCGCACCTGGGAGCTGGTCAATCCGCCACTGTAGATCGGAATGTTCAGTTGCAGGCCCACGGTGCTCTGCTCGACATTGCCACTGTACGGCGTACCGAACGCATTCGGGTTGGAGAAACCCAGGGCGTCGTTGTCGCCCTTTTCGTATTTGGCCACGGCGTCGAGGGTCGGCAGGTGGCCGGCCTTGCGCTGTTTCAGGGTCTGTTCGGCGGAGCTGACCGCATAGTTGCTGGCCAGCAGATTGAGGTTCTGTTTCGCGGCGGTATCGACCCAGGCCTTGGCGTCGTTCGGCGCCGGCGGCAGGATCGGCAACGTGTGGACGATGCCCTGGATCGAGTTGTACTGGCGGTTGGTCAGGGTGATCAGCGCTTCGAACGCATCATCGACCTGACGCTGGGCGACGATCCGGTTGGCGCGTGCGGTGTCGTAACTGGCTTGCGATTGCAGCACGTCGGTCTTGTCCGACAGGCCCACATCGAAGCGCTCGTTGGACTGATCGAGCTGGCGCTTGAACGCGGCTTCCTCGGCTTTGGTCGAGGCCAGGTTGTCCTGGCTGCGCAGCACGTTGAAATAGCTTTCGGCGGTTTGCAGGATCAGGTTCTGCTCGGTGGCCGAGAGTTGCAGCGCGGCCTGCTCGTTGACGTCCTTGGCGGCCTGGTACTGGAACCAGCGGTCGGCGCGGAACAGCGGCTGCGCCAGGGTCGCCTGATAGGAGTGCGCGCTGCGGTTGGCGATGGCCGAGGGCTGGTCGATCGACGTGCGCACGTTGGCGACTTCAGCGCCGCCGGACAGGTTCGGCAGCAACCCGGCGCGGGCCTGGGGCACGACTTCTTTCTGCGCACCGTACTGGGCGCGGGCGGCGGCCAGGTCGGCGTTGTTGTCGACCGCTTCCTGATAGACGCTGACCAGATCAGTCTTGGTCGATAAAGGCGCTTCTGCTGCCCAGACCGTTGTGGTGGACGCACAAGACACGGCAACAGCCAGTGAGAGTTTGCGCAGCATGAGGCGATCCCTAGCATGAATATTATGGAAATAATCCGGGCGCCAAAGGTAAGGCGCGGCCCATACAGCGTCAAGGCGCAGCATGGCGTAGCGAGTGTAGTTGCGCCAGCAGCAGGCAACAATCTGCCAATTGCGCCATTCATCATGGTGTTTGCCGCGGTGTTGGCGTTCTTTGCCGGTTGTGTCTAGACTGGCCGGGTTCTTGTCGGGGTGCCTTGCTATGAGGCTGAGATCGAATAATTTCGGATCCCGTTGAACCTGATCAGGTTAGCGCCTGCGTAGGGAACAAGATTTCTCGTCACCCGGCGAGTCCTCTTGTGCTTCGTCCGGGAAATTGTTCGACAATCGAACGCTCGACGACGATGCACAGCACCCGTTCTGGGTGCGTCCGTGCCTTTCAGGTTCTGCTCCGACAATCCACTGCCTGGATGCTGTCTGGAGAGCCCGTGATGACTACAAAATCTAAAAACGCGATCAACCTGAGTGACTCGGCCAAGGTCGACGAGCAGTCGGTTCAGCCGTTCACCCGTTCGCAAAAAGTCTACGTTCAGGGCTCCCGCCCGGACATCCGCGTGCCGATGCGCGAAATCACCCTCGATGTGACCCCGACCGACTTTGGCGGCGAAATCAATGCGCCGGTCACCGTCTACGACACGTCGGGCCCGTACACCGATCCGAACGTGGTGATCGACGTGCGCAAAGGTCTGGGCGACGTGCGTTCGGCGTGGATCGACGACCGTGGCGACACCGAGCGTCTGCCAGGCCTGAGCTCGAATTTCGGTCAGGAACGCCTCGCCGACGCGGAGCTGACCAAGCTGCGTTTCGCCCACGTCAATAACCCGCGCCGCGCCAAGGCCGGGGCCAACGTCAGCCAGATGCACTACGCGCGCAAAGGCATCATCACCGCCGAGATGGAATACGTCGCCATCCGCGAAAACATGAAGCTGCAAGAGGCCCGCGCCGCTGGCCTGTTGAACCAGCAACACGCCGGCCACAGCTTCGGCGCGAGCATTCCGAAAGAAATCACCCCGGAATTCGTCCGCGAAGAAATCGCCCGTGGTCGCGCGATCATCCCGGCCAACATCAACCACGTCGAACTGGAACCGATGATCATCGGCCGTAACTTCCTGGTGAAGATCAACGGCAACATCGGCAACAGCGCGCTGGGTTCGTCCATCGAAGAAGAAGTGGCGAAACTGACCTGGGGCATTCGCTGGGGTTCGGACACTGTGATGGACTTGTCCACCGGCAAACACATCCACGAAACCCGTGAGTGGATCATCCGCAACTCGCCAGTGCCGATCGGTACGGTGCCGATCTACCAGGCGCTGGAGAAGGTCAATGGCGTCGCTGAAGACCTGACTTGGGAGCTGTTCCGCGACACGCTGATCGAGCAGGCCGAGCAGGGCGTCGACTACTTCACCATCCACGCCGGCGTGCTGCTGCGCTACGTGCCGCTGACCGCCAAACGCGTGACCGGCATCGTTTCCCGTGGCGGTTCGATCATGGCCAAGTGGTGCCTGGCGCACCACAAAGAGAACTTCCTCTACACCCACTTCGACGAAATCTGCGAGATCATGAAGGCCTACGACGTCAGCTTCTCGCTGGGCGACGGCCTGCGTCCGGGCTCGATTGCCGACGCCAACGACGAAGCGCAATTCGGCGAACTGGAAACCCTCGGCGAGCTGACCAAGATCGCCTGGAAGCACGACGTGCAATGCATGATCGAAGGCCCCGGCCACGTGCCGATGCAGTTGATCAAAGAGAACATGGACAAGCAGCTGGAATGCTGCGACGAGGCGCCGTTCTACACCCTCGGCCCGCTGACCACCGACATCGCACCGGGTTACGACCACATCACCTCCGGCATCGGTGCGGCGATGATCGGCTGGTTCGGTTGCGCCATGCTCTGCTACGTGACGCCGAAGGAACACCTGGGTCTGCCGAACAAGGATGACGTGAAGACCGGGATCATCACCTACAAGATTGCCGCTCATGCGGCGGATTTGGCCAAAGGGCACCCGGGCGCGCAGATCCGCGACAACGCCCTGAGCAAGGCGCGTTTCGAATTCCGTTGGGAAGACCAGTTCAACCTGGGCCTGGACCCGGACACCGCTCGCTCGTACCACGATGAAACCCTGCCGAAGGACTCGGCGAAGGTCGCGCATTTCTGTTCGATGTGCGGGCCGAAATTCTGCTCGATGAAGATCACTCAGGAAGTCCGCGAATACGCGGCCAACCAGCGGATCGACGCGGTCGACGTGGACGTCGCCCAGGGCCTGGCGGAACAGGCCGAGCGGTTCAGGAAGGAAGGCAGTCAGCTGTACAAGAAAGTTTGATCCCGCACTGATCGTTCCCACGTCTAGGCGTCGGACCGTCCGCACCGATCGTTCCCACGCAGAGCGTGGGAACGATCAACGGGTCAGCACAACAACAAATGTCCCTCTGAGATAACACCCTTGAGCATTCAACCCGGTACTTATTCTCCCGACCTCGCCGTGCCCGCCAATCAGCGAGTATTCGGCGGTCGCGACCTGTTTTCCCTATGGTTCTCCCTCGGCATCGGCCTGATGGTGTTGCAGACCGGTGCGCTGCTGGCGCCGGGGCTGGGTCTGTCGGGATCGCTGCTGGCGATTTTCCTCGGCACCCTGGTCGGCGTCCTGTTGCTGGCCGCCGTCGGCGTGATCGGCAGCGACACCGGCCTGTCGTCGATGGCCGCGCTGAAACTCAGCCTCGGCAGCAAAGGCGCGAGCCTGCCGGCGCTGCTCAACCTGCTGCAACTGATCGGTTGGGGTTCGTTCGAAATCATCGTCATGCGTGATGCGGCCAGTCTGCTCGGCACTCGTGCGTTCAGCGAAGGTTCGCTGTGGGCCAGTCCGATGTTGTGGACGCTGTGTTTCGGTGCATTGGCGACCTTGCTCGCGGTCAGCGGACCGTTGACGTTCGTGCGCAAGATCCTGCGCAAATGGGGCATCTGGCTGATTCTGGCCGCGTGCATCTGGCTGACCTGGAACCTGTTTGCCAAGGCTGACCTCGCCGCCTTGTGGGCACAGGCCGGGGATGGCTCGATGCCGCTCGCCGTGGGCTTCGACATTGCGATTGCGATGCCGCTGTCATGGCTGCCGCTGATCGCCGACTACTCGCGTTTCGGCAAGCGGGCCAAGAACGTATTCGGCGGTACGGCGATCGGTTTCTTCATCGGCAACTTCTGGCTGATGAGCCTCGGCGTCGCCTACACCCTGGCCTTCGCGCCGAGCGGTGAAGTCAACGCGCTGCTGTTGGCGCTGGCCGGCGCCGGTCTTGGGATTCCGCTGTTGCTGATTCTGCTGGACGAGTCGGAAAACGCTTTCGCCGACATTCACTCGGCAGCGGTTTCCAGCGGGATTCTGTTGCGTCTGAAAGTCGAGCATCTGGCGTTGGCCATCGGCGTGATCTGCACCCTGATCGCCTTGCTCGCGCCATTGGCGCAATACCAGAACTTCCTGCTGCTGATCGGTTCGGTGTTTGCGCCGCTGTTCGGCGTGGTGCTGGTGGATCACTTCATCCTGCGCAAGCGCAGTGCCCAAGTGGCGTCGGCCGCGTTGCGCTGGCCGGCACTATTGGCCTGGTTGGGTGGCATCAGCATCTATCACTTGCTGGCCAATCTGTATCCGGATGTCGGCGCGACCCTGCCGGCGCTGGTGCTGGCAGGGCTGCTGCAACTGGTGCTCGGCCGGGCTTTCAGTTACGGCCGGGAAACAGCTCGGGCTTGAGAATGCCGTTCAGGCGCGGGTAAGGGATCTTCAGTTCGACGTGGCCCAGCGCATAAGGCGCGATCGTGGTCACGTCGTACTTGAGGATCACACCGCCGTAGGTCAGCGCCACGTTCGGGGTTTTGACGAACGGCCAGCTCTTCACGAATTCCGGTTCCTGATCGAGCTTGGTGCTGATCAGCCAGCTGTTGTGCGCCACTTGCGCCGCTTTCCAGAACGCCTCTTCCTGACCCGGCAGCAACATGTCCGCCAGAGTCAGCACTTTGTGCTGCTGACGCGAATAGTTGATGAAACCGCGTCCCGGCGTACCGTGGGCTCCGCCGGTGTCCAGGTAGCTCGACGTTTCGATGATCACCAGACCGTCATGCTGCTCGCGTACTTTCGCCTGCAAATAGCTGCTGTTGCGCGGGCCGGCGTTGGCCAGGAACTGCTCGCGATACGCTGCCAGCGTCGGCGCCACCGGGGCGTTCGGTGTGGTGCGGGTCATTTGCAGCAGACGTTTTTCGATGATGCCGTCCAACGCCGGTTCTGCCGGGAAGCGCAACGTATCGATGTTGACCAGTGGGCAGTCCTGGTTGGAACAACCCGGTTTCAGCGTTTCCGAGGCGTCGCGGGTGGTTTCCAGCGGCGTGCGGTAGTTGGGCTGGAACAGGCTGGCGCAAGCGCCCAGGGTCAGGGCGATGGCGGCCACGGAGGCGATTTTGAAAAGCGACATGGGCGTCCTTTCTGAAGCAGGGGAAGGCAAAAAGTTACCGCTTCGACTCTCAACGGAGCGGTCAGTTCGCCACTAAGCTAATTAGAGTGGGTTTCGCCTCCACCGTCCATCCCGCTGACAGTAAAGGGGCTGCATCAAACGTCACGGGCGCGTTAGGATGGCGCGAAGTCGAGGTCGCAAGAAGGCGCCTCGTGTTGGATTTGCAGTAAAGAGGATGCTCATGACCGATTTTGCCAAAGCCATTCCGAGCGCCGTCGATATCGTGCGACGCGAGCAGTGCTACAAGGGCTTCTACAAGCTCGACCGTCTGCACTTGCGCCACGAACTGTTCGCCGGTGGCATGAGCCGCGAAATCAATCGTGAAGTGTTCGTGCGCCACGATGCCGTGTGCATGCTGCCCTACGATCCGCAGCGCGATGAAGTGGTGCTGATCGAGCAGTTTCGCGTCGGTGCTCTGGGCAAGACGGACAACCCGTGGCTGGTGGAGCTGGTCGCCGGCCTGATCGACAAGGACGAACAGCCGGAAGAAGTTGCTCACCGCGAGGCACAGGAGGAAGCTGGGCTGGACATCAAGGCTCTGTGGCCGATGACCAAATACTTTCCGTCGCCGGGCGGCAGCAACGAATTCGTGCATCTGTATCTGGGGCGTTGCAGCACCGAAGGCGCAGGCGGCCTGCATGGGCTGGAAGAAGAAGCCGAAGATATTCGCGTCACGGTCTGGGCCTTTGAAGATGCTCTGCAGGCCGTACGCGACGGACGGATTGCCAATGCGGCGAGCATCATCGCCTTGCAGTGGCTGGCGCTCAATCGCGCCGAAGTGAGGGGGCTATGGTCGTAAACAAGTTGCGCGATCGCTACCGTGTCGACCTCGCGGGGCTGCAAGCCGCCTGCGAGGCGAACTACGCGCGCCTGATGCGACTGCTGCCGGACATGCGCAGCGACCCCGAAGCGCGGCGCATCGCCGTGACCCAGGGCGACCAGATGCTCGGCGTGCTGGCGCTGGAGGTGCTGCAGACCTGTCCGTACACCACGACCTTGCAGGTGCGCCAGGAACACAGCCTGCCGTGGCTGCCGGTGCCGCAACTGGAAGTGCAGGTGTATCACGACGCGCGCATGGCCGAGGTGATCAGTGCCGAGCATGCGCGACGCTTTCGCGGCGTCTATCCTTACCCGAATGCGGCCATGCATCAGCCGGATGAAAAGTCCCAGCTCAATCTGTTCCTGGGTGAGTGGCTGAGTCATTGTCTGGCGTGCGGACACGAATACGCGGCAGTCCGATAACCAGCGCAAGTTGTGAACTGCGTCCGGTTCGCCGGTTTCTCTTTGTGCTGTCCCCCCGCATAATTGCCGCACCTATCCAGTCCCGCGATCCCGGGGGAGAACGCCTTGCCGAGCGTATCGACTTTGACCACCGCCGACACGGCGTTGCTGGTGCAACTCTCTGACAGTCACCTGTTCGCCGAAGCGGATGGAACGCTGCTGGGCATGAATACCCGCGAGAGCCTGCAAAAAGTCATCGATCTGGTGCTCGAACAGCAACCGCGGATCGACCTGATCGTTGCCAGCGGCGACCTGTCCCAGGACGGTACGCTGGAGTCCTATCAGCTGTTTCGCCAAATGACGGCGCAGATCGATGCGCCGGCCCGCTGGATTCCCGGCAATCACGACGAACCGCAGATCATGGCGCAGGCGACGGTGAAGAGTGCACTGCTGGAGTCTGTGGTGGATGTCGGCAACTGGCGCGTGACCCTGCTCGATTCGGCAGTGCCCGGTTCGGTGCCGGGATATTTGCAGGATGACCAACTGCAATTGCTCGCCCGTTCCCTGAGCGAAGCGCCGGATCGCCATCATCTGGTGTGCTTCCACCACCATCCGGTGTCGATCGGTTGCGCCTGGATGGAGCCGATCGGCTTGCGCAATCCGGAAGCCTTTTTCGAGGTGCTCGACCGCTTCCCGCAGGCCCGCGCCGTGCTGTGGGGGCATGTGCATCAGGAAATCGACCGCGAGCGCAACGGTGTACGGCTGATCGCCTCGCCGTCGACCTGCATCCAGTTTGAGCCGGGCAGCGAACACTTCAAGGTCGGCGAGCAGGCGCCGGGGTATCGCTGGTTGCGGTTGTTGCCGGATGGGCGGCTGGAGACCGGCGTGGAGCGTGTCACCGGTTTTGATTTTCAGGTGGATTACGGCTCCAACGGTTACTGATTGACGGGTGCAGCGCTGATTTCCTCGGGTGCTGGCCCAACACCCCCTGACTCCCTGTAAACTCCGCTTTCTTCAGCCGACGCCCAGGGAGCTCAAATGTCCGGTTCGATTCTCTATATCCATGGTTTCAACAGCGCGCCGGCCTCGAAGAAGGCCTGTCAGCTGGTCGAGGTGATGGAGCGGCTGGGTTTGAGCGATCAACTGCGTGTCCCGGCGCTGCATCACCACCCGCGCGAAGCCATCGGTCAGCTGGAGCAGGCAATCGCCGAACTCGGCCGGCCATTGCTGGTGGGAAGCTCGCTCGGCGGCTACTATGCGACTCACCTGGCCGAGCGCCATGGCCTGAAAGCCCTGCTGGTCAACCCGGCCGTCAGTCCGCACCGGATGTTCGACGGATACCTGGGCACCCAGAAAAACCTGTACACCGACGAAACCTGGGAGCTGACCCACGACCACGTGACGGCCCTGGCCGAGCTGGAAGTGCCGGCGCCGCAGGATCCGCAGCGATATCAGGTATGGTTGCAGACCGGAGATGAAACGCTGGATTATCGCCTCGCCCAGCAGTATTACCGGGCCTGTGCCTTGCGCATTCAGGCCGGCGGCGACCACAGTTTCCAGGGATTTGTTACACAATTGCCGGCATTGCTCAGCTTTGCCGGGATTGGCGCCGATACCTATCAGGCAATCGATTTCACCGCACTGTGAAGTCTTGCCCCATTTTCATTGAATCACTGACGACGAGACCCTATGGCCACTCCCAGCGCTAGCTCCTATAACGCCGACGCCATCGAAGTCCTCTCGGGCCTCGACCCGGTGCGCAAACGCCCCGGCATGTACACCGACACCAGTCGGCCGAACCACCTTGCCCAGGAAGTCATCGACAACAGCGTCGACGAAGCCCTGGCGGGCCACGCCAAATCGATCCAGGTCATTCTCCACGCCGACCACTCGCTGGAAGTCTGCGACGACGGCCGTGGCATGCCGGTCGACATCCACCCGGAGGAGGGCGTGTCGGGTGTCGAGCTGATCCTCACCAAGCTCCATGCGGGCGGCAAGTTTTCCAACAAGAACTACCAGTTCTCCGGCGGTCTGCACGGGGTGGGTATTTCCGTGGTCAACGCCTTGTCGACCCAGGTGCGGGTGCGGGTCAAGCGTGACGGCAACGAATACGAAATGACCTTCGCCGACGGCTTCAAGGCCACCGATCTGCAAGTGATCGGCACCGTCGGCAAGCGCAATACCGGGACCAGCGTGTACTTCGCGCCGGACCCGAAATACTTCGATTCGCCGAAATTCTCCATCAGCCGCCTCAAGCATGTGCTCAAGGCCAAGGCCGTCTTGTGCCCGGGGCTACTGATCAGCTTCGAAGACAAAGGCACTGGCGAGAAGGTCGAGTGGCATTACGAAGACGGCCTGCGCTCTTACCTGGTGGATGCGGTCAGCGAATTCGAGCGCCTGCCGGACGCGCCGTTCTGCGGCAACCTGGCGGGCACCAAGGAAGCGGTCGAGTGGGCCCTGCTGTGGCTGCCGGAAGGCGGCACTTCGGTCACTGAAAGCTACGTCAACCTGATCCCGACGGAGCAGGGCGGTACCCACGTCAACGGTCTGCGTCAGGGCCTGCTCGATGCGATGCGCGAATTCTGCGAATTCCGCAGCTTGCTGCCGCGCGGCGTGAAGCTGGCGCCGGAAGACGTCTGGGAGCGCATTGCTTTCGTCCTGTCGATGAAGATGCAGGAACCGCAATTCTCCGGCCAGACCAAAGAGCGCCTGTCGTCCCGTGAAGCGGCGGCTTTCGTTTCCGGTGTGGTCAAGGACGCGTTCAGCCTGTGGCTCAACGCCAACCCGGAAACCGGTCTGGCCCTGGCAGAGCTGGCGATCAGCAACGCTGGCCGTCGCCTGAAGGCCAGCAAGAAAGTCGAACGCAAGCGCATCACCCAAGGGCCGGCATTGCCGGGCAAACTGGCCGATTGCGCCGGGCAGGATCCGATGCGTTCCGAACTGTTCCTGGTGGAAGGTGATTCCGCCGGCGGCTCGGCCAAGCAGGCACGGGACAAGGAATACCAGGCGATCCTGCCGTTGCGCGGCAAGATCCTCAACACCTGGGAAGTCGACGGCAGCGAAGTCCTGGCCAGCCAGGAAGTGCACAACATCGCGGTGGCGATCGGTGTCGATCCGGGCGCCGAGGACATGAGTCAGCTGCGTTACGGCAAGATTTGCATCCTCGCCGACGCCGACTCCGACGGCCTGCACATCGCGACCCTGCTCTGTGCCTTGTTCGTCCAGCATTTCCGCCCGCTGGTGGATGCCGGTCACGTCTATGTCGCGATGCCGCCGTTGTACCGCATCGACCTGGGCAAAGAGATCTACTACGCCCTCGACGAAGCCGAGCGCGACGGGATCCTCGACCGTCTGGTCGCCGAGAAGAAACGCGGCAAGCCGCAGGTCACCCGATTCAAAGGCCTGGGTGAAATGAACCCGCCGCAACTGCGCGAAACCACCATGGACCCGAACACCCGGCGCCTGGTGCAGTTGACCCTTGGGGACGACTTCGCCGAGACCTCGGAAATGATGGACATGCTGCTGGCGAAGAAACGCGCCGGTGACCGCAAGACCTGGCTCGAATCCAAGGGCAACCTTGCCGAGGTTCTGGCCTGATGCGGTTTGGCTGGGCCTTGGCGGGTGCGTTGCTGCTGGGTTCGATGACGGTGTCGGCAGAGCCTGCGCAAGAACTGCGCGTGCTTGCCGAACACCCGGTCGAAGGCATGCGCGGCGGCAACCTGTCGGGGCTGGCCTTGTGCGGCAATGACCTGTGGACCGTTTCGGATCGCGACGATGACCAGATTTATCGTCTCGATACTCGCGATCCCGTCTGGCAGGCGACTGCCGTGCGCATCGACCCGCCGCCAGTACCCGACAGCGGTTTGCCGTGGGGCATCAAGTCGCGGACCTGGGCGGCGTCGTTTGTTCGCGGCGGTGATCTGGATTTCGAAGGGATCACCTGCGACAGCGCCGGCAATCGCTACATTGTCAGCGAAGGCCATGCCGCCGTACTGCAAGTGCCGCCGCAGGGGCCGTCGTCATGGCTGAAAATCTCGCCGATGATGGTGCGCGAAGCGCGGGCCAGTGGCCTGCTACTGCAATTCAATGCGATCTTCGAAGGCCTGGCGATCAATCCGGCGGGCGATCAGATGTGGCTGGCTGCCGAGCGACAAAGCCGCGGTCTGTTGCTGATCAAACGCCAGCAGACGGTGTGGGATTGTGACGGTCGCTGTGTGCTGCTCAGTGAAGGCGGGATGGAAATGCAACCACCGCAGTTTCCCAAAGCCCGACCGGTCAATCGGGATTTTTCCGACGTGTCATTGTTCGACGGCAAACTGTTTACCCTTGAACGCAACGCCTACCAGATCTGTCGTCGCGATGCGCAGACGGCCAAGGTCGAGCTCTGCTGGTCGTATGCGGCCGAGCTGTTGCAGGCCAATCGGCGGTATTCGCAGAATTTCGGGCTGGAAGAGGCGCTGGTCGTCGATGCTCAGGGCGCCTGGATAGGGGTCGACAACAATTTCGGCCCGCGCGCCGATGGCGAGGTTCGCCCGATCATCTGGCGTTTCGCTGCGCCTGAGGGTGGTTGGAGCGCCAAGCCGTGAGCCAGCCGCCGGGCAAGCGCGCCGGTCGGGTGCTGATGATTCTGGCGTGGTGCGCGGCGCTGTTTCTGGCCACGCGGTTTTTCGGCCAGTGGGAAGAGCGCCAGCGCAATCCCAATGTGGAAGTGGCTTCGCAGCAGGGCAACGGCTTTATCGAAGTGAAACTGATCGGTAACGCCCAGGGACATTTTGTCGCCAGCGGCCTGATCAACGGACGGCCGGTGGAGTTCATGCTCGACACCGGCGCGACCGACGTGGCAATCCCGGCCGAGGTGGCGAAAGACCTCCGGCTGGAAGAAGGTTTCGGTGTGACCCTGAGCACGGCCAATGGCCTGAGCCAGGGCTATCGCACCCGTATCGACCGCCTGCAGTTGGGCGACATCGTGTTGCGGGACGTCCGCGCACTGGTGGCGCCGGGGCTGCATGGCGATCAGGTGCTGCTCGGCATGAGCGCCCTGAACAAACTTGAATTTACCCAGCGCGGTGGCACCATGCTGCTGCGCCAGACAACGAACCGATGAGGCCCGCATGAGCGACTCCCTTGATCTCAGCCTGGACGGTGTAGAACGCCGCTCGCTGGCTGACTTCACCGAAAATGCCTACCTCAACTACTCCATGTACGTGATCATGGACCGTGCCCTGCCGCATATCGGCGACGGTCTGAAACCGGTACAGCGGCGTATCGTCTACGCCATGAGCGAGCTGGGGCTGGATGCCGATTCCAAGCACAAGAAGTCGGCGCGTACCGTCGGCGACGTGCTCGGCAAGTTCCACCCGCACGGCGACTCGGCGTGTTACGAAGCGATGGTGCTGATGGCCCAGCCGTTCAGCTATCGCTACACGCTGGTGGACGGCCAGGGTAACTGGGGTGCGCCGGACGATCCGAAGTCCTTCGCCGCCATGCGTTACACCGAAGCGCGGCTGTCGCGTTATTCCGAAGTGCTGCTCAGCGAACTGGGCCAGGGCACCGCAGACTGGGGCCCGAACTTCGACGGCACCCTGCAGGAACCTCTGGTGTTGCCGGCACGTTTGCCGAACATCCTGCTCAACGGCACCACCGGCATCGCCGTGGGTATGGCCACCGACGTACCGCCGCACAACCTGCGCGAAGTCGCCACCGCGTGCGTGCGCCTGCTCGATGAGCCGAAAGCTACGGTCGAACAGCTCTGCGAGCACATTCAGGGCCCGGACTATCCGACCGAAGCGGAAATCATCACCCCACGCGCCGACCTGCTGAAAATGTACGAAACCGGCAAGGGCTCGGTGCGCATGCGCGCCGTGTACCACGTCGAGGACGGTGACATCATCGTCACCGCGCTGCCGCATCAGGTCTCCGGGGCCAAGGTGCTGGAACAGATTGCTGCGCTGATGCAGGCCAAACCGTCGAAAGCGCCGCAGATCGCCGATCTTCGCGACGAATCCGACCACGAAAACCCATGCCGCATCGTGATCATCCCGGTCAACAGCCGTGTCGATCACGAAGCACTGATGCAGCACCTGTTCGCCAGCACCGAGCTGGAGTCGACCTACCGGGTCAACGTCAACATCATCGGTCTGGACGGCAAGCCGCAGCTGAAAAACCTCCGTGCGTTGCTGGTGGAGTGGCTGGAGTTCCGCGTGCTGACCGTGCGTCGCCGCCTGCAATTTCGCCTCGACAAGGTCGAGCGCCGGCTGCACCTGTTGGACGGTTTGCTGATCGCCTACCTCAACCTGGATGAAGTGATCCACATCATCCGTACCGAGGAACACCCGAAAGCCAAGCTGATCGAGCGTTTCGCCCTCAGCGAAATCCAGGCCGACTACATCCTCGACACCCGTCTGCGTCAGTTGGCGCGACTGGAAGAGATGAAGCTGCGCGACGAGCAGGACGAACTGCTCAAGGAACAGGCCAAGCTGCAAGCCCTGCTGAGCAGCGAAGCCAAGTTGAAGAAACTTGTGCGCAGCGAACTGTTGAAAGATGCCGAAACTTACGGCGATGACCGTCGGTCGCCAATCGTTGAACGTGCCGAAGCCAAGGCGCTGACCGAGCACGATCTGCTGCCGAACGAGAAAGTCACCGTCGTGCTGTCGGAAAAAGGCTGGATCCGTTCGGCCAAGGGCCACGATATCGACGCCACCGGCCTGTCGTACAAGGCCGGGGACGGCTTCAAGACTTCGGCGGCGGGGCGTTCGAACCAGTCGGCCGTGGTCATCGACTCCACGGGCCGCAGTTACTCGCTGGCCACTCACACCCTGCCATCGGCACGGGGTCAGGGCGAGCCGTTGACCGGCCGTCTGACGCCACCGCCGGGCGCAACGTTCGAGTGTGTGCTGATGCCTGAGGAGGATTCGCTGTACGTCATCGCCTCCGACGCCGGCTACGGTTTCGTGGTGAAAGGCGAAGACCTGCAGGCCAAGAACAAGGCCGGCAAGGCGCTGTTGAGCCTGCCGAACAACGCCAAGGTGATCGCGCCGCGTCCGGTGGCCGATCGCGAACACAACTGGCTGGCCTCGGTGACGACCGAGGGTCGCCTGCTGATCTTCAAGATCAGCGATCTGCCACAATTAGGGAAGGGCAAAGGCAACAAGATCATCGGTATTTCCGGTGAGCGTGTGGCCAGTCGCGAAGAATATGTCACGGACATCGCCGTTCTACCGGAAGGCGCCACCTTGGTGCTGCAGGCCGGAAAACGCACCTTGTCGCTGAAAGCCGACGACCTCGAACACTACAAAGGTGAACGTGGTCGCCGTGGTAACAAACTGCCACGTGGCTTCCAGCGGGTGGATGCGCTGCTCGTCGAAAACCTCAATTAGGCGTCCCAGACGCTCCGATCTACGATTTAACCCGTAGATCGGCGCTTTGGCGCTGGAGTCGGAACGCATATTCACGGATGATATGGCCTTTCCAAGCGCCGGCGTGGCCGAGCGTTCTTCATATTTATTGAGTATTTTCACTGTGGTCAGCCTTGTGGCGGCCACCTGGACGGGATGATGACTTCTCTGCGCCCCCTTATTTTCCTGCTCGCCGGCGTTCTTGGCCTGGCGGGTTGCAGCGTTCACCAGCCGGTGTCGCTGTATCAGCTGGACAGCGGAAGTCCGGCCCAGCCTGCGCAAAGCGCGGGCATGGCAGTTTTGCTGGGCCCTGTGATCGTAGCCGATTACCTGCAACGGGAAACCCTGTTGCAGCGTCAACCGGACGGCAGCCTGCAAGCTTCGACCGATGGTCGCTGGGCCGGAAGCCTTTCGTCGGACATCGATCAGTTGCTGTTGCGTCAGGTTGCCGGTCATCTGGACAGTCAGCGCGTCGTGCTGGCGCCGGCCACCGTGGGCTTCACTCCGGACGTGCAGGTGCTATTGACCATTACGCGTCTGGATTCCGGTGCCAAGCAACCGGCGATTCTGGACGCGCAGTGGCGCCTGATCGACCGTCGTGGTCAGGTGCGGGACAACCGCATCGTGCATCTGCAGGAACAGC
This sequence comes from Pseudomonas glycinae, assembly GCF_001594225.2. GTDB lineage: Bacteria > Pseudomonadota > Gammaproteobacteria > Pseudomonadales > Pseudomonadaceae > Aquipseudomonas > Aquipseudomonas glycinae. Next base: position 5,691,264 of record NZ_CP014205.2, read on the forward strand.
ATGCCGGCACCACCGCCGCGCAGGTGCAGGCACAGGGCGTACTGTTGCAGCGCCTGGCGGAGCAGCTGTCGGTAGCGCTCAAGCCGTTGGCCAATCAGCCACCGGTGGCCGAGGCGCCGCGCAAACCGGCACCGAAGCCGGCAGCACCGGCGGCGGAAGCCGAGAAGCAGCCGAAAATACCGATGGCTTCGCCGATTCGTACGGATATGGAAGTGTTTCGCTTCTAGGACTGGATCGAGTCAGAACAGAGCCCGCCCTGTGCGGGCTTTGTTGTGTCTGGACGTTGGTGGATCCATGCTTTGGTGCCCGGCTGGAAAAAGCCCCTCACCCTAACCCTCCCGAAACGTCGGACCGCCCGTAGGGAGAGGGGACTGACCGAGATGTCTGGCGTCATACATCGACCTGAAAGATCTTGGCGATTATGGATTCAAAGCTGGGCGTTCAAGTCGCTGCAGCTCTTCAATATTCCCGGATCGGTTCCCTCTCCCTACGGGCGGTCCGACGTTTCGGGAGGGCTAGGGTGAGGGGGCTCTTCAGGGTCAGGCGCAATCACGAAAACCCCATGTCTAGTCCTGAAATAGGCTTACACCTGTTTCACCCTAACGCCCGATGCACCGCATCGGGCGTTTTGTATTTTAAGGACAGGTGCGGGCGCTCCTGGTTGTAGATCAATCGTATAACTTCGTATAATGTATGCTATACGAAGTTATTACGCTCAAGGCCAAGGCCGTCTTGTGCCCGGGGCTACTGAAGATCGAACCGTTGAAAGCACCGAAAAAACCAGCATTCCCAACTCCTTCCAGGCCTCGATGAACTGAAGCGACCCGCTTCGAAACCTACTTAACTCATTGAATCTCAAGGAGTTTTCCGTTTCGACTGCGCCGGAAGTGGGGCGAATTATAGAGACTCAGAATCTGCCGTCAACCCTTAATTTCGCTTTTCCTGAAAAACCTGCTTTTTACCCATCAAACGCGGGATCCGGCGAGTCAAAGCGGGAATACGCAGCGCCAAAAGGAAACCACCTATAAAGGCATAGATTGCCCACTCCTTAAGATCAGCACGCACAATCCACAACATATGCAGCAATCCCAACCCGAGAATCACATACACCAACCGGTGCAACTTCTTCCAACGGGTGCCCAAACGACGCTGACTGTAACGGTTGGAGGTTACCGCCAATGCCAACAACCCCAGAAAACCCAGAGCACCCACGATGATGTAGGGACGCTTGCGCAACTCGACACCCAGTTGCGACCAGTCAAAACCGAGGATGAACGCCATATAGCTGCAAAGATGCAGAACCACATAGGCGAAACACCAGAGCCCCAACTGCCGACGCACAGCAATCCACCCGGCCCATCCGGTAAGTTTCTGCAGCGGCGTCATACTCAAGGTGATCAACAGCAACACCAATGTCCCAAGTCCCAGCCGATCAACCAGGACTTTCCCGGGATCAGGCCCAAGCAGATCCGCAAAGGCCTGATAGAACCACAACAGCGGCCAGATCGCCGCAGCGAGGAAGACGCTCACGCGCCAGATCGGATATCGCATCAGTAGTTCTTCCGCAAATCGAGCCCTGTATATAAAGAGGCGACCTCGTCCGCATAACCGTTGAACATCTGCGTATCACGCACATTCGGCTTGAACAGACTGTTAGGCAGTCGCCGCTCCCGCGCCTGAGTCCAACGAGGATGGTCGACCGTAGGGTTCACATTCGCATAGAACCCATACTCATCCGCCGCAATGCTTTGCCAGGTTGTCTTCGGTTGCTCGCTGACCAGACTGATCCGCACGATGGATTTGACGCTCTTGAAGCCATACTTCCACGGCACAACCAGACGCAACGGCGCACCGTTCTGGTTTGGCAATTCACGGCCATACATACCCACCGCCAGAATCGACAAGGGATTCATCGCCTCATCCAGACGCAAGCCTTCTACATAGGGCCAATCGATCAAGGCAAATCCCGAACGCTGTCCGGGCATGCTCTTCGGATCCTGCAAGGTTTCGAAGCGAATGTATTTGGCATTGGAAGTGGGCTCTACCTGCTTCAACAACGCCGAAATGGGGAAACCGATCCAGGGAATCACCATCGACCACGCCTCGACACAACGAAGGCGATAGATACGCTCCTCCAACTGGTACGGTTTCATGAAGTCTTCCAGGGCATAACGCCCCGGTTTACCCACCTCCCCGTCCACGACAACACTCCACGGTTCGGTTTTCAACGAACCGGCATTGGCCGCCGGGTCACCCTTGTCGGTACCGAACTCATAGAAGTTGTTGTAATGGGTGGCGTCTTTGAAAGGTGTGATCGCCTCATCCTTGACGCTCACCGCGCCCCATTTGACAGAGGGCAACTTCTCGGCAAACCAGGCGGGCGCCTTTCCGGCCTCGACATCGGCATAGCGGGCAGCCTCTTCGGCACTGGCCCAGCGCGGCAGACTGCTCATGGCCAAACCGGCCGCAGTCGCTCCGAGCAATTGTCGGCGAGAGAGATAAATGGATTCAGGCGTGACGTCCGACTCATGGCAATCGGACGCTTTGGGGACTTTGATCAGCATGGCAACTCCGCAGCTTTGGAGGACAGATGCACCATAGACTGCGGAGTATGAGGGAAATTACATCACTCGGCGTGCTTGTGACGACGAAGATGCAACAGATACTGCACCGGGCCCGTAGCGGCATAGGCGAGGAACACCAGCAGCAGAATGCGAGGCGGATCGCTGAACACCACGGCAAAGACCAGCACCACTGCAAGGATCGCCACGAAAGGCACGCGACCCTTCAAGTCCAGCTCCTTGAAGCTGTTGTACTTGATGTTGCTGACCATCAGCATGCCGGCGGCCGCCACCATCAGCGCGACCAGGAAAGACATCTTGGAACCCTGGATCCCGTAATCGCTGAACGCCCAGACAATCCCCGCAACCACACCGGCAGCAGCCGGGCTGGCCAGACCAATGAAATAACGCTTGTCAGCAGTGCCCACCTGAGTATTGAAGCGCGCCAGACGCAATGCCGCACCCGCCACATAAATGAAGGCAACCATCCAGCCGACCTTGCCCATGTCACCCAGCGCCCAGCCGAATGCCAGCAAAGCCGGGGCAACACCGAAGGCAACCATGTCCGACAGCGAGTCGTATTCGGCGCCGAAGGCACTCTGGGTATTGGTCATGCGCGCTACACGACCATCGAGACCATCAAGCACCATGGCAACAAAAATCGCGATGGCAGCAAAGGCGAAATACTTGCTCGCATTTGCGGCATCCCCGGCGCTCAACGCAGCCTGGGCACTCATCGAGTTGATGATGGAATAGAACCCTGCGAACAGGTTCGCAGTGGTGAACAGATTCGGCAGAAGATAGATACCACGATGCCGGACTTTACGGCCTTCTGCGTCATGCCCTTCTTCGATGTGCTCATCGATGGGCAGCAGGCTTTCGGCGTCGGAAGCCTGGTTCGGCTCTTCGGGACGTTCGCTCATGGACAGTACCTTGCAACGGATTGGACATTTTCGACAGGTGTCTGGGACGACGGTTCGGCCACAAACGATGCAGCTTTATACCAGAACCGCCGGCCCATACGAAAAAACGCGGCCGAGGCCGCGTTTTTTCATACAAGGTTCGACGACTTAGTTTTTGGCTTTGTCGACGATCTTGTTGGCACCGATCCACGGCATCATGGAGCGCAGTTGCTCGCCGATGATTTCGATACCGTGAGCGGCGTTGTTACGACGCTTGGCGGTCATCGAAGGGTAGCCGGTTGCGCCTTCGCTGATGAACATTTTGGCGTATTCGCCGTCCTGAATACGTTTCAGGGCGTTGCGCATGGCCTGACGGGATTCGGCGTTGATCACTTCCGGACCCGTCACGTACTCGCCGTATTCAGCGTTGTTGGAGATCGAGTAGTTCATGTTGGCGATACCGCCTTCGTACATGAGGTCAACGATCAGTTTCAGTTCGTGCAGGCATTCAAAGTAGGCCATTTCCGGCGCGTAGCCAGCTTCAACCAGGGTTTCGAAACCGGCTTTCACCAGCTCGACGGTACCGCCGCACAGAACGGCTTGTTCGCCGAACAGGTCGGTTTCAGTCTCGTCCTTGAAGGTAGTTTCGATGATGCCGGTACGACCACCACCAACGCCGGCAGCGTAGGACAGTGCAACGTTCTTGGCGTTGCCCGAGGCGTCCTGGTAGATCGCGATCAGGTCAGGGATACCGCCGCCTTTCACGAACTCGGAACGTACGGTGTGGCCCGGGGCTTTCGGCGCGATCATGATCACGTCGAGGTCGGCACGCGGAACAACCTGGTTGTAGTGGATCGCGAAGCCGTGGGAGAAGGCCAGGGTGGCGCCTTTCTTGATGTTCGGCTCGATTTCGTTCTTGTACAGCTGGGACTGGAACTCGTCCGGGGTCAGGATCATGACCAGGTCGGCACCGGCAACAGCGGCAGCCACGTCGGTCACTTTCAGGCCGTGGGCTTCAGCCTTGGCAACGGTAGCCGAACCTTTACGCAGACCGACGGTAACGTCGACACCGGAATCTTTCAGGTTGCATGCCTGGGCGTGGCCTTGGGAACCGTAACCGATGATGGCAACTTTCTTGCCCTGGATGATCGACAGGTCGCAGTCTTTATCGTAGAAAACTTTCATGAATTTCCCCTTTATATCCAGGCCGTTCAGGCCATTCGCTAATTTGGTTTAGATGCTGAGTACTTTGTCGCCGCGGGCAATACCGGTGACGCCACTGCGGACGGTCTCCAGAATCGATGCGGTGCCGATGGACTGAATGAAGCTGTCGAGCTTGTCGCTGGTACCGGTCAGTTGAACGGTATACACGCTGGCGCTGACGTCGACGATCTGTCCACGGTAAATATCGGTGGTGCGTTTGATCTCGGCGCGCTGGGCGCCAGTGGCCTTGACCTTGACCAGCATCAGTTCGCGCTCGATGTGAGCGCTTTCCGACAGGTCCACCAGCTTGACCACTTCGATCAGCTTGTTCAGGTTTTTGGTGATCTGCTCGATGATTTCATCGTGACCGACGGTGGTCAGCGTCAGACGCGACAGGGTCGGGTCTTCGGTTGGCGCCACGGTCAGGCTTTCGATGTTGTAGTTGCGCTGCGAGAACAGGCCGACTACGCGAGACAAAGCACCGGGTTCGTTTTCCAGAAGCAAGGAAATAATGTGCCGCATGATTAGGTACGCTCCGTCTTGCTCAGCCACATATCGCGCATGGAGCCGTCTTTGATCTGCATCGGATAGACGTGCTCGCTGGTGTCGACCGAAATGTCGATCACCACCAGGCGATCTTTCATGGCGAACGCCTCTTCCATCTTCGATTTCAAATCTTTCGATTCGGTGATGCGCACGCCGACGTGGCCATAGGCTTCAGCCAGCTTGACGAAGTCAGGCAAGGATTCCATGTAGGAGTGCGAGTGACGGCTGCCGTAACTCATGTCCTGCCACTGACGAACCATGCCCAGAACACCGTTGTTCAGGATGACGATCTTGACCGGCAGTCCATACTGCAGGCAGGTCGACAGCTCCTGGATGTTCATCTGGATGCTGCCTTCACCGGTGACGCACGCAACATCGGTGTCAGGGAAGCTCAAAGCGATACCCATCGCGGCCGGCAGACCGAAGCCCATCGTGCCCAGGCCACCGGAGTTGATCCAGCGGTTAGGCTTGTTGAACTTGTAGTACTGCGCAGCAAACATCTGGTGCTGGCCCACGTCCGAGGTCACAAAGGCATCGCCCTTGGTCACTTCGCACAGGGTCTCGATCACGGTCTGTGGCTTGATCTTGCTGCCGTCGCCCTTGTCGTAAGGGAACAGGCCACGATCACCGCGCCATTCATCAACCTGCTTCCACCAGCTGGCAACGGCTTCCTTGTTCGGGGTTTCGCCGATTTCCTTGAGGATCGCGACCATTTCGGTCAGGACGCTCTCCACCGGACCAACGATTGGCACGTCGGCCTTGATGGTCTTGGAAATCGAAGCCGGGTCGATGTCGATATGGATGATCTTGGCGTTCGGGCAAAACTTCGGCGCGCCGTTGATCACGCGATCGTCAAAACGCGCACCGACCGCCAGGATCACGTCGGCATGGTGCATCGCCAGGTTGGCGGTATAGCTGCCGTGCATGCCGAGCATGCCGATGAACTGACGATCAGTGCCAGGATAGGCCCCCAGGCCCATCAAGGTATTGGTAACCGGCAGGTTGAGCATTTTTGCCAGTTCGGTCAGCGGCGCGGAGCCGTTGCCGAGGATCACGCCACCGCCGGAGTACAGCACGGGACGCTTGGCCGCCAGGAGCATTTCTGCCGCCTTGCGGATTTGCCCGGAATGACCGCGAACGGCCGGGCTGTAGGAACGCAGTTTGGCTTTCTTCGGGAAGATGTATTCGAACTTTTCGGCCGGGTTGGTCATGTCTTTCGGGATATCGACCACGACCGGGCCCGGACGACCGGATTGCGCCAGGTAGAAGGCTTTCTTCATGACTTCCGGGATTTCCGAAGCGTGCTTGATCATGAAGCTGTGCTTCACGATCGGCCGGGAGATACCGATCATGTCGGTTTCCTGGAACGCGTCGGTGCCGACCATGGTGCTTGGCACCTGACCGGAAATGATCACCATTGGAATCGAGTCCATATAGGCAGTGGCGATACCGGTGATGGCGTTTGTGGCGCCTGGACCGGACGTCACCAATACCACGCCGGCTTTACCGGTGGCACGGGCGTAGCCGTCAGCCATATGGGTAGCCGCTTGTTCGTGACGAACCAGGATGTGGGTCACTTCCGGTTCTTTGAACAGGGCATCGTAAACATGAAGGAGAGCACCACCCGGGTACCCGTAGATATATTTGACGCCTTCGTCACGCAAAAAGCGGACGAGCATCTCACCGCCAGATAAAAGCTCCACGTTGTTCACCTCTAAAACGCCAGAATACCGTCCACAAAAAAGCGAACGGGTCTTAATAGGTTTACTTCTCGGCAGAGCATGAGCGACGGTGGTCGCCGACTACGTCAGCACTGACTGAGCAAGTATTGGGATCGTCCCAAGTGTTGCGGGCCTTTCCCACCCAGCGCGAGGTAACGCGTTGCGGGTGTAACAGGTCGACGCGGATATGCGCCTCATGATCTGCCGAGAGGGTCTGCTTCTGGCAGTCCCTGTACAGCGGACTTTGGATTCTTCTGTTTCGCCCTCTGCAAGTCAAGCCGTCAATGTGCTTAATTGTGGGTAAGCACATGAGAACGCAAGAAAAAACCTGGAAACCGCTACTCTGTTAGCTTCAATTGCGCAGTTTTGCCAAGGAATCAGCATGCGAACGCTTCTCTTAACTCTGCTAATCAGCGTCAGCTCCTGGTGCATGGCCGGTCAGATCTACAAATGGGTCGATGCCCAAGGTGTCACCCATTTCGATCAACAGCCACCACAAGGGCAGTCATCCACCGCCGTGAAGACGCCCTCCTCTCCCGCACCTATACCTGCCGCATTGCCTGGCAGCGGCGCGCTGGGCGATCAAAAAGCCATCGATGACAAGGTGAAGAAGCAAGTAGCCGAGCAACAGAAGCAACTCAAGGCGTTTTGCGAACAGGCGCGCACGAATCTCGCGCAACTGCAGAACAATCCGCGCTTGAGGGAGGAAGTGGAGGGAGAACTGCGGCGGCTGAATGACGAGCAGCGCCAGCAACGTACTGAAGAGGCAAAGAAACAGATAGCGGAAAACTGCCAGTAACGACTGGCAGCTCCCGGTTCAGCGTGAGGCGGTGATCAGCAGGTCGAACTCTTTGAGCAACACCTGAAGCTGCCGATCCTTGCCCTGAAGATTGCGCTGGGCGAAGACCATCTCGGCCATTTCCTGAATGCCCGAGGCATTGGGCAATGGCAGATTCTGTTCGAGGATCATCTTCATCCGCGGCAGGAAGATCCATTGCAGCCACTGCTCGAAATCGAGGGTGTCGACCGAAAACGGCTCGACACTGCTCAAGGCTTCAACCGAGGGCTGGACGTCATCCCACCAGCCCTGGGCGCGCAGTTCACGCTCGATCAACAGCAATTGGTCAGCGACTTTGGAGAAACGACTGTCCATCACAGCGAAACCTTGGCCTTCTGACGGGCCAGAGTGGCGCCGGCGGAGTCGCCCTGTTTCTCACGTGCCTGAGCGATCAATTCCCACAGGCTGGCCTGCAAGTCCGGACGACCGTTGGCCATGGTCAGTGCACGCCGTGCGGTCTGCTCGGCTTGCGGCGCATCGCCCTGGGCCATACGTACCTGCGCCAGACGGTAAAGCACTTGCGGCTCGCGCGGCGCTACACGCTGGGCGCGTTCCAGACTGGAAGACGCGCCGTTGAGATCGCCACCGGCCTGCTGCTGTTGCGCAGTGGTCAACAGTGCGAGAACCGGGCCGTCCAGCTGCTCATCGGCAGACAGACCGCCACCGCTGCTGGCCGAAGGAATGCCGCTCGGCGTCGAAGGCATGCTGTAACTGCCGGAGCTGATCGGCGCCGACTCGACCGGCGAAGGGTTATACGGCCCCGGCGTGATGCCACCGGACGCCGGGCCCGGAACGATCGGCGAAGTGCTGATCGGCGCCGAAGCCGCTGCGCCGCCCGGCACCATTACCACCACACCGGTATCGCCTTGCGGGATCGCCTGGGTCTGGGCCTGTGCAGGACGTTTCACCGTCGTTTGACGGAAACCGCCATTGGCCGAAATGCGCTCGCTGTTGGACACGGCGGTGCCGGAGTCAACAACCGGGATCGAACCACGCTGTACGGTGGAGCAGCCGCTGAGCAAAGCCACGGCGGTCACCGCTGGAATCAACCACTTGTTCACTTGAAACCCTCTTTGCTTAATTCATCCAGCCCTTGACCCAATCCATCACCGACTCGCCCGAGGCCGGGCTTTCGCCCGCGCAGGAGGCGCCGGGTGGCGGTTCGCTGCCGCGAATATACGGCATCTGCACGGCGCCCGGACAGTTGGCATCAGAACCCTGGCCGGTACGCGAATCGACCCAGGCCTGCACCACGTTATCCGGTTGCGGCATGTCCAGCGGCAGCGGATCGGCCTTGCGCATGAAGCTGGTCCAGACCTGCAACGCACCGGTGGCCCCGGTGAACGGCGTCTTGCCGTTGTCGTCGCGGCCGAGCCAGACCACCGCCAGCAGATCCTGGCTGAAGCCGGCGAACCAGCTGTCGCGCGAATCGTTACTGGTGCCGGTCTTGCCCGCCAGCGTCAGGGTTCTTGGCAACACGTTATAAACCGAACTGCCGGTGCCTTCACGCATGACCCGCTGCATGGCGTTCTGGATCAGATAGATCGAGGCCGGATCGAAACGCTGCTCGATCTGGAACGGATAACGCTTGAGCGGTTCGCCGTCGGCAGTCAGCACGCTGCGAATCCCGCGCATCGGGGTGTTGAAGCCACCGTTGGCCAGGGTCTGGTACATGGTCGCGACTTCAATCGGGGTCATACCGCCCGCACCGAGCAGCATCGACGGGAACGCCGGAAACTCGCGGGTCACGCCCAGGCGACCCAGCGTCTTGAGGACATTCGGAACACCGACCGCCAGACCGAGACGCGAGGTCGACAGGTTGTAGGAATGTGCCAGCCCCTGATACAGGAACACCGTACCGTGGGAGCGACGGTCATAGTTCTGCGGTTTCCAGACCTGACCATCCGCGCCCTTGATTGAAAGCGGCTCGTCCGACAGCCAACTGGTCAACGTGTACTGGCTCGGCTTCTCCAGCGCCGTCAGATAAACCGCCGGCTTGATCAGCGAGCCGATCGGACGCACCGCGTCCAGTGCCCGGTTGAACCCGGCAAAACTCGCCTGACGGCTGCCGATCATGGCCTGGACTTCACCGGTTTCAGGATTGGTCACGACCATCGCCGCTTCCACGTCGTCGGAACCCTTGCGACCGGACAGGCGCTTGAAGGTGTCGTTGACCGACGCTTCGGCTTTCATCTGCAGGATTGGATCGAAACTGGTGAAGATCCGCAGGCCTTCTTCGGTCAAGTCTTCGTCGCGATAGTCTTCACGCAACTGGCGCTTGACCAGATCGATGAAGCCCGGGAACGAGCTGTCGGCCAGCTTGCCGCGGGTGGTCACGCCCAGTGGCATTTTCTTCGCGGCGGCCACCTGTTCGGCGGAAGCGACACCCTGCTGCTCAAGCACATCAAGCACCAGATTGCGTCGTTCCAGCGCCCGTTCCGGGTTGCGACGCGGGTTGTAATAGGACGGGCCTTTGACCATGCCGACCAACAGCGCGACCTGATGCAATTTCAACTCGGACAAGGGCTGGGCGAAGAAGAACTGGCTCGCCAGACCGAAACCGTGCACCGCACGCTGGCCGTCCTGACCGACAAAGACTTCGTTGAGGTAGGCCTCAAGGATTTCCTTTTTGTCGTAATGCAGTTCGAGCAGCATCGCCATCATCGCTTCGGTGAGCTTGCGGGTCAGGCTGCGTTCGTTGGTGAGGTAGAAGTTCTTGACCAGTTGCTGGGTCAGCGTACTGCCGCCCTGAGTCATCTTGCCGCCCGAGGTGTTGACCCAAACGGCGCGAGCAATCGATTTCGGCGACACGCCCCAGTGGCTGTAGAAATCCCGGTCTTCCACGGCGACCAGAGTTTCCAGCAGATACGGCGGCACCTGATCGAGCTTGATCAGAATCCGGTCTTCGAGGTTTTTCGGGTAGATACCGCCGATCATCAGCGGCTCCAGGCGTACCACGGAGAGCTTCGAACCGTTGGTCGCCGAGAGTTCGGCCACGTAATCGCCGGAGAAGCGCACGCGCACCGGCTGCGGTTTCTCGAGGCCTTCGTAGAACTGGAAGCCGCGGGTATTCAGATCGACCGTGTTGCCATTGACCGCCGCCGCGCCGGGACCGTTGCTCACGGCTTCGCGACGATAGCCCAGGGCATCGAGTTCGGTGAGGAAATCGTCCTTGCTCAGCTTCTGTCCGACGAACAGTTCGAGCGGACGCGCATACACCTTGGCCGGGATGGTCCAGCGCTTGCCGGAGAACTTCTCCTGCACCACGGCATCGAGGTAAACGGCGAAGCCGGCCAGCACCACAAGGCCGACCAGACTGAGTTTAAGGGCCCAGCCCAACCATGGGCGCAGGCCCCGGGAAGCTGGTTTTTTAGGGGAACGGGGGGATCGAGTACGAGTCATGGCGGCGGATTATACGCACTTTATTCATACTCAACAGGAGCGCTCCGAGGTTTGCGTCGGGCTGGCGAGCGGCCATAATGAGCGCCTCGAATTTCCCCCAGTCTCTGAAGGATCGTCCGTGAGCCAGTCCCTGATCGCTGCCCTGCAAAACCCGGCCCTCTACCCGCATCCCGTCGAAGGGTTCCAGGTCATCGAAACCCATATCTCGTGGGTGCTGCTCACCGGTCCCTACGCTTATAAAGTGAAGAAACCGGTGAATTTCGGCTTCCTCGACTTCACCAGCCTCGACTCCCGCGAGCACTTCTGCGGTGAAGAGCTGCGCCTGAACCAGCGCCTGACCGAAGATTTGTACCTGGAAGTGATTCCAGTGACCGGCAGCGCCGAAGCCCCGCAACTGGGCGGCGAAGGCCCGGCCATCGAATACCTGCTGAAAATGCGCCAGTTCCCGCAGAGCGGCCTGCTCAGCACCCTGCAAGCCAACGGCGAGCTGACCACCGCGCACATCGACGCGATGGCCGAGCAAATCGCCCGCTTCCACCTCAATGCGCCGAAAGTCCCGGCCGAGCACGATGCCGGCACGCCTGAAAGCGTGATGGCGCCGGTACGCCAGAACTTCGAACAGATTCTGCCGTTCCTCAGCGACAAGAACGATCTGCTGCAACTCGACGCTCTGCAAGCATGGGCTGAAAGCAGCTTCGATCGCCTCAAGCCGCTGTTCGCCCAACGCAAGACCGATGGTTTCACTCGCGAATGCCACGGTGACATTCACCTGGGCAACGCCACGCTGATCGACGGCAAGGTCGTGATCTTCGACTGCATCGAATTCAACGAACCGTTCCGCTTCACCGACGTATGGGCCGACACCGGCTTCCTGGCGATGGACCTTGAAGACCGTGGCCTGAAATCCCTGGCCCGTCGTTTCATCAGCCAGTACCTGGAACTGACCGGCGACTATCAAGGCCTGGAAGTGCTGAACTTCTACAAGGCGTACCGCGCGCTGGTGCGTGCGAAAGTCGCACTGTTCAGCATGCCGGCCGACGCGACACCGGTGCAGCGCGCCACCACCCTGCGCCAGTACCGCAACTATGCCAACCTGGCGGAAAGCTACAGCACCATTCCTTCGCGCTTCATGGCGATCACCCATGGCGTTTCCGCTGTCGGTAAAAGCCACGTTGCCATGCGTTTGGTCGAAGCACTGGGCGCGATCCGCCTGCGTTCCGATGTCGAGCGCAAGCGCCTGTTCGGTGAGCAAACCGTTGCCAATGATGTTCAGGCCGGGATCTACAGCGCCGACGCCAGCACTGCAACCTATGCGCGTCTGCATGAAATTGCCGAAGTGATTTTGCACGCCGGTTTCCCGGTGGTGATCGATGCCACTTACCTCAAGCGCGAACAACGCGACAACGCCGCCAAAGTCGCTGAAGCCACTGGCACGCCTTTCCTGATCCTTGACTGCAACGCTCCGCAGGCAGTGATCGAGAGCTGGCTGGCGATTCGTCAGGCAGACAAAAAGGATCCGTCCGACGCGACCCTCGCCGTGATCGAAGCTCAACAAGCCAACCGCGAAGCCCTGACCCCGGAAGAAATCCTGCGCAGCAAGCGCGTGCAGACCAATGAATCCGGGACCCTGGACACCGTCGTGGCGCAGATTCGCCAGCGCCTGCCCGGCCTGTAAGAAACTATTTCGGCCGTGAAGCCCTCGCTTGCTTCACGGCCGTCAAATAGTGGCACTATACTGGCGTCATAAAACCAACAGGTGATTTGACATGAGCCAGCCAAAACTACTCGACACCCCGCTTTATGCCTTGCTGCACAAAGACGACATCACAGGTTTCAACAATGAACGCCCGAAAGACGGCCCGATCGATATGGTCGGCGGCGACTTCCGTGGTCTCGACCTGCGCGAGCTGAACGCCGATGGCGTGGATTTCCGGGACGCCTACTTCCGCTCCGCCGACCTGCGCGGCATCGACTTCCGCAACGCTTCACTGGAAGGCGCGAGTCTGGCTCATGCGCAAATTTCCGGTGCCTACTTCCCGCCGGAACTGAGTGCAGACGAAATCCTGATGTCGATGAATTTCGGTACGCGCCTGCGTTATCGCACCCGCTGAGCCTCGCACTACCCAAACTCGTCCAGCGCCCCCGCTTTGCGCTGGACTGCGTGCTATTGGTAATTCTCCCTCGCCCTCCCCATCCTGATTCATCAGCGGAAACTGACGTTTCTTAGAAGCGTTTGCGTCGAATCCGACCAAACAACCACGCTTTTCCTACTGATGGCTACACTCCTGAGAAGCTCGCCCACGCACCATTCGGCCGTCGCAAGGAGGCTTGATGAATGATGAACTGCAACACCTGAAAAATCTTGGCAAGACGTCGGCGCAATGGCTGCATGCCGTGGGCATCCATAGCGCCTCGGACTTGCGGCGCCTGGGCGCGGTAGATGCCTACCGGGCCGTGCGTACTCGTGGGTTCCGGGCGTCGAAGGTGTTGTTGTACGCGATCGAAGGAGCGCTGATGGATGTGCACTGGAACGACATTCCCGCCGAACGCAAGGATGCGCTGAACAAGCAACTCGAAGCGATTTCCTCCCGCCACAAAAACTGACGGGCACTGACCCATGTACCTGCTCGGAGAACAATCGGCCCAGGCCGATGCACTGATCAACCACTTGCAGAGCTTGCCTGCTCAATGGCTTGAAGGCCTGGTGCCGTGCGGGCCTGCTCTGGAACTGGAAGCCACGGATGATTTGCTGGCGCAGTTGCCGGACGACCAGTTGTTTTTGCTGACGCAAGGTGTCATCACCGGGCGCCTCGGCGGTCGTGGCTTGTTCTACTGGCACGAGGGAGATGTGATCGGTCTTCAGAACGGGCCGGAATGGGCGGATTGCACCTTGTGTACGGATAACCCGCTGACATTGCTGCCTTATCGCCGAAGCGATTTGTTTCAACATGTGTACGGCAGTTCATCGCGCCCGGAGCAGTTTCTGCACTATCTGCTCGGGCAAATGGCGCTGCTGGCCCACGCCGTCGCCGAGTTCAAGCCGCGGGAGTTTCGTAGCACGAATGGCTTCAAACGGGTCGAGCCCGGGGAAGTTCTCATCCGCCAGGGCGACTCGGCCGATCACGTATTCGTGATTATCGAAGGACACGCCGAAGCGTTTGTTAGCGGGCACAAGATAGGCGATGTGCCCAAGGATGAAATCTTCGGCGCCATGGCCGTGTTCACCGGCGAACCGCGCAACGCAACAATCATTGCCCGGGAAGCGAGCACCGTGATGCTGATTCCCGGCGATCAGTTTCTGAGCATGACCCGCACCAACCCGAAAATCGCCCACAGCCTGATCGAAAGCATGGCGCGGCGTATCGACCAGCTCAACAAGCAGCTCACGGCATATAACAGCCAGAACTGAAGCCCTATTCACGGGACGTTTACGCCATTGCCGGGACAAAACGACAGAAATGAAAAAACAGCTGTTGACTCGTTAATGAGAATCGCTATGATTATCACAACTGATCGCGAGATCAGTCGATATTCTGAAAAGCCCTTGGTTCGGACTCTCAGATTATCTCCTCATCAGGCTAATCACGGTTATTTGACCCGGTTTTTACCGGGTCTTTTTTTGCCTGTGGAAAAGTCATTCCTTGCCGAACTGCTTACGCATCTGCGCGCAGTAATCCGGTTTCGGCGTGGCCGGTGTGAGCCAGACGTAATCAGCCATCGCCGCCGTGATCTGACTACCCTGCTCCGCCAGCATCAACACCGTCGGCGCTTCCGGCGCGCCCAGATCCAGCACATGCAGCGGCACCCCGACATCCTTTCGCGCGTGATACGCACCCGCCAATAACAGTGCAGGCGCGGGCGCCGCCAACAAACGCGAGGCCATACGCCGATCCCTTTGTTGCTGAACGGCCAGCATTGCCGGCATTTGTGATGACGGCAGCAAGCCGCAGTGAGAATCGCCAATCTGCTCCAGCAGTTTCTCTTTCACAGATTTGGCGCTGCTGCGCTCGCCGCTCAGAACCGGAGGATCGCGATAGAACGCGCGAGTTTCGATGTTATCGAGGTTGGCCGCCAGTAACGGCCCGGGTTGCGTCAGGGCAAACCGCACAATCGGTCCGTAGAGATTCCAGTCCCAACCGTCCTGCCAGGCCAATGCAGCAGGGAGATCGGCCGGTAGCGTTGCGGCATGGCGCACGTCATCAACCCGCGACTGTTGATCGGGCGTCAGCATTTCCAGCAGAAGACTGCCTTGGGGGCGCTTTTCCTCGAGGTTCTGCAACAACCACAATTGAAGGGCATGGTGATCGGCGTTGTCGTGCTGTTCGCCAATGATCAGCCGCGACGGTCTGCTCAGTTGCGTCAGTAATTGTTGTGCCGTCAGACGCTCGCCACTCCGCAGATCACGGATCTCGCCAACGACCGGCGGCGCCGCAACATGCTGGCAACCCGCAAGCCACAACACCGCCAACAGCAAAATCCCGCGCATACCCTCACCCTCGATGATGAAATCAGCGGGCGATGATCAGCGGATGCCCGCGCTCCGGGTGCTGCTGCACCAATACTTCCAGACCGAAAACCGCCTTCAGCGATTCCGGACGCAATACCTGCTCAGGTGTATCCAGTGCGACCGGCCGCCCGCCTTCCAGCAGCAGGATCCGATCACAATAGCGCGCCGCCAGATTCAGATCATGCAGGATCACCAGCACCGCCGCGCCGCGATCGGCAAATTCGCGCACTGCTTGCAGCGTCGTGTGTTGATGCAACGGATCGAGCATTGAAGTCGGCTCATCAAGCAGCAACGTCTGCCCCGCCTGTCCCGGCCAGAGTTGCGCCAGCACTCGCGCCAGATGCACCCGCTGACGCTCGCCGCCGGACAGCGCCAGATAACTGCGGCCACTCAGGTGCCCGGCATCGGCCGCCCGTAATGCGGCAGCGACGATCTCGTCATCGCGCACCCGCCCGCTTTGATAAGGCAGACGCCCCATGCCGACCACTTCTTCAACACGAAAGGCAAAATCCAGGGTCGATACCTGCGGCAACACCGCCAGTCGCTGGGCGCGCTGAGTGCCGCCCCAATGGCTCAATGCCTCACCGTCCAGCAGCACTTCCCCTTCGTGTGCGCTCAGCTCACCGCACAACGCGCCGAGCAAAGTGCTTTTGCCGGCGCCATTCGGCCCCAGCACGCCAAGCACTTCGCCCGGTTCGAGCTGCAGGCTGACGTCGGCCAGAAC
Source organism: Pseudomonas glycinae (assembly GCF_001594225.2). Taxonomy (GTDB): domain Bacteria; phylum Pseudomonadota; class Gammaproteobacteria; order Pseudomonadales; family Pseudomonadaceae; genus Aquipseudomonas; species Aquipseudomonas glycinae. Next base: position 5,707,668 of record NZ_CP014205.2, read on the forward strand.
GGTCTTGCGGCCACGGCGGATGTGCAGATTGTGCGCACACAGCATCAGGCACGCCCTCGCAGCAACAGATAAAGAAAGAACGGCGCACCGATGAACGCGGTGACGATGCCGATCGGCAGCTCCGCCGGTGCCAGCGCCAGCCGCGCCACCAGATCCGCCAGCAGCAACAGACTGGCCCCGGCCAGCACCGATGCCGGCAGCAATACCCGGTGATCCGGCCCGGCGAGCAAGCGCACCAGATGCGGCACCACCAGCCCGACGAAACCGATCATCCCTGCCGCCGCCACCGCTGCGCCAACGCCGAGCGCCGTGCAGAACACCAGCTCGCCCTTGAGCCGTTCGACATCGATTCCCAGATGCCCGGCTTCCGATTCGCCGAGCAGCAATGCATTCAACGCCTTGGCTCGGCGTGGGAGCCAAAGTGCAACACCGGCGGTGATGATCAGCAGCGGCCACAATCGCGCATAACTTCCACCGTTGAGGCTGCCCAGGTTCCAGAACGTCAATGTGCGCAATGTCGCGTCGTCGGCCAGATAGGTGAACAGCCCCACCGCCGAGCTGGCCAACGCCGTCAGGGCAATACCCGCCAGCAACATGGTCGCAACATTCGTCTGCCCATTACGGCGGCCTAGTCGATAGACCAACGCCGTTACACCAAGGCCACCGAGAAACGCACACACCGACAGCAGGTAAGGCCCGAACCACTCCGGCAATCCGCCAAAAAACGAACCACCGACAATCGCCACCGCCGCGCCCAACGCCGCGCCGCTCGAGACGCCGACCAACCCCGGATCGGCCAGCGGATTGCGAAACAGCCCCTGCATCGCCACCCCGGACAGCGCCAACACACCGCCGACTGCCAGCCCCAGCAACGTACGCGGCAGACGAATCTGCCCGAGAATCAGTTCAGCCTGCTCCAGCCCGTCCGGCGCCAGCGGCACACCGATCATGCGCAGTGCTGCGCGCAAGGTATCGAACAACGGCAGACTGACCGGCCCCAGCGCCAGCGACAACCAGATCGCCAGCAGACACAGCAGGATCAGGCCGATAAACAAACCACGGGGCTTGACCAGCGTGGTCATTGGCCGCTCTTGACCGGATAGAAACCGTCAGACAGGGTCTTCAGCGCAGCCGGCAAACGCGGCCCGAGCCCGCCGACCAGCAGCGTCGGATCCAGTTCCAGCACGCGTCCGGTCTTGGCCGCACGGCTGGAATTGAGGATCGGGCTTTCCTTGAACAGCGCCGCTTTCGCCGCCTCGCCGGTCAGCGCACGGTCAGCGAACACCAGCACTTCAGGATCGAGACTGGCCAGGGACTCCACGGAAAACGGCTTGTAACCGGTGTGGGTCGCAAGGTTGTGCCCGCCCGCTTGTTGCAGCAGCCAATCGGCGGCGGTGTCTTTGCCGGCGATCAGCGGCTTGCCGCCAGCATGTCCGAGCAGCAACAGCACGCCCGGCGCTTTCTGTTTAGTCTGCGCTTGCGCCACACGCGCCTTTTGCGCATCAAGTTGTTGTTGATAACGTTGCAGCAGCTGCACGGCCTGGCTTTCCGCGCCCAGCAACTGCCCCAGATGGGTGACGTTTTTCTCCAGCGTCGGCAGATCCGGCTGAGCCGAGAACAATTCCACCTGCACCTTGGCGCTGCGCACCTGCGAGATCACTGGCGGCGGGCCCATTTCTTCGGTGCCGATCAGGATGTCCGGGCGCAGGCTGAGAATGCCTTCGGCTGACAGGCTACGCTGGTAGCCGATGCTCGGCAGCGACTTGAGGGACTGCGGATGCTGGCTGGTGGTGTCGACCCCCACTAGTTTGGCTTCCCCCCCCAGTGCACTCACCCACTCCGACAAGGCGCCGCCAGCGCTGACCCAACGTTGCGGCAACTCGGCCGCTGCAGCCTGGTGGCTGACCAAAAGTCCGACACACAGAACGGCAACGCGGGTACTCAGGCGCATAGACAGCTTCCTTGAAAGGTTTTCCCGGGCATCGGAACGGCAGGCCAAGTATCCTCGGCAGCGCTCAGCTCGCCACGGGCGAAGGCGGCCATTTGATAATTGTTTGCATTTGAACGTCAAGCTCGGACATATCCGGACACGAGCCGACACTTGAGGATAGCCATGAAGTTTCTTTGCGCGGGTGCCGATCTGATTGAAGGCGGCAGTCGCGGTTTCGATATCGACGGGAAAAAACTGTTGGCCGTGCGCCGTGCGGGGCAGGCGTATGTCTACCTCAATCGCTGCCCGCATCGGGGCGTTGGCCTGGAATGGCACCTCGACCAGTTTCTCGACCCGAGCAACAGCCTGATCCAGTGCGCCACCCACGGCGCACTGTTTCTGATCGAAGACGGAGAATGCGTCGCCGGCCCCTGCGCCGGGCAATCGTTGACGGCCATCCCTTGCCATGAAGACGCGCAAGGGCTGTGGATCGATGTTTAACCGTTGAGCAGCAAGTCCAGGCGCCGGTCGATCACCATTTCTTCATGGCTCAACCGCACGCCGTACGCCAGGACTTCGACCCCGCACGCCACCGCCTCGCGCAGCGCAGCGGCGTAGGCGAAGTCGATTTCCTCGGCCGGACGCACTGCTTCGATACCCGTGAGATTGACGCAGTACAACTGCACCGCGCGAATCCCGTCCCTGGCCAGATGCGCCAGCTCACGCAAATGCTTGGCGCCACGATCGGTCACTGCATCGGGAAATGCCGCGACCGCCGTGCCGTCGAAACCCAGCGTGACACTTTTCACTTCCACGTACGCCGGGCCCGTCGGGTAGTCGAGGCGAAAATCGATCCGGCTCTTTTCCTGCCCGTACGCCACCTCGCGTTTGAGCCCGGTAAACCCGCTCAATTCGCTGATGACACCGGCCTGCAAGGCTTCTTCGACCAGTGCGTTGGCGCGTCCGGTGTTCACGCAAAACAGCCGGCCCTGCGGGGTTTCACCGACTTCCCAAGTACCGGGCAGTTTGCGTTTCGGATCTGTGGAGCGACTGAACCAGACCTGCCCGCCCTCGACCTGGCAATTGAGCATCGAGCCGGTGTTCGGGCAGTGAATGGTCAGCAATTCGCCGCCAACGGTTTCGATATCGGCGAGAAAACGCTTGTATCGCCGGATCAACCGGCCTTCTTCGAGCGGAGGATGAAAGCGCATCAGCCTTGCCAGCTCTTCAAGCCACGGGCGATACGCTCTACCGCTTCCTGTAGGCGTGGGAGGTTTTGCGTGTAAGCAAAGCGCACGTGATGACTGGCCTGATAGCGGCCGAAGTCCAGCCCCGGCGTGAAGGCTACATGTTCGGTTTCAAGGAAATGTCGGCAGAACGCGAAGGCATCGCCGCCGAACTGGCTGATATCGGCATACAAATAGAACGCGCCTTCCGGCTCTACGGCAATGTTGAAGCCCAGCTCCCGCAATGCCGGCAGCAGGAAGTCACGGCGACGGCCGAATTCGGCGCGGCGCTCTTCGAGAATCGCGATGGTGTCCGGCTCGAAACAGGCCAGCGCCGCATGTTGGGCCATGCTTGGCGCACTGATATAGAGGTTCTGCGCGAGCTTTTCCAGCTCACTGACCGCTGCGTCCGGCGCCACCAGCCAGCCGAGGCGCCACCCGGTCATGCCGAAATATTTGGAGAAACTGTTGAGGACAAAGGCGCTGTCGTCCACTTCCAGCACACTGGCGGCGTCGGTGCCGTAAGTCAGGCCGTGATAGATCTCGTCCACCACCAGATGCCCGTGACGGGCCTTGATTGCTGTGGATAACCCGGCCAGCTCATCGCGGGTCAGAATCGTACCGGTCGGGTTGGCCGGCGAGGCGACCAGCGCACCGACGCTGTCGTGGTCCCAGTGGCGCGCCACCAGGTCCGGCGTCAGTTGATAGCGAACGTCCGGGCCCACCGGTACAAGCTGTGCCGCGCCTTCGACCAACCGCAAAAAGTGCCGGTTGCAAGGATAGCCGGGGTCGGCCAGCAGCCAGTGCTTGCCCGGATCCACCAGCAACGCACTGGCCAGCAGCAACGCCCCGGAACCGCCGGGGGTGATGAGAATCCGTCGAGGATCGATGTTCAGGCCGTAGCGCGTCTGATAGAAGCCGGAAATCGCCTCGCGCAGTTCGGGAATGCCACGGGCTGCGGTATAGCGGGTTTTCCCCGCCGTCAGGGCTTGCTGGCCGGCGCGGATGATCGGTTCGGCGGTAGTGAAGTCCGGTTCGCCGATTTCCAGGTGGATCACGTCGTGGCCGGCGGCCTGCAATTCATTGGCCCGCGCCAGCAACGCCATGACATGGAACGGTTCGATCGCACGACTGCGCGCACTGTAGGGCTGAGCCATTGGCCTTCCTTCAACGGGGGAAAAGAAACGATTCTACCCATCTGCCGGAACGAGCGAGAACCCGCAGCGGTCACAGCCTCAAGAACACTGGACTGTAACGACCCGCGCGTACGCTCCAGGATTGACTAAAATCAGTGATTGAGCAGGTTTGCAGCACCGCCGGACATGGCTTGGCAAACATTTGCAAGTCCCCTCGGCCACGCGCTCGACATCCGGGAGTAGCGCGGGTCGAATTGATCTGGTAAGTTCGCCCGCTTGCAGCCGCAGGGCCGGCAGGTGTCGGTGATGGAGCAATCCTGCGCAATGGATTACAAGAGTAGAGGCGGTCCATTTCATGCCCACCCAAGCAAAGCAACAGGCAAGTCAGACACTCAGCGGTTTCGAACCTTACGTCCCTAAAGAGGGCGAAGAGTACATGGGCGCGCCTATGCGTGCGCATTTCACCAAGATCCTGACCAAGTGGAAACTCGACTTGATGCAGGAAGTCGACCGCACTGTTGATCACATGAAAGACGAAGCGGCCAACTTTCCTGATCCGGCCGACCGTGCCAGTCAGGAAGAAGAGTTCGCCCTCGAGCTGCGCGCCCGCGACCGCGAGCGCAAACTGATCAAGAAGATCGACAAGACCCTGCAACTGATCGAAGACGAAGAGTACGGCTGGTGCGACTCTTGCGGCATCGAGATCGGCGTCAAGCGCCTCGAGGCCCGTCCGACTGCCGACATGTGTGTCGACTGCAAGAACCTGGCGGAAATCAAGGAAAAGCAGGTCGGCAAATAATCCCTACCTGAACGAAAAACGGAGCGTGCGAACGCTCCGTTTTTGTTTCTGCCGTTTTTTACTCTTCAAGTAACATCGCCCTCATGACTGCCAACTCCTCCCCCGCCTACATTGGCCGCTTCGCCCCGACCCCCAGCGGGCACCTGCACTTCGGTTCGCTGGTCGCCGCCCTGGCCTCTTATCTGGACGCACGCTCGGTGGGCGGCCGCTGGCTGGTGCGCATGGAAGACCTCGATCCGCCCCGTGAAGAGCCAGGCGCGCAAGCGGCGATTCTCAAGGCGCTGGAAAGCTACGGCTTCGAATGGGACGGCGAGATGGTCCGCCAGAGCGATCGGCACGAAGCCTACGCCCAAGTGCTCGACAGCCTGTTCAATCACGGCCTGGCGTACGCCTGCACCTGTTCGCGCAAACAACTGGAGCCGTACCATGGCATTTATCCGGGACTGTGCCGCAACGCCGGCCATGAGCCGGAAAATGCCGCGATCCGCCTGCGCGTACCGGAGCTCGAATACCACTTCATCGACCGGGTGCAGGGCGAATACCGCCAGCATCTGGGCCGCGACGTGGGTGATTTCGTGATCCGCCGCCGCGACGGCCTCTACGCTTACCAACTGGCGGTGGTACTGGACGACGCCTGGCAAGGCATCACCGACATCGTGCGCGGCGCCGATCTGCTTGACTCCACGCCGCGCCAGCTCTATCTGCAGGAACTGCTGGGCCTGCGCCAACCGCGCTATCTGCATCTGCCACTGATTACCCAACCGGACGGTAACAAGCTCGGCAAATCCTATCGCTCGCCACCGTTGGAAGCCGATCAGGCCACGCCATTGCTGCTGCGGGCCTTGCGTGCACTGGGGCAAAACCCGGGGCCCGAACTGGCCCACGCCTCGCCGCAAGAGCTGCTGAAATGGGGTAGTGCCCACTGGGACGCGACGAAGATCCCGCGCACACTGACCCTGCCCGAAGCGCAACTGCTGTGACGACACTTGCAGTGGCGCGCCCATCCGTTACCATCGCCGCACGTTTTCGGGCACGCGCATAAAAAAGAGAGGCCGGGATGTACATCTATCGCTTGGTCCTGCTTCTGGTCGTGGGGATCTACCTGTTTTCTCCCGCCATCATGGATTGGTGGATCGACGCCACGGGCGCCTGGTATCGCCCTTATCTGCTCTGGCTGATCCTGATTGTCGTGACCTTCATCCTGCAGAGCCAAAAAGATGCCGATGAGCTTTAGCCTGACCCAGATGCTGCTGATCAGCGCCGCCTACCTGGCCGCGTTGTTCGGCGTGGCCTGGATCAGTGAACGGGGCATGATCCCGCGGGCGATCATTCGCCATCCGTTGACCTACACCCTGTCGCTGGGGGTCTATGCCAGTGCGTGGGCGTTCTATGGCACGGTCGGTCTGGCCTATCAGTACGGCTACGGTTTTCTGTCCAGTTATCTCGGGGTATCCGGGGCGTTTCTGCTGGCGCCGGTGCTGCTGTATCCGATCCTCAAGATCACCCGCACTTATCAACTGTCGTCGCTGGCGGATCTGTTCGCCTTCCGCTTCCGCAGCACCTGGGCCGGTGCACTGACCACAATTTTCATGCTGATCGGCGTCTTGCCGCTGCTGGCGTTGCAGATCCAGGCCGTGGCCGATTCCATCGGCATCCTCACCGGCGAACCGGTACAGAACCGCGTGGCCCTGGCGTTCTGTGCGCTGATCATTCTGTTCACGATTTTCTTCGGCTCCCGTCACATCGCCACCCGTGAAAAGCACGAAGGGCTGGTGTTCGCGATTGCCTTCGAATCGGTGATCAAACTGGCGGCCCTCGGTGGCGTCGGCCTCTATGCGCTGTACGGTGTATTCGACGGCCCGCAACAGCTTGAACTGTGGCTGCTGCAGAACCAGACCGCCCTCGCCGCCCTGCACACGCCATTGCAGGAAGGCCCGTGGCGCACGTTGCTGCTGGTGTTTTTCGCCTCGGCGATCGTGATGCCGCACATGTATCACATGACTTTCACCGAAAACCTCAACCCGCGCTCGCTGGTCAGCGCAAGCTGGGGCCTGCCGCTGTTCCTGCTGTTGATGAGCCTGGCCGTGCCGCTGATTCTCTGGGCCGGCCTGAAACTCGGGGCCACCACCAATCCGGAATACTTCACCCTCGGCATCGGCATCGCCGCCAACAGCAAGTCGCTGGCGTTGCTGGCGTATGTCGGTGGTCTGTCGGCGGCCAGCGGCCTGATCATCGTCACCACACTGGCGCTCTCGGGCATGGCCCTGAACCATCTGGTGTTGCCGCTTTACCAGCCGCCGGCCGAGGGCAACATCTATCGCTGGCTGAAATGGACCCGCCGGGCGCTGATCGTCGCGATCATCATGGCCGGTTTCTGCTTCTATCTGATGCTGGGCGCCGAGCAGGACCTGGCCAACCTCGGCATCGTCGCCTTCGTCGCGACCCTGCAGTTCCTGCCGGGCGTGCTGTCAGTGCTGTACTGGCCGACCGCCAATCGCCGCGGCTTCATCGCCGGTCTGCTGGCGGGGATCGTGGTGTGGGTGGTGACCATGCTGTTGCCGCTGGTCGGCAATCTGCAGGGTTTCTATATTCCGCTGCTGAACATGATCTACGTGCTGGACGACACCAGTTGGCACATGGCGGCCATCGCCTCGCTGGCGGCCAACGTCCTGATGTTCACTCTGATTTCGTTGTTCACCAATGCCAGCCCCGAAGAGGCCAGCGCCGCCGAAGCCTGCGCGGTGGACAACGTGCGACGCCCGCAACGCCGCGAATTGCACGCCGCTTCGCCGCAGGAATTCGCCACGCAACTGGCCAAGCCGCTGGGCGCCAAGGCTGCGCAGAAAGAAGTCGAACAGGCCCTGCGCGACCTTTATCTGCCGTTCGACGAACGCCGTCCCTATGCCTTGCGCCGCCTGCGTGACCGGATCGAAGCCAACCTCTCCGGCCTGATGGGTCCGAGCGTCGCCCAGGACATGGTGGAAACCTTCCTGCCCTACAAGGCCGGCGGCGAAAACTACGTCACCGAAGACATCCACTTCATCGAAAGCCGCCTCGAGGATTACCACTCGCGCCTCACCGGCCTGGCTGCCGAACTCGATGCCCTGCGCCGCTACCACCGCCAGACCTTGCAGGAACTGCCGATGGGCGTCTGCTCGCTGGCCAAGGATCAGGAGATCCTGATGTGGAACAAGGCCATGGAAGAACTGACCGGGATTGCCGCGCAACGGGTGGTCGGCTCGCGCCTGAGCACCATCGCCAATCCGTGGAAAGAATTGCTGCAAGGTTTCATCAACCTGCCCGACGAACATTTGCACAAGCAGCACCTGGCGCTCGACGGCCAGACCCGTTGGCTGAACCTGCACAAAGCAGCGATCGACGAGCCGCTGGCACCGGGCAACAGCGGCCTGGTGTTGCTGGTGGAAGACCTGACCGAAACCCAGATGCTCGAAGACAAACTGGTGCACTCCGAGCGCCTGGCCAGCATCGGCCGACTCGCGGCGGGTGTGGCCCACGAAATCGGCAACCCGATCACCGGCATCGCCTGCCTTGCGCAAAACCTGCGCGAAGAGCGCGAAGAGGACGGTGAGCTGACGGAAATCAGCGGCCAGATCCTCGAACAGACCAAACGCGTGTCACGCATCGTCCAGTCGCTGATGAGCTTCGCCCACGCCGGCAGCCATCAGCACAGCGACGAGCCCGTCTGTCTGGCGGAGGTGGCCCAGGACGCTATCGGCCTGCTGGCCCTGAACCGGCGCAATTTCGAAGTGCAGTTCTACAACCTGTGCGATCCCGACCACTGGGTCGAAGGCGATCCGCAGCGGCTCGCCCAGGTGCTGATCAATCTGCTCTCCAACGCCCGTGACGCCTCGCCTGCCGGCAGTGCGGTGCGGGTCAAGAGCGAAGCCGGCGAACACACGGTCGATCTGATCGTCGAAGACGAAGGCAGCGGTATTCCATCGAGCATCATGGACCGATTGTTCGAACCTTTCTTCACCACCAAGGATCCTGGCGAAGGCACCGGTCTGGGCCTTGCACTGGTCTATTCCATCGTTGAAGAGCATTATGGACAAATCACCATCGACAGCCCGGCTGATGTTCAGAGCCAGCGCGGCACCCGTATCCGGGTGACATTGCCGCGCCATGTCGAAGCGACGTCCGCTGTGAACTGAGACCGTCGAGAGTATCGAATCAATGCCGCACATTTTGATCGTCGAAGACGAAACCATTATCCGCTCCGCCTTGCGCCGCCTGCTGGAACGCAACCAGTACCAGGTCAGCGAAGCCGGTTCAGTGCAGGAAGCACAAGAACGCTTCAGTATTCCCACATTCGATCTGATCGTCAGCGACCTGCGTCTGCCGGGCGCTCCCGGCACCGAGCTGATCAAGCTCGGCCAGGGCACACCGGTGCTGATCATGACCAGCTACGCCAGTCTGCGCTCGGCGGTCGACTCGATGAAGATGGGCGCGGTGGATTACATCGCCAAGCCTTTCGACCACGATGAAATGCTTCAGGCTGTCGCGCGGATCCTGCGCGATCGCCAGTCGGCGCCTGCTGCCGGCGAAGCAGCTCCCGCGAAATCGGCCAATGGCAGCGGCAAATCCGCCATCGACAACAGCAATGGCGAGATCGGCATCATCGGTTCGTGTCCGCCGATGCAGGATCTTTACGGCAAGATCCGTAAAGTCGCGCCGACCGATTCCAACGTATTGATCCAGGGTGAGTCCGGTACCGGTAAAGAGCTGGTGGCCCGTGCCCTGCACAACCTGTCGAAACGCGCCAAGGCGCCGATGATCTCGGTGAACTGCGCCGCCATTCCGGAAAGCCTGATCGAGTCCGAACTGTTCGGTCACGAGAAAGGCGCGTTCACCGGTGCCAGCGCCGGTCGCGCCGGTCTGGTGGAAGCGGCGGACGGCGGCACGCTGTTCCTCGACGAAATCGGCGAGTTGCCGCTGGAAGCCCAGGCTCGCCTGCTGCGCGTGTTGCAGGAAGGCGAAATTCGCCGGGTGGGCTCGGTCCAGTCGCAAAAGGTCGATGTTCGCTTGATCGCGGCGACCCACCGCGACCTCAAGAGCCTGGCGAAAATCGGCCAGTTCCGTGAAGACTTGTACTACCGCCTGCACGTGATCGCGTTGAAACTGCCGGCCCTGCGCGAACGCGGCGCCGACGTCAACGAAATCGCCAATGCGTTCCTCGCTCGTCAGAGCGCACGCATCAACCGCACCGACCTGAAATTTGCCGCCGATGCCGAACAGGCGATCCGGCACTACTCCTGGCCAGGTAACGTGCGGGAGCTGGAAAACGCCGTCGAGCGCGCGGTGATTCTGAGCGAAAGCCCGGAAATCTCTGCCGACCTGCTGGGCATCGACATCGAGCTGGGCGATCTGGAGGACGACGAATTCATCGGCCTGCCGGCGCAACCGGCCGGTAACGCCAGCAACAGCAGCCACGAGCCGACCGAAGACCTGTCACTGGAAGACTACTTCCAGCATTTCGTGCTCGAGCATCAGGACCACATGACCGAGACCGAACTGGCGCGCAAACTGGGCGTCAGCCGCAAATGCCTGTGGGAGCGTCGTCAGCGTCTGGGCATTCCGCGGCGCAAGACCGGGGTCGCCAGCGAGAGCTGAACGTTACCTGTCGAGTGTGCGGGTTACCGTTGAAGAGGTGAAAAAACTGTTACCTCAGTCTTTTCACGTAACAGAAGCCGGGGTTATCGGTAACGAAACCCCGGCTTTTTTTCGCCCTGCGAAAACGGTTATATCGACCTAACCCCTTGTTTTATTGGGGTTCGAAAAAGTTGGCACGGCACCTGCTATATGTTTGGTACAAGAACAATAACAAGCAATGCACAAGACAATAAAAATAAGACGAATCGACTCACGCACAATAAAAACAAGACGGCGAGAGGCGTAGCTAACTGATTCTTTTGGAGAGGCGTTGTATTTGGGGCTAGCCCCACGACCAGGCCGAGAACAACAAAAACTGTCTTAAGACAGAGCCTGTACTGGTTGGATCGCAAGATCACTGCAACACAGCGACCAAAGCAATCCGTTTGCTCTTGGCTCCCGATTGGGAGGGTCATGAAGGAAAAGCTTCATGGCGAGGGCACTCAACAAAAACAAGAAGCCCGAATCAATAATAAAAAGAGCACGCAACTACTTCTTGGGGAGCTTCGGCTCCCCTTGTAGTTTCTTCTTCCCGGCAAATTCCCCCCTTCTGACGCATCCACACCCCCTCTAGCCTGCGGCTTGCAGCGCAAAACGGCAGCGTCCTACACCATCCCTCGACTAAATGCTAGAATCCCGGCCCATCATGCGGTCATTCTCTGGTATGGCCGAACATTCCTTCAAACAGTGCATCCCATGCTGAAGAAGCTGTTCCAGTCATTCCGAACTCCCCTGCGTCGTACGCAACACATCCGTAGCACGCCTGAAGTCCTCAACAGCGGCCAACATTCGCTGCAGAAGGCGCAATTCAGCCGTTACGCGGTCAACATCGTCGAACGTCTGCAGGGCGCCGGCTACCAGGCCTACCTGGTTGGCGGTTGCGTGCGAGACATGCTGTTGGGCATCACGCCCAAAGACTTCGACGTCGCCACCAGCGCCACCCCCGAGCAGGTTCGTGCCGAATTCCGCAATGCGCGGATCATCGGCCGCCGCTTCAAGCTGGTACACATCCATTTCGGTCGCGAAATCATCGAAGTCGCGACCTTCCGCGCCAATCACCCGCAAAACGAAGACGACGAAGACAGCAACCAGTCTTCGCGCAACGAGAGCGGGCGCATTCTGCGTGACAACGTCTACGGCACCCTGGAAGAAGACGCGCAACGCCGCGACTTCACCATCAACGCCCTGTATTACGATCCGGTCAGCGAGCGCATCCTCGACTACGCCAACGGCGTGCACGACATCCGCAATCACCTGATCCGTCTGATCGGCGACCCGAAGCAACGTTACCAGGAAGACCCGGTGCGGATGCTGCGGGCCGTGCGTTTTGCCGCCAAGCTCAATTTCGGTATCGAGAAGCATACCGTCCAGCCAATCCGCGAACTGGCGCCGATGCTGCGCGAGATCCCGTCGGCTCGCCTGTTCGAGGAAGTGCTCAAGCTGTTCCTCTCCGGTCATGGCGCCATCACCTTCGAGATGCTGGTCGACCTGCAACTGTTCGCGCCGCTGTTCCCGGCCAGTGCCGATGCGCTGGAACACAACCCGGAATACACCCACACGCTGATCAGCGAAGCCCTGACCAACACCGACCTGCGGATCAAGCAGAACAAACCGGTGACCCCGGCGTTCCTGTTCGCCGCGCTGCTGTGGCCTGCCCTGCCGGCCCGCGTGTTGCGTCTGCAAGAGCGCGGCATGCCGCCGATCCCGGCGATGCAGGAAGGCGCTCACGAACTGATCGCCGAACAGTGCCAGCGCATCGCGATTCCAAAACGCTTCACCATGCCGATCCGCGAGATCTGGGACATGCAGGAACGCCTGCCACGCCGCAGTGGCAAGCGTGCCGACCTGTTGCTGGACAACCCGCGCTTCCGTGCCGGCTACGACTTCCTGCTGTTGCGTGAAAGCGCCGGTGAGCAGACCGATGGCCTCGGCGAATGGTGGACTGACTATCAGGACGCCAACGACAGCGAACGTCGCGACATGATCCGCGACCTCAGCGGTAAGGGTGATGACGCCAGTGGTGCACCGCGCAAGCGTCGTCGCAGCAGCGGTTCCAAGCGCAAGCGCGCTGGCGCACCGAGCACCACGGGCGAATAAGGCATGGAACGCATCTACATCGGCATGGGCAGCAACCTGGCTGACCCGGCCGAACAACTGCGCAGCGCGGTCGACGCACTGGGGCAATTGCCCGACACCGAGCTGGTCGGCGTCTCCGCGTTTTATCAGAGCGACTCCCTGCTGCCGGGCCAACCGCGTTACACCAACGCGGTCGCCGCACTCGACAGCACGCTTGCCCCGCTGGATCTGCTCGATGCCTTGCAGGCGATCGAAAACGATCAGGGCCGCGAACGCCTGGAGCGCTGGGGCCCGCGCACGCTGGATCTGGACATTCTGTTATTCGGTGATCGCCTGATCGATGAACCTCGCCTGAAAGTCCCGCATTACCACATGCAGGAACGCGCGTTCGTTCTTTATCCCCTGGCCGAACTGGCGCCCGATGATCTGCGTCTGGCCGATGGCCGTGCTCTTGCCGATCTTCTCGCCGCCTGCCCGTTCGTCGGCCTCGAACGCCTCTCTCACGCCTGACACAAACCGTTGATGCGGGAGCCTATCGGCTCCCGCTTTTTGCGTTCTTGTAGGACAAAAAACCCGCAGATCAGGCCCGCCGGCCCGCTGAATCGCATCAGTAACGCCGGTAACACTCCCCTCGTAACAATGCGGTAACACATGCAATTGACTTCCTGAGGCCTCATCACGACTATAGGCGTCCCGCTGCCGCCAACCCGGCATACAAGGGCGCAATCCAGGCCTTATAAGCACGACAAAAGAGCGTGCGCCTGAATAGATGACGAATCACGCGCGTTACTCGCAGTAGTTTCCAGAGCGCCTGAACGAGGATTTCTTACATGCCAGCCATCACCCTGACCACGCTCCAGAGCCTCAAGCAGAAAGGTGAAAAGATCACCATGCTGACCTGCTATGACGCGACCTTCGCCCACGCCTGCAACGAGGCCGGTGTCGAAGTGCTGCTGGTGGGCGACTCCCTCGGCATGGTCCTGCAGGGTCACGACAGCACCCTGCCGGTGACCACCGCAGAAATGGCCTACCACGTTGCCAGCGTCAAACGCGGCAACTCTGATGCCCTGATCCTGGCCGACCTGCCGTTCATGGCCAACGCCACCCTCGAACAAACCATGACCAACAGCGCCCTGCTGATGCAGGCCGGCGCGCACATGGTCAAGGTCGAAGGCGCCTTGTGGCTGGCGGACTCGATCCGCCTGCTGGCCGAACGCGGCGTGCCGGTCTGCGCTCACATGGGCCTGACCCCGCAAGCCGTGAACATTCTCGGTGGCTATAAAGTGCAGGGTCGCAACGAGAACCAGGCACGCCAGATGCGCGCCGACGCGATCTCCCTGGAGCAGGCCGGCGCGGCCATGCTGCTGCTTGAATGCGTGCCGAGCGAACTGGCGGCTGAAATCACCCAGGCGGTGAAGATTCCGGTGATCGGCATTGGCGCCGGCAGCGACACCGACGGCCAGGTGCTGGTACTGCACGACATGCTCGGTCTGTCGATCAGCGGCCGTGTGCCAAAATTCGTGAAGAACTTCATGCAGGGTCAGGACAGCATCCAGTCCGCGCTGAAGACTTACGTCAGTGAAGTCAAAGCCACCACTTTCCCCGGGATCGAACACGGATTCTCTGCATGAACACCGTCAAAACCGTACGTGAACTGCGCGCCGCCGTGGCGCGCGCCCGCAGTGAAGGCAAGCGCATCGGCTTCGTGCCGACCATGGGCAACCTGCACAGCGGCCACATTGCCCTGATCACCAAAGCCACTCAGCGTGTGGACTTTGTGGTCGCGAGCATTTTCGTCAACCCGCTGCAGTTCGGCGCCGGCGAAGACCTCGACAAATACCCGCGTACCCTGGCGGCAGATCAGGAAAAACTGCTGGAAGCCGGATGCGATCTGCTGTTCGCCCCGACTGTCGAAGAAATGTATCCCGACGGCATGGCCGGTCAGACCCGGGTCAGCGTGCCGCAACTGTCCGAAGGACTCTGCGGCGCCAGCCGTCCGGGGCACTTCGAAGGTGTGGCGACGGTGGTCAGCAAACTGTTCAACATGGTCCAGCCGGACCTGGCGATCTTCGGCCAGAAAGACTTCCAGCAATTGGCGGTAATCCGCGCGCTGGTACACGACCTGAACATGCCGATCCAGATCATCGGCGAGCCGACCGTACGCGCAGCCGACGGTCTGGCGCTGTCCTCGCGCAACGGTTTCCTCAGTGAAGAACAGCGCGCCGTGGCGCCAGTGGTCTATCGCACCCTGAGCAGCATTGCCGAGTCGATCAAGCAGGGCGAGCGCGACTTCCCTGCCCTGATCCAGGCGCAACGCCAGCAACTGGAAGCTGCCGGCCTGCGTCCGGATTATCTGGAAATCCGCCACGCCCTGACCCTGCGTCCGGCGACCGCAGAGGATCGTGATCTGGTGATTCTGGTCGCAGCCTTCCTCGGCACCACCCGGTTGATCGACAACCTGCACTTGAATCTCGATACCCCCGCCTGAACACCGGCAAACGCTGTGGGAGCCCCCCGCTCCCACAGCGTTTGCACGCACTTCCAGACCGTATTGCTGAGCACCTGCCCATCGGGCAAACTCCCGCCGTTCGACTCGACACCAATAGCAGGGACTGCTCGCATTACCCGCCGTTTGTCGGCCCCGTCTGTTATCAATGTTAAAAAAGTACCGAAAACAGGTCAGACAAAGCCAAGACAGATCGCGGCGCTGGGTTTACTGTATTCGCCCTGCGCCAAAGTAATCGTGTCGACGCAGTTGCCCCCTCGCCCAAACATGGCGGGGAGGTCTTTTCAGTGTTCAAAAGGCCGTTCAAGTAAAAAGGAAAACCGCAGCGATGGCGTACTACCGCACTCCTCATGACGTTACCGCTCTGCCTGCCTGGCAAGCGTTGAAAGATCACCGCCAAGCCATGCAGGATTTCAGCATGCGCGAAGCCTTCAACGCCGATCCGCAGCGCTTCAATCAGTTCACTCTCAGCAGCTGCGGACTGTTTCTCGACTATTCGAAGAATCTGATCAACGCCGAGACCCGCAACCTGCTGGTGGGTCTGGCCAATGAAGTCGATCTCAAAGGCGCGATCAAGGCGCTGTTCGATGGCGAAATCGTCAACTCTTCCGAAGGCCGCCCGGCGCTGCACACCGCCCTGCGTCGCCCGGTCGGCGACAAGCTGTCGGTCAACGGCGTCAACGTGATGCCTGAAGTACACAAGGTGCTGAACCAGATCACCGATCTCGTGGGCCGCATCCACGACGGTCTGTGGCGCGGTTACACCGAGAAGCCGATCACTGACGTGGTGAACATCGGCATCGGTGGCTCGTTCCTCGGCCCCGAGCTGGTCTCCGAAGCCCTGCTGTCCTACGCCCAGAAAGGCGTGCGTTGCCATTACCTGGCGAACATCGACGGCAGCGAGTTCCACGAGCTGACGCAAAAACTGCGCGCCGAGACCACGCTGTTCATCGTTTCGTCGAAATCGTTCAACACCCTCGAAACCCTGAAGAACGCTCAGGCCGCCCGTGCCTGGTACCTGGCTCAGGGCGGTTCGGAAGCCGAGCTGTATCGCCACTTCATCGCCGTATCGAGCAACAACGCGGCAGCCGTGGCCTTCGGTATCCGCGAAGAGAACATCTTCCCGATGTGGGACTGGGTCGGCGGTCGGTACTCGCTGTGGTCGGCCATCGGTCTGCCGATCGCGCTGGCCATCGGCATGTCCAACTTCAAGGAACTGCTGTCCGGTGCCTACACCATGGACCAGCATTTCCAGAGCGCGCCATTCGAACAGAACATGCCGGTGCTGCTGGCCCTGCTCGGTGTGTGGTACGGCAACTTCTGGGGCGCGCAAAGCCACGCGATCCTGCCGTACGACCACTACCTGCGTAACATCACCAAGCACTTGCAACAGCTGGACATGGAATCCAACGGCAAGAGCGTACGTCAGGACGGCACCGCGGTGTCGACCGATACCGGTCCGGTGATCTGGGGCGGCGTCGGTTGCAACGGTCAGCACGCTTATCACCAGCTGCTGCACCAGGGCACCCAACTGATCCCGGCGGACTTCATCGTGCCGATCGTCAGCTTCAACCCGGTCTCCGACCACCATCAGTGGCTGTACGCCAACTGCCTGTCGCAGAGCCAGGCGCTGATGCTCGGCAAGACCCTGCCGGAAGCCGAAACCGAACTGCGCGACAAAGGCATGAGCGAAGACCAGGTGCAGAAACTCGCACCGCACAAGGTGATTCCGGGCAACCGTCCGAGCAACACCCTGGTGGTAGAACGCATCAGCCCGCGTCGTCTCGGTGCATTGGTGGCGATGTACGAACACAAAGTCTTCGTGCAAAGCGTGGTCTGGGGCATCAACGCCTTCGACCAGTGGGGCGTGGAACTGGGCAAGGAACTGGGCAAGGGCGTCTACAACCGTCTGGTCGGCAGCGAAGAAACCGCCGCTGAAGACGCGTCCACCCAGGGCCTGATCAACTACTTCCGCGGCCGTCACCGCGGCTGATCCAGCCTTGAATACACCCCCTCGCCATGAGGGGGTGTTTGTTTACAGGTATTGAACCCTCCACGCTCTCGGCGCATCTTTATCCTTGTCGCACAACAAGAATAAGGAACCGTCATGTTCGATATCAGCACGTTCCCCAAAGCCGATGCCGTCCGCCGGGCTGCACAGTTGAGTCAGGACGACTACCAGCGCCTGTACCGCGAATCCATTGAACACCCCAGCACCTTCTGGGCCGAACAGGCCACACGCTTCCTCGACTGGAGCACACCGTGGCAGACCGTCCAGCGCTATGACCTGAAGACCGGCGAAGCCGCCTGGTTCGCCGGTGGCAAGCTGAACGTCAGCTACAACTGCATTGACCGTCATCTGGAAAAGCGTGGCGATCAGACCGCCATCCTCTGGGAAGGCGACGACCCCGCCGAATCGACACAAATCACCTACAGCAAACTCCATCACCACGTCTGCCGCCTGGCCAACGTGCTGAAAAGCCGTGGCGTAAAGAAAGGCGACCGGGTTTGCATCTACATGCCGATGATCCCCGAAGCCGCCTACGCGATGCTCGCCTGCGCGCGGATCGGCGCGATTCATTCGGTGGTGTTTGGCGGGTTCTCCCCGGACTCATTGCGCGACCGCATTCTCGACGCCGACTGCCGCACTGTGATCACCGCCGACGAGGGCGTGCGCGGTGGCAAATTCGTGCCGCTGAAACAGAACGTCGACAAGGCTCTGCAGAGTTGCCCGAATGTCAGCACCGTCGTGGTGGTCGAGCGCACCCAGAACAAAGTCGACTGGGTCGAAGGCCGCGACCTCTGGTATCACCAGGCCGTGCGCGACGTCAGTAACGATTGCCCGCCGGAACCGATGGACGCCGAAGACCCGCTGTTCATCCTCTACACCTCCGGCAGCACCGGCAAACCCAAGGGCGTGCTGCACACCACCGGCGGTTACCTGCTGCAAGCGGCGATGACCTTCAAGTACGTCCTCGACTACCGCGATGGCGAAGTGTTCTGGTGCACCGCCGACGTCGGCTGGGTCACCGGCCACAGCTATATCGTCTACGGCCCGCTGGCCAACGGCGCGACTACCCTGATCTTCGAAGGCGTGCCGAGCTACCCGAGCACTTCGCGGTTCTGGCAGGTGATCGACAAACACAAGGTCAACATCTTCTACACCGCCCCCACCGCCCTGCGCGCATTGATGCGTGAAGGCGCCGCGCCCTTGCAGGAAACGTCGCGACAAAGCCTCAGATTGCTCGGCAGTGTCGGTGAGCCGATCAACCCGGAAGCGTGGGAATGGTATTTCAACGTCGTAGGCGAACAACGCTGCCCGATAGTCGATACGTGGTGGCAGACCGAAACCGGCGGCATCATGCTCAGCCCGCTGGTCAGCGCCCAACGGATCAAACCGGGCTGCGCCACCCAGCCGATGTTCGGCGTGCAACCGGTGCTGCTCGATGAGCACGGCAAGGAAATCAAAGGCGCTGGCAGCGGCGTGCTGGCGATCAAGTCGAGCTGGCCGGCGCAGATCCGCAGCGTCTACGGCGATCCGCAGCGCATGGTCGACACCTACTTCAAGCCCTATCCCGGTTACTACTTCACCGGCGACGGCGCCCGCAGGGACGAGGACGGCGATTACTGGATCACCGGGCGCATCGATGACGTGATCAATGTCTCCGGCCATCGCATCGGCACCGCCGAGGTGGAGAGCGCGCTGGTGCTGCACGACAGCATCGCCGAGGCCGCCGTGGTCGGTTATCCCCACGACGTCAAAGGTCAGGGGATTTATGCGTTCGTCACACCAATGAATGGCACCGAGCCCAACGATGAACTGAAGAAAGAATTGCTGGCCCACGTCAGCAAGGAAATCGGCAGCTTCGCCAAACCGGACCTTATCCAGTGGGCCCCGGCACTGCCGAAGACCCGCTCGGGCAAGATCATGCGGCGGATCCTGCGCAAGATCGCCTGCAACGAGCTCGACAGCCTCGGCGACACCTCAACCCTGGCGGACCCGAGCGTGGTGCAGGGCTTGATCGATAAACGCTTGAACCAATAGGAGCAGCGGCAAGCGGCGAGCCTCAAGTTTGAAGCTCGCCGCTTGCCGCCAAGTTGCTGCTAAACTCTCGCGCCCCGATTCCCTCCAGCAAGGCGCCCGCATGTCTTCCTTGAACCTGGCGCTGCGCGCCGCTCTCGATCAACGCCAGGATCTGCTCGCCGAGCTGCACAGTCAGGGCACCGACTGCTATCGGCTGTTCCACGGCAGCCAGGAAGGTGCCGGCGGCCTGACCATCGACCGCTACGGCCCGCAACTGATGGTGCAAAGTTTCCACCAGACCCTGGCGCGTGAAGACCTGCTGCAACTGCACACCATGGTCAACCAGACTCTTGGTCTGGAAACCCTGCTGGTCTACAACGACCGCTCCCGTGGCAACTCGCGGATCGATCGTGAAGACAGCGTCTACCGCGCCGACGACGCCGCGCTGGCCGATCTGGTCGGCCACGAATGGGGCCTGAACTATCGCGTGCGCGGACGTCACGCCGGGCAGGATCCGCTGCTGTTCCTCGACCTGCGCAACACCCGCGGCTGGGTCAAGGATCACGCCAAGGGTAAAAGTGTGCTCAATCTGTTCGCCTACACCTGCGGCGTCGGTCTCAGCGCAGCGGCCGGCGGTGCGCGCGAGGTGTGCAACCTGGATTTCGCCGAGGGCAATCTGGCGGTGGGGCGCGAGAACGGTCAGCTCAATCCGCAACTGCCGACCATGGAATTCATCCAGTCCGACTACTTCCCGGCGATCCGCCAACTGGCCGGCCTGCCGATCAGCCAGCGTCGCGGGCAGAAATTGCCGAGCTATCAGCGCCTCGAACAGCGCCAGTACGATCTGGTGCTGCTCGACCCACCCGCATGGGCCAAGAGCGCCTTCGGCACCGTTGACCTGCTGCGTGATTATCAAAGCCTGCTCAAGCCTGCCCTGCTGACCACCGCCGAGAATGGCGTGCTGATTTGCTGCAACAATCTGGCGAAAGTCAGCATGGACGACTGGCGCGAGCAGGTGCTGCGCTGCGCCGAAAAAGCCGGGCGACCGGTACGAGAATGGAGCGTGATGACCCCGGGTCGGGACTTCCCGTCGCTGGATCAGCAGCCACCGCTGAAGACCCTGATCCTCCAGCTTTAAAAGCAATGCAGGAAATTTCCCACGGAAAAATCTGAACAATCCTGAGCACCGGCATTTGCTTCGGAACCGGAATCGCGTGCCATACTCCAAGGCACTCCGATTCAGACAGATGAAGCCGCACATGCCCAAAGGATTGATTCGCGCGATTGGCGCCCTGTTGACTGCTCTGGCCCTCTACAGCCTGCTGGGGTTCCTGATTCTGCCGGGCATTGCACTCAGGGTGGCCAACCAGCAACTGGCCAACTACGCCACGGTCCCCGCGCATCTGCAGCGTATCGAACTCAACCCGTTCAGCCTGGAACTCACGCTGTGGGGCCTGGTGATCGGCGAGCCGGGCAAGGAACAGGTCGGCTTCGAACGTCTGTACGCCAACCTGCAACTCGACAGCCTGTGGACCAAGGCCCTGCATCTGTCCGACATCGAACTGGAAAAATCCAGGACCGAGATCCTGTTCGCCAAGGACGGTCAGCTCAACCTCCTCGGCCTGTTCAAGCTCCCCGCGAGCGAGCCAACCCCGGCCGATCCCGACGCCAAACCGTTTCCGCTGCGCATCGACCGGATCCAGCTGGCCGGCGGCAACCTGCACTTCGTTGATGCGCGCCCCAGCGAGCCGATCGAATTTCTTTACGACAAGCTCGACTTCGAGCTGAAAAACCTCAGCACCCTGCCCGAAGACAACGCCGACATGACGCTCGTCGCGATCGGCCCGGCCGGTGGGCAGATCGACTGGAAAGGCAACTTCAGCCTGATCCCGATCGCCTCCGAGGGCACCCTCAAGATCACCGACGGCCAGATGAAAGCCTTCTGGCCCTACGTGCGTGATGCCGTGCCACTGGTGCTGGAAAACGGGGTCGTCAGCCTGAGCACCGACTACAAGCTCAACCTGTCCAAGGAAACCGAACTGCTGCTGAGCAATGTGGCGGTCAATATCGCGCCGTTCGCCATCAAGGCACCGGACGGACGCCCGCTGGCGAAACTCGAACGTCTCGACGTCAGCGACACCACGGTGGACCTGGCCAAGCAGCAAGTGGTGGTCGGCAAGATCCGCAGTCAGAAACTGGAAACCTGGGCGGCGCTGGAAGCGGACGGCCAACTGGACTGGCAAAAACTGTTCGCCAGCCAGCCATCGAAACCCGCTGCCAAAGCTGCAGCGGAGCCGAAAAGCACCCCGGCGGCCGCCGACTCGCCGAAACCCGAGCCGACCGCGCCGAGCAAGCCGTGGCAAGTGCTGGTCAAGGACGTGCAACTGCGTGACTACAAAGTGCATCTGGCCGACCGCTCGGCGAAGCCGGAAGTCACGCTGGATGTCACGCCGCTGAACGTCGATCTGCAAAACTTCGACAGCCTCAACGGCTCACCTTTCAACCTCAAACTCGACACCGGCCTGGGCAAGCAAGGCAAGATCAGCGCCGACGGCGTGGTCAACCTGGCCCCGGTCACCGCACAGCTCAACGTGAAAACCCAGGACATCGACCTGCGGGTCGCACAGTCCTACATCAACCCGTTCATTCGCCTCGAGCTGCGCAGCGGCATGCTCGGCAGCGACCTCAAAGTGAACCTGAAAAGCACTGACCCGCTGGCCCTCAGCGTCACCGGTCGCGCTCAGATCGATCAGTTGCACACCCTCGACACCCTGAAAACCCGCGACTTCCTCAAGTGGCAGCAAGTGGTGGTCGAAGGCCTGAACTATCAGCACGGCGACAGCCTGTCGATCGACAGGGTCAACCTGTTCCAGCCGTATGCACGGTTCATGATCAACGATGACCGCACCACCAACATCGACGACCTGCTGATCCCGCAGCCGGCCGATTCCGGGGCGAAGACCGCCGCGGCGAAACCGGCGAGCAATGACAAACCGCTGGGCATTCACATCGGTGGCATCGCGATCAACGACGGCTCGGCCAACTTCGCCGACTTCAGCCTGACCCCGAACTTCGCCACCGCCGTTCAGCAGCTCAACGGCCAGATCGGTACCATCGACAGCCGTCAGGCGAAACCGGCCAGTGTCGACATCAAGGGCAAGGTCGACCGCTATGCGCCAGTGACCATCAAGGGCGCGGTCAACCCGTTCGACCCGATGGCCAGCCTCGATATTGCTACCAGCTTCAAACGGGTAGAGCTGACCACCCTGACGCCCTACTCCGGCAAGTTCGCCGGCTACCGGATCCGCAAGGGCCGGCTCAACCTCGACCTGCATTACCTGATCACCAAAGGCCAGCTCAAGGCCGAGAACAAAGTGGTGGTCGAGCAGCTGCAACTGGGTGAGAAAGTCGACAGCCCGGATGCCGTGAGCCTGCCGCTGAAACTGGCGATCGCCCTGCTCAAGGACGTCGATGGCAAGATCTCCATCGAGCTGCCGGTCACCGGTGACCTGAACAATCCGCAATTCAGCGTCATGCCGATTGTCTGGCAGACCCTGCGCAACCTGATCGTCAAGGCCGCCGCCGCACCGTTCAAGCTGATTGGCGGTCTTGTCAGCCGTGGCGGCTCGGAAGACCTCGGCACCGTGTCCTTCGCACCGGGTTCCAGCGACCTGAGCAAAGATGCCGAAGCGGCGCTGGTGAAACTGTCACAAGCGCTGAAGGAGCGTCCCGCCCTGCGCCTGGAAATCGAAGGCACGGCGGCAAAAAGCAGTGATGGCCCGTTGCTCGCCGAACAGCGCCTGGAACGTGAATACCAGTACAACTACTACAAGATGCTCCAGCGCCGCGGCGACAAGGTGCCGGCTCAGGCTTCGCTGATCCAGGTACCGGAAAACGAAAAAGGCCCGCTGCTTGAGGGCATCTATCGCACTCGCCTGAAAACCCAGCCACCGGCCGAATGGAAGGATCTGGGCAAGGAAGAGCGCACCGCGAAAATGCGCGCCGACGTGATCAAGTTCTGGAGTTCCAGCGATGTGCTGCTGCGCCAGCTCGGTCAGGACCGTGCCAGCAGCATCAAGGACTACCTGGTGGACAAAGGCCAATTGGCCGACGATCGCGTGTACTTCATCGACGCCAATCTCGGCGAAGCGGAGAGCGACGGCCGCGTGGTGACGCAAATGCATCTGGATGCCGAGTGATGAACTGCAAATGGCTGGCTGCACTGGGGCTGACGTTGATCGCCAGCCAGGCTGCAGCGTCCGATACCCTGCGTTGCGGCAGCCAGTTGGTGAGCCTAGGCGACCGTGCCAGCGAGGTGCTGCAAAAATGCGGCGAGCCGGTCAGTCGCGATCTGCTCGGTTACAAACGCAGCGCCAACCGTCGCGAAGAGTTTCAGGTCGAGGAATGGACCTACGGCCCGAGCAACGGCATGTATCAATACCTGCGCTTTGAAGGCAGTCGCCTGAAGCAGATCAACAGCAAACGCGGCAACTGACCTCCGCGCTTTTTCCTCCTCTGAAATAGAACAGGCCCCGACACATGTGCCGGGGCCTGTAATGGCCACAATCCGTGTGGCCGTTCGCATGAACTCTAAAGTGCGGCAGACGTATTGCTCGGCCCGCCTGTCGCGTCTTCTCCCGGTCCAGGCGAGAAGTCTTGCCTTACTCGGCTTTCAGGCCGTCAGCGGAGACCGCTTTCACGCCTTTGATTTTCTTGGTGATGTTCACGGCGGTGGTTTTCTGAGCCTCGGTGATTGCTACGTCAGAGGACAGGGAAACCACACCCTTGTTGGTTTCGACTTTGATGTCGGTGCCAGGAATGCCTTTTTCGGTTACCAGGTCGCTTTTGACTTTGGTAGTGATCCAGGTATCGGAAGTAGCTTCTTTAGCCTTGGTGACTTCACCGGCAGCCAGGGTCATTGGCGCCTGAGTGGTCTGAGTCGATTGAGCAAATGCACCGGAGGCCATGGTCAGGGTCAGCGCGGTAGCAGCAGCGGCAGTGATAGCGAACTTCTTCATACGAGTAACTCCTGTTTTTCTGGAAAGTCTGCTGGTTGTCTTGTCAGCAGGGTTACCGAGGTAATTGCGAACACTGTGCCAACTTTTTCGAATTAAAAATATCCTTTAAATTCAACAAGTTAACCAAAACAGAAATTTCCGGAATCATGCAATTTGCATGACATGGCCAATATTTACATGCAAGTTGCGGCTTTTCGGAAAGTTCCTAACACCCTGAAATTATTGAAGCTTTTGTGAAGTCTCGCGCCATAAAAAATGCCCCGCAAAGCAGGGCATCTCTTGCTGTATCGCTTGAGAATCAAGCGCCGCTGCCAGGGCAACCTCTCGGCGCGTATTCATTGTTGACCGTAGAAGCACATGTCCAGACACCCGACGTGGCACCGGTGGCCGCGCCAGAGCGGGTGAGCGTAATGGTTTTACCCAGCACCGGACCTGGTGCATTAACCAGCGTACATGTAATGGTGCCAGCGCCAGTCGCCGCGGTGCCTGTAACCGTCAACGTACAGTTGGAGGTGGCGGCTGTACCGCCATTCACATTGGTTATATCCGGAGCGGTACCTTGGTTGATGGTGTCCTCGAACGGCACCTTCATCGCACTGATCTCGGCCAACCCCGCCGTCACCTTCGACCGCGCCTGATACTTGGAATACTGGGGCAGCGCCACAGTGGCCAAAATACCGATGATCGCAACGACGATCAGCAGCTCGATCAGAGTGAAACCTTGTTGTTTGTTCATAGACACGCTCCATGCATGAGTCGGAATCTCATGATCTGGAAAGTACTCAGCACAGCCCGTGCCAAGCGCTTGCAGCCCCGGTCTGCCGGGCATCATCCGGACGCCGTACCGTTTCCTACACCCCGTAGCCGCACTATCTGACACTTTTTGTCACCTGCACCCCGCGTGTTTGGCGCTGTCACTTGACTAGGCTATAAGTCATGAACGGCAAGCATGTGGAAACCCCATGAATGACATCGCTCTGAGCGGTCTGGCCAAACAACTGGTCCAGGCCGAATTGCTCACGGAAAAGAGTGCCCAGCAAGCCTGGCAACAGGCGCAGCGCAATCGCCTGTCGCTGGTCAGCTACCTGGTGCAGAACAAACTGGTGAAGAGCTGGCAGGTCGCCGAGATTGCCTCGGAGCATTTCGGCATGGCATTTCTCGACCTCAACTGTCTCGACAGGGAAACTCAGCCCAAGGGCCTGGTCAGCGAAAAACTGGTGCGCCAGCACCACGCCCTGCCCCTCTGGCGGCGCGGCAACAAACTGTTCGTGGGGATTTCCGACCCGAGCAATCATCAGGCGATCAATGACATCCAGTTCAGCACCGGGCTGAGCACCGAAGCCATTCTGGTCGAGGACGACAAGCTCACCGACGCCATCGAAAAATTCTTCGACACCCACGCCACCGGCCTGGAGGAAATGGCCGATGTCGACCTCGACGGGCTGGACATCGAGTCGGTCGACGACAGCAAACAGGACACGCTCGGCGGCATCGATGCCGACGATGCCCCGGTGGTGCGTTTTGTTCACAAGATGCTGCTGGACGCGATCAAGAGCGGCTCGTCCGACCTGCACTTCGAGCCTTACGAAAAAAACTACCGGGTGCGGGTGCGCACCGACGGCATTCTGCGGGAGGTGGCGAAGCCGCCGATTCAGCTCGCCGGGCGTATTGCCGCGCGGCTGAAGGTCATGGCCAGCCTCGACATTTCAGAACGACGCAAACCTCAGGACGGGCGGATCAAGATGCGTCTGTCGAAAAGCAAGTCGATCGATTTCCGGGTCAACACCCTGCCCACCCTCTGGGGCGAAAAAGTGGTGATTCGAATCCTCGACCCCTCCAGCGCCCAGATCGGCATTGATGCCCTCGGCTACGAGCCGGAGCAGAAAGACCTGTACATGGCCGCCCTCAAACAGCCCCAGGGCATGATTCTGGTGACAGGTCCCACCGGCTCGGGCAAGACCGTCTCGCTGTACACCGGGCTGAATATCCTCAATACCGTCGACATCAATATCTCCACCGCCGAAGACCCGGTGGAGATCAACATGGAAGGCATCAACCAGGTCAACGTCAATCCGCGCCAAGGGATGGACTTTGCCCAGGCCCTGCGCTCGTTCCTGCGTCAGGACCCGGACGTGATCATGGTCGGCGAGATCCGCGATCTCGAAACCGCCGAAATCGCGATCAAGGCCGCCCAGACCGGGCACCTAGTATTGTCCACCCTGCACACCAACAGCGCGGCGGAAACCCTCACTCGCCTGCACAACATGGGCATTCCCGGCTTCAACATTGCGACCTCGGTGAGCCTGATCATTGCCCAGCGTCTTGCGCGAAAACTCTGCAGCCATTGCAAGAAACCCATCGAGATCCCCCGCGAGACCCTGATCAAGGAAGGCTTCCCCGAGGAACGCATCGGCAGTTTCACGATCTATGAGCCCGCCGGTTGCGATCACTGCAACGGCGGGTACAAGGGTCGAGTGGGGATTTATGAAGTGGTGAAGAACACCCCCGAGCTGCAACGGCTGATCATGGCCGAGGGCAACTCACTGGAAATCGATACCCGGATGCGCCGGGACGGCTTCAACGACCTGCGCACATCGGGCCTGATCAAGGCCATGCAAGGCATCACCAGCCTTGAAGAAATCAACCGGGTCACCAAGGACTGAACATGGCGGTCAAGGCAGCAAAAATCAGCGTCTACGCCTGGGAAGGCACGGACCGCAAAGGCAGCAAGGTGACCGGCGAGTTGAGCGGCCAGAACCCCGCGCTGGTCAAGGCCCAATTGCGCAAGCAGGGCATCAACCCCGGCAAGGTACGCAAGAAGTCCGCTTCGCTACTGAGCTTCGGCCAGCGCATCAAGGCCCAGGACATTGCCCTGTTCACCCGGCAGATGGCGACCATGATGAAGGCCGGTGTGCCACTGTTGCAGTCGTTCGACATCATCGGCGAAGGCTTCGAAAACCCGGCCATGCGCAAACTGGTCGACGAGGTGAAACAGGAGGTCGCCGCCGGTAACAGTTTCGCCGCCGCGCTGCGCAAGAAGCCGCAATATTTCGACGAGTTGTACTGCAACCTGGTGGATGCCGGCGAGCAGTCCGGCGCCCTCGACACCCTGCTGGAGCGGGTTGCGACCTACAAGGAAAAGAGTGAAAGCCTCAAGGCCAAGATCAAGAAGGCCATGACCTACCCGACCGCCGTCGTGCTGGTGGCGGCGGTGGTCACCGGGATTCTGCTGGTCAAGGTAGTGCCGCAGTTCCAGGCGGTATTCTCCGGCTTCGGTGCCGAACTGCCGGCCTTCACCTTGATGGTCATCAGCCTGTCCGAATTCATGCAGCAATGGTGGTGGGCAATTCTCGGTTTGCTGGTGGCCGGTTTTTTCGGTACCCGCCATGCCCTGAAAAAATCCCAGGCCCTGCGCGACCGGCGCGACGCCTGGTTTCTCAAGCTGCCGCTGGTGGGCACATTGATGTACAAGTCCGCCGTGGCAAGGTTTGCCCGGACCTTATCCACCACCTTCGCAGCCGGCGTGCCGCTGGTGGAAGCGCTGGATTCGGTGGCCGGGGCCACCGGCAACGTGGTGTTCAAGCGCGCCGTGCTGCGTATCCGCCAGGACGTTTCCACCGGCATGCAGCTGAATTTCTCGATGCGCTCCACCGGCATCTTTCCGAACATGGCGGTGCAGATGACCGCCATCGGCGAAGAGTCCGGCGCGCTGGACGATATGCTCGACAAGGTCGCGGGGTTCTATGAGGACGAGGTGGACAACATGGTCGACAACCTCACCAGCCTGATGGAGCCGTTCATCATGGTGGTGCTCGGGGTGATCGTCGGCGGTCTGGTGGTGGCGATGTACCTGCCGATCTTCCAACTCGGCTCAGCGATCTGACATGCCTATCGACGAACTCTTCAGTCTCTATCCGCTGGCCTTTGTCTTCACCGCCCTCCTGCTGGGGCTGGTGGTGGGCAGTTTCCTCAACGTATTGATCTGGCGCCTGCCGAAAATGCTCGAGCGCGAATGGCGCCAGCAGGCTCACGATGTACTGGGCCTGCCCGGTGAATCGCCATTGCCCACCTACAACCTGATGCTGCCGCACTCGCAATGCCCGCACTGTGGCCACCGGATCCGCGCGTGGGAAAACATCCCGATGTTGAGTTACGT
This sequence comes from Pseudomonas glycinae, assembly GCF_001594225.2. Lineage (GTDB taxonomy): Bacteria > Pseudomonadota > Gammaproteobacteria > Pseudomonadales > Pseudomonadaceae > Aquipseudomonas > Aquipseudomonas glycinae. The sequence continues at coordinate 5,736,209 of NZ_CP014205.2, forward strand.
GTTCCTGCGCGGGCGCTGCTCAAGTTGCAGCGCCCCGATCAGCAAGCGCTACCCGCTCACCGAACTGGCCTGCGGCCTGCTCTCGGCATTCATTGCCTGGTACCTGGGTTTCGGCTGGCCGGCGTGCCTGCTGATCGTGCTGACCTGGGGCCTGTTGGCCATGAGCCTGATCGACACCGAACATCAGTTACTGCCCGATGTATTGGTGCTGCCGCTGCTGTGGTTGGGACTGATCGTCAACAGCTTCGAGCTGTTCGTATCGCTGCACGACGCACTGTGGGGCGCAGTGCTGGGCTATATGGCGCTGTGGACGGTGTTCTGGCTGTTCAAGCTGATCACCGGCAAGGACGGCATCGGTCACGGCGATTTCAAGCTGCTGGCGCTGCTCGGGGCCTGGGGCGGCTGGCAGATTCTGCCGCTGACCATCCTCTTGTCCTCGCTGGTGGGCGCCGTGCTCGGGGTGATTTTGCTCAAGCTGCGCGACCAGAAGACCTCGACGCCGATCCCCTTCGGCCCGTATCTGGCAATTGCCGGCTGGATTGCCTTGCTCTGGGGTGGTCAAATAACCGGCTTCTATTGGCAGTTTGTCGGTTTGAAATGAATACCCCTGTGGAAAAACCCTGGATTCTCGGCCTGACCGGCGGCATCGGCAGCGGTAAAAGTGCCGCTGCCCAGCACTTCATCGATCTTGGTGTCCACGTGGTGGACGCCGATCACGCGGCGCGCTGGGTGGTCGAACCGGGCCGTCCGGCGCTGGCGAAGATCGCCGAACACTTCGGCCCCGGTGTGTTGCAGGCCGACGGCACGCTGGATCGTGCAGCCCTGCGCAAACTGATCTTTGAGGTGCCGGAGCAACGGCGCTGGCTCGAAGCCTTGTTGCATCCGTTGATCGCCGAAGAAATCGCCCATCACCTGGCGCTGGCAAAATCGCCGTATGCGATTCTGGTTTCGCCGCTGCTGATCGAATCCGGGCAATACGCGATGACCCAGCGAATTCTGGTAATCGACGCCCCGCAACAACTGCAGATCGAACGCACCTTGCAGCGTGACCAGACCAGCGAACAGCAGGTCCAGGCGATCCTCAAGGCCCAGTCCAGCCGCGAAGACCGCGTCAGCCGTGCCGACGACGTGGTGGTCAACGACCGCGACCTCGCCTGGCTGCACAGCGAGGTCGAGCGCCTGCATCACTTTTACCTGACTTTATCCGGAGGCCAATCATGAGCCAGACCCCAACCGTCAACTGCCCGACCTGCGGCGCGCCCGTGGAATTCACCCCGGAAAACAAATACCGTCCGTTCTGCTCGGACCGCTGCAAGCTGATCGACCTCGGCGCCTGGGCGTCGGAAGAACACAAGATTCCGGTGGCACCGGATGCCGAGGACGAACTGTTTTCCGGCGACTTCGACCCGCGTCACTGATCCCGTTCAGGGCCGCATGAAGCCGTAGTCCTGATCGTCGTCGAGGTTTTCCGCCAGAAAACGCAACTCGTCGGCCAGGTCTTCGGCGTTGCGCACCGTCTTGCTCTGCTGCACCACCGCACTGAGCAAGGCGCGCAGGCTCAGGCCCGGATCGAACCCCACCTCCTGCGCCATCTCCAGACTCTGCCGGGTTTCCTGCCTCGCCCACTCGTAAACGCTCATGCCGCTGCTCCTGAAGGAATTTGGCCGAGCATGAAATGCCGCGCGCAGAGTGGATTTGATGTGGATCAAGACTTGGGATCGTCGTCCTTCCACGGCGCCGAAAGGTAGCGGGTGCGGTTGAAGGTCTCCAGCCATTCCGGGCAGAACACCACCAACGCGCTGACCACCATGCCGTTGATGAAGGCTTCGGGAAAAATCAGCAACCACAGGTAACCGATGAAATCTTCCAGCCATTCCGGCATGGCAAAGAGGCCGTCGTACCACAGCAAGGTCAGGCTCAGCGTCAGGCAGAACAACGCCGACAGCGCCGCGGCGAAAAAGCCCGAACAGAAGATGTACACGAACGGATTGCGCGGCTGGGCGCGCTCGACCAGGATCGCCACGCATTCGGTGATCAGCACCGGCAACAGGATCAGCAAGGCGCCGTTGACCCCGACAGCCACCAGATCCTGACGTCCCAGCATCACCAGCCCCAACTGCGCTACCAGTCCACCGACGATCGCCAGCGGCCAGTCCAACAGTAGCGTCACTGCCGTCATGCCAATGAAGTGGTAAGACACGCCGGTATCGAAATCCCTGCGTACCAGCCACAGCAGAAACAACGCGAACACCGTTCCGAACAGCAAGTGCTGACGACGACTGTCACTGAACAACTCGACCCAAGGCGCGCGGCCAATCGCCCAAATCACCACTGGCAAGTAAACCAGACACCCCAGTAGCAGGCTTGCGGACGACAGCAGCTCGGCGCCGATCATGGGCGCGCCTGCTCCAGCGCCTCACGTAGTTCAGCCGCCTGGGTGTATTCGTGCCGGGCCAGCAAACGCCCGTCCTTGAGCTGCAGCCAGAGCACCGCGCCTTCGGCCCCGGGGTAGCGCGAGGCCACGCGACTTTCGCGATCAAGCAACACTCGATAGCTGTAGTCACGCATCGCCGGAACGGCGAACATCTTCGCGATCAGCGCCGGCATGCGCTGGATATCGGCGACAAACACCGCATGCCGCGCCTCCAGATAGCCCTTGGGCTGATCGGCCATGGCTTGCTTGAACAGTTTCGCGCCGTCCATGTCGCGCGCCACCAACAGCGTCGTAGTGGAGTTATCGAGAGTGAACGGCTGATCGTACTGATCCAACAGCGTCCAGGGTACCAGCCGCTCGCCGATTTCCAGCGCATGGGCCCACAGCGGAACGACAGCGAACAACAACAGCCAGCGAAATTTCACATTCAGCCCCTTTCATTCGACGTTAATACACGGTGCCCTCAGTCTACACCGCCCCTCCCGACTGCCTACTGATGCACTTTGCCGCGCGAACGCTTTCTGCTTGTCGCAATTGAACGCTAAGCTTGGGCCTATGGATGACTCAGATTATTTACGCCTGCTGACCATCGCGGCCGAGCAAGCCAACGCCTTTCTGTCCAATGCCCGCAAATGGGAGCGTGAGCGTTGGGTCTGCCAGCGCCTGCTGCAAGGCTTGAACATTCCTTATCGCGCCGACGAATTCGCCCCGGCCGGTGAGCCGCCGGACGTGCTGTTCCGCGACGCCAATTTCGAGGTGTTTTTCGTCCTCGATGAAGGTCGTCGGCTCAACGACGAATGGCGCGATGAGCTGCAACGTCGGCGCAGTGCGTTTTCCCTCAGCCAACTGGTGCGCCGTGAAGCCAAGCCGCGGCGGATTCCGGCCAATGAATTTCTGCTGAGACTGGCGCCGACCTTGCGCAAGAAAGCGCACAACTACAAGGAACGCGGCATGGATCTCGGCGAGCTGGACATCATTGCCTTCGCCAGCCTCAAGCGCGAAGTGCTCGACCTCAACAGCCACTTTCCGCCGCCCACCGAATACCTGCGCCAGGGCTGGCGCTCGCTGTCGCTGGTCGGGCCGACGTTCGCGCGAGTGTTGTTCGCTCACCCCGACGCCCCGGATTTCCTGCGCGGCAATCTGGGCCGCAGCATCGTGTTCGATGTAGGGATCAGCCTGTGACGCCACTTCAACAATTGATTGCCGATGTTCCGCAGACCGGATGCGTGCGCTGGATTGGCGTGCGCCCCGAATCACGGGGGCCGATGCTCGCGCTCGACGCCGTGGAAGCGCGGCTTGAAGCCGGGCTCACCGGCGACCACGCGCGGCCCGGAGTACGCAATGCGCGGCAGGTGACGCTGATTCAGTGGGAACATCTGGCCGTGATCAGCGGCCTGATGGGCCGGTCGGCCGAACAACCGGTCATGCCTGAAGATCTGCGGCGCAATCTCGTTATAAGCGGGATCAACCTGTTCAGCCTCAAGGGTCGGCGCTTTCGCATTGGTCAGGCAATTTTCGAAACCACAGGCTGGTGCCAGCCATGTGCGCGCCTGCAAAACAACCTTGGCCCGGGCACGTTCCAGGCTGTGCGCGGGCATGGCGGAATCACCGCACGAGTGTTACAAAGCGGGATCATTCGCCTCGGGGATGGCGTGTCTGTCGAACCGGTCCCGGACAGTGGCTATGCTGCGTTCAATCCCGGTTGAAAACCGCTGTAGCTTGTTTTCATTCAGTAACGTCTACCTGACGAGGCCTTTATGACCAGCCGCCTGAACCCCGAAGACCAGAAGCATGTCGAAGAGTACCTGCAGTTGTCCCAACACCGTGTCGAGCGCCGGCCATTCCGGCCGTGGATGCTCCTGGTGCTGGTGCTGGCAGTGACCATTGGTCTGGGCCTGTTGAGCCGTTTAATCAGTTACCTGACGCTATGAGCCGCATCGCGCTCGCTCGGGTAGCCGTACCGATTTCCTTTCAAAACCTTGCGAGCTATCCCTATGTCCCATCGTATTGTCATTGTCGGCGGCGGCGCCGGCGGTCTGGAGTTGGCTACCCGTCTGGGTAAGACTCTGGGCAAGCGCGGCACCGCCAGCATCATGCTGGTCGACGCGAACCTCACGCACATCTGGAAACCGCTGCTGCACGAAGTGGCCGCCGGATCGCTGAACTCTTCCGAAGACGAGCTCAACTATGTCGCCCAGGCCAAATGGAACCACTTCGAGTTCCAGCTGGGGCGCATGAGCGGGCTCGATCGTGAGCAGAAGAAGATCCAGCTGGCCGCCACCTACGACGAAAACGGCGTAGAACTGGTCCCGGCGCGGGAAGTGCCCTACGACTCGCTGGTGATCGCGGTCGGCAGCACCACCAACGATTTCGGCACCCAAGGCGCCGCGCAGCACTGCCTGTTCCTCGACACCCGCAAACAGGCCGAGCGTTTCCACCAGCAACTGCTCAACCACTACCTGCGTGCTCACGCCGGGCAAACGGATGTTGTCCAGCAGATCAGCGTGGCCATTGTCGGAGCGGGCGCCACGGGCGTCGAGCTGGCGGCCGAGCTGCACAACGCCGCTCATGAGCTGGCCGCCTATGGTCTGGACCGGATCAAACCGGAAAACATGCACATCACCCTGATCGAAGCCGGGCCACGGGTGCTGCCAGCACTGCCGGAGCGAATCAGTGGGCCGGTGCACAAGACCCTGGAGAAACTCGGGGTCAACGTGATGACCAACGCGTCGGTCAGCCAGGTCACCGCCGATAGCCTGATCACCGCCGATGGCAACGAGATCAAGGCCAGCCTGAAAGTCTGGGCCGCCGGGATCCGCGCGCCAGCGTTCCTCAAGGACATCGACGGGCTGGAAACCAACCGCATCAACCAGCTGCAAGTGCTGCCGACGCTGCAAACCACCCGCGATGAAAATATTTTCGCCTTCGGTGACTGCGCCGCGTGCCCGCAACCGGGTTCGGATCGCAACGTTCCACCACGGGCCCAGGCTGCGCACCAACAGGCGTCGCTGCTGGCCAAGTCGCTGAAATTGCGGATCGAAGGCAAGACCCTGCCGGAATACAAGTACACCGACTACGGCTCGCTGATTTCGCTGTCGCGTTTTTCGGCTGTGGGTAACTTGATGGGCAATCTGACCGGCAGCGTGATGCTCGAAGGCTGGCTGGCGCGGATGTTTTACGTGTCGCTGTACCGCATGCACCAGATGGCGCTTTATGGGCCGTTCCGCACGGCGATGCTGATGCTCGGCAGCAAGATCGGACGCGGCACCGAGCCGCGCCTGAAGCTGCACTGATGTAAAACACTTTGTGAAAGCGGCACATCACCGCTTTCACAAAGCATGCTGCACTCTTCCCATTCTCAAAACAGCACCAACTCACGTCTCCCCTGAGGCGAGGTATCCTTGAAACGTATCTGTAATCGGTGGTCATTGCCATAGACATCAACGGCACTCAACACGCAGGGCCCGTTATGATGGATAGCGCTTTCGCTGTGATAGGGAATGACATTGCTACCTTGCAATACCAGCATGACGTAATTTTGCTTGGGATTACTCACTTGCATGACCGGCTGAAAAACATTTCCCAGTTCAATGGCCGAGTTATATCGAAGGGTAGTTTCCCCCGGCTTTGAATACCCCACATGAGAGGCGCGCGTCACGCTTGGATCCTTGTCATCCCACTGGATCATTCCATCGGCCTCCATCGTCGCGGAATGGAAACCCACCACCTGCTGCTGTACGTTCGCACCGGCCAAAGCGTACAGCCAGGTGAAGATGTCTGAATTACCATCCCCGGCTATCAGCGTGCGTTCAAAGAGGTAGTTACCTGGCACCTGAAACTGCGGAATATCCGCAGTACGAACCTCCGCCGATACGTTGAAACCCGTTTCAGATCCATCGGTGACATAGTCATGGCTCTCTTGCCCCATATGTCGTGTGATTCCGACATACAGCTTTTCCATGCGTGACGCGTTTCCATCGGTCTTGCCTGCCGAAACATAAAACTTCCGCGAGTAGACCGATGACGGGTCAACAGGCACAGAAATACTCCTGGAGCCCGGATAATCGATATATCTATTGCGTTGATGGCTGAAGAACCACGATGAATTCAGCTCTTCACCCTCACGCAGAGGGGAGAACCGGCCCTGAGCGTCACGAACCAGAAGCCGGATGCTTGCCAACTCTTCAGGACTTATGGTTTGAGACGTCAATGGCTCAACGAGCACCATCACCTCCAACTGCTGACGCCCATTGGGATACACCAGGTTGGTGTTTGAACTGACGAAAACCGTCAAACTCACCAGCCAACTTGAAAGGGGTGGTTTGGGGGCGGAAGTATGCATACAGACTCCTTTTGATGACGTCTGATGAGAATCAGGTTCGATGGGTAGTCACGCACGCCAATCAGTCGTCAACTGGTAAACCCAAGGATTACGCTGGGGGCGATCCGATATTAATTCGACCGTGAACCTGAGAGGGTTCCCATAGACATCCATTGCGCTGTCGTAATGACTGATTTGCCGCTCTGGAAAAAAATCGATAATCCGGGCATACATCGCCACTGCCACCGCAATCGCGCCTGACCGAGGCTGGCGTATCGTCGCCAACGCCTGATTCAACGACTGACCCAGCTGATCCGTAGCAGGTATGTTTTTTTTCGCTACAGCACTTCCGGGATCGCCAAAGGCCGTTGCTTTGTTTTCATGCAACGATGAATCGGCGGTAGTTGAACCGGGGAGAATCGCAATGGGTATCGTCGAACCCGGATAGCGCAAAGTCATATAAGTATTCTGAACTTTGGCAGTAAACCCGTTAATCAACCCACTGAATACCTCTGTGGGATCGCTTACTAACAATCCTCCGTTAGCAACGGTATATCGCAGGGGCTGGACTGACTTCAAGCGAAAACTGCTGTTAAACCGCCCACCTTCCCCCGCTCCACCGTAAGGGACGTCTCGCTGATTACTGACATATTCGACACCCGACAACTTAACTTTCGCCGCAAACTGAATTACCGTGCCATCCGGGACATCGTCATAACTTACATATCGACGAAACTGCTGATAGCTTTGCGGCGAACTGACAGCTTCAGCTTCAGCTTCAATTCCATTATCAAACCCAGCAATATGGGGAATCATATTTTCAGGAAAAGGCAATACACCAGCAGGCGATGGATCGGCGTTACTCCTCCAACCAGCCTCTGATGACGTGTATTCAACTACATTTACGTTCAGATCATCTGCAATAGTGACCACTTCACCATTCGCGTTACGAGCCTGTAACGTAATCAATACTGCGCACTTTTGTACACCATTGGAAAAAACTCGAGCCTGCGCATTCTGTTGCCCCTGCGACGACTCAAGTTCTATTAGCAAGTAACTTAACCTGTCCGCCCCATTGACCTCTGAGGGTTCGGGTAAACTTTCCATGGCCAACACCTCTCGAACCGATATGTGCTCATTCACCTGAAAATTCAAGAGTGACTACATCATTCTGAGTAATCGCTCGCTCCCCTTCGCCTATTTGATCCTGCACCAACCTGAAATCGCACTTTCCTTCCGGCGGTTTATCTATCAGACGGATTTCCCAAGTGCCTCTGTCAGACACCATGCCACGGCCATAGACGGTTTGTCCGTCCTCAGACACCAAACGGATTTCGCTGTTTCTTATTCCACCAGTGCCTTTGACCCCTTCATGAAGGCTGATCCGAGTACCTGCAACCGGTGATTCGATTCTCGCGGGACGGTGCATCCAGACTCTGTGGGTGGGGCTGCGCCCGGCCTCACTGCTCTTCCAGATAATAATGTCAAATTTCACAAATTGATTGTCCGGAAAATCTTTCGTTATTCGAACATCCCACCAGCCATGGCCCGGTATCTCCATCTTCGTGCTGATAGAGTCTCCCTTGCCAGGAGTAGTGGCTCTAACATCGTAACGCGCATGCCCATCTCCGCTAACAACAAATTTCTGAAGAACCGCTTCATCTGTTTTCGGCCAAAAAATTCTCGGCGGCGTTGCCTGTGGATTATTTTTTTTCATAGGAAAATCCCTCTCAAACCCCTCAACAACCTTTCGAGCTTCACGCTACGCCAGTCAAAAAAAAATCATACCTGTAAGAAATAACAGTCCCGACGAATGGTAGCCTGCAGTTCACCCAAGAGATATTGACAACATTTAAATCGAACCTAGTCTCTCCACTGAATACTCATTGACAGCAACAACGATAAACACTGAACTAATCCAAACCTCAAGCATCGCCCGCCCTTCCGGCTTTAGCGATTCGGAGAAAACAATGAAAGCCTTTATCACAGTTTTCATTCTGTGTTGTTTGAGCGCCTGCGCGCACCCACTACCTTCCACTCTTACAACACCTACTGTCGTCCTATATGGGAGAGGAGGGATTGTTGATCTGAACTGTAGAATCTCATTAACTCCGGGAACCCATAAGCTTGGAATAACCAATAGCTGCAAACAAGACAATGACTTTCACTTCGTTATTGAGAACCCCAGAGAAGGAGTGAGCTTCACCTTCTTCGCCGACGAGGATTGCATCCGCAACCCTCCGGACAATCTCAACCTGGGAAATATCAAATACAGAATTGTCGATCCGATCCATGGGCAACCGACTGATATGACAGGGATTGATCAGGGTCGAGGTGTACCGCCTGGAACGGAGATAAATCCCGGCATCGTCCTCGTCGAGGGAAGCCTCGGGCTCCCCCCTGTAGAAGGTAGAGACAAATGTATTCTCGTTTCTGACTGAAAGCTCAACACGAATAGAACAGCATCTACCTTTTACAAGGAGAACTTGAGCATGCCACCTGCCAATAACAACAACGCTCTCGCTCATCGCCTAGCGGCAGGTGGCCTTTATTCTCAAGCCAGCAACTTCCTCGCTCATGTCAGTACCGGGGTTGATCCCCGCACGGGTCAATTCACGCTCTCGGCCAAACTACCTGGGCTGCAGGCCAACAATCTCGCCGGACCGGTTGTCAGTCTGTCGCTGCGCTTCAGCCCCCTCGAATCGCACTCTGACGTGGGGTTTGGTTACGGCTGGCAGTTGGGAGTATCGATGCTGGATCTGAACACCAACCGTCTCAGCCTGGTGACGGGTGAGCAATTTCGTCTGGATCGGCACAAATCGGACTTTTCCGATAACGGGTTGTTGGCGTTTCACGACCAGAAACTGCGCAGTTTTGTAGTGCGGCAGATCGGTATTGATGGGCGAATGTTTCGCGTCGAGCACAAGAGCGGTGACACCGAATGGCTGGAAGTACAGGAGCGTAGCGGCTTGGCGCTGGTCGTTCAGATGCGCTCACCCCAAGGGCGTCAGGCGTTCTTTAAATGGCTGCCCCGCGGCGACGGTCAGTTTGATCTGGAGAGCATTTGGGATGAGCGCGGCCCTGCGCTTCCGTTGTTGAAGGTCGTCACAAACCGGGAAGGCGTGATCTTTAGCGCATTTCCCGGCACTGATAGCGAGTCGGCGATTACCCTGCAACGAGTGAATGGCCAACTCACTTATCTCATCCTGCCTGACGGCGACAGTCGCTGGACGTTCGAATATTTGAGCGACCCGGACAGCGGCCTGTTGTTTCCCAACCGTGTACGCGGCCCGCTGGGAAGTGAAGACACCATGACATACGCGACCGGTGACCAGGGCCACCGTCTTCCACCCGGCGCACCTATCCAATGGCTGCCAAGAATCAACAGTCACCGACATGCTCCCGGTGCCGGGCAACCGGAAATCTATCGCGAATACACTTACGTCGGTACCTCCAACTTTCTCGGTGGTGACGTTGCACCACCCGGAGGCTGGCAGGACGGAACCGACAATCTTTACCGGATGACCAATTATCACTACACCAGCATTGAAACCGTCATGAATGCAAAGGGTGAAATCCTGGCCACCGCCGAAAGGACCTGGAACCGCTTTCACCTGCAAATCACTGAAGTGATGACTCGTTACAGCTCTCTATTGCAAAACGGCCAGATGATCACCCAACAAAAAACCATCACCCATAAAACAGTTTATGGCGACGACCCACATAAAAGCTGGGAGGAACAGCCAGCGTGGTTCCAACTGCCAGTAGCGGCGTCGAAGATCTATACGGATGGTGTGCAGCTACCGAGGGAAATTCGTGAGGAAACTGACTACGACGACTATGGGAATATTCTGCAAAAGCGCTATTCGGATGGTCGTGTCGAAACCTCGAATTACTACCCTCTGAACGGTGGTGACGGCTGCCCGGATGACGGTGGTCTGTTTGTCCGTTGGATCGAAAACAAGACGCTGACTCCCGCCACTCCTGCCGCCGGGGCGCTGCCCATAAAAACGACTTACCAATATTCGCTGCTTCCCCGGAGAAACCCTGACGACGTACAGAGCCTGGTTGCTCACCTGGAAACAGCAGTGGCACTTGCCCTTCCACAAGAGCAGCTGATCGGAATAACCGAGCAAATTTGGGACACTGACATTGACAGTGCGTTTTTCGGCCAGCCAGTTCAAACCGTCAACACCTATAACGGCTTTGTCACCACGACAACATTCAAACGCATACTTGATGCCGAGGGGGTGGGTGAAATCCAGACCCGGACGGGACATGATGGTTTAGCGGTAAATACCTCCACTCTGCGTAATTCGCTGACAGGTTTGACGCTGGCCGAAGTCAACGAAAACGGAGTCAAGACGACATTCGCCTATGATCTACTGGGACGCGTTGTAATGCGAACCTCCTCGGCAGGTTCACCTTATGAAGTGACCAACAAGTGCAGTTACAGCACTGCCGGCAGCAATCACAAAGGCCCTGTGTTTGTTGAGGAGAGCGATATTACCCGGCAAAAACTTCGCCGATATCTGGATGGCAGCGGCAGGACCGTGCGCGAGGAACGGCAAGACATCGATATCACCGGCGAGGCATTTTGCGAAGTGTGGTCTTGCACTTACGACCATGACGGTAACGTTTGCACTGAGACCGCCCAGGATTGGCTACCAGGACGAGACAACCCGATTCGGCTGACCACAACCAATGAACCCGATAGTTGGGGGCAAGTCGCCGTAAAGAGGCAACCCGACGGCACCAGCCATCACGCGAACTTCGACCCGATCAGCCTGAACAGCCGTCATTGGCAGCAGGACCGCAACGGCAAAAGCAGCGGCGAAACGGAAGTGATCCGTAACCTGGCGGGCAAAGTCGAAAAAGTCACCCTGCGCGAACCAAGCGCCGACAACGGAGAGCCCGGTGCCGTACTACGTACTGAAAGCTGGACCTTCGACGGTCTTTACCGCCCCATCGGCCATAAGGTCGAAGCTGATGGCTTGACTACCTTGACCCGGATAGAACGCGATGTATTGGGCCGGACAACGGCCTTCATTCGCGAAGATTCGACCATCGTGCGCTGGACCTACGCGGCTCACAGTGAAGGCGAGCATCCGGTGAAAGTCACCTTGACCTCACCCGACGGTCGCGAACAGGTATTGGCGGAACAGACATTCGATAGCCTGGGCCGCCCGGTCAGCCGCCGGTCAGGAGATCAGACTGAAACACTCCATTACCTGGAAGGGCAACTGCCACCCGCTTCCGCGACACAATCCGATGGGCGACTGGTCAGACTGTCTTATGAAAGGTTTCTCGATAACGCCCTGATTTCAGCTGTGCCCGAGGGTGATCGCGGAGTGTCATATCAGTTCCGTCCGCCAGAAGGTTTTCTAACGCAAGTAACAGGTGGGTTGGGCGTTATCAAACATGAATACTCCGAAGCCGGGCGCCTGATCAAGGAAGACTGGACGGTGGCAAATGAAACCCATACCAACACCTCCCGCCAGTCGCTGCTCGGACGGGCCTTGGGTTTCACAGATGTCGGAGGTACGGAACATCTGGTTGAGTACGACGATTTCGGCCGGCCAACCGTTCAGAAATCAGGGTCGGTCATAGTCACGTCTGACTATGATGCTGCTGGCCGGGTTCACATCATTACCACCCTGGATACCGAAAAGAACAAAAGCCTGCAGCAGACACTGTCCTACGATGCTTTCGGCAGAGAACTGAAGCGCACCTGGCTGAGCAATGGCAGCGGTTCTGATCAAGCAACGGCGCAAACGCTGACATATACAGGCAGAGACAAAGTTGCATCACGTCGCTGGGAGATGGCAGACGTTCTGCGCAGCGACGAACATTACACCTATGACCTCCGGGGGCGACTGCTCACAACTTCGGCCTCCGGACCCGATGCCCCGCTGGACAAGCGAACGGGTAAAAGAATCAGGCAACAAATGTTCACATTGAATGACTTGGACGGTTACCAGCAACTGGAGACTACCTACGCCGACAACACCCGCAACACCATGACTTTCACCTATGACGACTTCGCCCCGGATCGCCCGATATCCATCATCCACCGTGGGGTCCAGGATATCGATATCGACTTGGCCTGGGATGTTGCTGGCAGGTTGAAAACGGAGCGCCACAACGGTGTGCTGTATCGTCAGCTCGAATGGGATTCAAACGGGCGTGTGCGCAAGATCACAGAAAACGGTGTCATCAGCCATTACCGCTACGACCCTTTGGGACGCCTGGCAGAACAGGAAATCGAAGGCGCAAATGCCCGCCGATTTTATGCTGGCAATCAAGTCGTTAACGAACGATCTGCCAATGGTGCACTGTTGACGCTGGTACGATCTGCAAACGCTGTGTTTGCCGAAAGTCGGCTGAGTGAATCGATACGCAGCGTGCTGTTGACCGGCACTGATGGTCAAGGCTCTGTCCGCCTGGAGAATGACAGCGAGAATCGCTTGATCAGTTACACGGCGCATGGCTCCGATGACGGCTCGGCACATAGCCGAATCGGCTACGCCGGTGAGCTCCGCGATCTGGCGACCAGTCTCTATCACCCCGGCAGCTACCGTCCTTACTCCCCGGAACTGATGCTGTTTCTGGCACCTGACAGCCGCAGCCCAATGGATGAGGGAGGGCTGAACCGGTATGCCTATTGCGGTGCGGATCCCATCAACCGGATCGATCCTGCCGGCCAATCCTTCTGGAGCTGGTTAGGTGTCATAGTCGCCACAGTAACGGGAGCAGTACTCATGGCTGCATCGTTCGGAGTATTCGCGCCGGTGGGAGCTGCAATGATTGCGGCGGTGGCAGGGGTGATGACGGCCGCGTCTACCGGAGCAGTCATTTCAGCCGTCGTAATCGGGGCAGTGGCGGTGGCAAAAACGATGACTTTCATAGTCGTCGTTGCGGTGGCTTCTGCATCCCTGGGATCAATATCGTTACTGACAGGGCTCGCCGTCCCGATAATGGAGGAAACAGGAAATCGGCAGGCAGCGGAAATTCTGGGCTGGATTTCATTGGGCACAGGGTTGGCATCGTCAGTAACACTACTCGCACCGTCAGCCATCAAGGCCTCGAACAAAGTCATGAGCCTTGTAGGAAAATGGGCACGTGCAGCTAATACTTCTGCTGCCAAAGATTTTTCAATGTCTGCTGGGAATGTACTTTACGCCCCTCCCGGCCAACCTCCCGTTGTGTTCTACGATGATCTCTACGGACAAGGCATCCTGGCGTACCAGACACATGGAAATCCGGCAGGTCAACTCATGGATACCTCAGGTGTCATGCGACCTGCGTCTTACGTGGCGATGACCGATATTGCACCAAGACTGACGGGACTGAACAGAGCACCGGACGAGCCAATACTTCTGTTAGCGTGCTTTTCCGGTCGATCCGGTGCAGCTCAGGAAGTTGCAAATGCCCTGCAGCGACCTGTCATTGGTTTTCCGGAAGCGAATGCGGTTTACATCAGAAACTACTCGACTATGAACGAATTGTGGAGAGCAGACGATTATTATCCTAATGCCAACTTGATCACACAAGACGCAAGCGGAACTATTGCATGGATACAACGATTATTTGGAGTACAGAATCGTGAGGTTGCACCAATGAGGCGTTACACTCCCAATCTTTAGGTTACCGTTGTGTATGGTAAGTGATTGAACCACTCTCCAAATTCCTATGAAGAACAAAGGGCGCTATTTCAAGGAATTAGGATCTACCGCCCTCTGTTAGCCTGTGTATCAAATTAGCTTTTCCGCGCCTTCGCTTACAAACGCCCCGCTCCCGGACACAGACGCGATACACCGCCACCGCTTAATGGCCACACCCGAGCACACCTGCTCCGGCTTGATCGCCCTTAACGTGTGGTTGCGCTGTGCAACCGAAGGAGAATGCAATGTCCCGTACTTCGAAAATCGGCAAAAACTCCCTTGGCCTGGTCGGTGCCGTACTGGCCGGCGGCCTGATGCTGTCCGGCTCGGTATTCGCCGCGCAACCGCTGGCCCAGGGCTATATGGTCGCTTCGGCCGAGACCTCGGTGAAAACCCCGGAAGGCAAATGCGGTGAAGGCAAATGCGGCGATGCGTCGATGGCCAAGACCGACACCGATGGTGACGGCAAGGTTTCGCGCGCCGAATTCCTGAAGGTCGCGCCGAAGTCCGACTTCGACAAGATCGACACCAACCACGACGGTTTCATCGACGAGCAGGAGGCGTACAACAACGTCAAAGCCAACTTCGAAGCCAATGGCAAGAAAATGCCCAAAGGCCTGTTCGAACACCTGAAAGACCAGGACGGTGCCTGATTTTTCAGACGCCCGACAAAACAAAGCCGCGCTTTCTCTGACGAGAAGCGCGGCTTTTTCACGCCTGCACGATTACAGCTGGAAGCGTCGCACCATGCCTTGCAGGGCGTTGGCCAGTTGCGACAGTTCATGGCTCGACGCGTTGGTTTGATCGGCACCGGCCGCCGAACGCACCGACAGATCGCGTATGTTCACCAGATTGCGATCCACTTCCCGCGCCACTTGCGCCTGCTCTTCGGCGGCGCTGGCGATCACCAGATTGCGCTCGTGGATTTCGTGTACCGAGGCCGTGATCGTCTGCAACGCCTCACCGGCCCGCTCGGCCAGCACCAGCGTGGTGGCCGCTCGCGAGGCACTGGCCTGCATCGACTCCAGCGCCAGGCTCGAGCCATTGCGCATGCCCTGCACCATTTGCTCGATTTCCTGGGTCGATTGCTGCGTGCGATAAGCCAGCGCCCGGACTTCATCGGCGACCACGGCAAACCCGCGCCCGCTCTCCCCGGCCCGTGCTGCTTCGATGGCGGCGTTAAGCGCGAGCAGGTTGGTCTGCTCGGCGATCGCCCGGATCACGTCCAGCACCTTGCCGATGTCTTGCGACTGGTTGGCCAGCGATTGCACCAGCTCACCAGTGTGCTCGACTTCGCTGGCCAGGGCGTTGATGGCGCTGGCGGTTTCGCTGACCCGCTCCTGGCCCAACTGTGCCGACTCACTGGACTGGCGGGTGGCGTCGGACGTCGACACCGCATTGCGGGCGACTTCCTCGACCGCGGTGGTCATCTCGTTGACGGCGGTGGCGGCTTGTTCGATTTCGTTGTTCTGCTGTTGCAGCCCTTGCGTGCTGTCGTGGGTGACCGCGCTCAGTTCGTCGGAAGCAGTCGCCAGTTGCGTGGCCGAGCCGCTGATGCCCTGCAGGGTTTCGCGCAGGTTCTGCTGCATGGTCGCCAACGCCTTGAGCAAGCGGCTGACCTCATCGTTGCCGTGAGTTTCGATCGGACGGGTCAGATCGCCTCTGGCGACGTGCTCAGCGGCGTCGACGGCGGCGCTCAGGGGGCGGACGATGCTGCGGGTCAGCAACATGGCCAGTGCGACGGTGGCCAGCGCCGCCAAAGCAATGAACAAGCTCACGATAGTGCGCGAGGTTTCGTAGTGGGCGGCAGAGTTCTGGCTTTCAGCGGCGACCTGACGGGCGAACAGGTCTGCCAGGTCGTTGAGTTGTTTGCCGGAGCCGTCGACCACGGTTTTCATGTCGACCAGCAGCAGCTTGGTCAGCTCGTCACGCTTGCCTTGCTCGGCGAGGGTGAACGACTGAGCGATCCCAGTGCGGTAGGAAGCGAAGGTCTTTTTGAACTGATCGTACAACTGCTGCCCTTCCGGGGTGGTCACCAGTCGGTCGTAAGCGGCGATTTTCTCGCTCAGTTCCTTGTCGCGGGTGTCCATCTGGCTGCGGTACGTGGCGATGTTGGCCGGATCCTGATCCAGCGCCATGCGCAGGGAGATGGTGCGGATGCGCAACATGATTTCGCGAATTTCGTCGCCACCACGAATGCTCGGCAGCCATTGCGTCTCCACCGCCACTTCGCTGTCGCGGATGCTCGACATCTGCCCCAGCGCAAACACCCCCAGCAATGCCACCAGCACCGCGATCAGGGCGAAGCCCAAGGCGGCACGGGGAGCAATATTCAACTGACGAAGCAACATGACGAACGCCCTTTTTCTTGTATTGGCCGGATTCAAGGGGCGATCAATGGCAGGCCCCTTTCGTTAGCGGGCTATCGGCAAGTTGTATGACGACTTGAATGAAACATTTCCGCAGGGCAAAAAAAATCCCCGTATCTTTCGATACGAGGATTTTTAATATGGTCGGGGTAGGGGGATTCGAACTCCCGACATCCTGCTCCCAAAGCAGGCGCGCTACCGGACTGCGCTATACCCCGGTAAAAAAAAGGCGACCTTTCAAAGATCGCCTTCTTCGATCAGCGCTTTTGGCCTCTGATCTTAAGATTCGATCCCAGTGTTACCTGGTTTCAAAAATGGTGGGTCGTGTGGGATTCGAACCTACGACCAATTGGTTAAAAGCCAACTGCTCTACCAACTGAGCTAACGACCCAAAAATGGTCGGGGTAAGGGGATTCGAACTCCTGACATCCTGCTCCCAAAGCAGGCGCGCTACCGGACTGCGCTATACCCCGGTTTGAAATTGGCTCCGTGACCAGGACTCGAACCTGGGACCCAATGATTAACAGTCATTTGCTCTACCGACTGAGCTATCACGGAACTACACATTTCAATTTACTACGGTGAAACTTGCAGCTTCTCGACACCGTTTTCGCATCGCTGCGTTCGTGTGCCTGAGGCGCGCTATTCTACAACCTAGAACACCTCTGTCAACCCCCTAAATTGCTTTCAAGTTAATGATTTGCAACTTATTTCAGATTTCTGCCCAGTGAGCTGAAACCGTGTTGGTGACTGACTGCGGGGCGCACTTTACAAGCCTTTTCCTTTGAGTTCAACAGCCTGGCGAAAAAAAAGGCCTCGCATTGCGAGGCCTTGATTACTTCACCACCGTCGAGCGTCAGTTGAACGTGATCTCGTCGTTCTCCACGACGCCGGTCGCGGTCTCGCCTGGCAGGAAACGCCCCGACAGGATCAACTGTGCCAGCGGGTTCTCGATCCAGCGCTGGATCGCCCGCTTCAGCGGCCGTGCGCCATAGACCGGGTCGTAACCAACGGCAATCAGCTTGTCCATCGCCTCAGGGCTCAGTTCCAGCTTCAGCTCGCGCTCGGCCAGACGGCTGCGCAGACGGCCCAGCTGGATCTCGGTGATGCCCGCGATCTGATCCCGCGCCAATGGCTCGAAAATCACCACTTCGTCAACGCGGTTGATGAACTCCGGACGGAAGTGGGTGGAAATCGCATCCATCACCGCTGCCCGTTGTGCTTCACGATCACCGACCAGTTCCTGGATCTGCATCGAACCGAGGTTGGAGGTCATGACGATCACGGTATTGCGGAAGTCCACCGTGCGGCCATGGCTGTCGGTCAGACGACCATCCTCCAGCACTTGCAGCAGGATGTTGAACACGTCCGGATGCGCCTTCTCGACTTCATCCAGCAGGATCACCGAGTAAGGCTTGCGCCGTACCGCTTCGGTCAGGTAGCCACCCTCTTCGTAGCCGACGTAGCCCGGTGGAGCCCCGATCAGTCGCGCCACGGAATGTTTCTCCATGAACTCGGACATGTCGATCCGCACCATCGCCTCTTCAGTATCGAAGAGGAACTCGGCCAGCGCCTTGCACAGCTCGGTTTTACCGACCCCGGTCGGGCCGAGGAACATGAACGAGCCGCTCGGGCGATTCGGGTCGGACAACCCGGCGCGCGAACGTCGCACCGCGTTGGCAACCGCCACCACCGCCTCGTCCTGGCCGATCACGCGTTGATGCAACAGGCTTTCCATCTTCATCAGCTTGTCGCGCTCGCCTTCGAGCATTTTCGACACGGGGATGCCGGTCCACTTCGAGACGACTTCGGCGATCTCTTCTTCGGTCACCTTGCTGCGCAGCAACTGGTTTTCGCTCTTGCCGTGCTGGTCGACCATTTGCAGGCTGCGCTCCAGATCCGGGATCACCCCGTACTGCAACTCGGCCATGCGGTTCAGGTCGCCTTTACGGCGCGCGGCTTCCAGCTCCTGACGGGACTGTTCGATCTTCTGCTGAATCTGCGCAGAACCCTGGACCTCGGCTTTTTCCGAGTTCCAGATTTCTTCCAGATCCGAGTACTCACGTTCGTGGCGATCGATTTCTTCCTGGAGTTTCTCCAGACGTTTCTTCGCCGCGTCATCGCTCTCTTTCTTCAGCGCCTGGGATTCAACTTTCAGCTGAATCAGGCGCCGCTCCAGACGATCCAGCACTTCCGGCTTGGAGTCGATCTCCATGCGGATGCGGCTGGCCGCTTCGTCGATCAGGTCGATCGCCTTGTCCGGCAGCTGTCGGTCAGTGATGTAGCGATGGCTGAGCTTGGCCGCCGCGATGATCGCGCCGTCGGTAATCGCCACCTTGTGGTGAACCTCGTAACGCTCCTTGAGGCCACGCAGGATCGCGATGGTGTCTTCTTCGCTCGGCTCGTCCACCAGCACTTTCTGGAAGCGTCGCTCGAGGGCCGCGTCCTTCTCTATATATTGGCGGTACTCGTTCAGCGTAGTCGCGCCGACGCAGTGCAACTCACCACGGGCCAGGGCCGGTTTGAGCATATTGCCGGCGTCCATCGAGCCTTCGCCCTTGCCGGCGCCGACCATGGTGTGCAGTTCGTCGATGAACAGAATGATCTGCCCTTCCTGCTTCGACAATTCATTGAGCAGCGCTTTCAGGCGCTCTTCAAACTCGCCGCGATACTTGGCACCGGCAATCAGCGCACCCATATCGAGGGACAGCAGACGCTTGCCGCGCAGGCCGTCCGGCACTTCACCATTGATGATGCGTTGCGCGAGACCTTCGGCAATCGCGGTTTTACCCACGCCAGGCTCGCCGATCAGCACCGGGTTGTTCTTGGTGCGGCGTTGCAGCACCTGAATAGTGCGACGGATCTCGTCGTCACGGCCGATCACCGGGTCAAGCTTGCCTTCTTCGGCGCGTTTGGTCAGGTCGACGGTGTACTTATCCAGTGCCTGACGCGACTCTTCGTGGTTGGCGTCATTGACCGCCTCGCCACCGCGCAGGTTGTTGATTGCATTCTCCAGCGCCTTTTTGCTCACGCCCTGGCCGAGCAGCAACTTGCCGAGCTTGCTGTTCTCGTCCATCGCGGCGAGCAGCACCAGCTCGCTGGAAATGAACTGATCGCCCTTCTGCTGGGCCAGACGGTCGGCCTGGTTGAGCAGACGCGCCAGATCCTGCGACATGTTGACGTCGCCGGTCGGGTTCTGGATTTTCGGTAATTGATCGAGCTCTTTGGTCAGCTCTTTACGCAAGCTGTTGACGTCGAAGCCCACCTGCATCAACAGGGGCTTGATCGAACCACCCTGCTGTTCAAGCATGGCCTGCATCAAATGCGCCGGCTCGATGGCAGGATGATCGTGGCCGACAGCCAGGGATTGGGCATCGGACAACGCCAACTGCAATTTGCTGGTTAAACGGTCTATACGCATGGGTCACCTTCCTTTTGAGCAGGCCGGACCTAAAAAACCATCCTGAATAAAGAAACCTGCCAGATACCGCTATAGATGCGGTCGATTCTGGAAGATTCAAGCGTCAGGGAGTTGATGCAGATCAGAGAGTTTAGCGGGTAAGCCAGACTAAAGAGGCGAAGCGACCAGTGCGAGGCGCACGGCGATAGGAAAAGAAGCGCGGATCGGTCACTGTACAGAAACCGCCACCATAAACAGCGTTGACACCGCGGACTGCCAGACGCAGCCGCGCCAGCTTATAGATGTCAGCCATGAACTTGCCGGCGTTGTGGCTCGGGACAAAGGCTGTCTCGGCCTCGGGCAATTGATTGATGAAGACTTCCCGGACTTCCGGACCGACTTCGAAGGCTTGCGGGCCGATGGCCGGGCCGAGCCAGACCAGAACGTCTTCGGCGGGCACATCCAGACTGTCGACGGTGGCTTCCAGCACGCCGGCCGCCAATCCACGCCAACCCGCATGAGCCGCTGCCACGCGAGTACCGGCCCGGTCGCAGAACAGCGCCGGCAGGCAATCGGCAGTCATTGCTGCACACGCGATACCGGGGGTTGCCGTCCAGCTGGCATCCGCCGTGGCCACCACGGACGGATCCGCATGCGCCACGGCAATCCCGTGCACTTGCTGCAGCCAGGCAGGCTTTATAGAGAAGTGTTCGGTCAGACGCCGACGGTTTTCGGCAACAGCCTCCGGGCGGTCATCGACATGATCGCCCAGGTTGAGGCTGTCGAACGGCGCCTCGCTGACGCCGCCCTCGCGGGTGGTGACACAGGCCTTGACGCTGGCCGGCGCGGGCCAGTCCGGCGTCAGCCAGTTCATCCGACGAATGCCTCGCGATCCTGCTTGAGCAGGGTCAGCAGCCACACCAGATCTTCCGGCAGCGGCGATTCCCAGCTCATGCGCTCACCGGTGGTCGGGTGATCCAGCTCAAGGAACCGCGCATGCAGGGCCTGACGCGGGAAGTGCTTGAGGGATTCGACCATGGTCTGGCTCGCGGCCGGCGGAATGCGGAAACGACCGCCGTATGCCGGGTCGCCGACCAACGGGAAGTTGATGTGCGCCATGTGCACGCGAATCTGGTGGGTACGACCGGTTTCCAGCTTCACCCGAACGTGGGTGTGGGAACGGAAACGCTCCAGCACGCGGTAGTGGCTGACGGCCGGCTTGCCGCCTTCCATCACCGCCATGCGCTGACGCTGCTGGCCGTGGCGGCCGATCGGGGCGTTGATCTTGCCGCCGGCGGTGACCACGCCGATCACGATGCACTCGTAGATCCGGCTGACGCTGCGGCTTTGCAGCTGCGCGACCAGCTTGGTCTGCGCCTGAATGGTCTTGGCCACCACCATCAGACCGGTGGTGTCCTTGTCCAGACGATGCACGATACCGGCGCGCGGAACGTTGATGATGTCCGGCACGTGGTGCAGCAAGGCGTTGAGCAAGGTGCCATCAGCGTGACCGGCAGCCGGGTGCACCACCAGGCCCGCAGGCTTGTTGATCACCAGAATGTCATCGTCTTCATAGACGATGTCGAGTTCGATGTCCTGAGCGACCCATTCACCCTGGGCCTCCTGCTCGGCAGTCAGCTCAAGGATGGCACCGCCATGAACAATGTCGCGCGGGCGGATGACCGCCCCGTCCACAGTCAGGCGACCTTCTTTGATCCAGGCGGAAAGGCGCGAGCGCGAGTGCTCGGCGAAGAGTTGGGCGGCGACTTGATCGAGGCGTTGGCCGCCCAATTCGGACGGCACCTCTGCGCGAAGTTCAATTTTATCGGACATGCTCGGACTGGGCGTCGGCTACAGCCTTTGGTTTCGGCTGCGCGCTTGTGGTTAAATACGGCGTCTTTTGCCCCGGGGCTTTTCAACGGGGCGCTCATCATAACAGGACGGCCCCGCCCAAGACAGCGGCCGTCATAGGGACGCAAGCCGCCATGCAAGTGAAACACCTGCTGCTGATCGCCATCCTCGCATTGACCGCTGCTTGCTCATCGAAGGAAGTCGTAGACGAAAACCTGAGTGAAGCCGAGCTGTACCAGCAGGCTCAACAGGACCTGGACAACAACAGCTACACCAGCGCCACAGCCAAGCTGAAGGCTCTGGAGTCGCGTTATCCGTTCGGTCGCTATGCCGATCAGGCGCAGCTGGAACTGATCTATGCCAACTACAAGAACGCCGAGCCGGAAGCTGCAAAGTCCGCCGCCGAGCGTTTCATTCGTCTGCACCCGCAGCACCCGAACGTGGATTACGCCTACTACCTGAAAGGTCTGACTTCGTTCGACCAGGACGTCGGCCTGCTGGCGCGCTTCCTGCCGCTGGACATGACCAAGCGTGACCCGGGTGCCGCCCGCGACTCCTACAACGAGTTCGCCCAGCTGACCAGCCGCTACCCGAACAGCCGCTACGCGCCGGACGCCAAGCAGCGCATGATCTACCTGCGCAACCTGCTGGCTGCCTACGAAATCCACGTGGCCGACTACTACCTGACCCGTCAGGCCTATGTCGCGGCTGCCAACCGTGGTCGTTATGTAGTGGAAAACTTCCAGGAAACCCCATCGGTCGGTGACGGCCTGGCGGTGATGACCGAAGCCTACCAGCGCCTGCACCTTGACGAACTGGCGGCCACCAGCCTGGAAACCCTGAAGCTCAACTACCCGAACCACCCGAGCCTGCAGGACGGTCAGTTCGTGCCTCGCGTTGCCGAAGCCGACAACCGTTCGTTCCTGAGCAAGGCCACCCTGGGCCTGATCGAATCCCGTCCGCCGCTGCCGCCGGGAGAGACCCGCGCCAACCAGGACGTGCAGAAGCAGTTCCAGGACGCGAAAGACGCGATCCCGAACGAGCTCAAGCCGAAAGACGAAAACGGCGACGTGATCGAAGAGCCGGAACCGGAGTCTAGCGACAGCGACCGTTCCATCTTCAGCTACATGACCTTCGGTCTGTTCGACTGATCACTTCGGTGATGCCAAAAAGGGAGATCTTCGGATCTCCCTTTTTATTGCGGCGCGTGATTGGGCTGTGCGCTTGTCAGGTCCTTGGCTAAACTGCCGAATCATTAGCCGAAAAGCCGCCCATCATGCTTCGTTTACTGTTCTGGATTGCCTTGATCGCCGCCGCTGTCTGGTTGTGGCGCAAATTCAAGGCCCCCGCCTCGTCCAACCGATCGCCTCGCGAACAGGATGCCGCGCCGATGGTGCGCTGCGCCCATTGCGGCGTGCACCTGCCCCGTGACCGCGCGCTGAACCTTCAACAACAGTGGTATTGCAGCCAGGCTCACCTTGAGCAAGGCCCCGGCTCCAGTGATCGCTGAGGCCGACAACGCCGACAGCAAACAGGCCCAGCGACTGCTGCGCCTCTATCATCTGTACCGTTTAAGTGTCGGCATCACCCTGGTGCTGCTGATCTCCAGCAACATGGACAACCGCCTGCTGACCTCGGCCAACGACGAGTGGCTGCGCAATGGCAGCTGGTTGTACCTGGTGCTGAACATCCTGCTGGTGGTGTTCCTGGAGAACATCCACCGCCCGGCCCAGCTGTTCGCTCTGGCACTGGTCGACATCCTGCTGCTGTGCGGCGTGTTCTATGCGGCCGGCGGTGTGGCCAGTGCGATTGGCAACTTGCTGATTGTTTCGGTGGCTATCAGCAACACGTTGCTGCGACGACGCATCGGCTTGCTGATCGCCGCCATCGCCACCCTCGGCATCGTCGGGCTCAGCTTTGTGCTGAGTTTCAGCCACCCCTTGAGCGCCAACGACTATCTGCAGGCCGGCACCCTCGGCGCCTTGTGCTTCGCCGCCTCGCTGCTGGTGCAAGGGTTGATCCGCCGTCTTGAAGTCAGTGAGAACCTGGCCGAGCTGCGCGCCAGCGAGGTGGTGGGGCTCGAAGCCCTCAATGCGTTGATCCTGCAACGCATGCGCACCGGCATTCTGGTGCTCGACGAACAGCGCCGGGTGCAATTGGCCAACCACAGCGCCAAGGCCCTGCTGGGACAAACGCACCTTGAGGGTGACTTGATCGATGAGCACTCGAGCGCACTGGTCGAACGCCTGCAGCTGTGGCTGAACAACCCGACCCTGCGCCCGCAAAGCCTGAAAATCGCCGGCAACGGCCTGGAGCTGCAACCAAGCTTCATCGCCCTGGAACAAAGTCCGAACCGTCAAACCCTGGTGTTTCTCGAAGACCTCGCCCAGATCGCCCAACAGGCCCAGCAATTGAAACTTGCTGCGCTGGGCCGACTGACCGCCGGTATCGCCCATGAAATCCGCAATCCGCTGGGGGCCATCAGTCATGCTGCACAGCTGTTGCAGGAGTCCGAGGAACTCGACAGCGCGGATCGGCGTCTGACGCAGATCATTCAAGACCACTCCCAGCGCATGAACCGAGTCATCGAAAACGTCCTGCAACTGTCCCGCCGTCAGCAGAGCGCGCCGCAACGGCTGGATCTCAAACCGTGGCTGGAGCAGTTCGTCAGCGAGAGCCGCGAACAGGCTGGCGAGCGCCAGCATATTCACCTGCACATCGGCCCGGGGGATTTTCGCACCCTGATGGATCCCGGCCAGCTCACGCAGATTCTCGACAATCTGTTACGCAATGGCTGGCGCCACAGTGCCCTGCTACACGATCCGGCCGAGGTGTGGCTGACGTTGTTCATTGACCCCGAGAGCACGCTGGCCGTGCTCGAAGTGCAGGACAACGGCCCCGGTGTGTCGCTGGAACAACAGGCTCATCTGTTCGAACCTTTCTTTACCACCAGCAGCCAGGGCACCGGCCTTGGGCTTTATCTGTCCCGTGAGCTGTGCGAAAGCAATCAAGCGCGCCTAGACTTCAAATCACGCCAAGGCGGCGGCTGCTTTCGCATCACCTTTGCTCACGGACGGAAACAAAGTTGAACACGAGCCCACGGCAAAAAATCCTCATCGTCGACGACGAGCCGGATATCCGCGAACTCCTGGAAATCACCCTGGGACGGATGAAACTCGACACCTTCAGCGCACGCAATCTCGCAGAAGCCCAGGCGCTGCTGCACCGCGAGAGTTTCGATCTGTGCCTGACCGACATGCGCCTGCCCGACGGCACCGGCCTGGAGCTGGTGCAGCACATCCAGCAACGTTATCCACAACTGCCGGTGGCGATGATTACCGCCTACGGTAGCCTGGAAACGGCGATCAACGCCCTGAAGGCCGGGGCTTTCGACTTCCTCACCAAACCGGTGGACCTGACGCGTCTGCGCGAGCTGGTCGGCTCGGCGTTGCGCATGCCGCCGGCGGGTAATGTCTGCACCTCGATCGACCGCCGGTTGCTTGGCGAATCGCCGCCGATGCGCAACCTGCGCAAACAGATCGACAAACTGGCTCGCAGCCAGGCACCGGTCTACATCAGTGGCGAGTCCGGCAGCGGCAAGGAGCTGGTGGCCCGACTGATTCATGAACAGGGCCCGCGCGCCAGCCGGCCATTCGTGCCGGTGAACTGCGGGGCGATTCCTTCAGAGCTGATGGAGAGCGAATTCTTCGGCCACCGCAAAGGCAGTTTCAGCGGTGCGGTGGAGGATAAACCGGGACTGTTTCAGGCAGCCCACGGTGGCACGCTGTTTCTTGACGAGGTGGCGGACCTGCCGCTGCCGATGCAGGTCAAGCTGCTGCGGGCGATCCAGGAAAAAGCCGTGCGCAGCGTCGGCGGTCAACAGGAAACCGTGGTTGATGTGCGCATCCTTTGCGCGACGCACAAGGACCTCGACGCGGAAGTGGCTGCCGAGCGCTTTCGTCAGGATCTGTATTACCGGTTGAACGTGATCGAACTGCGTGTGCCGTCCCTGCGCGAACGTCGCGAGGACATCGAAGCACTGGCCGGCCATGTACTCAGGCGCCTGGCCAATGGCACCGGACAACCGGCGGCACGTCTTCATCCCCATGCCCTTGAGGCGCTGAAAAACTACCGCTTTCCGGGTAACGTGCGGGAACTGGAGAACGTGCTCGAACGGGCGCACACCCTGTGTGAAAACCACACGATCGAGGCCGAGGATTTACGCCTGAGTGAGGGCAACAGTGCCGCCGAGGGCGGGGTCGCAGATCTCACCCGGATCGACAACCTCGAAGACTATCTTGAGAGCGTCGAGCGCAAACTGATTCTGCAGGCACTGGAAGAGACCCGCTGGAATCGCACGGCGGCGGCGCAGCGGTTGAGTCTGTCGTTTCGGTCGATGCGCTACAGGCTCAAGAAGCTCGGGCTGGACTGAGGGCCCCTTCGCGGGCAAGCCCGCTCCCACAGTTTTGTGCCGCGCTCAACTTTTGAGTAAAGCGCCGTACCCTGTGGGAGCGGCGGTGCGACGATTCGACTTGCCCGCGAAAGCGATTTATCAGGCACCGCTAAAAAACTGACTAGATCCGTCCGGCCGGTGCATACGGCGCCGGATCAATGATCGGCGCGCGCCCCAGCATCACGTCGGCAAACAACTGACAGGATGCCGGCGCCAGCACCAGTCCGTTGCGGTAATGACCGCAGTTCAGCCACAGACCGTCAAACCCCGGAACCCGGCCAATGTATGGAATGCCTTCCGGTGAACCCGGTCGCAGCCCGGCCCAATGCCCCACCACTTCAGCATCGGCCAGCGCCGGCAACAACTCGACCGCCGATGCCTTGAGGCTTTCCAGCGCATTATCCGTCGGGGTCTTGTCAAAGCCTTCGTGCTCCAGCGTACTGCCGATCAGAATATGCCCGTCACGACGGGGAATGGCGTAGCGCCCCTTGGCCAGCACCATGCTCGGCAGGAAATCCGCCGCGCACTTGTAGAGAATCATTTGGCCCTTGACCGGCTCCACCGGCAGGGAAAGGTTCAGGGTCTTGAGCAATTCTCCGCTCCACGCGCCCGCCGTCAGCACGACCTGATCACCGGTGATCACACCCGTGGAGGTCTGCACGCCCACCACCCGCTCGCCTTCACGGACAAACCCGCTGACTTCACACTGCTCGTGAATCGTCACGTTCGGCAGCGCCTGCAACGCCGCTTTCAAAGACTTCACCAGCCGCGGATTGCGCACGTTGGCCACATCGGCCATGTAGATCGCCCGGGAAAAACCGCCACCGAGCACCGGCACCGCATCATGCGCCGCCGAGATATCCACAGCCCGCAGCGGACGGTTTTCCCGCGCGGCCCAGGCCAGCGCTTCGGTTTCGTCATCCAGGTCCAGCCAATACAGGCCGGTGGTGTGCACTTCGGGGTCGACCCCGGTATCGGCAAAAAGGCGCTCGCCCAGCTGTGGATAAAAATCCTGCGACCAGTGCGCCAGCGCGGTGACGGCCGGGCTGTAGCGCCACGGGTACAGCGGAGAGACGATACCGCCGCCGGCCCAGGACGATTCCTGGCCGACGTTCGAACGATCCAGCAGCACCACGCTGCCGACCTCGGAGGCGAGGTTGTACGCAGTGAGCAGGCCAATCACCCCGCCACCGACAATCACCACTTGCTGTTGCCTGGTCATGTTTGATCCAACCGTAAAAAAGACAGTGGGCGCAAAAGGCGCCCGAAATAAAGCGGCTCAGCGGCCCCAGCAATCCTTGGTGGTCAGCCCGGTGGTCGCGTTGTTCATGCTTCTGACACCGGTGTTGGTGAGGGTGAAATCGCCGCACTTGTCAGTGGCCATGCTGGTGCCGGCCTTGCGGGTCGCGGTCAGCACAAAGGTCTGGTCAGCGATGGTCGGGGTGATGGTGTAGAAATCATTACCCGTGCTGAGACCGGTGACGCCCGTGTAAGCATTGTTTCTGGTGTAGAAGCGCTCAAGAGTCTGCGCCTGCTCCGACAGCAGCGATACCACCTCGGCGCGACGGCCCTTCTTCAGATATTCGGTATAGCTCGGTGCGGCAATGGTGATGATGATCCCGATTATCGCAATCACGATCATGATCTCGATCAGGGTGAAACCTCGGTTGGATCTGCGCATGCCTCGAAATCTCGCTTACTGAATTTGCCGCCACATGATACGACGGCTGCCGCCGCCGGATTTTTCCACCAGGGTGGTGATACCGCCACTGGAATCGTTCACGACCTTGCGTGATGCACCGTTGACGATGGCGTTCAGGGTCGGGATACCGCCGGTGAACACCACGCCGCTGGAAATCGTGTCGTTGCTGTCGACCACGCCATCGGCGTTGGTATCGAGCACCGCGTAGTTGAGCATCTTACCGCTGAACGCATCGAGTTCGATCAGTTTGCCGGTACCGAAACTGGAACACGGGTCGGTGGTATCGACACTGGCCGTGGTGAACACGATTCGTCCCAGCACCAGACTGGCCTGGTTGATCACCCGTTCGCCGGTCAATGCGTTGTTGTACACCAGCGGCAGGTACCAGCCCTTCTCCGCCGGATACGTCGTGTCGTTCTGGCTGGTGGTGACGAACTGTCCGGTACTGCCGGAGAACACCCCGGTAATCGCCTGCGCCTGCAAACTGCTGACCGTGATCTGGCCCGACCCGCCATCGGCGTCCCACACCGAATAGAACGCCTGCAAATCCTTGCTGGTCTTGTCGGCGGCTTCGTTGAATTTGCCGGTGCCGACGAAAATCTGTTTGCCGCCCAGAGCGTTGTCCGCCAGCAACGGTTGCGCGGTGATCGGCTGAGTCGCCCCGCCGGCCGTGGTGAACAACGGCTTGCCGGAAAACGCTACGCCCCAGCTGTCGGAGGACGTGGCGCTCAGGTCGAACTTCCACAACCGTCCCTTCAAGTCACCGCCATACGCCGCCTGCACCACGTTCTGCGAATTGACCCGCAGCTTGACCGAGGACAAACCGTTGGTGGTTTCCGTACTGTCGATGACGATTTTCTTGATCAGCGAGCCGTCACGCACATCCAGCACATACAGCGCCGCCACCCCGGAGTTGCTGCCGTAACCGTTGGCAATGAATGCCGCCCAGCGACCATCGGCCAAGCGTGCCACTTCCGGACGGGCATAGGCGTAACCCAGATCATTAAATGCGTTGGAAGTGCTGGCAGTAGCCGGCGCGCTGACCTCCCACAAGGCACGGATGACGTTGCCCGCCGAGGCATCGAACAGCTGGAGCCCGTAGAAAGTCTTGCCGCCGGCGCCCGTGCCGCCGATGGCCAGCGTTTTCCACGCCGTACCGAATTGCGCGTCGAATACACCGAGCTGACCATCCACCAGAAACTTGTGGCTGACGCCGTTGACGTAGTTCGGATCGGCAATCAGGCGCAAGGAGGGCAGTACGCTGGACGGCATGTAGGCATAGCGCCGGGTACCATTGGCCGAGTTGATGACACTGACAAAACCGTCGTTGGCGTTCACCACCAGGCTGGCATTCATGTTCGAAGCCTTGGTGGTCAGGTAGGTGCTGTAGCTGGTGTCACCGGCCAGATCGGAGGCGGTTTTTTCCGTGGGCGAAGCCAGCACCAGTGGTGAGTTGATGATGTCCCCGAGCAATACGCTGCGCACTTTGAGCCCGGTCTTGTTGGTGCCTTTGCTCCATTCGACCAGGTCGATGCCGCTGATACCGGTGGGCAAACCCTGGCTGAGAATAGTCTGCTGGGCCGGGGAGAAGTTGCCGTAGGCCAGCGTCACCGCCGCGTTGTTCAGGGTGTTCCACGACTGGTAGGTCGGGGAGGTGGCGCCGGGCACGATGGCCGTGTCGGTGGTCCACAATACCGCCGAGGTGTTGACCGCCCCGGCCGAGGTAAAACCAAAGGACTTGATCGTGCCGCGCCAGTCCCTGGGGTCATAACTGGTCTGGAAGTAACTGGTGCCGCTCGCGAGCGTGGTGCCACTGGCCACACCGCTGCCGCCGGAGCCGGCCTTGGAGGTGATATCGCTCAGTGCCGAGGACAGCGCGGCATTCAGGCCGGCGCTGTCGGTCGCCTGGTAGTAGCGGCCCTGTCCGTAATCGGCGGCGTCCGAAAGCATGTCGTTGGAAGCGGTGAAGCCCACGGTGTAGGTGTTCATGTTCTGCCTGGGGAAATCCACCGCGTTCCAGCTCTTGCCCGCCGCGTCGGTGCCGGAGGAACGCATGTCGATGTCGAAGGCGAACTTGGCGATATCGTCCAGATACAGCGTATCGCCCTCGCCGTCTCCGTTCAGGTTGTCACCGTCATTGTTGATGCCGTCCCAGTTCGGCAAGCGACTGCCGCCCAGCGGGTCGTTGTTCGGGAAGGTGCGGTCATAGGTCGGCAAGCCGTCGGTGATGACCACCCCGTAGTTTTTCTGGCAGCGGTACTGGATCGGGCTGGTGTAGGTGCTCGGCGTGCTGTTGTAGTACGGCGCCATCCCGCGCATGTAGCGGGTGATTTCGTAATAGGTCTCGGCCAGTGGCGTGTTGGCCACTGCGCTCAGGCCGTTGATCGAGGAAATCAGTGCGTTGTAGTTGGTGTCGGCCTGGGCCTGGGTCACGCTGCCGCTGACCGGTGACAGGTCGCTGATGGAGCGCGCAATGAAACCGCCGTTGCCGGGGTTGTTGCTGGTGGCCGGGTTGAAGGTGGCCAAGCCCATGCGCAGGTTGCGATTGCTGGTAACCAGTGCGGTGGAAACGTTGCGCGCCACGTTGATCCGGTAATCGTTGGGAATGGCTCCGGTGGTGAAATCGCGCGTTCCGTTGCTGATGGCAAGTCCCACCACATAGGAAATGTAATCCGCCGAATAGCGAGTGTTGCCGCTGCCCACCGGATCCGGCAGCTTCAGGCAGAGCGGCGTCAGGCTGTTGTTGTAGAACGCATAGGCACCGCCGGAGCAGCCGGAGGTCGGCAGGCTCGAAAGAAAGATCGTATCGCCGGTAATGGCGGTCGAGCTCAGGCACAGGCCGATGACCGCGTTGCACTGGCGGGCCGGCGTGCGATCCACGGCCGGATCAAAACCCGTCGCGTAGATGATGCTGTTCATGCTGCCCGAGTCGTCGATCATCAACATGACGTTCGGTGGCACGGCGGCCGCGCTCAACAGCGGCGAATCGGACGGCGTGAAAGCATACGCCGGTGCCGCCAGATAGAGCCCGGTCAGCATGCCGAGCAGCAGCGACAGCCATTTGAAGCGTCGCTCAATACTTCGCATAGACACTCTCCACCACACTGCGCGAAGTGCCGGCGATGCCCACGGCCGTGACCCGGTACAACGTCGCCGAAGTATTGCTCGGCACGTTCACCGCCGTCAGGGTCGTGCCGATGTTCTGCACCCCGTAGAACCCGCTGCCGGCGGCGATCCAGGTCACGCCCGACGTGGAGTTGAACCCAGCCGCGCTGACCACCGAGGACTCCGCCGGCGGCGCGCATTGGGTAGGGCTGGCGCACACCGCCAGCGCGTAGCCATCCAGTTGCACCGCGCTTTCGCCGATGCGCAACGCTGCCTCGGCAGTCTGGAACGATTGATTGCGCAAACTCACGCTGCCGGCCATTTTTTCCTGCAGGTTGGCGCTTTGCATCGATGACAGGCCGATCACCGTCAGAAGCAGCAGAAATACCAGGCTGACCAGCAACACCATGCCGCCCTGGGACCGTCGCCTATGAAGAGAAACGTTCATCGCCCCCCCTCACTGCAAGCGGTTGCGCAAGGCGGCAACCACATTGAAGGTTTGATCGCGGACCCGGTTGTTCGGGTCAGTGAGGGTCAGGCTCAGGCGCACGCTGCGGATCCGCGCCGGGTCACCGGGATTGGCGCTGTAGGTGGACGCCGCGACATCGGTCGCGGAACTCGCCAGACCGAACGTCACGGTGAATGCACTGACATTGTTCACCAGCACCTGCTGGGCGGGGTTGCCGCTGCCGGTGCCCATCAGAATCTGGTTGTTGCTGAAGCTGTAGACCAGCCGACGGATCGGAAACGCAATCTGTCCTGTCGCCGCCACCCGCGCACCGGTATAAGCCGTGGCGCTGTTGCGGCAATCGGAGACCACGGTCCAGGTCGGCGTCCCGCCCGCGCTGCCGACATCGGCGGTGACCAGGGTCAGTTTGAGATTGGCGTTGTCCCAACTGATCGGCGTGATCTGGGCCGCATTGAAATCTCCCGCCGAGCTGGAATCGGTAATCGTGCCCAGGCAGCCGAACATACCCACCATGCGCAGCTCCTGGATCATCTTGCTCAACACGAACCGCGCATCTTCCTGCATGGCGGCGGCGCTGTTCTGGCTGACGTAGGTGTTTTTCGCCGCCAGGAAAATTTGCACCACACCGAGTACCACGATCAGACCCAGCGCCAGGGCGACCAGCATTTCGATCAGGCCGAAGCCCAGGTTTTGGCGCTTCATGGCGTGGCCACCGGATCGACCGCGGCGCGACTGGTCAGCACAAAGCTGCGGGGTGCACTGCTCGTATTGGTGGCGCGCGCGTCACTCCAGGTGATGGTGATGGTGTACACGCGTTGATTGAGGGTGATGCTGCCGGTGGCGGTCGGGCCGCCGAAATTGACGATATTGGTGGTGAAGTCGTAGAGATCCTGATCCCGGGCGACACTCAGGTTGCCCGTGGTCGGCGGTGTGACGGTGTAGTCGGCGCCCGAGTTGGCGCGGATCCGGTCCATCATGTCGTAGGCGATGAAACTCGCCTGGCTGGTCATGCGCGAGCTGTCGGTGTACTTCAGCGCATTGAGCTGAACCGCCGCCGCGCCCAGCAACCCGACCGTCAGAATCAACAACGCGACCAGCACTTCGATCAGCGTCATGCCCTCCTGTGCGTGCTTGCTCCCTGCCCTCATCCGCAACTTCCACCCAATTGAATTCGTCCGTTCAGACACACGTTCAGCGTCCTGCTTTGCGTTCCCAGCACGTAACTGATGACCACCGCCGTGGACGGTGCCGCCAGCCCGCCCAGATTGTTGAAATCCAGCGCGGTCACTCCAGAGGGTAGCGTCAGAGTCGCGCCGCTGCTCATCGCTGGAACAACCCGCAATACATTGGCCGGAGTGCCAGTACTGTCGTAGACCGACAGTTCGCCGGTCCAGAGACTGCCGCCGGCGCTCGGCCGCAAGCGGGTTGTGACGCCCCGGTTGATTGCCTCGAGCCTGGCGTAATTGAGGGCCCGTTGCAGGTCGCCGACCTCGGTGTCGGCCTTGCTGCCCTGCACCGAACGGGTGAACGCCGGCACCGCCATCGTGATCAGGATCACAAACACCGCGACCGCCACCAACAGCTCGATCAGCGTGAAACCTTTTGTACGATGATCCATCGATGCCCTCCGTTGCCGTCGGCTATACCTGTACAAACCTAGAACATTCGACCGGCATGCGCCGGTTGATTTACCGCGTGCGGCGCACGGATTGCGCCGCCGTGCACAATCCAGGGAGGAGGCGCACATGCCGCAACAGGGTTTCAGTCTGGTCGAACTGCTTATGGGACTGGCGATCGGCGCAATTGTTCTGTCACTGGTCAGTCCGGCGCTGGCGGACTTCACCGAATCAAACCGGCGGCAGCAGGCCGCGCAGTCTTTGCTTGACGGGATTCGTAATGCCCGGAGCATGGCCATCACGCGCAATCAGAGCGTGGTGATTCATGGCATCAACGGTGACTGGGGCCAGGGCTGGCGGATCATTCTGGATCTCAGCGGAAAGGGGCCGGCTGATGCCGGTAATCCATTGCTGATCGAGCAGGCGAGTGACGGACGGATACCGATTGTCGGCAACTGGCTGGTGAGCCGGTACATACGGTTCAGCAGCCTGGGCCAGCCACTGGTGCCGGACCGCAAGTTTCAGGCGGGGACGTTACATCTGTGCTCGACTCGCGAGCCGGTCAGCCAGCTCCAGGTGGTGCTGGCGGCGACCGGTCGCGTACGCCTGGCCAGCCAAAAGGCTGAACAGGCGCTGTGCCGAAAGGATAAAGCGATCAGATCGAGCGTACGCGCAGCTCTTTAGGCATCGAGAACGTGATGTTCTCCTCACGCCCGGCCAGTTCGTCGGCGCCGGTGGCGCCCCAGGCCTGCAACTGCTGGATCACGCCACGTACCAGGACTTCCGGGGCAGAGGCACCGGCGGTGATGCCGATACGCTCGACACCGTCGAACCAGCTCTTCTGCAGGTCTTCGGCGCCATCGATCAGGTAGGCCGGCGTGGCCATGCGTTCGGCCAGTTCACGCAGGCGGTTGGAGTTGGAGCTGTTCGGGCTGCCCACCACCAACACCACGTCGCACTCGTCGGCCAGTTGCTTGACCGCGTCCTGACGGTTCTGGGTGGCGTAGCAGATATCGTCCTTGCGCGGCCCGCCAATGGCCGGAAAACGCGTACGCAGCGCATCGATGACACGGCTGGTGTCATCCATGGACAGCGTGGTCTGGGTGACGAAGGCCAGTTTTTCGGGGTTGCGCACCTGCAACTCGGCGACATCCTTCTCGTCTTCGACGAGGTAGATCGCACCGCCATTGCTGGCGTCGTACTGGCCCATGGTGCCTTCGACTTCCGGGTGACCGGCGTGGCCGATCAGGATGCATTCACGGCCGTCGCGGCTGTATTTCGCGACTTCGATGTGTACCTTGGTCACCAATGGGCAGGTAGCGTCGAACACTTTCAGGCCACGGCCGGCGGCTTCGGTGCGCACGGCTTGCGAGACGCCGTGGGCACTGAAGATCACGATAACGTCGTCAGGTACCTGATCGAGTTCCTCGACGAAAATCGCGCCACGACTGCGCAGGTCTTCGACCACAAACTTGTTGTGCACCACTTCGTGACGCACATAGATCGGCGGCCCGAAGACCTCCAGGGCGCGGTTGA
Source organism: Pseudomonas glycinae (assembly GCF_001594225.2). GTDB lineage: Bacteria > Pseudomonadota > Gammaproteobacteria > Pseudomonadales > Pseudomonadaceae > Aquipseudomonas > Aquipseudomonas glycinae. The sequence continues at coordinate 5,771,129 of NZ_CP014205.2, forward strand.
CGATTTCGATCGCCCGGTCCACGCCGGCGCAGAAGCCACGGGGGTTGGCGAGTTTGATTTGCATGCGGTGCCTCGTGTCTTGCGCGCAAGAAAATGGATCATTGCAATCCCTGTGGGAGCGGGCTTGCTCGCGAAAGCGGTGTGTCAGACAACTTTTATGTTGAATGTCAGTCAGCATTCGCGAGCGAGCCCGCTCCCACAGGGGTTCTGCTGTGTTACTCAGAGCGCTTTGACGGAGAAGATTTCCACGTCAAAGGTCAGCGTCTTGCCAGCCAGCGGGTGGTTGAAGTCGACGGTCACTTGCGCGTCGTCGAACTCTTTCACCACACCCGGCAGCTCAGTATTGGCCGCATCGTTGAAGATCACCAGCAGACCCGGCGACAGTTCCATGTCCGCAAACTGCGAACGCGGAATGATCTGCACGTTTTGCGGGTTCGGCTGGCCGAAGGCGTTTTCCGGCTCGACGGTCAGTGTACGCTTGTCGCCAGCCTTGAAACCGAACAGTGCCGCCTCGAAGCCCGGCAGCAGGTTGCCGTCGCCGACCTTGAAGGTCGCCGGTGCCTTGTCGAAGGTGCTGTCGACCGTGTCGCCGTTCTCCAGGCGCAATGCAAAGTGCAAGGTGACTTCCGTGTTCTGGCCGATGCGTTGCTCAGCCAATACCTGTTCAGTCATGAACGGCTTCTCCGGTTTTTTTACTTTTGAACATGTCCAGTGCCAGCATCACCGCACCAACGGTAATGGCGCTGTCGGCGAAGTTGAACGCCGGGAAGTACCAGCGGTTCTGCCAGTGCACCAGAATGAAGTCGATCACATGGCCCAGGGCAATGCGGTCATAAAGGTTGCCCAGTGCGCCGCCCAGCACCAGCGCCAGCGCAATGGCCAGCCAGGTTTCGTTGCGGCCCAGGCGCTTGAGCCAGACCACCAGCACTGCGCTGACCGCAATCGCGATCACGGCGAACAGCCAGCGCTGCCAGCCCGAGCTGTCCGCGAGGAAGCTGAAGGCTGCGCCGGTGTTGTAGGCCAGTGTCCAGCTGAAGTAATCAGGGATGATCACGATCTGCTGGAACATCTCGAGCTTGCCTTCGAAGTAGAACTTGCTGGCCTGGTCGACGACCAGAACCAGCAAGCTCAACCAGAGCCAGCTCAGCCGTCCGAAACGGCCAACGGCATTAGGCATAGTGACGAACCTCGCCGGCGCCATCGATGTTGTCAACGCAACGGCCGCAGATTTCCGGATGCTCCGGGTTCACGCCAACGTCTTCGCGGCAGTGCCAGCAACGGGCACATTTCGGGAAGGCGGATTTGACGATCTTCAGCTTCAGGCCGCTGACTTCGGTGGCCACAGCATCGGCCGGAGCCTGCACGAACGGTGCAACAGTGGCAGTCGAAGTAATCAGGACAAAGCGCAGCTCGTTGCTCAGTTTGGCCAGGTCGGCGGTCAGCGCGTCTTCGGCGAACAGCGTCACTTCGGCTTGCAGGTTGCCACCGACGGCCTTGGCCGCGCGCTGGATTTCCATCTCTTTATTGACCGCCACCTTCACTTCCATGATGCGATCCCAGTACTCGCGCCCCAGCTCGAAGCCTTCCGGCAACTCGGTCAGGCCTTCGTACCAGGTGTTGAGCATCACCGATTCGTTGCGCTCGCCCGGCAGGTATTGCCACAGTTCGTCGGCGGTGAAGGCCAGGATCGGCGCGATCCAGCGCACCAGCGCTTCGGAGATGTGGAACAGCGCGGTCTGGCACGAACGACGGGCCTTGCTGTCGGCGCCGGTGGTGTACTGGCGATCCTTGATGATGTCCAGGTAGAAACCACCCAGCTCCTGCACGCAGAAGTTGTGGATCTTCGAGTAGACGTTCCAGAAACGGTATTCGCCGTAGTGCTCTTGCAGCTCACGTTGCAGCAGCAGGGTACGGTCCACCGCCCAGCGATCCAGCGCCAGCATGTCTTCGGCCGGCAGCAGGTCGGTGGCCGGGTTGAAACCGGTCAGGTTGGAAAGCAGGAAGCGCGCGGTGTTACGGATACGACGATAGGCGTCCGCACTGCGCTGAAGGATCTGCTCGGACACGGCCATTTCGCCGGAGTAGTCGGTCGAAGCGACCCACAGACGCATGATGTCGGCGCCCAGAGTATCGTTGACTTTCTGCGGCGCGATCACGTTGCCCAGGGACTTGGACATCTTGCGGCCGGACTCGTCCACAGTGAAGCCGTGGGTCAGCAGCTCGCGGTACGGCGCGTGGTTGTCGATGGCGCAACCGGTCAGCAAGGACGAGTGGAACCAGCCACGGTGCTGGTCCGAACCTTCCAGGTACAGGTCGGCACGCGGGCCGGTCTCGTGGCCCATCGGGTGCGAACCGCGCAGGACGTGCCAGTGGGTGGTGCCCGAGTCAAACCAGACGTCGAGGGTGTCGCTGATCTTGTCGTACTGCGGCGCTTCATCGCCCAGCAGTTCGGCAGCGTCGAGTTTGAACCAGGCTTCGATGCCTTCGACTTCAACGCGCTTGGCGACTTCTTCCATCAGCTCGACGGTGCGTGGGTGCAGCTCGCCGCTTTCCTTGTTCAGGAAGAACGGGATCGGTACGCCCCAGTTGCGCTGACGGGAGATGCACCAGTCCGGACGGTTGGCGATCATCGAATGCAGGCGCGCCTGGCCCCAGGCCGGGACGAACTTGGTGTCTTCGATGGCTTTGAGCGAGCGTACGCGCAGGGTGTCGCCGCTGACCGGCTCCTTGTCCATGCCGATGAACCACTGCGCGGTAGCGCGGTAGATCAGCGGGGTCTTGTGACGCCAGCAGTGCATGTAGCTGTGTTCGATGACGGTGGTGTGCAGCAGCGCACCGACTTCGGTCAGCTTGTCGACGATGGCCGGGTTGGCCTTCCAGATGAACTGGCCGCCGAAGAACTCCAGCGACGGCACATAGACGCCGTTGCTCTGTACCGGGTTGAGGATGTCGTCGTTGACCATGCCGTACTTCTTGCAGGTCACGAAGTCGTCCACGCCGTAGGCCGGCGCGGAGTGAACCACGCCGGTGCCGGCGCCCAGCTCCACGTAGTCGGCCAGGTACACTGGCGACAAACGGTCGTAGAACGGGTGACGGAAATTGATCAGTTCCAGCGCCGAACCCGGAGCGGTCGCCAATACAGTGCCTTCGACGCCGTAACGGGTCAGGCAGGATTCGACCAGCTCTTCAGCCAGCACCAGCAGCTTGTCGCCGATGTCGACCAGGGCGTAGGTGAATTCCGGGTGAACGTTCAGCGCCTGGTTGGCCGGGATGGTCCACGGGGTGGTGGTCCAGATCACGATGGCAGCAGGTTTGGCCAGCGATGGCAGACCGAACGCAGCAGCCAGCTTGGCCTCGTCAGCAATCGGGAACGCGACGTCGATGGTCGAGGACTTTTTGTTCTCGTACTCGACTTCCGCCTCGGCCAGGGCCGAACCGCAATCGAAGCACCAGTTGACAGGCTTCAGGCCCTTGAACACGAAACCGCCCTTGACGATTTCGGCGAGGGCGCGGATTTCACCGGCCTCGTTCTTGAAGTTCATGGTCTTGTACGGATTGGCGAAGTCGCCCAGCACGCCGAGGCGGATGAACTCGGTCTTCTGCCCTTCGATCTGCTCGGTGGCGTAGGCACGGCACAGTTCGCGGGTCTTGTCCGCGCCCAGGTTCTTGCCGTGAGTCACTTCAACCTTGTGTTCGATCGGCAGGCCGTGGCAATCCCAGCCCGGGACATACGGCGCGTCGAAGCCCGACAGGGTCTTCGAGCGGATGATCATGTCCTTGAGAATCTTGTTCAGTGCGTGACCGATGTGAATCGTACCGTTGGCGTACGGAGGGCCGTCGTGCAGGACGAACTTCGGACGATCCTTGCCAATCTCGCGCAACTTTCCGTACAGGCCAATACTGTCCCAGCGCTGCAGGATCTGCGGTTCGCGCTGTGGCAGGCCGGCCTTCATTGGGAAGGCGGTGTCCGGAAGGTTTAGCGTGGCTTTATAGTCGGTCATTTAAGGCTCTTCATTAGCGATGGGCGCTAGGTGCGGCTAGTGCACGGGCGGCGGCGACATCCGCGCTGATCGCCGTTTTCAATGCCTCCAGGGAGGCGAAACGCTGCTCTTCACGCAGCTTCTGGTGGAAAACCACCGTCAAACGCCGGTCATACAGATCGCCGGCAAAATCTAAAAGATGGACTTCAAGGTGGGCCTTGCCATCACCTTGCACCGTGGGCCGCACGCCGATATTGGCGACGCCGGGCCAGGTCTTGCCGTCGATGTCGACGTCGACCAGGTAAACCCCGGTGAACGGCACGCGACGGCGTTTGAGTTGAATATTCGCCGTGGGCGTACCCAACTGGCGGGCCAACTTCTGGCCGTGCAGCACGCGACCGGCAATCCGGTACGGGCGACCCAGCAGGCGCTCGGCCAAGGCAAAATCGGCGGCGGCCAGCGCGTTGCGCACCTGAGTGCTGCTGACGCGGATGCCGTCCAGCTCGACGGTTTGCGCCGCTTCCACGGTAAAACCGTGGACCTGCCCGGCCTGCAACAGGAAATCGAAATCGCCGAGACGGTCGCAACCGAAGCGGAAATCGTCACCGACCTCCAGATGCTGCACGCCGAGGCCATCAACCAGGATGGTATCAACGAACTCGCTGGCGCTGAGCTTGCTCAGGCGTTGGTTGAACGCCAGGCACAGAACCCGGTCGACGCCTTCGGCAGCCAACAGTTGCAGCTTGTCGCGCAACCGGGCCAGACGCGCCGGAGCGGTCTCCGGGGCAAAGAATTCCCGTGGCTGCGGCTCGAAAATCACCACGCAGCTGGGTACGCCCAACTCGAGCGCACGCTCACGCAGTCGGGCCAGGATGGCCTGGTGACCGCGGTGAACACCGTCAAAGTTGCCAATAGTGGCGACGCAGCCCCGATGCTGGGGGCGCAGATTGTGGAGGCCTCGAACCAGCTGCATAACGCGCTTCTTGCTCATAAAGTGGCCGATTATAACCACACCCGACGGCCGACGACAGGCAACACCGTAACCCAAAGTGAACGAGCCGACAAAACTGCCGGCTCGCGCCCGCTTTTCAAGGGTGAAACCTCAGCTCAAGGCCTTGCGATTGAAGTCGCGCAGGCGGAAACCAAGCAGCAGCAACATGCCGAAATAGGCGACCACGCCAGCAACTACCAATGCACCCAGACGCAGGAAGCGCTCAAGCATGTGGCCCTGATCCCACGCGGGCATGAAATGCATGCCTATCAACAGCACCACCGACATCACCGCCACCGCGACCAACAGCTTGAAACCGAACTTCAGCCAGCCCGGCTGCGGTTGATACATCTGTTGTTTGCGCAGTTGATAGAACAGCAACCCGGCATTCAGGCAGGCACCGGCGCTGATTGCCAGCGCCAGACCGGCGTGGGCCAGCGGACCGATCAGCACCAGGTTGAACAGCTGAGTAACCACCAGGGTGAAGATTGCGATTTTTACCGGTGTGCGAATGTTCTGTTGCGCATAAAAGCCGGGCGCCAGCACTTTGATCACGATGATCCCGAGCAGACCGACAGAATAGGCAATCAATGCCCGCTGCGTCATCTCCGCGTCAAATCCGCTGAACTGGCCGTACTGGAACAGTGAAACCGTCAACGGCTCGGCCAGAATCCCCAACGCCAGCGCGCATGGCAATACCAGCACGAAGCACAGGCGCAGGCCCCAGTCGAGAATCCGCGAGTATTCGTGGCGATCCTTGCTGGCGTAGGTCTTGGCCAGTGTCGGCAGCAGGATCGTGCCCAGCGCCACACCGAGTACACCGGACGGCAACTCCATCAGGCGGTCGGCGTAATACATCCAGGACACCGAGCCCGCCACCAGGAACGAGGCGAAAATAGTGTTGATGATCAGGGAAATCTGGCTGACCGAGACGCCGATGATCGCCGGCAACATCTGCTTCATCACCCGCCAGACACCGGTATCGCGAAGATTCAGGCGCGGAAGCACGAGCATGCCGATCTTTTTCAAGTGCGGCAGTTGATAGAGCAATTGCGCGAGGCCACCGACCAGCACCGCCCAACCGAGGGCCATGACCGGCGGATCGAAATACGGCGTCAGGAACAGCGAAAACACGATCATGCTGACGTTGAGCAGGGTCGGCACGAACGCTGGCACCGAGAAACGGTTCCAGGTATTGAGGATCGCACCCGCCAGCGAGGACAGGGAAATCAGCAATATATAAGGGAAGGTCACTCGCAGCAGATCGGAGGTCAGCTGGAATTTTTCCGGCGTATCGGTGAAACCCGGTGCCGTGGCCCAAATCACCCAGGGCGCGGCGATCATGCCCAACGCAGTGACCAGCGCCAGAACCAGCGTCAGCAGACCGGAAACGTAAGCAATAAAGGTGCGGGTCGCTCCTTCGCCCTTCTGGCTTTTATATTCGGCCAGAATCGGCACAAAAGCCTGGGAAAATGCCCCCTCGGCGAAGATCCTGCGCAGCAGATTGGGCAATTTGAAGGCGATAAAGAAGGCGTCGGTCGCCATTCCGGCGCCGAAGGTGCGGGCAATGAGCGTGTCGCGAACAAACCCGAGAATCCGGGAAAGCATCGTGATAGAGCTGACGGCGGCCAACGATTTGAGCAGATTCATTGAAGGAATGTGTGCCTGTCGATAAACAGCAGGCGAACAATGCGCCTACTTGTGCGATACTCCGCGCCGCAACAGCACAGAGCCAAAGCTCGCGAGTTTACAGGTCAAGCGCCGGAAATAAATATCCCGCCTCTTTATACCTACCACTTAGCGGAACGTCTCAAGCGCCCTTGACAAGACATCTCTTCATCGGCATGATTCGCGGCCTATTTTGTTTGCTATTTCCTAAAAAGTCTTTCGAGGAGCTCGACGGTGGCCAACTCACCTTCCGCCAAAAAACGTGCAAAACAGGCTGAGAAGCGTCGCAGCCACAACGCCAGCCTGCGTTCCATGGTTCGTACTTACATCAAGAATGTAGTTAAAGCCATCGACGCAAAAGACGCTGAAAAAGCTCAAGCTGCATACGTTCTGGCTGTGCCAGTTATCGACCGCATGGCCGATAAAGGCATCATCCACAAGAACAAGGCTGCTCGTCATAAGAGCCGTCTGAATGGTCACGTCAAGGCACTGAAAGCTGCTGCCTAAGCGACGTAATCATTAAAAAACCGACCTCAGGGTCGGTTTTTTATTGCCTGCGATTTGTCCTCACTCCAGCAAATCACAGGCAAAAAAGAGGAGCCAACCGGCTCCTCTTTTTTTATGCGCGATTAATGAGCCGACGCCCACGGCAAAATCGGGATCGCCGTCACCGCATTCTGCGGGCTACCCTCGATCAAACGATCGCTGTAGACCAGATACACCAGCGTATTGCGCTTCTTGTCGAGGAAGCGCACCACCTGCATGGTCTTGAACACCAACGAAGTGCGCTCCTTGAACACCTCTTCGCCATCCTTCAATTCACCCTTGAAGTTGATCGGCCCGACCTGACGGCAAGCAATGGACGCCTCGGCACGATCCTCGGCCAGACCCAACCCACCCTTCACACCGCCCGTTTTGGCGCGCGACAGATAGCAAGTCACACCCTCGACTTTCGGATCATCGAATGCCTCGACCACAATCCGGTCGTTCGGCCCGACGAACTTGAACACTGTCGACACCTGACCGATTTCCTCGGCCGAGGCCAGCAACGGCAGCGCCATCAACAAGCCCAACAATCCTTTTGCCATGCGCATCGCGTTTTCCTCAAACCAGAATCAGGTTGTCACGGTGAACCAGTTCCGGCTCAGCCATGTAACCCAGCAAACCGACAATCGCATCCGACGACTGGCCGATGATTTTTTGTGCCTCCAGCGCGCTGTAGTTGGCCAGGCCACGGGCAATCTCACGACCGTCCGGCGCTACGCAAACCACCATTTCGCCACGACGGAAACTGCCCTGAACCAGTTTGACGCCCACCGGCAGCAGGCTTTTGTTGCCTTGGGACAACGCGGAGACCGCACCATCATCCAGCACCAGCGTGCCGCGAGTTTGCAGATGCCCGGCCAGCCACTGCTTGCGCGCCGCGAGCATGCCGCGCTCAGGCGACAGCAACGTACCAATGCGCTCACCCGCCTTCAGACGATCAAGCACCCGCTCCAGACGCCCGCCGACAATGATGGTGTGCGCCCCGGAACGCGCAGCCAGACGCGCCGCGCGCAGCTTGGTCTGCATACCGCCACGCCCCAGCGCACCGCCGGTACCACCCGCTACCGCATCCAGCGTCGGATCATCGGCGCGCGCTTCGTAAATCAGCTGGGCGTCAGGGTTATTGCGCGGATCGGCGTCGAACATGCCGTCGCGATCGGTCAGGATCACCAGCAGATCAGCCTCGACCAGGTTGGCCACCAGCGCCGCGAGCGTATCGTTGTCGCCGAAACGGATTTCGTCGGTGACCACGGTGTCGTTTTCGTTGATCACCGGGATGACTTTCAGCTCGACCAGCGCACGCAAGGTGCTGCGGGCGTTCAGGTAACGCTTGCGATCGGACAGGTCGTCGTGAGTCAGAAGAATCTGCGCGGTGTGCCGGCCATGCTCGGCAAAGCTCGATTCCCAGGCTTGCACCAGGCCCATCTGACCGATTGCAGCGGCAGCCTGGAGCTCGTGCATCGCACTGGGTCGCGCGGTCCAGCCCAGGCGACTCATGCCCGCCGCCACCGCCCCGGAGGACACCAGGACCAGCTCGACGCCAGCCTCATGCAGAGCCACCATCTGCTCGACCCAGACACCCATTGCCGCGCGATCCAGCCCTTTGCCATCCGCTGTCAGCAAAGCGCTGCCGATCTTCACGACCCAACGCTGCGCACCTGTCACCTTGCTCCGCATCATCTTCAACCTTAGCTTGAGGGCAGCGCGACCTGGCTCTGCCCGTGACGTTATTCGTGATTCTTCGTGACCAACAATCGATTTCCAGATACTAAAACGCCGCTCGATTGAGCGGCGCTTAAGTTTACTGCAACGAATCAGTCACGCACGTAAATGATTTCCGGACCGTCTTCGTCATCCACATCTTCTTCGTCCCAATCATCGTCACCGATATCGTGGACCGACTTCACGCCACTGCGACGCAGGGCACGCTTGTCATCCAGCGCCTGCAACTGCGCACGAGCTTCGTCTTCGATGCGCTGATCGAGATCGGCCAGCTCTTCCTTGTAGGCCGGATCATTGGCCAGGCGATCGGCACGATCCTCCAGGTAACGCATGATGTCGCGCGTCAGGCGCTCGGTGCCTTCTTTGGCGATGGCCGAAATCACGTAGACCGGACCGGTCCACTCCAGACGATCAACGATTTCCTTGACCCGCGCTTCATGCTCTTCTTCGAGGATCTGGTCGCACTTGTTCAGCACCAGCCAGCGATCACGCTCGGCCAGCGACGGACTGAATTTGATCAGCTCGTTGACGATCACTTCAGCGGCGTCCGGCGCACTGCTTTCATCCAGCGGCGCCATGTCCACGAGGTGCAGCAACAGACGAGTACGCGCCAGGTGCTTGAGGAAACGGATCCCCAGGCCAGCACCGTCGGAAGCACCTTCGATCAGACCCGGAATGTCGGCAATGACGAAACTCTTCCAGCGATCAACGCTAACCACACCGAGATTCGGCACCAGGGTGGTGAACGGGTAATCGGCGACTTTCGGCTTGGCAGCCGATACCGAACGGATAAAGGTACTTTTACCAGCGTTCGGCAGGCCCAGCAGGCCAACGTCGGCCAGCACTTTCATTTCCAGCTTCAGGTCGCGCTGCTCGCCCGGCTTGCCCGGCGTGGTCTGGCGCGGCGCACGATTGGTACTGGATTTGAAACGAGTGTTACCCAGACCGTGCCAGCCACCTTGAACCACCATCAGTTTCTGACCGGCCTTGGTCAGGTCGCCGATGACTTCCTGGGTGGCGGAGTCGATCACGGTGGTGCCGACCGGCACGCGCAGGATCAGGTCTTCACCCTTCTTGCCGGTGCAGTCGGTGCTGCCGCCGTTGGAGCCACGCTCAGCATCAAAGTGCCGGGTGTAACGGTAGTCCACCAGGGTGTTGAGGTTTTCGTCGGCCATCATGTAGATGGAACCGCCGTCACCGCCATCACCACCGTTCGGACCGCCGTTTTCAATGAATTTTTCCCGACGGAAACTCATGCAGCCATTGCCGCCGTCACCAGCCTTTACGCGGATCGATACTTCATCAACAAACTTCATAACCAACGCCTCTCGCCGTACGGACGAGCCGAAAAACAATCAAGACATAAGACTCTTGCAAAAATGAGCGCAGCGACCCCAATCCACGACCTGCATCGCACGCCGGCAGCCCATACAAACAGCTTTGCAAGAGACTCACCCCACAAACGAAAAAGCCCCGTCGCAAGACAGGGCTTCTCCAGCACTCTCGCAGTTAGGCTGCGACAACGCTCACGTAACGACGACCGAAGGCGCCTTTTACTTCAAACTTGATCACGCCTTCGATTTTCGCGAAGAGGGTGTGATCTTTACCCATGCCAACGCCGTAGCCAGCGTGGAATTGGGTGCCGCGCTGACGCACGATGATGTTGCCGGCCTTGATGACCTGGCCGCCATACATCTTCACGCCAAGGCGTTTGGCTTCTGAGTCGCGACCGTTACGGGTACTACCACCAGCTTTTTTGTGTGCCATGAGTTCAATTCTCCTAGTGAGGAATTAGGCTGTAATTAAGCCTGAATACCGGTGATTTTGATCTCGGTGAACCACTGGCGGTGGCCCATACGCTTCATGTGGTGCTTACGGCGACGGAACTTGATGATGCGGACTTTATCGTGACGACCTTGGGAGATCACTTCAGCCTTGACGGTTGCGCCAGCAACAACAGGTGCGCCGATGTTCACGTCGTCGCCATTGGCGACCAACAGAACGCGGTCAAAAGTCACGGATTCGCCGGTGGCGACTTCCAGTTTTTCGATCTTCAGGTATTCACCTTCAGCGACCTTGTATTGCTTACCGCCGGTAACGATTACTGCGTACATGGTATTTCTCCGATAATCCTGCTCACCCAGCTCTTTATAAGAAGAGGTATTGGCTGGCATGGCTGCATGGGGCTGGAACGGCCCAAGTGCAATTGCGTAAGGCAGGTGCTGCCCAGGAAGTTCAGGGTGCGCGATTGTACGCAAGCCTTCGAAGTCATGCAAGGGGCCGTCCATCGCGCCTTGACAGGCCCGGACGCGGGTCCTAGCATGCCGCGCAACCCTTCTGGAGCACCTGTCGCTGATGCAACCCCAAGCTTTCTACCGCGCGGTGGCGGACGATTTTAGCGCCGTCGACGGCATCATCAAGAAGCAGCTGACTTCCCGAGTGCCGCTGGTATCGAAAATCGGCGATTACATCACGTCGGCCGGCGGCAAACGCCTGCGTCCTTTATTGGTGCTGCTGTGCGGCAAGGCCCTGGGTCGCGAAGGCGACGACATGCGCCTGCTGGCCGCCACCATCGAATTCCTGCACACCGCCACCCTGCTGCATGACGACGTGGTCGACATGTCCGGTATGCGCCGTGGCCGTTCGACCGCCAACGCCATGTGGGGCAATGCTCCGAGCGTACTGGTCGGCGACTTCCTGTACTCGCGCTCGTTCGAGATGATGGTCGAACTGGGCTCGATGCCGGTAATGAAGATTCTGTCCCAGGCCACGCGCATCATCGCCGAAGGCGAAGTGCTGCAGCTGTCCAAGGTTCGCGACGCCAGCACCACCGAAGAAACCTACATGGAAGTCATCCGCGGCAAGACCGCGATGCTGTTCGAGGCTTCGACCCACAGCGCCGCGGCGCTGGCCGGTGCCACCGCCGAACAGAGCGAAGCCCTGCGCACCTTCGGTGATCACCTGGGCGTGGCGTTCCAACTGGTCGACGACCTGCTCGACTACAAGGGCGACGCAGAAACCCTGGGCAAGAACGTCGGTGATGATCTGGCCGAAGGCAAGCCGACCCTGCCGCTGATCTACACCATGCGTGAAGGTACGCCAGAGCAAGCCGCCCTGGTACGCCAGGCGATCCAGAAAGGCGGGATCGAAGACCTGGAAAGCATCCGTATCGCCGTGGAAGCCTCCGGTTCGCTGGAATACACCGCGCAACTGGCCCGTGATTACGTGGCCCGTGCGATCAAGTGCCTCGACGCGCTGCCGGCCAGCGAATACCGCGATGCACTGGTTGAGCTGAGCGAGTTCGCGGTCGCCCGCACGCACTGATCAGCATCGCGTCATCAAAGAACCGCAGCCTCCGTTGGAGCCTGCGGTTTTTTGTTGCCTGCCATCAGCGGTTAAAACCCTATACAATGTGCGACTTTTAGCGATCCCCTCTCCAAGGAGCCTTAGTGAGCACGTTGCCACCCTGCCCGAAATGCAATTCCGAATACACCTACGAAGACGGCACCCAACTGGTGTGCCCGGAGTGCGCCCACGAGTGGTCTGCCGGCGGTGAAGCCGAAGTGGCGTCCGATGATGCCGTGAAGAAAGATTCGGTGGGTAACGTCCTGCAGGACGGCGACACCATCACCGTGATCAAGGACCTGAAGGTCAAGGGCACCTCGCTGGTGGTCAAGGTCGGCACCAAGGTCAAGAACATCCGCCTGTGCGATGGCGATCATGACATTGACTGCAAGATCGACGGCATCGGCCCGATGAAACTCAAATCCGAGTTCGTCAGAAAAGTCTGATTCTGCTGTCTTCCATCCCGCGCCCGCCGTGGGATGGAGCTTCGCCCTCCCCCGCAATCCCCAGCCAATCCGCGCAATAGCCAAACGCCAGCCGTTTTGACCTTACGCAATCTTTACCCGCAAAAAATCACAAACCGCCAATAGGCGCTTGCTATTTGACGAATAAGAATTATTCTCATTGAAACCCTTTCAATGGAGATGAGACCCATGACTTATTTGATCGACGCCTGGCTGGACCGCCCGCACCCGTACCTCAGGATCCTGCATCGGGAAACCGGTGAAGTCTGCGCCGTACTGGAAGAAGAAGCCCTGCACGAGTTGCAGGATCAGGGGGATCTGGACGTCAGCGGCCTGAGTTCCAGCGAGCCATTGGTGCTCAAGGAGCTGGTGCGCAATCTGTTCCTGTTCTGCTATGCCCGGGCCTTGCGCCCGACCAGTGAACTGCACCACAAGATCGAAGTATGAGAAAGACAGAGAAACCCTGCACAAGCCACGCTTGTGCAGGGTAACGGGATTACAGAACGTCGAGCAGCTCGACGTCGAACACCAGAACGCTGTGCGGCGGAATGCTGCCAACACCTTGAGCGCCGTAAGCCAGTTCGCTCGGCACGTACAGACGCCATTTGCTGCCGGCATTCATCAGTTGCAGGGCTTCGGTCCAGCCGGCGATAACGCCGCCCACCGGGAATTCAGCCGGCTGGCCACGCTCGTAGGAGCTGTCGAACACGGTGCCGTCGATCAGGGTGCCGTGGTAGTGAGTACGCACGGTGTCTTCACGGGATGGCTTGGCGCCTTCACCTTGAGTCAGCACTTCGAACTGCAGGCCGGAAGCCAGAGTCGTGATGCCTTCTTTCTTGGCGTTTTCAGCCAGGAATGCCAGGCCTTCGCCAGCGGCGGCTTCAGCCTTGGCAGCGGCTTCGGCTTGCATGATCTCGCGGATCACCTTGAAGCTGGCGGACATGGCTTCCTGGCTTACACGGCTTTCCTTGCCGGCGAATGCGTCGGTCAGACCGGCCAGGATGGCGTCCAGGCTGACACCCGGTGGCGGGTTGTCGCGCAGCTGGTCACCCAGCTGACGGCCGATACCGTAGCTGACGCGGGTTTCGTCGGTGGACAGATTTACTTCGGACATGACACTGCTCCGCTGTGCGGACGGCCTCGGAACACGCCGTGCGTACACAGCGCGTCCCGGCGCGCCCGGAACCAAAAGGGCGAGCAGACTAGCACAGATGTTCCGGCAATGATCAGGCCCCGGGGCCTACAGTGCGGACCGCCAGGCCAGCGGCACCTTCAGGCTTTCTTCGCCACTGGCGCCAAGACCGCACATTTCATCGTGCACCGAGGTGTGCACCAGGTTGAACGGCAGCATCGGAAAGTTATGCAGCACATCCCGGGCATGCTCGACCGAACGCAGTGTCAGCATTTTTCCCTGCGAATCGCTCAGCGGGTACGCCGCACCATGCATCCGGGCTTCGAGCAGATAGATTCCGCCTTCCATGGAGATCAGGTTCAGTTCGTCGACCTTTCTGGCGACGGCAAACGCATTCAGTTCTTGCAGGTTCATGAACGCACCTCACGCGGTGGCAAGCCTTGAGACCTACAGGGATATGCCTCGGCCGAACAAAGTACAAGCCACAAACGACACCGCCCGTCTGTTTCGCAACAGACGGGCGGTTTTGTTACAGCCATCGACAGCGCATCAGTGCTTGGTGAGCTTGTCCAGATAACCCATGGCGAACGCCGAAATCACGAAGGTCATGTGAATGATCACGTACCACATCAGGTGTTCGGGATCGACGTTCTTGGCATCCATGAAGATCCGCAGCAGGTGGATCGAGGAGATCGCCACGATCGACGCCGCCACTTTCATCTTCAGCGACGAGGAGTCCATGGTGCCCAGCCAGCTGAGCTTTTCCTTGCCTTCATCGATGTTCAGCTCGGACACGAAGTTCTCGTAGCCGGAAATCATCACCATCACCAGCAAGCCACCGACCAGCGCCATGTCGATCAGCGACAGCAGCACCAGAATCAGCTCGGACTCGGCCATGGAGAAGACATTGGGAATGACATGAAACACTTCCTGGAAGAATTTCAATGCCAGCGCCAGCAGCCCCAGGGACAGCCCGATGTAGATCGGCGCCAGCAGCCAGCGCGTGGCGTACATTGCATTTTCGATAAAGCGTTCCATTGACTCTCACACAAGAAGGTTGAAATCGGCGGCGAGTATACCAGCCGACCATGACAGCCAGAAACCGCCCGGAAATCCGCCACCTGCGTGTGTGTGTCAAATTTTTTCTGCTAGTGTCCAAACCATTGACAGCCCAGCGACAGTGGACAGGACGACTGGAAATGGATGTGCGATTGCCGATAACGACTGCCGGAATTTGTTTCGCCCTGTTGCTGGGTGGGTGTTCGCCCGGCGATGAAAAACACCCGGTCAGTCTCGAAGAAAAGACTGCACAGTTCGAGCAATCGCTGGACGCCATCACCGACCCCAAACTCAAGGACGCCGTGACCGAACTCGGCGGTTCGCTGCTGTTGCTCGAACGCGCGCAACAGAAGCTCGACAACAACCCACCGCGCACCGAATACGGCGAGGACGCTCTCGGCGTGCTCAGGCATTACCCAACACCCCAGGCGCTGGTCGACACGTTCATCAATGGCCTGTTCGTGTTGCACAAGGATTCCAGCTCCGATTACCTCACCGACCTGCAACCGGTGTTTCCCTTCAACCTCAACATCCCCGGCGGTTTTCTGTTCCCCCATGGCGTGGAGTGGCACTCGGTCACCCTGAGCAACAAACGGGTGATCGCCTATCAACCGGAGTGGTCGGAAACCGATCCTGGCATTCAGCTGAGCCCGTCCAGCTCCAACGTCACCAACCCCGACGACCTGACCGTCACCTACCCGTTCATCGAAGGGCTGAATGTCGACAAGAAGAACCTGCCGCGCCCGGTCAGCCTGCAAGGCCAGGTGGAAGTCATCGCCCCGAAACGCCTGCACAGTTTCAACCTGGACAAAAAGGACGTCGGCCAGACCCGCTCCGACGGCAACCTCAGCGTGACCCTGCTGAAACTGGACAAGCACTACGCCGAACTCGAATTCAGCAACCAGCTGCCGCTCGCCCCGGAGGTCGCCAATACCCGGCTCAATCCGTTGATCGTTCAGGCCCGCGACGCGACGGGCCGGTTTCTGGTGCGCGCCGGCGCCATCAACGAAAACCCCGAGCAGGTGGCGTTCTATCAAAAGCAGCTGGCGTACCTGCAACAACAAAAGAGCTGGAGCGAGGCGCTGGAAAAGCAGTTGGACGATCAGCAGCAGGCCTTTGAGCAGCAGCACCCGCACCACTACAACAAGGTGTACTTCAACGGCCCGATCGACACCCTCGAAGTCAGCCTGCTGGATTTTTCCGAAGCGACCGTCACCCGCAAAGCGCTGGACTTGCCGGTGCGCGAATTCGATCCGCACACCACGGAAAAAGCCGTGCAGCCGCTCGATCTGCCGATCACCGTCTACGACGATCAGGCACCCGAATGGCTCAAAGGCGCATCACTGACTGAAGAACAGCTCAAAAGCGGCGTTCATATCCGCCAGTCGGTTGAAGAACCGAGCGCCGCGCGCATCGAATTCGACCACCGCAAAACCTTCAACGATGAAATGCTCGGCGACGACTTCAGCCCCGGCGAAAGCCCGGTGACGTTCTTCACTGAAAAACACAACGGCAAACTCGACGAGCCCATCGAATTGCCACCCGAGGCGTATCAGGTCGATCCACTACAGGCGACCATCACCTACGACCTGAACCTGTTCCCGGAAACCCCGGCGATTGCCGTCGGCTCGATGCCGTTGTTCCTGGCCACGGTGGACAAACAGGCTTATGAAGCCAAGGCCCTGCCTAAAGGTCTGGACATCAGAAACAACGCCCTGGTGGTGGATTTGAAGCGATACCCGGCCAACGAATGGCGCTTCTTCGTCAAGGACGACAGCGGCAATTATCTGAAGCAGATTCTGTCGGTCAGCCACGACGCGAGCGCGGAAGGGCCGGCGTTATTCGGCGTGCATTATTTCTACGGCCGTCCGACGCACGTGGAGACCTACCAGCGAACCGACCTCGCCACCGTGCAATACGGCTTTGAGGTCAAACTCGACAAGGCGCAGACCCAGGGCGCTGCACCCTGATCGGCGCTGACGATCGGCACTCTAGTGATCGAAAGTGCCGATACTGCGTCCGCGCCCACCGTTGATCTGCCGCAACTGCGCCTGCAGATGCAACGACCAGATCTGTGGATCATTGGCCAGTTCATAGCCGTGCATCGTCAGGCTTTCAACGATGGTGTCGAGAATCGACTCGGCGGCGATCGGCCCGTGAAACGGGCCTTGGGCTTTGATGGCAGAAGGTTGTTCACCAGCCATGCCGGCGGCGAAGAGCAACGTCCACATGCCGTTATCGCCAGCCAACGGCTTGATGGCGCATTCGATACGGGTCACGAGACCCAGGCACTGACGGGTGAGGCAGAGGTTGCGCGACATGGCGGCGACCCTCGGTAAAGCCGGTGTTCAGCCCTTGCTGAAGAGCTGTTTCGATCCAGTGATACTGTCGATGTCCTTGAGCAGAGAATAGAAGAAAAGTCCGCCGCGCAAGCCGCACAGAACCAGAAGGCGCCGAATGGTCATTGTGTGAATATTGACGCCAGACTGATGGCACTTTTGCCGACGTTCGCGACAAAACAAAACGGGAGCTCCAGGCTCCCGTTTTAACTGCCGCCTGACTTACGCCGGTTTGGCCTCGGCCAGCGCCTCCTGCGCCAGTTCCTTCTCGGCCTCTTTCAGATCCTCTTCACTGATCATCTCGGCAATCACCCGCAGACGCTCCACCACCCGCGCATTGACGCTGCCTTCCGGAAATTCGCCCTGTTCGTTCGGCTCACCGGCCGGCTCGCCCACCAGCAGGCTCAACGCTTCGTCGGCCTGACGCACCGCGTAAACGTGGAACTGCCCGGCACGCACCGCCGCCAGCACCTTCTCATCGAGCATCAAGGTGGCGACGTTGGCCTGCGGAATGATCGCGCCCTGCTCGCCCGTCAGCCCGCGCGCTTCGCAGAGACGGAAGAAGCCTTCGATCTTCTCGTTGACCCCGCCCACCGCCTGCACTTCGCCGAACTGGTTGATCGAGCCGGTGATCGCGAAGCATTGCTTGAGCGGGGTTTTCGACAACGCCGAAATCAGCGTGCACGCCTCGCCCAGCGAGGCACTGTCGCCATCGACGTAGCCGTAGGATTGCTCCAGCGCGATGCTTGCGGAAATCGCCAGCGGGAATTCCTGGGCGTAACGGCTGCCCAGATACCCGGTGAGGATCATCACGCCCTTGGAGTGAATCGGCTGGCCGAGGTTGACCTCACGTTCGATGTCGACGATGCCGCTGCCGCCCGGGTACACCGTGGCGGAAATCCGCGCCGGCACACCGAATGCCGAGTCACCGACTTCGAGCACCGTCAGCCCGTTGCACTTGCCGACCGCCGCGCCATCGGTATCGATCAGGATGATCCCCGCCAGCATGTCGTCAAGAATCCGCGCCGACACCCGACCGGTGCGAGTGGCCTTGGCCTTGAGCGCACGCTCGATGTGGCCGGCGTCGGTCATTTCATCGTTGGCCAGATGCCGGATGAAATCCGCCTCGCTGACCAGCTGGAACAGATCGCCGATCCGCGCCGACAAACGCCCCTGGTGTTCGGCCAGACGCGCACTGTAGGTCGCCAGGCGCGCCACCGCGTCGGCGGTCAGCGGCGCCATGCCCTCTTCCGAAGTTCGAGTTTTCAGCAACTGGGCGAACTGCTCCAGGCTTTCGTCGACCATCGGGATGTCTTCGTCGAAGTCCACCAGAACGCGGAACATCTCCTGGAAGTCCGGATCGAGGTCCTGCAGCGTGTAATACAGCTGACGGGCACCGATGATGATCACTTTGACCTGCAGCGGAATGTGCTGCGGGTTGAGCGTCATGGTGGCGAAACGGCCCATCTCGCCCAGCGGCGATTCCATCTTCAGCTTGCGCGATTGCAGGGCGCGCTTGAGCGCATCCCACACGAACGGCTCACCGAGCATTTTTTCCGCTTCCAGGATCAGGAAACCGCCATTGGCGCGGTGCAGCGCACCCGGACGCAGCTGGCGATAGGTGGTGTAGAGCGCGCCTTGATCGGTGGTGTACTCGATGCGGCCGAACAGGTTTTCGTAGGTCGGATGCGGCTCGAACACCACCGGCGCACCACCGCTGGCCGGATGGCCAACCACCAGGCTCGGGGCGTATTGCTCTTCCAGCAGCTTGCGGGCGACGGCGTCGGTCTTGCTGTCATCGACCAGTTGCTCGACCACGGTTTTCAGCAGATAGACCTGCATCGCTTGCAGGTAACCGCAGACGGCCGCGTTTTCCGCGTACTTTTCCGACAGCGGTGCGAGCAAGGGCTGCAAGGCCAGGGTGATGGTTTCTTCGTTGAGCTGACGCAGCTGGTTGCTCGACTCGCGCTTCCACTGCGGCAGGCTGGCGAGTTCTTCGTTCAGGCGTTCTTCGAGAGCGGAAATATCGTCGTGAAAGCGTTCACGCTCGGCTTCCGGCAATTGAGCGAATTCAGCTTCGTCCAGCGCCTTGCCTTCGAGCATCGGGGTGAAGGCAATGTTGCTGCTGTCGCGATACAGGGCGACGTCTTTTTCCAAAGCCAGACGTTCGATGACATCCAGTGCCTTGTCATAGCGCTGGTTGAAGGCGCGGTCGATGGCGCTTTTTTTCTGCTGGTAGGACGGGTGTTCGAACACCGCAGGAAAGGTCGCCAGCAGGTTGTCGATCAGGCCGTTGATATCGCCGATAAAAGCACCGGCAGTGCCCGATGGCAGTTCCAGCGCACGGGGCTCGCGCGGCTCATCGAAATTGTTGACGTAGACCCAGTCCGCCGGGGTCTGCAGGCGTTTGCCTTCGGCCTTCAGGTAGCGTTTGACGAACGAGAACCGGCCGGTGCCGGGCTCGCCCATGACGAACACGTTGTAACCGGGGCGTGGCATGGCCACACCGAACTGCAAGGCTTCGACCGCACGTTCCTGGCCAAGCACACCGCGAAAGGGCTCCAGATCATTGGTGGTAGTGAAGCTGAACTGTTCAGCGGAAAACGGACGGGTCAGCGCTTCGGGCGCTAGACGCAAGCTGGCAGCAACAGGATCAGGCATCGGGCTTCCTTAACAATCAGGCGGGGCAGATAGCGGCATTCTGGCGCTGCCCGAGCCCCACTGGCAAGGCGCGCCACACGACAAAGCATAGACAACCGGCCAACCATGACACTGCCCCAGTAAAACCGGGGTTATCACCAAATCTTTTGTAAAAAATCACGGAACCCCGGGAACGTGCCTAAACTCCAAACTGCGCGGCTGGAACTAATACCGGCCCACTGGCTTCGTTTGGATCTGTTTCGTACAGAGCTTGGGGGGCCAGAACCCTGTCCATTGGTATGCACATAAAGAGAACAAAGCTATGAAACGGATTCTTCTCGGTACTCTCTTCACCGCTGTATCCATCAACGCAATGGCGCAAGCTCCAGGCGGCCCGGATTGCGGTTGGGGCAACATGCTGTTCGAAGGTCAGCGTGGCACCCCGGCTCACTTCCTGGCATCCACCACCAACGGCACCTCCGGCAACGCCACGTTCGGCATGACGTCCGGCACCAACGGTTGCTCCACCAACGCTTCGCTGACCTATGGCGGCAAATCCTGGTTTGCCATGAATGGCATGATGAACGAGCTGTCCGAAGACATGGCAAAAGGCAACGGCGAAGCGCTGACGACCTATGCCGTGGTACTGGGCGTGGCGCCGGAAGATCGTGCGCACTTCGCCGCCGTCACTCACGAGCACTTCCAGCAGATCTTCAGCAAGGCTGACGTGACCGCCGAAGACGTGCATACCAACACCCTGGCCGTTCTGAAGGCAGACCCACGTCTGGCCAAGTACGCGACTCAGGCTTAAGCTCGACCCACCCGCTTCCTTCGGGAAGCGGGTTTTATTTTTTCGGCCCGCCCTTTCCGGACTTTGTTTCTTTTCGACTTAAGTTGCCATTTATGCTCAAACGCCTTGCCTGGTTGGCGCTGTGTGTCTGCGCCCCGCTGTCCGCCGCGCCCCACATCGACCCTCAACGTTTGCAGCAACTGGCCAACGACCGCTTCTGGATTTCCCTCGGTCATTACGAAACCGCCAAGCTCGGTGGCTGGCGCAGCTACGTCAGTGACAAAAAATTCTTCCTCGCCCCCGACGGCAACGAACACCCCGACCATGAACTGGCCGCCACCGTGCAAGCGCTGTACGCCCCCGCCAGTCTCGGTGAGCAACACGCCCAGTGCGTCTACCCGGCGCGCACCCGCTGGCTGAAAGATCAACTCAACCTGACCGACCTGCCGACGCCGGACTGCGCCGAATTCAAGAAATGGTTCAAGGACGTCTCCCCCCACAGCGCAGTGATGATTTTCCCGGCGGCCTATCTCAACAGCCCGTCGTCGATGTTCGGCCATACCCTGCTGCGCATCGACCAGGCCGACGTGCAAAGCGACAAGACTTCGTTGCTCAGTTACGCGATCAACTTCGGCGCCTACATCGAAGGCTCGGACAACAGCATTCTTTACGCCTGGAAAGGCCTGATGGGTGGTTATCCGGGACTGTTCGCGCTGGTGCCGTATCAGGAAAAACTCTCGGAATACCGCAGCCTGGAAAACCGCGACCTGTGGGAATACCGGCTCAATCTGACGCAAGCCGAAACAGCGCGGATGGTCGAGCATGTGTGGGAGCTGAAGCAGATCCAGTTCGACTACTTCTTCTTCGATGAAAACTGCTCCTATCGCCTGCTCGAACTGTTGCAGGTCGCCCGTCCGAGCCTGCGCCTGACCGAGCAATTCCCGCTGACGGCGATCCCCACCGACACCGTCAAAGCGGTGAAGGAAGCCGGTCTGGTCGAGCACATCGAATACCGCCCGTCCCGCGAGCGCGAACTGCTCAGCCGCGCCGAGCCCCTGAGCGGTGAAGAACAGGACTGGGTGCTGAAGGTCAGCGCCGATCAACAGCAACTTCAGGACCCGGCCTTCAAGGCCCTGCCTCGGGATCGCCAGGCGCTGATTGTTGACGCGGCGTATCGGCTGGAGCGCTACCGCGCCAACGGCCAGGAACGTGATCCGCAGCGGGCGCAGCGCAGTTTTGAACTGCTGCGGGCGATCAACAAGAACCCGGCGCCGGAGCTGCAGATTCCCCAACCGGGCCTGCCCGAAGACGGACACGAATCGCGCACCTGGCAGGCCGGTCTCGGCACTCGCGGTGACCGCGCATTCGGCGAGTACGGCTTGCGCATGGCCTATCACGACCTCAACGACAACGCCGAGAGTTTCCCCCTCGGCGCACAGATCGAAATCCTGCAGATGAAGCTGCGCCAGTACGAAAGCAATCACTGGCAATTCCAGCAACTGGATCTGGCGACCATCCGCTCGCTGACGCCGCGCAACGCGCTGTTGCAGCCGCTGTCGTGGCAAGTCACCGGTGGTCTTGAACGCGTACCGGGCAAGCACGATGATGAGACATTGGTCAGCCACGTCAACGGTGGCGGTGGCGGCACCTGGGCGTTGGCTGACGATGTGCTGGGTTTTGCCCTCGGCACCGTGCGCGTTGAACACAACAATGATTTCGCCGAGTTCGTTTCCCCCGCAGGCGGTTTCAATACCGGCGTACTGTGGAAAAACCCGCTGGGCAATCTCAGCCTGGAGGCCAAAGGTGATTACTTCTTCAATGGTGAAGTGCGCCGTAGCCTGAGCCTGAACCAGCAGTGGGAATTGTCGCGCAATCTCGGCCTGCGCCTGAGTGCGCAGCGCGAGTTCAGCCATCTGGCCACGCCGGAGACCGAAGTGATGCTGGAAGTGAAGTGGTATCACTACTGATCCCGAACATATCCCTGAACCTGTGGGAGCGGGCTTGCCCGCGATAGCGAATGATCAGTCAACAGAGATGTTGATTCTGATGGCCTCATCGCGGGCAAGCCCGCTCCCACAGGGCTCTCCACTGGTTAACGAATTACTCACAGGCCTTTCACCAAAGCCCGACGAATCACCTTCTACACTTTCCCTATCAGCCGTTTAACGGCCCGGGAGAGTGTGATGTGGCGCTGTGTGTGTTTTGCGGGCGTGTTGCTGTTGCTGGGTGGCTGTCAGAGCACCCACGAAGATCTGATTGCCAAGGGTTATCCACCGGCGTTCGCTGACGGTTTCGATGACGGTTGCATCAGCGGACGCCAGGCCGCCGGCTCGATCAGCGGCGAGTTTCGCAAGAACGTGCCGCGTTATCTCAAGGACAAGCAATACGCCGAAGGCTGGAGCGACGGCTTCCGCCAGTGTCAGGCGATGCTGGAAAACAAGGACCGCGAACAGTATCGCAACGAACACTGGGACGAACGCGAACGCGCCTGGCAGCAGGAGAAGGATCAGGGCGCAGCGCGGGCTTATCGTTCGCAGTAGGTCGTTTCCAGACATCCAGCGAAACCTTTTGCCTGCGACCATGGCCCAACGGCTATAACAGGAGCCCATCATGAGTCGCGCCTTCGTCAACGAAGACAATGCCGCTGCGCAAGCCGATCAGCCGGTCGAACGGCAGGTCAGCACCCAGCCCAACTACGTCACGCCGCAAGGGCTTGCCCAGTTGCAGGCAAAACTCGCCGAACTGCAAACCCTGCACGCCGAACAGTCCGCCAAGGGCGAACAGGCCGACAAGCAGCGGCTGGCCGATCTCGAACGGGATTTGCGTTATTTCAATCAACGGGTCGCCAGCGCTCAGGTCGCGCCGGCCCCGACGTCGAACGACAAGGTGCAGATCGGCAGTTGGGTGACCTACGCCGACGAACACGGCACCGAGCGCCGGGTGCAACTGGTCGGTGAAGATCAGGCCGATGCCGCCAACGGGCTGATCAACTGGGCTTCACCGCTGGGCCGTGCGCTGCTTGGCGCGCGGCTCAACGATGAAGTGCTGTGGCAGCGCCCGGCCGGCGATCAAGTGATTGAAGTGATCCGCATAGAGCGTTCTTAAACCACGCCTTGGGCGAGCATCGCGTCGGCGACCTTGACGAAGCCGGCGATGTTCGCGCCCTTGACGTAGTTGATCCGGCCGTTTTCCTCACCGTAATGCACACAGGCGTGGTGGATCGACTGCATGATCCCGTGCAGCTTGCTGTCCACCTCGCCGCCCGTCCACAGCAGGCGCATGGCGTTCTGCGACATCTCCAGCCCACTGACCGCTACGCCGCCGGCATTCGAGGCCTTGCCCGGCGCGAACAGAATGCCCGCTTCGATAAAGATATCCACAGCCTCAAGGGTGGTCGGCATGTTCGCGCCTTCGGCCACGCAGACGCAGCCGTTGCGCAGCAAGGTGCGGGCGGATTCCGCGTCAAGTTCGTTCTGGGTCGCGCATGGCAGCGCAATGTCGCACGGCAACGACCATGGCAACTGACCGGCGCGGAACTCCAGGCCGAAGGCGGACGCCAATTCGCTGATCCGCCCACGCTTGACGTTCTTCAGTTCCAGCAGCGCCAACCACTGTTCTTCGCTCAGGCCCGCCTCGCAATACAGCGTGCCTTCGGAGTCGGACAGGGAAATCACCTTGCCGCCCAGATCCATCACCTTTCGGGCTGCGTACTGCGCAACGTTGCCGGAACCGGAGATCGCCACGCGTTTGCCTTCGACGGTCTGCTCGCGGCGCTTGAGCATTTCCTCGGCGAAGTACACGCAACCGAAACCGGTGGCTTCGGGGCGAATCAGGCTGCCGCCGTAGGTCATGCCCTTGCCGGTCAGCACGCTGGTGAACTGGTTGCTCAGGCGTTTGTACTGGCCGAACAGGAAACCGATCTCCCGCGCGCCGACACCGATATCACCGGCTGGCACGTCCACGTCGGCACCGATGTGGCGGTACAGCTCGCTCATGAATGCCTGGCAAAAACGCATGACTTCGGCGTCGCTCTTGCCCTTCGGATCGAAGTCCGAGCCACCCTTGCCGCCGCCCATGGGCAGCGAGGTCAGGGAATTCTTGAAGGTCTGCTCGAAGGCGAGGAATTTCAACACGCCCAGATTCACCGAAGGATGGAAACGCAAACCGCCCTTGTAGGGGCCAATGGCGCTGTTCATCTGGATGCGGAAACCGCGATTGACCTGGATCTTGCCCTGATCGTCGACCCACGACACCCGGAACACCACCGCCCGCTCCGGCTCGCAGATGCGCTCCAGAATCCCCGAGGTCAGATAGTGCGGATTGGCTTCGAGAAACGGCCACAGGCTGCGCAGGACTTCTTCGACGGCCTGGTGGAATTCGGGTTGATCCGGATCGCGTTTTTTCAGACGGGCAAGGAAGGATTCGACGGATTCGATCATGGGAAAAGTCTCGGCAGATTTATTGTCGTTGGAAGCGATTGAGCCGGACTGTAACAAACGACATGTACACAGCAACAGAACAAAATGTCGCATTTATGAAAAAAAATAGTACACAGGCTGTAATTTCAGACCTGCATCGACTGTTAATCCGCCATCGCTGGCAAGCCAGCTCCCACAGAGTTTGCGCCTTGCCTTGGACGGGTGAGCACCGCAGAAATTGTGGGAGCTGGCTTGCCAGCGATGAGGCCCGCGCAGTATTGCAGGCAAAAAAAGCGGAGCCCGAGGGCTCCGCTGTTTCATGCAACCAACCTGAAATCAGGCCAGTTTCTTGTGGCGTACCCGGTGTGGCTGGGCAGCTGCTTCGCCGAGGCGCTTTTTGCGATCGGCTTCGTACTCGGTGTAGTTGCCTTCGAAGAACACGGCTTGCGAGTCGTCTTCGTACGCCAGGATGTGAGTCGCGACGCGGTCAAGGAACCACCGATCGTGAGAGATCACAATGGCGGCGCCCGGGAAGTCCAGCAGGGCTTCTTCCAGGGAACGCAGGGTTTCAACGTCGAGGTCGTTGGACGGTTCGTCGAGCAGCAGGACGTTGCCGCCCTCCTTCAGGGTCAGCGCCAGGTGCAGACGACCGCGCTCACCACCGGACAGGTCCTTGACGAACTTCTGCTGATCGCCACCCTTGAAGTTGAAACGACCGACGTAGGTACGCGACGGGATCTCGTAGTTGCCGATGCGGATCTGGTCGGAACCGTCGGAAATCTGCTGGAACACGGTCTTGCTGCCGTCCAGGTCTTCGCGGCTCTGGTCGACGCAGGCCAGTTGCACGGTTTCGCCGATCTCGATGCTGCCGGAGTCCGGAGTTTCCTTGCCCATCAGCATGCGGAACAGGGTCGACTTACCGGCACCGTTACCGCCGATCACGCCGACGATGGCGCCCTTCGGCATGGAGAACGACAGGTTGTCGATGAGGACGCGATCGCCGTAGCCCTTGGTGACGTTCTTGAATTCGATGACCTTGTCGCCCAGGCGCGGACCGGCCGGGATGTAGATCTCGTTGGTTTCCGAACGCTTCTGGAATTCCTGCGACTGCATTTCTTCGAAGCGTTGCAGACGAGCCTTGGATTTCGACTGGCGGGCCTTGGCGCCTTTGCGCACCCACTCCAGCTCTTCCTTCATGGCTTTTTCGTGAGCCGATTGCTGCTTGGATTCCTGGGCCAGACGATCGGACTTGGCTTCCAGCCAGCCCGAGTAGTTGCCCTCGTAAGGAATGCCCGCGCCGCGGTCGAGTTCCAGAATCCAGCCGGCGACGTTGTCCAGGAAGTAACGGTCGTGCGTGATCGCGACCACAGTGCCCGGGAAGTCGTGCAGGAAGTGTTCGAGCCACGCAACGGAGTCGGCGTCCAGGTGGTTGGTCGGTTCGTCGAGCAGCAGCATGTCCGGGGCGGACAGCAGCAGACGGCACAGGGCCACACGACGTTTCTCACCACCGGACAGGTGTTCGACCCTGGCGTCCCAGGCCGGCAGACGCAGCGCATCGGCGGCGACTTCCAGCTGGCGCTCCAGGTTGTGACCGTCGCTGGCCTGCAGGATCGCTTCGAGCTTGGCCTGTTCGGCGGCCAGCTTGTCGAAGTCGGCGTCCGGGTCGGCGTAAGCGGCGTAGACCTCGTCCAGACGCGCTTGCGCATCCTTGATCACGCTGACCGCTTCCTCGACCACTTCGCGCACGGTCTTGGTCGGATCCAGCTGCGGCTCTTGCGGCAGGTAACCGATGTTCAGGTCCGGCATCGGGCGCGCTTCGCCTTCGAACTCGGTGTCGACGCCGGCCATGATTTTCAGCAGGGTGGATTTACCCGAACCGTTGAGGCCGAGTACGCCGATCTTGGCGCCGGGGAAGAAGGACAGAGAAATGTTTTTCAGGATTTCCCGCTTCGGCGGAACAACTTTGCCCAGCCGATGCATGGTGAAGACGTATTGAGCCATGGAGAACCTTGGGTCAGTGACTGATGAATGATTGGGACACAGGCAATGCCCGGCCAGACCGTGCGCGTCGTTCACTGGAAGATATCAATGCGTGCGCGCGGAAAGTCTAGGAGCTGGAACGCTCCCGCGTAACCGGCAAAGCTACCTGAATGACGGAAGGCAGTCCAGCCGAGCGGGGCTGGCACTTCGCCACAACTCAAGGCATGCTAGCCGCCTCTTGGGCGTCCGGCTTATAGTGCACGTCGCGCCAGTCCAGCCAGACCGCAGGATTACAGCTTGTCCAATGTCACTCCGCCAGCTTCTGTGAGCAGCACCCAACCGGCGCCCGGCTCGTCCCTGCGCGGAACATTGAAAGGCGCGCTGGCGACATTGGTGCTGTTGCTGCTCGCGCTGCTGTTCTGGCAACTGCTCGATCAACTGCGCGAAACCCAGAAAAACCAGCGCCAGTACACCATCGATTACACCGCCGACCTCGCCGCCCAGGTCAGCCTGAACATGGCGTTGAACGCGCAGATTGCCCTCAATCTGCTACCGATCGTCGAACAACCGCAGTCGGCCGACGAACAGCAGGCGCTGCTGCGCAAACTTCAAAAGTCGCTGCCCGACCTGCGCAGCCTGGCCCTGCTCAGCCCCTCCGGAAAAATCCTCAGCGACAGCGCGACTGACAGCCAAGACGCCGATTACCTCAGCGATCTTGTACGCCGCAGCCGCGCTCAGGCGCATTACTTCAGCAATGACGACGACGGCTCGGTGGTGCATCTGCTGTTGCATCAGGCCAGTGGCAGCACTCGCGGTTACTGGGCACTGCGGCTGACACCCACCTTCTTTAAAGCACTGACCAAACAGGGCGAAACCGGGATCCGTCCTCTGTGGCTGGTAGAGAATCGCATCAACCATCAGATCATCAGCCGCGACGAAGCGATGCCCATCGGCAGCACCAGCGTCCTGACCCCGGACGATCTGGCCAACAGCGTGCTGACCGTGCCGCTGAGCAGCAGCGACTGGCAACTGCGTGGCCTGTTCGACCGCCAGCACGTGCTCGAACAACTGCTGCCGGCGTTCATCGGCAAATGC
Source organism: Pseudomonas glycinae (assembly GCF_001594225.2). Taxonomy (GTDB): domain Bacteria; phylum Pseudomonadota; class Gammaproteobacteria; order Pseudomonadales; family Pseudomonadaceae; genus Aquipseudomonas; species Aquipseudomonas glycinae. Next base: position 5,799,298 of record NZ_CP014205.2, read on the forward strand.
CTGTTGGGCCTGGCGCTCTCGCTGCTGCCGTTTATCGCACTGCTCAACATGCGCCGCCGTCAGCGTCAGGTGCATGAAGGGCGTCGGCGTTATCAGGATATTTTCGAAGGCACCGGCGTGGCGTTGTGCGTGCTGGATCTTTCGGGGCTCAAGCAGCTGTTCGAAAAGGCCCAGATCCAGACCAGCGACCAGCTCAAGGCCTGGCTCGACCAGCCCGCGCAGCGCCAGCAATTGCTCCAGGAACTGCGCGTTACCGAGGTCAACCAGGTTGCGTTGCAACTGCTCAACGTCAATTCCTGCGACCACGCCTGGCAATTGTTGATCGACGGCCAGCCGCACAGTCAGTGCGCCATCGGCAATCAGGTGCTCGACGCCGTACTCCAGCAGCAGAAACAGCTGGAACTGGAAATCAAGCTCCCGGACATCAATGGCCGCGACCAGCATCTGTGGCTGGTGCTGCGCCTGCCGCAGGAGCAGCACGACTACAAGGCCGTGATCCTGAGCATCAACGACATCACCAGCCGCAAACTGATCGAACTGTCGCTGCTGGAGCGCGAAGGTTTCTGGTCGGACGTGGTGCGCACCGTGCCGGATCACCTGTACGTGCAGGACGTGATCAGCCAGCGGATGATCTTCAGCAACCACCACCTCGGCCAGACCCTCGGTTACAACCGCACCGAACTGCATCAGATGGGCGAGTACTTCTGGGAAATCCTTCTGCACCCGGAAGACGCCGACTATTACCACCGCTCGCGGCAGATGCAGCGTCACGCCGGTTACAGCCAGTTGCTGCAATGCCAGCTGCGCTTCCGCCACCGCGACGGCAAATGGCGGCGCTTCGACATTCGTGAACAGGCGCTGGCCCGGGACAAGCACGATCAGGTGACGCGGATCATCGGCGTGGCCAAGGACATCACCGAGCAGATCGAAGCCAGCGAATCCCTGCGTGACAGCGAACAACGCTACCGGATGCTCGCCGAAAGCATCAGCGACGTGATTTTCTCCACCGACAGCCAGCTGTCGCTGAACTACGTCAGCCCGTCGGTGCAAGCGGTGCTGGGCTATGACGCCGAGTGGATTTTCCAGAATGGCTGGCAATCGACCATCGCCAACCCGCAGCAACTGAGCGGCATCTATCACCTGATGGATCGGGTCAGCAAAGCTCTGGGCAAACCCGAGCAACTGGTGACTTTGCGCAGCCAGGTGCAGACCCAGATGTTCCTGTTCGACTGCCTGCGCGCCGACGGTCGCAAGATCCCGATCGAACTGCGTCTGGTGCTGGTGTGGGACGAACATGGCGCGTTCGAAGGCGTGCTCGGGGTCGGCCGCGACATCAGCCAGCAGCGCCGCGCCGAGAAAGACCTGCGCATGGCGGCCACGGTATTCGAGCACTCGACCTCGGCGATCCTGATCACCGACCCGGCCGGTTACATCGTCCAGGCCAACGAGGCGTTCAGCCGGGTCAGCGGTTACGCGGTGAGCGAAGTGCTCGACCAGTTGCCGAACATGCTGACCGTCGACGAACAGCAGGACGCGCACCTGCGCTACGTGCTCAAGCAGTTGCATCAGCACAGCACCTGGGAAGGCGAAGTCTGGCTCAAGCGCCGTAATGGCGAGCATTACCCGGCGTGGGTCGGCATCACCGCCGTGCTCGACGACGAGGGCGATCTGGCCAGTTACGTGTGTTTCTTCAGCGACATCAGCGAGCGCAAGGCCAGCGAGCAGCGGATTCACCGCCTCGCCTACTACGACGCCCTGACCCACCTGCCGAACCGCACGCTGTTCCAGGATCGTCTGCACACCGCGTTGCAATCGGCCGAACGGCAGAAGTCGTGGGTGGTGCTGATGTTCCTCGACCTCGACCGTTTCAAACCGATCAACGACTCCCTCGGCCACGCCGCCGGCGACCGCATGCTCAAGGACATGGCCACCCGGCTGCTGGCCTGCGTCGACGATGACGACACCGTGGCGCGGATGGGCGGCGACGAATTCACCCTGTTGCTGCAACACCGCTCCAGCCGCGAGATGGCGCTGAACCGTGCGATCCATGTGGCCGAGCAGATTCTCGCCAGCCTTGTGCGGCCGTTCGTGCTGGAGGGTCGCGAATTCTTCGTCACCGCCAGCATCGGCATCGCCCTGAGCCCGCAGGACGGCAATGAACTCAGCCAGTTGATGAAGAACGCCGACACCGCGATGTACCACGCCAAGGAGCGCGGCAAGAACAACTTCCAGTTCTATCAGGCCGACATGAACGCCAGTGCGCTGGAGCGCCTGGAACTGGAAAGCGATCTGCGCCACGCGCTGGAGCAGAACGAATTCGTGCTGTATTACCAGCCGCAGTTCAGCGGCGACGGCAAACGCCTGACCGGCGCCGAAGCCCTGCTGCGCTGGCGTCATCCGCGTCGCGGACTGGTGCCGCCGGGGGACTTCATTCCGGTGCTCGAAGAACTCGGGCTGGTGGTGGACGTCGGCGACTGGGTCATCAGCGAAGCCTGTCGCCAGCTCAAAACGTGGCACCAGAGCCGCGTGCGCGTGCCGAAGGTCTCGGTGAACATTTCCGCCCGGCAGTTCTCCGACGGCCAGCTCGGCACGCGGATCGCCACCATCCTCAAGGAGACCGGCCTGCCGCCGGCGTGCCTGGAGCTGGAGCTGACCGAAAGTATCCTGATGCGTGAAGTCAGCGAGGCGATGCAGATTCTTGCAGGCCTTAAAAACCTCGGCCTGAGCATTGCGGTCGACGACTTCGGCACCGGTTATTCGTCGCTGAACTACCTCAAGCAATTCCCGATCGATGTGCTGAAAATCGACCGCACCTTCGTCGACGGCCTGCCGTCCGGCGAGCAGGACGCGCAGATTGCCCGGGCGATCATCGCCATGGCTCACAGTCTGAATCTGGCGGTGATCGCCGAGGGTGTGGAAACCCATGAACAACTGGACTTCCTGCGCGAGCATGGCTGCGACGAGGTTCAGGGTTATCTGTTCGGGCGACCGATGCCGGCGGGACGGTTCGAGGCGCAGTTCAGCAATGATGCGCTGTTCATGTTCGACTGAAGATCGGCGGCGCTGCCATCGCTGGCAAGCCAGCTCCCACAAGGATTGATGTCGATCACAAAATCGTGGGCTTGCCTCAATTAATGTGGGAGCTGGCTTGCCAGCGATGAGGCCAGCAAAAGCACCGCACATCTGTCATGAACGCCACTTGTCTGCGACATGATGTCGTTTCATATGCCATCCAAAACCCGTTGGGTTAGAATGCCCCCCTTTTCTGCCCCCGATCCTTGAGGACCGCCATGTTCAGCCGTGATTTGACTATTGCCAAGTACGACGCCGATCTTTTTGCCGCCATGGAGCAAGAAGCCCAGCGCCAGGAAGAACACATCGAGCTGATCGCTTCGGAGAACTACACCAGCCCAGCGGTGATGGAAGCTCAAGGCTCGGTTTTGACCAACAAGTACGCCGAAGGCTACCCGGGCAAGCGCTACTACGGCGGTTGCGAGTACGTCGACGTTGTTGAACAGCTGGCCATCGACCGCGCCAAAGAGCTGTTCGGCGCCGATTACGCCAACGTTCAGCCGCACGCCGGTTCCCAGGCCAACGCCGCTGTCTACCTGGCCCTGCTGTCGGCCGGTGACACCATCCTGGGCATGAGCCTGGCTCACGGCGGTCACCTGACCCACGGCGCCAGCGTTTCCTCCTCCGGCAAGCTGTACAACGCCATCCAGTACGGCATCGATGCCAACGGCCTGATCGACTACGACGAAGTCGAGCGCCTGGCGGTCGAGCACAAGCCGAAAATGATCGTGGCCGGTTTCTCTGCCTACTCGCAGATCCTCGACTTCCCGCGCTTCCGCGCCATCGCCGACAAGGTGGGCGCGTACCTGTTCGTCGACATGGCTCACGTGGCCGGTCTGGTCGCCGCTGGCGTCTACCCGAACCCGGTTCCATTCGCTGACGTCGTGACCACCACCACCCACAAGACCCTGCGCGGTCCACGTGGCGGCCTGATCCTGGCTCGCGCCAACGCCGACATCGAGAAGAAGCTGAACTCCGCCGTATTCCCGGGCGCCCAGGGTGGCCCGCTGGAGCACGTGATCGCCGCCAAAGCGATTTGCTTCAAGGAAGCACTGCAGCCTGAGTTCAAGGCTTACCAACAACAAGTGGTGAAAAACGCCCAGGCCATGGCCGGCGTGTTCATCGAGCGCGGTTTCGACGTGGTTTCAGGCGGCACTCAAAACCACCTGTTCCTGCTGTCGCTGATCAAGCAGGAAATCTCCGGTAAAGACGCCGACGCCGCTCTGGGCAAAGCGTTCATCACCGTGAACAAGAACTCCGTGCCAAACGACCCACGCTCCCCGTTCGTCACCTCCGGCCTGCGCTTCGGTACTCCGGCCGTGACCACTCGCGGCTTCAAAGAGGCAGAGTGCAAAGAGCTGGCAGGCTGGATCTGCGACATCCTGGCTGACCTGAACAACGAAGCGGTGATCGACGCTGTTCGTGAGAAAGTCAAAGCCATCTGCAAGAAACTGCCGGTGTACGGCGCTTGATTGCGACGTAAAACCGCAGCATGAAAAACCGGCCAAGTGATTGGCCGGTTTTTTTTCGCCCGGATTTTTTCAAACGCTTGAATCGCTCAAGAATGGGACTTGCCGCCCAACTGGTCAGACCGGTCATGCCAATTCGTCATTTTTCACTTGCGATTCGTAAAAAACAGCGCCTAGACTGCACCCGCACTGGACATACCGGTAAGACCACAATAATTAAGTCCTGAATCTGATGCGCCCCGCGCACGGCAGCCAGGACACCGACCAGGATTCCTCCCATGCTCAGATGGTGCTCGCGCTCAATCTTCCTCCAAGTGGTTCTCGGACTGATGCTCGGCATCGTCTGCGGGCTGACCCTTCCCGAATACTCGGCCCAGCTCAAACCGCTTGGCGACGGCTTCATCAAACTGATCAAGATGCTCATCGGCCTGATCGTGTTCTGTGTAGTGGTCAGCGGCATCAGTGGTGCCGGCGATTTGAAGAAAGTCGGGCGTATCGGCCTCAAGTCGGTGATCTACTTCGAAGTACTGACCACCATCGCCCTGGTGATCGGTCTGGTGTTCGCCTTCACCACCGGGATCGGCAGCGGCGCCAACATCCATCTGGAGCAGCTGTCCGCCGCCGACATGGGCGACATCGCCGAACGCGGCCAGCACATGCACACCACCACTCAGTTCCTGATGGACCTGATCCCGACCTCGGTACTCGGCGCCTTTGCCGAGAACAACATCCTGCAAGTGCTGTTGTTCTCAGTGCTGTTCGGCAGCGCGTTGAATCTGGTGGGCGAAGCCGCTTCCGGGATCTCGCGGCTGATCAACGAGCTGAGCCATGTGATCTTCCGGATCATGGGCATGATCGTGCGCCTGGCTCCGATCGGCGTGTTCGGCGCCATCGCCTTCACCACCAGCAAATATGGCCTGGATTCGCTGCAACACCTGGGCAGTCTGGTCGGCTTGTTCTACCTGACCTGCATCGCCTTCGTCGCGCTGATTCTCGGTCTGGTGATGCGCCTCTCCGGCCTGCGCATGTGGCCGCTGCTCAAGTACCTGCGTGAAGAACTGCTGATCGTCATGGGCACTGCGTCCTCCGATGCCGTGCTGCCGCAGATCATGCGCAAGCTGGAACATCTGGGCATCGGCAGCTCGACCGTCGGGCTGGTGATTCCCACCGGTTACTCGTTCAACCTCGACGGCTTTTCGATCTACCTGACCCTGGCCATCGTGTTCATTGCCAACGCCACCGGTACGCCGCTGGCCATGACCGATCTGCTGACGATTTTGCTGGTGTCGCTGATTACCTCCAAAGGCGCCCACGGCATTCCGGGTTCGGCGCTGGTGATTCTGGCGGCCACGCTGACGGCCATCCCGGCGATTCCGGTGGTCGGCCTGGTGCTGGTGCTGGCGGTGGACTGGTTCATGGGCATCGGCCGGGCGCTGACCAACCTGATCGGCAACTGCGTCGCCACCGTGGCCATCGCCCGCTGGGAAAAGGACATCGATGTGCAACGGGCGAACAAGGTGCTCAACGGCGAGCAGGGCTATAACTTTCAGCCGAGAAAAACCGTCGCTCAAGCGGCGGCCAAAGAATTCTGAATGAGCGCCGTGCCTGCGCGGATGCAGGCACGGCTCATGGAGCGAACACGTGATTACTTCATCAACCGTCGTCAACTCAGTGGTAGAAAAACTCCGGGACGCGCTGGCCCGTGGTCAGTGGCGCTCCGGGGAGATGCTGCCGGGTCAGCGCGAACTGGCCGAACAACTGGGCATCAGCCGCCCGAGCCTGCGCGAAGCGGTGATCGTGCTGGAAACCCTCGGCCTGGTGCGCTCGATGCCGGGCAAAGGCGTGGTAGTGCTCGATGCCCAGGCCAGTGACAGCCAAAGCCACGAAAACGCGGTAGCCGGCGCCAGTCTCGAAGACGTGCTGCAACTGCGCTACACCCTCGAACCGTTCATCGTCGGTCTGGTGGCGCAGTCGATCAGCAGCAAGGAAGTCGGGCAACTGCGCCTGACCCTGATGGACATGCGCGAAGCCCTCGAAGCGGGCGACAGTGAGGCCGGCGTCAGCGCCTACATCGCCTTCCACGAGGAATTGTTCACCCTGACCTCGAACCCGATTTTCCAGAGCGTGGTGCAACAGACCAGCAACGCCCTCAAGCAAAGTGCCGAAGTGCTGCGCAATTCGCCGGAGCACCTGGCCGAACGCCTTGAGGAAAACGAAGCCGTGGTGCGCGCGATCCGCAGCAAGAACAGCGCCCAGGCCAGCGCCGAAATGCGCCGGCACATCCTGCGTGAAGGTCAGCGGATGGGCATCGAGCTGAATATCCCGGATGACAACCTGAGCCACTGAAACGCCTCACACTGGAGACCGGCCATGAACAGTCTTGCCACGCCGTCGCACCCTCGCCCGACCTCGACGGCCCTGCCCTTCTCCCGCCTGCACGCGCCGGTGGACGATCTGTATCCGCGCCTGTTCGATGCGATCCTCGAACAGCGTATCGATGCCACCAGCCGTTTCACCGAAGAAAGTCTCAAGCAGATGTTCGGTGTCAGCCGCGCCGATGTGCGTCGGGTGCTGACCCAACTGTCCCATGAACAGATCATCGTGCTGCGGGCCAACCACCGACCACGGGTGGCCGCGCCGGACCCCGAGCAGACGCGCCAGGCCCTGCATGCCCGGCGCCTGGCCGAGAACACGCTGGTGCGGCTGGCTTGTCAGCATGTGCAGGCTGAAGATTTGAAGCGCCTGCGAGCGTTGATCGAATACGAGCGCCAGGCTGTTGATAAAGATCGACGCGGGGCGACGATTCGCCTGTCCGGAGAGTTCCATTTGCAGTTGGCGAAAATGGCGCGGAATGCACCGTTGGCGCACTTTCTCAGCACCCTGGTGCCGCTGACGTCGCTGGCGATTGCGCGATGCACTAAGCAGACGCACAGATGTTGCGCGTGGCAGGAGCATCTGGCGTTGGTTGAGGTGTTGGAGCGTAAAGATGTTTCCAGAGCCGGTATGTTGATGAATCGGCATTTGGAACATCTTGAGCAGACGTTGCTGGGTGAAGCCCTCGAACATTGTGTTGCTGGCTAAATCGCCATCGCTGGCAAGCCAGCTCCCACAGGGTTTGAGGTGATCAAAAATATTGTGCCCTCTGTTTAACCTGTGGGAGCGGGCTTGCCCGCGATGACTTCGTCACGGGCACCGAACAGCCTTCAGCCTGCCGCCACCCTGGCAAACCCCGCCCGGATCTTCTCTTCCGGCAGATCATCGGCGATAAACACGATCACGCTTTCTCGCGTTTCGCCTTCCGCCCACTCGGTGTCCCAGTCGAAGCCGTAGAGTTTCAGAACGCCCTGGAACACCAGCCGCCGATCTTCGCCCGCGATGTTCAACACGCCCTTGTACCGCAGCAATTGCTTACCGTGCTCTTCCAGCAATTCATTCATGAACTCGCTGAGCTGATCGATATCCAGCGGCTGGTCGGTACGCAGCACCAGACTGGAAATCCGGTCGATGGACGGCGCCTTGCTCACCGGCCGCAAGCTCACCCCGCCGCCGAGATCGGCATTCAGGTTGAAACCGCGTACATCGAGCAATTCAGCCAGATCGATGTTGCCGTGTTCGACCACGCGAATCGGTGCCCGGCGGTTGATGCGGGTCAGTCGCTCGCTGAGCGCGGTGAACGCGGCCTCGTCCACCAGATCGGTCTTGCTCACCAGCAAGCGGTCGGCAAAACCGATCTGCGCCTGGGCGATAGTCTGAGTCAGGTGCAGCTCGGCATGAGCGGCGTCGACCAGGGTGATGATGCCGTCGAGCAGGTAACGCTCGCGCAGTTCTTCGTCGATGAAAAAGGTCTGCGCCACCGGGGCCGGGTCGGCCAGACCGGTGCATTCGATGACCAGCCGATCAAAGGCGATTTCGCCGCTGTCCAGCCGCTCGAGCAGCAGATACAGGGCTTTGGTCAGGTCGGTGTGGATGGTGCAGCAGACGCAGCCGTTGGCCAGGGTCATGACTTGCACCGGCTCGTCGCCCAGCAATTGGCTGTCGATACCGGCGTCGCTGAATTCGTTTTCGATCACGGCGATTTTCAGGCCGTGCTCGGCTTTCAACAGATGGCGCAGCAAAGTGGTTTTGCCGGCGCCGAGGAAACCGCTGAGCACCGTTACAGGTATTGGAGAAGACAACATCGATCCCCTTCACAAAATTGATGAACAACACAAAACAAATGTGGGAGCGGGCTTGCTCGCGAAGGGGTCGTGTCAGTCGACATCATTGCTCAATGACACACCGCTTTCGCGAGCAAGCCCGCTCCCACAGTTGGGGACTGCATCAACCGAAGGCTGTCAGATCAACAGCACTTCGGCCCACCCTTGCCACCGTAACGGGCTTCCTGACGTTCGCGAAAGAACATCTCGTAGCTCATCACCGGTTTGTCCGGGTGTTTGGTCTGCATATGCTCGACGTAGGTGTCGTAGTCGGGCATGCCGACCATCAGGCGCGCGGCCTGACCGAGGTATTTACCGAGGCGACTCAGGTCATTGAACATGCTGCAATCCTCTGGTTACGCGTCCGGCAGGGCCTGGAATGGCGATTCTTTGTCCGTACGCTCTTTTTTGCCCCAGGCGGCGATGCCGACCTTGAGCGCATAGAACAGGATGCTGAATACCACGAACAGGAACAGCGCGGTCAATGTAGCGTTGGTGTAGGCGTTGAAGATCACGTGCTGCATCTGCTCGACGCTTTTCGCCGGCGCCAGCACCTGACCGTTGGCCAATGCATCGCTGTACTTCCTGGCCAGCGACAGGAAGCCGATCGCCGGGTTGGCGTCGAACAGCTTGATGAAGCCTGCAGTCGTGGTGCAGATCAGCAGCCAGGTGGCCGGCAGCAGGGTGACCCAGATGTAACGCTGGCGCTTCATCTTGATCAGGACCACGGTGCCGAGCATCAGCGCGATACCGGCCAGCATCTGGTTGGAGATACCGAACAGCGGCCACAGGGTGTTGATCCCGCCCAGTGGATCGACCACGCCCTGATACAGCAACCAGCCCCACATCGCCACACAACCGGCGGTGGCGATCAGGTTGGCGGACCAGGATTCGGTACGTTTGAGTGCCGGTACGAAGGAGCCGAGCAGGTCCTGCAGCATGAAGCGACCGGCACGGGTGCCGGCATCGACTGCGGTCAGAATGAACAGCGCTTCGAACAGGATCGCGAAGTGGTACCAGAACGCCATGGTGTTTTCACCCGGCAGGACACTGTGCAGGATCTGCGCGATACCGACCGCCAGCGTCGGTGCACCACCGGCACGGGCCAGAATGGTGGTTTCGCCGATGTCATGCGCCACGGCTTGCAGGGCTTCCGGGGTAATTGCAAAGCCCCAGTTGCTGACCGCAGTTGCCACGGACACCACATCACCGCCGACCACGGCGGCCGGGCTGTTCATGGCGAAGTACACGCCTGGCTCAATCACCGAGGCAGCGACCATGGCCATGATGGCCACGAACGATTCCATCAGCATGCCGCCGTAACCGATGTAACGGGCGTTGGTTTCGTTATCCAGCAGCTTCGGCGTGGTCCCGGAAGAGATCAGCGCGTGGAAACCCGATACCGCACCGCAAGCGATGGTGATGAACAGGAACGGGAACAGACCGCCCTTCCACACCGGGCCGGTGCCGTCGACGAACTGAGTCAGTGCCGGCATTTTCAGCTCGGGCATGGTCACCAGAATGCCGATCGCCAGGGCGACGATGGTACCGATCTTGAGGAAAGTGGAGAGATAGTCACGCGGCGCCAGAATCAGCCACACCGGCAGCGAAGCGGCGACGAAACCGTAACCGACCAGCATCCAGGTAATCTGCACGCCAGTGAAGGTGAAAGCCTTGGCCCAGACCGGATCGGCGGCAATCTGCCCACCCAGCCAGATCGAACCCAGCAGCAGCAACACGCCGACGACCGAGATCTCGCCGATGCGGCCCGGACGGATGTAGCGCATGTAGATGCCCATGAACATCGCGATCGGGATGGTCGCCATCACGGTGAAGATGCCCCATGGGCTTTCAGCCAGGGCCTTCACCACGATCAGCGCCAGCACCGCGAGGATGATGATCATGATCAGGAAGCAGCCGAACAGCGCGATGGTGCCGGGGATACGGCCCATTTCTTCACGCACCATGTCGCCCAGGGAACGGCCGTTGCGACGGGTCGACATGAACAGAACCATGAAGTCCTGCACCGCGCCCGCCAGCACCACGCCGGCGATCAGCCACAGCGTACCGGGCAGATAGCCCATCTGCGCCGCCAGTACCGGACCGACCAGCGGCCCCGCGCCGGCGATGGCCGCGAAGTGGTGTCCGAAGAGAATGTGTTTGTTGGTTGGAACGTAGTCCAGACCGTCGTTGTTGAGCACGGCGGGGGTGGCCCGACGCGGATCGAGTTGCATCACATTGTTAGCGATGAACAGACTGTAGTAACGGTACGCAACCAGATAGATGGCCACGGCGGCGACCACAATCCACAAGGCGTTGATCGCCTCGCCTCGGCGCAATGCCACTACGCCAAGGGCGCACGCTCCTACGATTGCCAGCAGCAGCCAGGGTAAGTGGCGTAGCAGGCTATTATTATTTTTCATTTTATTATTCCAGCCAGGGTGGACAAGAAAGACAGCCACCCCGAGTTTAGCGCTGTTGGCGGCAAAGGCCATACCCCGACATTGGTCTAGACAGTCCATTCGTTGGCATCACCCCGCCGGTCGGGTCTATAGTCAGCTGACCTTCCTGAGGATTGCGCCATGAGCGAGCACCCGTCCGAGCGTCGCCGCTTCAAACGTATCGCATTCGATGCCCGAACCGAATTGAGCCAGGGCGAGTACATCTGGCCGGTGAGGCTGATCGACCTGTCGCTCAAGGGATTGTTGATCGAGCGACCGGAACCCTGGCTGGGCAATCCCGAGCAGGACTTTTTCGTCGACATTCATCTGAGCGAGGACGTGCACATCGAGATGGATGTGCAACTGGCTCATGAAGATCGCGGCCAGCTCGGTTTTGTTTGCCGGCATATCAGCCTGGAGTCGATTCAGCGCCTGCGTCGCCTGATCGAACTCAATCTGGCCGACGAAACCGAGCTGGAACGCGAGTTCGCGGCGCTGATCGACGTCTGATCACTCGAACAATGAATCCAGCGCCTGCTCCAGACGCGTCACCGCAATGATCTGCAAACCCGGCGGTGCTTCCTTTGGCGCGTTGCCCTTGGGCACGATCGCGCGCTTGAAGCCGTGTTTGGCGGCTTCCTTCAACCGCTCCTGACCGCTCGGCACCGGGCGCACTTCGCCGGACAGACCGACCTCACCAAACACCAGCAAATCATGGGGGAGCGGACGGTTGCGCAGACTCGACATGACCGCAGCCATCAACGCCAGGTCGGAGGCGGTTTCCAGCACCTTCACCCCGCCGACCACGTTGAGGAACACGTCCTGATCGTGGGTCGGAATGCCGCCATGACGGTGCAGCACCGCCAGCAGCATCGCCAGACGATTCTGGTCCAGACCCAGGGTGACCCGACGCGGGTTGGCCAGATGACTGTCATCCACCAGTGCCTGGACTTCAACCAGCATCGGCCGGGTGCCTTCCCACGTTGCCATCACCACACTGCCCGGGACTTCTTCCTGTGCACGGGTAAGAAAAATCGCCGAAGGGTTGGAGACTTCTTTCAGACCCTTGTCGGTCATGCCGAACACGCCGAGCTCGTTGACCGCGCCGAAACGGTTCTTCACCGCCCGCAGCAGGCGCAATCGCCCGTCGGACTCGCCCTCGAAATACAGCACGGTATCGACCATATGCTCCAGAACGCGGGGGCCCGCCAATGCGCCCTCCTTGGTCACGTGGCCGACCAGGAAAATCGCCGTGCCGCTTTGCTTGGCGTAACGCACCAGTAACGCGGCACTTTCGCGTACCTGGGATACGCCGCCCGGCGCCGATTGCAATTGTTCGGTGAAAATCGTCTGGATCGAGTCGATCACCATCACCTTGGGTTTTTCCTGACGGGCCGTGGCGATGATGGTTTCGATGCAGGTTTCGGTCATGACCCGCAGTTGATCCTGCGGCAGACCGAGGCGGCGCGCGCGCATGGCGACCTGTTGCTGGGATTCTTCGCCTGTGACGTACAGCGCCGGCATGGTCTTGGCGAGGTTGCACAGGGTCTGCAACAGAATCGTCGATTTGCCGATACCGGGATCACCGCCGATCAGCACCACCGAACCGTCCACCAGACCGCCGCCAAGGACTCGGTCGAGCTCACCGGAGGCTGTGGAAAAACGCGGAATCTCTTCAATGCTGACTTCGGCCAGGGTCTTGATCTGGGCCTGTTGCCCGGCCCAGCCGGTGCGCCCGCTCGGGGCGGCGGCACCGCCGCTCTCGACCATGGTTTCGGTCAGGGTGTTCCAGGCGCCGCATTCGCCGCACTGCCCGGCCCACTTGGGAAAGGTTGCGCCGCACTCGGTGCAGCCGTACATGCGCTTGGCCTTGGCCATCTGAACCCCCGGCAAAAACCGCGATGATAACGCAGCCATCGTCGATCAGCGCGGCGCGTCGGGACGGATTTCTCCGCTGGCCAGACGCACGGCGCTGCTGTCGGTCAAACCCCGACAGTTGCCGGGGTTTGAGGGGCGCGCGGTCAGTCGGCCAGTTTGGCCGCCAACGCCTTGACCCGACTCAGGTCACCCTTGGCCACTTTGGTCACCCCGGCGCCGTATTCCGGATCCGCCTTGTAGAGAAAGGACAGAATGATGTGCTTGCTCTCATCATCGGCACTCGCCAGCGAACCGCCAAAGCTCTCGATCAGATCCTTACGTTCCTTCTTGCTGAACGAGCGATACAGATCTCCGGCCTGCTTGAAGTTCTGTTCACGCTGGATCTTCGCCTGTTGCGTGCTGCCTTGCAGGGCCGCCTGACTGTAACGCGCACTCTGCGTTTCTTCACGCGGTTGCAGGCGACTTGGCTGATAGTTGACGCCAGAGTGGGTCGCACCGCCATTCATCGCACCATCCTGGTTGCCATTGTTGACCGTTACTTTCGCAGCATTGATCGGCAACTGCTGGGCATTGGCACCAAGGCGATACATTTGCGTATCTGCGTAAGAGAACATCCGCCCCTGCAACAAGCGGTCTTCCGAAGGCTCAATTCCCGGCACGACATTCGACGGTGCCATTGCAACTTGTTCGGTTTCCTGGAAGACATTGGAAGGGTTACGGTTCAATACCATTTGTCCAACTTTCCGCTCAGGAATACCTGGCCAGATCTTGGTAGCGTCAAGAGGATCGAAATCAAACTTGGACAAGTCTTGCGGTTTTAGCACCTGAATGTATAAGTCCCACTTTGGAAAGTTGCCACTGCCGATCTGGCTCACCAAGTCATTACTCATATGACTATAATCGCGCCCCTGTACTTTCACGACTTGCTCAGGATCAAGATTCTTTATCCCTTGCAAACTTTTCCAGTGAAATTTCACGTAATTCACATCGCCCTTGGCATTGACCAACTTGTAGGCGTGTACGCTGTTGCCATCCATCTCCCTGTAACTGGCCGGTGTTCCATTGTTGGAATACAGCTCGGTCAACGTACGGGTGGCTTCCGGTACATGGGAAAAGAAGTCGAAGCGTCGGGCATCGTCATCCAGATTAGTGCGAGGATCCGGCTTGAAGGCATGCACCATGTCCGGAAACTTGATTGCATCGCGTATGAAGAAGGTAGGAAAGTTGTTGCCTACCAGATCCCAGTTGCCATCTGCCGTATAGAACTTGGTCGCGAACCCGCGTGGATCACGCAAAGTCTCCGGGGAATGGTTGCCATGCACCACGGATGAGAAGCGCACGAACACCGGAGTGATCTGCCCGACTGTGAACACCTTGGCCTTGCTCAGATCACTCAGGTCGTTGGTCGCGGTGAACGTGCCATGTGCACCGGTACCCCGGGCATGCACGACACGCTCGGGAATGCGCTCACGATCAAAGCGCTGCAGCTTCTGAATCAGCTGAACATCCTGCAACAACACCGGTCCGTTGGGGCCGGCGGTCTGTGAGTTCTGATTGTCACCGACCGCTGCACCGTTATCCCGGGTCAGGGGCGCGGCATTCGCGGAGAGGGTCAGTAGACCCGCAGTCAACAAACCGAAGGTACGACGATAGGGAAAGGCCCTCAGGCCAGGCATGGAATTCATTTCAGACTCCTCTGTTCTTTTGAGGCGCATCCAGGTGCGCCAGCCAGAGGCTAGAAGCTCAGCTCGCCAAACATAAATAGAAAGTTCGTAACGACATGATTGATGGTTTTTTCTTGAATATCAGCACGTTGCAGCGTATTTCGCGCGCGATTGGTGGCACTTTGCAAACTAATGATCAATCGATGTGTCGATAAAAGCGGGCATTGTAAGAAGGTGTTTCGCGCAGGACGCGTTTTGCTGATTTACACTGCTGACACCAAACTCATCTGTAACAAGGAAATAACTATGGGCGTGCTTAGCGAGTTCAAGGCCTTCGCGGTCAAAGGCAATGTGGTCGACATGGCCGTCGGTATCATCATCGGCGCGGCGTTCGGCAAAATCGTTTCGTCGTTTGTCGGTGACGTGATCATGCCGCCAATCGGACTGCTGATCGGCGGGGTGGACTTCAGTGACCTGGCCGTCACGCTGAAAGCCGCCGAGGGCAGCGCCCCAGCGGTGGTATTGGCGTACGGTAAATTCATCCAGAGCGTTCTTGACTTCGTGATCGTCGCCTTCGCGATTTTCATGGGCGTCAAAGCCATCAACCGCCTCAAACGCGAAGAAGCCGTGGCCCCGACCCTGCCGCCGGTACCGACCAAGGAAGAAGAATTGCTGGGCGAGATCCGCGATCTGCTCAAGGCCCAGAACAACCGGCCTTGAATAAGCTGAACGGCGCCAGAAGGCGCCGTTTTTTCACCAGTAGTTTTCTACCGCCACTTGCCCCGGTCGCCGGGTCAGGCTCAAGGCCATGCCGCGTTGCTTGAGTAGCGCCCGGGTGTCATCGATCATCTGCGGATTGCCGCAGAGCATGACCCGAGAATAAGCGGGAGTGAGTTCGACACCGGCCAGCTTTTCCAGCTCGCCATTTTCAATCAGCGTGGTGATGCGTCCATTGAGGGCACCTGCGTACGGCTCACGCGTAACCACCGGAGTGAACCGGAACTTGTGGGCGTACTCGGCGAGGTAGTCGCGCTGTGTCAGTTCGCTGATCAGCTGTTGATAAGCCAGCTCCCGCCCTTCCCGCACGCTGTACACAAGAATGATGCGTTCGAATTTTTCCCAGACTTCAAAGTCCTGCAGAATCGACAGAAAGGGGGCCACGCCGGTGCCTGTGGAAAGCAGCCAAAGATCGCGACCATCGACAAATCGATCCAGGGTCAGGTAGCCAAATGCCTGACGCTCCACCAACAATGAATCACCTGCCTGCAGTCGACTCAGCTCACTGGTGAACTCACCACCCGGCACCACGATCGAGAAGAACTCGAGGAACTCGTCGAACGGCGAGGACACCATGGAGTAGGCACGCCACACCGTGCTGCCATCGGACTTGGTCACGCCCAGTCTGGCAAACTGACCGGCCCGAAAGCGAAAGCCGGCGTCGCGCGTCGTACGCAAGGTGAACAGACTTGGGGTCAAGGGTTGCACGTCGAGCAGGGTCTGGCACGTGAACTTTTCTGCACTGACGGTCATGGGACACTCCTTTCGGCATGGGCTAACAGTGTCGCGCAAAGTTGTACATTTAAACACCCACAGTAAATGATGGCATTTAGCAGCCTTATTTTGACCAATAGAAGCCGCCCACCTCGCAATAAGTAACCCATCAGTACGCGCTCTTTTAGTATTACACCCTGAATACAAAAACGACTTTTGCTTAATAACGCTTTATACAAACTCGATGTTCAACAAGAGCGAAATGTTCAGAACATTCCGCAAGAAATCTCCTACACTCGATTACGTGCTGGATTTTGGATCCAAAGCACCCCCTCGGAATGTATGGAGAATCCTCAATGGAAATGTGGAAGGAGTCTCAGTTAAAACAACTGACCTATGCCAAGCACATAGATACGGCGTATCCGATTCTGGAAAGGTTCGCCCAAAATCTCGGATTCAGCTTTTGTGGTATTTCAGTGACTTCGACAGATCGGAGCACTGCGTTCAAATCCTTGCATATCAACAACTACCCCCCATCATGGAGCCGGCAATATGAAGAAAAAAATCACGAAGAAGTTGACCCGGTAATAGCACATTGCAATCGCTCGATGTTGCCGATTGTCTGGACCCAGGAAGTTTTCTGCAAAGCGCCACAACTCTGGGAGGCACTTCAGGACCAGGGACTGCAGCATGGCTGGTCGCAATCATTCCTTAATAACGACTGCGGTTTTTGCAGCATTCTCAGCCTGGCCCGGCCACACTGTCCGATCACCCCGATGGAGCTGTACGAACATTTTGGCTACATGTTCTATGTCACCAGTCATTTGAGCGATCTGTTCGCCCGTACACTCCCCACGCGACCGGAGCAGACTCGGCAACCTCGGTTGTCGGCCCGTGAAATAGAAGTGCTGAAGCTGTGCGCAGTCGGCAAGACAGCCTATGAGTGCGCCAGAATCCTGAGTCTCAGCGAACGCACCATCAACTATCACGTGCACAACGTGATGGAGAAGTTGAACGTCTGCAACAAGATCTCTGCGGTCATCGCCGCCGCCAAGGCCGGGATCATCTAGTCGGCGCGCCGGAAATCAGCCAAGTATTGCAGTCAAAAAAAAAGTACCATTTGCGACCTTCCTGAGTGATGACGCGTAACTTCGCGCCGCTGTCCACTCGGACGGTTCCGCCGCACGAAACCCTGGGCTGCGGGACACCCGTTGATTACCCAGAGTCCCCGCCCCATGCCTTTGCTCGATACGCCCTTCGCCCAGCTCGATCTGATCCGCCAGCCCGAACAGCAGAACGAACCGCTGCAAGCGTTCGATGCGGCCGACGAATACCTGCTCAATCATCTGGCCGAACATAACTTGCCGATCGAGACGCGGGTTCTGGTACTTAACGACAGCTTCGGCGCGCTGGCCATCAGCCTGTCAGGCAAAGTGCAGGTCAGCACCAGCGGCGATTCGTTCCTGGCGTTTCAGGGGCTGGAAAAAAACCTGCTGCGCAATGGTCAGGCATTCGATGCGCTGCGCGGCATTCCTGCCAGTGAACCATTGGTCGGGCCGTTCGACCGGGTGCTGATCCGCGTCCCGAAAACCCTCGCCCTGCTGGAAGAGCAACTGATTCGCCTGCAAGGCCAATTGGCACCCGGCGCTCAGGTGGTAGCAGCGGCGATGGTCAAGCATTTGCCGCGGGCCGCCGGGGATCTGCTGGAACGCTATATCGGCCCGGTTCAAGCGTCGTTGGCGGTGAAGAAGGCACGCTTGCTGATTGCCACGCCCGAGGCCAAGGCACTGGCCATCTCGCCCTACCCGACCCGCTATCGCCTCGACGAGCCAGCCATCGAACTGCTCAACCATGCCAACGTGTTCTGCCGTGAAGGGCTGGACATCGGCACCCGCGCCTTCCTGCCGCACCTGCCGAAAAACCTCGGCGCGGCACGGGTCGCCGACCTAGGCTGCGGTAACGGCGTACTGGCCATCGCCAGCGCCCTGCAAAACCCCGATGCGCATTACACGCTGGTGGACGAATCGTTCATGGCCGTGCAGTCGGCGGCCGAAAACTGGCGCGCGGCGCTGGGTGAACGTGAAGTGATCGTTCGCGCAGGCGACGGTCTGGCCGGGCAGGAAGCGCAGTCGCTCGACGTGGTGCTGTGCAACCCGCCGTTCCACCAGCAACAGGTGGTCGGCGACTTCCTCGCCTGGCGCATGTTCCAGCAGGCCCGCGAAGCACTCGTGGTTGGCGGTGCGCTGTATATCGTCGGCAACCGTCACCTGGGTTATCACAGCAAACTGGCGCGGCTGTTCCGCGGTGTCGAGCAAGTCGCGGCCACGCCAAAATTCGTGATCCTCAAGGCGCGCAAATAACCCGGGCAAAAAAACCCTCCGGTCGGAGGGTCAAAAGTCCGTGCCGCAAGGCAGCGGGATGGGAAGTCTTAGTGCGTGGTCAGACCTGCGGCATTCATGAACATGCGCATCAGGCTGGCGACGATGAACAATGCACCGACGCTGCCGACCCAGATCATGGCCAACCAGCCGAGCCGCTGCCACAGCGGCTTTTTTTCGGCTTCTTCAATGTCGTGCAGGGAATGTTTGCCGGTCATTTTCTTTAAACCTCTTCAAGATGGATGGCGCCGCTACCGACGCCATCGCGAGCAAGCTCGCTCCCACAGGTTTTTGCTTAGTGATAACCGTCTTCATGGGTGACCTTGCCGCGGAACACGTAGTAGCTCCAGAAGGTGTAACCCAGGATGAACGGGATGATGAACAGCGTGCCCACCAGCATGAACCCCTGGCTTTGCGGTGGTGCGGCGGCGTCCCAGATCGAGATCGACGGCGGCACGATGTTCGGCCACAGGCTGATGCCCAAACCGCTGTAGCCGAGGAAGATCAGCACCAGGGTCAGCAGGAACGGCATGTAGTTGGCATTGCGTGCCACCGCGCGAATCAGACCGTACATCGTCACCAGCACCAGAATCGGCACCGGCATGAACCAGAACAGATTCGGCATGCTGAACCAGCGCGTCGCAATTTCCGGATGGGCCAGCGGCGTCCACAGACTGACGACACCGATCACCGCCAACAGCACGAAGGCCAGAGGACGCGCCAGGTCATGCATCTGTTCCTGCAACTT
Source organism: Pseudomonas glycinae (assembly GCF_001594225.2). Taxonomy (GTDB): domain Bacteria; phylum Pseudomonadota; class Gammaproteobacteria; order Pseudomonadales; family Pseudomonadaceae; genus Aquipseudomonas; species Aquipseudomonas glycinae. The sequence continues at coordinate 5,818,635 of NZ_CP014205.2, forward strand.
GCCTTCGGTCTTCATGATCAGCCAGGTGCAGCCGAGCAAGGCATACGCCACCACCAGTGCGGCGCCGCAGAACAGCGTGAACGGCGTCAGCCAGTCCAGTGAACCGCCGGCATATTGCCGGTTGACCACCGGCAGACCATCGATGAACGCGCCCAGCGCCACCCCCTGGAAAAACGTTGCGGCGATCGAACCACCGATGAATGCCTTGTCCCACAGGTGACGCTTGTCGTCCTTGGCCTTGAAGCGGAACTCGAACGCCACGCCACGGAAGATCAGCCCGATCAGCATGAAAATCAGCGGCAGGTACAGCGCCGACAACACCACCGAATAAGCCAACGGGAAGGCGCCGAACAACGCAGCGCCGCCCAGCACCAGCCAGGTTTCGTTGCCGTCCCACACCGGGGCGACGGTGTTCATCATTACGTCGCGGTCGGTCTTGCCGGGGATGAACGGAAAGAGAATCCCGATCCCCAGGTCGAAACCGTCCATGACCACGTACATCATGATGCCGAAGATGATGATCACGGCCCAGATCAGCGGAAGATCAATACCCATGACTCAAATCTCCTTGGTCAGGCTGCGGTCGTGTTCGGCGCCATCGTCGTCGGCAGCGGACAACGGACGGGCCGGCGTACGTTTCTGGCCAGGACCACCTTCGTTGGTTTCCTTGCCTTCGTCGGTCTTCGGTCCTTTGCGCACCAGGCGCATCATGTAGCCCAGACCCGCACCGAACAGCGCGAAGTACACCACCACAAACATGATCAGCGTGATGCTCATCTGCATGAAACTGTGGTTGGAAGACGCGTCCGCCGTGCGCATCAGCCCGTAGACCACCCACGGCTGACGACCGATTTCAGTGGTGAACCAGCCCGCCAGGATCGCGATCAGACCGGACGGCCCCATCCACAACGCCAGGTACAGGAACGGCCGCGAGGTGTAGAGCGAGTCACGCTTGCGCAGCCACAAACTCCAAAGACCGGTGAAGATCATCAGGAAGCCGAGGCCGACCATGATCCGGAACGACCAGAACACGATGGTGGAATTCGGCCGGTCTTCTGGCGGGAACTCCTTGAGCGCCGGGACTTGCTTGTCCAGCGAGTGGGTCAGGATCAGGCTGCCGAGGTATGGAATCTCGACAGCGAACTTGGTTTTTTCTTCCTTCATGTCCGGCCAGCCGAACAGAATCAGCGGTGTCGCTTCGTCCCCGACGTTTTCCCAGTGGCCTTCGATCGCGGCGATTTTCGCCGGCTGATGCTTAAGGGTGTTGAGGCCGTGGAAGTCGCCGATGACCGCCTGGATCGGCGCAACGATCAGCGCCATCCACATCGCCATCGACAGCATGGTGCGGATCGCCGGGTTGTCCTTGCCGCGCAGCAGGTGCCAGGCCGCTGACGAACCGACGAAGAACGCCGTTGCGACGAACGCTGCGGTCGCCATGTGCATCAGGCGATAGGGGAACGATGGGTTGAAGACAATTGCCAGCCAGTCGGTTGGAATGACCTGACCGTTGACGATCTCGAAGCCCTGCGGGGTCTGCATCCAGCTGTTGGAAGCGAGAATCCAGAAGGTCGAAATCAGTGTGCCGATGGCCACCATCACCGTGGAGAAAAAGTGCAGGCCGCGCCCGACCTTGTTCCAGCCGAACAGCATCACCCCGAGGAAACCGGCTTCGAGGAAGAACGCCGTGAGCACTTCGTACGTCAGCAACGGACCGGTGACGGAACCGGCGAAGTCCGAAAGGCGGCTCCAGTTGGTACCGAACTGGTAGGCCATGACGAGCCCCGATACCACGCCCATGCCGAAGTTGACGGCAAAGATCTTCGACCAGAAGTGGTAGAGATCGCGATAGGTATCATTACCGGTTTTCAGCCACAGGCCTTCCAGCACCGCGAGATAGCTCGCAAGACCGATGGTGATCGCCGGGAACAGGATGTGGAACGAGATGGTGAATGCGAACTGAATTCGGGCGAGATCCAGGGCCTCTAAACCGAACATAAGCTTTCCTCTATCAGATAACGGTTCCAGGACTGGCGGCCTTGAACCACTGCCCCCACGGGTATGGAGTGCGGCGAACTCGGATTCGTTCTTCTTTTTACAGGCATCGCGACGCAGGGAGTCTGCCGACGGGTCCGCGATCGTTTCCACGAAGGGTCTTGATCTGGATCAATCAACGTAGAAAGAGTAGTCCCATTTCCGACGGGAAACCGCGTGGTCTTTTGCCGCGTGACAAGTTGCCTCACAGTCACGGCAACGCCCTGAAATACATCGGTGGCCGGGTTTCGTGCCACGGCGCAGAAAAATCGATGTCTGGCTAACTAAATTTTCTGTCATAGCAACTTCCTGTTACAGACTGGTGATAATCTCGCGGTTCCCCTCGATCACGACCGGCCCGCAAATGCCCAGCCAAGAGCCCTTGCTGTTACGTCACCACCGTCCCTTTCTTGCGTTCTGGTTTGCCCGGATCTTCACCGCCAGCGGTTTTCAGATGCTCACCGTGGCGATCGGCTGGAACCTCTATCAATTGACCGGCAATGTGCTCGACCTGGGTCTGGTCGGGTTGGTGGAATTCGCACCAAGGGTCTTGTTCATGCTGCACACCGGCCACGTTGCCGATCGCTACGACCGGCGCAAGGTCGCGGCGATCTGCCAGTCGTTGCAGGCCTTGATCGCGCTGGCATTGGCCATCGGCAGTGCAACCGATCATGTCACCCGGGAAATGATCTTTATCCTGGCGTTCCTGCTCGGCGCCGCACGCTCGTTCGAGATGCCGACCACTCAAGCGCTGCTGCCAAGCATCGTGCCCAGTGCGTTGTTCCCGCGGGCGGTCGCCGCCGCGCAGTCGGCGCAGCAATCGGCCACCATCGTCGCACCGGCCCTCGGCGGTCTGCTCTATGCCTTCGGCAGCGTCTGGGTCTATGGCCCGACGGTGATTCTGTATGTCATCGCCTGCACCTTGATGCTCAACCTGCCCGCACGGCAAACCCCGCTGAACAAGGGCAAGGCGACACTGGATTCGTTGCTGGCGGGGATTCGCTTCATTCGTAGCCGTCCGGACATTCTCGGTGCGATTTCGCTGGATCTGTTCGCCGTGCTGCTCGGCGGCGCCACGGCGCTGTTGCCGGTGTTCGCCAAGGACATTCTGCTGACCGGGCCGTGGGGACTGGGATTGCTGCGCTCGGCGCCGGCGGTTGGCGCGCTGATGATGTCGCTGTTCCTGGCGCGGTTTGCCGTCGAGCGAAACGTCGGTCGAGTGATGTTCACCGCCGTCGGTGTATTCGGCGTGGCAACCATCGCCTTCGGTCTGTCGACCTCGTTCTGGTTCTCACTGGCGGTACTTGTGGTGCTGGGCGCGGCGGACATGATCAGCATGGTGATCCGCGCCTCGTTCGTGCAACTGGAAACCCCGGACGAAATGCGCGGGCGGGTCAGCGCGGTGAACGGCCTGTTCATCGGTGCCTCGAACCAGTTGGGCGAATTCGAGTCCGGCCTCACCGCGCATTGGTTCGGCACCGTGCCGGCGGTGGTGATGGGCGGCATCGGCACGCTGGTGGTGACCGGAACCTGGATCAAACTGTTCCCGACCCTGGCCAACCGCGACCGGATACATGTGCCGGTGGAAGAGGTGAAGGTCTGACGCTCTCAGGCCAATAACTCCCCCGCCACCTTCGCTCTGACGGCCTTGCCCGCCAGTTGCTCGACCAATGTCAGCGCAAATGCCAGCGCGGCGCCGGAACCCTGGGCGGTGATGCAATTGCCGTCGACCACCACCGGTTGATCAACAAAGGTGCAACCGGAGAGGTTATGGCTGGTGGCGGGCAGGCAGGTCATGCGGCGTTGACGTAATACACCGAAGCTTTGCAGGGCGACGGCCGGGGCTTCGGCGATGGCGGCGAACAGGCGTCCGGCGCTGGCCTGGTCCTTGAGCAATTGTTGCAGAGGCTGGTGCGCGGCCAGGTGTTGCGCACCGACGGCACCACCGGGCAGGACAATCAGGTCGAAGGTCTGGGCCAGCACATCAATGAGCATGCCGTCGGCGGTCAATCGCGTGCCTCGGGCGCAGGTCAGCATGCGCCGGCCCTCGATGCTGGCCGCCACCACTTCGACGCCGGCGCGGCGCAGCACGTCGATCAGGGTCACGCATTGCAGATCATCGATGCCCTCGGCGAGGGTAATCAGGGCTCTAAAGGTCATGGGCGCCATCCGCTGGGTGATCCTTAAAGCGTAGTCAGCTTTGTCCTGCCCTGTTCGGCGACAGCCGTTACTTGATGTAAAGCTGGGTCGACATCGTGTTGCGCGGGGCGTTGATCGAGGTGTTGCTGAAGGTAAAGGTGCCTTCCTGACGAGTCGCCAGATCGAAGGTGTACAGCGAACCGACGGTCTTCGCGCCGGGCGTGCACTCGGTCAGGTTGCCGTTATCGAAGGCACAGACCGGACTCCGGGTGCCGTTCACTTCGAAACCGTCCAGTGCTGCCTGAGGCTGACTCTGGCCGTAGCCGATTTCCAACACATAGACCTTGATGCCCGGCGCGCTGTGATCGCAACGGGTCTGCACCTGGCCATCGGTAATGTCTTCGAGCCCGCAGGACGACGACTGAACCTTGATGACTTTCACCTCGCTCAATGGCGGTGCCGACGCCGCGAATACCGCCGGTACACCGGTCAGCAGCAAGGCCATCAGTCCGGCAGTGTTGGTCCAACCCTTGTTCATGCGATCCATCCCCGAAAAAACAGCGCGCAGTATGGCGTACTTGGCCGTGGTGCAAAACTTCGCCGACGATCGACACCAACATCCGCCATCTTCCTCACGCTGCTGGTATGATGCGCGGCTTTTTCCGGCCCACCACAATTTTCCAGGCGCTTGCGACGGTCTGTGCTTTGCTGTTGAGGTCGATACATTCACGGCGCCACGCGCGCCACGGGGAGCAGACATGCTGGAAAGGCTGTTTCAACTCAAGGCACACAACACCAACGTGCGGACCGAGATTCTGGCGGGCGTCACGACCTTCCTGGCCATGGCCTACATTCTGTTCGTCAACCCGAGCATCCTCGGCGAGACCGGCATGGACAAGGGCGCGGTGTTCGTCGCCACGTGCCTGGCAGCCGCCATCGGCTCCACGGTCATGGGCCTGATCGCCAACTACCCGATCGCCCTTGCACCGGGCATGGGTCTGAATGCCTTCTTCACCTACACCGTCGTGCTGCACATGGGCCACACCTGGCAAGTGGCGCTGGGCGCGGTGTTCATTTCGGCGGTGTGCTTCTTCCTGCTGTCGATCTTCCGCATCCGTGAATGGATCATCAACAGCATCCCGCTACCGCTGCGCTCGGCAATTGCCGCCGGTATCGGCCTGTTCCTGGCGCTGATCGCCCTGCACAACGCCGGCATCGTGGTCAGCAACCCGGCGACCATGGTCGGCCTCGGTGACCTGAAACAACCGGCCCCGATCCTCGCCACCCTCGGTTTCGCCCTGATCGTTGCCCTTGAAGCCCTGAAAGTGCGCGGCGCGGTGCTGATCGGTATTCTGGCGGTGACCATCGTTTCCATCGTGATGGGCTTCACCCCGTTCGGCGGCGTGACGTCGATGCCGCCTTCGCTGGCCCCGACCTTCCTGCAACTGGACATCAAGGGCGCTCTGGACATCGGTCTGGTCAGCGTGATTTTCGCCTTCCTGTTCGTCGACCTGTTCGACAACTCCGGCACCCTGATCGGCGTCGCCAAGCGCGCCGGCCTGATGGGCAAGGACGGCCACATGCCGAAAATGGGCCGTGCGCTGATCGCTGACAGCACCGCGGCAATGGCCGGTTCGCTGCTGGGCACCTCGACCACCACCAGCTACATCGAATCCGCTGCGGGCGTGAGTGCCGGCGGCCGCACCGGCCTGACCGCCATCGTCGTCGCAATCCTGTTCCTGCTGGCGCTGTTCTTCTCGCCGCTGGCCTCCAGCGTACCGGCCTTCGCCACCGCACCAGCGCTGCTGTTCGTCGCCGTGCTGATGACTTCGGGCCTGGCGGAAATAGACTGGGAAGACATCACCGTCGCCGCGCCGGTCGTGGTCACCGCCCTGGCGATGCCTTTCACCTATTCCATCGCCAACGGCATCGCCTTCGGCTTCATCGCCTGGACTGCGATCAAACTGCTGTCCGGCCGTGCCCGTGAGCTGAACCCGGCGCTGGTGATCCTGTCGATTCTGTTCGTGATCAAGCTGGGTTGGTTCAACGCATGACTTTTGATTCCCAGGCCTACGCCGCACAACTCGAAGACAAGGTCACGCGCCTGCGTGACCTGCTGGCCCCGTTCGATGCACCGGAGCCGACGGTGTTCGATTCGCCGTTGCAGAACTTCCGCCTGCGCGCTGAATTCCGCCTGTGGCGTGAAGCCGGCGAACGGTATTACGCGATGTTTTCTCAGGACGACAAACGCACGCCGATCCTGATCGAGGAATTCCCGATCGCCAGCCTGCGCATCAACCAGTTGATGCCACAGTTGAAAGCCGCATGGCAGGCCAGCGCAGCGCTGAGCCACAAGCTGTTCCAGGTGGAGTTTCTGACCACCCTGGCCGGCGATGCGATGATCACTCTGTGCTATCACCGTCCGCTGGACGAGCACTGGCATGCGGCGGCGACCAAACTGGCGACGGATCTGGGCGTCAGCATCATCGGTCGCTCCAAGGGCAAGCGCGAAGTGCTCGGCCTCGACTACGTAGTCGAGAAACTCGACGTCGGCGGTCGCACATTCAGCTATCGCCAACCGGAAGGCGCGTTCACCCAGCCCAACGGCACCGTCAACCAGAAGATGCTCAACTGGGCCTACGAAGCACTGGGCGATCGCAGCGACGACCTGCTGGAGCTGTATTGCGGCAACGGCAACTTCACCCTGCCGCTGGCAACCCGCGTGCGCAAAGTGCTGGCCACCGAAATCAGCAAGACCTCGGTCAATGCCGCTCTGAGCAACCTGGCCGAAAACGCTGTGGATAACGTCACCCTGGTGCGCCTGTCCGCCGAAGAGCTGACTGAAGCCCTGAACGAAGTTCGCCCGTTCCGCCGCCTGCACGGCATCGACCTGAAAAGCTACGAATTCGGCAGCGTGTTCGTCGACCCGCCACGGGCCGGCATGGACCCGGACACCTGCGAGCTGACCCGTCGCTTCGACAATATCCTGTACATCTCCTGCAACCCGGAGACGCTGGCGGCCAACATTGCCCAACTGCACGACACGCACCGCATCACCCGCTGCGCGCTGTTCGACCAGTTCCCGTGGACCCACCACATGGAATCCGGCGTGCTGTTGACCCGACGTTGATTGCAGGTGCCAGATACAAGAAAGCCGTCCTGACCGACGGCTTTTTTGTGCCTGCTCATGGCACGGGATCGATCTTGCGTGGGCGCCCGCCCTTCCTGCCGTTAGCCCGGGCAGCTTCAGCTTTCGCGGTGCTGCTCTGACGACCATTGCGCGAAGCGATCACTGAGGCGGCCATGGCCATCAATGGCTGACTGGCCGAGATCATCCCGGCGATGGAAACCTGCAGATCCTTGCCGTCGTGGCACAGCGCGGTGCCGGCAAAACCCACATTCAGTCCGCTGAAATCTTCCGGCTCGAAATCATCGAACTCGCGGTAAAGGTTCACTGGCAAAAGCACGCCGCTGTCGTCCTCGAAGCGAATCACCAGGGACGGTTTCTCAAAGGTCACCGACACGGCTTGCAGGCTGCTGCGTCGCCGCAGCCCCCCGCGATCGACAGCTTCATCGAGACGCTCTTCCGTTACCGGTCGGTCAGCCTGCAAACCGGCCTTTACTGTTTTCATAGTTCGATCTCCACACCTTCCTGAGCACCAACCAGGGCCAGCAGGGTTTTGTTTTCTTCTGGTTCGTAATACGCCGATCCGATTCTGAAGGTCGCACCAGTGACTTCGCGCATGACGGCCACTTCGTTCGAGTCCCCGTCCCACCATTGGTTATCGAGACAGGCAGTCTGCAAACGAGTCCACCAGATTCGACGCGCCCGCCGCAGATGAACCGTTTCACGCAACGATTGGCGCAGTCCCTCAAGCACTGCAATCGGTGGCCGACGCGTCAGGGGCACCACATCCCATAACTCGACGCCGTTGTGCCAGAAGCTGAATTTGAATCGGGCACTCCATGCACCTGAATCTACGTGCGCATGGGGCGGACAATGTTCGTCTCGCAACATGATCACCACCGACAATCCCTTGTAACTGCACACTTTCATGCTAACCCATCCGTTAGGTTAAAGAGTTTCGAACACTGCCATTCCCTGACAATTCCGACCATCGGCATTGTTGTCCTCAATAGTCATTACGTTTTCGAGCCTAGTGCGGGATTCAGGAAAGCCACGCGCAAAATGGTAAGCAGTTCTTTCGCAGTGGCCGCGCATTTGCTACATACGAAGACTCATTCCCCGGTGTAATCAATCATGCAGCGACACTTCGACGATCTTCAGCTGGGCAGCATCGAGTTGTTTTGCCTGGCCGCCGAGTGCGGCAGCTTCACCGCTGCGGCGCAGGCAGCATCGGTGACGCCGGCAGCGGTTAGCCGCTCGGTATCCCGCATGGAGGAACGCCTGGGTGTACGCCTGTTTGCACGCACCACCCGCAGCGTGAAACTCACCGATAGCGGCCGTCGCTATTACGAAGAATGCAGCCAGGCGCTGGCTCAACTGGTCGAGGCGCAACGGGAGGTTATGGGCCAGCAGCAGGAACCGTCCGGCACACTGCGTATCAGTATTCCTACAACCTACGCCCATCACCGGATCCTGCCGCTGTTGCCCGCGTTTCGTGCGCGCTACCCGCAGGTGAAGGTCGACATGCACATCAGCAATCGCAACATCGACTTCGTCGGCGAGGGTTACGACGTGGCGATCCGCGTGCGGGCGATTCCCGATTCCGGCCTGATCGCCAGACATCTGGAAGACGCGGCGCTGGTGATGGTTGCCAGCCCCGATTACCTGAAACGCGCCGGCACGCCGCAGACCCTCGAAGACCTCGAACAACACGAGTGTATTCAGTACGAATTGCCCAGCAGCGGGCGGCGGATCACTTGGCTGTTCTATGAGGAAGACGCGCCACGGGAAATCCTCGCCGAGGGCAATTTTTGCTGCTCGGACGATGTGCTCGGTGGCGTGACCCTGGCCAGGCACGGTGCCGGGTTGTTCCAGACCTATCGCTTCATTGTCGAAAAAGAACTGGCCGACGGCTCGCTGATAGAAGTGCTCAAACCCTACAGCGGACGCTCGCGGCCGTTTACCTTGTTGTACCCGCAGAATCGCCACATGCCGCTGCGCGTCAGGGCTTTCATCGATTTTCTGGTGGAGCAGTTGCCGCACTGAATTGCATCAGTGTGCGATCACCGCCCACAAAACCGGGCTGCCGATGCAGAGCAATTGATTAAAGTAACCATCTAGTACAATTTAACTCCACAGGTCGAAATCTTCGGCCCAAGCCAAAAACAATAAGTGGAGTTTGCCCCCATGCCCCCTATCGTTCTGGTGCTCAACGGCCCGAACCTGAACCTGCTCGGCACCCGCGAACCGGCAACCTACGGTCACGAAACCCTAGCCGACATCTCTGCCCTGTGCGGGCGCGCCGCCGAAGAGTTCGGCCTGGCCGTGGAGTTTCGCCAGACCAACCACGAAGGCGAACTGCTCGACTGGATTCACGGCGCCCGTCAGCGCTGCGCCGGCATCGTGATCAACCCGGCCGCCTGGACTCACACCTCGGTCGCGATCCGCGACGCTCTGGTCGCCAGCGAATTGCCGGTAATCGAAGTGCACCTGTCCAACGTCCACGCCCGCGAGCCGTTCCGTCACCATTCGTTCGTCTCGGCCATCGCCACCGCCGTGATGTGCGGCTTCGGCAGCCACGGCTATCGCCTGGCCCTGGAACATTTCAGCCAGCGGCTGAAGGGGCGATCCGCATGAACCGCAACAACGTGATACTCGCCGGGCTGATCGGCGCCGGCATCCAGGCCTCCCGCACCCCGGCGCTGCATGAACACGAAGGTGACGAACAGGGCCTGCGTTACCTGTACCGCTTGATCGATCTCGATCAACTGCAACTGGACAGCAACGCCCTGCCCGACCTGCTGCTGGCCGCCGAGCGCATGAATTACACCGGGCTGAACATCACTTTCCCGTGCAAGCAGGCAATCATTCCGCTGCTCGATGAGCTGTCTCCGGAAGCCCGAGGCATCGGTGCCGTGAACACGGTGGTGCTGAAGGACGGCAAGCGCGTCGGCCACAACACCGATTGCCTGGGTTTCGCCGAAGGTTTTCGTCGCGGGCTGCCAGACGTCGCCCGCGAACGTGTGGTCCAGATGGGCGCCGGTGGCGCAGGCGCGGCAGTCGCCCACGCCTTGTTGAGCGAAGGCGTACAGCAACTGAGCATTTTTGATGTGGACGTGGAGCGGGCCGAAAGCCTGGCCAACAACCTCAACCAGCATTTCGGCGCTGGCCGGGCGATTGCCGGGCATGATCTGGCGAGCACACTGAGTCAGGCGAATGGCCTGGTGAACACCACGCCGATGGGCATGGCCAAACTGCCGGGCATGCCCGTGCCGGCGGTATTGCTGCGGCCCGAGTTGTGGGTGGCGGAGATCGTGTATTTCCCGCTGGAAACCGAACTGCTGCGCAACGCCCGCGCGCTGGGTTGCCGAACCCTGGATGGCGGCAACATGGCGGTGTTTCAGGCAGTGAAGGCGTTTGAGCTGTTCAGCGGCAAGGTGCCGGATGCGCAGCGAATGCTCGCGCATTTTCAAAGCATGAATGGATAAAACCGTGAGGGGGCGACGCCCCCTCGACTTCGGTCACGCCTGCAAGTAGCGCAGCACCGACTCGCAAATCATCTCGCGATGACGCTGCTTGATGCTTTCGTCCGGCAAGTCGATCTGAAAGATCTCACCGAACGTGTGGCGGTTCGATACGCGATAGAAGCAGAACGAACTGATCAGCAGATGCACATCCAGCGCGTCGAGCCCGGCGCGGAACACTCCTTCATCAGCACCACGACGCAGAATCTCGCCCAGTGAATCGAGAATGGTGTTGTTCATCGCCTTGATCGCGTCGGAGCGCTTCACGTACTCGGCGTTGTGGATGTTTTCGATGCTGACGATCCGCACGAAATCGACGTTGCGATCATGGTGATCGAAGGTGAACTCCACCAGGCGCCGGATCGCTTCCACCGGCGGCAACTCGGCCAGGTGCAGACGGTTCTCGGTGTTGCGGATGTCGCCGTAGAGCTTCTCCAGCACCTCGACGTACAACTGCTCCTTGCTGCCGAAGTAGTAATAGATCATGCGCTTTGAGGTGTGGATGCGCTCGGCGATCGCATCGACGCGGGCGCCGGACAGCCCCTGCTGGACGAACTCGACGATCGCCTCCTGCAGGATATTCTCGCGGGTCTTTTCCGGGTTGTTCTTGCGACTCTTGCGCGGCTCTACCGCGGGTAGAACGGGAGCTGCGGGAAGTTCTGAAGTCATTGTCATTGCGGGCTCACGGCCATCACTGCACAGGCTGGCGATTATGGGCCGCGCGCCCCAGTGAAGGAAGCCGCGCGGCCGGTGTTTAATCCCGCGTTTACGAATTTCCTACAACTTCGCCTGGCGAACCGCACCACTGCGTGATTTGGCCATCGCCGCCAGCCGCACCGCGACGTTGGCCGCGCCATAACCGGCGTAACCGTTCTTGCGCTGGATGATCTCGAAGAAGAAGCGCCCTTCGAACGGCTCGGTGTAGACGTGGAACAACTCGCCGCCCTGCGCATCGCGGTCGTAGAGCACGTTGTAGTACGCCAGTTCGCTGAGGAACTCGTCATCGAAATCGAAGCGCGCCGCCAGATCGTCGTAATAGTTCAGCGGGATATCCAGCAGCGGTACGCCCGCCTCCTTCGCGCGACTGACTTCGGCGAAGATATCGTCGCAATCGAAGGCAATGTGATGCACCCCGGAGCCGCGATAACTCGACAGCGCGTGTGAGATCGCGGTGTTGCGGTTCTCGGAAATGTTCAGCGGCAGACGGATCGAACTGTCGCGGCTACGCAGGGCACGGCTTTTCACCAGACCGTACGGGTCGGGCAGCACCACTTCATCGTCGGCCTCGAAATCCAGCAGGCTCTTGTAGAACAGCACCCAACTGTCGAGGCTGTCCGCCGGCAGCGCCATGGCCATGTGATCGATGCGCTTGAGGCCGCCACGCGCTACCGCATCCGGCAGCAGATTGAAGTCGGTGCCGTAGACATCCGCCTCCTGATCCACCAGATAAATCAGGCTGCCGTCCGGTGCACGCACCGCCGCCAGCTCCAGTTCGTTGGGGCCGACCAGTCCGCGATACGGCTGACCTTTATAGGCGACGGCGCGGGCCAGCGCACTGGCGCTGTCCTTGACCCGCACGGCGGTGGCGCACAGCGACGGGCCGTGGGCCTCGAAAAAACTGTGACCGAACGAATAGGGTTCAGAGTTGAGGATCAGATTGATATCGCCCTGGCGCAACAGGCTGACGCTCTTGGAGCGATGCTGGCCGGCCTTGACGAAACCCAGCCGTTCCAGCCAGTTCGAGAGCTTGGCGCCGAGGCTTTCATCCACGGCGAATTCAAGAAACTCGATGCCGTTGTATTCGCTGGCCTTCGGCGTTTCGAAGAGGATGTCGCGGTTATCCACAGGCCGCACTTCCTGCTCCAGGCGCTGACGGGTTTTCTCTTCTAGATACAGCAGCGAACGCAGACCGTCAGCGGCATTGGCCCGAGGCGGCGCGGCGCGGAAGCCGTCGTTGAAGATTTCCAGCGACAGCGGCCCGGTGTAGCCGCTCTGAATGATCGGCGCCAGAAACCCCGGCAGATCGAATTCGCCCTGCCCCGGGAAGCAGCGGAAATGCCGGCTCCACTCAAGCACGTCCATCGCCAGGATCGGTGCGTCGGCCATCTGTACGAAGAAAATCTTGTCGCCGGGAATCTCGGCAATCGCCCGTGGATCGCCCTTGAGCGACAAGGTGTGGAAGCTGTCGAGCAACACGCCGAGGGCCGGGTGATCGGCCTGACGCACAATGTCCCAGACCTGTTGATAAGTATTGACGTGACGGCCCCAGGCCAGCGCTTCATAACCGATGCGCAGGCCACGGGCGCCGGCGCGCTCGGCCAGCAGGCGCAGGTCGTCGATGAGGATTTGTTGATCGCCGAGACTGTCGGGGGAGGCATTGCTGCAGACCAGCACCAGGTCGGTGCCCAGCTCCTGCATCAGGTCGAACTTGCGCTCGGCCCGCTCCAGGTTGCGCTCCAGTCGATCGCGGCGGCAGCCTTCGAAATCGCGGAACGGTTGAAACAGCGTGATGGCAATCCCGAGGTCGGCGCACATCTGCCGGATTTCCCGGGGACTGCCGTCGTAATACAGAAGATCGTTTTCGAAAATCTCCACTCCGTCGAACCCGGCGGCGGCAATGGCTTCGAGTTTTTCCGGCAGGGTTCCGCTCAAGGAGACGGTGGCAATGGATCGCTGCATGTTTCAACTCCCGGTGGAGACGTCGGCTACGAAAACTGCGCCGCTTTTATAGGGTGAGCGAATTATTGGTCCCGGTTTTTCATTGAGCAATTTAAACTGTACTACCCGGTTAGTTTTGCGTGCGATTATCGAACACAATGCCGGTTTGGCGAATTGACGATTTTTCGTCCACTGCCCAACATCCCTTTCACCTTGAGTCCGGAACTGAACCACCGGTCGCAGCGTGCACAAAAAAAGCACACCAAATAACAAATCCAAAAACGGGTGGAACACATGATTCCTTCACAGACTTCCCGCATGGCTCCGGCCATGAGCACTGCCACGGGTGGCATCGGCGACAAGATCCGCGGCGCCATGGCCGTCGGCAAGACCCGTTGGGGCATGCTGGCGCTGGTATTTTTCGCCACCACCCTCAATTACATCGACCGCGCCGCCCTCGGCGTCATGCAGCCGATCCTTGCCAAGGAAATGAGCTGGACGGCGATGGACTACGCCAACATCAACTTCTGGTTTCAGGTCGGCTACGCGATCGGCTTCGTGCTGCAAGGACGACTGATCGACCGGGTCGGCGTCAAGCGCGTGTTCTTCTGCGCGGTGCTGCTCTGGAGCCTGGCCACCGGTGCCCACGGTCTGGCGACCTCGGCGGTGGGCTTCATGGTCTGCCGGTTCATCCTCGGCCTGACTGAAGCGGCGAACTACCCGGCCTGTGTGAAAACCACACGCCTGTGGTTCCCGGCCGGCGAACGTGCGGTAGCCACCGGCATCTTCAACGCCGGCACCAACGTCGGTGCGATGTTCACCCCGATGCTGCTGCCGCTGATCCTTCACGTGTGGGGCTGGCAGGCCGCGTTCCTGTGCATGTCGGCGCTGGGCGGGATCTGGCTGCTGTTCTGGGGCCTGAAATATTTCAATCCGGAAGATCACCCGAGCGTGAAACAGTCGGAGCTGGAATACATCCAGAAAGAAATCGAACCGGAACAGGCCCGCGTGCCGTTCTCGAAGATCCTGCGCATGCGCGGCACCTGGGCCTTCGCCCTCGCCTACTCGCTGACTGCGCCGGTGTTCTGGTTCTACCTGTACTGGCTGCCGCCGTTTCTCAATCAGCAATACAACCTGGGCATCAACGTCACCCAGATGGGCATTCCGCTGATCATCATCTACGTCACCGCTGACTTCGGCAGCGTGGGCGGCGGGATTCTGTCTTCGTTCCTTATCGGTCGCGGCATGAACTCGATCAAGGCCCGACTGCTGTCGATGTTCCTGTTCGCCTGCTGCATCATCGGCGTGGTCATGGCCGCCGGCTCCGCCAACCTGTGGATCGCGGTTGCCGCCATCTCTCTGGCCATCGGCGCGCACCAGGCCTGGACCGCCAACATCTGGAGCCTGGTGATGGACTACACGCCCAAGCACATGATGAGCACGGTGTTCGGTTTCGGCGGCATGTGCGCGGCGATCGGCGGGATGTTCATGACCCAGATCGTCGGCCACATCCTGACCGTCACCAACAACAACTACACCGTGCTGTTCACTCTGATCCCGGCGATGTACTTCATCGCGCTGACCTGGATGTACTTCATGGCACCGCGCAAGATTCCTACGGTTACCGAATAACCCTCCTGCACCGACCGGCCTGATTTCAGGCCGGTTTTGCTTTCAGCGCCGGCTCTGCTGCCACGCTGCCGCCAGTCCGCTGCAACAGATCACCGCGATCCCGATCACCGTCATCAGGGTCGGCGTGTGAGCGAACAGCAACCAGCCCAACAACCCCGCGAACACGATCTGGCAATAGCCGAACGGCGCCAGCAGTGCTGGTGCGGCATGGCGGAAAGCCTGGGTCAGAAACAGGTGCGCGGTCATTCCGCAACTGCCCAGCGCCAGCATCAACAACGCATGCCCCAGGCTCGGCACCTGCCAGAAGAACGGCACCAGTGCACTCATCACCAGCGTGTTGCACAGCCCGGCGAAAAAGTTGCTGGTGGTCGGGCTGTCGACTTCGGCGAGCTTGCGGGTGAGCAGCTGATAGAAGCAGAAAAACAGCGCCGAGCAGAACGGCAACAGAATTGCCGGGGTAAACAAGTCACCGCCCGGATGGACGATGATCAGCACCCCGATGAACCCGCACACCACCGCGATCCACTGACCGCGCGTCACCCGCTCCTTGAGCAGCGGCACCGACAGCGCCGTCACCAGCACCGGCGCAAGAAAGTTGACCGCCGTGGCCTCGGCCAGCGGGATGTACAGCAACGCCGTGGTGAAAAACAGGCTGGTGCCCAGCAGGCACAACGCCCGCGCCAACTGCCACAACGGGCGTTTGGTGCGCAGCACGCGCAGCCCGGACTGCGGCAGGAAAATCCCCGCCATCAGCAGCGTGTGCACCAGATACCGCGCCCACACCACCATCACGATCGGATAAAAACCCGAAAGGTATTTCGACAGCGCGTCGTGACTGGAGAACAGGAAGGTTGCCACGACAATCAGCAAGATCCCCTTGAAGGGTTGGTTGACGCCGGAAAGCGGAGTGCTGACGGTCATTGGCTCTCTCTGAATGAAAAATAAACGGTGACGAGGACGCAGGCGCCCTCGCCCCTTGAAGCAGACTTAAAGCCGGGCCAACAATTCCCGTGTCCGGTCGATCGCCATTTGCGCCCGCTGCAATCCGCTCACGCCCTGCTCCAGCAATTTGACCGTGGGAATTTCCAGACTCAGGGGAAGGTTAGCCGGAAGACTGTGCAACAACCCGATCAGGTCACAATCGCCCTCGCCGGGAAACCGGCGCTCATTGCGAGCCTGACGCAAGATCTCGGCCATGTCCGTCGGCCTCGGCCCGGCAACATCGCACAACTGTGCGTAGCGCAGCCGCGAGGCCGGCACACCGGCCAGATCTTCCAGCCGCGAACCGGAGCGGTCAAAGTGAAACGCATCCACCAGCACCGCACCGTTTTCGCGCCCGGCGTTGTCGACGATGCGCGATGCCTGCTTGAGATTGCGCGCATCAGTCCAGGGCATGAATTCCAGATGCGGATGCAAACCGTAGGGCGCTGCCAGATCGCACAGTGCCGCGAAATGATCGGTGAGCCGCTGCTCGTCAGGATCGTTTCCGGCGACCAGCAACTCACTGGCACCGAACTCCGCGCCGACGCTGAGCAGCCGCTCGAAATCAGCGACCACTGTCTGCGGCTTCAATCGAAGGATTTCCACGTCGAGCACGCCGATTCCAGTATCACGCAAACGCGCCAGTGTCTGACGTCTCAAGTCGCCATCGGCTACCAGTGGAAAATGATATTCCTCGGCCGTTGCCGGCTCCAGGCGCAGGCCGACATGGCTGTAACCGGCACGGGCCGCGACCTCGATCATGTCGGGTGGCGACAATTCGAGGACGGTCAGGCTGGCCAGGGACAGAATTCGCTCGCTCATGGCCGCGCCTCGGCCAATTCCGGTGAAGTGGCGTAGCCAATGCCGATTCGAAGGGGCGGGTTCAAGGTGCGATCCTCTTGTGATTGTTGTGGGAATAGCCACTCCATCGACAATTTAGAACCCGGTTCCAGATTATCCCACCCACCTGATTGAAAAGTGGGCGAACAGCGCACAGCTTTGTTTAAACGAACAACTCCGAGGCCAGGCTGGCTGCCGACAATTCCTCGGTAAACGTCAGTAGCAACGGCGCCAGTTCATGCAATCGCGCCCCCGGCATGCGGGCGCTTGGGCCGGCGATGCTGAGCACGCCAATCACCCGGCCATCGGCGGGATGTTTCACCACGGCGGCAATCGCCGAAGTGCCTACCGCCGAGCTTTCCTCGACACAGGCATAGCCCTGTTCCCGGGCCACGCGCAGGCGTTCGAGCAGTTCAATATTGGAGCGCGGCGCGTTGGGCCCGATATCCGCCGGCACCTCCGCGCCCTGGCGCTCGACCAGCGATAACGCCTCGGCATCGCTCATGCACGCCAGCCACGCATGGCCCGACGCGGTGTAGAACAGCGGCGCGTCGCGGCCCATGTCCGGGTCGTAACGCAGACCGATGCGCGCGCCCTGGGCCTTGGCGATCCAGGTCTGGCGCTCACCGTCGATCACGCCCAGACGCACCAGCTCCCCGGTTTCCTGAGCCAGACGATCAAGCACCGGCTGCACGATGTCGGCACCGCTGCTCGACAGATATTGAAAGCCCATCGCAACCAGTTTGGTCGACAGGTGATAGCGCAATGTCTCCGGATTCTGCCGCACGTAACCCAGGCGAATCAGCTCGGCGAGCAGGCGGTGCGTCGCGCTCTTCGGAATGTCCAGTTGCTCGGCCAGGGTCTGCATCGGCAGCCCGCGCGGTTCACTGGTGAGGCTTTCCAGCACGCTGAAAACCCGTTCGATTTGACTGCCGGCCATGGTGCGCTCTCGGTGAAATTTCGCCGATTCTAGAAGACAACCCTAGGAATGCGAAATCTGGAACCCGGCGTCCGATAACCGCCCACTTTGCGCGTCAGTCAGTTGATGTGCTTCCTCCGCACTGGTTATTTTCTGGAACACGATTCTAAAAATAATTGATTGCTGGAGCCCTTGCTGATGCCTGCCCTTCCCGATATCGACTGCGACGTTCTGGTGGTCGGCTCCGGCGCCGCCGGTTTGTCGGCCGCCGTCACCGCCGCCTGGCATGGCTTGAAGGTCATCGTGGTGGAAAAGGATCCGGTGTTCGGCGGCGCCACCGCGTGGTCCGGCGGCTGGGCGTGGGTGCCGCGCAACCCGCTGGCCCGGCGTGCCGGGATCGTCGAAGACGTGGAATTGCCGCGCACCTATCTGCGCCACGAACTCGGCGAGCACTACGACCCGGCCATGATCGACGCCTTCCTTGAAGCCGGCCCGCGCATGGTGGCGTTCTTCGAACAGCAAACCGCCCTGCAATTCGCCGACGGCAACGCCATCGCCGACATCCACGGTGAAACACCGGGCGCCGGCACCGGCGGACGCTCGGTGATTGCCGCCCCCTATGACGGGCGAAAGGTCGGGCGCCTGCTCAAGCGTCTTCGTACAACGATGCGCGAAACATCGTTCATGGGCATGCCGATCATGGCCGGTGCGGACCTGTCGGCGTTTCTCAATCTGACTCGCTCGTTGTCGGCAGCCTGGCACGTGACCCGGCGTTTCACTCGCCACCTGCTGGATCTGGCGCTGCATGGCCGGGCGATACAACTGGTCAACGGCGTGGCGCTGGTCGCACGGCTGGCGAAGTCCGCCGAAGACCTCGGCGTACTGCTGTGGGAATCGGCGCCAGTGACTGAACTGCTGCGCGACGAATCACGCATCACCGGCGCTCGCGTGCACACCGCGAAAGGCCCGGTCACTGTCCATGCGCGCAAGGGCGTGGTGCTCGCGGCCGGCGGATTTGCCAACGACATCGAGCGGCGCAAGGCCTTGTTCCCGCGCACGCCCACCGGTCACGAACATTGGGCGCTGCCTCCGCTGGCAGTCAATGGCGACGGTCTGCGACTGGGCGAAACCGCTGGGGGCCGGGTCAACACCGATTTGGCCTCGCCCGTGGCGTGGGCGCCGGTCTCGCAGGTGCCACATTCCGACGGCAGCATCGGCCATTTCCCACACATCATCGAACGTGGCAAACCGGGCGTCATCGGCGTGCTGCGCAACGGCCAGCGCTTCGTCAACGAAGCAAACGGCTATTACGACTACGTCAGCGCCATGGTCGCCGCCGCCCCCGAGGGCGAAGAGGTCGCGTCCTGGCTGATCTGCACCCGCGCGTTCCAGCGGCGTTACGGGCTCGGCATGTCTCGGCCGTTTCCGGTTCCGGTGTCAGGTTTTATCCGCAGCGGCTATCTGAAAACCGGCAATACCCTTGAGGAATTGGCCACCGCATGCGGCATCGATCCGAACGGTTTACGCGCCACTCTCCATGACTACAACCACCATGCCCGGCACGGCGAAGACCCGCTGTTCGGTCGCGGCTCGACGCCGTACAACCGCAAACAGGGCGATCCGGCGCAACAACCCAATCCGTGCGTGGCGCCTATCGAACAAGGCCCGTTCTACGCGGTGAAGGTTCAGCCCGGCTGTTTCGGCACCTTCGCCGGGCTCAAGGTCAACCCGCATGCGCAAGTGCTCGACGCCGAAGACCGGCCCATCACCGGGCTGTACGCGGCCGGTGGCGACATGGCCAGCATCATGGGCGGGCATTATCCGGCGGGCGGGATCAACCTCGGCCCAGCCCTGACTTTCGGTTACATCGCAGCCCGGCACTTGGCGGGCGTCACGGCTTTCGAACAGGAGATCGACCATGCAGCACATCGTTAACAGACAAGGACTGAACCTGCCAAAACTCGGCCTCGGCACCTGGCCGATGCTCGGCGACGAATGCACCCGCGCCGTGGAGCAAGCGCTGGAACTCGGTTACCGACACATCGACACGGCAGCGGCCTACAACAACGAAGACGCCGTCGGACAGGCCCTGGCGAATACGCCGACACCCCGCGAGCAGATCCACGTCACCACCAAGGTCTGGTGGGACCAGTTGCAACCGGACGCCATGCGTCACTCGCTGGATCGCAGCCTCAAGGCGTTGCGCAGCGAGTACGTCGACCTGTTCATGATCCATTGGCCGAGCACCGACTGGGATTTGCCGCGCACCCTCGAAACCCTTGCGTCGTTCAAGGAGCAAGGTCTGGCTCGCAACATCGGTGTGGCGAATTTTCCGCTGCCGCTGCTGCGCAAAGTAGTCGAGGAATACGGCACCCCTCTGTCAGCCATTCAGGTCGAGTACCACGTCCTGCTCGGACAAAACGCCCTGCTCGACTACGCCCGTCAACACGATCTGGCGCTGACGGCCTACACGCCACTGGCGCGCAACAAGGTCTCGGAGATTCCACAGATTCAGCAGATCGCCGAAAAACACGGTGTACTGCCGACTCAGGTGGCGCTGAAGTGGCTGCTGGATCAGGACAACGTCGCGGCGATTCCCAAGGCCAGCAGCAAGACCAATCAACTGGCCAACCTGGCCTCGCTGAAGGTCGAACTGGATGATGACGACCGAGCGCTAATCGCCGCGCTGCCCAAGCGCGAACGTCAGGTTAGCCCGGACTTCGCGCCGGTGTGGGATGCCTTCGACCGCTGATACCTGACCCGGCGAAAGAAATCCGTCGGCGAATTGAATTCCCGGCGCTCGCGCTCGTCAATAGCAGGCCCGACCTCGTCACCCCGAGGCCGGGCCTTTGTGCGTGTGTACGAATAGACGGACGACCGGACTGGCGCCACACTCACACACCAGCAACACTCATCACCACGATCAGACAGAGGATTCCCACATGCTATGGAAAAAAGGCCGACGCAGTGACAACGTCGTCGATGCCCGTGGCGATGACATGGGTGGTGGCGGTGGCATGCGCTTCGGCGGTGGCAAGGGGCTGAGTCTCGGGGCGATCCTGCTGATCGTCGGCATCGGCTGGATCACCGGCCAGGACCCGCTGCAGATCCTCGGCCAGCTCACCGGGCAGATGACTGAACAAACGGCACCCACTTCGCAAACCCGTCAGGCACCGCCGGCCAACGATGAACAGGCCGAATTCGTGCGCTCGATCCTCGGCGACACCGAAGACACCTGGGGCGCGATCTTCCAGCAGGCCGGCCGGCAATATAAGGATCCGACCCTGGTGCTGTTCAGCAACCGGGTCAATTCCGCCTGCGGTCTGGCGACCTCGGCCACCGGCCCGTTCTATTGCCCGGCGGACCAGAAAGTCTATCTCGACATGGCGTTCTTCCAGGAAATGACCCAACGCTTCAAGGCCGCCGGCGACTTCGCTCAGGCCTACGTGATCGCTCACGAAGTCGGACACCATGTGCAGACGCTTCTCGGCGTCTCGGCGAAAATTCAGACAGCCCGCCAGCAAGGCCGGCAGATGGAAGGTGACGGCGGTCTGCTGGTGCGTCAGGAACTGCAAGCCGATTGTCTGGCCGGGGTCTGGGCCTACAACGCGCAGAAGCGTCTGAACTGGCTGGAACCGGGCGATATCGAAGAAGCCTTGAACGCGGCGAACGCCATCGGTGATGATCGCCTGCAACAACAGGGTCAGGGCCGTGTGGTGCCGGACTCGTTTACTCACGGTACGTCGGCGCAAAGGGTGCGCTGGTTCAAAACCGGATTCGCCCAGGGCCAGGTCGGCCAGTGCGATACCTTTGCGGCGAAAAACCTGTAAATGCATAAATGGCTGTTGGCTTTACTGTTCATCGGCGGCACCGCCCAAGCGGCCGGCGTCGACGCAATCAGTCCCGGGCGCCTGCAATTGCAGGCCGGCGAAATGGCAGTGGGCATCGGCCCGGCGCCGGCGAAAATCGAGCGCGTGCTGATCGTCATTCATGGCCGTCTGCGTAACGCCGAGACCTATCGCAAAAGCGGCGAAGCCGCGGCGGAACTGGCCGGGCAAACCGCCAACACCCTGGTGATCGCCCCGCAGTTTCTCAACGAAAGCGATGTGGCGCTCTACTCGTTACCCGCCAGCGTGCTGCGCTGGCAAGGCAACGACTGGATGGGCGGCGGGTTATCCACAGGGCCGAACCCGCTGAGTTCCTACGCCGCACTGGACGAAATCGTCGGGCGGCTGAGCGATCGCAAGCAGTTTCCGGACGTGAAGCAGATCGTGATCTTCGGCCACTCCGGCGGCGCGCAGGTGGTGCAGCGTTATGCGCTGCTGGCCCAGGAACAACCGGCGCTCAAGACCGAAGGCATTCGCTTGCGTTATGTAGTCGCCAATCCGTCGTCGTACGCCTACTTCAATGAGCAACGCCCGGTGGCCTTCGATCATGCCAAGTGTCCGGGTTTCAACCGCTGGAAGTACGGTTTGGTGGACCCGCCGATTTACGCGGGCGGGCAAACGCCTGCGCAGCTTGAAGGCCGTTACGTCAAACGCGAGGTAATTTATCTGCTGGGCCAGCAGGACACCGACCCGCAACATCCGGCGCTGGACAAGAGTTGCGCCGCCAAAGCCCAGGGGGCTTATCGACTGGAACGCGGCAAGCTGTTTTTCGGTTACTTGCTGCGTCGCCACCCTGAAGGGGTGAATCAGCGCCTGGTCGAAGTGCCCGGCGTCGGGCATAACGGCGACGGCATGCTGACCTCGCCGGAAGGCCAGAAAGCACTGTTCGAGCAATAAGTCTGGTGTGGTTTGATCTGGCCTCATCGCTGGCAAGCCAGCTCCCACAATGACTTGCGTGAATGCAAATTCTGAATCCGCTACAAATCCCTGTGGGAGCTGGCTTGCCAGCGATGGGGCCCGCTCCGACAACCGATGAATCAGGCGAACAACATCTGCCGCAACTCCACACAATCCTTCGCATGCCAGTCGGTCAACTCCGGCCACGGATTGTCCGGCAGATTCACCAGCACCGTGCGCGCACCCGCGGCACGACCGCAATCGAGGTCGAAGCGGTAATCACCGACCATCACCATCTCGCTCGCCGGCACTTGCCAGGCCTCGGCCAGTTTCAGTAGCCCCCCCGGATGCGGTTTTGGCTGTGCTTCATCGCGGCCCAGCACATCGTCCACCGCGAAGCAGTCGGCCAGGCCGATGGCCTCCAGCGTCACATGGGCCAGCTCCCGCGCATTGCGGGTCAGGATGCCGAGGCGATAACCCCGAGCGTGCAGGTCGCGCACCAGCTCCACGGCGCCGACCGCCGGGGTCGAGCCGAGCGCCAGATCCCGCTCATGTTCCAGCAGCCACGCGTGTTTCGCCGCTGCTTCCTCGGCAGGCAACGCCGCGAGGTGGGTGAGGATGTCATCCTCCGGCGGGATCGCCAGCGCCACGCGAATCGCCGCGAAGTCGTGCACGGCGACGGTCAGGGTGCCGTCCATGTCGAACACCCAGTGCCGCACCTCCGCCAGACTCATTCCCAGTCCTTGCGATGACGGATCAGGCCTTCCTGGGTCACCGACGCCACCAGTTGCCCGGCGCGGTTGAACACGCTGCCACGGGAGAACCCGCGAGAGTTGCCGGCCCATGGGCTGTCCATGGCGTAGAGCAACCAGTCATCGGCGCGCAGATCGTTGTGGAACCACAACGCGTGGTCGAGGCTGGCGACCTGCATGTCTTTCTGCCAGACCGATTTGCCGTGGGGCAGCATCGAGGTGGTCAGCAGACCGAAGTCCGAGGCGTAGGCCAGCAGATATTTGTGCAGCGCCGGGATGTCGGCCAACGCGCCATCGGCACGGAACCACACGTACTTGATCGGATCTGCCGGTTGCGGGTTATACGGGTCTTTTTCAGTGACCGGGCGCACTTCGATCGGCTTGGGGCACAACAGCTTTTCGCGCATGTGTTCCGGGATCAGGTGCGCGCGTTGCTGGGTCAGTTCCAGCTCCGACGGCAGGTTTTCCGGGCCGACCACTTGCGGCATCTGGCTCTGGTGTTCAAAGCCTTCTTCGTCGTACTGAAACGAAGCGCTGCAGGTAAAAATCGGGTGGCCTTTCTGGATCGCCGTCACGCGGCGGGTGCTGAAACTGCCGCCGTCGCGCACGCGGTCAACCGAGTAGACCACCGGTAACTTGGCATCGCCCGGACGCAGGAAATAACCGTGCATCGAATGCACATGACGCGCTTCTTCAACGGTCTGACTGGCCGCCGACAGCGACTGGCCGAGCACCTGGCCGCCGAACAACTGGCGAAATCCCAGATCCTGACTGCGACCACGGAACAGGTTTTCCTCGATCGGTTCGAGGGTCAGCAGATCCACCAGATCTTCCAACACTTGGCTCATTCAGACTCTCCTCACACAACGCTATGCCGCGCAGTCCTGGCTGCGGCGGCCAATTCAGATTCTGGCGCGAGCCACTGATCGCGCCATTGTAAACGTCCGTGTCGGCTTAGCCATGCAAGGTCTGCAGCCATTGCTCCCGGGTGATGCGGTACAACACATGTCGACGCAGCGGATGGTCGACCGCCAGTTTCGGATGATCAAAATCGTCGGCTGGATCGTGATGCATGCCGATCGCCTGCATGACTTTTTCCGACGGCAGATTGCTCTGCGCGGTGAAAGACACGATCTCCTTCAGGGCCAACCGGTCAAAACCGCAGCGCAGCGCGGTCCACGCCGCTTCGCTGGCATAACCGAGGCCCCAGTGTTCCTTGGCCAGCCGCCAGCCGATTTCCACCGCCGGGGTGAACGGCGCATCGAAGCCGACCACGCCGAGCCCGGTAAAACCGATGAACTCGCCGCTGTCCTTGCGCTCCAGCGCCCACAGGCCGTAACCGTGCTCGGCAAAATGCCCGCGTACCCGGCCGATCAGCGCGGCGCTTTCCAGCCGGCTCAAGGGCGCGGGGAAGTAGCGCATCACCTGCGGGTCGGCACACATGGCCGCGAACGCCGGCAAATCCTCGTCCTGCCATTGGCGCATCAGCAGCCTTGCGCTTTCCAGCTCCAGTATCGGTTCCATCCCGCCCCTCCGCTTGATGCCGTCAGTCTACATCGCTGTTAGGCTTTGCACTCTTTCCTGCAGCCTTTATGAATAGTCCACCATGCCGTTGCCGCTGATCTACCACGAAGACTACAGCCCGGAATTCCCGGCGGAACACCGCTTCCCCATGGACAAGTTCCGCCTGCTGCGCGATCACCTGGTGGACAGCGGCCTGACCCGCGACGAAGACCTGCTGCGCCCTGAACTGTGCCCCGCCGACATTCTCGCCCTGGCCCATGACCGCGGTTATATCGAACGCTACATGAGTGGCGAGTTGTCCCGCGAAGACCAGCGGCGCCTCGGTCTGCCGTGGAACGAAGCGCTGGCCCGACGCACGGTGCGGGCGGTCGGCGGTTCGATTCTCGCGGCGGAAAAAGCCCTGGAACATGGCCTGGCCTGTCACCTGGCCGGCGGCACCCATCACGCCCACTACGATTACCCTGCCGGGTTCTGCATCTTCAATGACCTGGCGATCATCAGCCACTACCTGCTGCAAAGCGGCCGGGTGAACCGGGTGCTGATCTTCGACTGCGACGTGCATCAGGGCGACGGCACTGCACGAATTCTGCACAACACCCCGGAAGCGATCACTGTTTCCCTGCACTGCGAGAAGAACTTTCCTGCACGCAAGGCCGAAAGCGACTGGGACATTCCGCTGCCCAACGGCATGGGCGACGCCGATTACCTGAAAGTCGTCGACGACGCGCTCAACTATCTGCTGCCGCTGTATCAGCCGGATCTGGTGCTGTACGACGCCGGCGTCGATGTGCACAAGGACGACGCCCTCGGTTATCTGCAACTGACTGACGAAGGCGTCGCCGCCCGCGATGAAAGCGTGATGCGCCACTGCCTGGGCCGCGACATCCCGGTGGTCGGCGTGATCGGCGGCGGTTACAGCAAAGATCGCCACGCCCTCGCCCGCCGCCACGGCATCCTGCATCACAGTGCGCAGCGCGTCTGGCAGTCATCGGGTTGTCATTGAGCTGTGCTGCGTTACCCACAATGGCTGTGGAACGGCCTGTGGATAACCTGAGCGAAAGGGACTACAGCCCATGCTGAACATGGCCTGCAGCGCGCTGGTTGTTTTTTGATCAGGCCTGACGATGGCCGCTGCTGCTAGAATGCGCGGCTTATTCCGCCACGCTATTGCCGCTGCCATGACCCAGACTTCCGCCGCCCCTTCCGCTCACGTCGCCATCATCGGCGGTGGCCCCGCCGGCCTGATGGCCGCCGAAGTGCTGAGCCAGGGCGGAGTCCGCGTCGACCTGTACGACGGCATGCCCTCGGTGGGCCGCAAGTTCCTGCTGGCCGGGGTCGGCGGCATGAACATCACCCATTCCGAAGCCTGGCCGGCCTTCCTCTCGCGCTACGCCGAACGCGCCCCGAACATCGCCCCGCTGTTGCGCGCGTTCGACGCCGATGCACTGTGCCGCTGGATTCACGAGTTGGGCATCGAAACCTTCGTCGGCAGCTCTGGCCGGGTGTTCCCCACCGACATGAAAGCCGCGCCATTGCTGCGCGCCTGGCTCAAGCGCCTGCGCGACAGCGGCGTGGTTATCCACACCCGCCACCGCTGGCTCGGCTGGGATGAAAACGGCGCGCTGCGCATCGACAGCCCGGAAGGCGAGAAAACCCTCAACCCCGACGCCACCTTGCTCGCCCTCGGCGGCGGTAGCTGGTCGCGGCTTGGTTCCGACGGCGCGTGGATGCTGCCGCTGGAGCAGCGCGGCGTAGGATTGGCGCCCTTGCAGCCAAGCAATTGCGGCTTCGAGGTGCAGGCCTGGAGCGAAGTGATGGTCAGCAAATTCGCTGGCGCGCCGTTGAAAAATATCGCCATCGGTTTGAACGACGACGTCCCTCGTCTGGGTGAATGCGTGATTACCGCGACCGGGATCGAGGGCAGTCTGATTTACGCGCTGTCGGCGCCGATTCGTGAGGCGATCAATGTGCACGGTGCCGCGACCATTCACATCGACCTGCTGCCCGGCCGTCCTGTGGATAAATTGCAGGCGGCACTGAGCAAACCACGGGGTTCGCGCTCGATGGCCAAGCATCTGCATAGTCAGGTGGGGATTGATGGGGTGAAAGCGGCGTTGTTGCGAGAGCTCACTGATGCCGCAACCTTCGCCGATCCGGCACTCTTGGCCCGGGCGATCAAGGCTTTGCCGCTGACGTTGGTGAAAACCCGGCCGCTGGATGAGGCGATCAGTAGTGCCGGCGGGGTGACGTTCGAGGCGATGGATGAGCGGATGATGCTCAAGGCGTTGCCGGGGGTGTTTTGTGCGGGGGAAATGCTGGATTGGGAAGCGCCGACTGGCGGTTACCTACTGACGGCGTGTTTTGCCAGCGGCCGGGCGGCCGGAGCTGGAATGCTGAAGTGGCTCAACAACAGCGGCAAGCTACAAGCCAAAAGCTAACGACAAACCGCCCTTGACTCGTAGCTTGCAGCTTGAAACTCGCCGCAGCCCTTATGGCTTACGCTTACGCGGCCCGGTATTGAACACCGGCACCTTGCGCACAGGCTTGATCGAAGGCTCCGGCGCCTGAGTCTCGCCGCTGTCCACCCACTTGCCCAGATTGCGCTTGCCACCGCCGCCACCGGAAGCCTTGGGCTTTTTCGGTTTCTTCGGTTTCTTGATCACCTGACCACTGGCATCGGTGTCCGGCACGCGGTGTTCCGGCACGAAGTCCGGTTCGATCTCGCGCTTCAACGTGCTGCGGGTGAGCATTTCAATCGCCGACAACATGTTCACTTCATCAGCGCACACCAGCGAGATCGCCTCACCGGTCAAACCCGCGCGGCCAGTGCGGCCGATACGGTGAATGTAATCCTCGGCAACGATCGGCAGATCAAAGTTGACCACCAGCGGCAGGTCTTCGATATCCAGACCACGGGCCGCCACGTCGGTGGCCACCAGAATCTGCACTTCGCTCAGTTTGAAACGATCCAGCGCCCGCTGCCGGGTCGCTTGCGGCTTGTCGCCGTGGATGCCGTCGGCGTTCACGCCCAGGCCCTGAAGTTTCTCGACCAACGCGTCCACACCATTACGGGTCTTGGCAAACACCAGCACTTGCTTCCACTTGTTCTTGCGCATCAGGTGCACGAACAGTTCCGGCTTGCGCTTCTTGTCTACCGTCACCACCCACTGCTTGACGGTGTTGGCCGCAACGTTGCGCGGGCTGACTTCGATGCTCTGGGGGTCGTTGAGCATCTGCCCGGCCAGCAGGCGGATGTCATCGGAGAAGGTCGCGGAGAACAGCAGCGTCTGACGTTTCTTCGGCAGCGCGCGGTAAATGTTCGCCAGCTCCTCGGAAAAGCCCAGGTCGAGCATGCGGTCGGCTTCGTCCAGTACCAGGGTTTGCAGCTGGTTGAATTTCAGCGCGTTCTGACGGAACAGGTCGAGCAGACGGCCCGGCGTCGCGACCAGCAGATCGACGCCGCCACGCAGCTTCATCATTTGCGGGTTGATGCTGACGCCGCCATACACTGCGTACGTGCGTAGCGGCAGATTTTCAGCGTACTGGCGCACGGCTTCGTGAACTTGCTCGGCCAGCTCGCGGGTCGGCACCAGAATCAGCGCGCGCACCGAGTTGGCGGTGACTTTCGGCCCTTCCATCGCCAGCAGTTGCAGCAGCGGCAAAGCGAAACCGGCGGTCTTGCCGGTGCCGGTCTGGGCCGCGGCCATCAGGTCGCGACCGGCCAGCACGGCCGGAATGGCTTGCGCCTGCACCGGCGTCGGGGTCTGGTAGCCGAGCTTCTCGAGGGAGCGCAGCAAGGGTTCGATCAGGCCAAGGGTGGCGAAAGTCATGGGAGTACCGTAGGAAAAATCAGAGCATGTGTGCGATGGCGCGCAGTTTACCCTAATTCGCACGCTGCTCCGTCGCTATGACCTTCGCTGCGGCAGCCGGCTCGCTGACCACCGACGGCCGCGCCGGACGCCGCCACTGCGGCAGACTGATCAGCACCACCGCGCCAATGATCACCAGCATTGCCAGCGCTTCTTCGATGCCGATGGTCTCGCCGACAAACACGATCCCCAGCAACACCGCCACCGCCGGGTTGACGTAGGCATAACTGGTGGCCGCCGCCGGACGAACGTTTTTCAACAGATACATGTAAGCGTTGAAGGCGATGATCGAGCCGAAGAAGATCAGATACGCCAGCGCCAGCCAGCCTTCCAGCGGCGGCATGGCCTGCAGGTGTTCACCGCTCGCCGCGCTGCCGATCAACAGCACCACGCCGCCGACCAACATTTCCACGGCACTGGCCATCGCGCCCTGAGGCAACGGCAGATGTTTGCTCCACACCGAACCGAACGCCCAGCTCGCCGCCGCGAAAATCAGCAACGCCGCGCCCAGCGGACTCGATTGCAGGTTGGAGCCCATGTTGAGCATCGCGATACCGATAATCCCCATCACCACCCCGGCCCACTCCAGGCGGGTGTTGCGCGCCCCCCAGAGATAACCGCAGAGCAAAGTGAACAGCGGCACGGTCGCCACCGCCAGCGCAGCAACACCCGACGCCACGCCGCTGTGCTCGGCCAGGGTCACCGCGCCGTTGCCGAAGCTCAGCAACAAAATCCCGATGATCCCCGCCGCTTTCCACTGCGCCCAGGTCGGCGCCGGTGCCCCGCGCCAGCGCAGGAACGCGTACATCAGCGTGCCGGCAATCACGAAGCGCACACCGCCGAGCATCAGCGGCGGCCAGTACTCGACGCCGATGCGGATCACCAGATAGGTCGATCCCCAAATCACGTACAACGCAAAAAACGCAGCGATCAGCGGCAAGGAAAAACGGCGCAAGGCAGACATGGGCAGCTCGAAAGTCAGACTCAGGGGATGGGTTATTCTAGAAAGGCCAACCGCTAAAAATAAGTTACAAAACCTGTTTATAGCGCCGGTACACTTTTGAAAACACGGAGATCGACGGCCAAAACCGCGATTTCGAAAGTCTGGCATTTTCAGGAGTCCGACCTTGGACAAATACGACCGCATGCTGCTCGGCGCCCTGCTCGAAAACGGTCGCGCGTCCTACGCCGACCTCGCCCGCAAAGTGAACCTCTCCGCCCCCGCCGTCGCCGAGCGCGTGGCTAAACTCGAGGCCAGCGGCGTCATCACCGGCTACTCGGCCAAAGTCGACATGGCCAAGCTCGGCCTGCCGATCCAGTGCGTCATCGAACTGCGCCTGAACCAGCACGGCAACCCGAAGGTGTACGACGAACTGATCAGAATTCCGCAACTCACTGAATGCCACCGCGTCACCGGCGACCCGTGCGTGATCATGCAGGCCGCCGTGGGCTCGATGACCGAGCTGGAAGAGCTGATCAACCGGGTGGCGAAATTCGGGTTCAGCAAGACGTCGATCGTGTTGTCGAGTGCGATAGAGAAGCGGGTGCCGTTGGGGCATATCGAAGGGAACGGAAAGTAACCTTCCCGTCCCGCTCGTTCCCACGCTCTGCGTGGGAATGCCTCAACGGACGCTCCGCGTTCGGCTTTGGAAGGGACGCGGAGCGTCCCGGGCTGCATTCCCACGCGGACGGTTCGACGCCTCGACGTGGGAACGATCAACAGGGAAATGTGTTTGCCTGAAAATCAGCGATAGCGTTGCAGGTGCTCGCCGACCTTGGCAGCCGGGACTTTCTGCAACTTGCACAGCAAGTCGTGCGATAGCTCCCGCACCCCATGCTTGCCCCGCAACTCATCCGCCAGATGCGCCAGCAAATTCGCCGCCATCTCCGCATCCGCCATCGCCCTGTGCGCCTGGCCGGTATGCGGCAACTGGGCAAACGTGGTGAGCGTACCGAGCTTGTGGTTCGGCGCCGCCGGCATCAGGCGGCGGGCCAGCAGCAGCGAGCAGGCGAAGTTCTGCAGGCGGGTGCGTTTGATCCGGCCCAGTTCGAAGTCCCAGAACTTCTGGTCGAAGGCGGCGTTGTGCGCCAGCAGGGGTGTGCAGCCGACGAATTCGTTGACTTCGTTCATCACCCGCTCGGCCGACGGCGCTGTGCGCAACATGGCGTTGCTGATGCCGGTGAGTTGTTCGATGAAGGCCGGGACGCGGACGCCGGCGTTCATCAGGCTCTGGTAACGCTCGACGATGCGGCCGTTTTCCAGCATGACCACGGCAATTTCCGTGGCCCGGCAGCTGCTGCTCGGCGAGATGCCGGTAGTTTCAAAGTCGATGACTGCAATGCGTTCCAAACCGGGTGGTACTCCGTCCAAATCAAGTCTTGAGCTTGCGCTCAATTTTTCAACAGCAGCGCGCCTTCGATCGGCACGTAACGGCTGGCGGCGCGGATCAGCGAGTTGGCGGTCAGGCCGGGAACGCCGTAGGCCACCGCTTGCACGCCGTGTTTGTTGATGATGCGTTCGAGCAGCATGTCGAAATCGCCATCACCGGAGGCCAGGACGATTTCGTCGACGTGGTCGGCGGCGTCCATGATGTCGAGGGTGATGCCCACGTCCCAGTCGCCCTTGGCCGAGCCGTCGCTGCGCTGGATGTAGGGTTTGAGTTTTACGGTGAAACCGAGGTTGCGCAGGATCTGCTGGAACTGCTGCTGTTTGCTGTCGCCCCGGTCGATGGCATAGGCGTAGGCCTCGACGATCTGCCCGTGCTGGCTGACATCCGCCCACAGCGCCGCGTAGTTGAAGTGGCAACCATAGGCCTGACGCACGGTGTAGTAGAGGTTCTGCACATCGGCGAACACTGCGATTTTTTTCACCGGAGTTCCTGTGAGCGCTGACGCGCATGAGCCGGATCAGGCACCAGGCCCGAAAAAGGCGCTCAGTATGCCAGCCCGAAGGAAGGTTCCGCGAATAATCGGCCCGGGGCGCTCAGGCGCCCCGGACGAATGGTGAGTCAGACGAAGGAATCGTCGTCATCGAAGAACGATGAGTTGTCATCGCTGTAGTCGGTGTCGGTAAAGCCGCCCTGGTCATTACCGTAGGAGTCGTTGTTGGCCATGCGCTGATCATCACCCCAGCCGTTGTTGCTCTGGTCGTTGACTTGAGCCGGCTCTTCCTTGATGACTTCGACGATTTCTTCCGGCTGCTGGTTGTGATGGAACAGGCTGCTGATGCCTTGCGCCAGCATCACGCCACCGGCCACACCGGCCGCCGTTTTCAGGGCGCCGCCGAGGAAGCTGCTGCCGGCTGCCGGGGCCGCTTGTTGCTGGCCATAACCCGGTGGTGGCGCGCCGAAGTTCTGTTGCGGCGCGGGTGCACCGAAGTTCTGCTGCGGTGCCGGCTCACGCCAGCCGCCGGTGGACGCCGGTGCGCTCTGGGTCGGCGTCGGGCGCGAGCTGCTGCCACCGAAGATGCTCGACAGGAAGCCGCCACCGCTGGAGGCCGGCGGCGCGCTCTGCGCCTTGGCCGATTGCAGCTCGGCCTGCAATTGCTTGACCTGTTGAGTCAGTTGTTTGTTCTGTTCGTCGAGGCTCTTGAGGGCAGCCTCCTGCACCAGAATCGCCTGGGTCATGAAATAACCTGCGGCCGGCTGGCGCGTCAGGTGTTCCTTGATCCGCGCCTCGGCCTGGGCGTCGCGCGGGGCTGCCTCCGTTTCGGCCTGTTGCAGCCGGGAAAACAGTCCATCGATCAGGGTTTGTTCTTCGCTGTTCATGGCGACCTCGTAGATTGCCGGGGATAACGTTGCCCTCCTCCACGTCGGAGGAGGCGCACCTCTGTAATGGAGGCAGCAACATAATGTTTCAATGACCTTTACCGAACGTTTACGTTTGCGCAGCGAAACGGATCATCGGTTAAAGTGGGCCACTGTTTTTGACCTGCGATACCGACTGATGAATGCCTTCGATGTGCTGCGCGACTCCCTGTATTTCTTCAAACGCAATCTGGGCCGGATCGTCCAGTTGTGCCTGCCGCTGGTGATTGTCGAAGCCGTGCTGCAACAGGTGGTCGACCATGCCAGCGACCCGGACGGTTACTCGGCCATCAGCGTGATCGTCGGCCTGCTGGTGTATCCGCTGTACACCGCCGCGCTGATTCTGTTTCTCGACGCCCGCACCCGCGGCGAATCCCCGCAAACCCGCGATCTGCTGGCAATGGCCGCTCGCCTGTGGCCGCGCTTCGCGGTGCTCACTGCGCTGAACACCTTGCTGATCCTGCTCGGGCTGTCGCTGTATTTCCTGCCGGGGCTGTGGCTGATGGTCACTCTGGCCTTCGGTGAATACCTGTTGGTGCTGCGCGGTTACGGTCCGTTGCAGGCGATGAAGGAGAGTCTGCGCCTGAGCCGTGGGCATTTTCTGCGGATTCTGGTGTGCATCCTGTGTGTGATGGGGCCGTTGTGGCTGCTCAAGGGCCTGACCCTGCAGGTCTATCCGGATCCACAGAATCCGTTGATCGCGGTGCTGATCGACAGCGGCCACAGCTTCCTGCAACTGTTCACCAGCGTGGTGCTGTTCCGCCTGTTCATGCTGATCAGCGAATTGCCCGACAAACGTGACGGAATAGTCTGACTGCACCGAGCTTGGGCTGATCGATGGGTCTCGGGTATGCTCGGGACCACTTCCGTATCGCTATAAGCCGAGCCATGACCCGTCTACTGCGCTACATCCTGTTGCCCGCACTGTTCGTCCTCGCCCTGATCGGCACGCTGATCTACAGCCTGACCTGGCGCCCCGACGCCCGGGAAACCCTGCCGGTCAGTTGCACCGGTCAACCGCCGACGCTGGTGCCCGGCCAGGCCCTGAAGGTCATGACCTGGAACGTGCAATACCTGGCCGGCAAGCGCTACGTGTTCTGGAATGACCTGGCGCAAGGCGACGACGAAGCCCCGACCCCGGAAGACATGGCGTTCAGCCTCGATGAAGTGGCGCGGGTGATCCGCGACGAACAGCCCGACGTGGTGCTGTTGCAGGAACTGGATGACGGCGCCAAGGCCAGCGACTACCAGAACCAGCTCAAGCTGTTGCAGGAGCGTCTGACCGACCTCTACCCGTGCAGCGCCCACGCCTTCGACTGGAAGGCCGATTTCGTCCCGGATCCGCACATCTTCGGCAGCGTCGGCCGGCAACTCGCCACCCTCAGCCGCTTCCGCATCGAACACGCCGAGCGCCTGCAATTGCCGGTGCAGCCGGCGAACCTCATCAGCCGTCAGTTCCAGCCGAAAGATGCCCTGCTCGCCACCACCCTGCCGCTCAGCGATGGCGGGCAACTGGTGGTGTTCAACACCCATCTGGATCGCGCCACCCAACCGGACGACACCTTGCAGGCGCAGGTGACAGCGGTGGCCAAGGTTCTCGACAAACACGAAAGCCACGGCACGCCGTGGCTGATCGGGGGTGACTTCAATCTGTTGCCGCTCGGCCAGTACCGGCGCCTGCCCACCGAGCAGCGCACGCCGTACTCCGCCGACAGTGCGCTGCATGTGCTGTGGGACAAATACCCGATGATCCCGACCAACAACGAAGCCAGCGGCATCGACCGCGCCAAGTGGCTGACCCATTACCCCAACGACCCCGGCCTCAACGGCCCGGACCGCACGGTCGATTACCTGTTCTACAGTCCGAAGATCAAACGGGTCGAAGCCACGGTGCGGCAGGACGACACCTTGCGCATTTCCGATCATTTGCCGGTCATTGCGCGGTTCCTCCTGCCACCCAACTGACCTCAATGAGCCTCTTCGAGATCGTCGTGCAACAGCCCGAAGATCTGCCGCTTCATGTCGATGAACGAGCGCTCCATCACCATGTCCAGCGTGCGTGGGCGCTCGATCGGCACATCCAGAATCTGCTTGATCCGCCCAGGCCTGGCGCCCATCACGTACACCCGGTCGCCGAGCAGGATCGCTTCGTCGATGTCGTGGGTGACGAACAG
This sequence comes from Pseudomonas glycinae, assembly GCF_001594225.2. Taxonomy (GTDB): domain Bacteria; phylum Pseudomonadota; class Gammaproteobacteria; order Pseudomonadales; family Pseudomonadaceae; genus Aquipseudomonas; species Aquipseudomonas glycinae. Next base: position 5,853,395 of record NZ_CP014205.2, read on the forward strand.
CACGGTTTTCTTGCTGTTGCCCCACACCCGCAATAACAGCTGCTGCATTTGCAGACGGGTCTGGCTGTCGAGGGCGCCGAAGGGTTCGTCCATCAGCAGGATCTGCGGATCGTTGGCCAATGCCCGGGCAATCGCTACCCGCTGCATCATGCCGCCGGACAGTTGCTTGGCGTAGTTGTCGGCAAATCCTGACAAGCCGACTTCGTGGACATAGTGATCGACAATTTCCTTGCGCCGCGCCGCCGGCATGCCCCGACGCTTGAGGCCGAATTCGACGTTCTGCCGCACCGTCAGCCACGGGAACAACGTGTAGCTCTGGAACACCATCCCGCGATCCGCGCCGGGACCCTGAACTTGCTGGCCGCCGACGTAGATTTCGCCGGAAGTCGGCTCGGCCAGGCCGGCGGTGAGGTACAGCAAGCTCGACTTGCCGCAGCCCGACGGCCCGACCAGCACCGCGAACTGCTGATCCGGCACCTCGAACGACACCTCTTCCAGCGCGGTGAAGGTTCCGCCGCCGGGCTTGCTGTAGCGCAGGCTGACCTTGTCCACCTGCAACCTTGGCGCAGCGAGTGCCGGTGCAGCGACCGGCTCGATGAAACGACGGTTGGCAGCGGTTACTGAGCCCATGCGGCAATCCTCAAACGCAAGAAGCGGAACAGTTGATCGGTGACCAGGCCGAGCAGGCCGATGATCGCGATGGCGAGAAAAATCACATCGACCTGAAAGCCGCGCATGGCCTTGAGGCTCAAGTAGCCGAGGCCACTGGAAGCGGCGACCAGTTCGGCGACCACCAGATAGGTCCAGGCCCAGCCCATGGTCACCCGCAAGGTGTCGAGCACACCGGGCAACGATGCCGGGGCGATCACATGCAGCACTGCGTCAAGCCGGTTGGAGCCGAGGGTGTAGGAGGCGTTGATCAAGTCCTTGGAGATGCCTTTGGACACATCCGCGATCATCACCAGTTGCTGGAAGAACACGCCGAAAATGATCACCGACACCCGCTGCTCCAGACCGATGCCGATCCACAGGATGAACAGCGGCACGAACGAGGTCACCGGCAGGTAGCGGATGAAATTGACCAGCGGTTCGAGGAACGCCTGGACGATGCGAAAGCTGCCCATCAGCAAACCCAGCGGCACCGCCACCAGCGACGACACGATGAAACCGACCATCACCACTTCGACACTGGCCCAGACATGCTGGCCTAGGGTCCCGTCGCGGCTCAGGCGCACGGCGGCTTCGACCACCGCGCCGGGTGTGGGCAGGAACATCCCCGGCACGATGCCGCCGTAGGACAACCCGGCCCACAGGCCGACCAGCAACACCCAGGCCAGACCGCTGGCGCTCCACACCACCGGCACCGGCAACCCGGTCTTCGGCGTGATGCAGCGGCTCAGCCATGAATTGCGCTTGAACATGACCAGTCTCCTAGAGCGGGCTGACGAAACGGTTATCCACCAGATCGTCATTGCTGACGTTGTAGGGCTTGCCCTGCAATTCGCTGGCGGTTTCGTTGGCCAGTTTGATCAGCGGTGCGCTGTCACCCGGCTTGCCCGGCGAGCCAAGGAGTTTTTCGCTCATGGCCTGATCGTAGAAGCGCACGCCTTGCGCGGCGGCGGCCAGTTCCTTCGGATCGGACAGGTAACCGCCGACACCCTTGGCCATGATTTCGTAGGCTTGCTGTGGATGGTCGTTGGTGTACTGCACTGCTTTGTAGAGACCGGCGACCAGCGCCTTGACGTCTTCCGGCTGCTTCTCGATCACCGTGCAATTGAGCGCCACTACATCGACGATCACCCCCGGCGTACTGCTGCTGTCGATCAGCACCTTGCCCTGCTGCTTGTCGCGCACCATCGACAGATGCGGCTCCCAGGTCACGGCGGCCGGCACACGACCGGCGATGAACGCGGTGGCGGCATCGTCAGCGGTCATGTTCTGCACGGTGATGTCGCTCATGCTCATGCCGTTCTTTTTCAGCAGGTACGAGAGCCAGAACTGCGAGGTCGACCCTTCGTTGACAGCCACGGCCTGGCCCTTGAGTTCTTGCAGGCTCTTCACGTTCTTGCCGACCAGCACACCGTCGCCGCCATGGCTGTCATCCAGCGCGGCCACGGCCTTGAAGCAGAACTGCGGGCGGTACTTCAGCACTTCATCGATGGTCGAGGCCGAGCCGGACAATTGCCCGGACGCCTGGGCGGCCATGTACATCGACGCTTCTTCGACCACCGGCAATTCGACGGTCAGACCGTTTTCCTTGAAGTAGCCCAGATCCTGGGCCAGATACAGGGTGCCGTAACCGACCCACGTGGTGTGGCCGATCGACAAGGTGCCGGCCTGGGCGGCGGTGACGGTGAGGGCGGAAATCGCCAGAGGACCTGCAAGACGGGTAAACAAGGACTTGTTCATGGAGCACTCCCAACGCTGTTGATTTAGTTGTCATGGGCAGTACGGCCAACCGTGGTGTCGCGATTGCACGCTGCGGTCTCTGCTGGACTCTGGCGGGCAATGCCTTGGCTGGCGAAATCGATGTTGACCCAGGCTTGGCGTCAGGAAAACGAGGAAATAGTTAGACGCGAACGATGAAAAAACTGGGTAGTGCGCACCGCGAAAGGGCGTGTCGGGCGGGGGGTGCCCGAGGTGGGTGCAGATTGGGAAAAAAGTCTGGCGGAGATCGTTCCCACGCTCTGCGTGGGAATGCAGCCCGGGACGCTCTGCGTCCCATTCGAGAGCTGGAACGCGGAGCGTCCCTTGAGGCATTCCCACGCAGAGCGTGGGAACGATCAGGACACGGAACGAGCGATCGGGGGAGTTAGAGCCGGCCGTATTCTTGCGCCGTACGATCAACCGCTTTCAACGTCTTGCCCACCAACTCGTCAATCTCTTCACGACTGGCAATCAGCGCCGGCGCCATGATCATCCGCCCCAAGGTCGAGCGAATGATCACCCCCTCTTCAAAACCGATCGTGCGGCAGCGCCAGGCGATGTCGTTCTCATTGGCAAAGCGCTTGCGCGTGGCCTTGTCTTCGGCCAGTTGCAACGCCGCGACCATGCCCGTGCCCTGAATATCGCCCACCAGCGGGTGATTGCCGAACACCTCGCGCAGGCACTGTTGCAGGTACGGGCCGATGTCATCCTTGACCCGCGTCACCACGCCTTCATCGCGCAATGCCTTGAGGTTGGCAATCGCCACCGCCGCCGCTACCGGGTGACCGGAATAGGTCAGACCGTGGGCGAATACGCCGCCCTGCTCCACCAGCACGTCGGCCATTTTCTTCGACAGGATCAGCCCGCCCATGGGGATGTAACCGGAGGTCAAGCCCTTGGCGATAGACAGGGTGTCCGGCTCGAAACCGAAGTATTCGTGAGCGAACCATTCGCCAGTGCGACCGAAGCCGCCGATCACTTCATCGGCGCACAACAGCACGTCGTATTTGCGGCAGATGCGCTGGATTTCCGGCCAGTAGCTTTCCGGCGGGAAGATCATCCCGCCCGCGCCCTGGAACGGTTCGGCGATGAATCCGGCGACCTTGTCCGCGCCCAGTTCGAGGATCTTCGCTTCCAGTTGCTGCGCCGCCCGCAGGCCGAATTCAGCCGGGGTCAGGTTGCCTTCGTGGGCGAAGAAGTACGGCTCGTCGATGTGCGCGATGTCGGGAATCATCCCGCCCATTTCATGCATGAACTTCATGCCGCCGAGGGCCGTCGCCGCGAGGGTCGAACCGTGATAGCCGTTCCAGCGGCCGATCATGATTTTCTTCTCGGGCTTGCCCAGCACCTGCCAGTAACGGCGCACGGTACGGATCAACACCTCGTTGGCCTCGGAGCCGGAGTTGGTGTAGATCGCGTGGCTGTAGTGCCCAGGCAGCAGGCTGAACAGCAGCTCGGAGAGCTCGATCACCTGCGGGTGAGTGGTGTGGAAAAACATGTTGTAGTACGGCAACTGCTCCAGCTGCCGACTCGCCGCGGCGTTCAGATCCTTGCGCCCGTAGCCGAGGTTGGTGCACCACAGCCCGGACATGCCGTCGAGGTAGCGCCGACCGTCGTTGTCCCACAGATGCAGGCGATCACCACGCACCATCACCCGTGGGCCTTCGTCGTTGAGGGCTTTCTGGTCGACGAACGCATGAATGTGGTGCGCTGCATCGGCGGCCTGGTAGTCGCGGGTTTCACGTGAGGTGGTCATCGCCGGATCTCCTTTCTTGTTGTGAGCGGCTGTCATGAGCGCAGTTGAAACCAGGTGGTTTTCAACTGGGTGTATTTGTCGAACGAGTGCAGCGACAGATCGCGGCCGAAACCCGATTGCCTGCCACCGCCGAACGGCACGGTCACGTCCAGCGCATCGACGCTGTTGACCGACACCGTACCGGCTCGCAATTGCCGCGCCACCCGGTGCGCGCGGTGCAGATCATCGGTCCACAGCGAGGCCGCCAGACCGTAGACGCTGTCGTTGGCCAGTTGCAAGGCGTGGGCCTCATCATCGAACGGCATCACCGCCAGCACCGGGCCGAACACTTCTTCGCGAAACAGCGTCATGTGCGGCTGCACGTCGGTGAAAATCGTTGGCTGAATGAAGTTGTCCGAGCCGTTGAAACTCAGTTGCCGCCCGCCGCAGACGCGGGTCGCGCCTTCACGTTCGGCCTGGTTGATGAAGCGCAGAATGCTTTCGGTCTGACGAGTATCGACGATTGCCCCGGCCGCACTCGCAGGGTCCAGCGGATTCCCCGGCTGCCAGCGCTCGGCCTGGGCCTTCAGCCGTTCAACGAACTCGTCATGAATCGAGCGTTCCACCAGCAACCGCGAGTTGGCCGAGCAGACTTCGCCCTGATTGAAGAAGATCCCGAACGCGGCTTTCTGCGCCGCCAGATCCAGATCCTGGCAGTCGGCGAACACCAGATTGGCGCTCTTGCCGCCGCACTCCAGCCACACCTGTTTGAGGTTCGACTGCGCGGAGTACTGCATGAAATATTTGCCGACCTGGGTCGAGCCGGTGAACACCAGGCAATCGACATCCGGGTGCAGGCCCAGGGCTTTACCGGTTTGTTCGCCGAGCCCCGGCAGCACGTTCAGCACGCCGGCCGGCAGCCCGGCTTCCAACGCCAGCTCAGCCAGACGCAACGCGGAAAACGGCGATTGTTCGGCGGGTTTGAGGATTACCGAGTTGCCCGCCGCCAGCGCCGGGGCGAGTTTCCACGCGGCCATGTCCAGCGGGAAATTCCAAGGCACCACGGCGGCGACCACGCCCAGCGCTTCGCGGGTGATGGTCGCCAGCACGTTCGACGCGCTCGGCGCGACCTGATCGTAGAGCTTGTCGAGGCTTTCGGCATACCAGCGGAACACCCCGGCGGCGCCCGGCACGTCGATGTTGTAAGCGTCCATCACCGGTTTGCCCATGTTCAGCGAATCGAGCAACGCCAGCTCTTCGCGATTGGCCAGAATCAGATCCGCCAGCCGCAGCAGCACTTGCTTGCGCTCGGTCGGTGAACGCCCGGCCCAGGTGCCAGCTTCGAACACCTGCCGCGCATTCTGCACCGCCGCATCGACATCCTCTTCACCGCAAGCGGCGACGTTTGCCAGCAGTTGGCCGGTGGCCGGGTCGATCGCGGCAAATGTCTGTCCCGACTGCGCCGCACGCAATTTGCCGTCGATCACGGCCTGGTACGGATAGCTCAATTCAGCGGCCTTGCGCTGCCAGTCTGCAAGCTCGAACACGGTGGTTGCTCCTTGGACTTTTATTCTTCTGAGAACAGTGCGGGGTCGATAGTCGCTCAGGCCCGTGCGCGCTAAAACCAGTAAAAATGTCTTCGCAGACAATAAAAAAGGTAACCAGCCGAGGGCCCCTTCACGCGCGTATGGGGCTATTGTTCAGGGACAAAAAAACCGCCGACAGAACGGAGGCCGGCGGCGTACAAATTGCTTGGATGTGCAATCCGTTCGCTTTGAGGTTCACCGTGGCCGCTTACAACCTGCGTCAGTTGAAATACTTCATCACCACCGTCGAATGCGGCAGCGTCGCCGAAGCGTCGCGCAAGCTGTACATCGCGCAACCGGCAATTTCCACGGCGATCAAGGGGCTGGAGGACAGCTTCGGCGTGCAACTGCTGATCCGCCATCACGCTCAGGGCGTGTCCCTGACACCGAGCGGCGCACGGTTCTTCCGCAAGGCTCAGGAACTGCTGCGCATGGCCAAAGAGTTCGAACAGAACGCCCTCGCCGACAACGACGTGGTGGCCGGGCAGATCGATATCGGCTGTTTTGAAACGGTGGCGCCGCTGTACCTGCCGCAACTGATTGCCGGCTTCTCGGCGCTGTATCCGGGGGTAAAGATCCGCATCCGCGACGGCGAACAACAGGAACTGGTGCAAGGCCTGACCTCGGGCACCTTCGATCTGGCAATCCTGTACAAACACGACCTCGACGCCACCATCGAAACCGAGCCGCTGATGCCGGCCCAACGGCCTTACGCCCTGCTGCCGGCAGATCACCGCTTCGCCCAGCTCAAGCAGGTTTCGCTGCGGGACTTGTGCCTGGAACCGATGATCCTGCTCGACGTACAACCGAGCCGCACCTACTTCGTCAGCCTGTTCGAAGAACTCGGGCTGTCGCCACGCATCGAGTTCAGCTCGCCCTCGATCGAAATGGTGCGCGGCATGGTCGGCCAGGGTTTCGGCTTCTCGATCCTGGTGACCCGCCCGCATTCGGAATGCACCTACGACGGCAAGAAAGTCGTGTGCGTAGACATCGTCGAAGACGTCACCGGCTCGGGGCTGGTAGCGGCGTGGCTCAAACGCGGACAACTGACCAAACCGGCGCAGTTGTTTGCCGATTATTGCCGGGAGCAGCTGACCGCGAAGGCCAGTCGCTGACCCTTATGTACCGCGCGGCTTGGCCCGCGCGGTGGCTTCAGCCACCAGCGGATCATCCGGCCAATAGTGCTTCGGATACCGCCCCTTAAGATCCTTCTTCACTTCGGCATAAGTGCTGCGCCAGAAGTTGGCCAGGTCCTGCGTCACCTGCACTGGGCGCCGTGCGGGCGACAGCAGGTGCAGCTTGACCACTTGCCGGCCGCCGGCGATGCGCGGTGTGTCGGCGAGGCCGAACAGCTCCTGCAAGCGCACGGCGAGAATCGGTGGTTGCTCGCTGTAGTCGAGGCGAATCGACGAGCCTGACGGCACGCTCAGGTGATGGGGTGCCTGTTCGTCAAGCTGTTGCGGCAGCGGCCATGGCAACAGATTACGGACGATGCTCGACAGGTCGAGGTTGGCGAAATGGCTGAGGCGCGAGACCTTGCCCAGGTAAGGCATCAGCCAGTCTTCGAGTGTTTTCAGCAACGTTGCGTCACTGACATCCGGCCATTGGCTGTCGCCCTTGGCGTCCAGGTCGAGCTGACGCAGTAACGCGACTCGCGCCTGCCACTGGCGCAGTTCCGGGGTCCACGGCAGCAGCTCCAGCCCCTTGCGCCGCACCAGATTGACCAGTGCCTGACTGCGGGCGTTTTCGTCGAGACCGGTCAGTGGTTCGCGGCTGAGGATCAGCTCGCCAACCTTGCGCTGACGCTCGGCGCGCAGCACGCCTTCGCGCTCGTCCCAGTCCAGTTGATCGACGTTGTGCACCTGTTCCGCCAGCACCGAATCGAACAGCGCCGGATCGAAATCCGCCGCCAGATAAATCCGCTCTTCACGCTGACCTTGGCGACTGCCGAGGTCGGCGATGACGATCCACGGTTCCTTCATCAGGCTGTCGGCTTCAGCGAACAATGCCGCACGGCCGTTGGCCAGACGATATTCGGCACCACCGGCACGCCGCTGCTGAGCGACGCGGTCCGGGTAGGCCAGCGCCAGCAAGGCGCCAAGCCAGCGCGGGTGATCCGGGTCGGCGACCGGTTCGCTCGGTTGCCCACGCAGGTAGCCGCGATATTGCCGCGCCAGTTGCCGGGCGCGCTGCACGCCGCCCTGGGCACCACGGGCCGCACGTTCTTCACCGGACAGCAGTGCCAAACGACTGTGAAGATCGGCCCCGGCGCCACGCAAAATGTCGCGCTCGCCGAGCAACGCGGCGACGTCGCATGCCATGTTCGCCAGACCGAGCGCCTGACCGCGCAACAGCAAATGCGCGATGCGCGGATGGGCCGGCAATTCAGCCATGGCCTGCCCGTGACGGTTGAGGCTTTCACCGTCCAGTGCACCGAGGCGCTGCAACAGGTCCTGAGCCTGTGCATAAGCGGCGGCGGGCGGCACGTCGAGCCAGATCAGATCACTCGGCGCCACGCCCCAGCGCCCGAGTTGCAACGCCAGCCCTGCGAGATCCGCCGAAAGGATTTCCGCACTGCCATAAGCCGCCAGTTGTTCGTGCTGATCCTGCGACCACAGGCGATAACACACGCCCGGTTCCAGACGCCCGGCCCGACCCGCACGCTGGGTAGCGCTGGCTTTGGAGATGCGTTGGGTGTCGAGGCGAGTCATGCCGCTGCCCGGATCAAAACGCGGCACCCGCGCCAGCCCGGCGTCGATCACTACGCGCACACCATTGATGGTCAGGCTGGTCTCAGCGATGTTGGTGGCCAGCACCACTTTGCGCTGGCCGGCCGGCGCCGGGTCGATGGCGGCACGCTGGGCATTCAGGTCGAGTTCGCCGTGCAACGGGCAGAGCATCACGTCGCTGCGCTCACCGATGGCGTCCGCCAGTTGCTGATGAACCCGCCGGATTTCCGCCTGCCCCGGCAGGAACACCAACAGGCTGCCGGTTTCATCGTGCAGCGCTTCGAGCACCGTTTGCGTGACACGTTGATCGATGTATTCGCCGGGCTGGAACGGCCGGCCCCAGCGCATCGTCACCGGGAACATCCGGCCCTCGCTGCGCAGGATCGGCGCGTCGTCGAGCAGCCCGGCCAGGCGTTCGCCTTCAAGGGTGGCGGACATCAGCAGAATCTTCAGCGGTTGTTCAGCTCGAAACAGCTCGCGACCGTTCAGACTGAGGGCCAGCGCCAGATCGGCGTCGAGGCTGCGTTCGTGGAATTCGTCGAAGATCAGCAGGCCCACGCCTTCCAGCGCCGGGTCGTCCTGCAAACGCCGGGTGAGAATACCTTCGGTGACCACCTCGATGCGTGTCTTGGGGCCGACCTTGCTGTCGAGACGAATGCGATAACCGACGGTTTCACCGACCTTCTCGCCCAGCTCGCTGGCCAGCCGTTCCGCCGCTGCGCGCGCGGCCAGTCGACGCGGTTCGAGCATGAGAATGGTCTGCCCGTTCAGCCATGCTTCATTGAGCAGGGCCAAGGGCACGCGGGTGGTTTTACCGGCGCCGGGCGGTGCTTCGAGCACGGCTTCGTGGCGTGTCGCCAACGCTTCACGCAGGGCGGGTAAAACTTCGTCGATCGGCAAAGAAATCATGCTGGCTCCCAAACAGAGCGGCGAGTATAACGGCGAACTGCTGAGCGTTCGTCAGGGTCTTAACTTCACACGATGACGCTTCGTTAACAGATGACTCAGGAGATTCCCATGCGCTTACCTTTTCGCCTGATCGGCGGTGTACTGGTTGCCACCCTGCTCACTCAGATCACCGCGTGCGGTTCGATTTTCTATCCCGACCGGCGCGGCCAGATCGACGGCAAGATCGACCCGGCGATCGCCGTGCTCGATGCCGTGGGCCTGTTGTTCTATATCCTTCCCGGCGTGATCGCGTTTGCCGTGGACTTCGCCACCGGCGCGATCTACTTCGAACCGGGCCACACGGCGCAGGTCGATCCGGCCAGGCTCAAGCAAGCCATCGGCCCGGACGGCCAGGTCGATAACATCAAGTTGCAGGCTATTCTCGAAACCGAGCTGGGCCGCAATCTGCCGCTGGACGACCCGCGCCTGATCCAGCACAAAGGCAGCACCCAGCAACTGGCGATGTTCGGCCTGCAACCTGCCGCATAAGGAATTGACGCACCCATGACCACAAGCCCCGAACACGCCCGCCTGCTGCGGCTGGCGACCCGCGCCTCGGTGGCGGTGGCCTGTACGCTGATCATCGCCAAAGCCATCGCCTGGTGGCTGAGCGGTTCGGTGAGCATGCTCGCCGGCCTCACCGACTCGGCCCTCGATGGCATCGCTTCGTTGCTCAATCTGCTGGCGGTGCATTACGCGCTGCGCCCGGCGGATGACGATCACCGTTATGGCCACGGCAAGGCCGAATCCCTGGCGGGCATGGCCCAGGCGCTGTTCATTGGCGGCAGTGCGCTGCTGATCGCGTTACAGGCTTATGAGCGTCTGAAAAATCCCGAGCCGCTTGGTGCGCCATGGCTGAGCATCGGGGTGATCGTGTTTTCCCTGGTGCTGACGGCGGCGCTGCTGATGTTGCAGCATCGGGTCATCAAGCAGACCGGCTCCAACGCGGTGCGGGCTGACTCACTGCATTACCGTTCGGACCTGTTGCTCAACGGCAGCATTCTGATTGCGCTGGTGTTGGCCGGTTTGGGTTTCGAGCAGCTGGATGCGTGGTTTGGTCTGGGGATCGCGGCATACATTCTGTGGAGCGCAATCCAGATCGCCCGGGAAAGTTTTTCGGTGCTGATGGATGAAGAACTGCCGGCGGATGTCAGTCAGCACATGCTCGAACTGGCGTGCGGCGTGCCGGGCGTATTGGGCGCGCATGATTTGCGTACGCGGATTTCCGGCAATCACTGGTTCGTGCAGTTGCACCTGGAGCTGCCGGGGGAGCTGACGCTGTCAGTCGCCCACGGCATCAGCGATCAGGCGGCGGATGCCATTCACAAAGCCTACCCGCGGGCCGAAGTGCTGGTGCACGCCGACCCGCAGGAAGTGGTCAAAACCGCCCGGGCTCAGTAGTTGACCTGATAACCGCGACTGCTCAGGCAATTGCCCTGGGCCTGGCGGTAGGCCTGCACCACTTCGGGCGCCGGTTGATAAGTCGCGGTGCGCGGATTGAAGCCGCTCTGCTGCACCGCGTACTGATAGCACTCGTAACCATCGCGCTGAACCTGCTCCGGTGACTGACCGTTGGCCGGATACGCCTCCACGTCATAACCATTGCCGGTCGGCTGCGGTGGCTGCTGTACCGGCGGCTCGACCACCACGTAATCCTGCGTTGCTTCCTGATAGGCGTAGTACGAACCGGCGGCGAGGAACAGCAGCGAACCGCCGATCCACACTTCCCGTGCGTAATCCGGCAGGTACTGGATGCGAATCCCGCGTGGCGGTTGGACCACGATGTAACGCGGGCCTTGCGGGCGATACCAGTAGCCGCCGGAGTAGAAATAGTCCTGGCCGCGATACGGCACACGGTAATCACGATCCGGGAAACGGTCGATCACATGACCCGGCCGATACTGCGGGCCAGGGCCCCAGCCGTTGCCATGCCCATCCGGGCGACCCGGCCAGCGGTTGTCGTTGGGGCGGTTGCCGGTCTGCCAGTTCTGGTGATAACCATTCTGCGGGCGCTCGTCGCGGTAGTAACCCTGACGCGGTTCCTGGGTCTGGCGCACGGTGTCGGGGCGCGGCTGGATCGGCAGATCGTTGGCCGGCAATTGCGGCGGCGGTGGCGGCTGACGCACCGGGTTGGGGTTATAGGCCGGACGTGGCTGGTTCTGGTTCTGCCACTGGCCGTTGTTCGGTTGGCCGTGATTCTGCTGCCCGTTGTGCTCGAACTGGCGGCTGTTGTCGCCACGAATGATGTCGTTGTTCTGCCGCTGCGGATTGTTCTGGCCGCGCTGCTGATCACCGCCGCCATGCCCCTGATTGTTGCCCTGATGATCCGGCCCGCGTCCGCCGCCGTCGGGGCCGCGATTCTGCGGCTCATCCGCCAGCGCTTGCGCACCGACACTCATACACAGCAAACCAACACTGGCCAGACGCCAGATGCGCGACTTCATGAAATTCCTCACTGCGCACTAGCGCCTGAAATTAAGAGGGCTTGTAGCTAAGACCGGGGATGGACACACCGGGTTCTGCTACAGGTTATCAGTCACGTCATTTATTTATTGAGCGAGAGGGGCCAAATCGCGGGCAAGAAAAAAGGGAGACCCGTCGGCCTCCCTTCTAGAGAACTTCGTCCTGGCTCGACGCTTTTGACGTCGGCTCACCTCACGCCGTCTTCTGGACAGTGTGCAGCTCGGGGGCCGGCACAACCCCGGTGGGGGTGGCGGCCGCGGCGGGCCGGATTGGGCGGGCCGCAGTGGACTGTGTTACCGAGCAGTGATTCTGGTGATAAGAATAGGCCCGGAGCCGCGACAGATGATTGCGAAGATTGCTCAAATAAACATCACTTGCGCAATTTTTAACCCTGGATAGATAATCCGCCGCAATAGTTAAGACAAAGGATCGTTTGATGAGCAAACTCGACCGTTACGACCTGAGTATTTTGGCGGAATTGCAGCGCGACGCCCGCATCTCCAACCAGGAACTGGCCGAGCGCATCGGTCTGTCGCCCTCCCCGTGCTCGCGCCGGGTCAAGCAACTGGAGGACGACGGTTACATCTCCCGTCAGGTCGCCCTGCTCGATCGCAAGATGCTTGGCCTGAGCCTGACCGCCTACGTGCTGATCGGCATGGACCGGCACACGCCGGAGCGTTTCGAGAATTTCGAAGCGGCGATCCGCACCTTGCCGCAGGTGCTGGAATGCAGCCTGGTGACCGGCGTTGATGCCGACTATCAGCTGAAAGTGGTGGTGCCGGACATGGATCACTATCAGAAGCTGCTGCTGGGGCATCTGACCCGGATCGAAGGCGTGACCAGCGTGCGCTCGAGTTTTGTGCTGAATCAGGTGCTCAACAGCACTGAATTGCCGCTGACTCATCTGCGCAGCTGAAGTCGACGAATGACTGCGGCACACCGACGCAGGTCAATGCTGCGTCGTTCGCCGCTGGCGTATACTCCCGGCCGCCCTTTCAGCCGCGTAGCGCCGGAGATGCCCGATGGATCCAGCAGTATTTGAAGAATGGATGATGACCGGTCTGGTCAGCATCCTGATCATTTTCATGGGTTTCATCGTCTGGGATCTGGCGAAGAAGTCCAAGGCCGGGCGCTTCGGCTCGTTCATTCTGTTCTTCGTGCTGGGCCTGGGCGTGGCCGCGTTCATCATCAAGAGCGTGGTGATCGGCCTGATCGAATCCGGCGCCTTATAAGCGCGCCGGCACTTCTTTCCACTGGCCCTGGTCGAGCCCTTCGATCGTCCAGTCACCAATCCTGACCCGCACCAGCCGCAACGTCGGCAGCCCCACCGCCGCCGTCATCCGCCGCACCTGGCGGTTGCGCCCTTCGCGAATCACCAGTTCCAGCCAGGTTGTCGGAATGGTTGCGCGAAAGCGCACCGGCGGATTGCGCGGCCACAGCTCGGGCTCATCCAGTTGCCGCGCTTGCGCGGGCAAGGTCATGCCGTCATTCAATTCGACGCCGTCGCGCAGACGCTGCAACTGCTCGGCCGTCGGCACGCCTTCGACCTGCACCCAATAGGTTTTCGCCAGCTTGTGCTTGGGGTCGGCGATCCGCGCCTGCAACTGGCCGTCGTTGGTCAGCAGCAGTAAACCTTCGCTGTCACGATCCAGCCGTCCGGCCGGATAAATGCCCGGAATATTGATGTAATCCTTGAGCGTCGCCCGCCCTTCGCCGTCGCTGAACTGCGTCAGCACATCGAACGGTTTGTTGAACAGGATCAGCTTCGGCTCAGCGGGCGGTGCCTTGGCGACACGGCGCGGGGCTGAAGAAGCTGGCTTCGCGCCGGGGCGGCGGGAAGGTGGATGCGGTGGACGGGACATAAGAGAGAAGACATTTAGCGATCAGGGCTGACAATGCTAGTGCCCCGACCGCCAAATGACCACGACAAACCGTTAGCGGAACGGCGGTTCGTCGAAGCTGCGCAGTTTGCGCGAGTGCAGCGAATTGAGTTCGGTGCGCAGCAGATCCACTGCTTCGATACCGATCTTCAAATGCTGACTGACCGCGCGTTCGTAAAACGCGTTGGCCGAACCCGGCAGCTTGATCTCACTGTGCAGCGGCTTGTCCGAAACACACAGCAACGTGCCGTACGGCACTCGCAGGCGATAACCCTGGGCGGCGATGGTGCCGCTTTCCATGTCCACCGCCACGGCGCGGGACAGGTTAATCAGCGGTCGCTCCTGAGCCCAGCGCAATTCCCAGTTACGGTCGTCGTAGGTCAGCACGGTGCCGGTGCGCAGGCGTTTTTTCAGCTCTTCGCCTTTTTCGCCGGTGATGTTGGCCGCCGCTTGTTGCAGCGCCAGTTGCACCTCGGCCAGGGCCGGGATCGGAATGTTCGGCGGCACTACGCGGTCGAGAATCCCGTCGCGACGCATGTAAGCGTGGGCCAGCACGTAGTCGCCGATGGTCTGCGACTGACGCAGGCCGCCGCAGTGACCGATCATCAGCCAGCAATGCGGACGCAACACGGCCAGGTGGTCGGTGATGTTCTTGGCGTTGGACGGGCCGACACCGATGTTGACCAGGGTCACGCCGTGGCCATCGCTGGCGATCAGGTGATAGGCCGGCATCTGGTAGCGGTGCCAGACCACGCCGGCGGCAATCGCCGAGGCTTCGCCGTGATCCATGCCTTTTTCGATGATCACGTTGCCCGGCAACACCATGCGCACGAAACGCGGGTCGCGGCGCAGTTGTTCCAGACCATGGACGATGAACTGGTCGACGTAACGGTGGTAGTTGGTCAACAGAATCCACGGCTGCACATGGCGCCAGTCGCTGCCGGTGTAATGCACCAGACGGCGCAGCGAAAAATCGACGCGGGCCGCATCGAACAGCGCCAGCGGCAGCGGATCGGTATTTTCCCAGTCGTAGAGGCCATCGGCGATGCCATCGGTGGCGGCGGACAGGTCGGTACTCGGGAACACCCGCGCCAGTACCGCAGCGGTGACGCCGGAGCCGGCCAGTTCATCGCCCTGCTCGACCACGTACGGGTACGGAATGTTCTGCTCGCTGACCCCGACTTCGACGGTCACGGTGAAGTCATGCATCAGCGGCGTGAGCTGCTCCAGCAGGTATTTGCGAAACGCCGCCGGGTGGGTGACGGTCACGCTGTAGGTGCCCGGCAACTGCACCTTGGCGTAGGCGCGGGTGGTCTGCGGGACTTCGCCCTGGCAGTGGTAGGTCAGACGCAGTTCGGGATAACGGAACAGGGCACGTTGCTCGGCGTCGGGCTCGACGCGATCCTTGAGATAACGCTTGAGCGCCGAGTTCAGCGCCGTGGTGGCCCGCTCATGCAGCTCGGCGAGACGATCCACGGCCTGTTCGGCGGTTTGAACGACAATAAACGCTTCGGTCACGATCAGCTTCCTGTGTTCTGACTTGCAGAGCTTCATCTTGCCTGCATCGTGGCGTCACGGAAACAGTGGCGTTGTGGGTTCACCCTAATCTTTCAAACAATGAAGATCCCTGTGGGAGCGGGCTTGCCCGCGATGAGGCCATCACATTCAACATCAAAGTTGACTGACAGGCCGTCATCGCTGGCAAGCCAGCTCCCACAGGGTTTTGTTGTGTCCGGGCGATCTGGATCAGAAACCTTGCGGCGTAGAGCGGGCAACGATGGCTTCGACATCCAGCCCGCGCGGCAACGCGCCGTAGACCCGCCCGCCACCGTTCAGGCGACTGGCGATAAAAGCATCGCTGACCGCCGAATTCCCGGCCTCCAGCAGCAGCTTCGCTTGCAGTCCCAAAGCGATGTCTTCGGTCAGTTGCCGAGCGCGGTACTGAATGTCACTGGTGTCCTTGAACTGCGCCTGCAATTGCTGAATGTGCGCGGCCAGTCGCTTGTCGCCATGACCGTCGCCCAACTCGCTGAACAACACATCGAGCACGCCCGGCTCTTTCGACAAGGCGCGCAACACGTCGAGGCATTGCACGTTGCCGGAGCCTTCCCACGTCGAGTTCACCGGCGCCTCGCGGTACAAACGCGGCAGGATGCTGTCTTCGACATACCCGGCGCCGCCCATGCATTCGGCGGCTTCGTTGATCATTGCCGGCGCGCGTTTGCAGATCCAGTACTTGCCCACCGCTGTCACCAAACGGGCGAACTGCGCTTCATGGCGGTCATCGAGATGATCC
Organism: Pseudomonas glycinae; assembly: GCF_001594225.2. GTDB lineage: Bacteria > Pseudomonadota > Gammaproteobacteria > Pseudomonadales > Pseudomonadaceae > Aquipseudomonas > Aquipseudomonas glycinae. The sequence goes on from NZ_CP014205.2 coordinate 5,869,459, forward strand.
AGCGCCTTGCCCATGCGCAGGCTCAGGGCCAGCGCGGCTTCGCTTTCCAGCGCCAGATCGGCCAGCACGTTCTGCATCAGCGGTTGTTCGCTGAGCAGTTTGCCACCGACCTTGCGATGGGCGCAGTGATGGCTGGCCTGGGTCAGCGCCTGACGCATCAGCGAGCTGGAGCCGACCATGCAATCGAAACGGGTCATGGCCACCATCTCGATGATGGTCGGCACACCGCGTCCTTCCTCGCCGACCATCCACGCCAGCGCACCACGGAACTCCACTTCGCTGGAAGCGTTGGACTGGTTGCCGAGTTTGTTCTTCAGACGCTGGATGTAGAACTGATTGCGCGTGTCGTCCGGGCGATGACGCGGCAGCAGAAAGCAACTCAAACCCTTGTCGGTCTGTGCCAGCGTCAGGAACGCATCGCACATCGGCGCCGAACAGAACCACTTGTGGCCCACCAGTTCATAAGCCTGACCCGGGCCGCTGGCACCGACCGGATAAGCCTTGGTGGTGTTGGCACGGACGTCGGTGCCGCCCTGTTTCTCGGTCATCGCCATCCCGATGGTGACGCCGGCCTTGTGGGCCATGCCGACATTGCGCGGGTCGTATTCGGTGGCGAGGATTTTCGGCAGCCACTGCTCGGCCAGATTCGGCTGCAAACGCATCGCCGGCACGCTGGCGAAGGTCATGGTCAACGGGCAACCACTGCCGGCCTCGGCCTGACTGTGCAGATAGCTCATGGATGCGCGGGCGACATGGGCGCCGTCCTGTGGATGAGCCCAGGGTAACGACGTCAGACCATGCTCAATGGCGGTGCGCATCAGCTCGTGATACGCCGGATGAAACTCCACCAGATCGATGCGATGACCGTAGCGGTCATGACTGACAAATACCGGTTTGTTCTGGTTGGCGAGGAACCCCGCCTCCATCAGCGGCCCGCCGGCCAACGCGCCGTAGGCATCGATCCGCGACTCGGCCCAGCCGGCGCCGAACCGCCGCGACCACTCCTGCAACGGCAGGTCAATGCGGTACAGGTTGGTGCCGTCCAGCGACGGTGGCTGGTTGGTGACTTCGTGGGTTTCGGCGAACTGATGCAGGTTCATGACGGGGCTCCTTGATCGGCCAGAGCTTCAGTTAAGCACCGCCCCGGAACCGATCAAAGTGTCATATCGGCCTAATTGCCGGCGCTTTCACCCTGTCAGCAACTCAACACCCGTCGCTGCATCGCAACCTGCAGATCCTCGAATTTCACCGGTTTGCTCAGATAGTCGATCGAGCCACCCGACGCGCAATGCTCCCGATCCGCCCCCAGCGCGATCATGAACACCGGCAGATGGGCGCATCCCGGCAGGTCACGAATCTGGCAACACAGCGATGCTCCGTCCAGCGGCGGCAACTGGCAGTCGATCAGCACCGCATCGAAGCGCTCGCGCTGCAAACAATCGAGCGCCGCCGCGCCGTGGTCGGCGGTGCGCACCCGGAAACCGAGCTTGAGCAACATGCCGCGCATCACCAATTGATTGACGCTGTTGTCGTCCACCAGCAGTACGGTGCAATCCTGCGGCGCGCGCACGGTGTCGCGGCTGAACGCGGGCACGGCTTCCACTTCCGGCAACTCAAACTCGACATCCAGTTGAAAGCGGCTGCCACTCCCCGGTTCGGAACGGTGCGTGAGCTTGCCACCGAGCAATTCCACCAATTGACGGCAGATCGCCAGACCGACGCCCAGCCCACCGTATTCGCGGGTCATCGAACCGTCGAGCTGGAAGAACCGCTGATACAGCGTGGCCTCGCCCAGATCGGTAAAACCGATGCCGGTGTCGATCACCGCGAAGGACAGCGCCAGCCGATTGTCCGTCGACGGTTTGCCGGTGACCCGCAAGGCGAGGCCGCCTACGCGGGTGAACTTGATCGCGTTGTCCAGCAGGCATTCCAGGCATTGCGCGAGTTTGGCGCTGTCGCCATGCAGGCGATCCGGCAGGGTCGGCTGCACGTCGACCTTGAAGTCCAGCGACTTGCTCGAAGCGTTGCCATCGAACTGCATCCGCAACGCCTCGACCACCCCGCGCAGGCTGAAACTGCCCGCCGTTGCCTTGAGCTTGCCAGCCTGCAATTCGGTGAGGGTCAGGATGCCGTTGACCATGCGCATCATGTCCCGCGCTGAACCGGCGGCGGTCTGCTGGTATTGCTCCAGTTCCGGATCGAGTTCGACGGTCTGCATCAGCTCCAGCGAGCCGATCACGCCATTCATCGGCGTGCGCAGTTCGTGAGTGAGGGTCGCGAGGAATTCGTCCTTGAGCTTGTTGCTGTGGGCCAGTTGCTGGTTCAGCACTTCAAGTTTCTGGCCGGCGTCGAACAGGGTCTGCGCCTGTTGTTCGCGCATGGCGTTGATGCGGTCGGCCAGCGCCAGTGACAGTAGCGCCACTTCGATGGCCGAACCGATCTGGCTGGCGTACATGGTCAGGAACACATTCGGCAGCAGGCCCAACACCATCATGGTGTTGACGATGCCGCCGATCAGGAACGCCGACCAGGCGATGATGAAATAACGCGCCACCCGCAGGCCGCGCCACCAGGCGAGGATCCCGGCGGCGAAGATCACTACGGTGAAGGTCAGAGCCAGGGTCGTCGCCAAACGCAGGGCCAGACCATAACTGGTCATCAACGACAGGCCGATCACCACGGCGCCGAACGCGATCAGGGCGATCAGCAGGCGATCGAGCCAGCGGCTGTGGTTCCTGGTCTGCAGGAAACTGCGGGCGAACTGGCTGCCGAACAGCCCCGCGCAACCGATAAAAAATGGCGTGGCGGCGTTGGCCCACCATGGGTTGTCCGGCCAGAAATACTCGACGGCCGCGCCGTTGACCGACAGCTGATAAAGGCCGAACGAGGCGATATAGAAGATGTAATAGAGGTAACTGGTGTCGCGCACGCTGAGGTAGATGAACAGGTTATAGACCAGCATCCCCAGCAGCACGCCATAGATGACCCCCAGCACGTACAGGCGCACCGGCTGGTCTTCGAGGTACGCGGTGCTCGACCACAACGTCACCGGCGCCTGGATCGAGCCTTCGCTGGACAACCGCAGGTAAACGGTTCGTTGCTGATCCGGCTTGAACGCCAGGTCGAACAGGTAATTGTTCTGGCGGATCTCGCGACTGGCGAACGGCAAGGCGTCCCCGGTCTGCCGCACCAGACGATAGTCGCCGGCGGCATCGGGCAGATACAGGTCGAGATGATCGAGCGGCGGATACGCCAGTTCCAGCAGCCAGCTGCGTTGCGCCGACGGGTTGGTCGGGCGGTAATGCAGGTCGATCTTCAGCCAGAACGCCGAGCGCGAATAACCGGCATTGAGCGTGGCTTTATCATGGGGTTTGAAGTTTCCGGCGGCGGCTTGCGCGCGGACGTCGGCAATGCTCGCCTGACCGCTCGGGTCTTCGAACACTTGCAGGGATCGACCCAGCGGGAGGCTCTGGGTGAACTCGTCGAACTCGACGGCGCTTGCCAGGAGGGGCAAGCAGAACAGCAACATCAACAAATAGCGCATTGAAGCCCCAGCGTGGCTTGGCCGGTTGTGTCAGGAAGCCCCCCATTCCCTTTGAGATGACGTAAAACCGGTATTACCTGTTATTGGTTTGGATCCACTCTAGCATAGCCGTTGATGGCCATTGAGCACCATGGAAATTTTTCCTACAAAGGCTCTAGAACGGGCGTTCCAGAGCAGAACACCGGACTAGAGCTGTTGACTCGGTCAGATTGTGACAACCGATGCCGTTCCTCGTACCCATGTCATCGGCCGCGCGCTGCGCCACAACACCCGAAAAACAGGTTTGGTGGTAAGCTCGCGCACCATGAATATCTACAGCTCACGCCCCGTTGTCCTCTGTCTCTCCGGCCACGATCCCAGTGGTGGCGCCGGCTTGCAGGCAGATATCGAAGCCCTGCTCGCTCAGGGTTGCCATGCGGCTCCGGCCGTCACCGCCCTGACCGTGCAAGACACGGTCAACGTCACTGACTTTCGCGTCCTCGACCGTGAGTGGGTACTGGCCCAAGCCAATGCCGTGCTCAACGACTCCGAAGTCGCGGCGGTGAAACTGGGCATGCTCGGTTCCCTGGAAATGGTCGACACCGTCGTCGAACTGCTTCAGGCGCACCCGCACTTGCCAGTGGTCTGCGACCCGGTGCTGCGTGCCGGCGGCGGCGGACGCCTGGGCAAGGACGAAGTCGGCTACGCCATGCGCGAACGCCTGCTGCCGCTGTCGATCATCGCCACCCCCAACCTTCCCGAAGCCCGGATCCTTGCCGAACTGCCGGAAGGCACCGCGGACGAGTGCGCTGAAAAACTCCTGCCGTTCATCAAGAACCTGCTGATCACTGGCGGTCACGGCGACGAAACCGAAATCCACAATCGCCTGTACAGCCGCGACGGCCTGCGCGAAACCTTCAAGTGCCAGCGCCTGCCGGGCAGCTATCACGGCTCCGGCTGCACGTTGGCCAGTGCCCTCGCCGGCCGCCTGGCACTGGGCGAAAACCTTGCCAGCGCGGTGCGTACCGCGCTGGATTACACCTGGCGCACCCTGCGCGATGCCGAACAGCTGGGCAAAGGCCAGTTCGTGCCGCGTCGCCTGCCGCTGGATTTCTGTTCCTGATGTTTCGAGCCTGAGGTCTGCGCGATGAAACTACGTGGCCTGTATGCCATCACCGACAGCCAGTTGCTGGCCGGCAAGTTTCTGTCTTACGTGGAGGCGGCGCTGGAAGGCGGCGTCACCCTGCTGCAATACCGTGACAAGAGCAGCGACGAGGCCCGCCGTCTGCGTGAGGCCGAAGCCCTGCGCGATCTGTGCGAACGCTACAAGACGCAACTGATCATCAACGATGACGCCGAACTGGCCGCGCGTTTGAACGTCGGCGTGCACTTGGGCCAGACCGACGGCCCGCTGTCGCCAACCCGCGCCCTGCTCGGTTCGAAAGCAATTATCGGTTCGACCTGCCACGCACAGCTTGAACTGGCCGAACAGGCCGCCAAAGAGGGCGCGAGTTATGTCGCCTTCGGTCGCTTCTTCAATTCCAATACCAAACCCGGTGCACCGAGTTGCAGCCTCGATCTGCTCGACGACGCCAAGCGCACCCTGCACCTGCCGATCTGCGCGATCGGCGGCATCACCCTCGACAACGCCGCGCCGCTGGTGGCCCACGGTGTCGATCTGCTGGCCGTGGTCCATGGCCTGTTCGGCGCCGACAGCAGCGCCGAAGTGACCCGCCGCGCCCGCGCCTTCAATGAATTACTAAAAGTCTGAGAGCCCGATCATGTCTCGTTCCGAAACTCTGTTTGCCAACGCCCAGAAACACATTCCCGGTGGCGTGAACTCGCCGGTGCGCGCGTTCAAGAGCGTTGGCGGCACGCCGCTGTTCTTCAAGCACGCCGAAGGCGCCTACGTCACTGACGAAGACGACAAGCGTTATGTGGATTACGTGGGCTCCTGGGGTCCGATGATCCTCGGCCACAGCCACCCGGAAGTGCTGGATGCGGTGCGCAACCAGTTGCAGCACGGCCTGTCCTACGGCGCGCCGACCGCGATGGAAACCGAGATGGCCGACCTGGTCTGCTCGCTGGTGCCGTCGATGGAAATGGTGCGCATGGTCAGCTCCGGCACCGAAGCGACCATGAGTGCAATCCGTCTGGCCCGTGGTTTCACCGGCCGCGACAGCATCATCAAGTTCGAAGGCTGCTACCACGGTCACTCCGACAGCCTGCTGGTCAAGGCCGGTTCCGGTGCACTGACCCAAGGCGTACCAAGCTCTGCCGGCGTACCCGCAGCGTTCGCCAAACACACCCTGACCCTGCCGTTCAACGACATCGACGCGGTTGAAAAAATGCTCGCCGAAGTCGGCCAGGACGTCGCCTGCATCATCGTCGAGCCCGTGGCCGGCAACATGAATTGCGTACCGCCGGCGCCGGGTTTCCTCGAAGGCCTGCGCAGCCTGTGCGACAAGCACGGCGTGGTGCTGATTTTCGACGAAGTGATGACCGGTTTCCGCGTCGCCCTCGGCGGCGCCCAGGCTTACTACGGCGTAACCCCGGACCTGACCACCTTCGGCAAGATCATCGGTGGCGGCATGCCGGTCGGCTGCTTTGGCGGCAAGCGCTCGATCATGGAGCGCATCGCACCGCTGGGCCCGGTCTATCAGGCAGGCACCTTGTCGGGTAACCCGTTGGCAATGGCCGCCGGCCTGACCACCCTGCGCCTGATCAGCCGTCCGGGTTTCCACGCCGAGCTGACCGACTACACCACGCGCCTGCTCGACGGCCTGCAACAGCGCGCCGACGCCGCCGGCATTCCGTTCGTGACCACCCAGGCGGGCGGCATGTTCGGTCTGTACTTCAGCGGTGCCGACGACATTGTGACGTTTGAAGACGTGATGGCCAGCGATGCAGCACTGTTCGGCCGCTTCTTCCACCTGATGCTGGAAGGTGGCGTGTACCTGGCACCGAGCGCCTTCGAAGCCGGTTTCACCTCGATCGCCCACGGCGAAGCCGAGTTGAAACTGACCCTCGACGCCGCTGAGCGCGCCTTCGCCAAGTTGAAGTAAAACGCCCCGCCGCTGACGTTGGCCATTGCCAGCGTCAGCGTTCTCCTACATCCGCACGCCTTTTCCGACACGCCTGCCAAAAATCTCCCATAAAGTGGGCGATATATTTCCCGCGCAGCAGAAAATCGAGTAAAGACTTTGTAAGGATGGCCCTGCTTATTTCATAATGCGCGCTTATTGGATCCCTCGACGGGTCCGCGCGCCCTTCAGAGGTAAGTCGATTCCCATGAACCGCACCGGCCGCACCCTTGCCTTGGGCTGCCTGTTGCTCCTTCAGCCGCTGCTCGCACATGCACAAGCAGGCGGCAACTCGTTGTTGATCCCGGCGATGGGTCGCTGCACCCTCAATACTCAGCCGCAAGATGTCACGCAGGCCCTCGCTGCCTGCCAAAAGGCGGCGGATGAGGGGGATGCGCAAGCGCAATACGAGTTGGGTGAGTTCTACTACGACGGCAAGAACGCGCCGCGCGACCTCAATCAAGCCCTGAACTATTTCGAAAAGGCCTCGCTGCAAGGCCATGCCCAGGCGCAATTCAAGCTCGGCACCATGTTCTTCCACGGTGAAGGCGTGCAGGCCAACAACATTCAGGCGTACATCGTGCTGAAGATGGCGGCGGTCAACGGCGCCGAAGACGCGCTCGACACCGCCGACGAAGTGTCCGAAAAGATGTCCCGCGAAGACCTGGAAACCGCGACCCAGGTGCTCGGGCAAATTTTCCGTAAATACCTGATGGAACTGCAGAACGCCGACGGGCGTACGCCGTTTTCGCCCCTGCCCTGACTAACGATAGCTCTCGCTCTTTGCGTCACCGACGCGGAGCGTCGAAGGCGGCATTCCCACGCAGAGCATGGGAACGATCACTTCCATAAAGTCCGGTTTTACTTCTCAGGCATCGGCATCGGAAACGGCATCACGTTACCAACGCCGCCACGGGCTTCACTGATCTTCGGCGTGCCCAGACGCTCGACCTCGTCGATGCGCACGATCGAGTGCATCGGCACAAAGCTGCGCACCACGCCTTCGAACTGCGCCTTGAGCTTTTCTTCGCTCGGGTCGACGACCACTTGCGTGCGCTCGCCAAAGACGAACTCTTCCACTTCCAGGAAGCCCCACAGATCACTTTGATAGATCTGCTTGGCGTACATTTCGAACACCTGGCCCTGGTTGAGGAAAATCACCTTGTAGATTGGAGCTTCGCGTTTGGTCATGGCGGGCGGACGACATCGGGGTAAAAATGAGGGCGCGAACTATAGCATAGCCACCGGACGCACAGCGGTAGGAACCTGAGGACATGTTCCCTATAATGCGCGGTTCTTTGAACCACGTGACGACCCTATTCCATGGCCAAGAAGCTTTACATTGAAACCCACGGTTGCCAGATGAACGAGTACGACAGCTCGCGCATGGTCGATCTGCTGGGCGAACACCAGGCCCTGGAAGTCACGGCGCGCGCCGAAGATGCCGACGTGATCCTGCTCAACACCTGCTCGATCCGCGAACGCGCCCAGGACCGGGTGTATTCCCAGCTCGGACGCTGGCGCGAACTGAAACTGGCCAACCCGGACATGGTGATCGCCGTCGGCGGTTGCGTGGCCAGCCAGGAAGGTGCGGCGATCCGCGATCGCGCCCCGTATGTCGACGTGGTGTTCGGCCCGCAGACCCTGCACCGCCTGCCGGAAATGATCGACGCCGCGCGCATCAGCAAGCTGCCGCAAGTCGACGTGTCGTTCCCGGAAATCGAAAAGTTCGACCACCTGCCGGAGCCGCGCATCGACGGCCCGAGCGCCTACGTGTCGGTGATGGAAGGCTGCAGCAAGTACTGCACGTTCTGCGTGGTGCCTTACACCCGTGGCGAAGAAGTCAGCCGACCGTTCGACGACGTGATCGCCGAGATCATCCACCTGGCCGAAAACGGTGTGCGTGAAGTGACCCTGCTGGGGCAAAACGTCAACGGCTATCGCGGGCTGACCCACGACGGTCGCCTGGCGGACCTGGCCGAACTGATCCGCGTGGTCGCGGCGGTCGACGGCATCGACCGCATCCGCTACACCACTTCGCATCCGCTGGAATTCTCCGACAGCCTGATCCAGGCCCACGCCGAAGTGCCGGAACTGGTCAAGCATCTGCACTTGCCGGTGCAGTCGGGTTCGGACCGGATCCTGGCCGCGATGAAACGCAACCACACGGCGCTGGAGTACAAATCCAAGCTGCGCAAACTGCGCGCCGCCGTGCCGGGTATCTGCATCAGTTCGGACTTCATCGTCGGTTTCCCCGGGGAAACCGAGAAAGATTTCGAACAGACCATGAAGCTGATTGCCGACGTCGGTTTCGACTTTTCCTACTCGTTCGTCTACAGCCAGCGCCCGGGCACCCCGGCCGCCGATCTGGCCGACGACACCCCGGAAGAACTGAAGAAAGAACGCCTGAACGCCTTGCAGCACCGTTTGAACCAGCAAGGGTTCGAGATCAGCCGACAAATGGTCGGTTCGATCCAGCGGATTCTGGTGACCGATTATTCGAAGAAAGACCCGGGCGAGCTGCAAGGGCGCACCGAGAATAACCGTATCGTCAACTTCCGCTGCGATAATCCGACCCTGATCGGCCAGTTCGCCGACGTCCACATCGACGCGGCGCAACCGCACTCGCTGCGCGGCTCGCTGATCCAGTAACAAATATCAGAAACACTGAGAATTCTGTGGGAGCTGGCTTGCCAGCGATAGCGGTACGACAGGCGACATATTGGTCGGGGCTGATGGCCTCATCGCTGGCAAGCCAGCTCCAACAGTGGCCTGCATTGTTCTTGAGAACAGGCTCATCCATTTAAGAGCTTTCGCACCCACGCCGCTGGCGTTATCCTTCAATTCATCCCAATTGCCCCAGGGCGGCTAAATACGACCTTGAACGCACCCATCGAACCACATCGTTTCATCCTCGAGCCCTTTGAGGCTCGCCGCTTCGCCAATCTGTGCGGGCAGTTCGACGAGCACTTGCGGCTGATCGAACAGCGCCTGGCCATCGAGATCCGCAACCGCGGCAATCAGTTCGAGCTGATCGGCGAACCCAAGCACACCACCTCCGCGGAAAACCTGATTCGCCGCCTGTACCGGGAAACCAAGGGTTCAGAGCTGTCGCCGGATACGGTTCACCTGTTCCTCCAGGAATCGGCCGTCGAGCAACTGGACAACCCCGCCCCCGCCGAAGCCTCCGTCGCCCTGCGCACCAAGAAAGGCATGATTCGCCCACGCGGCTTGAATCAGTTGCGCTATGTGAAGGAAATTCTCGGCAACGACATCAACTTCGGCATCGGCCCGGCCGGTACCGGCAAGACTTACCTGGCTGTCGCCTGCGCCGTCGATGCGCTGGAGCGCGAGCAGATCAGGCGCATCCTGCTGGTTCGTCCGGCGGTCGAAGCGGGTGAAAAACTCGGCTTCCTGCCCGGCGACCTGTCGCAAAAGATCGACCCGTACCTGCGCCCGCTCTACGACGCGCTCTACGAAATGCTCGGTTTCGAATACGTGGCCAAGCTGATCGAACGTCAGGTGATCGAAGTCGCGCCGCTGGCCTACATGCGCGGTCGCACGCTGAACAACAGCTTCATCATTCTCGACGAGAGCCAGAACACCACCGTCGAGCAGATGAAGATGTTCCTGACCCGGATCGGTTTCGGCTCTACGGCCGTGATCACCGGCGACATCACCCAGGTCGACCTGCCGCGCGGCACCAAATCCGGACTTCATCACGTCATCGAAGTCCTGAAAGATGTGCCGGGCATCAGCTTCACCCACTTCCAGCCCAAAGACGTGGTGCGCCATCCGTTGGTGCAACGCATCGTCGAAGCCTACGAGCGCTTCGAGACGCGTTTGGCCGATGAAGCGCCAAAGGATACTCGCCACGATGCTTGAGCTTGACCTGCAAATCGCGACCGAAGCGTCTGCGCCGACCGAAGCCGAGTTCCGCCAATGGTGCGAACTGGCCCTGCGCCAGCGCACAGCCGACTCGGAAATGACCATTCGTCTGGTCGACGAGGAAGAAGGCCGCGAACTGAATCACACCTGGCGGCACAAGGATTACGCGACCAACGTCCTGTCCTTTCCCGCCGAAGTGCCCGACGAGTTTCTCGATATTCCGCTGCTGGGCGATCTGGTGATCTGCGTGGCGGTGGTCGAGCGCGAAGCCGCCGAACAGGGCAAGGAACTAAAGGCCCACTGGGCACATCTGGTCATTCACGGCTGCTTGCATCTGCTTGGTTACGACCATATAGATGACGAGGAAGCCGAGGAAATGGAAGCACTGGAACGCGAGTTGCTTGCCGAATTGGGTTATCCCGATCCGTACGCGGACGACGAAACCGAAACATCCCCTACTGTTACAACAAAGGATTCAGAGTAATCGCTATGAGCGAAGATCGATCGAGCAACGGGCAAAAGTCATGGCTGGGTAAACTGACCCAGGCTTTTGCCCACGAGCCGAAGAACCGCCAGGAGCTGCTTGAGCTGCTGCGCGATGCACATCAGAACAAACTGCTGGACAGCGAAGCGCTGGCCATCGTCGAAGGCGCCATCCAGGTGGCTGACCTGCAGGTTCGCGACATCATGGTGCCGCGCTCGCAGATGATCAGCATCAAGGCGACCCAGACTCCCCGCGAATTCCTCCCTGCCGTGGTCGACTCGGCCCACTCGCGCTACCCGGTCATCGGCGAAAGCCATGACGACGTGATGGGCGTGCTGCTGGCCAAGGATCTGCTGCCGCTGATCCTCAAGGAGAACGGCGACAGCTTCAACATCAAGGACCTGCTGCGCCCGGCCACTTTCGTGCCGGAGTCCAAGCGTCTGAACGTGTTGCTGCGTGAATTCCGCGCCAACCACAACCACATGGCCATCGTCATCGACGAATACGGTGGCGTGGCCGGTCTGGTGACTATCGAAGACGTGCTCGAGCAGATCGTCGGCGACATCGAAGACGAGCACGACGTCGAAGAAGACAGCTACATCAAGCCGCTGCCCAGCGGTGATTTCCTGATCAAGGCCCTGACGCCGATCGAGAACTTCAACGAGTTCTTCGACAGCGAATTCTCCGACGACGAGTTCGACACCGTCGGCGGGCTGGTGATGAGCGCGTTCGGGCACTTGCCAAAACGCAACGAAATCACTGAAATCGGCGCCTATCGTTTCCGCATCCTGAACGCCGACAGCCGTCGGATTCACTTGCTGCGACTCACGCCAATCGCCCGGTAAATTTAAGGACTGAAATGCGCTGGACAACCCGCCCCGGCTGGCCCGGTAATCTGCTGGCCGTGGCGGCCGGTGCAATCACCACTTTCGCGCTGGCACCGTTCGATCTCTGGCCGCTGGCGTTACTGGCAGTCGGCCTGTTCTATGCAGGCCTGCGCGAGCTGAGCCCGCGCCAGGCGCTGGGCCGTGGCTGGTGCTTCGGTTTCGGCCTGTTCGGCGCCGGCACCAGCTGGATCTATTACAGCATCCACCATTTCGGCGGCGCCTCGGTGCTGCTGGCCGGTTTCCTGATGCTGATCTTTACGGCAGCGATTGCCTGGTTCTTCGCCCTGCCCGCCTGGCTGTGGGCACGCTGGTTGCGGCGTAACGAGGCGCCGGTGGCTGACGCACTGGCGTTTGCGGCGCTGTGGGTCGGCCAGGAAGCTTTCCGTGGCTGGTTCCTCACCGGTTTCCCGTGGCTGTATTCCGGGTACAGCCAGCTTGACGGCCCACTGGCCGGACTCGCGCCAGTGGGCGGGATGTGGCTGGTGTCGTTCGTTCTCGCGCTGACCGCTGCACTGATCTACAACGCACCGCGCCTGCTGCAAACCCGCCGCAAAGTCTTCATCGCTGCCGGCCTGGTATTGCTGATCGGGCCATGGGCGGCAGGCATCGCGCTCAAGGGCCATGCCTGGACCAGCCCGGCCGGCGCGCCTCTCACCGTTGCCGCCATCCAGGGCAACGTCGCGCAAAGCATGAAATGGGACCCGGCCGAGCTCAACGCGCAGCTGGCGCTGTACCGCGACCTGAGTTTCCGCTCCAAACCGGTCGACCTGTTGATCTGGCCTGAAACCGCCGTGCCGGTGCTCAAGGAGTCCGCCGAGGGCTACCTGACCATGATGGGCAACTTCGCCGCCGAGCGTAAATCGGCGCTGATCACCGGTGTGCCGATCCGAGAAACGGTCCGTCACGAAAAACGCTTCTTCAACGGCATCACTGTGGTCGGCGAAGGCGATGGCACTTATCTCAAGCAGAAGCTTGTGCCGTTCGGCGAGTACGTACCACTGCAGGACATCCTGCGCGGGCTGATCGCATTCTTCGACCTGCCGATGTCCGACTTCGCCCGTGGCCCTTCCGATCAGGCGTTATTACAGGCCAAGGGGTATCAGATCGCGCCATTCATCTGCTACGAAGTGGTTTATCCGGAATTCGCCGCTGGCCTGGCGGCACGCAGCGATCTGCTGCTGACGATCAGCAACGACACCTGGTTCGGTACCTCCATCGGCCCCCTGCAACACCTGCAAATGGCGCAGATGCGTGCACTTGAAGCCGGTCGCTGGATGATTCGCGCGACCAACAACGGCGTGACCGGGCTGATCAACCCTTTCGGGCAGATCACCGAGCGTATCCCGCAGTTCGAACAGGGCGTGCTGTACGGCGAAGTGGTGCCGATGCATGACCTCACACCGTACCTGCAATGGCGCTCGTGGCCGCTGATCATCCTGTGCGTGGTGCTGTTTGGCTGGGCGCTGATGACCAACCGGATATCCAAGACCCTCTGAAAACCCGCTCACTCCCGCGTTCAGCGCGGGAGTGATCAATCGGTGCTGTCACCCCCTCGGTAGAACAGTGAATAGCCGATCTGCCCCACCGCCTCGTTCATCAACTGCCCGCTTTGCCAGATCGACTTGAATTCCGGCAGCCAGCCGCCAAACGGTCGCGCATTGTCCGTGCCGAGGAAACCGACCGGCGCCGGCACGACTTCGAACCCGGCCTGTTGATAGCTCCACACCGCACGCGGCATGTGCCAGGCCTGAGTCACCAGCACGATGCGTTTGACGCCTTCGGGCAACAATATCCTGGCGCTGAAGGCAGCATTCTCCCACGTGGTGCGGCTCTCCCCTTCCTGCCAGCGCACCGTCACACCGAAGTCATCGCGCAACGAATCGGCCATCAGTTTGGCTTCGGTCGGCGGCGTACCGTAATGCAGGCCACCGCTGGTCAGAATCGGCAACCCCGATGCCTTGGCCAGTCGCGCCGCGTAACGCTGCCGTTCAAGCCCGACACCGGTCGGTTGATCTTCGCCCCAGGCCAGATCGCCGCGCTCGCGACCGGAGCCCAGCACCACAATCGCATCGGCGCGTTGCGCCAGACTTGCCCATGAATCCCGCGCCAGCGGCGGCTCGCGCTCCAGGGCCTTGGCACCCCATTGCACGACCACCGGCAGACTCATCAGCAAGAAGCCGCCAAAACCCAGGGCAAAGCACAGCCCGGCCAGTCGCGGCCGCGAACGTCGCAGCCACCAGGCGACGAGCAGCAGCAACAAGAGAACGCCTGGCGGCAACAGAAGTTGTTTAATGAAATAACGAAAAGGCATCGAGCATCTCCAAAGATGCCCGAAGCCTAAGTGGGTTGATACACCGCGACAACCAGTAGGGTCGGATCCCGTTGAAAAAGATCCGCTTTTTGACCTGCCATGCGTTTACTTGGCCTGCAGAGTCCGCACTTTGACGGCATCTCTGCCGGGTGCCTTGTCCTTGAGCCAGATGACCTTGGCCGAATGGGCAGCATCGAGCTGTTTCACTGCTTGTGACAGGTATCCGTGGGTTTCACGCTCACTGCGATCCAGATAGGCCTTGACCAGTTTGAACTCGGCGGGACTCAAGCCACGCAATTCCAGCTCCAGGGGGCGCTCGTCGCGCAGCCGGCCAGCGGTTTTTGCCGCGTCCAGGGCCATCCCCAGACGATCGATCAACCGCTCGTACAACTCGGGTTTGGTAACGTTTTTTTGCTGTGACTCCACCATCCCTCACCTCATTGAAGATAAGACTCACTCCCCAGTTAGAGCTTAGCTTCGCTGCACAAACCGGCTGCGCGCCGCGACCAACGGCCCTCGCCGCGATTTCGGCCGGTCAAACGGCTGCAATCAGGGTTTCCCTAGGCCAAGCGCGGTCATGTATGCTACGGCGCTTCCTGTAACTCCACTTCCAGCTCGTCCGACATGCCCGGGACGTCGCATTGAAGAGGATTAGGCCACCCCTATCCAGTACAAAAGTAGCCATGCACGAACAATATCAGCCCCGTGAAATCGAAGCCGCCGCCCAATCGTTCTGGGACGAGCAAAAGTCCTTTGAAGTCAGTGAACAACCAGGCAAGGAGACTTACTACTGCCTGTCGATGTTCCCTTACCCCAGCGGCAAGCTACACATGGGGCACGTGCGCAACTACACCATCGGCGACGTGATCTCCCGCTACCAGCGCATGCTTGGCAAGAACGTTCTGCAACCGATGGGTTGGGACGCCTTCGGCATGCCGGCGGAAAACGCCGCAATGAAGAACAACGTGGCCCCGGCCAAGTGGACCTACGAAAACATCGCCTACATGAAATCCCAGCTGCGCAGCCTGGGTCTGGCGGTTGACTGGTCGCGGGAAGTCACCACCTGCAAACCGGATTACTACCGCTGGGAACAATGGCTGTTCACTCGCCTGTTCGAAAAAGGCGTGATCTACCGCAAGAACGGTACCGTGAACTGGGACCCGATCGACCAGACCGTACTGGCCAACGAGCAGGTGATCGACGGTCGCGGCTGGCGTTCCGGCGCGCTGATCGAGAAACGCGAAATCCCGATGTACTACTTCAAGATCACCGCCTACGCGGATGAACTGCTGGAGAGCCTCGACGAACTGACTGGCTGGCCTGAGCAGGTCAAGACCATGCAGCGCAACTGGATCGGCAAGTCGCGCGGGATGGAAGTGCAGTTCCCGTACAACGTCGATTCGATCGGCGAAAGCGGCACCCTGAAAGTCTTTACCACCCGTCCGGACACCCTGATGGGCGCGACTTATGTCGCCGTGGCTGCCGAGCACCACCTGGCTGCTCTTGCCGCCAAAAACAACCCAGAGCTGCAAGCGTTCATCGCCGAATGCAAGGGCGGCAGCGTCGCCGAAGCCGACGTCGCCACTCAAGAGAAGAAAGGCCTGCCGACCGGCCTGTTCGTCGAGCACCCACTGACCGGCGAAAAACTGCCGGTGTGGGTCGCCAACTATGTACTGATGCACTACGGCGACGGCGCGGTCATGGCTGTGCCGGCGCACGACGAGCGCGATTTCGAATTCGCCCACAAGTACAACCTGCCGGTCAAATCCGTGGTGCGCACCAGCTCCGGTGAAACCAACCCGGCGCCATGGCAAGACGCCTACGGCGAGCACGGCACGCTGATCAACTCCGGCGAATTCGACGGCCTGGACTTCGCTGGCGCGTTCGACGCCATGGAAGTCGCGCTGATCAAGAAAAACCTCGGCGCCTCGCGCACCCAGTTCCGCCTGCGCGACTGGGGCATCAGCCGTCAGCGCTACTGGGGCTGCCCGATCCCGATCATCCACTGCGATGCCTGCGGCGACGTGCCGGTGCCGGAAGATCAACTGCCGGTCGTCCTGCCGGAAGACGTGGTGCCGGACGGCGCCGGTTCGCCGCTGGCACGCATGCCCGAGTTCTACGAGTGCACCTGCCCGAAATGCGGTCAGCCTGCCAAGCGTGAAACCGACACCATGGACACCTTCGTCGAGTCGTCCTGGTACTACGCCCGTTACGCCTCGCCGCACTTCGAAGGCGGTCTGGTGGAAAAATCCGCGGCCGACCACTGGTTGCCGGTGGATCAGTACATCGGCGGTATCGAACACGCCATTCTTCACCTGCTGTACGCGCGTTTCTTCCACAAGCTGATGCGCGACGAAGGCCTGGTGAGCTCCAACGAGCCGTTCAAGAACCTGCTGACTCAAGGCATGGTGATTGCCGAGACTTACTATCGCCGCGAAGCCAACGGCGCCTACACCTGGTTCAACCCGGCGGACGTCGATCTCGAACGCGACGGCAAGGGCAACGTCACCAGCGCCAGACTGAAAACCGACGGTCTGCCGGTGGAAATCGGCGGCACCGAGAAAATGGCCAAGTCGAAGAACAACGGCGTCGACCCTCAATCGATGATCGACCAGTTCGGCGCGGACACCTGCCGCCTGTTCATGATGTTCGCCTCGCCGCCCGACATGAGCGCCGCGTGGTCCGACTCCGGCGTTGAAGGCTCGCACCGCTTCCTCAAGCGCGTCTGGCGTCTGGCTCAGGCTCACATCACTCAGGGCCTGCCGGGCAAACTGGACATCGCCGGCCTGAACGACGAGCAGAAAGCCGTTCGTCGCGCGATCCACCAGGCCATCAAGCAGGCCAGCCACGATGTTGGCCAGAACCACAAATTCAACACCGCCATCGCCCAGGTGATGACGCTGATGAACGTGCTGGAAAAAGCAGCACAATCCACTGAACAGGATCGCGCGCTGGTTCAGGAAGGTCTGGAAGCCGTTACGCTGTTGCTGGCTCCGATCACCCCGCACATTTGCCATGAACTGTGGAATCAACTGGGCCACGCCGATCCTGTGATCGACGCCGGCTGGCCAGTGGTGGATGAAAGCGCACTCGTTCAGGACAGCCTGACACTGGTCATCCAGGTCAACGGCAAACTGCGCGGCCAGATCGAAATGCCGGCTGCCGCGACCCGCGAAGAAGTCGAAGCGGCAGCCCGCGCCAACGAGAACGTGCTGCGTTTCGTTGACGGCCTGACGATTCGCAAAGTGATCGTAGTGCCCGGGAAACTGGTCAATATCGTCGCCAGCTAATTGGATCGGGCGTCAGGTGTGCCTGACGCCCAGTAAAACCTTTCGGGCCACAGAGTCGGCCCACATGGTTTCAAGGGGAGCAACACAATGATCAAACGCAATCTGCTGGTGATGGGCCTCGCCGTCCTGTTGAGCGCCTGCGGTTTCCAGCTGCGCGGCACCGGCACCACCGAACTGACGATCAAGGAACTTGATCTGAGCGCCCGCAACGCCTATGGCGAAACCGTGACGCAACTGCGTCAGGTGCTGGAGGCCAGCGGCGTCAAGGTCGTTTCCGGTGCGCCGTACAAGCTTTACCTGTCCGATGAGCAGGAAAGCCAGCGCATCCTCAGCTACGCGGGCGCCGGTCGTACTGGCGAGTATCAGGTAAATACCGTGCTCAGCTATGACATCCGTGGCGACAAGAACCTGCTGCTCAAAAGCGACAAGCTTGAAGTGCAGAAAGTGTTCATCCACGACGGCAACAACCTGGTGGGTTCCGACCAGGAAGCCAACGATGCACGCAACGAGACACGCCGCGAGCTGGTACAGCGCATGATGCTGCGCCTGCAACAGCTGACTCCGGCTCAGCTGGATGCCCTGCAGCAGACCGCCAACGCCCGGGCCAAGGCAGAGGCCGACGCCCTCGAAGCGGCGCAGAAGGCTGAAGCGGAAACCCCGCGTCAGTCGCCGCTCGAACTGCCGCAGCAGTAAGACGTACGGGGCGCTCAGGCGCCCCGTTCGCCGTTTCTTATGAAGCTCGCTCCCGCCCAACTCGGCAAACACCTGCAAGGCGCCCTCGCGCCGGTCTACATCATCAGCGGCGATGACCCGCTGCTGTGTCAGGAGGCCGCCGACGCCATTCGCTCCGCTGCCCGTCAGCAAGGGTTCGACGAACGCCAGGTCTTCGCCGCCGACGCCAATTTCGATTGGGGCACATTGCTGCAGGCTGGCGCCAGCATGTCGCTGTTCGCCGAAAAGCGCCTGCTGGAACTGCGCCTGCCTTCCGGCAAACCCGGTGACAAGGGCGCTGCCGCACTGATCGAATACTGCTCGCGCCCGGCTGAAGACACGGTGCTTCTGATCAGTCTGCCGAAGCTCGACGGTAGCGCGCAGAAGACCAAGTGGGGCAAGGCGCTGGTCGAGGGTCAGCAGACCCAGTTCATCCAGATCTGGCCGGTGGATGCCAACCAGTTGCCGAGCTGGATTCGCCAACGCCTGTCCCAGGCCGGCTTGTCGGCCAGTCAGGACGCGGTCGAACTGATTGCCGCGCGGGTCGAAGGCAACCTGCTGGCCGCCGCGCAAGAGATCGAAAAGCTCAAGCTGATGGCCGAGGGCGGGCAGATCACCGTTGAAACCGTGCAGGCGGCTGTGGCCGACAGTGCGCGTTTCGACGTGTTCGGCCTGACCGACGCGGTGCTCAATGGCGAACCGGCCCACGCTCTGCGCATGCTCGAAGGGCTGCGCGGTGAAGGAGTCGAGCCGCCAGTGATCCTCTGGGCCCTGGCCCGGGAGTTGCGCCTGCTGGCCAACATCTCGTTGCAATACAACCAGGGCACGCCGCTGGACAAGTGCTTCAGTCAGGCCAGGCCGCCGGTCTGGGACAAGCGTAAACCGCTGATGAGCAAGGCCCTGCAACGCTACTCGGCGCAACGCTGGGCGCAGTTGCTGCTCGAAGCCCAGCGCATCGATGCGCAAATCAAGGGCCAGGCGGCGGGCTCGCCGTGGATGAGCCTGAGCCGGTTGGCGCTGCTGATGGCCGGTCAGCGCCTGACGTTGCCTGCCGAATGAAACTCGGGATCGCGCTCTGCGATCCCGTTTTTTTACCGAGTCCATTTCCTACAGAACATCCCGCCCTCGGTCCTATAGACAGCGGCTTGAGATCGGCAGATTATCTGCCGCGCAAAACCTCACTCAATCGAGAGAATCCTCATGAGCAAAAAGCCATCGAAACATGGCCACAACAAGGCCAAATCCATCGTCGCCCAACCCCTGTTCCGCAGCCGCCAGGAACGACCCACCAAGGGTAAAGGCAGCTACCGCCGCGAAGCCTTCCAGTCTGACAGCTGGGAGGCTTCTTACTTTCTGGCCGCTTGAAGCGCAGCACCCCTTCCTCATGTTAAGGTCTGCACCTGATTTGTATTCCCTGGACCTGTGCATGCCCTTCAGTCTTTCCCGTCGTTGGCCCATTCGCCAACTGATCGCTGCCTCCAGCTTCATACTGCTCGTCGCCTGCGCGGAAAAACCCACCGCCGCCGACGCTCAACCGCTCAAGACCGTTCCCGTTACCACAGCCCCAGCGGTCATCCCGCCGGTAGTGCCGTCCGGCGACGACCTCGACCTGCAACCGACCCAGACCTTTGCCGAATGGCAGGCTGGTTTCCGCAAGGACGCTCTGGCCGCCGGCATCCGTGCCGACCTGTTCGACCGCGCCTTCGCCAATGTCAGCTTCGATGCCAGCGTGATTCGCGCCGACCGCAGCCAGCCGGAGTTCGCCCGGCCGGTCTGGGAGTACCTGGACGGTGCCCTTTCGCCGTTGCGCGTGCGCAAAGGGCAGGCCCTGATCAGCCAGTACGCCGATATCCTGCAAAGCATCGAACAGCGTTATGGCGTCGATCGCCAGGCGCTGGTGTCGGTGTGGGGGATGGAAAGCAATTTCGGCCAGTTCCAGGGCAACAAATCGGTGATCAACTCTCTGGCCACCCTGGCCTATGAAGGCCGCCGCCCGGGCTTTGCCCATGCCCAGCTGATCGCGGCACTGCAGATTCTGCAACAGGGCGACATCACGCCGGAGAAAATGCTCGGTTCCTGGGCCGGCGCCATGGGCCAGACCCAGTTCATCCCGACTACCTACAACACCCACGCCGTGGACTTCGACGGTGACGGTCGCCGCGACATCTGGGGCAGCCCGGCTGACGCATTGGCCTCCACCGCGCATTACCTGCAAAGCTCCGGCTGGCAGCGTGGCCAGCCGTGGGGCTTCGAAGTCCAGCTGCCAAGCGGTTTCAACTACACCCTGGCCGACGGCGCGATTCGTAAAAGCGTTGCTGAATGGCGGCAACAGGGCGTGATCCTGCCGAACGGTGGCCAGGTTCCAGCCGGTTCCGAGCAACTGTCCGCTGCCCTGCTGCTGCCGGCCGGCTATCGCGGACCGGCGTTCCTGATCCTCGACAACTTCCGGGCGATCCTCAAGTACAACAACTCGTCGTCCTACGCACTGGCCGTCAGCCTGTTGTCCGAGCGCTTCAACGGAGCCGGCCTGATCAATGGCACCTGGCCAAAGGATGACCTGCCGCTGAGCCGCACCGAGCGGATCGAACTGCAGAACCTGCTCACCGCGCGCAACTACGACGCCGGTGCGGCAGACGGGATCATCGGTGCCAATACGCGCAAGGCGATCCGCAGTGCGCAGCAGTCGTTCGGCTGGCCGGCAGATGGTTATCCGACGCACAAGCTGCTGGAAAGCCTGCGTAACCAGTAAAAGCGTCGCGGGCAAGCCCACTCCCACAGGTTTAGAGGTGATCGCAGTTCTGCGTACAACCTGAAAACCGTGGGAGCGGGCTTGCCCGCGATGACTGACTATCAGGCGATCAGTTTCTATGCCTTGATCACCACATCCTGCTCCAGCATCAATTCCTTCTTCCCCGCATCCAGTCGCACCAGCGCCCCCAACGGCAGCGTCAGGTTCGGATCACAGTGCCCGCTACGCCATCCTGACAGCACCGGAATCCGCAGCGGCTCGAAGGTCTGCTTGAGCAGGCGATTCAGCGCATCGACATCCACCCCCGCAATATCCCCGACCAACACGCCGCGCAATCGGGCCAACTTGCCCGCCAGTCGCATCTGGGTCAGCAAACGGTCGATTCGATACAGCGGCTCGTTGATGTCCTCGATGAGCAGAATCACCCCTTCGACGTCAATTTCATAAGGCGTGCCCAAGGTCGCGGCGATCATCGCCAGATTGCCTCCCTGCAAACGCCCGTGGGCAATGCCGGGCTCCGCGGTGGTCAATGGATAGGCCGCCGGATGACTCAGTACACTCCCGGCCTTCAACTGACCGCGCAGCATGGCGAAGAACGAGGTCACCGTCGGCGGTTCCTTGTCCCCCAGCAGATCGGCATTCAGCAGCGGCCCGTGAAAGGTCACGAAACCGGCATAACGACTGATGGCCAGATGCAGTGCGGTGATGTCGCTGTAACCGACGAAGGGCTTGGCATGGCGGCTCAGCAGGTCGTAATCGATGCGATCCAGCAACCTTGGCGTACCGTAGCCACCGCGCAGGCAAATGATCGCATCGACCTCTTCGTCAGCGAACGCCGTGTGCAGATCGTTGAGCCGCACCTCGTCGCTGCCGGCCAGATAGCCATCCTTCTCGTAGACGCCAGGGAACACCCGCAAACCGTAGCCCCGGGCGCGCATCCACTGAACGGCCCTTTCAGTGTCCAGCGTGCCGGGACCGGCAGGCGCAATGACGCCTATCAGCCCTTCCGACGGCAGCGCGGGCACAGGCTTGTGCGGGAAAAGGGTGTGGGTTGGTCGAACGGTCATCCATGGATCTCCCTGTGTAAAGTCATGCTCACACAGTAGTCAGGAACGGCGACAAACAGAAGGGGCTCCGCCACGCCGCAGGTTGCGGGAAAAGTCAGCAACGAGTGTAGGCCAGACAAAAAAATGCCCGCCGGGCGCTAAACCCCGGCGGGCATTTTTTCATTCAGCGCTGAATCAGGAACCGAGCAGCTCGGCCTTGACCAGTTTCGCCTGCTCGTCGGCGTGGTACGAAGAACGCACCAACGGGCCCGACGCGACGTTCTTGAAGCCCATCTTGTAACCTTCCTCGGCGAACCAGGCGAAGGTGTCCGGGTGCACGAAACGCTGCACCGGCAAGTGGCTGCGGGACGGTTGCAGGTACTGGCCCAGGGTCAGCATGTCGATGTCGTGTTCGCGCATGCGCTTCATGACTTCGATGACTTCGTCGTCGGTCTCGCCCAGACCCAGCATCAGGCCGGACTTGGTCGGGATGTGCGGCATCATCTGCTTGAAGCGTTGCAGCAAGGTCAGCGACCACTGGTAGTCCGAACCCGGACGCGCAGCCTTGTACAGGCGCGGTACGGTTTCCAGGTTGTGGTTGAACACGTCCGGCGGCTCGGCCGCGGTGATTTCCAGGGCGATGTCCATGCGGCCACGATAGTCCGGGACCAGGGTCTCGAGCTGCACGTTCGGCGACAGTTTGCGGATTTCGCGGATGCAGTCGGCAAAGTGCTGGGCACCGCCGTCACGCAGGTCGTCGCGGTCAACCGAGGTGATCACCACGTACTTGAGTTTCAGGTCGGCGATGGCGATGGCCAGGCTTTCCGGCTCGTTGACGTCCAGTGGCTTCGGACGACCATGGCCAACGTCGCAGAACGGGCAGCGACGGGTGCAGATGTCACCCATGATCATGAAGGTCGCGGTGCCGCCGGAGAAGCACTCGCCCAGGTTCGGGCAGGAGGCCTCTTCGCAGACGCTGTGCAGCTTGTGCTTGCGCAGCAGGCTCTTGATGCGATCGACTTCCGGCGAAACCGGGATGCGCACGCGGATCCAGTCGGGTTTCTTCGGCAGTTCGGTGGTCGGAATGATCTTCACCGGAATGCGTGCAACCTTCTCGGCGCCGCGCAGCTTGACGCCGGCTTCAACCTTGGGACGCGGGGCCGGGCGCTCGGTCACGTCGAGCGTCGGGATCATGGTTTGCACTGCATCAGTAGTCATATCAGTCGATTCCGCCCGTCAGGGTCGTCTGCTCAGCATAGTCGAGGTGTTTGACGAGCTGCGCGCGCAGCCGGGCACTTACCTCGGCAAATTCAATCGATCCTGCGTGCTCGCTCAGCTGGGTCATCGCCAGCCCGGCATAGCCGCAGGGATTAATCCGTCGAAACGGCTCCAGGTTCATGTCCACGTTCAGGGCCAGGCCATGAAAGGAACAACCGTGGCGAATCCGCAAACCCAGAGAAGCGATCTTCGCTCCGTCGACGTAGACGCCGGGAGCATCCGGCTTGGCCACGGCAGTGACGCCGTAGCTGGCCAACAGTTCGATCAGGCAGCGCTCCATGCGACTGACCAGATCACGCACGCCGAAACCGAGTCGACGCACATCCAGCAGCAGATAGGCTACCAACTGCCCTGGGCCATGGTAGGTCACCTGACCGCCGCGGTCGACCTGCACCACCGGAATGTCTCCCGGCAGCAACAGGTGCTCGGCCTTGCCGGCCTGGCCCTGGGTGAACACCGGCGGATGTTCAACCAGCCAGATTTCGTCCGGGGCCGTGGTGCCACGCTCGTTGGTAAAACGTTGCATGGCCTGCCAGACCGGCTCGTAAGCCATCTGGCCAAGCTCGCGAAAGCCCAGCGTGCCCGGCATCACAGCACCATGTGCACGAAACCGGTGGCCCGCAGTTCGCTGTTGATGTTGTACAGCTGATCCTGGTCGGTCGCGACGATGTGCAACTGGATGGTGGTGTACTTGCCGTTGCTGCTTTGACGCTCGTCGACACGCTCATCGTTGATACTGGCGTGTTTCTTGACGATGTCGATGATCTTGTCTTTGTTGCCGACGCCCGTATCGCTGATCACCTTAACCGGATAATCAACCTGGGGAAATTCGATCTTTGGCGCCTTTACTTCGGTGTCGGTCATGGCGTAACGGCCTCGTAAGCGTAAGCCCGGTAACGAACAAGGCCCCGCTCCGGATCGGAACGGGGCCATGCAGGTCAACTCGAATCAGTTGAACAAGCCGTAGAAGAATAGACGGATGCTATCCCACATGCGGCGGAAGATACCACCCTCCTCGACAGCGTCCAGGGCGATCAGGTCGGCGCTGTGCACCACCTTGTCGTCCAGTTTCACTTCGACTTTACCGATCACGTCGCCCTTGGCGATTGGCGCGGTCAGTTGCGGGTTCATGGTCATGCTGGCAGCGAGCTTCTTCAGCTGGCCTTTCGGCAGGGTCATGGTCAGGTCCTGTGCCAGACCGGCCTTGACCTGGCTGGTGGTACCTTTCCAGACCGGAGCCTGAGCCAGTTCGGTGCCCTTCTGGTAGAAGGTCTGGGTTTCGAAGAAGCGGAAACCGTAGGTCAGCAGTTTCTGGGTCTCGGCGGCGCGAGCCACTTCGCTGTTGGTACCGAACACCACGGCGATCAGGCGCATGCCGTCACGTACGGCCGAAGACACCATGCAGTAGCCGGCTTCGTCGGTGTGGCCGGTTTTCAGACCGTCGACGGTCTTGTCGCGCCACAGCAGCAGGTTGCGGTTAGGCTGTTTGATGCCGTTCCAGAAGAACTCTTTCTGCGAGTAGATCGCATAGTGAGCCGGATCTTCGTGGATGATCGCGCGCGCCAGGATCGCCATGTCGTGAGCCGACGAGTAGTGCTCGGGGTTCGGCAGACCGGTCGGGTTCATGAAGTGGGTATTGGTCATGCCCAGATCGGCGACGGTCTTGTTCATCAGGTCGGCGAAGGCGTCTTCGCTGCCGGCGATGTGTTCAGCCACCGCGACGCTGGCGTCGTTGCCGGACTGGATGATGATGCCGTGCAGCAGGTCGCTGACAGTGACCTGCGAGCCGACCTTGATGAACATCCGCGAACCGCCGGTGCGCCAGGCGTTTTCGCTGACGGTCACCGGGTCGTTTTCACCGATCTGGCCGCGACGGATTTCCAGCGTGGCGATGTACGCGGTCATCAGTTTGGTCAGGCTGGCCGGCGGCAGACGCTGGTCACCGTTGTTCTCCACCAGCACGTTGCCGCTGTTGGCATCCATGAGCACGTAGGATTTGGCGGCCAGTTGTGGTGGCGACGGCATCATCTCGGCCGCGAAGGCGGCTGGCGAGAGGAGCAGCGGGACTAGCAGACACAGGCGTTTGGCAAAGGTGGTGATGTTCATCCGTCTCTCGAAATCGCTAATGGAAACTGCCCTTGCGGGCAAAATTAATCAGATGGCTTTCAGGCTTTGCCCGAAACCTGCCTGCGCGACGATCATGCTGCGTTAAAAACAGATTCGGAATGCTCATGTAGGTCCCCTACACTCCGCTTCCTCACCTGTTTTTGCCTTGCCTGATCGCCGCTCGGCGAGCTTTCGAGCAAACCCTACGAGCATCGCGTGTTCAGTTGCTCACTCCAGTCACCCTTGCCGGGCTTTTGTTCTTCGACGAGCCAACAACCTGGTTCACCCCCCAATCGCTGGTGAACCGTCAATCAAGTCCTACGTTTACTCGGTGACCACACTTGGCGAACCCAGGTTGGCCAGGCGCACGCTGTTCTGTACCTGGGCAATTTCACCCGGCGAACCGATCGGTCCCAGGCGAACCCGGTGCAGGGTCTGCTGATTGCGCACGATCGAGCTGATGAACACCGGAGCGCTCACCATCCCGCTGAGCTTCGACCTCAGGAGTTCTGCAGCGTCCGGGTTGGCGAACGCGCCCACCTGCAGATACTGGCCAGATGCTGGTGCAGAAGCGTTTTTTTTTGCATCGAGCTGGACTGGCACGACGGCCGCGGCGTGTTGCTGCGGCGGCGGAGTCCATTGCTCGACGGTGCCGGCCGAGGCCGTGATCACCGGGGCGCTATTCTGCGCGACTTGCGGCTCGTTGAGCATCAAAGGCGCCGGACGGCCCTTGGCGGCCCACCATTGCTGCGGGTCAATGCCTTCGACCTTGACCCGCGCGGTGCCGATTTCGGCATAACCGAGCTTTTTGGCGGCGGCGTAGGAAAGGTCAATGATCCGGTCCGAGTAGAACGGCCCGCGGTCGTTGACCCGCAGGATCACGCTCCTGTTGTTGTCCAGGTTGGTCACCCGAACGTAACTCGGCAGCGGTAATGTCTTGTGGGCGGCACTCATGCCGTACAGGTCGTAGACCTCGCCGTTGGCGGTGTTCTGCCCATGAAACTTGGTGCCATACCAGGACGCGGTGCCGGAGGCCACGTAGGTCTTGGACTCCTGCAGCGGGAAGTAGGTCTTGCCCAGCACCGTGTAGGGGTTGGCCTTGTACGGGCCGGTGTGCAGGGTCGGCGTTGCATCGGGGATGCGCGACACATCGACGTCCCACCACGGCGCGCCATCCTTGTGAGCCCGGTTGATGTCCAGGCCCGGCTGCGAACGTACGGCGGTGGTCGGCTTCTGGCTTGGCGAACGGCTGGTCGAACAACTGGCGACCAGCACCGCCAACGCAGCGAAAGCCACCAGCTTCAGGGGTTTATTGATAGGCAATGCCCGCATTACTTGACGCCCCGTGCTTGTACCAGCTGTTCAGACAGTTGATGTACGGCCATTGCGTACATCACGCTGCGGTTATAACGCGTGATCGCGTAGAAATTCTTCAGGCCCATCCAGTATTCCGGGCCATTGTCGCCTTCCAGGCGGAATGCGGTGACCGGCATGTCATCGCGCAGCGCATCATGACTCGACCAGCCCAGCGCTCGCAACTCCCCGACGGTTTTCGTCGGCTCGATGCCGGTGGTCAGGCCTTCATCCACCTGCTCACCGCGCACATCCGCACGACTGACCACCGGCTCGCCGGCGACCCAGCCGTGACGCTTGAAATAGCTGGCGACGCTGCCGATCGCATCATCCGGGTTGTTCCAGATATTGATGTGGCCGTCACCGTCGAAATCCACCGCGTAGGCGCGAAAGCTGCTCGGCATGAACTGCGGCAGGCCCATCGCGCCGGCATAGGACCCCTTGAGGGTCAGCGGGTCGACCTGCTCCTCGCGCGCCAGCAGCAGGAACTCACGCAGCTCCTTGCGGAAAAATTCGGCACGGGGAGGATAGTCGAAACCCAGCGTGGACAAGGCATCGATCACCCGGTAATTGCCGGTATTACGTCCGAAAAAGGTCTCAACGCCGATGATCGACACAATCACCTGGGCCGGAACGCCGTATTCCTGCTCGGCGCGGGCCAGGGTGGCCTCGTGCTGGCGCCAGAAGTCCACACCGCGGGCGATGCGTGCGTCGGTGATGAACATCGGCCGGTATTCTTTCCACTGCTTGACCCGTTCGGCGGGTTTGGAAATGGCGTCGAGAATCGCCTGTTTGCGCTGGGCCTCGCGGAACACGGCCATCAGCTGTTCGCCGGCGAAACCGTAATCGCGGGTCATTTCACCGACGAATTCGGCCACCTGGGGCGAGCCTTCGTAATCGCCGGCCAACGCTTCCTGCGCGCTGCCAAGGATGCCTACCAGGCCGAGCCACGGTGCGTATCGTGTCGCCCAGTCACGCATTACTTGCATTGAACTCTTCACCTTATTCAAACCTGTGCGATCCACTTGCGATGGGTATGGATCGACATCAAAACCCCAAACGCTGACAGCAGCGTCACCAGCGAAGTTCCGCCGTAGCTAATGAACGGCAACGGCACCCCCACCACCGGCAACAGGCCACTGACCATACCGATGTTGACGAAAACATAAACAAAAAACGTCATGGTCAGTGCGCCAGCCAACAGTTTGCCGAACAGCGTTTGCGCCTGGGCGGTAATCACCAGGCCACGACCGATCAGCAACAGATAGATCAGCAGCAATGCGCAAATGCCCACCAGGCCGAACTCTTCGCCGAGTACGGCAATGATGAAGTCGGTGTGGCTTTCCGGCAGGAAGTCCAGGTGCGACTGGGTGCCCAGCAGCCAGCCCTTGCCGAACACGCCACCGGAACCGATCGCGGCTTTCGACTGGATGATGTTCCAGCCGGTGCCCAACGGATCGCTTTCCGGGTCGAGGAACGTCAGGATCCGCTGTTTCTGGTAGTCGTGCATGATGAAGAACCACATCGCAACCGACACCGGAATCGCCGCCGCCAGCACGCTGAGAATCCAGCGCCAGCGCAATCCACCCATGAACAGTACGAAGGCGCCACCGGCCAGAATCAGCAGCGAAGTGCCGAGATCCGGCTGACGCACGATCAGGGCGAACGGCACACCGATCAGCAGCAGACTGATACCGACGTGTTTGAGCTGCGGCGGCAGCGTACGTTTGGACAGGTACCAGGCGATGGTCGCCGGCATCAGGATCTTCATGAATTCCGAGGGCTGGAAGCGAATCACCCCGGGGATGTTGATCCAGCGGGTCGCACCCATTGCGTTGTGGCCCATGATGTCCACCACCATCAGCAACACCACGCCGATCACGTAGCCAAGCGGCACCCAGCGCGCCATGAACCTTGGTTCGAACTGGGCGATGACGATCATCGACACCAGACCGATGCCAAACGATGTGGCCTGTTTGGCCAGCAAGTCCCAGCTCTTGCCGCTGGCCGAATACAGCACGAACAGGCTGCCGGCCGCGAGAATCAACAACAGCACCAGCAACGGGCCGTCGATATGCAGACGTTGCAACAGCGTCGCCCGGCGACGCATCACATCCTCGCTGGAGAGCATGCGATCGAAATTATTCATCACGGGCCGTAGCCTCCGCACTGATAGGGCTGGCGTATTCGGCCTTCAACCGTCCGTCCTGATCCAGCAGCCAGGCATCCATGACCTGCCGCACCACCGGTGCCGCGACGCCGGAACCGGACTCACCGTTCTCGACCATCACCGACACCACGATCTTCGGGTCATCCGCCGGCGCGAAACCGACAAACAGGGCGTGGTCGCGGTGGCGCTCCTGAACCTTGGAACGGTCGTATTTCTCGCCCTGTTTGATCGCCACAACCTGCGCCGTACCCGACTTGCCGGCGATCCGGTATTGCGCGCCGATCGAAGCCTTGCGCGCGGTGCCGCGGGCACCGTGCATTACCTGCTGCATGCCGTGGTTGACCTTGTTCCAGTCGGACGGGTCGCGCAGGATGATGTCCGGCATCGGGTTTTCATCCTTGGGCTTCTCGCCTTCGATGGTCTTGGCCAGATGCGGGCGGTTCCACACGCCCTTGTTGGCCACCAGCGCCGTGGCCTGGGCCAGTTGCAGCGGGGTCGATTGCATGTAGCCCTGGCCGATCCCGAGAATCAGGGTTTCGCCGGGGAACCACGCCTGACGCCGGGTCGCGCGTTTCCACTCGCGGGACGGCATCAGGCCGGGGGATTCTTCGAACATGTCCAGCGAGACCTTCTGGCCGATGCCGAACTTGTTCATGTAGGCCGACAACCGGTCGATGCCCAGCTTGTGTGCCAGGTCATAGAAGTAGGTGTCGTTGGACCGCATGATCGCCGTGTCGAGGTCGACGAAGCCGTCCCCGGTGCGGTTCCAGTTGCGGTACTTGTGATCGTAGTTGGGCAGCATGTAGTAACCGGGGTCGAACACCCGGCTCGACGCCGTCACCACGCCCGCATCGAGACCGGCAATCGCCACCGCCGGCTTGATCGTCGAACCCGGCGGGTACAGACCGCGCAGCACGCGGTTGAACAGCGGCCGGTCGATCGAATCGCGCAGCTCGGCGTAGGCCTTGAAGCTGATGCCGGTGACGAACAGGTTCGGGTCGAAGCTCGGCTGGCTGACCATCGCCAGCACTTCGCCGGTTTTCGGATCGAGCGCCACCACCGCGCCACGCCGACCGCCCAGCGCAGCCTCGGCAGCTTCCTGCAACTTGATGTCGAGGCTCAGGACAATGTCCTTGCCTGGCACCGGATCGGTACGTTTGAGCACGCGCAGGACGCGGCCACGGGCGTTGGTCTCGACCTCTTCGTAACCCACCTGACCGTGCAGCTCGGCTTCATAGAAGCGCTCGATGCCGGTCTTGCCGATGTGGTGGGTGCCGCTGTAGTTGACCGGATCGAGGGTCTTCAGCTCTTTCTCGTTGATCCGCCCCATATAGCCCACCGAGTGCGCGAAATGTGCGCCCTGCGGGTAATGACGCACCAACTGCGCGACCACCTCGACGCCCGGCAGACGGAACTGGTTCACCGCGATCCGGGCGATCTGCTCTTCGGTCAGTTCGAACAGGATCGGCACCGGCTCGAACGGCCGGCGGCCCTGGCGCATGCGTTTCTCGAAGATCACCCGGTCTTCCGGCGTCAGTTCCAGCACTTCGACGATCACGTCGAGCACCTGCTGCCAGTCGCCGGAGCGCTCGCGGGTCATGCTCAGGCTGAAGCTCGGACGGTTGTCCGCCACCACCACACCGTTGCGGTCGAAAATCAGGCCACGGGTCGGCGGGATCGGCTGGACATGCACCCGGTTGTTTTCCGACAGGGTCGAGTGATATTCGTACTGAATCACCTGCAGGTAATACAGCCGCGCAATCAGCACGCAGATCAGCGCCACCACCGCAATTGCACCGAACACGACGCGACCACGCACCAGACGGGCGTCTTTTTCGTGGTCCTTGATGCGGATCGGCTGAGACATGAGGGCGGATTACTTGTGGTAAGGGTGGCCGGACAGCACGGTCCAGGCACGATACAACTGCTCGCCGATGAGGATGCGCACCAGCGGGTGCGGCAACGTCAGCGGCGACAGCGACCAGCGCTGATCCGCGCGGGCACAGACTTCCGGCGCCAGCCCTTCCGGGCCACCGACCATGAAGTTGACCGTGCGCGAGTCCAGGCGCCAGCGATCGAGCTCGACCGCCAGTTGCTCGGTGCTCCACGGCTTGCCATGGACCTCGAGGGTGACGATCCGCTCGTTCTGCCCGACCTTGGCCAGCATGGCTTCGCCTTCCTGACGGATGAAGCGGGCCACGTCGGCGTTCTTGCCACGGGTATTGAGCGGAATTTCCACCAGTTCCAGCGCCAGCTCGGACGGAAGACGCTTGGCATACTCATGCCAGCCTTCTTCCACCCACTTGGGCATGCGTGAACCGACGGCGATCAGTCGCAGTCGCACAGCAATCCCTTACAGCTGGTCTTTGTTGAGCTTGGTGAAATGCTCGTGGGTGTTTTCCGGGCTGTGGTGCTTGGCGTCCGCCGCACGGCTTTGCTCGGCACCGGCCCACAGGCGTTCCAGGTCGTAGAACTGACGTGCCGAGGCAGTCATCATGTGCACGATCACCAGGTCCAGGTCCAGCAGCACCCAGTCGCTGTCGCCCTTGCCTTCTTCGCCCAGCGGCCTGGCGCCCTGCTTTTTCACTTCTTCGCGAACCTTGTCCAGCATCGCGTTGATCTGGCGGTTGGAGGTACCGGTGGCGATGATCATGTAGTCGGTGATGCTCTGCTTGTCGCGCACATCAATGATCTGGATGTCCTGGGCCTTGACGTCTTCCAGGGCTGCAACGGCCACCTTGACCAGTTCGTCGCCCTTCAGCGGTTCGTTGGTGTTGACCGGTTCTGGCAGCGGGGCGCTCTTGAATGTGCCTTTGCGCTTTACTTTGGTTTGGTCTTTGTCAGTCATATAAAACTCGTTTTGCTCATATTTTCGGCGGCTTGGCGACACGTGGATTCGTATCAGTGAAGCACGCCTTGTTCAGTTCGACGCACGGTACAGACCGTGCGCATCGATGTAGGCCAGGACCGCGTCGGGCACCAGGAAACGTACCGACTTACCGCTGGCCAGCAGTTGACGGATCTGGGTGGCGGAAACCGCGAGCGGTGTCTGCCAGACGAATGCAATCTGTCCGCTCGGCCCCTTCAGGGCCAGCGGGTCGCTCACCGAACGCGCTGCCAGCAGGTTGCGCAAGGCATCCGGCGGTTCGCTGTCGGCGTCCGGGCGCTGTAGCACCAGGATGTGGCAATGCTGGAGCAACTCTTCCCAGCGATGCCAAGTGGGCAGGCCGCAGAATGCGTCCCAACCCAGAAGCAGAAAAACCTGGGTCTCGGCGGCCATTTCTGCCCGCAGCGACTCCAGGGTATCGATGGTCCAGGACGGCTTGTCCCGCTGCAATTCGCGGGCGTCCACCACCAGCGGAGGCACACCGGCCACCGCACATTCAACCATTGCCAGCCGATCCTGCGCCGACACTTGCGGCGTATCGCGGTGCGGCGGCCGGGCGCTGGGCATCATGCGCAGCTCATCGAGCCCCAGCGCTTCGGCAACTTCCAGCGCACCACGTAGATGGCCGACATGCACCGGATCGAACGTCCCGCCCAGCACACCAATGCGCCGGGGACGGGATTGCTCGCCGGGTTTCGGCGCTTTCAGGTCGAGGTCGGACAAGTCAGACCGTCGCCTGGCCGCGTAACTGGCCATCACCGACCACGATGTACTTCTCGCAGGTCAGTCCTTCGAGGCCCACCGGGCCACGGGCGTGCAGCTTATCAGTAGAAATGCCGATCTCGGCACCCAATCCGTATTCGAATCCGTCGGCGAAGCAGGTCGGGGTGTTGATCATCACCGATGCCGAGTCGACCTGAGCCACGAACTGGCGGGTGTCGGCGAGGTTTTCGCTGACGATCGAGTCGGTGTGATGGGAGCCGAAACGGTTGATGTGCTCGATGGCCTGATCCAGGCCATCCACCACGCGGATCGACAGGATCGGCGCCAGATATTCGGTGCTCCAGTCTTCTTCGGTCGCCGCTACGGCTTCGATGATCGCCCGGGTGCGTTCGCAGCCACGCAGCTCGACGCCTTTGTCGCGGAACTGTCTGGCCATCGACGGCAGGAAATCCTTCGCCACACGTTGATCGACCAGCAACGTTTCCATCGCACCGCAGATGCCATAGCGATAGGTCTTGGCGTTGAAGGCAATGCGCTGGGCTTTCGGCAGGTCGGCGTGTTCACTGACATAGACGTGGCAAATGCCGTCCAGATGCTTGATTACCGGTACACGGGCGTCACGACTGATGCGTTCGATCAGGCCACGGCCACCGCGCGGCACGATCACATCGACGTACTCGGGCATGGTGATCAGCGCGCCAACGGCGGCGCGGTCGGTGGTTTCCACCACTTGCACCACGGCGGCCGGCAGTTCGGCTTCGGCCAGCCCGCGCTGGATGCAGGCGGCAATCGCGCGGTTGGAATGAATCGCTTCGGAACCGCCGCGCAGGATGGTCGCGTTGCCAGACTTCAGGCACAGGCTCGCAGCGTCAATGGTCACGTTGGGACGGGATTCGTAGATGATCCCGATCACGCCCAGCGGCACGCGCATCTTGCCGACCTGAATGCCCGACGGACGGAAGCTCATATCACGGATAGCACCGACCGGATCCGGCAGCGCTGCGACCTGACGCAGGCCGACGATCATGCCGTCGATGCGCGCCGGGGTCAGTTCCAGACGTTCCAGCAGCGCCGGCTCCAGACCGTTGGCGCGACCGGCGGCCAGATCCTGTTCATTGGCTGCCGCAAGCTCGGCGCGGGCGGCGTCCAGGGCATTGGCGGCAGCCAGCAAGGCGCGGTTTTTCTGCGCGGTGCTGGCACGGCCGATGACGCGGGAGGCTTCGCGGGCGGCGCGACCCAATCGGGTCATGTAGTCAAGAACGGACTCAGTCATGGTCTGCTGGGGTCTTGGCAAAGAGGAAAGCGGCAGATTATAGCTGTCGCGTCCCGGGACTAACAGCGGTGACGGGCGGATGGTCGAAATGGACCACGATTTGCCGACGTTCAGCCGGGATTAAGCCT
Organism: Pseudomonas glycinae; assembly: GCF_001594225.2. Lineage (GTDB taxonomy): Bacteria > Pseudomonadota > Gammaproteobacteria > Pseudomonadales > Pseudomonadaceae > Aquipseudomonas > Aquipseudomonas glycinae. The sequence goes on from NZ_CP014205.2 coordinate 5,903,349, forward strand.
TGAATTGTTATCATCACGACCTCCTCCGCCTGGATAAACCCTGTTTGCCATGTCCAACCTGATCGTTCGCGCCACGTCCACGCGCCAGCCTGTCGGCCTTGCGGACGCTTTTTTTGACCGTGACGCCCAGACACTGGCCCGCGATCTGCTCGGCAAAGTCATTCGCCACCGCGTCGGCGATTTGTGGCTCAGCGCCCGAATCATCGAAACCGAGGCCTATTACTGCGAGGAAAAAGGCAGCCACGCGTCCCTCGGCTACACAGAAAAGCGTAAGGCTTTGTTTCTGGATGGCGGCCACATCTATATGTACTACGCCCGTGGTGGCGATTCGCTGAACTTCAGCGCCCAAGGCCCCGGTAATGCGGTGCTGATCAAATCAGCCTATCCGTGGGTCGACGAGATCAGCGGCCCGGCCAGCCTGGCGCAGATGCTGTTGAACAATCCCGATGCTCAGGGTCGCCCGCGTCCCACGCAGAAGCTCTGTGCCGGACAGACCTTATTGTGCAAGGCGCTGGGGCTGAAAGTGCCGGTGTGGGACGCCAAGCGCTTCGACCACGAGATACTGCTGGTGGAAGACACCGGCCCCGCGCCGACCCACGTGATTCAGACCACCCGCCTGGGCATTCCCCATGGCCGCGACGAACACTTGATGTATCGCTTCGTCGATGCCGCCTATGCCCAGTGGTGCACGCGGAACCCGCTGCGCCGGGGTCAGGTCGAAGGTCGCGATTATTTTCTGCTGTGAATGCACATCCTGCGGCTCGCCGTTCAGGGACATCAATGAAATGGAGTGGTTTGTATGGGCCCATGGCTCGATAGCGTGACCGGGTGGCTGGCCGCCAATCCGCAGTGGCTGGCCGCCGCCGTGTTCATCGTGGCCTGCGTGGAATGCCTGGCGATTGCCGGGTTGATCGTGCCCGGCACAGTATTGCTGTTTGCCGTAGCAGTGCTGGCCGGCAGCGGTGCACTGTCGTTGAGCGAAACCCTGTTGCTGGGCTTTCTCGGCGGGATTCTCGGCGATGTGGTTTCGTATTTCCTCGGTCGCCACTTCCACCAGAATATCCGGCGCTTGCCGGGGTTGCGCCATCATCCGGAATGGATGGCCGGCGCCGAAACCTATTTCCAGCGCTACGGCATCGCCAGCCTGCTGGTCGGGCGTTTCATTGGCCCGTTGCGGCCAATGTTGCCGATGGTCGCCGGGATGTGCGACATGCCCTTCCCGCGCTTCGCCGCCGTAAGTCTGCTGGCAGCCGCCGGCTGGAGTCTCGCCTACCTGCTGCCGGGCTGGGCCACCGGGGCGGCGATTCGCCTGCCACTGCCGGAAGGTTTCTGGCTGCAGGCCGGGATCGTTGCCGGCAGCATCGCCGTGATGGTCGGCCTGAGCGCCAACAGCAGCCTGCGCCGCCATCGCCGGGCCGCGATCTGGATCGGCAGCATGAGCCTGTTGATCCTGATCGGCTTGTTCATCGGTTACCCATATCTGACCGCCCTCGATCAGGGCGTCATGACCCTGGTACAGGAACACCGCCGCCCGGCGCTGGATGAGGTGGCAGTGGTTTTCACCCTGATCGGTGAATTTCGCAACATGCTGTTGTTCAGCGCCCTGCTGACCGCGCTGCTGTTGCTGTGCCGTCAGTGGCGCCATGCGATTTTCGTGGGCGGCACCCTGCTCGTCACGGCCCTGGCCAACACCGGCACCAAAATGTTCTTCGCCCGGGGGCGCCCGGAAGTACTGACTGATCCGCTCACCAGCTACAGCATGCCCAGCGGCCATGCGTCCGGATCGTTCGCGCTGTTCCTGGCGCTCGCCGTGCTGGCCGGACGCGGGCAGCCGCCGCGCCTGCGCCTGACCTGGCTGTTGCTCGGTTGTATACCGGCGCTGGCCATTTCCCTGTCAAGGGTGTATCTGGGCGCGCACTGGCCAACCGATGTCCTGGCCGGCGCCATGCTCGCTGCCTGCGTGTGCGCGGCGGGTCTGTGGTTCAGTCAACGCCAGGCACCTCTGGGTGCGATGCCGCAGAAAGTCTGGTGGCTGATATTGCCGGCGCTGGTCGCCCTGTTTGGTTTCTTCGTCTTGCGGCACCTGCCACACACCTTGTTGCGATATGCCTACTGAGCCTGCGCTCCACGCTGAGCGGCGCACGCCTGGGCGGTGAACGCCGGCAAACATTTGGCAAAGTAAAAGCTCATGAACAAGTCCGTGCCCCATGCCACATTCCGGCAGCTGCACCACAAACGGACTTGTGAAAAGAGCGATGACTTTGATGAATCAACCGATCCACCCACTTCGGGCTGACCGACCGTCAGCGCCAATCAAAATATCCGACCCGACCGGCCAATCGGATCAGGCCATCCGGAACAGCCCCTCGCACTCGGGAAAAAAGCCGGGGCTCGCGGACCTGGACGCCCTGTTCGGTCCGTTGCGCATCGGTGAATACAGCGTCAGTCGCCAGACACTTCAAGCATTGGGTGGACGGGTCAACGGGCAACCCCTGTCGCCGACCACCACCTACTTTGCCGAACCTGACCAGGCATTCATCGATGCGCTGGAATTCGATACCGTTCAGATGGAACAACGGATGCGCTCCGTGCCCTCGCCGGAAAACCACCAGATCCCGCCCCTGCTGTACGAAATCGTCACCCAGCGCTCCCCCGATGCGGCACCGCTCATGCGCGAAATGCCCACAGGCGAGTTCGCTGACGCCATGAACAAGATCAATCATTTGCTGAACGCCACCCAACGTCTCGACATTCGTCGGGATCCGCTGCCCGAGTACTTGCCGGACTGGGTCGACAAAGCCAAAAGTCGCGGAATGACCAGCATGGGCGTCGGAATGCAGGCGTATGGACTCTACAGCGCTTACATCGGGGCTATCGATGCCCTGAAGAAAGGCGATACGCATGAAGCGCTGATAAACGTTGGCGGAGGCGCCGCGGAAATCACCTCACTGGGCGTCGAGTACGCGCTGAGCAAGAGCGGGGAGCAAATGCTCCGTCAGGGGTCAATGGCCTTCGAACAATTCGGCAGGACGTCCATGGGCAAGTGGCTCTGTCGCGGGGCCGGGTTGATCGCCAGCGTGCTGACACTGCCGTTCGATATCTACGTCGCGATCAAATCCTTCAACGATGCCGCCAAGACTCAGGGCAAGGAAGCACAGGATCTGTATGTGACGGGCGGGCTGAGCGTGTTCAGCGGCGCATTGTCCCTGGCACTTGGCTGTGCGGCATTGGCGGGTTTCCAGGCAGCGGGCCCGGTGGGGATTGCCGCTGCCGCAATAATGATCGTCGGGGCCAAGATCTATGGTGCCGTGCGAGCCGTCGACGACATTGACGATTACATCGAGCTGACGGTGAACGAGCGCTGGCGCGCCGGCTGGTTTGCGTTCACCGGACAGGATCAGGACAAGGCGCTCATGGATCGATTGCTGATCGCCAGGACCACCGCCGACTATGCCAAAGCCCTGAAAACTCGCAGCCTGAATTGGCTGAACAGTGAATTCAGGGAAACCGTCGATGTGATTGTCAACGGTCGATTTGAAGTGACGCTGCAACCCTCCCGCCTCTATCGCTATCAATGGGACAAAGACAAGGGTGAAACGCCCTGCACCCTCGAAAACCTCCCTGTCATCAAAGATACGGACGACTCATATGACGCGCGTGAGGGCTTACCAGATTCGGACTACGTCGTCTCCATAACCGCAAGTGACCCTGCCAAAGGGGTTTTCTGGAATCTGGGCGGTGGCCATGACACCGTGCAGGGCATTCAGGAAAAGCCGAATTTCTTCAGCTACACCACAGGCCGGAAAACCCTCAGTGGTGGCAACAGAAACGACTCCTTTGTATTTCAGTCGGCATCAGAAGCACTCTCATACGATCCGATCAGGGCCAGCGAGCTGTCGGGTGGAGACGGAATCGATCTGTTGTGGCTTCAAGGTACGCACAGGCACCTGGATCATGTCCTCGCCCCACCCCGCCACCTCGGTTATGACATAGACCTGAAAAACGGCAAGCTGTCGCTGCGCCCCGTGAACCCGATGTCAGAGCCGGTGCTGCATTCGACGCTCGAGTCCATCGAAAAGGTCGAAACACTTGCCGGCGCAACCAATCGGGTCATCGGCTCCGATCAGGCGGACAGCATTGCAGCCAACGGCAACGATCACGTCGATGCCGGCGCCGGAAATGATCAGATATCTGTACGTGGCCTGCATGTCACCGTCGACGGCGGTCGCGGCAGTGATACCTATTATCTCGATCCGATGAGCCTCAAGGTCTCCATCACCGAGGACGGCCTGGAGCCGAGCAAGGTCTATCTGGGGGTATCGATGGAAGCCATCCAGCGCTGGTTCATCCGGGATAACGCGCTGGTGATCGAGTCGCTTCGAGACGATGATCCGCGCTCGCCCAGGCGCGAACTGATACTGGAGAACGCTTACCGGCCCCTCGATGGCAAACGCATCCTGCACCACGACAAATGGGCGTTCATCACCCAGGACGGTTTCCATTTGCAACCGGATTGGCCTGGCGAGATTCCGCAGCACGGCGATCTGCCCATCAGTGTCACCCTCCTCACATCGGGCATACCCAAGGCATCTCCGGTGCAGATCAACGATCATCCGCACGTTCTGGCAGCTCGGGCACAGTCCCACTATTTCGTCTCCCGCCAGACCCGTCGCGCCGCCCTGATCGCCCCGAAAGACAGCCTACCGTCGCACAGCACCGTGTATGTCGATTTCGACAGCGAGGAAATTGTCAGCGTCCGTGCCACTTACGTGGTGAGCATCACGGAGATGGAGGCGTTCACGTTCCTCGATTACGACAATGTCCATTTCACCCTCACCTTCGCTGGAGGGGCCCGGCTCTCGTTGCATGCAAACGTGACAGGAAGTCAGGATCGGAAGACTGACATGGGCGCCGGTAACATGGCCGCCGGGTGGGCAATGAATCATCCCTTGACCCTGGTGATGCGTGATGGTGTTTCCTATCACCTGGACTTTCCCCGGAACGACTATCTGGAGGATGCAAAAAATCCGGGGTACCGGGTCATCGAAAGCCGTGCCTCACTGCGCGAGCGGGCCGGCCGATACCTGTTCGTCAGTCCCTCTGTCAGCAAGCGCTCCCTGAAGAACACGCCGCAACGGGTCGACTTTCTGGCCACCGAGCACAACGCAACCTATTGGCTGGAAGGAAGATCGGCAAGCTATGAGCTTTTTCTCGCGAGCAATCTCTCCATCCGTCTGTCCACCGCCGACGCTGACGCCAGACTTTCCGGATCCTCCACCTGGCTGATTCATACCCACCTTTTGCAGGAGAAGGTCACCCTTCGCGACCTGAGCATCAACAACGACCTGATCAAAATCGGCAGTGTTCACCTTCACCTGCCGGACAGCAACGATCCAGGACTGCCACTGGAAACCGTCGAGGTGGCGATCTCATCCGGGAACCGTTACCGGATCAATGCCCTGTTCGAGGTGATTGGTCTCTGCGCTGCGGATGCCCGGGCCTACCCGACAATTGATGCCCTGGTTCAGGACGTCATTGACCATCAGCGTCGCGACGAACTTGAAAGCAATGATGTGCAGATCCTGAATCTGCGTCTGCGCGATGGCGACTCCGACCGGATTTTCTACAACGTAGCCACCGACAGCTGGAGGCTCGCCAGCGACCCGTCCCGGGTGATATCGATCGAACACCTGTCCATCGTCAAGGAATGACACCATGCGCCCCAAATCACCCCCACTGCCGGCAGTGTCCAGGATCAACACATCTGCCGACCCGTCACTGCAACCTCCCCGGCTGCGGCCAACGGGTCAGGCCCCACAATCACCTGATTCACTTTCCGGTCCGTTCATATCGGGCAATCGAACCCTGGAGCATCAACTGCCACCCGCAGCGACACCCGTTCCGCCAGGCGTCAAAGTCTCGGACCTGCCTGAGGTGCCCCGGGCATCGGCAACCCTGTTGAGCGACTATCTGTTGAGCCCCGGCCTGCTGCGCAACATGCAACCGGCCAATGAAGAAGGCTTGCGCTATGTCGTCGGACGCAAGTTCGTCGATGTGAAAAACCACGGCACCGTATATGTGGAGTTCGATCCGAACCTGGGCACCTATCGGGCGATGGATCTGTACAGGAAGCTGGCACCGGGACCTGCACTTTACAGAAACATCGACGAATCAACCTGGAGCCCTGCTCGACAGATCGATACCGTCCATCCGCTCAAGCGCCCGCATCCGGATATTCATGACGCTGAAGCGGCGGTGCCTGCAAGGCAGCCGCGAATCACATTGATGCCCGCCCGATTGAAAGCCACGACGTCCGAACTGCTGGATACACACTTCGCACGGTTGTACCCGCAGATGACTCAAGCGGAACGGCTCATGGAATTGCGCTCGTACAATCTATCGCCTCTCCAGCACGTCCGGCTGCGCGACGACCTGGCCGCCCATCCATCAGCGCTTCCGCAATGGCTCGCAGAGCACAAGCGCCGCTCACTGAACGCAGACGACCCAGCCCGCTATGAAGCACTGCATCAGGAAATAGAACCCCTGCTTCGGCCACTGAGAAACGGCAGGTTGTTGCTCAGTCATTTGGGCGACTACGGCGATTTCAGCGAGAGCGTCAGTGGTGAATTCCTCGACGGATTCCTTGCAAGGCTGGGCTACCTGCGCAACGGCAGCGACGTCCTGTACCGCACAGACATCCCGGCCCTGTTCCGGGCCGATGAACGGACGCCCTTTGAGTTCTACAACGATGACCGGATGTTGCCGCGACTCAAGCATCCTCGTGGAGCAACCACCGAGAAACCGATCAGCGCAACCGTCAGTCTGAAGCGGGTTGAGCGATATGCAGGCAGAGGCACGGGCTCCCCCGATCCGGAGTATCTGCTCTACAACAACCAGAAAAACAAATACCCCGGACGCAAGCCCGGTGACTCCGACAATGAATCAGGGGAATCCGACAATGACTGGTCCGAGGCTTCGGATGTGGAACTCGACTCCGAACGCAATTACGAAACCGTCCGGCACAATCAGACGATCATATTCGCCTACATCATCGACACGCGAAAAATGGAGGTCGTGCCGAGAGAGGAGAATCACCTGCTCAACAACGCCGCCAGGAACAAGGGTGCGTGGTTCCCGGAGGATGAACTGGAAGCGCTGATTTCAACGTCGAAACGGGGCATCGAGTCGGAACGTCTCTGGCTGCTCGACTCCACCCTCACTCGCGCGGCGAAAGTCGATGACATCGCTTATGAGGCAGGCTATCGACAGCGCAATGACATCGAAGCACGGACCCATCAAGGCGCCGACAACCGATACGAATACGATGCCCTGATCGACAAGGTCGCCAACGCCGGCAAGCCGGTACTGACACTGGGCAAGGACAAGGAGTGGTTCGCCAACGACATCATCTGGCCCGAATAGCGTTTTTGGCTCTAGGCAAACAGCTCGCCCTGCAACTCATCGAGTAGCGCCTGGATCGCATCCAGCCGCTGCTGCGGATCATCGAGTTGCAGCAGGTCGATCTTGTCTTCCTCGGCAAACGGCAGCAGATAAGCCAGCTGATTGGCCAATGACTGCTGCCCCGCCGCATCTGTGCCCATGTTCAGCGCCTCGACCATCGGGTGTTCGGCCAGTGCCTTGAGCAGCGCCACCAGATCGGCGTCTTCATCCTGCAACGGTTGCTCGGGCTCTTCGTCGAGCCACTCGACCTCGGCCACGATCAATTGATCGCGCTGCACGTCGGTGCGCTGCACGATGAAGCGCCGCCCGCCCTGCACCCGGATGCCCAGCAGTCCGTTGTCCTGCTGCTGGAAATCGGTGATGCGCGCTTCGCAGCCGACCATGGCGAAACCTTCCGGCGCTACCCCGACTTCGCTGCCCTCAAGGATGCACACCACGCCGAACCCACCGCCCTGCTTCATGCAGCGGCCGATCATGTCCAGATAGCGCGCCTCGAAGATCTGCAAATCCAGATTGCAGCCGGGAAACAGCACCGTGTTCAGCGGAAAAAGCGGCAGACTCATAGACATTTCCTTACACCACCATCGACACCGCCAACGGCAGGAACACCGCCGTGGCCACGCCCATCAGACTCATCGCCAGCGCCGCGAAGGCGCCGCATTCATCGCTTTCCTGCAACGCCACCGACGTACCGACCGCGTGCGCTGTCATGCCCAGCGCCATGCCGCGCGCCTCGGGGCTGTGTACGCCCAGGCGAGTCAGCAGCGCCGGGCCGAAGATCGCACCGATCACCCCGGTGATCAACACAAACACCGCCGCCAGTGCCGCGACACCGCCGATCTGCTCGGCCACCAGCATGGCGATCGGCGAGGTCACCGACTTGGGCGCCATGGTCATCAGGATCATGTGATCGGCACCGAACCACCAGCCCAGCGCCACCCCCATGCCCGTGGCGACCACGCCGCCTATCACCAGCGTAGTAAAAATCGGCCAGAACAATTGGCGGATGCGCCGCAGGTTCAGATACAGCGGCACCGCCAGCGCAACGGTCGCCGGGCCCAGCAGAATGCTGAGGATCTCGGTGCTCTTGCGGTACTCGGCGTAGGTCAGGCCGCAGCCGACCAGCACACCGATCACCAGCAGCATCGAGACCAGCACCGGTTGCAGGAAGATCCAGCGGGTTTTCTCGAACGCCGCCAGCACCAGTTGATAGGCACCCAACGTGATGCCGATACCGAACAGGGGGTGGTGAATCACCGAGGCCCAGGCGCCTTGCCAGTCAAACAGCATCAGGATTCCTCCGAAGGCGCCGCGTGACGCTTGACCAGCCGTTGCATCAGCACCCCGGCGAAGGCCATCGACAGAATCAGCGACACCACCAACGCCCCGACGATGGCCCAGAAATCCGCGGCAATCGCCGTGGCATACACCATGACCCCCACCGCTGGCGGCACCAGCAGCAACGGCAGGTAACGCAGCAGGCTGCCGGCCGCGAGGTTCAACGGCTCGCCGACTTCACCGCGCACGATCAGGAATACCAGCAACAGCAAAAGGCCGATGATCGGCCCCGGCAGCACCGGCAACAGCAAATGATTGAGGGCCGTGCCGAGCAATTGAAACAGCACCAGCCACGTCAGGCCACGTAGCAACATCCGACATCTCCGTCTTACTTTCCAACCCGCAAGTCGTCGGCATTATAAGCACGCCTGCGCTATGGATCGGCATTCGCCAAAAGCATGGTCGGTTGACCTGAGCAAATCGCCATGATGATCTACAGTGGTTCGCAGGGCGGTCAAATCCCCCACCTGAAAAACTATAAAACCGATGAACCCAAGGAGAGTCTCAATGCCCTATGTTCCAGTTGCAGAGCTCAAAGATTATGTCGGCAAGGAACTCGGACGTTCCGAATGGCTCACCATCGATCAGGAGCGCATCAACCTGTTCGCCGAAGCCACCGGGGATTATCAGTTCATCCATGTCGACCCGGTCAAAGCCGCGCAAACGCCATTTGGCAGCACCATTGCACACGGTTTCCTGTCGTTGTCACTGATCCCAAAACTGATGGAAGACATCCTGGTCCTGCCGCAAGGCGTGAAGATGGTGGTCAACTACGGCCTGGACAGCGTGCGTTTCATCCAGCCGGTCAAGGTCAACTCCAAGGTCCGGCTCAAGGTCGACCTCGGTGAAGTGACCGAGAAAAAACCTGGCCAATGGCTGCTCAAGGCCACCGCCACCCTGGAGATCGAAGGCTCGGACAAACCGGCCTACATCGCTGAACCGCTGTCGCTCTGCTTCGTTTAAGCGCCTGGATGCGAAACGGCTCACGCTGTTTCGCATCCGCTCCTCCCTGCCGGCTGTATAAGGTCACATAGCTGCGGCATACTCGGTCGCCTAATTGCCCGGATCCCGCTATGCGCTCATTCGCCCCTCTTGCTCCCCTTGCCTTGACCCTGTTGCTGGCCGCGTGTGGCGACGGCGAATCGCTGTTGCCGCCGGATGCGAGCCTGCCCGACGGCGGCCGCTATCGCGGTGAACTGGTCGATGGCTTGCTGCAAGGTCAGGGCCGGGTCGACTACCCCAACGGCAGCTGGTACGCCGGGGCGTTCGACAAGGGGCAATGGCATGGCCAGGGCGAATGGCATGGCAGCAATGGCGAGGTCTATCGCGGCAACTTCCAGCAAGGGCTGTTCGACGGCCAGGGCACGCTGACCACCAACGCCGGCAGCTACACCGGCGGTTTCAAGCAGGGCCGGCGCGAAGGCGAAGGCACCCTCAAAGAAAACGCGATGACCTATCGCGGCGAGTTCAAGGCCGACCAGTATTCCGGGCTTGGCCGGCTGGAGCTGGATGACGGCAGTTCCTATCAAGGCCAGTTCGCCCACGGCAAACCCAACGGCGAAGGCCAGCGCGGCGATGCCAGCGGCAATCAGTTCACCGGCCACTTCGTCAATGGCCAGCTCGAAGGCAACGGCACCTTCAACAGTGCCGACGGCGACATCTACGTCGGCGGCTTCAAGAACAATCAACTGCACGGCAAGGGCCGCTACGAAAACGCCGACGGCGATGTGTGGCTCGGGCAGTTCAAGGAAGGCGCGCTGACCGGCAAGGGCGAACTGATCGGCGCCGACGGCAGCCACTACATCGGCTACTTCAACGACTGGCGCTTCAGCGGTCAGGGTCGCCTGAACCTGTCCGATGGCAGTTTCTACGTCGGCGGATTCGACAGCGACAGCTATTCCGGACGCGGCACCCTGGTGCTCACCGATGGCAGCGTGCTCAGCGGCACCTGGATCAACGGCCAGCGGGTACGCGATGCCGACGGCAAATTACTGCCGGACACCCTCGAACTCGGCCTGCTGGCCCAGGGTCGCCTGCTCGACGAGGCGCTGGCCAATGTGCCGGCCTCGACCCCGGCGGTGGAGCTCTACACCCTGACCCTCGGCGGCGACGGCAAGCAGAGCGTGTTCCTGCGCGAATCCGATTACGTGGCGAACATGCTCACCAGCCGCTTTGGCGCGTTTGGCCAGATTCGCCTGGTCAACCATCGCGACCACCTCGGCGACCGGCCGATGGCCACCCGCGAAAACCTGCGGCGCGCCGCTCAAACCCTGGCCGAACGCAGCGGCCCGGAAGACCTGGTGTTCATTTACCTGACCAGCCACGGCACCGCCGAGCACGAACTGGTGCTCGACCAGCCGCGCATGGAACTGGCCGACCTGCCCGCCGACGAACTCGCCGCCGTGCTCGCGCCCCTGAAGAATCGCGACAAGATCATTGTCATCTCCTCGTGCTATTCCGGTGGTTTCATTCCGGCGCTGAAGGACGAACGCACGCTGATCATGACCGCCTCACGCGCCGACCGCGTGTCGTTCGGCTGCTCCGAAGAAGCCAACTTCACCTACTTCGGCGATGCCCTGTTTGCCCAGGCGCTGAACCAGACCGACGACCTGGAACAAGCCTTCAAGCTGGCCAAGGCCACCGTCGCCGAGCGCGAACTGGCGGACAACTTCGAAGCCTCTGAACCGCAGATCTGGGCGCCGAAAACCGTGCTGGCGCACTGGCAACTGCTGCGTAAACAGCAAGCGAGAAAAGCCTTGCAAAGTGCTGCGTTGAACGACGGAGCGATAAAGAGCAACTAAGCTGAACAGTATCAAGGGAGAGACACTATGTACTTGACGCCTCAGCATGTCTTGCTTGCCGGAGCCACCGGATTGACCGGTGAACATCTGCTCGACCGCCTGCTCAACGAGCCGACGATCAGCCGTGTCCTTGCCCCATCACGCCGGCCGCTGGCCGAGCATCCGCACCTGGAAAACCCGGTCGGTGATCCACAAACCTTCCTGCCGCAGTTGTCCGGTCGCGTCGACATCGCTTATTGCTGCCTCGGCACCACCATCAAGCAGGCCGGCTCCGAAGAGGCGTTCCGTGCCGTGGATCTGGACATGGTCGTCGCCTTCGCCAAGCGCGCCCGGGAAATGGGCGCACGGCACCTGATCGTGATCAGCGCCCTGGGGGCCGATCGTCGGTCCTCGATTTTCTACAACCGGGTCAAAGGCGAGATGGAATACGCGTTGCGCGCGCAGGACTGGCCGCAACTGACCATTTGTCGGCCATCACTGTTGCTCGGCGAACGTAGCGAGCCCCGCCTGGGCGAGCAGCTTGCCGCGCCATTCTCCAAATTGATTCCTGGCAAATACCGCGGCATCGAAGCCTGCCAACTGGCCCGGGCCATGTGGCGGCTGGCGTTGGAGGAGCAGGACGGGGTACGGATCGTCGAATCGGATGAGTTGAGAAAACTCGGCAAGTAAAAACAAAAGATCGCAGCCATTGGCTGCGATCTTTTTAGAGTCCGCCAGTCGCCTGGAACCCCACGCCGATCACCGTCAGCAACGACAACGGCAACAGCAGCGTGTCGAGCAGTGCGCTGGCCGGCAGGTCCACACCGGGGTAACTCGGCGCCTCGGCGCCGAATCGATCCATCGCGCAACATCCGCCATTCATCGCATACAGATCCAGCCGGGTGCCGGAATACACCACCGGCGCGCCGGGCTTGGCGGCATCCAGCGTACGCGCGGTGGCGCAGCCGGTCAGTTGCAACGCCAGCAGGATCGCAAGCAGCTTATTCATCGCTGCTCAGGTGGTGCTCGCCCCAACGTGGCAGCATGTCCTGGGGGATGCCCAGCAGATTGAGAATCCGTGCCACCACGAAATCGATCAGGTCATCGATGGTCTGCGGCTGGTGATAGAAACCCGGCGAGGCCGGCAGGATGGTCACGCCCATGTTCGACAGCTTGAGCATGTGTTCCAGGTGAATGCTCGAATACGGCGCTTCGCGCGGTACCAGAATCAACTGGCGACGTTCCTTCAACGTCACGTCCGCCGCCCGTTCGATCAGGTTGTTGCAGGCGCCGGTGGCAATGGCCGACAAGGTGCCGGTCGAGCACGGCACCACCACCATGGCGGCCGTGGCGCCGGAACCCGAGGCCACCGGTGACATCCAGTCTTCCTTGCCGTACACGCGGATCTGCCCGGCGGCCGCGCCGGTGTATTCGGTGAGGAACGCCTGCATCATTTGCGGCTTGGCCGGCAGCGACACGTCGGTCTCGGTGGCCATTACCAGTTGCGCGGCCTTGGAGATCAGGAAATGCACCTCACGATCCTCGCGCACCAGGCAATCCAACAGGCGCAAGCCGTACTGGGCGCCGGACGCGCCGGTCATCGCCAGCGTGATGCGTTCGGGGCCGTTGCTCTGCAAACGAGTGTTCATTTCAGCGCCTCGGCGAGTTTGCCGTGCAGGCCGCCGAAGCCGCCGTTGCTCATAATCACCACGTGAGTGCCGGGCTGAGCCTGGCTCTTCACGCGCTCAATGATGCCTTCCAGCGAATCGCTGACGATCGACGGCACGGTGCACAACGCGGCGGTGCCTGCCAGATCCCAGCCGAGGTTGGCCGGGGCGTACCAGATCACCTGATCGGCATCGACCACGCTGTCCGGCAGACCGTCACGGTGCGCGCCGAGCTTCATCGAGTTGGAGCGCGGCTCGATGATCGCGATCAGCGGCGCATCGCCGATACGTTTGCGCAGGCCATCAAGGGTGGTGGCAATCGCGGTCGGGTGGTGGGCGAAGTCATCGTAGATGGTGATTCCCCGTACTTCCGCGACTTTTTCCATCCGGCGTTTGACGCTTTTGAACGCGCTCAATCCGGCAATGCCCATCGACGGCACAACGCCGACGTGACGCGCGGCGGCCAGTGTGGCCAAGGCGTTGGCAACGTTGTGCTGACCGGTCAATTCCCACTCGACCACGCCTTGGGACACGCCTTCGAACATCACTTCAAACGCCGAGCCGTCGTCTTTCAGCAACTTGACCTGCCACTGACCGCCAGCCCCGGTGGTTTGCACCGGGGTCCAGCAGCCCATCTCGATCACACGTTGCAAGGCGGGTTCGGTAGTCGGGTGGATCACCAGGCCTTCGCTCGGAATGGTCCGCACCAAGTGATGGAACTGCCGCTCGATGGCCGGCAGATCAGGGAAGATGTCGGCGTGATCGAACTCAAGGTTGTTGAGGATCGCGGTGCGCGGACGGTAGTGGACAAACTTCGAACGCTTGTCGAAGAACGCGCTGTCGTATTCGTCTGCCTCGATCACGAAGAACGGCGTGCCGCCCAGACGGGCCGACACCGAGAAATTCTGCGGCACGCCGCCGATCAGGAAGCCCGGGCTCATGCCGGCGTGTTCCAGTACCCAGGCGAGCATGCTGCTGGTGGTGGTCTTGCCGTGCGTACCGGCAACCGCCAGCACCCAGCGACCTTGCAGCACATGGTCGGCCAGCCATTGGGGGCCCGACACGTACGGCAGGCCTTTGTTCAGCACATATTCCACCGCCGGGTTGCCGCGGGACATGGCGTTGCCGATCACCACCAGATCCGGTGCCGGATCAAGCTGCGCCGGGTCGTAACCCTGGGTCAACTGAATGCCCTGGGCTTCGAGCTGGGTGCTCATCGGCGGATAGACGTTGGCGTCGGAGCCAGTCACGTGATGGCCCAGCTCTTTGGCCAGAACCGCCATCGAGCCCATGAAAGTCCCGCAGATACCCAGAATATGAATGTGCATAGTCGACCTCGTAAAACATGGCCGCAGGTTAGCGCAGGGAGGGGAAAATCGCACTCTTTAGCTGATTGAGGGAGGAGGCCTTGATCGTTCCCACGCTCCGCGTGGGAATGCAGCGCAGGACGCTCTGCGTCCAAAAGCGGACGCGGAGCGTCCGGGGAGGCGTTCCCACGCAGAGCATGGGAACGATCGGCAGGAGTATTCAGGCGGTTCGGGCGATCCCGTGCTTGCGCAACTTTCTATAAAGCGTATTGCGACTGACGCCCAGTTGCTGCGCCGTATGGGTCATATGCCAACGCGTATGTTCCAGCGCATTGAGCAACGCCTGCCGCTCGGCATCTTCCAGCGGCTGCCCGGACGACGCTTCATCGGTTTTGACCAACAGTGGCTGCACCTGCCGAAACATCGCCGGCAGATCCTCCAGTGCGATCCGGCCTTCATCGCACAACGCCGCCAGCGTGCGCAGCACATTGCGCATCTGCCGCACGTTGCCCGGCCAGTTGAAACCCAGCAACGCCTGGCGCGCCGGCTCGTCGATCAGGATCGTTTCCCCGCCCGCCTCTTCGGCCAGCAGAAAATCCAGCAGCTGGGACTTGTCACTGCGCTCGCGCAACGGCGGCAACGCCACTTCCAGCCCGTTGAGCCGGTAGTAAAGGTCTTCCCGAAAACTGCCATCACCAACCCGTTCCAGCAGATTGCGGTGGGTGGCACTGATGATCCGCACGTTGACCGCTTCCGGCTCGCCGCCGATCGGCACCACTTGCCGGTCTTCCAGCACTCGCAGCAGTCGGGTCTGCAGAGCCAGCGGCATGTCACCGATTTCATCGAGGAACAGCGTGCCGCCATCGGCCTGCTGCAACTTGCCGCGCATACCGTCCTTGCGCGCGCCGGTGAAGCTGCCGCCGCGATAGCCAAACAATTCGCTTTCGATCAGGCTTTCGGGAATCGCCGCGCAGTTGAGGGCAACGAAGGCTTTGCCGGCACGTTGACTGGCGTTATGCACAGCCTTGGCGAACGCTTCCTTGCCGGAGCCGGTTTCACCATTGATCAGCAGCGGAACGTCACGCTCGAACACCCGCAGCGACTTGCGGAAATCCGCCTGCAACGCCGCATCCCCCAGGCAAATCCCGGCAAGACGCGGCGCTTCCACAGGCGCGGGAGCCGGCGCGATCGGCAGCGGCCGGCGGGTCTCACCGCGCAGCACCGCAAACAGATGCCGCCCGTCACGGGTGCGCAGCGGCCAACTGGCGCTGGCATTGGCACTGGCGCGCCCGAGCAACTCATCCAGCGAACAATCGAAAAACGCCTCCACCGGTTTGCCCAGCAAACCACCGCGAATATGGCCGAGCAGGTTCAAGGCACTCTGATTGACCGCGCTGATCCGCCCTTCCCCGTCAAACGCCAGCAACCCTTCGCTGAACAGCCCGACAGACTCGGCCTGAAGATGAAAACGCAGCAACCATTGGTTATCGAAACAGCGCAGGAAGTAGCAGCTCTCGATCATCTTCGCCGACAGATTGACCAGCGCCATGGTGTGGAACTGGCTCTGGCGCGAGACGTCATGCCGAGCCGAGGAAACATCGAGCACCGCCAGCAGCTCGCCGTGCGGGTCGAACACCGGGCTCGCCGAGCAGGTCAGTCCCGTGTGGCGGCCACGGAAGTGTTCATCCTGATGAATGGTCAGGGCCTGACGCTCGACAAGGCAGGTGCCGATACCGTTGGTGCCCTCGCAGGCCTCGCTCCAGTCGGAGCCCAACCACAGACCGGCGCGTTCGAAAATCTTGCGTTCGGCCGGGGCGGTCACGCAGTTGAGGATCACCCCACGCGCGTCGGTCAGCAGCACCGCATGGCCGGCGCCGGAGAGTTGTTGATGCAGGCTGCTCATTTCATTGCCGGCGATCTGCAACACCTGTTGCAGCCGTTCGCGGCTTTCGAGGACGCGCCCGTGTTCGAGCACGGTCGGCGCCATGGTCAGGGCCGGGTCGAGGTGATAGTCCTCAAGACAACGCAGCCACGAGCGGGCAATCGACGGGTCGGCACCGGGGCCATGCAGGTGCGACTTACCCTGGGTGACGGTGAGAACCTGTTGGGCATGGCGACTCAAATGGTTGTCGTGCATTTCTTATTATTCTCCCCGAGGCTCATCGGCCCATGCGTGAAGTGGTGCCCAGCATCCTCCAGCCAACCGGTCTTTGCAATGCTGGCAAGACCGCCCGGTCACGGGTTGTGCCAGAAGCGGTACAAATTGTCACCCGAGCTGTACCGATACCGTCACGGACGCTTGCCACTTGTCCGACACAAATCGCGCAAGGCCTTGATTTGCCTGCCCTGCACGGCAGTGGCCCGACCTTTGCTCTACGCTTATAGCAAGCGCTCATGCGCGTCTCTCTGATAAATACAACAGCCAAGGAGAACATCATGCGTTACGCTCACCCCGGTACTGAAGGCGCCAAAGTCTCGTTCAAAAGCAAGTACGGTAACTACATCGGCGGCGAGTTCGTCGCGCCTGTCAAAGGTCAGTACTTCACCAACACCTCGCCAGTAAATGGCCAACCGATTGCCGAATTCCCGCGTTCCACGGCCGAAGACATCGAAAAAGCCCTGGACGCCGCCCATGCCGCTGCCGACGCCTGGGGTTCCACTTCTGCCCAGGCCCGTTCGCTGATCCTGCTGAAAATCGCCGACCGTATCGAACAGAACCTCGAAACCCTGGCGATCACCGAAACCTGGGACAACGGCAAAGCCATCCGCGAAACCCTCAACGCCGACATCCCGCTGGCCGCTGACCACTTCCGCTATTTCGCCGGGTGCCTGCGCGCCCAGGAAGGCAGCGCCGCCGAGATCGACGGCAATACCGTGGCCTATCACATCCATGAACCACTGGGCGTGGTCGGCCAGATCATCCCGTGGAACTTCCCGATCCTGATGGCCGCGTGGAAACTCGCCCCGGCCCTGGCGGCCGGCAACTGCGTGGTGCTCAAGCCTGCCGAGCAAACCCCGCTGGGCATCAGCGTGCTGCTGGAACTGATCGGCGACCTGCTGCCGCCGGGCGTGCTCAACGTGGTGCAAGGGTTCGGCAAAGAAGCCGGCGAAGCCCTGGCTACCAGCAAACGCATCGCCAAGATTGCCTTCACCGGCTCGACCCCGGTCGGCTCGCACATCATGAAATGCGCCGCCGAAAACATCATTCCGTCCACCGTGGAACTGGGCGGCAAGTCGCCGAACATCTTCTTCGAAGACATCATGCAGGCCGAGCCAAGCTTCATCGAAAAAGCCGCCGAAGGCCTGGTGCTGGCGTTCTTCAATCAGGGCGAAGTCTGCACCTGCCCGTCCCGTGCACTGGTTCAGGAATCGATCTATCCGCAGTTCATGGAAGCGGTGATGAAGAAGGTCAGCCAGATCAAACGTGGCGACCCGCTCGACACCGACACCATGGTCGGCGCCCAGGCGTCCGAGCAGCAATTCGACAAGATCCTTTCCTACCTGGAAATCGCCAAGGGCGAAGGTGCCGAACTGCTGACCGGCGGCAAGGTGGAAAAACTCGAAGGCAACCTGGCTTCCGGTTACTACATCCAGCCGACCCTGCTCAAGGGCACCAACAAGATGCGTGTGTTCCAGGAAGAAATCTTCGGCCCGGTGGTGAGCATCACCACCTTCAAGGACGAAGCCGAAGCCCTGGCGATTGCCAACGACACCGAGTTCGGCCTGGGGGCCGGGCTCTGGACCCGCGACATCAACCGCGCCTATCGCATGGGTCGCGCCATCAAGGCCGGTCGTGTGTGGACCAACTGCTACCACCTGTACCCGGCGCACGCCGCGTTCGGCGGGTACAAGAAATCCGGTGTCGGCCGTGAAACCCACAAGATGATGCTCGACCACTACCAACAGACCAAAAACCTGCTGGTGAGCTACGACATCAATCCGCTGGGCTTCTTCTAAAACCTGAGGGCGATACAGATATTTCTGTGTCGCCCTCCAGATAGCTATCGCTGGCAAGCCAGCTCCCACAGGTTTCTGTGATGCACCCATTATTGAGATCGGCAGAGATCACTGTGGGAGCTGGCTTGCCAGCGATGGCGCCCTTGATGACACAACACCCAAAGCCTGGCCGCTCTGGCACGGGCCTTGCGTACCCGTCATTCAGGATTTGCCTGAACACTGCCGCTGCGTGAACAGCATCCACCTACTCAACTTCTGCACCTGAAAGTCCAACAGATCGAACAATAAAAAAGACAGAGAGGACTTATGACTTCCACCACACAGCTCAAACCCACACTCGGCACCCTGCACCTCTGGGGCATTGCCGTCGGCCTGGTGATCTCCGGCGAATACTTCGGCTGGAGTTACGGCTGGGGCACCGCGGGAACCCTGGGTTTCCTGGTCACGGCCCTGATGGTCGCCACCATGTACACCTGCTTTATCTTCAGTTTCACCGAGCTGACCACCGCGATTCCCCACGCAGGCGGGCCGTTTGCCTACAGCCGTCGGGCGTTCGGCGAGAAAGGCGGATTGATCGCCGGCATCGCCACCCTGATCGAATTCGTGTTCGCCCCGCCCGCCATTGCCATGGCCATCGGCGCCTATCTGAATGTGCAATATCCGGGGCTCGATCCCAAACTCGCGGCGGTCGGCGCGTATTTCGTGTTCATGACCCTGAACATCCTTGGCGTCAGCATCGCTGCGACCTTCGAATTGGTGGTCACCGTGCTCGCCGTCGCGGAGTTGCTGGTGTTCATGGGCGTGGTCGCACCGGGCTTCAGCTTCAGCAACTTCGTGCTCAACGGCTGGTCCGGCGCCAATGAGTTCACGATGGGCGCGATTCCGGGCATTTTCGCGGCGATTCCCTTCGCGATCTGGTTCTTCCTCGCTATCGAAGGCGCGGCCATGGCGGCCGAGGAAGCCAAGGATCCGAAACGCACGATTCCACGGGCCTACGTCAGCGGCATCCTGACCCTGGTGTTCCTGGCCATCGGCGTGATGGTGATGGCCGGCGGCGTCGGCGACTGGCGCCAACTGTCGAACATCAACGACCCGCTGCCGCAGGCGATGAAAGCGGTGGTCGGCAACAATTCGACGTGGATGCACATGCTGGTGTGGATCGGCCTGTTCGGTCTGGTGGCAAGTTTCCACGGGATCATCCTCGGCTACTCGCGGCAATTCTTCGCTTTGGCCCGGGCCGGTTATCTACCCAAAGGCCTGGCCAAACTCTCGCGCTTCCAGACCCCGCACCGGGCGATCCTGGCCGGCGGCGTGGTCGGCATCGCGGCGATCTACAGCGACGGCCTGGTCAATCTGCAAGGCATGACCCTGACGGCGGCGATGATCACCATGTCAGTGTTCGGCGCCATCGTGATGTACATCATCAGCATGCTCAGCCTGTTCAAACTGCGCAAAACCGAGCCGAACCTGGAGCGCACCTTCCGCGCACCGGGCTATCCGGTGGTGCCGGCCATCGCGCTGTTCCTGGCCGTGGTGTGCCTGGTGGCGATGGCCTGGTTCAACACGCTGATCGGCTGCGTGTTCCTCGGCTTCATGGCCGCCGGTTACCTGTATTTCCAGCTGACCGCCAAGCAACGCTCCGAGGCACCGGCAGACGCTATGCTCGAAGGTATCTAAACGCTAACTGAGGTGCACCGGCATCGGGCCTCGGGCCCGGTGCCCGCACTAAAAGCATTCATTCAGGAGGAACGCGCCCAATGGCTGCATTTGCCCATACCGTCGGCGCCCAGACCTACCGTTTCGACAGTCTCAAGGACGTCATGGCCAAGGCCAGCCCGGCGCGCTCCGGAGACTTCCTGGCGGGCGTCGCCGCCCTTAACGATGGGGAGCGAGTCGCCGCGCAAATGGCGCTGGCCGACATCCCGCTCACGCATTTCTTGCAGGAAGCGCTGATTCCCTACGAATCCGATGAAGTCACCCGACTGATCATCGACAGCCATGACAAACAGGCCTTTGCGGTCGTCAGCCATCTCACGGTTGGCGGCTTTCGCGACTGGCTTCTGAGCGAAGCGGCCGGTGAGCAGAGCCTGCGCGCGCTCGCCCCCGGCCTGACGCCGGAAATGGTTGCCGCAGTATCGAAAATCATGCGCGTGCAGGATCTGGTGCTGGTGGCGCAGAAGATCCGCGTCGTCACCAAATTTCGCGGCACCTTGGGCCTGCGTGGACGGTTATCCACAAGGCTGCAACCCAATCACCCGACCGACGAACCGTCCGGCATCGCCGCGAGCATTCTCGACGGCCTGCTGTACGGCAACGGCGACGCGATGATCGGCATCAACCCGGCCACCGACAGCATCGCTTCGATCTGTGCGATGTTGGAAATGCTCGACGCGATCATCCAGCGCTACGACATTCCGACCCAGGCCTGCGTGCTGACCCACGTCACCACCTCTATAGAAGCGATCAACCGTGGCGTGCCGCTGGATCTGGTGTTCCAGTCGATCGCCGGCACCGAAGCGGCCAACGCCAGTTTCGGTATCAACCTGAACATCTTGCAGGAAGGTTATGAAGCAGGCCTGAGCCTCAATCGTGGCACCCTCGGGCAGAATCTGATGTATTTCGAGACCGGCCAGGGCAGTGCACTGTCAGCCAACGCCCACCACGGCGTCGATCAACAGACCTGCGAGACTCGGGCCTACGCCGTGGCGCGGCATTTCAAGCCGTTTCTGGTGAACACCGTCGTGGGATTCATCGGCCCGGAATACCTCTACAACGGTAAGCAAATCATCCGCGCCGGCCTCGAGGACCACTTCTGTGGCAAGCTGCTCGGTGTGCCGATGGGCTGCGACATCTGCTACACCAACCACGCCGAAGCCGACCAGGACGACATGGACACCCTGCTGACCCTGCTGGGTGTGGCGGGGATCAACTTCATCATGGGCATCCCCGGCTCCGACGACATCATGCTCAACTACCAGACCACCTCGTTCCACGACGCGCTCTACGCGCGCCAGACCCTGGGCCTGAAACCGGCGCCGGAGTTCGAGCAGTGGCTGGCGAACATGGGCATCTTCACCCAGGCGGACGGCAAGGTCCGCTTCGGCAACAACCTGCCGCCGGCCTTCCGCCAGGCGTTGGCGCAACTGGGATGAGTCAGATGGAAAAATCGCCCGTCGATCCGCAAAACCCGTGGCTGGAGCTGCGTCGCCTGACCCCGGCGCGCATTGCCCTAGGGCGCACTGGCACCAGCCTGCCGACGAGTGCACAACTGGATTTCCAGTACGCCCACGCCCAGGCGCGGGATGCGGTGCATTTGCCGTTCGATCACGCCGCGCTGAGCGCTCAACTGAATGAACGCCAGCGTGAAAGTCTGCTGCTGCACAGCGCGGCGGTGGATCGCAACAGCTACCTGCAACGCCCGGATCTGGGGCGCAAGTTGAGCGATCAATCGGCGCAAGCCCTGCGCGAATACGCCGAGGCGCATCCGGGCGGTGTGGATCTGGTGATTGTGGTGGCGGATGGTCTGTCGGCGCTGGCGGTGCATCGACATACCCTGCCGTTCCTGACCCGTCTGGAAGAACAGATGAGCGCCGATGAATGGTCGACAGCGCCGGTAGTGCTGGTGGAACAGGGCCGCGTGGCGATTGGCGATGAAATCGGCCAACTGCTGGGCGCGAAAATGGTCGTGATGCTGATTGGAGAGCGTCCAGGTCTCAGCTCGCCGGACAGCCTGGGTTTATATTTCACCTACAATCCAAAGGTCGGCCTCACCGATGCCTACCGCAACTGCATCTCCAATGTGCGGCTGGAAGGACTCAGCTACGGCATGGCGGCGCATCGCTTGCTGTATCTGATGCGCGAAGCCTGTCGGCGCCAGCTGTCGGGCGTCAATCTGAAGGACGAGGCGCAGGTTCAGACGCTGGAATCGGAAGCCGGTGCAGACATGAAGAGTAATTTCCTACTCGATCCGCCCCCAGCCTGAACCGTTTCCGCATTGCCTTTCTGCGCCGGTTTCAGGCAGGATCGATGCACGGCCGCCCGGGTTTCCCATCGCCGTCAGAGCACGTGAAGACAGCCACTTGAAGGACGAGACCTACCATGCGGATTATCCAAGCGACCCTCGAACACCTGGATTTGCTGACCCCGTTGTTCGTTAAGTACCGCGAGTTCTACGGCTCCCTGCCCTATCCGGACTCGTCCCGGGCCTTTCTCGAAAAGCGCCTGCGACGCAAGGAATCGGTGATCTACCTGGCCCTGGCCGATGACGACGACAGGAAGCTCATGGGCTTCTGCCAGCTCTACCCGAGTTTTTCCTCCCTGTCGCTCAAGCGCGTGTGGATCCTCAACGACATCTACGTCGCCGAAGACGCCCGCCGTCAGCTCGTGGCCGACAACCTGATCCGCACCGCCAAGAAAATGGCCAAGGAAACCCAGGCCGTGCGCATGCGTGTCTCCACCAGTGCCGACAACGAAGTGGCGCAGAAAACCTACGAATCCATCGGATTCAAGGAAGACACCGAGTTCAAGAACTACGTGCTGCCGATCAGCGACGAGCTCTGATCGCGGGATGCCCTGCGGGGAGGGAGCCGTCTCCCTTCCCGAAATGAATGCCAACCCGACATTTATTCACACCGACATCCCCCGCTACAAAACCAACGCGCTTTTCACCCCTCAGCCCGTATAATCCCGATCTTTCCGGCTTGTAAGAAAAACTACACCCGCTTGTAGGCTTACACGAAGTCATCCGCACAGGCCTGCCGAGTCAGGCCGTCACCACAGGTGCCTCCATGGATTTCAACCCGCTCGACCTTATCCTGCATCTCGACGTTTACCTCGACCTGCTGGTGAATAATTACGGGCCATGGATCTACGCCATCCTGTTTCTGGTGATCTTCTGCGAGACCGGTCTGGTCGTGATGCCATTCCTGCCGGGTGACTCCCTGCTGTTCATCGCCGGCGCAGTGGCTGCGGGCGGCGGTATGGATCCGGTATTGCTGGCGGGCCTGCTGATGCTCGCGGCGATCCTCGGCGACAGCACCAACTACGTGATCGGACGAACGGCCGGTGAAAAACTGTTCAGCAATCCGAATTCGAAGATCTTCCGCCGCGACTATCTGCAACAGACCCACGACTTTTACGACAAGCACGGTGGCAAGACTGTAACCCTGGCGCGCTTCCTGCCGATCATCCGCACCTTTGCCCCGTTCGTCGCCGGTGTCGCGAAGATGCCTTACCCGCGCTTCTTCGGGTTCAGCGTGTTCGGTACGGTTCTGTGGGTCGGCGGTCTGGTGACGCTGGGCTACTTCTTCGGCAACGTGCCGTTCATCAAGAAAAACCTGTCGCTGCTGGTGGTTGGCATTATTCTGCTGTCGCTGATTCCGATGATCATCGGCGTGGTTCGCAGCCGTTTCGGCGGCGCCAAAGCCCAATCGCACTAAGCCGATGTGGTCGCTGAGCGCCTGGCGCCGCCGGCGCATTCTGGCGAAGCACCCGATTGCCGACGATATGTGGCAGCGGGTGCGCCATCACCTGAGTTTTCTCGATGGCCTCAGTGCCGAAGAAGACCAGTGGCTGCGCGAAGCCAGCGTGCTGTTCCTCGAAGACAAACACCTGACCGCACTGCCCGGCGTCGAACTGCACCAGGAACAACGCCTGCTGCTCGCTGCCCAGGCCCAATTGCCGCTTTTGCATCTGGGCGATCTGAACTGGTATCAGGGTTTCCACGAAATTGTCCTCTACCCCGACGACTTCCTCAGTCCCCAACGCCATCGCGATGCCAGTGGCGTCGAGCATGAGTGGGACGGCGAACACAGTGGCGAAGCCTGGCAACAAGGGCCGATCATCCTCGCCTGGCCGGGCGTGATGGCCAGTGGTGGCTGGGAAGGCTACAACCTGGTGATCCACGAACTGGCGCACAAACTCGACATGCTCAACGGCGACGCCAATGGCCTGCCACCGCTGCACGCCGACATGCGGGTCAGCGACTGGGCCGAGGTGATGCAGGCAGCGTACGACGACCTCAATCGCCAGCTCGACCGCCATCCCGATGCCGAAACCGCCATCGACCCGTATGCCGCCGAGAACCCGGCCGAATTCTTCGCCGTCACCAGTGAGTACTTCTTCAGCGCTCCGGATCTGCTGCACGAGGCTTATCCACAGGTGTATGCGCAATTGCAGCTTTTCTACCGCCAGGATCCGTTGGCGCGCCTGAAGCAACTTCAGGCCACCGACCCGGTCTATCAGGCTCACGAGTAAAGGTCTGCACGACTTCCGGTACGTGGCGTCCACGGCAGAATATGCCTATAATCGCCGCCACTTTTTGGTCAATCCGGCCAAGTGTTTTTGGTCAACTAACGGGGGCAACGCCCAATGAGCTACAGCAAGATTCCGGCTGGCAAAGACCTGCCGAACGACATCTACGTCGCGATCGAGATCCCGGCCAACCACGCGCCGATCAAATACGAAATCGACAAAGACAGCGATTGCCTGTTCGTTGACCGTTTCATGGCCACCCCGATGTTCTACCCGGCCAACTACGGTTACATCCCGAACACCCTGGCTGACGACGGTGACCCCCTCGACGTGCTGGTCGTAACCCCTTACCCGGTGGCGCCAGGCTCGGTGATCCGCGCGCGTCCGGTCGGCATCCTGAACATGACCGACGACGGCGGCGGCGATGCCAAAGTCATCGCCGTTCCACACGACAAGCTGTCCCAGCTGTATGTGGACGTGAAGGAATACACCGACCTGCCGGCCCTGCTGATCCAGCAGATCGAGCACTTCTTCGCGAACTACAAAGATCTCGAAAAAGGCAAATGGGTGAAAATCGAAGGCTGGGACGGCGCAGACGCCGCCCGCGCCGCGATCACCAAGTCGGTTGCTGCCTACAAAGGCTAAGCCTCGCGACACGCTTGAAGAAAACCCCGGTTGATCCGGGGTTTTTTGTGCCTGCTCGCCAGGCTCTTAAACAGCTTGTTTATGGCGGCCTACAGAAAAGTTTTAGCGTGTGTAATTTCCCACAAGTCCGTCTTACATCCCGTCGCAAAATTCGCCCTGTTTTTGAACGCAAGGTTTATTCAAACCGCTCTAGCCCGGCCGTAGACTCGTGTTTATGAGAAAGAACACTAGCGGTCCAAGATTCAAGGCACTCCTGGAAGCTGCGAACATCTCGACGACGGGTTTCGCAAAGTTCTGGGGCACGGAAGCCCAAAACGTTCATAACTGGTACACCCGGGGCGTACCGGCGTATCGCATGGAAGAGGTCGCTCGCCTGCTGTCCGTCAACAGCCAATGGCTGAAGACCGGCGAAGGCCCGAAGGAGGCCCCGCACCTGCATGCAGCCGGTACCACGCTGGATGCCCAAGCGATCCAGGGTGTCTATACGGTGATCGAATCCAGCGACATCGAACTGCCCCTCTACAAGGAAACACCGACCGCCCCCGGCTCCGGCAAGACCCACGTCATCAAGGACCCGGAACAAACCATCCGCCTGCCCCGCAGCCACCTCGAAGCCCTGGAAATCCGCCCCACCGACGCCATCTGCACACACATGATCGGCAACAGCATGGCCGAGAAAATCGAAGACGGCTCCACCCTCGCCATCGACCGTGGCCTCACCCAGGTGGTGGACGGCGAAATCTACGCCATCGAACACGACGGCATGCTGCGCATCAAATACCTGCACCGCATGCCCGGCAACGCCTTGCGCCTGCGCAGCCACAACAGCGCCGAATACCCGGACGAGATCTTCCGGGCCTCGCAGATCGAAGAGCAGAGGATTCATGTGCTGGGGTGGGTGTTCTGGTGGTCGACGCTGGGCAAGCGGCGGCCGGTGGTGCCGTTTCTCTGATCTTGCGGGAGTCAGACTGCTAGTGATGAGGCCCGGATAGTCGGTACAAATACGTTTTTTTGCCGGATAGAACGCTCTATCCCGCACTTCGCACTGGGAATCCCCAACAAAACTCAGTATCCTGCGCCCCACATTCGCGCATCGACCCGCCAAGCGGCCCAGATGACGCCTGACGCGGCAGACCACTGTCTGACCAAGTCCCACAGCCGGACGCAAGATCCGGATGTACGTTTTGAAGGCTGGCGCGGTTTACCAAAAATAAACCAAGCCAGTCCCCGAGAAGCCGGCCACAAGCCGGCTTTTTAATGCCTGTTGGAAAGTGATTTTCG
Organism: Pseudomonas glycinae; assembly: GCF_001594225.2. Taxonomy (GTDB): domain Bacteria; phylum Pseudomonadota; class Gammaproteobacteria; order Pseudomonadales; family Pseudomonadaceae; genus Aquipseudomonas; species Aquipseudomonas glycinae. Next base: position 5,930,037 of record NZ_CP014205.2, read on the forward strand.
AGAGGCGTTCAGCCAATTGCTGATCAACACCAAATTGTGCGGCAGGTACTTGCACAATTGTTCAGTGAAAAAGCGCTTGGCAACTTCGATGCTTAATACACTACAAGGACGTTCAAGATTGTTCCCATCTACCCTGAATTCACGCCTGAAATCCGTCGGACTGGTTTCGACCATATGCCTCAGCCTGACAGCTTGCGTGGGAGTAGGCATCTCCCTCCCGGAAAAAGTCACACTGAAAACCGACGCCTACAGAGCGCAAAGTTACCGCTCATTCACCCCGCAGATCACCCGAACAGCAAGATCAACTCCCACCCGCGAATGGTGCGGGATCACTATCTGGGCGCTGGTGATCCCGGTGCCGTTGAAACTGCCGGTGTGCAATTCGTACGACGAGCAATCTTTTGGCAGCGACGAATTCGGCAGGGAAATCGTTCTGCTCAACACGCAACAAACCGTGCCCTCCCCGCTCTACGCCTGCGGCCCACTCATGGTGCTGGGGCCAATCGTTCACGGTTACGAAGGCAATGCCCTGTGCGGTGTTTTTCCTAAATGAACAGATGATTCACGGATAACTGAACGACTTCACCAACGTCAATTCCCCCACCGCCCGCATCGGCACGATGAAAGTCTCCATCTTCTCGCTAGGCGTCCCCTCCTCCGTAATCACCGTCACCTGCGCGGTGGTCAACGGCTGCACCGCCTCTTCCCCTCCCTCATCATCCCCGCGATACCCACCGCCAAAATAATTCACATACACCAGATACTGCCCCTTGATCGGCGCCGGCATGGCGAAGATTTCCGGGCCGTAGCCGGTGGTCACGTCGACATCCAGAGCAGCGCCATTGGGGGCAACGCGGTCGCCATACCAGATGTGCGCGCCATCAGGCGTGACCAAGTGCAGGTCGAGGTCAGTGCCATCGCTGTCCCACGCCAGCAACACCCGCAACTTGGCTGGAGTAGCGCCGCCACTGGTGTTGAGGAACTGCGTGCGGTGCCGTTGCTGACCATCCGGGCTGCGGACCTCGACGCTGTTGCTGCCGTTGGGAAACGAGAACGGGCGGTCGAAGCGGCCGCTGTCGTCGATTTTCAGCGGCATGCTGACGCCATTGACGATCAGGCGTCCGGGCTCTTTGTTTTTCGGTGTGGCTTTGATTTCGCCGCTGATTCGGGCGGTGTTGGCCTGGCCGATCGGGGTGCTCACCGAGGAGGCCGGGTAGTTGACGGTCTGGCGAAAGCTTTCGCCCTCGCCTTCGGGCGCGCCGCTGCGCCAGCCGCCGACCGGGGTGTCGAGTTTGACGCCGTCAGCGGCGTTCACCGACGAAACAGCGGCAACTACGCAGAGCAACAGCAAGACCTGTGGATAACGGAGTGTCATGGTCTATTCCAGCAAAAGGTGACGGGCGAGCCCTTCGATATAGGTTTCATCCTGGCCGTTGGGGTGTGCTTCAAAGGCCAGGTGCAGGTATTCGTGAGTCAGGTCGAGGCGGTCCTGCAAGGACAACACGCCGCGCACATAGATGCGCTGGCGTTCGCGGTCGACGAAGGGGCGGCCGAAGGCGAGTTTGCAGACGGCGAACGTGCTGACTTCGTTGTAGCCGGTTTCGCTTTCCAGCCTGGGACGCCAGCCGCGCCGCTGTTTTTGCAGCCAGTCCTGCGCGGCGGGCAGTGCTTCGCAGGACGCCACCGGGTTGTCCCAGCGGCTGAGGCTGGCGCGCGGATAGGCGTGCAGCAGAATCGCGTCGTAACGCTGGCCGGCATTGGCTTGCTCGACGGCTTGTTGCCAGGCCAGTTTGTCCGGGCCGGGTTGATCGGAGTGATAGGTGACGGTGCTGCCGGCCAACACCAGATCCGCCGTCCATGCGGCGATGTTGCGGGATTCGACGGAAGCAGGACGCGGTGCCACACGTTGACGGTTGCTGCTGTCGTCGATGCTCAAACAGTCGCCGTTACGTGTGGCGTTCTGCAGCAGATACGTGCGGATTGCCACGGCCAAGGCTTTGGCGGCTTCGGCGGGTTCGGGTTTGGCTTCACGCTCCAGCACACGGGCGACGTACTCTTCGCGATCCAGCCGAGCCACAAGCTTGTCGTTGAGCAGAAACAGCTCGCCGTCGCTGTGGATATCCAGCGCATTGCCGTTGGCGAATTCGACGCGGTAATCACCCTGCAACGGGCCGGAGGTCACCGCTCGATTACCGGCCAAAACCCGCGAAACCGGATATCGCGAGAACAGTCCGACTTCGACACAACGCCCTGCTTCCGCCGGCCATGACGTGGGCAACACCGTCGCCAACGCCGAACCGTAACGCCGCAAAACCATCTGACTGGTGCCCCGGCCACCCGCCCAGATCGGCGAGCCGTCCGCCGTCCAGCCGGCGAATCCGCCCTGGCGTGATTGAGGGTCCTGATCGCCGAGCCAGCTCCAGGTTTTCACCCGCAAACGCCCGCCGAGTTCACCAACCACATTGCCGTCCGCCGCGCTCAGCACCACGTCGAGCAGCACCCGGCGCATCTGATCCTGAGCCGGCAACCAAGACAAAACCTTCAGCAAGTCAGCCACGGAAACCCGAGTAGCCGGCTGCACCGATGGCAAATCCAGCAACCACGGCGGCGCCTGTCGCGCCTGCCAATAGGTTCTCCAATCGCCAGCGGTGATACCCAACCGCGCCGGCTCGAAATACAGCCCGCAGGATTTCACCAGCGCCTGATCACGCTCGATCTTGCCGCCAGCGGTGCAGCAATAGACTTCTTCCTTCGACTGCCCGCGACATTCATATCCAGGCTCCCGCGCACCGGTATCCACCAACCACGCATAAACGAACACCTTCCACAGACTGCCCAGCGGTGTCTCCAGCGACGAAGGCATTGGCTCGCGCGCCGTCAATTGCGAGGTATTCAGCGACAGCAGTTCGCCCTTGTAGGCCACGCGCAACGGCTCATCCTGCGCCGTCGCCAGCGCAGGAATCACACACATCAGCAGCCAGACCAGCGGCCGGGTCATGTCAATTGACCGTGACCTGACCGAGGGCCGCTTTCGCTTCCCGGGCCTGATGCTGCGGCGCGTAGACCTGAGTGAAACGCACCGGCGGCAGGTTGAACTGGCCCTTCTGCGAGAACCGAACCAGATGGCGCAGACGCAATTCACCGCTCAGCGCATCCACCGGCACCGCGTAGGCCAGTTGACCCGGTTCGAACCGTGCTTTTTCCAGCGCGGTCGGTTCGGTGCCGTCCTTGCCCTGCAACTTGATGCCCCACGTGGTGCGCTCGACATCGGCGCCCGGCGGCAACGGCACTTCGAGCATGCCGTAGCGCAACGGTTTTGGTGCCTTGCTGGTGAGGATCACCTCGTCCAGATACAGACTGTCGCTGGACAACGGCTTGCTGCCGACCGGCTCCAGTTTGAAAGTGAAGGCTTCGTCACCCGGTACCAGACGCGACAGGCGACGAGTGATGGTCACCGCCATCGGATCGACCGCCGGTTGTTGAGTCTGGAAGCTCAGCGCGGCACGCAACGGACGCTCCTGAGTGCCCGACACCGACAACACGCTCGGCACCGGCGCAGCACCCTGCCACGTCCAGTACATCTCGCCGGTCGCGCCGTAATTTTTCTTCCAGCCTTCGCCCGGTGCCAGCGCGATGGTCGGCGATGCCTGGGCGATGCTGCGTTGCAGCCAGGTCAGCGCCAGCGCACGTTCGAGGGTCGATTGCTGCGGCAACAGGCGTTGCAGCAGCGCGTTCGCACGAGCCTGATCGAACGGTTGCAGCGACAGGTTCAGCGCTTCGGCAAACGGCTGCGAACTGACCGACAAGCGCTGTTGCGCAGCGCCCAGCTGACGATTGAACGCGTCCGGCAGAGCAACTTTCGACTGGGTCGCCAGCGATGCGGCCAAGACCCGCGCCGCCGCCAGACCCAGCGCCGAATCCGGATCGCCCATCACCAGGCTGTCTTCGCCGTCGTCCATCAGGGTTTCGGCATTGCCTTCTCCGGCCTTGGCCAGATCCTCCATCAAGCCGCTGAGCAGCGTGTTGACCGGCAAATGCATCTGCTTGGCAAACGACAGAATCAGCGCCCGTTGCAGCAAAGGTGTGTTCGGCGCCTGCTTGGCGTAGACCTCCAGCACCCGCTGCCAGTGCTCCGGCGGCAAGGTCAGATCCAGCACCTGACTGGCGTTCCAGTCGGCGTAATAGGCGTAAGCGGTGAGGAACGCATCCGGCTCGCCGTCGAAGCCCCACCAGGTGAAGCTCGCCGACGGCCCGGCCATTTGCACCAGGCGCAGACGGCTGTTCTGCATGATCAGGCGCAAGCGGTCGCGGATCTGCGGGCTCGACGCCAGCGACGGATAAGCGATGCTCAGCGGCAGCAAACGGCTGGCGGTCTGTTCGACGCCGCCGTACGGATAGCTGAGCAGATCGTCGAGGGCCGAACGGAACAGCGCTTGCGGGCTGTCATCCAGACGCAGGCGAATGTCGGTGGCGTCTGCCGGCAGGCTCAATGGCGTGTCGCCGCTGGCCACGTCGAGACTCTGGGTCTGCGTCACTTGCCAACCTTCGCCGGTGGCGGTCAGGCGCACCGCGAGGGCGTCGGCAGTCTTGCCGTCCTGCACCAGTTCGGCGGTCCATTCGCCGGTGGCCAATGCGAAGGCCGGCAGCGGCAGGTAGTTGATGCCGTTGCTGAGGGTCACCGGCAGGCGTTGTTCGGCGCCGGCGTAGTGCGTCACCAGTTCAGCCTTGACCGGTTTCTCGGCCTGGCTGAAGGCGAACACGCCGAGTTGCGGCTGATCGCCCTTGCGGAATTTGCTCGGCCCGCTCCACTTCAGGTACAGCGGTTTTTCCGAACGGACGAATTGCTTCTTCTGCCCGACCTGACCGTCGTCGGCAATCGCCCGCGCAGTGATGCGCCAGCGGGTCAGCGAGTCCGGCATCTTGAAGGTGAAGCGAGTCTTGCCGTCGGCGTCGGTCAACAGCTCCGGTTGCCATGCAGCGGTGTCGACATCTTCGCGACGCGGCCGCTCCAGCACTTTCACCCCACGCTCGCTGCGGTTGGCCTTTCCCGGTGCGCCGGGGCTGCCCGGCAGGGCCACGTCGTAGCTGATGAACGACAGGCTCGCACTGGTGCGCACGTTGTTGCGGCGCGGGTGGTAGAAGAACTGGTCGATGGTCGGCGCGACTTCCGGTTGCAGCGCGTAGACCATTTCATCGACCACGCTGACCGTCAGGTGCGCCGGCACTGCCTTGCCGGCGAACTGCGTGGTCAGATCGACCGTCACGGTATCGCCCGGCTGATAGGTGTCTTTGTCGGTCTTGATCGCCACATCGATCTGTGGCGCAACAACCTTGATCCCGGCATTCTGGAAGCTGTACTGACCGCCCTTGGTGTAGAGCACCGAGAACGTCAGGTTCGGCGCGAAGTTGTCCTTCACCGGAATACGTGCGCGGTATTGGGTGTCGCTGAGCTTTTCCAGTTTCAGCCAGTCGCCGCCCTTGGCCAGCAGCGCGGTGGCTTCGACCTTGTCGCGCTCCAGCGACAACAGTGCATCACTGACTGGTTCGGGGAAGGTGATCAGCGCCAGCGCTTCGTCGCCGGCCTTGTACTCGGGTTTGTCGAGGACGATTTCCACGGTGCCCGGCACAGCCTTGACGCCATCGCCGGTGACCGAATGACCGGTCGCGCCCAGCACTCGGCCGTGCTGATCTTTCAGCGACAGGTTGTAGGTGCCCGGACGCTCGAAGGCCACGCTGAAGCCTTTGTCTTTCGCTGCCAGTTTGCCTTCGCCGGTGGTCTGGTCTTCCAGACGCACCCAGCTGTAGCTGCTCGGCACCACGGCCTGCGCCTGTTGGCTGCCGCCCTCGTTGGCGTAGCTGAACGCGACCTTGTCACCCACCGCGCTGAAGCGCTGCGGCGCAGTCAGACGGAAGCTGGCAGCACCGCGGTCGATGAGGATTTCTTTGGTGGTCTTGACCCGGTACGCCGCGCCATCGCTGGCGAACACGGTGAGCATGTAGCGGCTCGGTTTGTCGGCGGCCGGCAGGTCAAGGGTTGCATTGCCCTTGCTGTCGGTGGTCAGTTCGGTGCTGGTCAGCTCCACCGGGAATTGACCGAGGTATTGCAGCTCGTTGTCGACCATCGACAGTTGCTGAGCGCGCAGGCTCAGGGTCAGTTTGGCGTTGGCCACCGGTTTGCCGTCCGGATAGAGCAGCACCAGGCTGCCTTTCACCGGTTCGCCGGTGCGGTAATCCTGCTTGGCCAGGTTCAGCGAGATTTCGAAATGCGGTTTGATGTACTCGGCTACACGGAACGCGCTGCTGTAGGCCTGATCCTTGTAGTTGAAACGCAGCTCGTAACCACCGGCCACGGCGTTGTCCGGCAACTGGAAACGGCCCTGGGTGCCGGCCTTGGAATCGAGTTTCAGATCGAGGCGCTGCAACTCGGTACCGGTGGCATCGAGCACGCTGACATTGACGTCCGCCGCCCCCGGCAATACCGAGTCCCGCGCATTCTTGAATTCGCGGCCGACGATTTTCAGCGACACCCAATCGCCCGGGCGATACAACGGCCGGTCGGTGAACGCGTAAAGTTTGGTGTCGTAGATTTCGCTGTCGTAATAGAAGTTTTCCGAGACGAATACGCCGCCTTCTTCGTCCTCGCCGATCACGAACGAACGCTCGGGACTGACGTGTTTCAGGCGCAGCAGACCATCGGTGTCGGTGGCGCCGCTGCTCATCACGCCGAGGCCGTCGGTCCACAGCACATTGACCTTCGGCACCGAGTTGCCTTCGTGTTTGCGCGCGGCCCACACCAGCAATTCATCACCGGCAATCTTGCTCACCGCCACGGTGTTGGAAACGAAAACCATGGTGGTCGCGCGGTACTTGCCGATCAGCGCTTCGACCAGATAAAGACCCGGTTTCAGATTGCCCAACGGGATGTAGACGTTGCCCGGCGCGACGCTGACGAACTCGCTGGAAGACCCGGCCAGATTGACGCCGGTCGGCGGCTGGATCGGTTTGGCCTGCCACAGCGGATAACGGAACTGGCTGACCACCGGCAGACCCGGAATCAGGGCGAACTGCGGTTGCGCGTCGTACGGCGTCGGCGCGGCGATGGCATTGCCCATCTTCAGCTCCGGCACTTCCTCGGTGACTTGCTGGCGCGACTCGTAAGAGAACGCACGCTGCATCACCCGACGGGACTTGCGGTACCAGTTGTCCCACAGGTACGCGAGGGTGTTGGACAGGCCTTCGCCCTTGAACTGGCCGTCACTGACCACACGGTGCAGGTTTTTCTGGCGCTTGAGGAAGTCCAGCGGCTTGTCGATCTTGTACACGCGGATATCGGCGCCGCCGTAGGGTTCCATGCGGAATCGACGGTAGTCGCGACCCGGCGCTTCGAGGCGCACCACTGCCTGTTCGTCGGCGGCGAAACTGCTGTCGGCCAGCAGGAAAAAGCTCTCACCGGAGACCGGCGTATAGCCGCTCGGCTCCACGGTATCTTCAGCATTCACAGCCGAAAACGGCAGGACTGACAGCAACAGAAAAGGCAGTAAACGCAGCATGCGGGCACCGGTCATTGGGAGAGAAAGTTCAGTCGATAGACGCCGATGAAGTTGGGGTTGGCTGCGTCGGGTATCCATCGGGTGTCCTTCCATGTCATGAGTTGCTGCAGGCTTGCCGAACGCATGCCGTTGTCGGTTGGGGTGGTCGTGCCGGTGTGATAGGCGATGTAGCGGCCCATCCAGATCATCAGGTGCTGGTCGTCGCCCTGATCGAAAAACATCAGATCGCCGGGGCGTGCTTGGGACACGTCGCGGCCGATCAGATGGCTGTTGAACTGAATCAGTTTGATCGCGTTGACGTAGGGCCCGACCTTGCCGCCGCCCTGCTGCCATTGCTGGGCGAGCTTGCGCTGATCGGCGCTCAGGTCCAGCTCCGGCGGCAGGTAACGGTTGGACACGCCATTGCTGCGCAGCCATTTGTCGTCGTGGACTTTCAGCGCTTCGTTGGCGGCGAAACGCACCAGCCCGGCGCAGTCCTGCTGATACCAGCGCGGGCTCGGGCCTTTGCTCAATTGTTCCTGGGCGATGCGCACGAACCAGGCGCGAAAGACCTGGGACTGCTGCGGATCGAGGGCCGGCGCCTCAACGGCTCGGGCGCCGGCGCTGAGCAACAGCGCCAGCAAGCCGAGGCTGCGAATCAGTCCGGTCACAGCGCTTTCCACTCCAGCGGCAGCCATTGCCAGTGACCGTCAGGCTCGCTGCCTTCCGGCAAGGTCAGGGCGTATTTGCCCATGCCGCCGAGGGTGCGCAGTTTCGGGATCAGGTAGGTTTGCGCGGCGTTGTAGAACACCGGCTCCATGTCCTGCGGCAGGCTGTCGAGGGTTTCCTGCTGGATCAGTTGCGCCATTGAGTCCGGGCCGAAGTAGATCGGCATCAGCACGTCTTTGGGCAGCACGTCGGCCATCGGCGGGAAGCGTTTGTCGAGGGTGCCGAGGGCCTTGTCGACCAGTTTGTCGTCGAGGGAAAACAGCAGCGTCGAACCGTGGCGCGCCAGGCTAACTTTCATGAAGGCACGGCCGGTGATCGCGTCCGGATTCTCGGCATCCTTGGCCGCGTACGGGCCGAAGTTGGAGCTGACCTGACGTTGCCAGAGGTGGCTCTGGCCTTCCTGTTTCTCGACCACCGGGAACGCGTGCTCGTCGACCTTGCCTTCGTAAGCGCCGACCATCGAATTGAACAGCGTGCCGATATCCGCGTCGAGCTTGCCGTTGTCTTCGTCGTTCAGACTGGCCACCAGCAAGGGCGTGTACAGCCGCGAATCAGCGTACCAGCACAGGCCCGCCGCGCCGGCCACGTGCTCGGTGAGCTTTTGCGCCACCGCTTCTTCGGCGCCGAGTTTCACCAGCAACGGTTTTTGCGGTTCGGCGGCCACCGGCAAGGTCACGCAAGCACTGGCGCCCAGCGGCATGGCTTGCCAGACCGGTTTGAAATCGAAGTCCGGCTGGTTCTCCAGCTCATCCATGGCGAGATAGCTGTGCCAGCCCTTGTCGTCCATGTCGAAACGCAGGCCGGCGAAGTTCGGGGTAAAGCGCTGGTAACCCATGGCCAGGACGCTGGAATTGACCGACAGCCGCTGCTTGGTTTCCGGCGTCTTGGCCGGCAACCCGAACGCTTCGGGGAACAGTTTTTCGCCATTGAGCAACGCCGCCAGCGCCTGCGGCGAAACATGGCCGGATTCCTCGGAAGCACCACTTTCCGGGTCGTAGAATTTGGCCGGATTGGACAGCACCACCAGTTTGTCGCCACGGGAGGCGAACAGCAGGGATTTGCCGGCGTTGTAGGTCAGCTGATACAGCGGCACTTCATCGCCACCGACTTTCAGGGTGCTGAGCACGCTCAGTTGCGAATCATCCAGGGCGACTTTCGCCAGCGGCTCCAGCACCTTGGCCAGACCGCCGCGATCCATCACCAGCAGGAAATCTTTCAGCCGACCATCGGCGCCGCGCCACAACGCTACGTCTGCCGGTTGATCGAAGAGCTGCTCGATCAGGCTGTCCTGCAGCTTCAGGTCATGCTCGTAGATGATCCGCCGCAGACTGCCGATCAGCCCGAGGCGGTCGGCGTGGGTTTCGTAATAGAAGACGAAATCCTCGGTCAGCGTGGCCTTGAGGAACGGCACTGTCAGCAGGTCCTTGGGCAACTGGCTCAGGGAGCGGGTTTCCAGCAGCGCGTCCGGGCGGCTCAGGCCGAGCTTGTCACTGGCCAACTCCGCTGGTGGTGCCTTGGGTTTGTGCACCAGCCAACCGAGCCCGCCCGCCACGCCGGCGACAAGGCACAGCCCGACCGCCAGTAACGGCCAGCGCCGGGAAGGTTTGCCGGCAGGTGTTACGGCGGCCGGTGCAGCAGTGTTATCGCTCATCTTTCCAGAACCCGAGTTCATCCGTGGCGGGATGCTTAATAGTTGAAAGTCTTGACCAGCAGCAGATCACCGATGGCCCGCAGGGGCACGACGAACGTTTCGCGTTTTTCGTCGACGGTGTTTTCGTTGAGCACCAGCGTGATCTGCGAGGTGATGACCTCGTTCTGGTTGCTGGTCTCCTCGAAGTTATAGCCGCCGTTACCGAAGTTGCCCCAATAGTTGACGTAAACCAGATAGGTGCCGTGCAGCGGCGCAGTCATGGTGAACATCTCCGGGCCGGGACCATCGACACCGTCCGGATCGAGGCCGCCGCCGTTGCTCATCGCCGGCCGCGCCCAGAAGGCGTGCTGGCCGTCAGGCGTAATGACGTGCAGGTCGAGTTCGGCCTTAGGGTCGTCCCAACCGAGCACCACGCGGATCCGCGCCGGCGTGCGCAGGTTGTTGGCTTCGTAGAATTGAACGCGCTTGAGCGACTGGCCATCGGCGCTGATCACTTCGACGCTGTTGGAGCCGGCACCGAACGCATACGGCCGGGCGAAACGGCCCTGGTCGTCGGTGTACAGATTGAGGGGATTGCCATTCACCGCCAGGCTGTGGGGCGGACGCAGATGCCCGATGGCCTTGAGCTGGCCTTCGATCATCGTGCGATTGCGCTGGATGCCGCGATCGATGGGCGGCGTGGGATAGGCGACTTGCGGGTTTTCCGTGCGATCGAGCAGCCCGTGATAGCGCCAGCCGCCCACCGGCTCCGACAGCTCCGCACTCGGCGCCGCCAGCAGCGCGGGCGCGCAGACCAACCCGATCAGCAGCAAAAGAAGTGAACGCATGTGATGCCTCCTGCCATGCCTGAACGAAACCTTGCACCCGATCCTCGGTACTTCACAGCGGTGAAAACTGCGTTTCGTCTGAAAGACCCGTGACTGTCGGGTCGTAGAAGGCGCGAAGGTTAGCGATTCGGCAGTTTTTTAACAATCGGATACATCTGGTTTTGCGGTGAGAATCACGGCAACCAGTGGACGATGAGCCGAATAGGCGTCATATTCGGCTCACGAAATGAGCCGAATAGCACTTCTATTCGGCTCACGCACTCAGGAACGGCATTCATGGCAACTCACTGGATCTGGCAGCAACCCGATTGGCCCGACTTCAACTGGCAGGCAGAGCATCTCACTGCGCTGTTGCGCGAATGCGTTCAGGCGCAGGGACAATTGATGGGCATGGCGGGATCAGTGGGCAATTCACTGAGCGCTCAGACTGAGCTGGACGCTTTGCTGCAAAACATCGTGACTTCCTCGGCCATCGAGGGTGAGCAGTTGAATGTCGGATCCGTGCGTTCTTCATTGGCACGGCGCCTGGGACTGGAATCACCGGATGGCGACAACGTCAGCAAGCGCAGCGAGGGGCTGGCGCAACTGATGCTCGATGCCACTCAACGTTTTGCCGAACCGCTGACGCTGGAACGATTGCTGGAATGGCACTCATGGCTGTTTCCAGAACAGGAGAGTGGTTTCCTTTCGCGAGCAATCAATGTAGGCGCATTACGCGGCGATGAGCCGATGCAGGTGGTTTCCGGGCGAATCGACCGCCCGACCGTGCACTTCGAGGCGCCACCGCGACAAGGGCTTGAGCGACAACTCGACAGTTTTCTCAAATGGTTCGACGCCAGTCAGCATCAGGCAGGCCTCGATCCTTTACTGCGAGCCGGTATCGCACACTTCTGGTTCGTCACCTTGCACCCATTCGACGACGGCAATGGGCGCCTGACTCGCACCCTCACCGATCTGGCATTGGCTCAAGGCGAAGCGCAGGCCATTCGTTTTTATGCGATGTCCGCCAGCATTCTCGACGACCGCGCGGGCTATTACCGGATTCTCGAATCGAGCCAGAAAGCCACGCTGGACATCACAGACTGGCTCGCATGGTTCCTGCAAACCCTGCTGCGCAGTCTGCAACAGGCCATCGCGCGGATTGAAAGTGTGTTGGGAAAATCACGCTTCTGGCAGGCGCACCGGGAATCCGGGCTGTCGGCGGAGCAGATCAAAGTGCTCAATCGTCTGCTCGACGGTGGTGAGCGCGGTTTCGAGCACGGTATCAGCGCAGCGCAGTATCAGTCGGAAACAAAACTGTCCAAGGCCACAGCAACCAGGCATTTGGCTGAATTGGTCAAGAAAAAATGTTTGAAACGGACAGCCGCAGGAGGGCGGAGCAGTCGCTACCAAATCAACTCTCCAGACTGAGTGCGCTGCCAAGCATTATCCAGTTTCAATTCAAGATTTCGACTGGAGCTCAATGTCATCTCATGGTCAACTACGGCCAGAAAATCCGTCGGCAAGGACGGGAAAAATAGAGGTACTCCTGTGAAGCTGCGCAAACTGAAACTAAAGGATTTCCGTCGATTTGAAGACATTGAAATCGACTTCCATCCTGAGCTGACGGTCATTGCCGCACGTAACGGGCAGGGTAAAACCACAATACTTGAAGCCATTGCCACCGCGCTGGGGCCATTTGTCGGCGCATTCGATATGGGCAAATCCAAGCACATTGAGCGAACCGATGCTCGTTACGTTCGTCTCGGCAACAGCTTCGAAAACGAACAGAGATTTCCAGTCATCATTGATGCTGTCCTCGATGATCCCGCCATCCAATGGCAACGAGCACTGCATGGCCCCAAAAGCCGTACGACTACAAAAGAAGCCACCTCACTGGCCAACTGGGGCAAAAACCTTCAAGAGTTAGCACGAACCAAGGCTGCAACTGCTTTGCCGCTAATCAGCTATTACCCAGCTGGACGCCTTTGGATCACACACAACAACAGCTCACGAAAAGCGGTGGTTAGTGCCAGTAGAACCATGGGGTATGAAGACTGCCTGTCTTCTGCATCAAATTTTGTGCAAATGCAGCAATGGATGCGGAAGGCGACAATGGCCTTGCTTCAACAACAAGAGTTGCCGGGTTACGAGCAATCGGATCTGAAGCCAAGAATCACCGGCATTCAAAATGCAGTAAATCTGGTTCTGGAGAATGAAGGCTGGAGTAACTTTCACTACAGCCTTGGCTATGAAGATCTCGCAATGTCTCATCCTGATCATGGGCTTCTGCCAATCAGCCTGCTGAGTGATGGCGTTCGAGCGATGATTTCATTGACTGCCGACATGGCATTTCGCTGCGCGCGCCTGAATGGTCAGTTTGAGGATCAAGCCCCATTGCTCACAGAAGGTATTGTTCTGATCGACGAGGTCGATTTGCATCTACATCCTGCCTGGCAACAACAGGTCCTGGCAGCACTTCGCAAAGCGTTCCCGAAAATTCAGTTCATCGTTAGCACACATAGTCCTCAGGTCTTGACGACGGCGAATCGTGAGCAGATCCGTGTCATTCACAAGGACGAGCAAGGCTGGGTTTCAGAACAACCGGCTATGAGTCCCTTGGCACAGGAATCCGGAGATGCGTTGGCGGGCGTCATGAATGTCAACACCCGCCCTCCGATGGCGATCGTTGAAACTGCCCACGCGTACGAACAATTGTTCCGGGATGGTGCCGGTAACAGCCCAAAAGCTACCCAGTTGAAACAGGAACTGGATAACGCTGGTTACGAAATCTCCGAGGCTGACATGACGCTCTGGACGTTCCTCGCGGCGCAGGTCAGGAAGACGCGTAATGATTGAGTTGACTCACAACCCCGCTCCCCCAAAAGCACTGCTGGATTTCAACGAAACTTATCCCGGCGCGGGACCAGATGATTTTGATGGAGAGGCTTTCCGCCCGGTGAAAAAAATCGTGAAGGCGAGCCTCCATAATGATCAAGGTGGACTTTGCGTTTACTGTGAAATGCCGCTGCAACCCGACACAGGTCAAATTGACCACATCAAGCCCAAGCGCGGTAGTGATGGCCACCCTCACTTGACCTTCTCTTACACCAACTATGCACACGGGTGTATCCGGTCAGACGGATGTGGCCAGCGAAAAGGAGATCGGCTTCTCCCGATTGAGCCTGCTCCCGGTTGCAATGAGCAGTTCTCTTTATCGTCAGATGGTTCACTGGAACCCATGCCCGATCTCAACAGGAGAAATAGGCATTTGGTTCGTCAAACGCGAGATATGCTTGGGCTCCATAGTGCAGCACTCATTCGAGAACGGGAAAAGTGGATAAAAGCGTTCGTCAGCTTGCTCAAAGAACACCCGCAATTGGCGAGAGACTTTCTGAAACAAGCCCCTTTCCGTCATATTTTGCTCAGGTTAATCAGCTAGCGCCTTCGCCATTTCAAGGCTTTGACCCGCCCCGCTCATTTGCCCATACCCCCCCTATCTGCTAGTGTCGCGCCGGTTTAACGTCAACCGGAATTAGCCGCCATGGCCCGCAAAAAAGCTGCACTGGATTTCGAACAGTCCCTCGCCGACCTGCAAACGCTGGTGGAGCGTCTGGAGAACGGTGAATTGTCGCTGGAAGACTCGTTGACCGCTTTTGAGCAGGGCATCGGCCTGACCCGTGACTGCCAGGCGGCGCTGGCCCAGGCCGAGCAGAAGGTCCAGGTGTTGCTGGAGCGCGATGGCGAACTCGCCGAGGAACCCTTCGACGCGGATCAGCCAGAATGATTGCAGCGTATTCGGCCACCAGCCAGGCCCGCGTCAATGCGGCACTGGAAACCCTGTTCAACGCCCCGCTGCCAGAACTGGCGCGCCTTTATGAAGCCATGCGCTACAGCGTGATGAACGGCGGCAAACGCGTGCGTCCGCTGCTGGCCTACGCCGCATGCGAAGCCCTTGGCGGCAAGGCCGAACAGGCCAACGGCGCGGCGTGTGCGGTTGAGCTGATCCACGCGTATTCGCTGGTGCACGACGATTTGCCGGCGATGGACGACGACGATCTGCGTCGCGGCCAGCCAACCACGCACAAGAAATTCGACGAAGCCTGCGCAATCCTCGCCGGTGACGGCTTGCAGAGTCTGGCGTTCAGCGCCCTGCTCGATCCGCGTCTGAGCGATCTGAGCGCGGACATCCGCCTGCAACAGGTCACGGCGCTGGCGCACGCGGCGGGCCCGGCGGGCATGGTCGGCGGTCAGGCCATCGACCTCGGTTCGGTCGGCCTCAAGCTCGACCAGAAAGCGCTGGAACAGATGCATCGGCACAAGACCGGCGCGCTGATCGAAGTCAGCGTCAAGATCGGCGCCTTGGCCAGCGGCCGTGCCGAGAAGGATGAACTCAAGTCCCTGCAGACTTATGCACAGGCCATCGGCCTGGCATTCCAGGTCCAGGACGACATTCTCGACGTCGAAAGCGATACCGAAACCCTCGGCAAACGCCAGGGCGCCGACATTGCCCGTGACAAGCCGACCTACCCGGCCCTGCTCGGCCTCGACGCCGCCAAGGCCTATGCGCTGGAACTGCGCGATCAGGCCCTGCATGCGCTGCGACCGTTTGACGCGGCTGCCGAGCCGTTGCGCGATCTGGCCCGGTATATCGTCGATCGGCGTAACTGACGGCTAATCAGCCAAAAAAGACCAACGCGTGGGCAGGGGGCGATGCATCAGGTAAACTGCCGCATCTTTTATACCTATAACGATTCGCCTGATGCCCACGACGTTTCATGAGATTCCCCGCAAGCGCCCGACCACGCCCCTGCTCGACCGCGCTAACACGCCGGACGGCCTGCGCCGGTTAGGCGAAGCCGAGCTGGAAACCCTGGCTGATGAGTTGCGCCTGGAATTGCTCTACACGGTCGGCCAGACCGGTGGGCACTTCGGTGCCGGCCTGGGCGTCATCGAGCTGACCATCGCGTTGCATTACGTCTTCGACACCCCGGACGACCGGTTGGTGTGGGACGTCGGTCATCAGGCCTATCCGCACAAGATCCTCACCGGTCGTCGCGAGCGCATGGAAACCCTGCGCCAGAAGGACGGCATCGCTGCCTTCCCGCGCCGCTCCGAGAGCGAGTACGACACCTTCGGCGTCGGCCACTCCAGCACCTCGATCAGTGCCGCGCTGGGCATGGCCATCGCCGCCCGCCTGCAGAACAGCGATCGCAAGGCGATTGCGGTGATCGGCGACGGCGCGCTGACCGCCGGCATGGCGTTCGAGGCGCTGAACCACGCGCCTGAAGTCGACGCCAACATGCTGGTGATCCTCAACGACAACGACATGTCGATCTCGCGCAATGTCGGCGGGCTGTCGAACTATCTGGCGAAGATCCTTTCCAGCCGCACCTACGCAAGCATGCGTGAAGGCAGCAAGAAAGTGCTATCGCGCCTGCCCGGCGCCTGGGAAATCGCCCGTCGTACCGAAGAATACGCCAAAGGCATGCTGGTCCCCGGCACCCTGTTCGAAGAACTGGGCTGGAACTACATCGGCCCGATCGATGGCCACGACCTGCCGACCCTGATCGCCACCCTGCGCAACATGCGCGATCTGAAAGGCCCGCAGTTCCTGCACATCGTCACCAAGAAAGGCAAAGGCTTCGCCCCGGCGGAAGTCGACCCGATCGGTTACCACGCCATTACCAAACTCGAACCGCTGGACGCCCCGGCCGCTGCGCCGAAAAAGGCCGGCGGGCCGAAGTATTCCGGCGTGTTCGGTGAGTGGCTGTGCGACATGGCCGCTGCCGACCCGCGCCTGGTGGGCATTACCCCGGCGATGAAGGAAGGCTCGGACCTGGTGGCGTTCAGCGAGCGTTTCCCGCTGCGCTACTTCGACGTGGCAATTGCCGAGCAACACGCCGTGACCCTCGCCGCCGGCATGGCCTGCGAAGGCGCGAAACCGGTGGTGGCGATCTACTCGACATTCCTGCAACGCGGTTACGACCAGTTGGTGCATGACGTCGCGGTGCAGAACCTCGACGTGCTGTTCGCCATCGACCGCGCCGGTCTGGTGGGCGAAGACGGCCCGACCCACGCCGGCAGCTTCGACCTGTCGTTCCTGCGCTGCATCCCGGGCATGGTCATCATGACCCCGAGCGATGAAAACGAACTGCGCAAGATGCTCACCACCGGCCACCTGTATAACGGCCCGGCGGCGGTGCGTTACCCGCGCGGTACCGGCCCGAACGCAACCATCGAGAAAGACCTCGAACCGATCGAGATCGGCAAGGGTGTGGTGCGTCGTCAGGGTAGCAAGGTCGCCCTGCTGGTGTTCGGCGTGCAAATGGCTGAAGCCCTGAAAGTCGCCGAAACGCTGGATGCGACCGTAGTCGACATGCGTTTCGTCAAGCCGATGGACGAAGCGCTGGTGCGCGAGATCGCCAACAGCCACGACCTGCTGGTGACCATCGAAGAGAACGCGATCATGGGCGGTGCCGGTGGCGCGGTCAGCGAGTTCCTCGCCCGCGAGAACATCCTCAAGTCGGTGCTGCATCTGGGCTTGCCGGACGTTTACGTCGAGCACGCCAAGCCGGCGCAAATGCTGGCCGAGTGCGGACTGGATGAAGTGGGGATCGAAGCGGCGGTGCGGGAGCGCCTGGAGCTGCTCAACAAGTAATCACCATCCCTGTGGGAGCGGGCTTGCCCGCGATGAGGTCGGCACAGTCAACATTGATGTTGGATGTACCGACGCCATCGCGGGCAAGCCCGCTCCCACAGTGTTTTGTGTCGCTGGAAATCTAGTGCACACCAGAAATACCAACGGAATACCGATGAACCTCTCGCGCCTCGCCCTGCCCTTCCTGCTGCTGCCAACCGCCAACGCCCTCGCTGACACCTTCGAACGCGATCAGGCCCTGAAGCTGCCGGACATGCTGATCAGCGCCAACCGCCAGGTCGAAGCGCGCAACGACAGCAGTGCCGCCAACACCGTGTTCACCCGCGAAGACATCGAACGCCTGCAACCGCGTAGCGTCACCGATCTGCTGCAACGGGTGCCGGGCGTGCAAGTGGCGCAAACCGGCGGACGCGGCAGCCTGCCGGGAATTTACATTCGCGGCACGCAATCGGCGCAAAGCCTGGTGCTGGTCGACGGCCAGCGCATCGGCAATTCCACCTCCGGCGACAGCAACTTGCAACACCTCAACATTGAACAGATCGAGCGCGTCGAAGTGCTGCGCGGTTCGCGTTCGGTGATTTATGGCAGCGATGCGATTGGCGGGGTGATCCAGATCTTCACCCGGCGCGGCGGCGAACAAGGCTTGCAGCCGCGTATGCATGTGGGTTTCGGCAGCAATCAGACTTGGGAACGCAGTGTCGGTCTGTCCGGAGGTGATGAGAAAACCCGTTTCAACCTCGGCGCCAGCCTTGATGAAACCGCCGGCCTCGACCGCACCCACGAGTCGTATCCCAGCGACGGCGATCACGACGCCTATCGCAATAAGTCCATCAGCCTGAGCCTCAGCCATGCGCTGACCGACGACATCGAAGTTGGCGCCAACCTGCTGGATAACCGTGGCAAAAGCGAGTTCGACAACCCGTTTGGCCGCTTTGACCCGATCACCTTCGATTCGGTCCAGCAACAGCCCTACAGCGATTTCACCGTCAGCAGTTTCAGCAGCTACATCGATGCGCGGATCAACGAGCGCTGGAAGTCGCGCCTGGAGCTTGGCCACAGCGAAAACCGCGAGAAGTCCTTCGACAAGCTCAGCGACGACCGCTCGGTGTTCAACACCTACCGCGACTCGGTGACCTGGCAGAACGATCTGACGCTGGATGCACGCAACAGCCTGATCCTTGGCGGCGACTGGTACGAAGACCGCATCAACAGCAGCACCGCATTTGATGAGGACAGCCGCTGGAACCGCGCAGCCTTCATCCAGCATCGCTTCCAGGCCGACAGCTTCTCCACCGAACTGGGCCTGCGTCGCGACGACAACCAGCAGTTCGGCGGCCAGAACAGCTGGAGCGGCACGCTGACGTTGCCGGTCAATCCGGACAACGATCTGCTGCTCAGCTACAGCGAAGGCTTCCGTGCGCCGACCTTCAACGATCTGTATTACCCGGACTTCAGCAACCCCGACCTGAAACCGGAAACCTCGAAAAGCTACGAGCTGCAATGGCGCAGCCAGTTGAGCGACAGCACTCGCCTCGAAGCCTCGCTGTACCGGACCAATCTGGAAGACGCGATCATCTTCGGCAGCAACTCACGCCCGGAAAACGTCGCTTCGGCACGGATCAACGGCTTCGAAGCGACCCTGAAACAGGAACTGCTGGGCTGGCAGAGCAACCTCGGCGTGGCGATCATCGATCCCCGCGACCGCGACACCGGCCACACATTGGCGCGGCGTGCACGGCGGACATTGAGCTGGGATCTGGATCGACAGTTCGATCGCCTTGGCCTCGGCGCCAGTTGGCAGGCCGTGAGCAGCAGCTATGACGACCTGAACAATCAGCAGCCGCTTGGCGGTTATGCACTGCTCGGACTGCGCAGCAGCTGGGCGCTGAACCGCGAGATCAAGCTGGATTTCAAGGTCGATAACCTGCTGGACAAGGGATACAACCGGGCGCTGTACAGCCATGACGGCAGTCAGTATGACTATCGCGAGGAAGGTCGGGCGTTCATGTTCGGGGTAACTTGGACGCCGCAGCTCTAACGATCTGGCGCGATCAGGTGGCAGAGTTTGGCGGTCGCCTCGATCATCTGCCCGCTCGGGCGCTCCAGACCTTTGTCGGTGACCAGCAGTAATTGCCGATGCTTCACCGCTGTGACCTGCGGCCAGGCGTTCCACGCATCGAGTTGCGGCTGATCGCCGGCCAGAATCACTTCGGGGTCACGCTGTAAAACCGCTTCGATGCTCACCTGCGGCGCTGGCAGGCTCAAATCGGCAAACACATTGCGCGCGCCGCACACTTCAAGCGCATCGCTGATGATCTGCCCGCCGCCGACGGTGTACAGCGGCGCGTCCCAGACCTGATAGAACACCCGCAGCGGCGCTTCCCGGCGGTAGCGTTGGCGCAGTTCATCAAGGTTGCGCCGCAGCGCCGCAGCCCATTCGACCCCACGCTCAGGACGACCGAGCTGTATCGCGATGGCTTCAATCTGCGCGGTCAGTTGTTCGAGACTGTGGGGCTCGGCAACGAAAGTCGGGATGTTCAAGCGCTTGAGCTGATCGCGCTGAGCCGGGCCGACACTGCCGGGCCATAGCAGCAACAAGTCAGGTTTGAGGCTGAGCAGCCGTTCCATGTCGAGCTGGCCGTAACGGCCCACCGAAGGCACATCCTTGATCGCGGATGGCCGCTCACCGCCATCCAGCACACCGACCAGCAGATCGGCCGAATCCAGTTCGACAACGATTTCAGACAGAGATGGCGCAAGGCTGACCACCCGTAGAGCGGCCAGCGTTTCACCGCTGACGGCCAGCAGCAGAACCGCCAGCCAGAGACGCCGCATCAGGCGAGTTGACGCGGGATACGGTAGAGGTAGAACAGCACCGCCGTGGACAGCGCCAGCAACATGAGCGGCACCGCTTCAAGACCGACGAACACTGCCAGCGCGCCAATCCATGCCGGCAGCGCCGCGACCACGAATGCACTGCGAAGGCAGGCCGCCAGGGCGATCCAGGCAGCGGGTTCTTCAGGGGTATCGAGGGCTTTTTGCGTGGCGATCAGCGCGTGCTTGTAGCGCCCGAAAAATTTCAGGCTGACAAACATCGAAGCCACGCCAGCGATAAAAAAGGGCATCGCCAAGACCGGCAGAATCGCCTCACCCTGGCCGAACACAGCGTTGATCACGAACAGCGGCACCAGCGCCAGCGCCAGGTATTTCCACCAGGCGATCGACAGACGGCGCCGCACTTGCCCGCGGGTCACGCCCGGTCTACCTCGCCCTGATGCTCGTTGCCCATCATGTGGTCGAGCTTGCTGGCCTTGGTCGCCAGATAGAGTTTGTTGTGCGGGTTGTGGCCGGTGTGCAGCGGCACGCGCTCGGCGACGACGATGCCCATGTCGGTCAAGGCTTTGACCTTGCGCGGGTTGTTGGTCATAAGACGCAGGGATTTGACGCCCAGATGCTCGAGCATCGGCAGGCACATGGCGTAGTCACGCTGGTCGGCGGCAAAGCCCAGACGCTCGTTGGCTTCAACGGTGTCGGCGCCGCCGTCCTGCAATTCGTAGGCACGGATCTTGTTCAAAAGACCGATGCCGCGCCCTTCCTGACGCAGGTACAGCAACACGCCACGGCCTTCACGAGCGATGGCCTTGAGGGCGCCTTCGAGTTGCGAACCGCAGTCGCAACGCTGGCTGAACAAGGCATCGCCGGTCAGGCATTCGGAGTGCAGACGGCCGAGTACCGGGGCACCGTCGGCAATCTCACCCAGGCTCAGCACAACGTGCTCGCGGCCGGTGGCTTCATCGAGAAAACCGTGCATGGTGAATTGCGCAAAAGGCGTTGGCAGCTTGGAAGCGGCGACAAAAACGACAGGCACCGGTGTGCTCCTGATCTGAAAAGTCCGAGATTCGCTGGGCGGCATTGTAACAGCAGGTACCCGCAGGCGCTTAGGCTGAATTATCGGGGATAACTATCAAAAAGTTTGATGACAGGCCCGTCGCCCCTACTCGAACGGATACGGCTGCTTCCAGCGCTCGAAGATCGGCTTCAACTCACCGCTCTTCACCAGTTGTTCCATGCGTTGGTCGTAGATAGACATCAGCGCCCGGCCTTGCGGGGTGTCGGCGAAGCCGAGGTACAGCGGCAATTCCGCCAGATGTGAATAACGGTACTGCGAAGGATCGGCGGCGTTTCGCAGCACCGCTTCGATTTCCGTCAGCGCATCGATGTAGTAATCCGCACGCCCCTGCTTGAGCATTGACAGGATCCCGGTGCGGCGTTCGATCTGGTTGAAGCGTTTGACGTTCGGCAGGTAGGTTTCGTAGCGATAGCCGCGCACCCAGGCCAATCGATACTTGCCCAGCGTCGCCTGGGTCGGCGATGGGTTGCTGGCAAGACCCAGCGCGTAGATGTGGTCGGAATCGAAATTCCATTTCGGATACAGCACCTGCTCGGCTTCACCGCGATAGGAGCCGACCAGTGCGTCAGCTTCCTTCAGTTGCACCAGACCCACCGAGCGGGTGTAGGGCACGGTGCGAATATCCAGGGTCACGCCGGCCGGTTCGAAGACTTTGCGCAACACGTCCCAGCCCAGGCCATGACCATCGGCGGCGGTGTAGTCTTCCCAATCTTCACTGGCCAGGTGAATGACCGACGGCGGTGCGTCCTGTGCCTGGGCCACGGCGCCAAGCAAGGTCAAAACCACTATCGCCAACCAGCGTCGAGTCATCCCTGCGCCCCTCATCCACGCCTGGAAATCAGGCGAAAACCCACACCAGTCCCTGCATCGCCAGCCACGCGAACACGCCGGCCAGCACGTCGTCGAGCATGATGCCGACGCCGCCGTGAACATGCCGGTCGATCCAGCGGATCGGCCACGGCTTGAGAATGTCGAAGAAGCGGAACACGAGGAACCCGGCCAGCAACCAGTACCAGCCTTCCGGCACCAGCCACAGGGTGATCCACATCCCGACCATTTCGTCCCAGACGATGCCTTCGTGGTCGTGCACCCGCAGATCGTCGGCCACTTTGCCGCACAGCCAGAAGCCGAACAGCATGGTGATCCCGAGCATCAGCCAGTACCCCCAGTCCGGCAGCATCTGCCACAACGGAATAAAGGGTAGTGCAACTAACGAGCCCCAAGTGCCCGGCGCCTTGGGCAAGGTGCCCGAACCGAAACCGAACGCCAGAAAATGCCAGGGGTTGCGCCAGACCGACGGCGGAACGAATTCGGCCGGAACCTGTTTCGGGTGATCTGTCACGGTGACTCCTGAAAATGTTGATAACCCCGGATTTGCGGGGTGATGTCGTGCCCGTCGCGATCCAGCAGCACTACGCCCTGCCCTTGCGTCACGCGGCCGATCACATGGATCGACCAGCCATCGGCGAGCAATGCCGGCAACTCGACGGACGACAAGGTGAAGGCCAGCACGTAATCATCGCCGCCGCTCAACGCCGCACGCTCGGCGCCGCGCTGGCCGAGAAACGCCACCAGCGCATCCGACAGTGGGACACGCTCACGCTCGATTTCAAGGCGAACCTTCGACGCCAGGGCGATGTGGCCACAGTCGGCGAGCAGGCCATCGGAGATGTCCAGCGCCGAAGTGGCCTTGCCACGCAGCGCCTGGCCGAGAGCGAGTTGCGGTTGCGGCGCCCAGTAATGATCGAGCAGCGGCCGGGCGATGTGTGGTTCGGCGTCTCGCTGCCCCAGCACCAGCGGCAAGGCCCCGGCGGCATTGCCCAGCTCACCGCCGACACACAGCAGATCGCCCGGCTGCGCGCCGCTGCGGGTCAACGCTTTATCGGCCGGGACGC
Organism: Pseudomonas glycinae; assembly: GCF_001594225.2. GTDB lineage: Bacteria > Pseudomonadota > Gammaproteobacteria > Pseudomonadales > Pseudomonadaceae > Aquipseudomonas > Aquipseudomonas glycinae. The sequence continues at coordinate 5,953,218 of NZ_CP014205.2, forward strand.
GCCCGAACACGGTGACGGTCAGGCTCAACGGCCCGCGGGTCGTATCGCCGCCGACCAGTGCCACGCCGCAGCCCTGCGCCATGCGGTTCAAACCGCGGGCATAGGCTTGCAGCCAATCGGCAGTCACCGTCGGCAGAGTCAGGGCAAGGGTAAAGGCGACGGGCGTGGCACCCATGGCAGCGAGGTCGCTGACCGCCACGGCCAGCGAGCGCTGACCGAGCAGAAACGGATCGCAGGGATCGGCGAAATGTACGCCGGCCACCAGCGTATCGGTGGAAACCGCCAGCTGTTCCCCGGAAGGAACCGCCAGCAAGGCGCAGTCATCGCCGATCCCCAGTGCAACGCCTTCACCGCCCTGCGCACAAGGCGCGGCGGCGAAGAAATTGCGGATCAGCTCAAACTCGCCCATGGCCGAGAAAAAGTATTCAAGCGCGGATCAGCGCTTGAACGCCTTCACTTCAGCTTCACGCAGGCGCGGAGCCAGCTTGTCGAGCACGCCGTTGACGAACTTGTGGCCGTCGGTCGAACCGAACACCTTGGCCAGTTCGATACCTTCGTTGATCACAACGCGGTACGGCACGTCGACGCGCTTGAGCAGTTCCCAGGTGGACAGGCGCAGAACCGCCAGTTCAACCGGATCCAGCTCTTCGATCGCCAGATCCAGGCAAGGCGTGAGCGCGGTGTCGATTTCGGTCTTGAACTGCGGAACCCCGTGGAGGATTTCGCGGAAGTACGCGCCATCGACATCGGTGAAATCGTTATCGACCCGGAACTGCGCTTCGATCTCGTTCAGCGAAGCCTTGGCCATGTGCCATTGATACAGGGCCTGAGTCGCGAGCTGACGGGCTTCGCGGCGCTTGGCGCTTTTAGATGGCTTGCCGGCATCCGCAGGTTTCGGATCGCGCGGGTTGAAACGATCGCTTTCGTCGCTAATCACTTGGCCTCCAACTGCGCCAGCAGGCTGACCATTTCCAGAGCGGACAGGGCAGCTTCAGCACCTTTGTTGCCGGCCTTGGTGCCGGAACGTTCGATGGCTTGCTCGATGGAATCAACGGTCAGGACGCCGAAAGCGACCGGTACGCCGAACTCCATGGACACCTGGGCCAGGCCCTTGGTGCACTCGCCAGCCACGTATTCGAAGTGCGGAGTGCCGCCACGAATGACCGCGCCCAGGGCGATGATTGCTGCGAACTCGCCTTTCTGGGCGACTTTCTGCGCAACCAGCGGGATTTCGAAGGCGCCAGGTGCGCGGATGATGGTGATGTCGCTTTCGCTCACGCCGTGGCGAACCAGGGCATCAACTGCACCGCTGACCAGGCTTTCAACCACGAAGCTGTTGAAGCGGCCCACTACCAAAGCGTAGCGGCCTTTAGGGGCGATGAAGGTACCTTCGATGGTCTTCAGGGTCATTCGTCAGATCTCTTAAAGAGCCGGGACGCGTCTGTTTCGCGTCCCTCAGTGATTTATTTGCCGCGAATACAGGGCCGGAAACAACCGGTCATTATTCGGAGGGCACGTATTCTACAACTTCCAGATCGAAACCGGATATCGCATTGAACTTCATCGGCGCGCTCATCAAACGCATTTTGCGCACGCCGAGGTCACGCAGGATCTGCGAGCCGGCACCGACAATGCTGTAGGTGGTCGGCTTTTTCGGTGCGGCCTGATCACCGGTTTCGCGGATGTGCGCCAGCAACACGTCGCCATCGAGCGGGTGACCGAGCAACAGCACCACACCGCTGCCGGCCTCGGCAACCGCAGCCATGGCGGCGCGCAGGCTCCAGCGACCCGGTTGCTTGACCATCAGCAGGTCGCGCAGCGGGTCCATGTTGTGCACGCGAACCAGTGTCGGCTCTTCGGCGCAAACGGTGCCCAGGGTCAGTGCCATGTGCACGTCGCCTTCCACGGAATCACGATAGGTCACCAGGTTGAATTGGCCCAGTTCGCTGTCCAGCGGCTGCTCGGCAATCCGCTGAACGGTACGTTCGTGGATCATCCGGTAGTGAATCAGGTCGGCGATGGTGCCGATCTTGATGTTGTGTTCGGCGGCGAACGCTTCCAGTTCGGCGCGACGGGACATGGTGCCGTCGTCGTTCATCACTTCGCAGATCACGCCGCTTGGCTCGAAACCGGCCATGCGCGCCAGGTCGCAGGCGGCTTCGGTGTGACCGGCGCGGGCCAGGGTGCCACCAGCCTGGGCCATCAGCGGGAAAATGTGGCCCGGGCTGACGATGTCTTCGGCTTTCGCGTCTTTTGCAGCAGCCGCTTGCACGGTACGTGCGCGGTCAGCGGCGGAGATGCCGGTGGTCACGCCTTCGGCGGCTTCGATCGAGACGGTGAACTTGGTGCCGAAACCGGAACCGTTGCGTGGCGCCATCAGCGGCAGCTTCAGGGTTTCGCAACGCTCGCGGCTCATCGGCATGCAGATCAGGCCACGGGCGTACTTGGCCATGAAGTTGATGTGCTCGGCCTTGCAGCATTCGGCGGCCATGATCAGGTCGCCTTCGTTCTCGCGGTCTTCGTCATCCATAAGGATGACCATCTTGCCTTGGCGGATGTCTTCAACCAGTTCTTCGATGCTATTGAGCGCCACAAGGCACCCCCTTCAGTCAGGATTTGAGGTAGCCGTTGGCGGCCAGAAAGCTTTCAGTGATGCCACCGGACGATGGCTCGGCAGCCTTGTCGCCCAAAAGCAGACGCTCCAGATAACGCGCCAGCAGGTCGACTTCCAGGTTCACCCGGCGACCTGGCTTGTAGGACGCCATGATGGTTTCGCTCAAGGTGTGCGGGATGATCGTCAGCAGGAATTCGGCGCCATCGACCGCGTTCACGGTCAGGCTGGTGCCGTCAACGGTGATCGAGCCCTTGTGGGCGATGTACTTGGCCAGCTCTTTCGGTGCGCGGATGCGAAATTCCACGGCGCGGGCATTGTCGCTGCGCGAAACCACTTCGCCGACACCGTCGACGTGACCGCTGACCAGATGCCCGCCGAGACGGGTGGTCGGGGTCAGGGCTTTTTCCAGGTTGACCGGGCTGCCGCTTTTCAGGTCATTCATGGCGGTGCAGTCGAGGGTTTCGCGACTGACGTCGGCGGCGAAGCCGTTGCCCGGCAGTTCAACCGCAGTCAGGCACACGCCGTTGACCGCGATGCTGTCGCCGAGTTTGACGTCGCTCAGGTCGAGCTTGCCGGTTTCGACATGCACCCGCACATCACCGCCCTTTGGGGTCAGTGCGCGGATACTGCCGATGGATTCGATGATGCCGGTAAACATGGGGTTCTCCTTGAGAACGAAGCCAGCGCTAACGCGATGGCCGGGAATTATACGCTCGCCGACGGGACAGGGATGGCAGTGACTCGCCAGTCATCGCCAACCGCGCGAATTTCAGTGATTTTCAGCTCGGGCGCATCCTTCATACAGGCCAGCGGCCAGTCCAGAAGCGGACGCGCCGTGGAGCCGAGGAACTTGCCGGCAATGAAGATCACGAACTCGTCGACCAGACCGAGTTGGGCAAATGCGCCGGCCAGTCGCGGACCGGCCTCGACCAGCACTTCGTTGACGCCACGGTTGGCCAGTTCGATCAACAATTGATGCAGATCGACCTGACCGTCATCGCCCGGCACGATCAGGCATTCCGGGCCATGGGCGTACTGTTCTTCGATGGCCACGCAAGTGGCGACCAGCGCCGGGCCGGCCTTGAAGAACGGCGCATCGAGCGGCACCCGCAGACGGCCGTCGATCAGCACCCGCAGCGGCGGACGGCTCAGGGCCAGCGCGGTTTGTTCGGCATCCAGTCCCAGCTCTTCGGCGCGAACGGTCAGGCGTGCGCCATCGGCCAGCACCGTGTCGGCGCCGGTCAGCACCACGCTGGCCTGGGCGCGCAACCGCTGCACCGCCGAACGCGCGGCAGGGCCGGTGATCCATTGGCTCTCGCCGCTTTCCATCGCCGTGCGGCCGTCGAGGCTCATGGCCAACTTGACCCGCACGAACGGCAAGCCGTGTTCCATGCGCTTCAGAAAACCTTGATTGAGCTTGCGCGCCTCAGTTTCCAGCACGCCGCTTTCGCTGGCGATGCCGGCATCGGCCAGGCGTTGCAGACCGCGTCCGGCGACTTGTGGATTGGGATCACGCATCGCCGCGACCACCCGGCCGACACCGGCATTCACCAGCGCATCGGCGCACGGCGGTGTGCGGCCGTGGTGGCTGCAAGGTTCGAGGGTCACGTAAGCCGTGGCGCCTCGGGCCCGTTCACCGGCGGCGCGCAGGGCGTGGACTTCGGCGTGGGATTCGCCGGCGCGTTCATGCCAGCCTTCGCCGACAATCTGCCCGTCGCGCACGATCACGCAGCCGACCCGGGGATTGGGATGAGTCGTGTAGTGCCCCTTGCGCGCCAGCTCCAGGGCCCGGGCCATGAAGTGGGCGTCGAGAATGGCCTGATCGGCGGCGGTGGTCATTCTTTCACCGGTTCACGGGCGAGGCGGTCGATCTCTTCGCGGAACTCGTTGAGGTCCTGAAAGCGGCGGTACACGGAAGCGAAACGGATGTAGGCGACTTCATCGAGCTTTTGCAGCTCGGCCATCACCAGTTCGCCGACCACGAGGGACTTGACCTCACGCTCGCCAGTGGCGCGCAGCTTGTGCTTGATATGGACCAGCGAGGATTCGAGGCGCTCGACGCTCACCGGACGTTTCTCCAGGGCGCGTTGCATGCCGGCGCGGAGTTTTTCTTCGTCGAACGGTTGGCGGCTGCCGTCGGTTTTGATCAGGCGCGGCAACACCAGTTCGGCCGTCTCGAACGTCGTGAAACGTTCGCCGCAGGCCAGGCATTCACGCCGGCGGCGCACCTGTTCGCCCTCGGCGACCAGACGCGAGTCGATGACCTTGGTGTCGTTGGCACCGCAGAAGGGACAGTGCATGGTGGCTGGCAACAAAAAAAGGGAGGGCCATGGTAGCGCATCCCGGTGGCAAGACAAGCCATAGGCTTTGCGGTATACAGACTGCCATGATCGATTGATCCATGGATTTCATTTTGCTGGAGCCGCCAATGTCCCTACGACCGCTCGTTTTGCTCAGTGTTTTCAGCCTGCTGGTAGCCTGTGGTAGCGATGCGCCCAAGCCTCAGCCGCCCACGCCGGGCCCGGCGCCGCAACAGGCGCAGAAAAAAGCCCGGGAAGCCGCCGACCTCGGCCCGCTGCCGGCGTATCAGCGCGAACTGAGCGGCACCCTGCAAGGCGTGCCGGCCGGTGCCGAAGTCGAGCTGGCGCTGCTGGTGATCGATGAGAAGGATCGCCCGCAGCAATTGCTCGCCAGTTCCAGCCTGATCGGCAACAACCAGATTCTGCCGTTTCACCTGCGCTTCAACCCCGAATCCTTCCCGGTTGGCGCGCGGGTTGAATTGCGCGGCCGCGCCAGCCAGTCCGGCCAGTTGATCCTGCACCTGCCGTCGCAGACCATCACTCAGCCGACCACCCAGGCGCTGGGCCAGCTGCAATTTGTCAAAGCCCCATGAATGCACCGTCAGACCTGCAACAGTCGCTGGGCGAGTTGCTCGGCGACGCGCGACTGAAAGCCTGCACATTGCCGGACACCGATTTGCAGCTGTGGCTGATCGATGGCGACAACATGGCCCGCGAATTCAGCCAGGAAGAAACCCAACGCATCCTGCATGAACCGCCGTACTGGAGTTTCTGCTGGGCCAGCGGTCTGGCGGTGGCGCGCTATCTGGCGGAGTTTCCCGAGTGGGTCCGGGGCAAACGGGTGCTGGATTTCGGCGCCGGTTCCGGGATCGCCGGCATCGCGGCGGTGAAGGCTGGCGCGCTGGAAGTGGTGGCCTGCGACCTTGACCCGCTGGCGATTGCCGCCTGTCGGGCGAATGCCGAACTCAATGATGTGCAAATGAGCTATTCCACGGACTTCTTCGCCGAGGCCGATCGCTTCGATCTGATCCTGGTGGCCGACGTTCTCTACGACCGGGAAAACCTGCCGCTGCTCGACGCCTTCCTGAGCCGTGGCCGCGAGGCGCTGGTGGCGGATTCGCGGGTCCGGGATTTCCGTCATCCGCTGTACCGGCGCATCGAAATGCTCGAGGCCATGACCCTGCCGGATCTGGCCGAGCCCGAAGAGTTTCGCCATGTCAGCCTCTACCATGCGGCCCGCGCCTGACCGTATAGTTGCCCCATTCACGCTTTTACGAGATACCCCATGAGTCAGCAAACGCCGTACATCTTCGACGCCACGACGGCCGACTTCGACCAGTCGGTGATCGAGGCTTCCTTTCAAAAACCGGTGCTAGTGGATTTCTGGGCCGAATGGTGTGCGCCGTGCAAGGCGCTGATGCCGATGCTGCAAGGCATCGCCGAAAGCTATCAGGGCGAGTTGCTGCTGGCCAAGGTCAATTGCGATATCGAGCAGGACATCGTCGCCCGCTTCGGCATCCGTAGCCTGCCGACCGTGGTGCTGTTCAAGGACGGTCAACCGGTGGACGGCTTTGCCGGTGCGCAACCGGAATCCGCCGTGCGCGCCCTGCTCGAACCGCATGTGCAGATGCCGGCGCCGTCGGCTGCCGATCCGTTCGAACAGGCTCAGGCACTGTTCGACGAGGGCCGCTACGCCGACGCGGAAGCGACATTGGTCACGCTGCTGGGCGAAGACAATACCAACGCCAAGGCGTTGATTCTCTACGCTCGCTGCCTGACCGAACGCGGTGAGCTGGGCGAAGCGCAAACCGTGCTCGACGCGGTCAAGAGCGACGAACACAAAGCCGCGCTGGCTGGTGCCAAGGCGCAGATCAAGTTCCTCGGCCTGGCCCGTGACCTGCCGGACGCCGCCGACTTGAAAAGCCGTCTGGCGCAAAACCCGCAGGACGACGAAGCGGTGTATCAACTGGCGATCCAGCAACTGGCCCGTCAGCAATACGAAGCGGCGCTGGACGCACTGCTCAAGCTGTTCATCCGCAACCGCAGCTACAACGAAGGTCTGCCGCACAAGACCTTGCTGCAAGTGTTCGAACTGCTGGGGAACGATCACCCGCTGGTGACCGCTTACCGGCGCAAGGTGTTTGCCGCGCTGTACTAAGCGCTTACTCGATCCAGCTGTAGAGCGGCGTATCCCCGCCGCTCGCCACCTTCACATCGGATGAATGGCGCAGGCGAACCAGCAATCGCTTGCCCGCCGCCGCGCTGCCGGTCAGTCCTTCGAGCTGATCCAGCAGATCCGGCCCGCTGAGCTGCCCGGCCTTGCGCAGCAAATCCCTGGCGACCTGCCACAACGCGTCATCCTGATTCACCGGTTTCGCCACAGGCGCCGTTGCTGCAGTCTGCGGCTGGGCGGCTTGCACCTGCACGCCAAACTGCGAACCGAGCCGCGCCCAGTCGCTTTCATCCAGTTCCAGGGTCAAATCCACCGGCAACTCGCCGACGGTTCCGCGTATCCGCAACATAAGCTTTTCTCCCGCACATTTCTGACCTGCATGCTCCCATGGGACTTGTGTAACGCCAAGTGTCAGGAGCTGGCGACGTTTACCTTATCGGCTACATTTCTTCTTTTTTCATGGGAAGGAACCCCATGTCTTCAGGAAGAAAACTGGCGTCGAAGGGAGGCCCTACCTCTACAGGTGGTGTGATTCTCGAAGGAAACGAAAACCTGCGTATAGAAGGCGAAATCATCGCCTCGATCGGACAACTTGCCAGTTGCCCTGCGTGCAGTGCTGGCCAGGGAGCGATCGTCGCCGTTGGCGAAAGAACGCTGATCCTGCCTGCCGGCCCGGCTGCACTGGAGGGTGACTACGTCGCCTGCGGCTGCCCGCCCATGGCCAACAAACTGCTCACCCAGCAACACAGCGGTTTCGCCGGCATAGGCCGCCCGGCCCCCATCGATATGGGCCCACCCGTTGCCGCCCTGGCTTCGCATCGTTATCTGCAAGTCATCATCGAACGCCTGGACGACACCCGGAAACCGGGACTTGCCTACAAACTCAAGGACAAGAAAAAGGCGGCCATTCTGCAGGACAGTACCTGCACTGCCACAGGTGAAGGTTGCGAACACCAGGTCGAGAACCCTGAGGACTACGACACTCTCCTGATTGGTGAAGATGCCGAATGGACGTTCTATTCCTATGAAGAACCGTTGAAACAGGACGCGTCATGAAATCGAAAATCAAACTTGCCTTCAAGGATTTTCTGATGCAGCCCCCCAAGGGCGTGCAGTTTCAATTGCTGATCAACGAACAACTCGTTGATGGCAATATCGTCCAGAGAAAAGACACACCAACTACCTACACTCTTTTATCGGATAAAGGACAAACAACCGTCATCCGCGATGAAGAAAAAAAGGTATCGACGATAAAGAGCCGCGATAGCTATGAGATCACGTTGCAGATCATCGGAGGCAGCGGAGTAACGAAAGCGATTCACAAGGCCACTCTGAATCAGGGCAAGTTGCTGACCATCGTGGCCGTTTCACCTTGGGTGAAGGTGCCTTTGTCAAACAGCGGAGCCGTCACCGGTGATACGTTTTACGAAGTGGAATACGGGGTGAAGCGTCAGAACAAGACCAATACGGTGAGGGTTTTCATTCAGGATCTGCCGCGAAAAATCTTGCTGGAGGCACTTTCTCACCGAAACTCCACAGCATGGGCAGGCAACACAAGCAAAAAATCCTTGCCTCATAGAACCGCCGATGAATCAAGCAAGAGCGTGGAATTCCCCGCCAATACCAACAAATGCAACTTGTTCGTTTATGACGTGCTGACAGCTGTCGGAATCAACGTAGCGCTGATCGAACACGGCAAGTCGAAGTACATTTGGGGGTACTCAAAAGTCAGTCCGCCACTTGCCGGAGAGTGGGCCGACGAGAATCGATTACTTAAAAGCTGGAGCGTGCAACGCTCCGCGCTGCCCGGTGACATAGGTGCGTATGCTGTCAACTATTCGGACGCCAGCGGCCATGTCGGCTTCGTGCTTGCCCAAGGTGTCTGCATATCCGCCAGCTGGGAAAAAATCGAGGTCAACGATGTCGGCTTCCGACGGGCGTCCGGCAACGCCATTGATAGCGATCATGACTTCACCATTTTTCGACGATACAAATACAGCACACCACAATGAAACGACTGCTCTGGATACTCCTCGCCATTCCACTCCTGCTGATCATGGCGTGGCGACTTTGGTCGCCCGCCGACCTGTCGATCTGTACCACCGGCACATCCACAGCCGGACCACTGACAGCGTTCATACGGGACTACTTCGAGCGCAATGATCGTGTCGACTGGCGCGAACTGGATGATCGATTCGATGTGCTATCGACACCTGAAGGACAGAAAATCGCCAGCCAACCCCAAGCACATGTCTGTGAAGCGTTACAGCTTCTGCAAAGCCCCGCGTTCAGTCAGAGTGAAAAAATCTTCACCACAGCATTGATGTTCCAGTTGCCGATCAAACAGTACATGGGATTCATGGACAACGGCCATCTGCTCTATACCCAAGGCAGGATTGATCGCGACGTAATGATCCTGATTCTTCAACCCCGCGGCACAGCTATCAACTACTGGTGGCTGCCGGCATGGCGTGAACGCTTCCACCGTGATGCGCCGAAGTTGCTGGACACCGGATTGATCACTCAAGTGTTGTCGGGGCGTTATTGGTTCGACTATCCCGGTAGCGGATTCTGAAGCACGTCACCTCTCGCTGATCTACGCACCGTCCGGACCGAGTTCCGGGCGGTGCGCAGCCATACCTTGCGCAAAGCGTGTCAGGCGGGCAAACTCTGCGCACTTTCGTTATAAGATTACATAACAAACTCTTCACTTTACTTCCCGGAGACCGCTATGCGTCGTCTGCTCCTCGCTTTGCCGTTTGCCCTGTTGCCGCTGGCCATCGCCCATGCGGCCGATGAGCATGATCACGACCATGAGCACGGCAGCCTCGGTGCTCACGAACATGGCGTCGGTCGCCTGAACGCCGCGCTGGACGGCCAGACCCTGGAGCTGGAACTGGAAAGCCCGGCGATGAACCTCGTGGGTTTCGAACACGTCGCCACCAGTGATGCCGACAAGGCCAAGGTCGCAGCCGCCCGCGCGCAACTGGAAAAACCGCAGGCGTTGTTCAGTCTGCCGGCCGCCGCCGGTTGCAAAGTCACCAGCCAGGAACTGGAAAGCCCGCTGTTCGGCGACAAGCCGGATGCCGACGACCACGACGAAGAAGAAGCCGGCAAGGATGGTCATGAGCATCATCACGACCACAGCGAAATCCACGCCCACTACCAGTTCAGCTGCGCGGCGCCGGGTGCGTTGAAAACCCTGGATCTGGCGAACCTGTTCACTACCTTCCCGGCCACCCAGAAAATTCAGGTGCAACTGATCGGCCCGAGCGGCCAGCAAGGCACGGAAGTGACGGCCAAGGCCGCCGCCCTGAAGTTCTGACACGAAACGGCGCCATGACCCAAGCACTCATCGAACTGTCCGACCTGGGCTTCAACTGGCCCGGTCACCCGCCACTGCTGGACATCCCGGCGTTTCGTCTGGAAGCCGGCGAAACCCTGTTCCTCAAGGGCCCCAGCGGCAGCGGCAAGACCACCCTGCTCGGCCTGCTGGGCGGGGTGCAGAAACCCGGTCGCGGCAGCATTCGCCTGCTCGGCCAGGAACTGACCGACCTGGGTGCCGGCGCCCGTGATCGCTTTCGGGTCGATCACACCGGCTACATTTTCCAGCAGTTCAACCTGCTGCCGTTTCTCTCGGTACGCGAGAACGTCGAGCTGCCGTGCCACTTTTCGAAGCTGCGGGCCGAGCGTGCGAAACAGCGCCACGGCAGCGTCGATCAGGCCGCCGCCACCCTGCTCGCCCACTTGGGCTTGAAGGACGAAAGCATCCTGAGTCGCCGCGCCGACTCGCTGTCGATCGGTCAGCAACAGCGGGTCGCCGCTGCCCGTGCGTTGATCGGTCAGCCAGAACTGGTGATCGCCGACGAACCGACCTCGGCACTGGATTACGACGCTCGGGAAAACTTCATTCGCCTGCTGTTCGCCGAGTGCCGTGAGGCCGGCTCGAGCCTGTTGTTCGTCAGCCACGACCAGAGCCTGGCGCCGCTGTTCGACCGTCACCTGTCCCTGGCCGAACTCAATCGCGCCGCCACGTCTGCCGAGGTCTGAGATGTATCTGTTCCGTCTGGCCATGGCCAGCCTCGCCAACCGGCGTTTCACCGCCCTGCTCACCGCTTTCGCCATCGCGCTTTCCGTCTGCCTGCTGCTGGCGGTGGAGCGGGTGCGCACCGAAGCCAAGGCCAGTTTCGCCAGCACCATCAGCGGCACCGACCTGATCGTCGGCGCCCGTTCCGGTTCGGTGAACCTGTTGCTGTATTCGGTGTTTCGCATCGGCAACGCCACCAACAACATCCGCTGGGACAGCTTCGAACACTTCGCCAGCAACCCGAAGGTGAAGTGGGCGATCCCGATGTCCCTCGGCGATTCCCATCGCGGTTACCGGGTGATGGGCACCACCGAAGCCTATTTCGAGCATTACCAGTACGGTCGCCAGCAGCATCTGCAACTGGCTGACGGTCGCGCCTTCGCCACCGATCCGTTCGAAGTGGTGCTCGGTGCCGAAGTGGCCGAGGCGCTGCATTACAAGCTTGGCGACAAACTGGTGCTGGCCCACGGTGTGGCGGCGATCAGTCTGGTCAAACACGACGACAAGCCGTTCACCGTGGTCGGCATTCTCAAGCGCACCGGCACCCCGGTGGACCGCACGCTGCACATCAGCCTCGGCGGCATGGAGGCGATCCACATCGACTGGCACAACGGCGTACCGGCCCGTGGCAACGGGCGGATCAGTGCCGATCAGGCGCGCAACATGGACCTGACGCCGCAAGCGATCACCGCGTTCATGCTCGGCCTCAACAGCAAGATCTCGACCTTCGCCCTGCAACGGGAGATCAACGAGTTCCGGGGCGAGCCGATGCTGGCGATCCTGCCGGGCGTGGCCTTGCAGGAGTTGTGGAGCCTGATGAGTACCGCCGAAAAAGCGTTGTTCGTGGTCTCGCTGTTCGTGGTGCTGACCGGGTTGATCGGCATGCTCACGGCGATTCTCACCAGCCTCAACGAACGCCGCCGCGAAATGGCGATCCTGCGTTCGGTGGGCGCGCGACCGTGGCACATCGCAAGCCTGCTGGTGCTGGAGGCGTTTGCTCTGGCACTGACCGGGGTGATCGCCGGGCTGGCGTTGCTGTATCTCGGCATCGCTGCGGCACAAGGTTATGTGCAGGCCAATTACGGGCTGTATCTGCCGCTGGCCTGGCCAAGCGAGTATGAATGGACGCTGCTCGGTGGCATTCTGGCTGCCGCGCTGCTGATGGGCAGCGTGCCGGCCTGGCGCGCGTATCGCCAATCCCTGGCCGATGGCCTGTCGATCCGTTTATGAGGATGTTCACCATGCCCCGCGCTGTCCTTGCGCTGCTGTTGCTGGTCGCCCTGCCCGTGTGGGCGGCGGCGCCTAAAGACCTGACCTGGTCGGAGATGATCCCGCCGGACGCAGCACCCGAAGTGCCGAACATGACGCCGCTGCATGACCTGTCGAAGATGAGCGATGCGCTGTCTGCCGAGTCCGCGCCAGCGGCCAAGCAGGACATGCCCAACGCCCCCGTGGTGCAAAGTCTCGACGGCCAGAACATCCGCCTGCCGGGCTACATCGTGCCGCTGGAAGTCAGCGAGGAAGGTCGCACCACTGACTTCCTGCTGGTGCCGTATTTCGGCGCCTGCATCCACGTGCCGCCGCCACCCTCGAACCAGATCGTGCACGTGAAAAGCGAACTCGGCGTGAAGCTCGACGAGCTGTATCAGCCTTACTGGGTCGAGGGGCCGTTGCAGGTCAAGCAGTCCACCAGCGAACTGGCCGATGCCGGGTATCAGATGGAAGCGGACAAGATTTATGTGTACGAGCTGCCGGAGTAAATCTGCTGGTTCTTTATTGTTTGGTAGGGCCCTATCGCTGGCAAGCCAGCTCCCACAGGTGTTGTTGGTGATCGCAAAATTTGTGAACGACTCGATCACTGTGGGAGCTGGCTTGCCAGCGATGAGGCCATGAAAGTTCCACAAAAAACCGGGGCATCACTGTTTCATTGAGCTGAGTCAAAAGACCGTATCAGACGGATTCGTACCATAGGACATCAAACATTTTTAACGTCCTTTGGGAGCTTCCATGAACAAGTCCTTGCTCAGCGCCTCGCTGTTTGCCCTAGCGCTCGCAGCCCCGCTCGCCCACGCCCACGAAGCCGGCGACATCATCGTTCGCGCCGGTGCGATCACCGTCAACCCGAAGGCCGACAGCTCCAGCGTCAAGGTCGATCAGGGTCCGCTGAGCGGCGCCAACCTGGGCGGCAAGGCGACCATGAGCAGCGACACCCAACTGGGTCTGAACTTCGCCTACATGCTGACCAACAACATCGGTATCGAGCTGTTGGCCGCCTCGCCGTTCGAGCATGACGTGAAGATCAAGGGCACCGCCCTGCCAGCCGCCAACGGCAAACTCGGCACCCTCAAACACCTGCCGCCGACCCTGAGCGTCGTCTACTACCCGCTGGACGCGAAGTCGCCGTTCCAGCCGTACATCGGCGGCGGCATCAACTACACCTGGATCTACGACGAGCACGTCGGCAGCGAAGCCCAGTCCAACGGCTTCAGCAACTTCAAGGCGAAAAACTCCTGGGGCCTGGCCTGGCAGGTCGGCGCCGACTACATGCTGACCGACAACATCATGCTCAACGCCCAGGTGCGCTACATCGACATCGACACCCGCGCCACCGTCGAGAACAACGCCGTAGCCCCGGGCACCCGTGCACGGGTGAATGTGGACGTTGATCCCTTCATCTACATGGTTGGTCTAGGCTACAAGTTCTAAAGAACGTTCACGTGGTGGTGAATGAGGCTTGGTGGCGGGCAGCTCAGAACTGACGGCGATGTTAAGCCATCGACCGGGGAGCAAGCTCCCTCGCTACAGGAAACCGGTTTGAAACCCGATTTCCGGCCGTGAAAAAGGCGCCTGTCAAAAGGCGCCTTTTTCATGTCTGCGGGAAGCTCAGCGGCCGAGCAAACGAGCCAGGCCGACGTTCATCGGCGTTGGCGTCGGGCACTTGAATCGCTCAAGCAACCGGCGGTTGTTCGCCCGTGAATGACGGATGTCACCGGAGCGTGCCGGGCCGTAGCTGACGGGCGGCAACTCGCCGACCACCGCTTCGAGCGCGGCCAGCATCTGCTTCAGATTGGTCGCCTGATTCCAGCCGACGTTCACCGCACCGACGTCCACTTGCGGCTTCTCGATCGCCTGCACCAGCACATCGACCAGGTCTTCGACGTACATGAAATCCCGGGTCTGCTCGCCATCGCCGAACACGGTGATCGGCAGGCCTTTCTGCGCGCGCTCGCTGAAGATGCTGATCACCCCGGAGTACGGCGAGGACGGATCCTGACGCGGGCCGAAGATGTTGAAGAAGCGGAAGATCGCCGGTTCCAGACCGTGCTGGCGGCGGTAGAAATCGAAGTACTGCTCGCCGGCCAGTTTGTCCGACGCATAAGGCGTCAACGGCGCCTTGGGCGTGTCTTCGTCAATCGACTCGCCTTCGCCATTGTTGCCGTAGACGGCCGCGCTTGAGGCGTACAGCACGCGTTTGACGCCGGCCTCGCGCATGGCTTCACAGACGTTCAGCGTGCCGATGAAATTGCTCTGGTGGGTTTTCACCGGATCGTCCACCGACGCCTGCACCGAAGCGACGGCGGCGAGGTGTGCGACCGCGCTGCAACCCTGCATCGCCTGTGCAACCAATGCGGCATCGGACACATCGCCGACGATCAGTTCGACCCTGGGATTATCCAGCGGCAGATTGCTGCGCTTGCCGGTCGACAGATCATCGAGGATCCGCACCGAATGGCCGTTGGCAAGCAGCGCGTCAGTCAGGTGCGAGCCGATGAAACCGGCGCCGCCGGTGATGAGAACAGGGCCTTCAGCCATGACGATAAAACCTATCCAGTAAGCCCGGGAGCGCGGCACGCCAGGCGCGCGGCTTGATCCCGAAGGTGTGCAGAATTTTCTTGCAGGCGAGCACCGCGTGTTGCGGTTCTTCAGCGGCATCCGGCCGCGCGGCGTGGGCCTGGGCGGTCGGCGCTTCGATGGCCAGCGGGTGCAGACTGCGCGCCTCGGAGAGAATCGCCTGGCCCAGCGCCAGCGGCGTGGTCGCCTCGTGGCCGGCGTAGTGGTAAGTGCCCCACAGCGGCGCGGCGCAATCGAGTTGCTTGAGCACCGAAATGATCACCCGTGCCGCATCGTCGACCGGGGTTGGGTTGCCACGGCGGTCATCGGCCAGCAGCAGTTCTTCCGGTTGTTCGGCACGGGCCAGGAAGCGTCCGAGTATTCCTTCCGGGCTGTCGTCGAGCAGCCAGCCGAAGCGCAGCAGCACATGTTGCGGACAGGTGGCGCGTACGCTCTGCTCGATCCGCCACAGCGCCTGACCGCGCAGGCCCAGCGGCACCGGTTCGTCCTTTTCGCTGTAGGCAGTGGCGCGGGAACCGTCGAACACCCGATAACTGGACGGCTGCACCAGCACGATGTTGTGGTGCTGGCACAGTTCGGCCAGGCGTTCGATGGCGCGTTCCTGCCCGGCCAGACGGCTTTCGCTGACGGCCTCGGCCTGGAACCAGTCGAAATAGTAGGCAAGGTTGATCAATGCATCGGGACGGGTGTCGTCGAGCAATTGGGTCAGGCTCGCGGCATCCCAGCCGTCTTCGGGCGGGCGGGGGGCGAGGAAACCGATGTCTTCCTCTGCACCGAGGCGAATCAGCGCCTGCCCAAGGGCATTTCCGCCGCCCAGTAACATAAGGCGCATTCGCATAGAGTCAGCAGGCCCAGTCTGATTGGAACGATGGCTTTGGCGACGATGCTTGTGACACCGTCGTCGATAATTGCCGGAATCGTTGCATTTTGCGGGTTTAGTGCGCAACCGTCACCCGTAAAGTGTAGATCCCGAGCGGTACTTGCAACTTCGTCCGCCCGCCCGCATAACTGAAGCCATGAATCTGCCCCTTCCCACGGACGCGGCCCTGGCAGGCTTCCACCCCGCCGTCAGCGCCTGGTTCAGCAGCACCTTCCCGACGGTAACTGCCGCCCAGGCTCGCGCATGGCCGTTGATCCGCCAACGCCGTTCAACGCTGATCGCCGCGCCCACCGGTTCCGGCAAGACCCTCACCGCGTTCCTCGCCGTGCTCGACGATCTGGTCCACCGTGGCCTGGAAACCCCGGACGGTCTGCCGGACGAGACGCTGGTGGTCTACGTTTCGCCGCTCAAGGCGCTGTCCAACGACATCCGCATCAATCTGCAGAACCCGCTGGCCGGGATCACGGACCAGTTACGCCAAATGGACCTGCCGGCGCTGGAAATCACCACCGCCGTGCGCACCGGCGACACTCCACAGAAAGACCGCGCGGCCATGCGCAAGAGCGCACCGCACATTCTGGTGACCACCCCGGAGTCGCTCTACGTGCTGCTCGGCTCGGAATCCGGCCGCAAAATGCTCGGCACCACACGCACGGTGATCGTCGACGAGATCCACGCCATCGCCGCCGGCAAACGCGGCAGTCACCTGGCCCTGAGCCTCGAACGCTTGCAGGCGCTGTGTCCTGAACCTCTGACCCGCATCGGCCTGTCCGCCACGCAAAAACCGATCGATGCGGTGGCGCGGTTTCTGGTCGGCCATGGGCGCCCCTGCGAAATCATCGACATCGGCCACGCGCGCCCACGGGATCTGGGCATCGAAGTACCGCCGGTGCCGTTGTCGGCGGTGATGACCAATGACGTCTGGGAACTGGTCTACGACCGCCTCGCCACACTGGCCCGTGAACACCGCACCACGCTGATTTTCGTCAACACCCGACGTCTGGCCGAGCGCCTGAGTCGACACCTCAGCGAACGCCTCGGAAAAGACGCCGTGGCCGCGCACCACGGCAGTCTGGCCAAGGAGTTTCGCCTCGACGCCGAGCAGCGGCTCAAGCGCGGCGAGTTGCAAGTGCTGATCGCCACCGCGTCGCTGGAACTGGGGCTCGACATCGGCGAAGTCGACCTCGTCTGCCAGATCGCTTCACCGCGCTCGATTGCCGGTTTTCTGCAAAGAGTTGGCCGCTCCGGGCACCAGGTCGGCGGCACCCCCAAGGGCCGCCTGTTCGCCACCACCCGCGACGATTTGATCGAGTGCGCCGCCCTGCTCGACTGCGTGCGCCGGGGTGAACTCGATACGCTGCACATCCCCGAAGCGCCGCTGGATGTGCTGGCGCAGCAGATCATCGCCGAGGTCAGTTGCCAGGAATGGGCTGAAGACGATTTGCTCACGCTGTTCCGCCGGGCCGAGCCCTACGCCCGCCTCGACGAACAACATTATCAGGCGCTGCTGGGCATGCTCGCCGAGGGCTACAACGGCCGCCAGGGCATCCGCAGCGCCTACCTGCACCGCGACGCCGTCAGCCGAACCCTGCGTGGACGACGCGGCGCACGGCTGGCCGCTGTCACCAGCGGCGGCACCATCCCCGACAACGCCGACTACAGCGTCTTGCTCGAACCCCAGAGTCTGAACATCGGCAGCGTCAACGAAGACTTCGCCGTGGAAAGCATCGCCGGCGATGTGTTCCAGCTCGGCAACGCTTCTTATCGGATCCTGCGGGTGGAGGCCGGCAAGGTGCGGGTCGAGGACGCTCAAGGCCAGCCACCGACCATTCCGTTCTGGCTCGGCGAGGCGCCGGGACGCAGCGATGAATTGTCGGCCGCCGTGGCGCGCCTGCACGCGCAGCTCGATCAATTGCTCAGCGCCAGCCCCGGCAACCTGCAACCGGCCCTCGACTGGCTGACCGACATCCTCGGCCTGAACCTGGCCAGCGCCGAACAACTGGTGGATTACCTGGCCCGCGCCCGCCTCGCCCTCGGCGCCTTGCCGTCGCGGGACACGCTGCTGATGGAGCGCTTTTTCGACGAGTCCGGCGGCACCCAGCTGATCATTCATTCGCCGTTCGGCAGTCGGATCAACCGCGCCTGGGGCCTGGCCCTGCGCAAGCGCTTCTGCCGCACCTTCAACTTCGAATTGCAGGCCGCCGCCAGCGAAGACGCGATCGTGCTGTCGCTGTCCACCAGCCACAGTTTCGAACTCGATGAAGTCTGGCGTTACCTGCACAGCAACAGCGCCGAGCACATCCTGATTCAAGCGGTGCTGGATGCGCCGCTGTTCGGTGTGCGCTGGCGCTGGAATGCCGGGGTGGCGCTGGCCCTGCCGCGCTTTACCGGCGGGCGCAAGGTCGCGCCGCAATTGCAGCGGATGAAAAGCGAAGACCTGATCGCCAGCGTGTTTCCCGATCAGATCGCCTGCCTGGAAAACCTCGCCGGTGAACGGGAAATTCCCGAGCATCCGCTGGTGGAACAGACCCTCGACGATTGCCTGCACGAAGCGATGGACAGCGAAGGCTGGCTCGAACTCCTGCGGCGCATGGAGCGCGGCGAAGTGCGCCTGATCGCCCGTGACCTGCCGGCGCCCTCACCGTTGGCGGCGGAAATCCTCAGTGCCCGACCCTACACCTTTCTCGACGACGCGCCGCTGGAAGAACGTCGCACCCAGGCTGTGCTCAACCGCCGCTGGAGCGATCCGCAATCCACCGATGACCGCGGCGCGCTGGACGCCGACGCGATCAACGCCGTGCGCGAAGAAGCCTGGCCGACGCCGAACAGCGCCGACGAAATGCACGAAGCGCTGATGAGCCTGGCGTGCATCAGCGACCGCGAAGTCGCGGCCAATCCGCAGTGGCGCGACTGGCTGAGTGCCCTGGCCGAAACCGGGCGAGCCTGTCGATTGCCAATAGATCCCGAGCATTCGGTCTGGCTGGCGAGAGAACGCCTGACCTGTCTGCAAGCGCTTTATCCACAGGCGCAGTCGGCACTGCCCGCGCTGCCCGGTTTCGACGAACCATGGACGGCCGATGACGCGCTGATCGAAGTGATCCGCGCGCGGCTCGGTGCATTCGGCCCGCTACCGCTGGCGGCGATTGCCGAGCCGCTGGCCTTGACGCCGGCGGCTGTTCATCAAGCCCTCGCTCATCTGGAGCGCGAAGGTTATGTGCTGCGCGGCCAGTTCACGCCGGGATCGACCGTTGAGGAATGGTGCGAACGCCATCTGCTGGCGCGCATTCACCGCTACACGGTCAAGCGTCTGCGCCGGGAAATCGAGCCGGTAGCGTTGCAGGATTTCATGCGGTTTCTGTTCGACTGGCAGCATGTGGCTCCGTCCACCCGTGGTCAGGGCAACGCCGTATTGCCGGCGATTGTCGCTCAGTTCGAGGGCTACCCGGCCGCTGCTTCAGCCTGGGACAGCGACCTCCTTCCCCTGCGGCTCAAGGACTATTCACCGAGCTGGCTGGACGATCTGTGCCGCAGCGGCAAACTGGTGTGGACGCGCCTCAGCGCCCGGCAAAACATCAGCGGCACGGCGTTGCGCAGTACACCGATCGTGTTGCTGCCACGCAGTCAGGTCGGCTTGTGGAGTGCACTGGCCGAGCAGACGCCGGTCAGCGAACTGTCGCCCAAGACCCGCAAAGTTTTCGACGCACTGAGTCAGCACGGCGCGCTGTTTTTCGATGAACTGATTCATGAAGCGCACCTGCTGCGCACCGAGTTGGAAATCGCCTTGCAAGAACTGGTCGGTGCCGGTCTGGTGAATGCCGACAGCTTTGCCGGATTGCGCGCACTGATCACCCCGGCGAGCAAGCGCCAGCAGCGCAGCAGTCGACGCGGGCGCGGGGCGTTTGTCGGAGGCATGGACGATGCCGGACGCTGGGCGTTATTGCGTCGCGGGCCGGTTGTGGAAAACCGACAAACGGCGTCGCCCGAAACCCTCGAACACATCGCCATGACCCTGTTACGCCGCTATGGCGTGGTGTTCTGGCGCCTGCTGGAACGCGAAGCAGATTGGTTGCCGAGCTGGCGCGAACTGCTGCGTACTTTCCATCGGCTGGAAGCGCGGGGCGAGATTCGTGGCGGGCGCTTTGTCAGCGGTCTGGCCGGCGAGCAATTCGCCCTGCCCGAGGCGATTCCGCTGCTGCGCGAAGTCCGCCGTCGCCCCCATGACGGCAGCCTGATCGCGGTGTGCGGTGTCGACCCGCTGAACCTCGCCGGCACCTTGTTGCCGGGGGCGAAAGTGCCGGCGCTGGCGAGCAATCGGCTAGTGTATCGCGACGGTTTGCCGGTCGCTGCCGAGGTCGCGGGCAAGCCGCAATTCTGGGTGGAGCTGGATCAGGTTTCCATTGAGCAGCTACGCAGCAAACTGATCCGACATTGATGTAAACCGGTCTGGCCTCTTCGTCGGATCGCCGCCCGGACCAAGCCCGCGAAGAGGCCGGCACATGCACTACAAAAACTTCTATTGAGTCGGCGATTGCTCCGGCAACACCACCGACGAATGCGCCGGCGCCACCTCTTCGTCCTGTCGCTTGGGCAACAAAACCTGCTGTGGATAAGTCTGGGCGAAATGCACCCAGGGGCTGTTATCCACAAGCTTTTTCAGACGCTGGTTGAACGCGCGGCTCACCGCATACTGCCCGCCCGACACCGTGCGGAATTGCGCCGTCAGCACCACGCCGTTCAGGTCCATTTTATCGACGCCAAACACATCCAGCGGCCCTTGCAGGTTGTACTTGAGAAACGGATCTTCGCGGATCGAATCCCCCGCCTCGCGGATCAGCTCGATAGCCTTGTCGACATCGGTGTCGTAGGTGAACTGCACCGAGAAAAACGCGAACGCAAACTGCCGTGATTGGTTGGTCACAGCCTTGATCTGGCCGAACGGCACCGAGTGCACGAAGCCCTTGCCGTCGCGCAGGCGCAGGGTGCGAATGGTCAGGCCTTCGACCGTGCCGGCGTGCCCGGAATCGAGCACCACCCAATCGCCAATCGACAGGGTGTCTTCGATGATGATGAACAGCCCGGTGATGACGTCCTGCACCAGTTGCTGCGAGCCAAAACCGATGGCCAGGCCGACCACCCCGGCCCCGGCCAGCAGCGGCGCGACGTTGATCCCGAGATTGGCCATGGTGGTGATCGCGCAGATCACCACCAGGATGATTTTGATCGCGTTGCGCAGCAGCGGCAGGATGGTTTTCACCCGGGTGCTGGGCTGGCGCGCCGAGCGTTTGCTGACCGGTGGTTTGAGTGCTTCCTGGATCGCCGTGTCGAGCACCACCCACAGCAGCCACGTCACGAGGAAGATCAGGCCGATGCTGCTCAGGGCATTGCTGATCGCCCGCCCGACCGTGCTGCTCTGGGCAAAATCGAGCAGCGACACACCCCAGATACGCCCGAGGATATCGATGAACGCAATCGCAACGACGATCCTCAGCAAGGCGTGCAACAGGCTGAGGAAACGTTCCTTATAGGCACTGCTGCGCTGGATCGCCTCGGCCCTGCGCGACTTGAACAGGTGTTGCAGCACAGTGCTGAGAAACACCGTGCCGATCAGCAGCACCGTGGTGAGCAACGCGCAGCGCAGGGCTTTCTGGTTGTCCTCGCCGATGCCGATCAGGTTGACCGCAGAGACCAGCACCATCAGCACGATCGGCCAGTACCAGAGCCCGGAAAAAATCCGCAGCGATTCCTGCAGCGACGGTTGTTTAAGGCGCTGGGCCAGCGGGCGATTACGGATCAGGTGCGCCACCGGCCGACGCAGGCGAATCACCAGCAGACCGAAGATGATCGACGCCAGCAAGCCAGTGAATACGGCGATGCTGCTGGTAATGTTGCCGCCCAGTTGCCGGGCGATCTGCGGGCTGGTCAGGGCGTCACTCAACGCGGCAAGAAAGCCGATCAGGAACAGCGGTTTCGGGCAGTAGTCACGGATGATCTGCACGGCGCGGCGCTTGTGGCCGACGTTGAACATCACCACCACACACAACAGCATCGACGTGGAAAATATCCCGCTGCTGGTGGCGTAGGCAAAACACAGCGCCAGCGCCCGACCCACCGAGGCCGACAGAAAATGGCTGACGTACAGGGTCAGCGGCAGGCAGATGAGTGCGGGCAGCGTGTAGGGCAACAGGTAACCGAGCAAATCCTGGCTGCGCTGACGGGTGCGCAACCACCGACCTTCCCGCAGTCGCTTGCCCAGTACGCTGCCGAGCACCGTCAACACGGTAAACGTGCCCAGCCACACGCCGGACAACATCAGGAAATCCCCCGCCACGCTCCAGCCCGAGCGGTTCGAAGGTTGATTGACCAGCCTGTCGACTTCATCCGCCGCCCGGTCGGCGCGCAGGCGCCAGGCGTCGACCAGATGCTCGTTGAGATCGAGTTTGTCCTGCACGTCGTCGATGCCGGAACTGATGGCGCCGAGCAGTCCGCCCTGCACGATCGGTTCCGGTTTGGCCGGCTCTTCACTGGCCGCCGGAACACCCGGCAGGCTGGCGGCTTGCACTGCATTGCCAGCAAACAACAGCAATGCCCCCAATAGAATCGCGATCCTGAACCTGGTCAAAACGCAGAGCTCCCTTGGTTGAACCTGTAAGGAACTGATCGGTTTTGATCCGGCAAGTTCGGTTTTGATCGCTCCCACGCCCACGCCCACGCCCACTCCCCCTCACTGATCGTTCCCACGCTCTGCGTGGGAATGCCTCCCTGGACGCTCTGCGTCCGCTCTTTGAGACGCGGAGCGTCTCTGGCTGCATTCCCACGCGGAGCGTGGGAACGATCACCTCAAGGGGCTGATATTTGCGTCGCACGCAAATATCAAATGCCCACCCCTGTATTTTTCCACCCCCACCAAACCCCGACACTGCGCTCCATTCAATCCCCCACCGGAGTGCCGTCATGCCCATTGCCCTGCTCGCGCTGACCCTCAGCGCTTTCGCCATCGGGACGACCGAGTTCGTCATCGTTGGCCTGCTTCCCACCATCGGCGCCGATCTCGGCGTCAGCCTGCCGTCCGCCGGTCTGCTGGTCAGTCTCTACGCGCTGGGCGTAGCCATCGGTGCGCCGGTGCTGACCGCCCTCACCGGCAAAGTCCCGCGCAAACTGTTGCTGCTGTCGCTGATGGTGCTGTTCACCCTCGGCAATCTGCTGGCCTGGCTGGCGCCGGGTTATGAATCGCTGGTAGTGGCGCGGATCGTCACGGGTCTGGCCCATGGCGTGTTCTTCTCCATCGGCTCGACCATCGCCACCAGCCTGGTGCCCAAGGAAAAAGCCGCCAGTGCGATTGCGATCATGTTCACCGGCCTGACCGTGGCGCTGGTCACCGGCGTGCCATTGGGCACGTTCATCGGTCAGCATTTCGGCTGGCGTGAAACCTTCCTTGCCGTTTCAGCACTGGGCGTGATCGCGTTCATCGGCAGCCTGCTTTACGTGCCGAACAATATTGCCCACAGCAAACCGGCGTCTCTGCTGCAACAGTTGCAGGTGCTCAAGCAACCGCGCCTGTTGCTGGTGTACGCCATGACGGCCATCGGTTACGGCGGCTCGTTCATCGCCTTCACGTTCCTGGCGCCGATCCTTCAGGACATCTCCGGCTTCAGCGCCGGCACCGTCAGCCTGGTGCTGCTGGTGTATGGCGTGTCAGTGGCAGTCGGCAACCTCTGGGGCGGCAAACTGGCGGACAAGCGCGGGCCGATCAGTGCGCTGAAAATCATCTTCGCCCTGCTCGCCGCCGTGCTGTTCGTGCTCACCGTCACCGCTGGCAACCCATGGCTGGCGCTGGCCACCGTGCTGGTCTGGGGCGCAGTCGCCTTCGGCAACGTGCCGGGTTTACAGGTGTATGTAGTGCGTCAGGCTGAACATCACACACCGCACGCCGTGGACGTGGCATCGGGCCTGAACATTGCCGCGTTCAACCTCGGTATTGCCGGTGGCGCGTGGGGTGGCGGTTTGATCGTCGCGCACATCGGCCTGATTCACACCGCGTGGATTGGCGGTCTGGTGGTGCTGGTGGCGCTGGCCCTGACCGCCTGGAGCGGTCGCCTCGATCGCCTGGGCCCGGTGTACGCCGCCCCCTCTGAAGGCTCCGCCCGGATCGTCACCGGGCACTGATCAAGCCAGCCCGACCGTCCGTAATCCCGTCGAAACTTTCCCCGACCGCCCGCAGTCATCCACAGACAGAGGCCGTATGGGGACTTTCGACGGGAGGCGGCATGGCTACGATTCACATCGGTATTTCAGGCTGGCGTTACGCCCCGTGGCGCGGGGACTTTTACCCCAAGGGGCTGGCGCAGAAACGCGAATTGCAGTTCGCCTCACGGGCGGTCAACAGCATCGAAATCAACGGATCGTTCTACGCCCTGCAACGGCCCGAACGCTACGCCCAGTGGTACGCCGAAACGCCGGATGACTTCGTGTTCAGCATCAAGGCGCCCCGCTTCATCACCCACATCCGTCGTCTGCGCGATATCGAGAAACCCCTGGCCAACTTCTTCGCCTCCGGGGTGCTGGAGCTAAAGGAAAAGCTCGGGCCGGTTCTCTGGCAATTTCCGCCCAACTTCACTTTCGACCCCGAACGTTTCGAAGCCTTTCTCGATCAGTTGCCCCACGACACCCAGGCCGCCGCTGACCTCGCCCGCCGACACGACTCACACCTGCACGGCCACGCGAGCCTGAAGGCCTACGGCAAAAAACCGCTGCGCCATGCCGTGGAAATCCGCAACGACAGTTTCATCGACCCCGACTTCGTGCGCCTGCTCAAGCGCTACAACACCGCGCTGGTGATTGCCGACACCGCCGGGAAATGGCCGTACCGCGAAGACCTGACCAGCGATTTCGTCTACCTGCGCCTGCACGGTGCCGAAGAACTTTACGCCAGCGGCTACACCCCAGCTGCGCTGCGACGCTGGGCCGACCGGATCGACGCCTGGCACCATGGCCGGCAACCGCGCGATGCCCATTTGATCGCGCCGCGCCTGAAACCTCGGGCCCGTAAATCCCGCGAGGTTTTCTGCTACTTCGACAACGACATCAAGGTTCGCGCGCCTTTCGATGCCCGCAGCCTTTTGCAGCGCTTCGATCTGGATAAAAACCTTGAAACCGTGCCCGGTGAGCCAGCCGCCGAAGGGGTACTCGCATGAGCATTCCCGAACCGCTCGGATTCACCGACGAGCAGTCCACGGTCATCACCACTGAGCGCCGTTTCACCGTGTTGACGGTCAACACTCACAAGGGTTTCACCGCGCTGAACCGGCGCTTCATCCTGCCGGAACTGCGCGAAGCGGTGCGCAGCGTGTCCGCCGATGTGGTGTTCCTGCAGGAAGTCCACGGCACCCACGAGCACCATCCCAAACGCTACGAAAACTGGCCGACGATGCCGCAGTACGAATTTCTCGCCGACAGTCTCTGGCCGCAGTTCGCCTACGGGCGCAACGCGGTATACCCGGAGGGCGATCACGGCAATGCGGTGTTGTCGAAATTCCAGATCGTGCGCCATGACAACCTCGACGTTTCGATCAGCGGCCATGAAAACCGCGGCCTGTTGCATTGCGTGCTGCGCCTGCCGGGAGACGACCGTGAAGTGCATGCGATCTGCGTCCATCTGGGCCTGCGCGAAAGTCATCGCAACGACCAGTTGCGCCTGCTGCGGGAGCGCCTCGCCGAACTGCCCGAGGATGCGCCGGTGATCGTCGCCGGCGATTTCAACGACTGGCGCCAGCGCGCCGATGCCTTGCTTGAACCCTGTGGCCTGCGTGAAGTGTTTGCGGCGCATCACGGCAAACCGGCGCGCAGCTTTCCGGCGCGCATGCCGCTGCTGCGCCTGGACCGGATTTATGTACGCAACCTCAAGGCCAGTCAGCCAAAAGTACTGGCGAACCGTCCCTGGTCACACCTTTCCGACCACGCACCGCTATCGGTGGAGATTGAACTATGAGCAGTGCACCGTTGGAGAAATCCGCCGTGGAGCCAGTCAGCATCACCCCGCCCGTGCGCGAGCCGGGTACCGTCGATGTCGAGTATCGCTGGCAGGGCAACAACCGGATCGAGCTGCTGGAAAACGGCGAGGAATATTTCCCCCGGGTGTTCGAAGCGATGCGCGCGGCGAAAAGCGAAATCCTGCTGGAGACCTTCATCGTCTTCGAAGACAAGGTCGGCAAGGAATTGCAGGAGATTCTGATCGATGCTGCTCGGCGTGGCGTGCGCACCACCGTCAGCCTCGACGGCTTCGGTTGCGGCGAACTGAGCACCGGCTATCTCGCCGCGCTGAGTGAAGCCGGCGTGCATCTGCAAATCTTCGATCCGGCGCCGAAACGCCTGGGCATTCGCACCAACTGGTTCCGTCGTTTGCATCGCAAGATCGTGGTGGTCGACGGGTTGATCGCGTTCATCGGCGGGATCAATTTCTCCGGCGATCACCTGGCCGATTTCGGCCCCGAAGCGAAGCAGGATTACTCGGTGGAGATTCAGGGCCCGGCGGTGGCCGACATCCATCATTTCGCTTTGCTGCAAAGCGGCCGACCGGGACGGGCGAGATTCTGGTGGCAGCGTCGCCGGCAACGGCGTGCCGAGATGGCGTTCGACGATCACGACGGTCAGGTGCGCCTGGTGTTCCGCGACAACGACCGGCACCACACCGATATCGAAGACGTTTATTTGCAGGTACTGCGCCGCGCCCAACGGCGGGTGGTGATCGCCAACGCCTACTTCTTTCCCGGCTATCGCCTGCTGCGCGAAATCCGCAACGCCGCCCGACGCGGGGTCGAGGTGCGGCTGATTCTGCAGGGGCAGCCGGACATGCTGGTGGCCAAACTCGCCGCGCGCATGACCTACGACTACCTGCTCAAGGCCGGGGTGCAGATTCACGAATATTGCGAGCGGCCGCTGCACGGCAAGGTGGCGCTGGTGGACGAGGAATGGAGCACCGTCGGCTCGAGCAATCTCGATCCGCTGAGCCTGTCGCTGAACCTGGAAGCCAACGTGTTGATTCGCGACCGCGCCTTCAATCGCCACCTGTTCGAACGTCTCGAAGACCTCAGCCACAACCACTGCAAAGCGATGGACGCCGCGAAGTCGCCACGCGGGCGAATCTGGCACATGACCGTGGGCTTTCTGGTGTTTCACTTCCTGCGGCATTTTCCGGCCATGGCCGGCTGGCTGCCGGCGCACAAACCACGGCTCAAACCCTTTACCCATGCCGCCGGGAGCGATCCGTCATGAGCCAATCCGAAGCCCACGCGGCGGTGCATCCGGCACCGGCGGGCAAGTCCCGCTGGAGTCGCTGGAAACGTCCGCTGACCTTGTTGTTCTTTCTGGCGCTGATCGTTTTGCTGACGATGTTCGCCAGTCGCATCGAATGGGCCGAAGTGCTGCAAACCCTCGCCGACTTCAAGGTGCGCACCCTGATCATTGCCTCCAGCCTGACCCTGCTGAGCTTTCTGGTGTACGCCAGTTTCGACCTGATCGGCCGCACCTACATTCGTCAGGACCTGACCTGGAAACAGATCCTGCCGGTGGGCGTCATCAGCTATGCGTTCAACCTCAACCTCAGCGCGTGGGTCGGCGGGATCGCCATGCGCTATCGCCTGTATTCGCGGCTTGGGGTGAGCAAAAGCAACATCGCCAAGATCCTCGGCCTGAGCCTGGCGACCAACTGGTTCGGCTACATGACCATCGCCGGCGTGGTGTTCGCCAGCGGGCTGGTGCGGATGCCACCGGGCTGGAAAATCAGCAGCGGTGCGTTGCAGGGCATTGGCGTGTTGCTGCTGTTGGTCAGTGTCGGCTATCTGGTCGCCTGCCAGTTTTCCCGGCGGCGCGAGTGGTCGATTCGCGGGGTGGAAATCAACCTGCCGTCGCTGCGCATGGCGGTCCTGCAATTGCTGCTCGGGGCATTGAACTGGTCGCTGATGGCAGCGGTGATTTTCACCTTGCTGCCGAGCAAGCTCGACTATCCGCTGGTGCTCGGGGTGCTGTTGATCAGCGCGATTGCCGGGGTCATCACCCACATTCCCGCTGGGCTCGGCGTGCTGGAAGCGGTGTTCGTGGCGCTGCTGCAACACGAGGCTTCGCGCGGCAGCCTGGTGGCGGGGCTGCTGGCCTATCGGGCGATTTATTTCCTGCTGCCGCTGCTGATCACCGTGCTGATGTACCTGGTGGTGGAAGCCAAGGCCAAGGCGTTGCGGATCGAGAAGAAACCCAAATCTGATCAGCGGGACTGAATGATGCTCAACCGCTCGCCCACCACCATCTCGGTGATCCAGTCGACCAGGATCGAGGTGTAGGCCTGCTGCGAGGTCGGATCACTCAGGGCATGGTCGGCGCCGTCGATGATGCGGTGGGTCAGCGAATGGGTCTGCTGGCACGCGGCGCGGTAACTCATGATGGTCGCGTGGGGCACGTAGTCATCGGTTTCCGACTGCACCAGCAGCACGTCGCCAGTGAATTGCGAGCAGGCGTGCAAGGCGCGGTTGCTGTCGGCGCGCACCAGCGTACCGCGATAATCGCGCAGGTCGGCCTTGTCCAGATCGCGCTTGGGCGTGTGCCATTGCTCGTCGCGGTACAGCGCCGGCACCCGCAGCGCCAGCCAGCGCACCGGGCGCAGCGAGGTCAAAATCGAAGCGAGGTAACCGCCATAGCTGGTGCCCACTACCGCAATGGCCGAGGTGTCCAGCGCCGGATGGGCGAGCAACCGGTCGTAGGCCGCCAGCAAATCACGCAGATTGTCTTCACGGGTCACCCGGCTCAGCGGAATGCCGGTACCGCCGGTATGCCCGCGCAGGTCGAACGTCAGGCACACGCAACCCAGGCCGGCGATGCCTTTGGCCCGTTCCAGATCCCGCTCCTGACTGCCGCCCCAGCCGTGCACGAACAACACGCCGGGGACTTTCGATTTGGGACTGAGGAACGTCCCGCTCATCTTTTCATCATCAATGTCGATTTGAATGCTTTCGCTTCTAGCCGTCATAGGATTTGACCGTTACGTATTTGAGGAGAAAGTCGCTGTTCTCGGCCGGCCCGCGATACACCTCGATGGCATCCGCCGGCAGGGCCTGATCGGTATAGGTTTCCACCGACGACACGCGGATCGCGCGCATCGAAGGATCGTTGACGAAACTTTGCAGCGCCGCCACTTCCGCGCTGCTGGCGCCGCCCATGCGCCAGGACTGCTCGAGCACACCACTGCGCGGCCGGCCTTCGCTGTCCAGGCCCTGGGCGATGTCGTAATTGCGCCGCGAGGCGTAGAAACGCGGATAGGCTTCGTCCGCCGCCCGGTCGAACACCTGCGCCTGCTGGATCGCCAGACGCACGTCGTCGGGCAGATCCAGCGCCAGCAGATCCTCGTAACCGCCCTGCACCACCAGCAGGTTCGAGCCGCCGTACACCTCTTCGCCGTGGGCGTCTTCGGTCAAGTATTGATCACCGCAGTAACTCAGCACCCGGTCGCCGATGAACGACTGGCCGACGCTGTGGGTAACTACCTGACTCAAGTCCTGCTCCAGCACCACGCCATCGCTGAACAATTCTTTAGCCTCGGGTCGGGCGAGGATTTCGTCGAACGCATCCAGGCTCTTGATCACTTCCTGACCCCGCCCGGCGCAGGCGTGAATCGGCTTGATCCGGATCGGCCCGCTGTACAACAGATGTTCGGCGGCAGGTCGCGCATCCTCCAATGCAAAGACGCTGAGTCCGTCCAGCACCACGGTGCGCACCCGCTCGGAAAACAAGGGCGACCAGCCTTGCGGCGCATGAGCCTGATGGCTGCGCAAGCCGTGGCTGATGGCTTTGGTGCAGATGAAATCGTGCTCGACGAAACCGCCCCACAAATCGTCCGGGCCGCTCACCCCCAGTTCGCGGGCCATCGCGCCGACGAGGGTCTGGGTCGGCAGCAGATAAATATCCCGGCCGCGATGCTTTTCGGCGTCGTAACTGCCGCCGAACTTGAGGCCGAGGATCTGCGCCAGCCATCGCGCGAGGGCCTTGTTGGTCTGCACTTCATGCTGTGGTGCGCCGGGCCGAACCGAATGGGCGACGACCACTTTCCGGCGGGATGTCGGGGTCATTGTTCCCCCTTCCAATGGCTGGGTGAATGTAGGTCAGAGGGTGCAGAGATCAGGCCAACCGGCGCTGGCGTGAAACACGCTGAAAATCAGCCACTTGAAAAAACCGTGCTGGCACCGCGCCTGTTTCAATCTGCACGACCGACCCGCTGGCTCCGGCATTTTGCACGACGCAGTCGTATTACTTCGCCGCAACTGAAGGCGGACTTACCCCGAATCGCGTCCGGTATTCACTCGGCGCAAGCCCGGTGATTTTCTTGAATATCGCGCGAAAGGCGCCCGGATCCTGATAGCCCACCGTCCACGCAATGTGGTCGATGGTGCCGTTGGTGAACTCGAGCATTTCCCGAGCCTTGCCGACCCGCAGGTGCTGGCAGTATTCAGTGGGTTTCAGGCCGGTCGCCGCACGGAACCGGCGCAGAAATGTTCGCTCTTCCAGACCCGCACGTTCGGCCATTGCCGTCAGCGAGACATCGGTCGCGCCGGTGCCCTGCAGCCAATGCTGAACCTGAAGAATCGGCCCGTCGCCATGATTGAGGATCGGCGCAAAATTACTCCCGCACGCACTGGCGCTGTCGCTGTGCTCCACCACCAGAAACCGCGCCGTGCTGCTGGCGATGCTCGGCCCGAGCAAGCGGTCCACCAGTCGCAAACCAAGCTCTGACCAGGCCATCAGCCCCGCCGTCGTTATCAGGTCACCGTCATCGACAATCGGCGTGTCGGCCTTGAGCCTGATCTTCGGGTAACACTCGGCGAAGGCCTTGGCCGAAGTCCAGTGCGTGGTAGCGCTGCGACCGTCGAGCAACCCGCTCTCCGCCAGCAGCCACGAGCCGACACACACACCGCCAAGCGTCGCGCCACGCGCATGTTGTTCACGCAGCCAGGGCAGCAGCCCGGCCGGCATCTGTGCCGCGGAAAAACCGGCAATGGACGGCGGGATCAACACCGCCAGCAAACCGTTGTCGGCTCCGGGATGACTGTCGTAAACCCGCACGGGCGGGTGGTCGTCATCGACCTGCCAGTGGCTGATCCGCAGCAGCGGCAGCTGTGTGGCCTGGTGTTCGGCGGCGATCCGGTTGGCGACCCCGAACAGGTCGGTCAGGCCATGCACCGCCGCCATTTGCGCGCCGGGATACATCAGCACGCCCAGTTCCGCGACGGTCCTTTCTGCACCCATTGTCAGTTTTCCCCTGTGTATTGTCGGTGCGGCCAATCCTCGAAGACGTGGCCAGCGCCAATACTGAACCCACACCCACCCACACTTCGAGGACACACCCATGGCCAAGCAAGCGCTCATCGTAGTCGATATCCAGAACGACTACTTCCCCCAAGGCAAGTGGCCGCTGGCCGGTGCCGACGCCGCCGCCGACAACGCCGCCCGGTTGATCGCGGCCTTCCGCGAGGCCGGCAATTCTGTGGTGCATATCCGCCACGAATTCACCTCGCCCGAGGCGCCGTTTTTCACTCCGGGCTCCGAGGGCGCCAAGCTGCATCCGAAAGTGCTCAACCGCACCGACGAGCCGGTGGTGCTCAAGCACTTCGTCAACTCGTTCCGCGAAACCGAGCTGCAATCGATCCTCGACGAGCAAGGCATCAAGGAGCTGGTGGTGGTCGGCAGCATGAGCCACATGTGCGTCGATGGCGTTACTCGCGCGGCGGCCGATCTGGGTTATACCGTCACAGTGATCCACGATGCCTGCGCCACCCGCGACCTGGAATTCAACGGTCTGACCGTGCCCGCCGCCCACGTGCATGCGGCGTTCATGTCGGCGCTGGGGTTTGCCTATGCCAGCGTGGTATCCACCGACGAGTTCCTCGCTGCCAGCCGCTAAGCCCTGCTCCGACACACCCGGAAAAATCTGCGCCCGCCACGTTGCGGGCGTTTTTTCGCGTGTCATGAAAATCTCACGCGTGAGCCATTGATGGCATTTTGATTTGGTTGTAGTGTGGCTCACGCGTGAGATGTTCATAACGGAGTCATCGCCATGAAAAGCAACTCCCCAGCAACAAAATCGGAGAGCCCGAAGGGAGTGCGCTCGACACCGTCCGCGAAAAAGCCGTCGAGCTTCTACATGAAGCAGATGCGCGCGGGCCTGGCTGCCGCCGGTTATGTGAAACACGAAACTTGGGTGCTTCCGGAAAACCGAAGCTTGCTCAAGCAAATGGAGCAACAGCTACGCCAACCGATTCTGGCTGGCTCTTTCATGTCGGAGAATTACATGAGCGCAGGCAACAACTGGAACATCGATAGCCTCTACAACGCTTTCAAGGCGCTGGACGAGGTGGCTTCGCAAGAGATCACGCTGTCTCTGATCCAGAGCTCCGAACCCAGCCTCAAGCTGGAAATGAACGAATTCGGCGGTCTGCCGATTCACATCGCCCTCGCCGGTCAGCAGATCATCGTCGACACCGTGCTGGTGGACATCGATTCGATCACCGATGTGCGCGCCTTCAACGACGCGGTACTGCGCAGCCGGGAAATGTTCCCGCTGTCGTCGATCGGCATCGAGACCATGCCCAACGGCCAGACCGTCTACAACATGTTCGGTGCACTGAGTGCCGATTCGAGCCTGACCAACGTGGTCACCGAGGTGAAAACCCTGGTCGACAACGTGCAGCGCGCCAGCGAAGCCTTCGAACACTTCTTCAAGTAATCAACAGGGAATATCCAATGACTCAGTCCATCTGGAGCAAGTTGTTCACCGCGCTGCGCGGCGGCGCCAACGAAGTCGGCGAAGCGATCGCCGACCAACAGGCCCTGCGCATCCTCGATCAGGAAATCCGTGACGCCGACAGCGCGCTGTCCAATGCCCGTCGCGAACTGGTCACCATCATGGCCAAGCACAAACTCTCCGCCGACCGCGTGAGCGAGTACGAAGCCAAGATCAGGGACCTGGAAGCCAAGGCCGTTTCCGCCCTGAACGCCGGCCGTGAAGACCTGGCGCTGGAAGTGGCCGAAGCGATCTCGACCCTGACCAACGACCTGGGCGTCGAGAAAAAGCAGACCGACGAATTCGGCACCTACGCCGACAACATGCGCAAGGACATCAACAAGGCCGAAGCGCGGATCAAGAGCCTGCGACAGCAAGTGGACATGGCCAAGGCCCGTGAGAGCGTGCAGAAAGCGCAGGTCAGCGCCTCGATCGCCAGCGGCGGCGCCAACGGCAAGCTGGAAACCGCCGTCGGTACCCTGAACCGCCTGCAAGCCAAACAGCAGCAACGCGCTGCCGAGCTGAGCGCTGCCGACGAACTGGCCGATGCGTCGACCGGCAACGACCTGGATCGCAAGCTGCGCGAAGCCGGCATCACGCCGAACGAAGGCAGCGCCAACGCCATCCTCGAGCGTCTGAAGCAGAAGTCCGCCCAGTAACGGCGGCGGGAGTAAAGAAGGGCACCGGGTGCCCTTCTTTTTTGCCTGCTCGTTCGCCGCGCGCCCGGTACACTAGCGGCGTTTTTGCCACCGAATACCTCCACCCGCTTCAAGGAATGTACCCATGGGATGGTTCAAAGATTTGCTCGGCAGCAGCAACTGGCAGTCGGCCGCGCCGGCGTCCGGGTCTGCCGGCGGCCCCCTCGGACTGGCGCAGGGCAAGGCGATCCGCTTCGACACGACCCTCGGCCTGTTGCTCGACGGCAGCACATCAGTGCGGGTTCCCGACGCCCAGGCCATCTGGAGCGCCGGCTGGATCGACCTCGGCCAGTCGAACAAACTGCATCGCTACTATCTGAACGATGAAGAATTCTGGGTACAGATCCATGTCACGGGCGACGATCAGATCGAATCGGTGACGCTGTTCAATTACGTCAGCTATGTGACGGTCAACAGTGACGCCGAACTGCAGCGCCTGGCCGGGCCGAACAGCCTGATCGGCCTGCCGACCTATCGCCACGAAGGTGTCGAATACACCCGTGAATGGGGCACCGAACGCGGCCAGACCGAACTGGTGCCGCTCACCGAACAGGTGATCAACCCCGACGAGTCCTACACCATCAACCATCACTCGATGCTCTACGCCCGGGACACCGGCCTGACCGATCGCCGCGAGCTCTTGCTGTTCTCCGTCGAGCAGGACGAAGAAGGCACCGTCAGCCTGAGCACTTCGCTGGGCATCTCGCTGTACACCACTGATTTGAGCACCATCTAAAAGGAAGTTTTCCATGCTGGAAGCGTTGTCCATCTCCCTGAACAAAGCCGCACTGGTCGGTTTCGTCGCCTACCTGATCGGCGCCGTGCTGCTGTTCATGCTGTTTCAGTTCGTCTACACCCGCATCACGCCGCACAAGGAATTCGAGCTGATCCGTTCCGGCAACGTCGCCGCCGCCATTGCCCTGTCCGGCGCAATCATCGGCTTCGCGATTCCGGCCAGCAACGTGATCGCTCATTCGATCAACGTCCTCGACTTCGTCCTCTGGGCGGTGATCGCGGCCGCGGTGCAATTGCTGGCTTTCCTGGCGACGGGGCTGGTGCTCAAGGGCACGTCCCAGCGCATCGCCAACGGTGAAATCGCCGCGGGCATCTATGTGGCGGCGGTGGCGATCAGCGTCGGCATGCTCAACGCCGCGTGCATGACCCCGTCCTACTGATCGGCAGGAAGCCTGAGATGAAACGAAGCAAGTACGTTCAACTGTCGCTGGCCGCTTCGGTAGCCCTGGCGATTTCCGCTGAAGTGGCCGCCCAGGAGCAGCAACGCAACTTCCAGAGCGTCGAACAATGCATCGACGCCGAAGTGGCACCGGATGTCTGCTCGAACGCCTACGTCGCAGCCCTGGCCGAACACCGGCGGATCTCCCCGGCCTACGACGACAAGGCTGCCTGCGACGCGGACTTCGCCGCCGACTGGTGTCAGAAAAATTCCGCCGGCCGTTTCGTACCGAAACTCGGTGGCTTCAAGGTGCCGCAGGACGGTGAGCCGGCGCAGAACCTCGATGCGATCGCCAATGCCCAGATGCCCGCCGGCGACGCGGCCGCCGTGCAGAGCAATCAGACCAGCACTTCGCACTCGTCCAGCGGTGCAGGCAACGGCTGGCTCACCGGATGGCTGATCGGCAATGCCATGAGCAACAACCGCGCGATCGACTCGCGGCCGGTTTATCGTGAGCGCAATACCCGCCAGACCTACGACACCTCGACGCTGAACCGTCGCATCGAATCGGCGCCGAGCCGCAGCCAGCGGGACTACGACAGCGATTACCGCAAACCGGTCAACGTCGCGGCGTCCACCTCCCGTGGCGGCTTCGGCAGCCAGTCCAGCGCCCGCAGCGGTTGGGGCGGCTGGGGCCGTTCGAGCAGCTGACCATGAAGAAGATCCACTGCGCCGAGCGCCACGACTGGAAGCAGACCGCCGAAAGCCTTGGCTTTCTGTTTCACACCATCGACGACGAGCCGTACTGGGACGAGCGCGCCTACTACCAGTTCACGCTCGAACAGATCGAAAACGATCTGGAGGATCCGACCACTGAACTGCACGAGATGTGCATGGACCTGGTCGACCGCGTCGTACACAGCGAAGAACTGCTGGATCGCCTGAGCATTCCGGCGCCGTACTACGACATGATCCGAACATCCTGGCTGGAAGGTCATCCGCATCTGTACGGGCGCATGGACTTCTCCTACAGCGGCAACGGCCCGGCGAAGCTGCTCGAACTCAACTACGACACGCCCACCAGCCTTTATGAAACGGCGGCGTTTCAGTGGGGCTGGCTGGAGCAATGCATCGAGCGCGGGATGCTGCCGCGCCATGCCGATCAGTTCAACAGCATCGACACCCGGCTGCACGAAGCCTTCGCCCAACTGAAACTCACGCGGCCGTTTTACTTCGCCTCGATGAAAGACTCGGTCGAAGACAAGGGCACCACGGATTACCTGCGGCTGATCGCAGAAAAAGTCGGCATCGAATCGCGGCACATCGACATCGAAGACATCGGCCTGAGCGCTGACGGTCGTTTCGTCGATCTCGAGGACCGCTGGATTCCGCACCTGTTCAAGCTGCACGCCTGGGAGTTAATCTTTCATGAGCCATTCGGCGCGGCGATCGCCGAATGCGACACCCAGTTTTTCGAACCGGCGTGGAAGTCGATTCTTTCCAACAAGGGCGCCCTGCCGTTGCTTTGGGAATTGCACAAGGGCCATCCGAACCTGCTCGCCGCACATCTCGACCCGAACCCGGGCAGCGCGGTGCCCAAGGGTTGGGTACGCAAACCGTACTTCTCCCGGGAAGGCGCCAACATCGAGTTGCAGACCGCTGAAGGCCTGATCGTCAAAGAGGATGGGCCCTACACCGATGCGCCCTTCATCCTGCAGGAATTTGCCCCTTTGCCGAAGTTCGACGACAGCTACACGCTGATCGGTTCCTGGGTGATCGGTGATCAGGCGGCGGGGATTGGCGTGCGCGAAGACAACAGCCTGATCACCAAGGATTCGAGCCGGTTCCTGCCGCATTTGATTCTTGACTGAAAAACCTGCACACATGAAAAAGGCCCGTCGCATTCAGCGACGGGCCTTTTTTATTTAACGCGGATACAGCAGCGAATCAGAACGGAATATCGTCATCGAAGCTGTCGAAATCCGGAGCCGGTTGCGGTGCGGCCTGCTGTGGAGCCGGGGCCGGACGCTGCTGAGGTGCCGACTGCTGCGGACGCGGAGCCTGCTGGCGTGGCGCCTGCTGCTGATAGTTGTTGCCACCGCCTTGTTGGTCGCCCTGTTGCGGACGGCCGCCGAGCAGTTGCATGGTGCCTTGCATGTCGACCACGATCTCGGTGGTGTAACGCTTGATACCGTCTTTTTCCCACTCACGGGTCTGCAGCTTGCCTTCGATGTAGACCTGCGAACCTTTGCGCAGGTATTCGCCGGCGATTTCGGCAACCTTGCCGAACATCGATACGCGGTGCCACTCGGTCTTCTCGACCTTCTGACCGGTCTGCTTGTCGGTCCACTGCTCGCTGGTCGCCAGACTCAGGTTGGTCACGGCGTTACCGTTGGGCAGGTAGCGTACTTCGGGATCCTGGCCGCAAGTACCGACCAGAATGACTTTGTTAACCCCACGGGCCATAACGTTCTCCTAGGCTTCGCACGCAGTCTGCGCCGGGTTGTTCACCAGGCGTTCGAGAGTGGTGCGATCCATTAATTCGGTGTCCAGTTTGATGTAGATCGCCGCTTCATCAGCGACTATCACTGCATCAGTTACCCCTACGAGGGCCTTGAGACGCTCGACCAGACCCGCTTCGCGGATCGCTTCGGGCGACAACGGCAGGCGCAGGCTCGTCACGTAGGGAGGTTCGCGCATGGTAACAGCAAAGGCCAGCCAAAGTGCAGCCAGCCCGGCACATCCGAGGAACACAACCGACAGACCGCCATGCTGGAACATCCAGCCGCCGAGAATACCGCCGAGTGCCGAACCGAGGAACTGACTGGTGGAGTACACGCCCATGGCCGTGCCCTTGCCACCTGCCGGTGAAACCTTGCTGATCAGCGACGGCAGCGATGCCTCCAGCAGATTGAACGCGGTGAAGAACACCACCGTCCCGATCACCAGAGCCCGCAGGCTGTCGCCGAACTGCCAGAAGAATAGCTCAGTCAGCATCAGCGTCATCACGGCGCCGAGCAGAACTCGTTTCATTTTGCGTCTCTTCTCGCCGTAGATGATGAACGGAATCATGGCGAAGAAGGAAATCAGCAGTGCGGTGAGGTACACCCACCAGTGCTGCTCCTTGGGCAGACCGGCCTTTTCGACCAGCGCCAGGGGCAGTGCGACGAAGCTCGACATCAACATCGCATGTAACACAAAAATGCCCAGGTCCAGCCGCAGCAGGTCCGGGTGCTTGAGCGTCGGCATCAACGCCTGGCGTGCAACGCCGGACTCGCGATGACTCAGCGGCCCGGTGGATTTCGGCACCATGAACATCACGATCACGATCCCGACCAGGGCCATGCCGCCGGTGGCGAGAAACAGGCCGGACAAGCCGAACGCACGGGTCAGCAGCGGGCCGACCACCATCGCCACGGCGAACGACAGGCCGATGGTCATGCCGATCATGGCCATTGCCTTGGTGCGGTGCTGTTCGCGGGTCAGGTCGGAGAGCAACGCCATGACCGCCGCAGAAATAGCGCCGGCGCCCTGCAGGATCCGCCCGGCAATCACGCCCCAGATCGAATCGGCCTGAGCCGCCAGCACACTGCCGAGGGCGAAGACGATCAGCCCCAGGTAAATCACCGGACGCCGGCCGATGCGGTCGGAAATGATCCCGAACGGAATCTGGAAAATCGCCTGGGTCAGGCCGTAAGCGCCGATCGCCAGCCCGATCAGGGCCGGGGTCGCTCCCGCCAGATCCATGCCGTAGGTCGCCAGTACCGGCAACACCATGAACATGCCAAGCATACGGAAGGCGAACACCAGGGCCAGACCGCTCGCCGCGCGGGTCTCGCTGCCACTCATGCGTTCGCTGTGGGGATCGTGCATGGAAAAACCTCGTGTGAACCGGCGGCGATTCTACCAGTCCCATCGAGAGACGGGGTATATCGCGACGCTTTGACGCGTACAGATGAAACTCTCTTCATGTAAGGCAAAAAACCCTTCACTTGATAGTGTGCATCCATCCAGTATTTGGCCGTATACTCCTGTGTTTTCGACGCCCGCCGAGCGAGGCCATTTTGGACAAGATCCTGATTCGTGGGGCCCGCACCCACAACCTGAAGAACATCGACCTGACCCTGCCACGGGACAAACTGATCGTCATCACCGGCCTGTCCGGATCCGGCAAGTCTTCCCTGGCTTTCGACACGCTGTACGCCGAAGGTCAGCGCCGCTATGTCGAATCCCTGTCGGCCTACGCCCGGCAGTTCCTGTCGATGATGGAAAAACCCGACGTCGACACCATCGAAGGCCTGTCGCCGGCGATCTCCATCGAACAGAAGTCGACCTCGCACAACCCGCGTTCCACGGTCGGCACCATCACCGAAATCTACGACTACCTGCGTCTGCTCTATGCCCGCGTCGGTACGCCACGCTGCCCGGATCACGACATTCCGCTGGAAGCGCAGACTGTAAGCCAGATGGTCGATCTGGTACTCGCCCAGCCGGAAGGCAGCAAGCTGATGCTGCTGGCGCCGGTGATCCGCGAGCGCAAGGGCGAGCACCTGTCGGTGTTCGAAGAACTGCGTGCCCAGGGCTTCGTCCGGGCCCGGGTCAACGGCCGGCTCTGCGAGCTGGATGAACTGCCGAAACTTGATAAACAGAAGAAGCACACGATTGAAGTCGTGGTCGACCGCTTCAAGGTTCGCGCGGATCTGCAGCAGCGTCTGGCGGAATCCTTCGAGACCGCGCTGAAGCTGGCGGACGGCATCGCGCTGGTGGCGCCGATGGATGACGAGCCGGGCGAAGAGATGATCTTCTCCGCGCGCTTCGCCTGCCCGATCTGCGGCCACGCAATCAGCGAGCTGGAACCCAAGCTGTTTTCCTTCAACAACCCGGCCGGCGCCTGCCCGACCTGCGACGGTCTGGGAGTGAAGCAGTTTTTCGACATCAAGCGACTGGTCAACGGTGATTTGACCCTGGCCGAAGGCGCGATCCGTGGCTGGGACAGGCGCAACGTCTATTACTTCCAGATGCTCGGCTCATTGGCCGCGCATTATGGTTTCAGCCTGGAGCAGCCGTTCAACGAGCTGCCGGCCGATCAACAGAAATACATCCTGCACGGCAGTGGCTCGCAGAACGTCGATTTCAAATACCTCAACGACCGGGGCGACATCGTCAAACGCTCGCACCCGTTCGAAGGCATCGTGCCGAATCTGGAGCGCCGCTACCGCGAAACCGAATCGGCGAGCGTGCGCGAAGAACTGGCGAAGTTCCTCAGCACCCAGTCCTGCCCGGATTGCCGTGGCACCCGCCTGCGTCGCGAAGCGCGGCACGTGTGGGTCGGCGAGAAAACCCTGCCGGCGGTGACCAACCTGCCGATCGGCGACGCCTGCGATTACTTCGGCGCGCTGAAGATGACCGGCCGCCGCGGCGAAATCGCCGACAAGATTCTCAAGGAAATTCGCGAGCGCCTGCAGTTTCTGGTTAACGTCGGTCTCGACTACCTGTCGCTGGATCGCAGTGCCGATACGTTGTCTGGCGGTGAAGCGCAGCGGATTCGTCTGGCCAGCCAGATCGGCGCGGGCCTTGTGGGTGTTCTGTACATCCTCGACGAGCCGTCCATTGGCC
This sequence comes from Pseudomonas glycinae, assembly GCF_001594225.2. Classification (GTDB taxonomy): domain Bacteria; phylum Pseudomonadota; class Gammaproteobacteria; order Pseudomonadales; family Pseudomonadaceae; genus Aquipseudomonas; species Aquipseudomonas glycinae. Next base: position 5,993,428 of record NZ_CP014205.2, read on the forward strand.
TGCACCAGCGCGACAACGATCGCCTGCTCGGCACTCTCAAGCACCTGCGCGACATCGGCAACACGGTGATTGTGGTCGAGCACGATGAAGACGCGATTCGACTGGCAGACTACGTAGTGGATATCGGCCCGGGCGCCGGTGTTCATGGCGGGCAGATCGTCGCCGAAGGCACGCCGGACGAAGTCATGGCGCACCCGGATTCGCTGACCGGCAAATACCTGTCGGGCCGGGTCAAGATCGAAGTACCGGCCAAGCGCACGCCGCGTAACAAGAAGCAGGTGCTGTCGCTCAAGGGCGCGCGGGGCAACAACCTGCGCAACGTCGACCTGGAAATCCCGATCGGCCTGCTGACCTGCGTGACCGGTGTCTCCGGCTCGGGCAAATCGACGTTGATCAACAACACGCTGTTCCCTTTGAGCGCCACGGCACTCAATGGCGCGACCACCCTGGAAGCGGCAGCTCATGACAGCATCAAGGGCCTGGAGCATCTGGACAAGGTCGTCGACATCGACCAGAGCCCGATCGGTCGTACGCCACGTTCCAACCCGGCGACCTATACCGGGCTGTTCACGCCAATTCGTGAGCTGTTCGCCGGCGTACCCGAGTCCCGCTCCCGTGGTTATGGCCCTGGACGTTTCTCGTTTAACGTCAAGGGCGGACGTTGCGAGGCTTGCCAGGGCGACGGTCTGATCAAGGTGGAAATGCACTTCCTGCCGGACATCTACGTCCCGTGCGACGTGTGCAAGAGCAAGCGCTACAACCGCGAAACCCTGGAGATCAAATACAAGGGCAAGAACATCCACGAAACCCTCGAGATGACCATCGAGGAAGCGCGCGAGTTCTTCGACGCGGTGCCGGCGCTGGCGCGCAAACTGCAAACGCTGATGGATGTGGGGCTGTCGTACATCAAGCTCGGGCAGTCGGCTACCACGCTGTCCGGGGGTGAAGCCCAGCGGGTCAAGTTGTCCCGCGAGCTGTCCAAACGCGATACCGGCAAAACCCTGTACATCCTCGATGAGCCGACCACTGGCCTGCATTTCGCGGATATCCAGCAACTGCTCGACGTACTGCATCGCCTGCGCGACCACGGCAACACCGTGGTGGTGATCGAGCACAACCTCGACGTGATCAAGACCGCCGACTGGCTGGTGGATCTTGGCCCCGAGGGTGGTTCGAAAGGTGGACAGATCATTGCCACCGGTACGCCTGAGGAAGTGGCCGAGATGAAGCAATCTCATACCGGTCACTATCTCAAGCCGCTGTTGATTCGTGATCGGGCCTGATTGCCGGGCATGAAAAAGCCCCTGTCACTTCGTCAGTGACAGGGGCTTTTTTGTATCAATTGCAATCAGGACGCGTGGGACTGCAGGTAGTTCTGGATACCGATCAGCTTGATCAGGCCCAACTGCTTTTCAAGCCAGTAGGTGTGATCTTCTTCGGTGTCATTGAGCTGAACCCGCAGGATCTCGCGACTGACATAGTCGCCGTGCTGTTCGCACAGTTCTATGCCCTTGCACAGCGCGGCGCGCACCTTGTATTCAAGGCGCAGATCCGCTTCGAGCATGGTTTGCACCGTAGTGCCGACATCCAGATCATCCGGGCGCATGCGCGGAGTGCCTTCGAGCATCAGAATCCGGCGCATCAGCGCATCGGCGTGGCCGGCCTCCTCTTCCATCTCGTGGTTGATTCGTTCGTAGAGCTTGGTGAATCCCCAGTCCTCATACATCCGCGAGTGAACAAAATATTGGTCACGCGCGGCCAGTTCGCCGGTCAGCAACGTGTTGAGGTAATCGATAACGTCTGGGTGGCCTTGCATCGCCCTACATCTCCCTGCTTGAAAGTCTGTAGTTTGAACCAACCTGACTGGAAGGTCACTCACTTCGCGCAATAAAAGCGAAGATATTCTGAGAAAAGCAGCCTAAATAACGCAAAAACCGCCCGAATGAGGGCGGTTCTGCTTCTCGTTTAGACTTCGTTAAGCTGTACGTTGAGCAGCTTTGCGATTGCTTCTCCGTACGCCGGATCGGCCTTGTAGAAATGCTGCAGCTGACGGTCGATCACATCACTCGAAACACCCGCCATCGCACCGGCGATGTTGCTGACCAGCAACGCCTTCTGTTCGTCGCTCATCAAACGGAACAGCGCACCGGCGTGGCTGTAGTAGTCGCTGTCTTCGCGGTGATCGTAGCGATCAGCCGCACCACTCAAGGCCAGCGCAGGTTCAGCGTAATGCGGCGCCTGTTTCGGCGACTCCACGTAGCTGTTGGGCTCGTAATTAGGCGCCGCTCCACCATTGCTGCCGAATGCCATCGAACCGTCGCGCTGATAAGTATTCACCGGACTGCGCGGGGCGTTCACCGGTAATTGCTGGTGATTGGTACCGACGCGATAGCGATGCGCATCCGCGTAGGCAAACACGCGACCTTGCAGCATGCGATCCGGCGACAGGCCTACGCCGGGCACCATGTTGCTCGGACCGAACGCAGCTTGCTCAACTTCGGCAAAGTAGTTGAGTGGATTACGGTTCAGCTCCAACTCACCCACCTCGATCAGTGGAAACTCCTTCTGCGACCAGGTCTTGGTCACGTCGAACGGGTTCTCATAGTGCGCAGCGGCTTGGGCTTCGGTCATGACCTGGATGCATACGCTCCATTTCGGGAAGTCACCACGCTCGATGGCTTCGAAAAGGTCACGCTGTGCGTAATCCGGATCAGTGCCCGCCAGGCGTGCCGCGTCTGCCGGCGCAAGGTTCTTGATCCCTTGCTTGGTCTTGTAGTGCCACTTCACCCAGTGACGCTCGCCTTGAGCACTGATCAGGCTGTAGGTGTGGCTGCCGAAACCGTGCATGTGGCGATATCCGTCCGGTATACCGCGATCAGAGAACAGAATCGTGACCTGGTGCAGCGCTTCAGGCGAATGCGACCAGAAGTCCCACATCATCTGCGCGCTTTTCAGATTGCTTTGCGGCAGTCGCTTCTGGGTGTGGATAAAGTCAGGGAATTTCAATGGATCACGGATGAAGAAAACGGGCGTGTTGTTGCCAACGATGTCCCAGTTGCCTTCTTCGGTATAGAACTTGAGGGCGAAGCCACGTGGATCGCGCTCGGTGTCGGCCGAACCACGCTCACCACCGACCGTGGAGAAACGCAGGAAGGTCGGTGTCTGCTTGCCGACAGCAGAGAACAGTTTGGCGCTGGTGTACTGCGTAATGTCGCGAGTGACCGTGAAAGTGCCGTATGCGCCCGAACCCTTGGCGTGTACACGACGCTCAGGAATGTTTTCCCGGTTGAAGTGAGCAAGCTTCTCGATCAGGTGGAAATCATCGAGCAACAACGGACCACGAGGGCCGGCGGAGCGAGAGTTCTGGTTATCGGCGACAGGTGCGCCACTGGCGGTCGTAAGCGTCTTGTTCTGGCTCATGCGATCTTCTTCCTCTATCGGTCTTGAACTGCCGGCTAATCGGCTTGTTGGGGAGTATCGATCATCAATATGACAGCCACAAATTCATTAACTTATGGTCAGCAATAGATAAAAACTAACGATAAATCCCCGCACATAGTGCAGACCCAAACAGGGTAGAAGCTTGTACGAACAGCGCATTTCTTACAGACACAAAAAACCGGGCACTAGGCCCGGTTCCTTGTTTCAGACTGATGTCTTACTCAGCGGATACAGCTTCACCGCCGACAGCACGATCAACCAGCTCGACGTACGCCATAGGCGCGTTGTCGCCAGCGCGGAAACCGCACTTGAGGATGCGCAGGTAGCCACCCTCACGGGTAGCGTAACGCTTGCCCAGGTCGTTGAAGAGCTTACCAACGATAGCTTTCGAACGAGTACGGTCGAAAGCCAGACGACGGTTAGCAACGCTGTCTGTCTTGGCCAGAGTGATCAGCGGCTCGGCAACGCGGCGCAGTTCTTTGGCTTTTGGCAGAGTAGTTTTGATCAGCTCGTGCTCGAACAGCGACACCGCCATGTTCTGGAACATGGCCTTGCGGTGCGAGCTGGTGCGGCTCAGGTGACGCCCACTTTTACGATGACGCATGGTTCATTCCTTACCAAACACTACGTTCGGTGATTACGACGATCAGGCAGTCGCCTTGTCGTCCTTCTTAAGACTTGCAGGCGGCCAGTTGTCGAGGCGCATGCCGAGGGACAGACCGCGGGAGGCCAGAACGTCCTTGATTTCGGTCAAGGATTTCTTGCCCAGGTTCGGAGTCTTCAACAGCTCTACTTCGGTACGCTGAATCAGGTCGCCGATGTAGTAGATGTTTTCCGCCTTAAGGCAGTTAGCCGAACGTACAGTCAGTTCCAGATCGTCAACCGGGCGAAGCAGGATCGGATCGATCTCGTCTTCCTGCTCGACAACCACTGGCTCACTGTCACCCTTGAGGTCGACGAACGCAGCCAACTGCTGTTGCAGGATGGTTGCAGCGCGGCGGATAGCCTCTTCAGGATCCAGGGTACCGTTGGTTTCCAGATCAATAACCAGCTTGTCCAGGTTGGTACGCTGCTCGACACGGGCGTTTTCCACCACGTATGCGATACGGCGAACCGGGCTGAACGAAGAGTCGAGCTGCAAGCGACCGATGCTGCGGCTTTCGTCTTCATCGCTCTGACGCGAGTCGGCTGGTTCATAACCACGACCACGAGCTACGGTGAGCTTCATGTTCAGGGCGCCGTTAGACGCCAGGTTAGCGATTACGTGATCGGGATTAACGATCTCGACATCATGATCCAGCTGAATATCGGCAGCGGTAACCACCCCCGAACCCTTCTTCGACAAGGTCAGCGTAACTTCGTCACGACCGTGCAGCTTGATGGCCAGACCTTTAAGGTTCAACAGGATTTCAATTACGTCTTCCTGTACACCTTCGATGGCGCTGTACTCGTGGAGCACACCGTCAATCTCGGCCTCGACTACTGCGCAGCCGGGCATTGAGGACAACAGGATGCGGCGCAGCGCGTTGCCCAGGGTGTGGCCAAAACCACGCTCGAGAGGCTCGAGAGTGATCTTGGCGCGGGTTGGACTGACAACCTGCACATCAATGTGGCGGGGTGTCAGGAACTCATTTACCGAAATCTGCATGGATGCACCTATTTTCTAGCCCTTACTTACTTGGAGTAGAGCTCGACAATCAGGCTTTCGTTGATGTCGGCGGACAGATCACTGCGAGCAGGAACGTTCTTGAAAACGCCCGACTTCTTCTCAGCATCTACCTCTACCCATTCTACGCGACCACGTTGGGCGCACAGCTCGAGAGCTTGGACAATGCGAAGTTGGTTCTTTGCCTTCTCGCGAACAGCAACCACGTCACCAGCACGAACCTGGTAGGACGGAACGTTTACGGTCTGACCGTTAACGCTGATCGACTTGTGCGATACCAGCTGACGGGATTCGGCACGAGTCGAACCGAAGCCCATACGGTATACAACGTTGTCCAGACGGCATTCGAGCAGTTGCAGCAGGTTTTCACCGGTTGCACCTTTCTTGCTGGCAGCAGCCTTGTAGTAGCCGCTGAACTGACGCTCGAGAACGCCGTAGATACGACGGACCTTCTGCTTTTCGCGCAGTTGGGTGCCGTAATCGGACTGGCGACCGCGGCGTTGGCCGTGGATACCAGGTGCTGCTTCAATGTTGCACTTCGATTCGATCGCGCGCACGCCGCTCTTCAGGAAGAGATCGGTGCCTTCGCGACGAGCGAGTTTGCATTTTGGACCAATGTAACGAGCCATTCTTTACAATCTCCTGGATTACACGCGGCGCTTCTTCGGCGGACGGCACCCGTTGTGCGGGATTGGCGTCACGTCGGTGATGCTGGCGATCTTGTAGCCACAGCCGTTCAAAGCGCGGACTGCGGATTCACGACCTGGACCTGGGCCCTTGACGTTCACGTCGAGGTTTTTCAGGCCGTATTCCAGCGCAGCTTGACCAGCACGTTCAGCGGCTACCTGAGCAGCGAACGGGGTGGACTTGCGGGAACCGCGGAAACCCGAACCACCGGAGGTAGCCCAGGAAAGAGCGTTACCTTGACGGTCGGTGATGGTCACGATGGTGTTGTTAAAAGAGGCATGGATGTGGGCGATGCCATCAACCACTGTCTTTTTAACTTTTTTACGAGGACGAGCAGCAGGTTTTGCCATGATTAAATTCCTGTCGATTCGCTGGGGCGATTACTTGCGGATCGGCTTACGCGGACCTTTACGGGTACGCGCGTTGGTCTTGGTACGCTGACCGCGTACTGGCAGACCACGACGATGACGCAGACCGCGATAGCAACCGAGGTCCATCAAGCGCTTGATTTTCATGTTGATTTCGCGACGCAGGTCACCTTCAGTGGTGAACTTCGCCACTTCGCCACGCAGCTGTTCAATCTGCTCGTCGCTCAGATCCTTGATCTTTGCGGCTGGGTTTACCCCAGTCTCTGCACAGATCTTCTGTGCAGTAGTGCGACCAACACCATAGATGTAGGTCAGCGAGATAACAGTATGCTTGTTATCTGGAATGTTAACGCCTGCAATACGGGCCATTCAGTGGGACTCCAATTGACAGCTACCTACGCCCCGGAAGCCAAGAAATAGGGCGCGAGATAATATCGCTGTAATAACAAATAATCAACCCGGTAGCGCACTAGCTACCGGGCTTGAAGCACAATCACACTCAGCCTTGGCGCTGTTTGTGACGCGGTTCCGCGCTGCAAATTACTCGAACAACACCTTCGCGGCGAATAATCTTGCAGTTACGGCACAGCTTTTTCACCGATGCACGAACTTTCATCACCAACTCCTCGAACCTTATGGGTACTCAGCGCAACATGCCGCTGCCGTAACCCTTCAGGTTGGCTTTCTTCATCAGGGATTCGTACTGGTGCGAAACGAGGTGCGATTGTACTTGGGACATGAAGTCCATCACAACCACGACCACGATCAGCAACGAGGTCCCGCCAAGGTAGAACGGAACGTTTGCTGCAACCACCAGGAACTGGGGCAACAAGCACACGGCCGTCATGTAAAGAGCACCGAACATGGTCAAGCGAGTCAGAACGCCATCAATATAGCGTGCGGACTGCTCACCTGGACGGATGCCCGGAATAAAGGCACCGGACTTCTTCAGGTTTTCCGCTACGTCTTTCGGATTGAACATCAACGCCGTATAGAAGAAGCAGAAGAAAATAATCCCTGCACTAAACAGCAGAATATTCAACGGCTGACCAGGAGCGATCGACTGCGAGATGTCCTGCAACCAGCCCATACCTTCAGACTGACCAAACCAGGCACCCAACGAAGCCGGGAACAGCAAAATGCTGCTCGCGAAAATAGCCGGAATAACACCGGCCATGTTCACCTTCAGCGGCAAGTGGCTTGTCTGTGCAGCAAAAACCTTGCGGCCCTGCTGACGCTTGGCGTAGTGAACAGCGATACGACGCTGACCACGCTCAATGAAGACCACGAAACCGATAATCGCTACTGCCAGCAAACCGATGGCAACCAAGGCGAAGATGTTGATATCGCCCTGACGCGCAGACTCGAAAGACTGCCCGATTGCTCTCGGAAGACCGGCGACGATACCCGAAAAAATCAACATCGAGATACCGTTGCCTACACCACGCTCAGTAATCTGCTCACCCAGCCACATCATGAACATCGCGCCAGCCACAAACGTGGAAACCGCGACGAAATGGAAGCCAAAGTCACCAGTGAACGCAACGCCCTGCCCCGCCAGACCAATGGACATGCCAATGGCCTGAACGAGAGCGAGGACGACGGTGCCGTAGCGGGTGTACTGGCTGATCTTGCGACGGCCAGCTTCACCTTCCTTCTTCAACTGCTCCAGCTGCGGGCTGACGGCGGTCATCAACTGCATGATGATCGATGCCGAAATGTACGGCATGATCCCCAACGCAAAGATGCTCATCCGCTCCAGCGCGCCGCCGGAAAACATGTTGAACAAGCTAAGAATGGTCCCCTCATTCTGTCGAAACAGGTCTGCGAGTCGGTCCGGGTTGATACCTGGAACCGGGATGTGTGCGCCTATTCGGTAGACGATAATCGCCAGGAACAGAAAACGCAGACGAGCCCAAAGTTCAGACATACCGCCTTTGCCGAGCGCAGAGAGAGCACCTTGCTTAGCCATTTATTCCTCGAACTTGCCGCCAGCTGCTTCGATAGCCGCACGCGCACCTTTGGTGGCGCCGATTCCCTTGCCGATAGTGACAGCGCGAGTCACTTCACCGGACAGCATGATTTTCACACGCTGTACGTTGACGTTGATCACGTTGGCATCTTTCAGGGACTGCACGGTGACGATGTCGCCTTCCACTTTAGCCAGCTCGGACAGACGCACTTCTGCGCGATCCATAGCCTTCAGGGAAACGAAACCGAACTTCGGCAGGCGACGATGCAGCGGCTGTTGACCGCCTTCAAAGCCTGGAGCAATGGTGCCACCGGAGCGGGAAGTCTGACCTTTGTGACCACGGCCACCAGTCTTACCCAAACCACTACCGATACCACGGCCCGGACGATGCTTTTCGCGACGGGAACCCGGCGCTGGACTCAGATCATTGAGTTTCATCGATTAACCCTCGACACGCAGCATGTAGTAAGCCTTGTTGATCATCCCGCGATTCTCGGGAGTATCCTGGACTTCTACAGTGTGACCGATGCGACGCAGACCCAGACCCTTAACGCACAGTTTGTGGTTAGGGATGCGGCCGGTCATGCTTTTGATCAGCGTAACTTTAACGGTAGCCATGATTACTTGATCTCCTCAACACGCAGGCCACGTTTGGCTGCAATGGATTCAGGAGACTGCATAGCCTTCAGACCCTTGAAAGTGGCGTGAACCACGTTTACAGGGTTAGTCGAGCCGTAGCACTTGGCCAGAACGTTCTGAACGCCAGCAACTTCGAGGACAGCACGCATAGCGCCGCCAGCGATGATACCGGTACCTTCAGAAGCAGGCTGCATGTACACCTTCGAAGCGCCATGAGCAGACTTCATTGCGTACTGCAGAGTAGTGCCGTTCAGATCAACCTGGATCATGTTGCGGCGAGCAGCTTCCATTGCCTTCTGGATCGCAGCAGGCACTTCACGCGACTTGCCACGGCCGAAGCCAACACGCCCTTTACCATCACCAACCACGGTCAACGCGGTGAAAGTGAAGATACGGCCGCCTTTTACGGTTTTGGCTACGCGGTTAACTTGAACCAGCTTCTCGATGTAGCCTTCGTCGCGCTTTTGGTCGTTATTTGACATAACTTAGAACTCCAGCCCAGCTTCACGAGCAGCATCAGCCAGCGCTTTAACGCGGCCGTGGTACTTGAAGCCAGAGCGGTCGAAAGCCACCTGCGAGACGCCAGCGGCCTTAGCACGCGTAGCGACCAGCTGGCCAACCTTAGTGGCCGCGTCGATGTTGCCAGTGGCGCCATCACGCAGTTCTTTATCCAAAGTCGAGGCGCTTGCCAGGACTTTGTTGCCGTCGGCCGAAATGACCTGGGCGTAGATGTGCTGCGAAGAGCGGAACACGCAGAGACGCACGACTTCGAGTTCGTGCATTTTCAGGCGTGCTTTGCGAGCGCGACGCAGTCGAGTAACTTTTTTGTCGGTCATTTGCTATGCCCTACTTCTTCTTGGCTTCTTTACGACGGACGACTTCGTCCGCGTAGCGCACACCTTTGCCTTTGTACGGCTCTGGTGGACGGAAGTCGCGGATCTCGGCGGCCACTTGACCTACCAGCTGCTTGTCGATGCCCTTGATCAGGATATCGGTCTGGCTAGGAGTCTCAGCGGTGATGCCTTCCGGCAGTTCGTAATCCACTGGGTGCGAGAAGCCAAGAGCCAGGTTCAGCACCTGACCTTTTGCTTGCGCTTTGTAACCAACACCGACCAGCTGGAGCTTGCGCTCGAAGCCTTGGCTTACGCCCTGGACCATGTTGTTTACCAACGCACGAGTGGTACCGGCCATTGCGCGAGTCTGTTGATCGCCATTGCGAGCAGCAAAACGCAGCTCACCGGCTTCTTCAACGACTTCAACGGACGAATGGACGTTCAGTTCAAGAGTACCCTTGGCACCCTTCACCGAAAGCTGTTGGCCTGCGAATTTTACTTCGACACCGGCTGGCAGCTTAACGGGGTTCTTAGCGACGCGAGACATGCTTATCCCCCCTTAGAACACAGTGCAAAGAACTTCGCCGCCGACACCGGCAGCGCGCGCAGCACGATCAGTCATCACACCTTTGTTGGTGGAGACGATAGACACACCGAGACCGCCACGTACTTTTGGCAGCTCTTCGACGGACTTGTACTGACGCAGGCCTGGACGGCTAACGCGCTTCACTTCCTCGATGACCGGACGGCCTTCGAAGTATTTCAGCTCGATGGACAGCAGCGGTTTGGTTTCGCTGCTGATCTGATAACCCGCGATGTAACCTTCGTCCTTCAGGACTTTTGCTACAGCCACCTTCAACGTGGAAGACGGCATGCTTACGACGGACTTTTCAGCCATCTGGGCATTACGGATTCGAGTTAGCATGTCCGCTAACGGGTCCTGCATACTCATGGGCTAGACGCTCCTAATACAGAAAAATTAGCCTTGCGGCTACTACTTGTCGCCGAGAAACTCCGGGCATAAAAAACACGGGCTCAGGCGAGCCGGTCATTCTAGACATACCCCAGAAATGAATCAAGCCCCAAAAGGGGCTTGATTCAATCTCAAGGCCACCGATGGTCAGGTTCTTTCGACTCCGACCATCAAGGCTTTGACAGCAATTACCAGCTGGCTTTAACCAGACCTGGTACGTCACCACGCATTGCCGCTTCACGCAGTTTGTTACGGCCGAGGCCGAACTTGCGGTAAACGCCGTGCGGACGACCGGTCAGACGGCAACGGTTACGCATACGCGAAGCGCTTGCGTCACGTGGTTGCTTCTGCAGAGCTACGGTAGCCTCCCAACGCGCTTCTGGACTTGCGTTCAGATCGACGATGATAGCTTTAAGCGCTGCACGCTTGACGGCGTACTTGGCAACGGTGAGCTGACGCTTCAGCTCACGGTTTTTCATGCTCTTCTTGGCCATTTTCCTACTCCAATCAGTTGCGGAACGGGAATTTGAAAGCACGCAGCAGAGCGCGGCCTTCATCATCGTTCTTGGCAGTGGTGGTCAGGGTAATGTCCAGACCGCGGAGAGCATCGATCTTGTCGTAGTCGATTTCCGGGAAAATGATCTGCTCTTTCACGCCCATGCTGTAGTTGCCACGACCATCGAAGGACTTGGCATTCAGGCCGCGGAAGTCGCGAACCCGAGGCAGGGAGATCGACAGCAGACGATCCAGGAACTCGTACATACGCTCACGGCGCAGGGTCACTTTGACGCCGATCGGCCAACCTTCACGGACTTTAAAGCCAGCGATGGATTTGCGAGCGTAGGTCACAACGACTTTCTGGCCGGTGATCTTTTCCAGGTCAGCAACAGCGTGCTCGATGACTTTTTTGTCGCCGATCGCTTCGCCCAGACCCATGTTCAGGGTGATTTTGGTAACGCGCGGAACTTCCATCACGTTCGAAAGCTTAAGTTCTTCCTTAAGTTTCGGAGCGATTTCCTTCCGGTAAATCTCTTTTAGTCGTGCCATGGTCTTCTACCTAGCAGTGTTCAAGCATCAACCGCTTTTTGGGTCGACTTGAAGACACGAATTTTCTTACCGTCTTCTACTTTGAAACCAACGCGGTCAGCCTTGTTGGTTTCGCCGTTGAAGATGGCGACGTTGGAAGCGTGCAGTGGCGCTTCTTTCTCGACGATACCGCCCTGTACGCCCGACATCGGGTTAGGCTTGGTATGACGCTTGACCAGGTTCAGACCACCAACAACCAGACGGTTGTCAGCAAGAACCTTCAGCACCTTACCGCGCTTACCTTTGTCTTTGCCGGCGATCACGATGATCTCGTCGTCACGACGAATCTTTTGCATGTCGGATCTCCTTACAGCACTTCTGGGGCGAGCGAGACGATCTTCATGAACTTCTCAGTACGAAGCTCACGGGTCACTGGCCCAAAGATACGGGTGCCGATCGGCTCTTGCTTGTTGTTCAGAAGAACAGCAGCGTTGCCATCAAAGCGGATAATGGAGCCATCAGCACGACGTACGCCGTGACGAGTGCGGACTACAACAGCAGTCATCACTTGGCCTTTTTTCACCTTACCGCGAGGAATTGCTTCCTTCACGGTAACTTTGATGATGTCACCGATACCAGCGTAACGACGATGGGAGCCACCCAGCACCTTGATGCACATAACGCGGCGAGCGCCGCTGTTATCGGCCACATCGAGCATGGATTGAGTCTGAATCATATAATTTCTCCGACCCCTAGCCCTTAGACTTCCACAGCGCGTTCGAGAACATCAACCAGCGCCCAAGACTTGGTCTTGGCCATCGGACGAGTTTCACGAATAGTGACTTTGTCGCCGATGTGGCACTGGTTGGTTTCGTCGTGCGCGTGCAGCTTAGTCGAACGCTTAACGTATTTACCGTAGATCGGGTGCTTAACGCGACGCTCGATCAGAACGGTGATGGTTTTGTCCATCTTGTCGCTGACAACACGGCCAGTCAGCGTACGGACAGTTTTTTCGGCTTCAGCCATGATCACTTACCTGCCTGCTGGTTGAGCACAGTCTTCACGCGAGCGATGTCACGCTTAACTTGCGAGAGCAGATGAGACTGCCCCAACTGGCCAGTTGCTTTCTGCATACGCAGATTGAACTGGTCGCGCAGCAAGCCGAGCAGTTGCTCGTTCAGCTGCTGTGCGGATTTTTCACGAAGTTCATTCGCTTTCATCACATCACCGTCCGTTTAACAAAGGAGGTGGCGAGCGGCAGCTTTGCAGCAGCCAGGGCGAAAGCCTCACGCGCCAGCTCTTCAGAAACACCCTCGATTTCATACAGGACTTTGCCTGGCTGAATCTGGGCAACCCAGTACTCCACGTTACCCTTACCTTTACCCATACGAACCTCGAGAGGCTTTTTGGAGATCGGCTTGTCCGGGAATACACGGATCCAGATCTTGCCGCCACGTTTTACGTGACGGGTCAGAGCACGACGCGCTGACTCGATCTGACGAGCGGTGAGACGACCACGAGCTACAGACTTCAGCGCGAACTCGCCGAAGCTGACTTTGCTACCGCGCAGTGCCAGACCACGGTTGTGGCCGGTCATCTGCTTGCGGAACTTCGTACGCTTAGGTTGCAACATTTGGCGTACCCCTTACTTAGCAGCTTTTTTACGAGGCGCTGGTGCTTGTGGCTTCAGCTCTTCTTGGCGACCACCAATTACTTCGCCTTTGAAGATCCAAACCTTTACACCGATCACACCGTAAGTGGTGTGAGCTTCGTAGTTGGCATAGTCGATGTCGGCACGCAGGGTGTGCAGTGGCACACGACCTTCGCGATACCATTCAGTACGTGCGATTTCAGCACCGCCGAGACGACCGCTCACTTGGATTTTGATGCCTTTGGCACCAATGCGCATGGCGTTCTGTACAGCGCGCTTCATGGCGCGACGGAACATTACACGACGCTCCAGCTGCTGAGCTACGCTCTGCGCAACCAGCATACCGTCGAGTTCCGGCTTGCGGATCTCTTCGATATTGATGTGCACAGGCACACCCATTTGCTTGGTCAGGTCCTGACGCAGTTTCTCAACATCTTCACCTTTCTTCCCGATAACGATACCTGGACGAGCGGTGTGGATGGTGATGCGTGCAGTTTGGGCCGGACGATGGATATCGATACGGCTTACGGACGCGCTTTTTAGTTTGTCTTGGAGGTATTCACGCACCTTCAGATCAGCGAACAAGTAGTCCGCATAAGTCCGACCGTCTGCGTACCAGACGGAGGTGTGCTCCTTGACGATTCCCAGGCGAATGCCAATGGGATGTACTTTCTGACCCATCTCTTCGACTCCGTTACTTGTCAGCAACCTTGACAGTGATATGGCAAGACCGCTTGACGATGCGATCAGCACGGCCTTTGGCACGTGGCATGATGCGCTTCAGCGAACGCCCTTCGTTGACGAAAACGGTGCTGACCTTCAGGTCATCAACGTCTGCGCCTTCGTTATGCTCGGCGTTGGCTACGGCCGACTCCAGCACTTTTTTCATGATCTCGGCGGCTTTCTTACTGCTGAAAGCCAACAGGTTGAGCGCTTCGCCCACCTTCTTCCCGCGGATCTGGTCGGCGACCAAGCGGGCTTTCTGGGCGGAGATTCGAGCGCCCGACAACTTAGCGGCTACTTCCATTTCCTTACCCCTTAACGCTTGGCTTTCTTGTCTGCCACGTGCCCGCGATAGTTGCGGGTACCGGCGAACTCGCCCAGTTTGTGGCCGACCATGTCTTCGTTAACGAGAACTGGGACGTGCTGACGACCGTTGTGTACTGCGATGGTCAGACCGACCATTTGTGGCAGGATCATCGAACGACGCGACCAAGTCTTAATTGGTTTGCGATCGTTCTTTTCCGCCGCCACTTCGATCTTCTTCAGTAGGTGAAGATCAATAAAAGGACCTTTTTTCAGAGAACGTGGCACTGTCGTATCCCTCTATTTACTTGCGACGACGGACGATCATTTTGTCGGTACGCTTATTACCACGAGTCTTCGCGCCCTTAGTCGGGAAGCCCCATGGCGATACCGGATGACGACCACCAGAGGTACGACCTTCACCACCACCATGTGGGTGGTCAACCGGGTTCATGGCAACACCACGAACGGTTGGGCGAACGCCACGCCAGCGCTTGGCACCAGCTTTACCCAGCGAACGCAGGCTGTGCTCGGAGTTCGAGACTTCGCCCAGGGTCGCACGGCACTCAGCCAGTACTTTACGCATTTCACCGGAACGCAGACGCAGGGTCACGTAAACGCCTTCACGAGCGATCAGCTGAGCCGAAGCACCAGCGGAACGAGCGATTTGTGCGCCCTTACCTGGCTTCAGTTCGATGCCGTGTACGGTGCTACCAACTGGAATGTTGCGCAGTTGCAGAGCGTTGCCCGGCTTGATCGGCGCCAGAGCACCTGCGATCAGCTGGTCGCCAGCGCTCACGCCTTTAGGGGCGATGATGTAGCGACGCTCGCCATCTGCGTACAGCAGCAGAGCGATGTGAGCAGTACGGTTTGGATCGTATTCGATACGCTCGACAGTGGCAGCGATGCCATCTTTGTCGTTGCGACGGAAGTCGACCAGACGATAATGCTGCTTATGACCACCACCGATGTGACGAGTGGTAATACGGCCATTGTTGTTACGACCACCAGACTTCGACTTTTTCTCGAGCAGCGGTGCGTGAGGAGCGCCTTTATGCAGCTCCTGGTTGACCACCTTGACCACAAAACGGCGGCCAGGGGAAGTCGGTTTGCATTTAACGATTGCCATGATGCACCCCTTCCTTACTCAGCACTGCTGCTGAAATCGAGATCTTGGCCTGGCTGAAGGGAGATAACTGCCTTCTTCCAGTCATTACGCTTGCCCAGACCGCGAGCGGTGCGCTTGCTCTTACCCAGAACGTTCAGGGTAGTAACACGCTCAACTTTCACGCTGAACAGGCTTTCGACGGCCTTCTTGATTTCCAGCTTGGTTGCGTCAGTAGCAACCTTGAAAACGAACTGGCCTTTCTTGTCTGCCAGAACCGTAGCCTTCTCGGAAACGTGCGGGCCAAGCAGAACTTTAAATACGCGTTCCTGGTTCATCCCAGCAGCTCCTCGAATTTCTTCACGGCCGACACGGTGATCAACACCTTGTCGTATGCGATCAGACTAACTGGATCGGAACCTTGCACGTCACGCACATCTACGTGCGGCAGGTTGCGAGCAGCCAGGTACAGGTTCTGATCAACAGCGTCCGACACGATCAGAACGTCGGTCAGGCTCATGTTGTTCAGTTTGCCCAGCAGGTCTTTGGTTTTCGGAGTTTCAACTGCGAAATCCTGAACCACGACCAGACGATCAGTACGCACCAGCTCAGCAAGGATGGAACGCATTGCTGCGCGGTACATCTTCTTGTTCAGCTTCTGGGAGTGATCCTGTGGACGAGCTGCGAAAGTGGTGCCGCCGCCGCGCCAGATTGGGCTACGGATAGTACCGGCACGAGCACGGCCAGTACCTTTCTGACGCCATGGGCGCTTACCGCCACCACGAACGTCGGAACGGGTCTTTTGCTGCTTGCTACCTTGACGGCCGCCGGCCATGTAGGCCACGACTGCTTGGTGAACCAGCGTCTCGTTGAATTCGCCGCCAAATGTCAGTTCGGAAACTTCGATCGCTTGAGCGTCATTTACATTTAATTGCATGTCAGCTTCCCCTTAACCGCGAGCCTTGGCTGCTGGACGTACAACCAGGTTGCCGCCAGTAGCGCCAGGAACAGCACCCTTGACCAGCAACAGATTGCGTTCAGCGTCCACGCGCACTACTTCCAGGGACTGCACGGTCACGCGCTCAGCGCCCATATGACCGGACATTTTTTTGCCCTTGAATACACGACCAGGAGTCTGGCACTGGCCGATAGAGCCTGGGACGCGGTGGGATACGGAGTTACCGTGGGTGTTATCTTGCCCGCGGAAATTCCAACGCTTGATCGTACCCTGGAAGCCTTTACCTTTGGACTGACCGGTTACATCAACCAGTTGACCAGCAGCGAAGATTTCAGCGTTGATCAGATCGCCGGCCTGGTACTCGCCTTCTTCAAGGCGGAATTCCATTACGGTACGACCAGCGGCAACGTTCGCCTTGGCGAAGTGGCCAGCCTGAGCAGCTGTTACACGGGAAGCACGACGCTCGCCGACAGTGACTTGCACTGCACGATAGCCATCGGTTTCTTCAGTTTTGAACTGGGTGACGCGATTCGGCTCGATCTCAATGACCGTGACCGGAATGGAGACACCTTCTTCGGTGAAAATACGGGTCATACCCGCTTTACGACCGACTACACCAATAGTCATGTTGTAAACCTCATGAGTGTACGGGGCTTTCACCCGCTATGGCCGCCCATTTCAGAGCGTTACACGACCAAGACCGAGTCTTAGCCGAGGCTGATCTGCACTTCCACACCGGCCGCAAGATCAAGCTTCATAAGTGCATCAACGGTTTTATCCGTTGGCTGGACGATGTCCAGAACGCGCTTATGAGTGCGGATCTCGTACTGGTCACGCGCGTCTTTGTTGACGTGCGGGGAAACCAGAACGGTGAACCGCTCTTTACGGGTAGGCAGTGGAATTGGACCACGCACTTGAGCACCAGTACGTTTCGCGGTTTCCACGATTTCCTGGGTTGATTGGTCGATCAGGCGATGGTCAAAAGCCTTCAACCTGATACGGATTTGCTGATTTTGCATTGGATTTCAGACTCCGGCTGCTATTCCCACCGGGCGCAATACGCCCGTTAAAAGGAGGCGCAATTCTATAGACGCCCCAGATAGGTGTCAACCCAATAAAAAAGCCCCCGCTAAGCGGGGGCTTTTTCAACTCATCAAAGCTGACTCAATAAAGAGATCACTCGATGATTTTAGCTACGACGCCAGCACCAACGGTACGGCCGCCTTCACGGATTGCGAAACGCAGACCGTCTTCCATCGCGATGGTTTTGATCAGGGTAACAGTCATCTGAATGTTGTCACCTGGCATTACCATTTCAACGCCTTCTGGCAGTTCGCAGTTACCGGTCACGTCAGTAGTACGGAAGTAGAACTGTGGACGGTAGCCTTTGAAGAACGGAGTGTGACGACCGCCTTCTTCCTTGCTCAGAACGTAAACTTCTGCAGTGAACTTGGTGTGCGGCTTAACCGAACCCGGCTTAACCAGAACCTGACCACGCTCAACGTCGTCACGCTTGGTACCACGCAGCAGAACGCCGCAGTTCTCACCAGCACGACCTTCGTCCAGCAGCTTGCGGAACATCTCAACACCGGTGCAGGTGGTGGTGGTAGTGTCACGCAGACCAACGATTTCCAGGGCGTCTTGAACGCGAACGATACCGCGCTCGATACGACCGGTTACAACAGTACCGCGACCCGAGATCGAGAACACGTCTTCGATTGGCATCAGGAAAGGCTTGTCGATAGCACGCTCTGGCTCTGGGATGTAGCTGTCCAGAGTTTCCACCAGCTTCTTAACAGCGGTGGTGCCCATTTCGTTGTCGTCTTTGCCTTCCAGCGCCATACGAGCCGAACCGATGATGATCGGAGTGTCGTCGCCTGGGAAGTCGTAGGTGGACAG
This sequence comes from Pseudomonas glycinae, assembly GCF_001594225.2. GTDB lineage: Bacteria > Pseudomonadota > Gammaproteobacteria > Pseudomonadales > Pseudomonadaceae > Aquipseudomonas > Aquipseudomonas glycinae. Next base: position 6,011,672 of record NZ_CP014205.2, read on the forward strand.
CAGGTCGCGAACTTCCATCTCAACCAGTTCCAGCAGCTCAGCGTCGTCTACCAGGTCAGCCTTGTTCAGGAAAACCACGATGTACGGAACGCCTACCTGACGGGACAGCAGGATGTGCTCACGGGTTTGTGGCATCGGACCATCAGCGGCCGAGCAAACCAGGATCGCGCCGTCCATCTGCGCAGCACCAGTGATCATGTTCTTCACGTAGTCAGCGTGACCTGGGCAGTCAACGTGAGCGTAGTGACGAATGTTCGAGTTGTACTCAACGTGCGCGGTGTTGATGGTGATACCGCGAGCCTTTTCTTCTGGAGCGCTGTCGATCTTGTCGAATTCAACTACGGCCGAACCGAAAACTTCGGAGCAGACGCGAGTCAGAGCAGCGGTCAGAGTGGTTTTACCGTGGTCAACGTGGCCGATGGTGCCAACGTTTACGTGCGGTAGGGAACGATCAAATTTTTCTTTAGCCACGACAATTAACTCCTAGCCTAAAGGGGCTGAATCAGCCTTGTTTTTTGGTAACGGATTCGACGATGTGCGACGGAGCCGTATCGTATTTTTTGAATTCCATAGAGTAGCTTGCGCGACCCTGGGACATGGAACGAACGTCGGTTGCATAACCGAACATCTCGCCCAGTGGAACTTCGGCACGGATAACCTTGCCGGACACTGTGTCTTCCATACCCTGGATCAAGCCGCGACGACGGTTAAGGTCGCCCATTACATCACCCATATAGTCTTCAGGCGTAACAACCTCTACCGCCATGATCGGCTCGAGCAACTCACCACCGCCCTTCTGGGCCAGTTGCTTGGTCGCCATGGAAGCAGCCACTTTAAACGCCATCTCGTTGGAGTCGACGTCGTGGTAAGAACCATCGAACACGGTAGCCTTCAGGCCGATCAGCGGATAGCCGGCAACAACGCCGTTCTTCATCTGCTCTTCGATACCCTTCTGGATAGCCGGGATGTATTCCTTAGGAACCACACCACCCACTACTTCGTTCAGGAATTGCAGACCTTCCTGACCTTCGTCAGCAGGAGCAAAGCGAATCCAGCAGTGACCAAACTGGCCACGACCGCCGGACTGACGAACGAACTTGCCTTCGACTTCGCAGCTCTTCGTGATGCGCTCACGGTACGAAACCTGTGGCTTGCCGATGTTGGCTTCGACGTTGAACTCACGGCGCATCCGGTCAACCAGGATGTCCAGGTGCAGCTCGCCCATGCCGGAGATGATCGTCTGACCAGTCTCTTCATCAGTTTTAACGCGGAAAGACGGGTCTTCCTGAGCAAGTTTGCCCAGAGCGATACCCATTTTTTCCTGGTCATCCTTGGTCTTAGGCTCTACGGCAACCGAAATAACCGGCTCCGGGAAGTCCATGCGAACCAGGATGATTGGCTTGTCAGCGTTGCAGAGGGTTTCACCAGTGGTGACGTCCTTCATGCCGATCAGGGCCGCGATGTCGCCAGCGCGCACTTCCTTGATCTCTTCACGGGCGTTTGCGTGCATTTGCACCATACGACCCACGCGCTCTTTCTTGCCTTTAACCGAGTTGATCACGCCGTCGCCGGAGTTCAACACGCCCGAGTAAACACGGACGAAGGTCAAGGTACCCACGAATGGGTCGGTAGCGATCTTGAACGCCAGCGCCGCGAACGGCTCGTCGTCGCTTGCATGACGCTCCATCTCTTCTTCCTCGTTATCAGGGTTGGAACCCTTGATAGCAGGAATATCGGTCGGAGCAGGCAGGAAGTCGATAACGGCGTCGAGAACCAGGGGAACGCCCTTGTTCTTGAACGAAGAACCGCAAACAGCCAGAACGATTTCGCCGGCGATAGTACGCTGACGCAGAGCAGCCTTGATCTCGGCGATCGACAGCTCTTCACCTTCCAGGTACTTGTTCATCAGCTCTTCGCTGGCTTCGGCGGCGGCTTCAACCATGTTGTTGCGCCATTCTTCAGCCAGTTCAAGCATGTCCGCAGGGATTTCCTTGCGAACCGGAACCATACCCTTGTCAGAGTCGTTCCAGTAGACAGCTTGCATGTTGATCAGGTCGATCTGGCCCTGGAAGTTGTCTTCCGAACCGATAGCCAGCTGGATCGGCACCGGAGTGTGACCCAGACGCTGTTTGATCTGACCGATCACGCGCAGGAAGTTGGCACCAGCACGGTCCATCTTGTTTACGTAAACAAGACGTGGAACGCCGTATTTGTTGGCCTGACGCCATACGGTTTCCGACTGAGGCTCAACACCCGAAGTACCGCAGAACACCACGACAGCACCGTCGAGTACGCGCAGGGAGCGTTCCACTTCAATGGTGAAGTCTACGTGGCCCGGGGTATCGATTACGTTGAAGCGATGCTCGTGTGGGTACTGCTTCTCGGAACCTTTCCAGAAGGCGGTAATGGCAGCAGAAGTAATGGTAATACCACGCTCCTGCTCCTGAACCATCCAGTCTGTGGTCGCGGCGCCGTCATGCACCTCGCCCATTTTGTGACTTTTGCCAGTGTAAAAAAGGACGCGCTCGGTGGTGGTGGTTTTACCAGCATCCACGTGAGCGACGATACCGATGTTACGGTAGCGACTAATCGGAGTAGTACGAGCCATAAAGCCCTCGCAAAATTAGTGAAGCTAAAATTAGAAGCGGTAGTGCGAGAAAGCTTTGTTAGCTTCGGCCATACGGTGCACGTCTTCACGCTTCTTAACAGCAGCACCTTTACCTTCAGCAGCATCCAGCAGTTCGCCAGCCAAGCGCAGAGCCATGGACTTCTCGCCGCGCTTGCGGGCGAAGTCTACCAACCAGCGCATTGCTAGAGCGTTACGACGGGACGGACGAACCTCGACCGGAACCTGGTAAGTAGCACCACCAACGCGGCGCGACTTCACTTCGACCAGCGGAGCGATGGCGTCGAGTGCTTTTTCGAAGAGTTCCAGGGGATCGGTGCCGGTCTTGCGAGCCGCAACGGTTTCCAGGGCACCATAAACGATACGCTCGGCAACGGCTTTCTTGCCGCTTTCCATAACGTGGTTCATGAATTTGGCGAGGATTTGGCTTCCGTATTTCGGATCGTCCAGAATCTCACGCTTTGCTGCTACGCGACGTCTTGGCATTGATAAGCCCTCAAACGGTCTTCAGGTTAGCTCGGGACAGATCCAGTGGATGCGCGCCCGACCTTACTCTTATCGACTCAATAAAATGAAAATCTGCAAAACGGCCGATTACTTCGGACGCTTGGTACCGTACTTCGAACGACCCTGGTTACGGCCTTTAACGCCGGAAGTATCCAAGGAGCCGCGAACGGTGTGGTAACGAACACCTGGCAAGTCTTTTACACGACCGCCGCGGATCAGTACCACGCTGTGCTCTTGCAGGTTGTGGCCTTCACCACCGATGTACGAGGAAACCTCGAAACCGTTGGTCAGACGCACACGGCATACTTTACGCAGTGCCGAGTTAGGTTTTTTCGGCGTAGTGGTGTACACACGGGTGCACACGCCACGACGTTGCGGGCAGTTCTGCAGCGCAGGCACGTCGGATTTCTCGACGATACGCTTACGCGGCTGACGTACCAGCTGGTTGATAGTTGCCATCTACTAGCTCCACTGTTGTCTTGCGACGCTATTGTCTTGCAAGAAAAGCAAAATGGCAGGAACGAACTCCCGCCAAATTTAGGGGATCAAGAGTCTAAAGAGGATCTTGTCCCCAGTCAAGGCAAGGCCCCGACCTCCCCGCTCGTCGAACCTCGACAAATTGTCTCGATTCGATGAACGGCTTGATCAGGGCCTCAGCTCATTTTCCGCAGAACTCAGTTACCGCTCGAGTTCAGCGCTTCGGTCAGTGCAGCTTCCACTTCACTGGCGCTTACGCGCAACGGTTTGTCTGCATCACGACGACGCTTACGCTCGCTGTGATAAGCCAGACCGGTACCGGCCGGGATCAGACGACCCACGACCACGTTTTCTTTCAGGCCGCGCAGGTAATCACGCTTGCCGGTTACCGCCGCTTCGGTCAGTACGCGGGTGGTTTCCTGGAAGGAAGCCGCCGAGATGAACGATTCGGTCGACAACGACGCCTTGGTGATACCCAGCAGAACGCGGGTGAACTTGGAGACAAACTTGTCTTCCGCGTTCAGACGCTCGTTCTCTACCAGAACGTGAGTCAGTTCCATCTGGTCGCCCTTGATGAAGCTGGAATCGCCGGACTCGGAGATCTCAACTTTACGCAGCATCTGACGCAGGATGGTCTCGATGTGCTTGTCGTTGATCTTCACGCCTTGCAGACGGTAAACGTCCTGGATCTCGTTGACGATGTACTTGGCCAGCGCGCTCACACCCAGCAGACGCAGGATGTCGTGCGGATCGCTCGGACCGTCGGAGATAACTTCGCCGCGGTTTACCTGTTCACCTTCGAACACGTTCAGGTGACGCCACTTCGGAATCAGCTCTTCGTACGGATCGCTACCGTCGTTCGGGGTAATGACCAGACGACGCTTGCCTTTGGTCTCTTTACCGAACGCGATGGTGCCGCTGACTTCAGCCAGAATCGACGCTTCTTTCGGACGACGGGCTTCGAACAAGTCGGCAACACGCGGCAGACCACCGGTGATGTCACGGGTTTTCGAAGTTTCTTGCGGGATACGAGCGATAACATCACCGATCGCAATCTTCGCACCGTCCGCAACACCGACCAGGGCGTTGGCTGGCAGGAAGTACTGAGCGATAACGTCAGTGCCTGGCAGCAACAGATCCTTGCCGTTGTCATCAACCATCTTCACCGCAGGACGGATGTCCTTACCGGCAGCCGGACGGTCTTTGGCATCGAGTACTTCAATGTTGGTCATACCGGTCAATTCGTCAGTCTGACGCTTGATCGTGATGCCTTCTTCCATGCCCACGTAGGTCACGGTACCTTTCATTTCGGTAACGATCGGGTGAGTGTGCGGATCCCACTTGGCCACGATTGCGCCAGCGTCGACCTTGTCACCTTCTTTAACCGAAATCACAGCACCGTACGGCAGCTTGTAACGCTCGCGCTCACGACCGAAGTCGTCAGCGATTGCCAGCTCACCGGAACGGGACACAGCAACCAGGTTGCCATCCACACGCTCAACGTGTTTCAGGTTGTGCAGACGGACGGTACCGCCATTCTTCACCTGAACGCTGTCGGCTGCGGAAGTACGGCTTGCCGCACCACCGATGTGGAACGTACGCATCGTCAGCTGGGTACCCGGCTCACCGATGGACTGGGCAGCGATAACGCCGACCGCTTCACCGATGTTCACCTGGTGACCACGAGCCAGGTCACGGCCGTAGCACTTGGCGCAAATGCCATAGCGGGTTTCGCAGCTGATCGGCGAACGCACGATCACTTCGTCGATGCTGTTCAGCTCGATGAACTCGACCCACTTCTCGTCTACCAGGGTGCCAGCAGGAACGATGACGTCCTCGGTACCCGGCTTGAATACGTCACGGGCAATGACACGACCCAATACGCGCTCACCCAACGGCTCTACAACGTCACCGCCTTCAATGTGCGGAGTCATCAGCAGACCGTGTTCGGTGCCGCAATCGATCTCGGTCACGACCAGATCCTGCGCCACGTCTACCAGACGACGAGTCAGGTAACCGGAGTTCGCAGTTTTCAACGCGGTATCCGCCAGACCTTTACGAGCACCGTGAGTCGAGATGAAGTACTGGAGTACGCTCAGACCTTCACGGAAGTTCGCAGTAATCGGCGTTTCAATGATGGAACCGTCCGGCTTGGCCATCAGACCACGCATACCGGCCAGCTGACGAATCTGTGCTGCGGAACCCCGCGCACCCGAGTCGGCCATCATGTACATCGAGTTGAACGATTCTTGCTCGACTTCGTCGCCGTGACGGTCGATGACTTTCTCTTTCGAGAGGTTGGCCATCATCGCCTTGGAGACTTCGTCGTTCGCTTTCGACCAAAGGTCGATCACTTTGTTGTACTTCTCGCCCTGGGTTACCAGGCCGGAGGCGTACTGGCTCTCGATCTCTTTCACTTCGTCGGTGGCTGCACCGATGATGCGGGCTTTTTCATCCGGGATAACGAAGTCGTTAACACCGATGGAAACGCCGGAGATGGTCGAGTAGGCAAAACCGGTGTACATCAACTGGTCAGCGAAGATCACGGTCTCTTTCAGACCAACCACGCGGTAGCACTGGTTGATCAGCTTGGAGATCGCCTTTTTCTTCATCGGCAGGTTGACGACGTCGAACGACAGACCTTTTGGCACAACCTGGAACAGCAGCGCACGGCCGACAGTGGTGTCGACGATACGGGTGTTGTTCACGCTGTTGCCGTCACGATCGTTCACGGTTTCGTTGATACGAACCTTGATCTTGGCGTGCAGTGCGGCCTCGCCGGCACGGAACACACGGTCAACTTCCTGCAGATCCGCGAACACACGACCTTCGCCCTTGGCGTTGATCGCTTCACGAGTCATGTAGTACAGACCCAATACAACGTCCTGCGACGGAACGATGATTGGCTCACCGTTGGCTGGCGACAGAATGTTGTTGGTCGACATCATCAACGCACGCGCTTCGAGCTGGGCTTCCAACGTCAGCGGTACGTGCACGGCCATTTGGTCGCCGTCGAAGTCGGCGTTGTACGCGGCGCAGACCAGAGGGTGCAGCTGGATAGCCTTACCTTCGATCAGTACCGGTTCAAACGCCTGGATACCCAGACGGTGAAGGGTCGGTGCACGGTTGAGAAGAACCGGGTGTTCGCGAATCACCTCAGCGAGAACGTCCCAAACCTCTGGCAGTTCGCGCTCGACCATTTTCTTGGCCGCTTTGATGGTGGTCGCCAGACCACGCATTTCCAGCTTGCCGAAAATGAACGGCTTGAACAGCTCGAGAGCCATCTTCTTCGGCAGACCGCACTGGTGCAGACGCAGGGTCGGACCTACGGTAATTACCGAACGACCCGAGTAGTCAACACGCTTACCGAGCAAGTTCTGACGGAAACGACCTTGCTTACCCTTGATCATGTCAGCCAGGGATTTCAGAGGACGCTTGTTCGAACCGGTGATAGCGCGGCCACGACGACCGTTGTCGAGCAGTGCATCGACAGCTTCCTGCAACATACGCTTTTCGTTGCGCACGATGATGTCCGGAGCGGACAGATCCAGCAGGCGCTTCAAACGGTTGTTACGGTTGATCACTCGACGATACAGATCGTTGAGGTCGGAAGTCGCGAAACGACCGCCATCCAGCGGGACCAGTGGACGCAGATCTGGCGGCAGAACCGGCAGAACGGTCAGCACCATCCACTCTGGCAGGTTGCCGGAACCCTGAAAGGCTTCCATCAACTTCAGACGCTTGGACAGCTTCTTGATCTTGGTTTCGGAGTTGGTTTGCGGAATCTCTTCACGCAGACGGCCAATCTCGTGTTCCAGGTCGATAGCGTGCAGCAGTTCGCGGACAGCTTCGGCACCCATGCGGGCGTCGAAATCGTCACCGAACTCTTCCAGCGCTTCGAAGTACTGCTCGTCGTTCAGCAGCTGACCTTTTTCAAGAGTGGTCATGCCCGGGTCGATAACGACATAGCTCTCGAAGTAGAGAACGCGCTCGATATCACGCAGGGTCATGTCCATCAGCAGGCCGATACGGGACGGCAGCGATTTCAGGAACCAGATGTGGGCAACCGGCGAAGCCAGTTCGATGTGCGCCATGCGCTCACGACGAACCTTGGCGAGTGCAACTTCAACGCCGCACTTCTCGCAGATCACACCACGGTGCTTCAAGCGCTTGTACTTACCGCACAGGCACTCGTAATCCTTTACCGGGCCAAAGATCTTGGCGCAGAACAGACCGTCACGCTCAGGTTTGAACGTACGGTAGTTGATGGTTTCCGGCTTTTTAACTTCACCGAACGACCACGAGCGGATCATCTCAGGCGAGGCCAATCCGATACGGATGGCGTCGAACTCTTCGACTTGACCCTGGTTTTTCAGCAAATTCAGTAGGTCTTTCAAGGCCTTTCCTCCTGGCGGAGCAGAGAGCGGGCAATCCTGCCCCGCTCTCGATCGCGTCACGTGTTATTCGGTTTCCAGATCGATATCGATGCCGAGGGAACGAATTTCCTTGATCAACACGTTGAAGGACTCGGGCATGCCCGGCTCCATACGGTGATCGCCGTCCACGATGTTTTTGTACATCTTGGTCCGGCCGTTCACATCGTCCGACTTCACTGTGAGCATTTCTTGCAGAGTGTAAGCAGCACCGTATGCTTCCAGTGCCCAGACCTCCATCTCCCCGAAACGCTGACCACCGAACTGCGCCTTACCACCCAGCGGCTGCTGGGTAACCAGGCTGTACGAACCGGTAGAACGCGCGTGCATCTTGTCGTCTACCAAGTGGTTCAGCTTCAGCATGTACATGTAGCCAACGGTAACTGGACGCTCGAACTTGTTGCCGGTACGGCCGTCGGTCAGCTGCATCTGGCCGCTTTCTGGCAGGTCTGCCAGTTTCAGCATGGCCTTGATTTCGCTTTCCTTGGCACCGTCGAACACTGGAGTGGCCATTGGAACGCCGCCACGCAGGTTCTTCGCCAGATCCAGGATTTCCTGATCGGAGAAGCTGTCCAGATCTTCGTTACGACCGCCGATCTGGTTGTAGATCTCGTCCAGGAAGGTACGCAGCTCAGCGACTTTACGCTGCTCTTCGACCATCCGGTTGATCTTCTCGCCCAGACCTTTGGCCGCGAGGCCCAGGTGGGTTTCAAGGATCTGACCAACGTTCATACGCGAAGGTACGCCCAGCGGGTTGAGGACCACGTCGACCGGGGTGCCATTGGCATCGTGCGGCATGTCTTCAACCGGCATGATCACGGAGACCACACCTTTGTTACCGTGACGACCGGCCATCTTGTCGCCCGGCTGGATGCGACGACGGATTGCCAGGTAAACCTTGACGATCTTCAGCACGCCTGGAGCCAGGTCATCGCCCTGCTGCAGTTTGCGCTTCTTGTCTTCGAACTTGTCGTCCAGCAGACGGCGACGATCAACGATGTAGGCCTGAGCCTTCTCGAGCTGCTCGTTCAGAGCATCTTCAGCCATGCGCAGTTTGAACCACTGACCATGCTCAAGACCGTCGAGTACTTCGTCGGTGATGTCCTGACCTTTCTTCAGGCCCGCGCCGCCTTCAGCCTTGTGGCCTACCAGAGCGGAACGCAGACGCTCGAAGGTCGCGCCTTCAACGATGCGGAACTCTTCGTTCAGATCCTTGCGGATCTCGTCCAGCTGGGACTTCTCGATCGACAGCGCACGAGCATCACGCTCAACGCCGTCACGCGTGAAGACCTGTACGTCGATGACAGTACCTTTGGTGCCCGTTGGCACGCGCAGGGAAGTGTCCTTAACGTCGCTGGCTTTTTCACCGAAGATTGCGCGCAGCAGTTTTTCTTCCGGAGTCAGTTGGGTCTCGCCTTTCGGAGTGACCTTGCCTACCAGGATGTCGCCTGCGCCAACTTCAGCACCTACGTAAACGATACCGGCTTCGTCCAGCTTGTTCAGCGCAGCTTCACCCACGTTAGGGATGTCCGCAGTGATTTCCTCTGGGCCAAGCTTGGTGTCACGTGCCACACAGGTCAGTTCCTGAATGTGGATCGTGGTGAAACGGTCTTCCTGAACCACACGCTCGGACAGGCAGATGGAGTCTTCGAAGTTGAAGCCGTTCCATGCCATGAACGCGATGCGCATGTTCTGACCCAGAGCCAGTTCACCCATGTCGGTGGACGGACCGTCGGCCATGATGTCGCCACGCTGAACACGATCACCCTTGCTCACCAACGGACGCTGGTTGATGCAGGTGTTCTGGTTCGAGCGGGTGTATTTGGTCAGGTTGTAGATGTCGACACCCGCTTCGCCGGTTTCAACTTCGTCATCAGCAACGCGAACCACGATACGGCTGGCATCAACGGAGTCGATCACGCCGCCGCGACGAGCCACGACGCAAACGCCGGAGTCGCGAGCCACGTTACGCTCCATGCCGGTACCGACCAGCGGCTTGTCAGCGCGCAGGGTTGGTACAGCTTGACGCTGCATGTTCGAACCCATCAATGCACGGTTGGCGTCGTCGTGCTCGAGGAACGGAATCAGCGACGCTGCAACCGAAACTACCTGCTTCGGCGAAACGTCCATCAAGGTGACGTCTTCCGGCGCCTTGACGGTGAATTCGTTCAGGTGACGTACGGCCACCAGTTCGTCGACCAGGACTTTCTGCTCGTTCATGGTCGCCGAAGCCTGCGCGATCACGTGATCGGCTTCTTCAATGGCAGACAGGAACACGATGTCGTCGGTGACCACACCCTCTTTCACCACGCGGTACGGGCTCTCGAGGAAGCCGTACTGGTTGGTGCGAGCGTAAGCAGCCAGGGAGTTGATCAGACCGATGTTCGGACCTTCCGGCGTTTCAATCGGGCAGACACGACCGTAGTGAGTCGGGTGTACGTCACGGACTTCGAAGCCCGCGCGCTCACGAGTCAGACCGCCAGGGCCGAGTGCAGAGACACGACGCTTGTGGGTGATCTCGGACAGCGGGTTGTTCTGGTCCATGAACTGCGACAGCTGGCTGGAACCGAAGAACTCTTTCACCGCCGCAGCCACTGGCTTGGCGTTGATCAGATCTTGCGGCATCAGGCCTTCGCTTTCAGCCATCGACAGGCGCTCTTTGACCGCACGCTCAACACGTACCAGGCCAACGCGGAACTGGTTCTCGGCCATTTCGCCTACGCAGCGAACACGACGGTTACCCAGGTGGTCGATGTCATCGACGATGCCTTTACCGTTACGGATGTCGACCAGAGTCTTCAGTACCGCGACGATGTCTTCCTTGCACAGCACACCCGAACCTTCGATCTCGGTACGACCGATACGACGGTTGAACTTCATCCGGCCGACCGCAGAGAGATCGTAACGCTCAGGGCTGAAGAACAGGTTGTTGAACAGGGTCTCGGCAGCGTCCTTGGTTGGCGGCTCGCCTGGACGCATCATGCGATAAATCTCGACCAGCGCTTCCAATTGGTTGCTGGTGGAGTCGATCTTCAGCGTGTCGGAGACGAACGGACCGCAGTCGATGTCGTTGGTGTACAGAGTCTCGATGCGTACGACGCCGGCCTTGGCGATTTTCGCCAGGATCTCGGTCGACAGCTCGGTGTTGCACTCTGCCAGGATCTCACCGGTAGCCGGGTGCACGATGGCCTTCGCGGTCGTACGACCGAGGACGTAGTCCAGCGGCACATCCAGCGTCTTGATTCCGGCTTTTTCGATCTGGTTGATGTGGCGCGCGGTAATACGGCGGCCTTGCTCAACGATGACCTTGCCCTTCTCATCCTGGATGTCCAGAACCGCAACTTCACCACGCAGGCGCGATGGCACCAGTTCCAGGCTGAGGGTTTCGCCGCTCAGGTGGAATACGTTGGTGGTGTAGAACGCGTCCAGCACTTCTTCGGTGGTGTAACCGAGTGCACGCAGCAAAACCGAGGCCGGCAGCTTGCGACGACGGTCGATACGCACGAAGACGCAGTCTTTCGGGTCGAACTCGAAGTCCAGCCACGAACCGCGGTAAGGAATGATGCGCGCGGAGTACAGCAGTTTGCCGGAGCTGTGCGTCTTGCCACGGTCGTGGTCGAAGAACACGCCCGGGGAACGGTGCAGCTGGGAAACGATCACACGCTCGGTACCGTTGATTACGAAGGTACCGTTCTCAGTCATCAATGGGATTTCACCCATGTAGACTTCTTGCTCTTTGATGTCCTTGATCGCTTTGTTCGACGATTCTTTGTCGAAAATGATCAGGCGCACTTTTACCCGCAAAGGTACGGCGAAAGTTACACCGCGCAATACGCATTCTTTGACATCAAATGCCGGTTCGCCCAGGCGATAACCGACGTACTCCAGCGCAGCATTGCCGGAGTAGCTGATGATCGGGAAAACGGATTTGAAGGCCGCATGCAGGCCCACGTCGCGGAACTGATCTTTAGTCGCTCCCGCTTGCAAGAATTCACGATACGAATCCAGCTGGATGGCCAGGAGGTAAGGCACATCCATGACGTCCGGCAACTTGCTAAAGTCCTTGCGGATACGTTTTTTCTCAGTATATGAGTAAGCCATCAGCGTTCCCCAGCTTGGTCACCTGCTTGTTTGGCCCCTCCCGACGGGAGCAGCCAGAAAATCGTGCAAACCCCATGGTTTGCGCCACCGCATCGGGTGGTTACAGCTCGTTATCGACACCGACCCAGTCGGCTGCCAATAACGGAAAAAGGCCGGTGGCAAGAGCCACCAGCCATCAGCCTGTCGCTTGACGCTCGGGCTGGAGGAGCAAAGTCGATGCTTACTTCAGCTCGACTTTAGCGCCTGCTTCTTCCAGCTTCTTCTTAGCGTCTTCAGCAGCTTCTTTCGAAACGCCTTCAGCTACAACCTGAGGAGCGCCGTCGACTTTCTCTTTGGCTTCTTTCAGGCCCAGACCGGTCAGTTCACGAACTGCCTTGATCACGTTTACTTTCTTCTCGCCGGCTTCAACCAGAACAACGTTGAACTCGGTTTGCTCTTCAACAACAGCGGCAGCAGCAGCTGGACCAGCAGCAGCAACAGCAGCGGTCACGCCGAAGGTTTCTTCCATTGCTTTGATCAGCTCAACAACTTCCAGAACGGTTTTCTGGCCGATTGCTTCGATGATTTGTTCGTTAGTCAGAGACATGACTCAATTCCTGATTTGGTGGACAGCCTGTACGGCCGTCGAAATAAACAAAAATACGCGAGAGTGGAAACGCTCAGCCTCAGGCTGCAGCTGCTTCTTTCTGATCGCGAATTGCCGCCAGAGTACGAGCCAGCTTGCTGGTAGCGCCTTGAATCACGCTCATCAGTTTCGCAATAGCTTCGTCGCGAGTTGGCAGGCTTGCCAGCACGTCGATCTCATTCGCTGCGAGGAACTTGCCCTCGAACGAAGCTGCCTTGATCTCGAACTTATCCTGACCCTTGGCAAATTCCTTGAACAGACGAGCAGCAGCGCCCGGGTGTTCGTTGGAGAATGCAATCAGGGTCGGGCCGGTGAACGCACTGTCCAGCACTTCGTACGAAGTGCCAGCAACAGCGCGCTTGAGCAGGGTGTTACGTACAACACGTACGTAAACGCCAGCTTCACGAGCCTCTTTACGGAGTCCGGTCATTGCGCCTACTGTTACGCCACGGGCATCAACCACGACAGCGGACAGAGCGACTTTGGCAGCCTCGTTGACTTCAGCGACGATGGCCTTCTTGTCTTCGAGATTAATTGCCACGGGTTTAACTCCTGCTTGTTACCGTTTCATCCGATCGAAACCGAATGTCGTTTTGGTGTCTGATTCGGTAAGGAACCGGGAGCACCATCTGCGTAGGCTTGAGGTTTAAGACTTGCGTCGCCTACGGTCTTGGATAGCCCCCGCCAGGCAGGGACCCCAATCTTTCAATTGGCGCAGTTAACTGCGCCAATTTTTGTCTTACGCGTCCAGCGAGCTCTGGTCGATGACCAGACCTGGGCCCATAGTGGTGCTCAGGGTAACGCGCTTGACGTAGATACCTTTCGAAGAAGCTGGCTTGATACGCTTCAAATCAGCGATCAGGGCTTCAACGTTTTCCTTCAGCTTGACGGCATCGAAGCCGATCTTGCCAACAGAAGTGTGGATGATGCCGTTTTTGTCGGTGCGATAACGAACCTGACCAGCCTTGGCATTTTTGACCGCGGTAGCGACGTCTGGGGTAACAGTGCCGACTTTCGGGTTAGGCATCAGACCACGTGGACCGAGGATCTGACCCAGTTGACCTACAACGCGCATGGCATCCGGGGATGCGATCACTACGTCATAGTTCAGGTCGCCGCCTTTCATTTCGGCAGCCAGCTCATCCATACCTACACGGTCAGCGCCGGCAGCCAGAGCGGCCTCAGCAGCTGGACCCTGGGTGAACACAGCAACGCGAACAGTCTTGCCAGTGCCGTGTGGCAGCACAGTAGCGCTACGAACGACCTGGTCGGATTTACGCGGGTCTACGCCCAGGTTTACAGCTACGTCGTACGACTCGACGAATTTGGCAGCTGGCAGCGAAGCCAGCAGAGTTGCGGCCTCTTCGAAGTTGTAGGACTTGCCCGCTTCGATTTTTTCAGCGATAGCCTTTTGGCGCTTGGTCAGCTTAGCCATTACACACCCTCCACGTTAAGGCCCATGCTACGAGCAGAACCGGCGATAGTGCGCACGGCTGCATCCATATCAGCTGCAGTCAGATCCGCGTTTTTGGTTTTCGCGATTTCTTCCAGCTGAGCACGGGTAACAGTGCCAACCTTAACGGTGTTCGGACGAGCGGAACCGCTGGTCAGACCGGCCGCCTTCTTCAGCAGAACCGAAGCAGGGGTGGATTTGGTTTCGAAAGTGAAGCTACGGTCGCTGTAGACAGTGATGATCACCGGAGTCGGCAGACCAGCTTCCAGACCCTGGGTACGGGCGTTGAAAGCTTTGCAGAATTCCATGATGTTCACGCCGTGCTGACCCAGAGCAGGACCAACAGGTGGGCTTGGGTTAGCCTGAGCGGCCTTCACTTGCAGCTTGATGTAAGCGGTAATCTTCTTGGCCATGAGGCACTCCAATTACGGGTTCGAACGCCTCGAAAGGCTCCCCGGTTACTTGCGCGTTTATCCCAGTGACGACAAAACCCCACAGCCTAGGGCTGCGGGGTTGGGATGCTTGCTCAGTTAGACCTTTTCGACCTGACTGAACTCCAACTCTACCGGAGTAGAGCGTCCGAAAATGAGCACCGCCACTTGGATCCGGCTCTTTTCGTAGTTAACTTCTTCAACAACACCGTTAAAGTCAGCGAACGGACCGTCATTGACTCGAACGGTTTCGCCCGGCTCGAACAATGTCTTCGGCTTCGGCTTGTCGCTACCGTCAGCAACACGACGCAGAATCGCCTCAGCTTCTTTATCGGTGATTGGTGCCGGCTTATCAGCAGTACCGCCGATAAAACCCATCACCCGAGGAGTATCCTTGACCAAGTGCCAAGTACCCTCGTTCATGTCCATCTGAACCAGCACATAACCTGGGAAGAATTTGCGCTCGCTTTTGCGTTTCTGGCCATTACGCATTTCAACCACTTCTTCAGTGGGAACCAGAATTTCGCCGAAGCCATCTTCCATGCCAGCCAGCTTTACGCGCTCGATCAACGAACGCATGACATGCTTCTCGTAACCCGAGTAAGCATGCACAACGTACCAACGCTTAGCCACGGGACACCCTTAGCCGACAATCAAGGAAACAAGCCAGCCGAGCAGGGAATCAAGCCCCCACAACAGCAACGCCATAACCAGAACAACAGCCACAACAATCAGCGTGGTTTGCGTGGTTTCTTGGCGAGTTGGCCATACGACTTTACGAATCTCGGTGCGAGCCTCCTTAACCAGTACAAAGAAAGACTTGCCCTTGGCAGTCTGCAGGCCTACAAAGGCAGCTACAGCAGCAATAACAAGCAATGCAAGTACGCGGTACAGGATCGGCGAAGCAGCGTAATACTGATTGCCGACAACGCCAACAATTACCAAAGCGACTACGACAAGCCACTTGAGCAAATCGAAGCGAGAGCCTTGAGCTTCAGCTTTAGGAGTCATCTATGAAGATCCTGTGAAAAGAAAGCCAGACACACCAAGTGAATCTGGCAGGTCAGGAGGGAATCGAACCCCCAACCTACGGTTTTGGAGACCGTCGCTCTGCCAATTGAGCTACTGACCTAAAACAAAATCAGGCCGACCATTATGCCGGCCTGAAAAAGACATTACAACTGTTTACTCGATGATCTTGGCTACGACACCAGCACCAACGGTACGGCCGCCTTCACGGATTGCGAAACGCAGACCGTCTTCCATCGCGATGGTTTTGATCAGGGTAACAGTCATCTGAATGTTGTCACCTGGCATTACCATTTCAACGCCTTCTGGCAGCTCGCAGTTACCGGTCACGTCAGTAGTACGGAAGTAGAACTGTGGACGGTAGCCTTTGAAGAACGGAGTGTGACGACCGCCTTCTTCCTTGCTCAGAACGTAAACTTCTGCAGTAAACTTGGTGTGCGGCTTAACCGAACCCGGCTTAACCAGAACCTGACCACGCTCAACGTCGTCACGCTTGGTACCACGCAGCAGAACGCCGCAGTTCTCACCAGCACGGCCTTCGTCCAGCAGCTTGCGGAACATCTCAACACCGGTGCAGGTGGTGGTGGCGGTGTCACGCAGACCAACGATTTCCAGGGCGTCTTGAACGCGAACGATACCGCGCTCGATACGACCGGTTACAACAGTACCGCGACCCGAGATCGAGAATACGTCTTCGATTGGCATCAGGTACCTACAACGCCTACGGCAATGTCACTGCCGAACGCGACGAACTCGGCCGCGTCACCCGTTACGAATATGCCGACAACCTGCACCTTGTCAGCCGTCGTATCAATCCTGACGGCAGCCAGCTGCGCTACCGCTACGACAACTCGCGCCTGCTTCTGACCGAAATCGAAAACGAACGTGGCGAGCATTACCACCTCGACTATTTTGCAAACGGCCTGATCCAGCAGGAAACCGGTTTCGACGGCCGCCGCACCGCGTACGAATACGACCTCAACGGCCAGTTGCTGAAGAAGACCGAATTCGGCGATGACGGCAGCGAACTGGTCACCGAGTATCAGCGCGATGCTGCCGGTCGACTGCTGGTGAAAACCCTCGCCGATGGCGAAGAAATTCACTACAGCTACGATGCCCTTGGCCGTTTGGTGAATGTCGACGACGGTCACTGGCCGCTGGCCTACGAATACGACGTGCAGGATCGCCTGATCACCGAACACCAGGGTTGGGGCACCACACGTTACGAATACGACAGCGTCGGGCAACTGAGTCACTGCCGCCTCCCCGACGGCAGCACACTCGACTACCGCCATTTGTCAGGCGGACGTCTGAGCAGCATCGACCTCAACGGCTCACGCCTGACCAGCCACCAATTCAGCGCCGGTCGCGAACAGCAACGCCAACAAGGCCTGTTGCTCAGCCAATACCAGTACGACGAACAAGGTCGCCTGCAAGCGCATAGCGTCAGCCAGCGTGAAAAAAACCTGTTCCAGCGTCGCTATAACTACGACGCCAACGGCAACCTCGCCGGTATCGACGACAGCCGCAAGGGCAACCGCAGCTTCCACTACGACCCGCTGGACCGCTTGACCAGCGTACGTGGCGCAACACCGGAAACCTTCGCCCACGACCCGGCCGGCAACCTGCTCGGCCAGAACAACGAAGGCACAGCCAACCTCGCCAACGTCAAAGGCAACCGTCTGCTGATGCAGGGCGACCGCCACTACGACTACGACGCCTATGGCAACCTGATCCGCGAACGCCGTGGCACCGGACATAAACTCGTCACCGAATACAGCTACGACTCCCAGCACCGACTAATCCGTGTCAGCCTGCCGGGCGGCAGCAATGCATCCTATAAGTACGACGCCTTCGGTCGCCGCATCGAGAAAACTGTCGATGGCCATACCACCGAATTCTTGTGGCAAGGCGAACGCCTGATCGCCGAAAGCGGTGACAATCGTTATCGCACTTACATCTACGAACCCGGCAGCTTCCGCCCGCTGGCGATGCTCGACGGCGAAGGCCCGCGTAAGGCGACGCCGTTCTACTATCAGCTCGATCACCTGGGCACACCGCAGGAACTCACCGACTACGGCGGTGAAATCATGTGGTCCGCGAAATACCGCGCGTACGGCAACCTCGCGGCGCTGGACGTCAGCGAAATCGACAACCCGTTGCGGTTCCAGGGTCAGTACTTCGATGCGGAGACAGGCCTACACTACAACCGTCATCGCTACTACAATCCGGGGACTGGGCGGTTTCTGACACCGGATCCGATCAAGCTTGCGGGTGGGTTGAATAACTACCAGTACGTGCCTAACCCTACGGGGTGGGTGGATCCGTTGGGTTTGAATGGATGCCCACCAGATGGAGATGGTCAAGGAAACCCAACTGCACCAACAGAGAAGGCGCGAGTCGATACGAAAGAACCTTCGGCACCCGATATCCCGTGGTCGAATGGTTCTGTAAAAAGGGCATCAGACGCACTTGATCGAGGTGCTACCTCCGTCACCGTGAACAGCAGAGCTGAAGCTGAAGAGCTATTTTTAGGGAAATATGTAGGCCAAGGATATAGAAACGCCGAAGAATTCAACTCTGCGACTGCCAAAACGCATTTTAGAAAAACAAAAGAACCCGAAAAATACTATCACTGGGATGACACACCGGTTTCAGACATTAAGACAAGAAAGGTCACAATGGCGAATCACGACCCGAGCGACCCACATGGTGATCATCCACATTTGCAGCTTCACCCTGTGAAAGGGGAAGTTATAAGAATCTATTGGCCAAACCAATTTGAAGGACAACAATGAGCACCCAGAAGACTATCCCTAGAAAAGTTTGGTGGGGTTTGGAGGCAAAATCATATACAGAGATTGCGCAGGAACTACCTTCGCAGGATGAGTCACTTAGAAAGTGGATCGCAATCTACGCTGTTTATCATTTAAACTTTGAAAACAGATACCCTGGAGAGAGTTACTACAAGTTTCTAGAGGATGCAAAAAACTCTAAATACGTCATTATAGAATTCACTCTCCCAATCCACTTTCTCAAAACAAGAGACAGCATTGGCGCCAACGACACAACAATCACAACGTGCAAAACCATGGAAACAGAGGAAGAAATAAACTCTTTTCTTTATGAAAACAACATAAACCCCGAGCTATTTACGCCCCCATGGACCTGCGAGTACCCGCTAGACTGAACTCAACAAAAATTGACAAATCTGTCTCCTTTTCAAACCCAAGTCAAAGGGGACAGATCTATTTCTCGTTGAAAAAATAAAACCGTCCCTTTTTATACATCTCCACTTTTATACATGAAAAAAACAAAATAATATGAGAACAAAACTTAAATACAAACTCCAACCCCTCCGAGTACCAAGTGGATGGACAATCACAATCAACAACCTTTACGAGGTTGATCTCACCCCCGAAACTGCAGATTGGTTTAGTAGCTCAGTTTTACTAGGTGGTGCACGACAAACTACGGGACACTGCTTTGACTCCAGAGTTGAACCAGAAGGAGATCCATCGGGAGAGTTTGTAATTGAATTCCTAACAATCAAGTACGACAACAAAGGGAACCCGTTAAAAAATTCTGAGATATTCCTAGGGGAATTCAAAACAAAAAACAAGATGGAATTTATTAAAAAAATCGAAGATTTTATGCTTGAAGCATAACAAACCAAAATTTATTTTTCGCTGAAGAAAATAAATCTGCCCCCCCTTTTCAACCCCTTTCATACATTATATTCTTGAAGACAACCCCACCACCTTCCTCAGAGCTTGGAGATTCCACTAAATGAAGGTCGTATGTAAATTCAACAACATCAATCAAGCACCAAATCCAGAAACCGTATCAAGATTAAAAAAACACATATCACTTCCTGATGGCGAATTAGACCTGCAAATAGGAAAAGAATACATTGCCTACGGAATAGAATTTCGGGATAACCAACCTTGGTACTATCTGTGCTCAGAAACCCATGATGAATACCCCATCCCTGTCGCAGCTGACTTTTTCGAAATTGTCGATAGCAGACTTTCGCGCCATTGGAAACTTTGCTTTCTCGCCTTAAAATCAAAGCCAGAAAGCAAGTTAGTTTTCGCTGAGTGGGCTTCAAATATTAATTTTTATGAAAACCTGATTAATGGCGAAAAACAAGCCATCGCTATATTTTCCAAATACAGAAAACTCATGGATGCAGAAGAGTAGCAATTCCAGAACCATGATTACTTCGTATCGATCAACGCGTCCAAAACCTCATACTTAACCACCACCCGATTCCCATACAGTTTCTCGCACTTAACCAACGCCCCCACCTGCCCCTTTTCCCTCACCTCCCGCCAAATCTCATTCTCCCGATACACCCGCTCCCCCTCCCGCACAAACCGATGCCCCACCTCGAACACGTGATACCGATAAGCCCGCTCCCGATCACACAACAACTCCCCCTCCAACTGCGTCTCCCCAACCTTCAGCTTCAGCTGAAAGCTGCGATCCGTCGGGTTGTGCAGTACCAGGTCGATGTAGTTGTAGAAGATCGCCGCTCCGGAGCCGAATGGCAGGACGCGGCCGTCGTCCGGGAAGGGGTCGAAGCTGTGGTTGGCGCGTTCGATGACGACCAGGGGTGAGTGAATGGCCATCCAGTGGATGAGGTTGCTGAGTTGGCAGATGCCGCCGCCGATGCCGGTGCGGGCTTCGCCGAATGAGAGTTCCATGCCTTCGACGTAGCCGCGTTGGCGGGTCGGGCGGCCGACAAGGCGGCAGAAGGAGAAATATTCGCCGGGGGCGATGGTGACACCGTCGATGGCGGCGACGGCGAGTTTGAGGTTGATGACTTTGTTGTGTTGCAGCGCGAGGTCGGAGTCGCCGAGTTTGCGGATCAGTTTTGAGGTGTGTTTGAGGTAGCGGTAAGGCAGCCGCTCGGACGTCGTGGCAGGCCGCGCGTAGCGTTTGCTCGAGCAGTGCCAGGCGATGTGGCGGAACAGTCTTTTTTGCCACACGCGCAGCCAGTAAAGGGCCGGGTGGTAGAGGGAAAGTGGTTTCATCCTTGGCGAACGGCGCGGGCCGTTGTCTTCCTTGAGCTTGAAAGGGCGGCGCATCTTACCGTGGAACCGCGCTTGATCGCCAAGCGCCTCGCCGGTGTCGCAAGCGGTAACAAGTCACCCGGACCGGGCGCTCGGAAATTAAGCTTGAACTAAGGTTACGTCCCTACCATCCGGGCCACAAAGCAGCGGTTCTGTGGGCTGATTGCCGTCAGCAGAACCCTTCAACTTGAAGTGAGCCCGGACCATGAGTGCGATCGATTCCACCTCTAAACAACTGCCCGCCTTCAGTCTTGTATTGGTCAATTACAAGACGCCGGAAATAACCCGGATGTGCCTGGAGTTTCTCCAGCAATACGTCAAGGAGCATCAAATTCCGGTGTGGGTGGTGGACAACGATTCTGCCGATGAAAGCCTGATTTACTTGCGGTCTCTGGACTGGATCAACTTGATCGAGCGCCCTTCACCCGGCAAGGAAGCGGGACATATTGCTCATGGCAAGGCACTTGATCTGGCACTTGCGAAAGTTGAAACCGATTACCTGTTTTTGCTGCACACCGATACTTTCGTTTTTGACAGTACTGTCTTTTCGATGATGATGAATGAGTGCATGCAATCTTTGGATACAGCGGCGGTCGGTTGCGTCGAGCAATTGGATCGCGGTGTCCTTAGAGACACTTGGCGTTTGTCTTCGCGTTATTTCAAACACTATTTCCGCCGGGCAAAACAGCACTTGGGGTTGCCCTCCCGAGATCCAAAACCCTACCGGGAAACACATCTGAAAAGCTTCTGCACCTTGTGGAACGCACGGCTGATCAAGGCTCACGGGCTTCATTTTTCGATGGACGACCGAGTCCCGGGATACACGCTGCAGGATCGTTTAAGCAGCCTTGGCTACGGCATCAAATGCCTCTCGCCGCGGACGATTTTCCGCTACCTGGATCACATTCAGGCCGGCACCGTGGCCGCGATCGGTGGATACGGCAAACAGCACCGCCGCACCACCATGTATCAGGAAACGCTCAAGCGCCTTCAGTTACAACAGGGCATGCGACCCGCCAAATCGTAAGACAATAAAAAAGGGCGACTTCAAAGTCGCCCTTTTTTGCTTCTGAATTCTTTGGTTTCCACTCCGAGGAGGTGTTCGCCCAGTGTAATGGCCTGGCAATCCATGCACCGGTAAAGAGCCCTGACACTGGGCGAACGGGAGGGATTTTAATGGAAGTTGGCGGATATGTCGTGCTAATTGAAGATGAAATTTATGTACTGAAAAGTTAAAGGACGTTGCTTACCGATTTTTCCCGACAAACTTTCTGAACTCACCCGCCCGAATACTTCATATGACTGTTCTCATACAATTACTTGTACAAGAACAGCCATTCTGTAGAGTCAATACTCAACTTTCATGCTGACTGGTCACTTTTAATACATCGGTGTAAGTGACCACGACGCTTTGCCCGACTTTCAAATCTTTCAGCTTGGCCTGAATTTCAGGCTTTTCGACGTTGAGGGTTTTCGACTGGCCTGAAGGGTTTTCCAGGGTGACCTGGTTTGTCGCCAAATCAATTTTGGTGATTTTCAGTTGCACCTGAACCTGGCGGAAAGCCTCGCCACCGGGGTTGCTGCTGCCCACGGCGTTGCGCAGCTCGCCAGTACGCTCGGTGGAGCCAGGCAGACCTTTATCCACGTCGGTGTCCAGATAAGCGGCCACAGAGCGGGTCACTTCGATCTGTACCAGATCGCCCACTTTCAAATTACCGAGGTTTTTCGCCTTGTCGCTGAGCTGAATGTGCACCTGGCGACCTTCCGCGCCTTCAAGGACCACCTGATGATTGGCCGGGTCAACCGCCAGCACTTTGGTGGTGACCCGGTCGGCCTCGACAGCGGCCGACAGCGGGATATCGGCGGCCATCGCCGAAAAGCTGGCAGTAGAAAGGACAGTGGCAAGTGCTATGGCGTGCATCAGTGCTTGGAGCTTCATAAGCGATACATTCCCTGTGATGGATGGCAGCACCCATCGCCGACGTGGTCAGCGACGGATGTGCCACTGAGCATAGTCGCCCTTCAGGGTTTGTTCCGCGATCGTTGCGCAGTGTCCTGCGCGGTGGACTCGCCACTGGCGGTGCCTTTTCCGGAGCTCTGCCGCTGTTTGGGATCGGTGGGACGCAGTGCGTCGTTGTCGCGTTCGGTTTCACCCGGCGGACGAGGTTCGTCAGGGTGTTCGCTATCAGGGACAGTGTTCATGTCGGGCCTCCTCAGGCTTCAGGGTCGTCGAGTTCCCGCGCGACGTTCACGGCGGGTGCGTCCTTGTGCAGGTCATCGGCCTTGGCTCTGAGAATCTGCCACTGCTCAAGATCGATGGCACCTTGGCCGAGCAAATCGTCAGCAATGCGCTGCAGATCGAAGTAATGGGCATCCGGGGATTGTTGCCAGTACGTCTGATCGTCAAACATCTGCTGCCAGGTAGTCAGGTCTGGAGATTTCAGTTCCTCGCTCATGGATCGGATCCTCGGCCATGTTTCTCGGTAGAGGGAGCATCCTCGACAGAGTTCCAATCGATCCCTTCGCAGGCAAGGCGCGCGAAATCAGTACCCGGTCATCTCCAGATAGCCCTGCCCGCCCCGATTGCCGCTCAGGCGCACCGGCCCTTCCCAATACGGAATGCGCAGGTTCATCCAGGCATCGGGGTTGATTGCATCGAGGGTGATCTGCAGATTTTTTTGCGGAATGTCGATCGACCAGCGCACCGGCATCGAACGGCCGGCGACCTTCGCAGTGCCTTGCGGGGTCAGCTTGATCTGCTCGGCGTGCAGGGTTTCGGTCTGGCCATCGGCGGCAATCCACGTGCCGGTCAGGTACGGCGCCCCTTCCTTCTGGCGCATGCGGTAAAGCATGACGTGTTCGCCGCCGTCCAGATGCAGGGAGAACCAGTCCCACCCTGTCTGATTGGCGGTCAGCGGCTGACTGCTCCATTCGCGGTCGAGCCAGGCCGGGCCGTTGACGGTGTAGGTCTGGCCGTCGATCTGCAGGGTGCCGCT
Source organism: Pseudomonas glycinae (assembly GCF_001594225.2). Taxonomy (GTDB): domain Bacteria; phylum Pseudomonadota; class Gammaproteobacteria; order Pseudomonadales; family Pseudomonadaceae; genus Aquipseudomonas; species Aquipseudomonas glycinae. The sequence continues at coordinate 6,035,428 of NZ_CP014205.2, forward strand.
GGCCTGGAAAAACGGCTGGCTGTAGTAATACGACGCCTGGCCCTGTTCGGATTTCTGACTGAAACCCTTGTCGCCTTGCAGCACCAGCGGGCGGCTGGAGGTCAGGCGCAGCTGGTAGCTGAAATTTTTGTCCTTTGCGCTGAGTTGCATGTCGCTCAGCGGATCGCTCGCCTGACTGACGAAACGCCAGTCATCGATCCACGCCTCGAACGGCGCCGCACGCACCCCGGCCTGCCCGACGCCGCCACGGGCGTAACGCTCGGCGGCGTGATGGACGCTGGCCGAGGTCACTGCCGCGTGCCCGAGCCAGATCGTCTGGTTGGCCCAGCCCGGCTGCTGCGGCGAGGCGTTCAGGGCGCTGCGGAATAACGTCCACTGCACGCCAAAATCGTTGCCCTGCGCATCCTTGAGATTGGCCGTCACGTACCACCATTCGATGCGAAAGCCGTCATGGGCGCCGTGATCCGCCGGGAAGCTGAACACCCGCCCCGGTACCACCGGCGTAAACGCCTGTGCCTGAGCGCCCATGCCGGCGAAGCCCTTCTGCTCCGCTGTGGGGTTGTCGCAACCACCGAGCAACAACGCCAAAAACACCAGCGCAAACCTAGTCCTCATGAGCAAACGTCCTCAGCAAGTCCGCCGGTTGCGTGCGGTACAGCGAATACAGCGGCCACGCCGAGGCCAGCAAGGTCGCCAGCAGCGCCAGCCCCATCAGTTGCAGCAACTGCCATGGAAACACCCGCAGCGGCAGACGCCAGCCAAAGGCCTGCACGTTGATCACCGCGTCCAGACACCACGCCAGACCGATGCCCAGCGGCAAGGCCAGCACCAGCGTCAGCAGCGCCAACAGCCACGTTTGCCCGAGATTGAGCAGCATCAACTGTCGTCGCGTCACGCCCAACGCCCACAACGGTGCGAGCTGGCCGAGACGGCTCTGGCTCTGGGTCAGCAGGCTGATGAACAGCGCCACGCCGGCGACGGCCAACGTCAGGCTATTCAGCGCGGCGGTCGCGGCGAAAGTGCGTTCGAAGACTTGCACCGACCAGCCCTTGAGCCGCGCCTGATCAACGATGCGACTGTCATCGAGCTGGAAGCGCGCCTGCAAGGCCGTGAGCAGCGCCGGGATGTTCGGCGGGTCGATACGCAGGTTGAAGCGGTTCGGCGTCAGCTGCGGCCAGCCGCGCAACAGGTGATTGCTGTTGACCAGCACATGGCCCTTGGGATTGCCGTAGTCGGCGTAGATCCCGACGATGCGCGGCGTCCACGAGCCGCCCGGCGTGGGAATGGTCAGGTGATCGCCCGGTGTGACTTTCAAGCGACGCGCCAATTGTTCGCTGAGCATCACCGCATCGTCCTTGGCCAGCGCCGCCCACGGGTCGTCTCCTCGAGATTCGAGCAACGGCCAGTGCTGGCGATAGTGCGGATGATCGATGATCCCGAACACATCCGCCGGCCAGCCCTGCAGCGTCACCGAAACCTGCCAGTTGGGCATGATCGCGGTGACGCTCGGTTGCTGTTTGAGCCACGTGTACAGCTCTCGCGCCTGCGCCGGGTTGCTCGGGTTCAGATAAAGCTCGGCGGTGAGCCGTTGTTCGAGCCAGTCGTTGAAGGTCTGGCGGAAACCGGCGGTCATGCTGCCGGCGCCGATGTTCGCCGCCATCGCCAGCAGCAGCGCCATCAACGCCAGGCTCAACGCCGGCAATTGTTGGCGGCAGTCGGCGAGAAACCACTGCCCGAGCACCGAGCGGCTACGCCCGAGCAACCCGTTGAGCAGCGCACTGAGCAACACCGGCAGCGCCAGCGCGGCGCCGAGCAACAGCCCCGCCATCAACACAAAACCGCTGGCCAGGCTGTTGCCCCACACCAGCGCCGCCAGCGCAATCACTGCACAAACACCGGCGACCCAACCCTGACGCCGCAACCAGCTCGCATGTTGCTGATGCCAGGCCTGCGGATCCGCCACCGCCAATAACGGCAGACGCGCCGCCCGCAGCAAACTGTTGGCTCCGGCCAGCAATGCGCCAAGCAGACTCAAGCCGATGCCGCTGAACCACCACCACGGACTCAGACGCAACTGCCCCGCCACTTCCGCGCCGTACAGACCGCGCAGGCTGGCGGCGACATCCGGCAACAGCACGCTCGCCAGCCAGTAACCGCTGACTACGCCGAACAACCCGCCGATCAACGCCAGCGCGCCGAGCTCGACGATCAGGCAAGCGATCAGCATCCGCGCGCTGACCCCGCAGGCCCTCAAGGTGCGCAGCAGTCCCCGACGTTGCTCCAGCGCCAAACCGATAGCCGCGTGGACGATGAACAAACCGACAATGAACGAGAGAAACCCGAGCGCATCGAGGTTGAGGTGGAAGCTTTCGGTCAATCGCGCAAGGTTGTTTTCCTCGCCACTGCTCTTGAGCTGCAACTGGCCCTTGAACGCGGCCGGGACGTCGGCGTGAAAATCCTTCGGCAGCAGCAGGCGTGACAGTTGCTCGGGCTGTTCGAGCACGCGCTGAGCGACGCCGATGTCCACCAACAGCATGCCGGGGGCCATGTCGGTTTGCGCCCGCAGCGGCGGCAGCGTCTGGCCGGTTTCGGTGGCCGGGGTCGCGCCCTCGGCGAGGTTCAGCGCCCGCAAGGTTTCGGGAGAAATCCAGGTGCTGCCCGGCGGGCTGAAGAACTCGACGACGCGCTCGATCGGCATCGCCTGCCCGGCCACCGCGCTGTCACCGGGTAAAGACACCGGTTCGATACCCATCAACTGCAGGCGCTGGTTTTCGTGGCCCTTGAGACTCAGGCGTCCTTGCAGCATCGGCGACACCGGCCAACCCAGACGCCGCAGGTCAACGAACCATTGTTGCGGGAACGTCGCGCCGTTCGGCGTGCTGAGGCTGGCCTGGGGTTCGCCGCCGATCAACTGGCTGGCCCGGGCATAACTGTCCCGCGCCTGACTGTTGAGGGCTTCGACTCCGGTCAACAAGCTGGTGGCCAGCCACAACCCGGTCAGCACACTGAAAAACTGCACCGGATGGCGTCGCCAGTGACTCAGCAGCGCCATCAGCGCGTGGCGGAAAACCTTCACGTCAACCGACCGCTGGACAGCACCACGCGCTCCGCCAGCCGCGCCGCCACGCGCTGACTGTGGGTGACCATCAGCAAGGTGGTCGGCGTGTCGTCGAGCAATTCCAGCAACAGTCGCAGCACTTCGTCGCTGGTGGCTTCGTCGAGGCTGCCGGTGGGCTCGTCGGCCAGCAGCAGTTTCGGTCGCGCGGCCAGCGCCCGCCCGAGCGCAACCCGCTGTTGCTGGCCGCCGGAGAGTTGTTCGGGATAGCGCTTGAGCAATTCGCTCAGCCCCAGGCGCTGCACCAGATGCTGCTGCCAACGCGGGTCATGCCGCCCGGCCAGTCGCGCCTGAAACGCCAGGTTGTCCTCGATCCGCAGGCTGCCGATCAGGTTGTACTGCTGGAACACCAGACCGATTTCGGTGCGCCGCCAGTTGGCCAGTTGCGCCTCGTTCATCCGGTCCAGCCGATGTTCGCCGCTGCTGATACTGCCGCTGTCGACTTTGTCGAGCCCGGCGATCAGGTGCAGCAGCGTGCTCTTGCCGCTGCCCGACTCGCCCATCAGCGCCAGGCTGCTGCCGGGCTTGAGCGTCAGGTCGATACCTTGCAACACCGGCAACGGGCCTTGTGGGGTGAGGTAGCTTTTGAAGACGTTGTGAACCTGGAGCATGCCGCCATCCGATCGATCCGTGTCGGCCAAGGATAGCGGATACCGGCGCGTTACTGACCCACCGCCACACTCGTCGACGCTTCACCCGGCGTCACGATGCTGTTCAGGTCGATGTGTTTCCACTCGGGTCTGGCCCCCAGCCGCGCGTTGAAGCGGTAGTTGAAGGTGAATGCATCCGCCGTCGCCACGCTCAGCGGTTTGCCGTACACCGCTTCGATTCCCGGCAGGTCGTAGCCCATCAACTGCAACAGGGTCGGAAAAATGTTGTAGTGACTGGAGCGATCCTTGTTCACCGCCAGTTGCGCTGACCAGTCGAGCGTCTGCAACTGCTCGCCCTGAATCACCACCAGCGGCACCAGCCCTTCTTCTTCCACCGGATCGCCGCCGCAGTGGGTGTTCAGTCCCGGATTACCGCGTTCGTGCAGATCCTGGCCGTGATCCGAGGTGTAGATCAGCAGCGCGTTGTTCAGATTGGCCTGGGCAAACACCCGCGCGAAGAACTCGCCGACATTCCACAGCACGGTGTTCTTGTAGGCATTGCGATACAGCAGCCAGTCATCCGGCTGGCCGTTGAAGCCGGTGCGCTCGCCGGTGTCGGCGACTTCCGTGAACTGCCCGCGCGGCAAGGTCGGGCGGTAGGCCATGAAGGCGTCGGGGTATTTGTCGTGCACCGGGAAATGCGCGCCGACCTTGTTGATCAGCACCAGCTCCGGCTTGCCGTCGTTGAGCAGTTCGATCAGCTTGGCGGCGGCAGCCATGTCGCGGTCGCGCACGCTGGTCTGGTCGAATTGCACGAATTCGTCGATGTCCTTTTTTTCCGCATCGTTCATCAGGTTCTGCAGATTGCCCCCGGTGCGCTGAGCGTCGATGTAGACCGTGCGCAGGCCGGCCTTTTTCGCGTACTGCCAGATCGACGGCAGCGTGCTGTTGATGCGCATGTAGTCGGCGCGGGTGCCGCCGTAACGCAGGGTGATGTTGGTGTCGGCGCTGCAATTGGCGATGGACGCCGCGTAACCGTAATTGAAGATCTGCACGCCCGGACGGACCTGCTTGAGGTTGCTGTGCACACCGAATGGCGCGTTGATGTCCAGGTAATTGCCGGAAATGCTTTCGTCGATGATCAGCACGATGTCGTGACCAACCGCCGGGCCATTGCGCGCCAGAGTCACCGGCTCACGCGGGCCGACGGTGTTGTGCAGCGCTTCGTAGCCGAACAGGTTCAGATAGGCCAGCGGCGTGTACATGATCGGCAACCCGCGAGCACCCTCGCCGGCGCGCACGAACAACACGGCGCTGAGCAGCAACACACCGCACAACGGCGCAGCGATCCGCAAGGCATTGGGCACCGGGACCGCGTGTCGTGGCTTCAGGCCAATCCCGAACAACAGCAGCAGGCCGTTGAGCAGCCCATGAATGATCGCCCCCCGATACTGATACGCCGCTTCCTGAATGAAGCCGCCGGAGTAAACCAGCGAGACAAAACTGCTATAGGTCAGGTAATCGGCGGTCACCCTCGTATAAACATCGAAGAACACCGCCGAAACAAACAGGGTTAATGCGAACAAATGCCGAATGAAAGTCTGACGTATATAGGCGGTTAGTAATAATGCGAAAGTCAGCGTCAAAAACATCGCGCCAAAAAGAAGTACTGCCAGACCAATACCCATCGCACTTAAGCGGTCAAGGTAATATTCTGAATAAAGCAATAGATAAATAATTAAAAGCAGTTCTTTCAGATATCGAAACATGGCGATTCCGGGTGTGTCCGACGAGGCATTGTCAAGGGTTTGTCGGTCAAAACCTGACACTAGCACCGGGCCATTAAAGCGCAAGAAATGTCGGACATTATCAAAAAGCGTCAAAAAACTGTTGACTCAAATCTGACACACCCAAGTCGTTAAAACCCTTGAATTTCGCGGCCTACGACCGTTTATCGTTTTCTTCGGAATGTGAAAAACCCGTCAAGAACGGGACAAATCCATCTACAGCAAGCACTTGATGGCCTTTCGCCCCCAAAAATGGGGGTGTTATACCCCTGCAACATGTCATTTTGCTGACACGCTTTCCCCACGCTGCGCTATACCCCTTTTGACAGTTCCATTTTCGATCTTCCATCACCGTCTTACGAGGCACGCCAATATGGACGTGAGCGTATTTGGTACGGGCTATGTTGGCCTGATACAAGCAGCCGCACTTGCCGATGTTGGACATCGCGTATTGTGCGTTGATATTGACCCGAACAAGATTAAACAACTGCAACAGGCAGTACCGCCTATTAGCGAGCCGGGTCTTTCGGCAACTTTGGAAGAAAATATCAAGGCCGGGCGTTTGTTGTTCAGCACCCAGGCCAGCGATGCGGTGGAACGTGCCGGGCTGATCTTCATCGCCGTGGGCACGCCGGCCGACGAAGACGGCTCCGCCGACCTCAGCCATGTGCTCAACGTGGCGCGGCAGATCGCCAGTTTCATGGAAGACGATCGGACGCTGATCATCAAATCCACGGTGCCGGTCGGCACGGCGGATCAGGTGCTGCACACCGCTGAAGAAGAACTGCAGCGGCGCGGCAAAAATGGTCTGGCGGTGCGAGTAGTGTCCAACCCGGAATTTCTCAAGGAAGGCAGCGCCCTCGCCGACTGCATGCGCCCGGACCGGATCATCGTCGGCACCCGCGATGAACTGGCCCGCGAACAGATGAGCGAGCTGTACGCGCCGTTCTGCCGCAACCACGAAAAACTGATGTTCATGGACAACCGCAGCGCCGAGCTGACCAAGTACGCGGCCAACGCGATGCTCGCCACCCGCATCAGTTTCATGAACGAACTGGCCAACCTCACCGAACTGCTCGGCGCCGACATCGAAGCGGTGCGCAAGGGCATCGGCTCCGATCCGCGCATCGGCTATCACTTCATCTACCCGGGCTGCGGCTTCGGTGGCTCGTGCTTTCCCAAGGACCTGCGCGCCCTGCTGCACACCGCCGAACACAACGGCATGCCGCTGAAACTGCTGCGCAGCGTCACCGACGTCAACGACGCGCAACGGCACATCCTGTTCAGCAAACTCAGGGCGCAATTTCCTCAAGGCCTGGCCGGCAAGTCCATCGCGATCTGGGGTTTGGCGTTCAAGCCGAACACCGATGACATGCGTGAAGCCCCGAGTCGTTACCTGATGGAAGCGCTGTGGGCCGAAGGCGCCAGCGTGCAGGCCTATGATCCGGAAGCGATGTCCGAGTGCCGTCGCCTTTACGGTTACCGCAATGACCTGCACCTGTGCGCCACCCGCGACGACACCCTGGAGGATGCCGACGCCCTGGTGATTTGCACCGAGTGGAAGAATTTCCGCGTGGTGGATTTCGAGCTGCTGGCCAGCAAGCTGCGCTCGAAAGTCATCATCGACGGCCGCAACCTCTACAACCCGGAACAAGTGGCGGCCGCCGGCCTGCACTACAGCGGTATCGGCCTGCGCCACATCGCGCCCGACGGGTTGCGGCCATGAAAATCCTCGTCACCGGTGCGGCCGGGTTCATTGGTGCTCATTGCGTACTGCGGCTGGTGCGCGACGGGCATCAGGTGATCGGCCTGGACAATTTCAACGGTTACTACGATCCGCAGCTCAAGCACGATCGGGTGGACTGGGTGCGCGGACAGGTCGGGGACTTCCCGTTCGCCACGATTGATCTGGCAGACGCGTCGGCGCTTGAAGCACTGTTCAGCAGTGAACGGCCGCAAGTGGTGGTGCACCTCGCGGCGCAGGCCGGGGTGCGCTATTCGCTGGAAAATCCACGGGCCTATCTGGACAGCAATCTCGACGGTTTCCTGAACATTCTGGAGTGCTGCCGCCGGCACCCGGTCGAGCACCTGGTCTATGCCTCGTCCAGTTCGGTGTACGGCGCCAATCAGCGCACGCCCTACTCGGTACAGGACGGCGTCAATCACCCGCTGTCACTGTACGCCGCGACCAAGAAAGCCAATGAATTGATGGCGCACAGCTACAGCCACCTGTTCGGCATTGCCTGCACCGGGCTGCGGTTTTTCACGGTGTACGGGCCCTGGGGCCGGCCGGACATGTCGCCGATCCAGTTCGCCAAGGCGATCAGCGAAGGCTCGCCATTGAAGCTGTTCAACTACGGCGAGCATCAGCGCGATTTCACCTACATCGACGACATCATCGAAAGCATCGCACGCCTGATCGAGCGTGCGCCCCGGGCCAATCCCGAGTGGAACCGCGAGCAACCCGACCCGGCCAGCAGCATGGCGCCGTGGCGCTTGTTCAACATCGGCGGCCAGCACCCGGTGGCGCTGAAAACCTACCTCGCCCTACTGGAAAAACACCTCGGTCAGAAAGCCGTGGTCGAGCTGCTGCCGCTGCAACCGGGCGACGTACTCAATACCTGCGCCGAGGCCAGCGATCTGGCCCAGGCCACCGGGTTCCAGCCCCGGATAGAGCTGGATGAGGGACTTCGGCGGTTCATCGCCTGGTTCCGCGATTACTACCCCACTGCCTATCGCCCACGCGCCGCTCGCGGCTGAACATCAGCGGAGGACTCCATGACTGGACATGAGAAAGGTGTACCGATGCAACAATTGGTCCGTGATAAACGCATGGATCCGGAACAGCGAATGCGCCTGGACGCGGCCATCCACCGCCAGGGCCAGGGCTGGATGACCGGTCGCGACGGCGGTCGCCCATGGCAGCTGTCGCGCACCAATCGGGTGGTCGCCTGTCTCGGCGCACTGATGATTTTGCTGATGATTTCGCCGCTGCTGATCGGTCTGGCGCTGGCCATCAAATTCACCAGCAAGGGCCCGGTGATGTTCGTGCAAAAACGCACCGGTTATCGCGGGCGCAAATTTGGCATGTACAAGTTCCGGACCATGGTCGCCAACGCCGAAGAGCTCAAGGAGTCACTGCGCCACCTGAACAAGCACGGTGCCGACGCCATCGACTTCAAGATCGACCAGGACCCGCGCATCACCGGGATCGGCGGTTTTTTGCGGCGCACCAGCCTCGATGAACTGCCCAACCTGATCAACGTGGTGACCGGCGACATGCGCCTGGTCGGCCCTCGCCCGACCTCGTTCAACGCCTATCGCTACAAGGACAGTCACCTCGCACGTCTGGCGATCTACCCCGGCATGACCGGTCTGTGGCAGATCTCCGGACGCAGCAATATCGACTTCGACCAGCGCGTTGAGTTGGACCTCAGCTACATCGCCGAGCAGAGCCTTCTGCTTGATCTGAAGATTCTGTTGAAAACCCCCTTCAAAGTATTCAGCGGCCACGGAGCAAGCTAATGGACGGTTCAACCAACAAAAGCCTCAGCATTGCCAGCCCCAGCGAGTCGAACCTGACTTCAACCGTGCTGGACCTGGATCTGCGGATCCTGTTCCTGACCGCCGCCAACCCCGGCGCCGGCACCACCACCAGCGCCCTGGCGCTGGCCAGTCAACTGGCGCAGATGAGCAGCGGCCAGGTGCTGTACGTCGACGCCAGCCAGTCGGCGAGCAACCTGACCCAGCAACTGAACCTGAGCAAGGAGCGCGGCCTGCGCGACCTGCTGTTCAACCCGGACAACCCGCCGCTGCTGCAGGACTGCGTGGTGCAGGTGTCGAGCCTGCCGTTTCATGTGCTGCCCAATGGCCGGCCGATCCGCACTACTGAACACCTGACTGCCGAGCGTCTGAGCCCGCTGCTGGATCAACTGGGCGCTCAGTACCGCTTTGTGGTGATCGATGGCGACGCGGTGTATTCGGCCGCCGACACGCTGGTCATCAGCACCCAGGTCGACGGTGTGGTGTTCGTGGTACGTGCCGAAGACACCCGCTGGGAAGTTGCCCAGGCAGCCGTGCAACGGTTGACCCAGGCCGGGGCCAAAGTGGTCGGCAGCGTGTTCAACCGACGCAAGTACTACATGCCTAAATGGCTCTACAAAAACCTGTAAGCAACCGCAAAGGATGACGCCATGAACGCCAGGATTCTTGTGCTGCTGATGCTGCCGCTTGCAGGCTGCTCGAGCACCTCCGAAACCCAGAACATGCCGGTGAACATTCTCACCGCCACGCCGGCCAACGCCCAGGCCACCGACATGCCGAAGGTCGAGCAGACCCTGCGCCCGCAGGATGTGCTGGACGTGATCTTCCACATCAGCACCAGCGGCTCGGACGCTTACCGCGTGCAGTCGGGTGACCAGATCGGCCTGAACTTCACCGCCGCCAGCCAGCTCAATGGCAACCAGTTGGTGCTGCCGGACGGCACCATCGAACTGCCAGGCGCCAACACGTCGGTGAAAATCGCCGGGCTGACCAGCGAAGAAGCGCGCCAGGAAATCCAGCGCGCCTACCAGCGCAAGCAGCTGTTCCAGCCCAACCGCAATCAGTTGACGGTGCAGATCATCAGCCCGCTGACCAACGAACAGAACCTGAAAAGCGCCCTCAACCACCCGGCCACCGGCATGAGCCGCGAGATCACCGTCGGCACCGACGGCTACGCCAGCTTCCCGGAAATCGGCGCCGTGCCACTGCAAGGCATGACCGTCAACCAGCTCGAAGCGTTCCTCAACAAGAAGTACGCGCAACTGCCGGGCCGCATGACCGTGGACGTGCTGCTCAAGTCCACCGCCGGCAATGAAATCTATGTGCTGGGCGAGGTCGGCCAGCCGGGTTCCTACCCGATCCGCCGGCCGGTGTCGGTGCTGGAGGCGCTGACCCTGGCGCGCGGCACCAACGTCAAGGCACGGCTGGATTCGGTGGTGATCATGCGCCGCAATGGCAATCAGGTGCAGGCCGTGCGCTACGACGTCGAGAAAGCATTGTCGGGCGAGGCGCCGCAGATCGCCTACCTGCAACCGGACGACATGCTGTACGTGCCGAAAACCAAACTGGCCAGCGCCGGCGAACTCGCCCGGCAACTGGCCGACGTGGTGCTGTTCCAGGGCGTGGGCTTCAGCTTCGGCTATCGCGTCGACAACAAAGACAGCAACAACAACTGACTCTCAGGTGACCGATCATGAATCCAAAGGAAAACTACCTGCATGAGTTCTTCAGGATCTTCTTCGCCAACAAGCAGTTGGTGAAACGAGTGTTCCTGATCTTCGCAGTGATCGCGCTGGTGCTGCCGCTGCTGCTCAAACAGAGCTTCGATATCACCGCTCAGGTGATCGTGCAGTCGAAAAAACTGTCGCAGGGCGACGCCACCACGTCGCTGACTGTGGACAACGCCACCTTCATCCCGCCATCGCTGGCGGACATGGAAACCGAGAGCAACATCCTGCGTTCGCCGGCGCTGATCCGTCAGACCATCAGCGAACTGCGTGACAAGGGCGAATACACCCCGTCGCCCGGGATGTTCAACAAACTGGTGAGCGAGCCGTTCAAGCGTTACATCAGCTCGCCGCTGCGCCAGTACGTGATCAACCCGGTGCGTAACGCCCTGGGGCTTGAGACCGATCCGGTGCGCGACACTGTGCTGGATGCCCTGACCCAGCAAGCCATCGACAGCCTGAAGATCGAAACCCTGCCTGGCTCCAACGTGATCTCGATCGTCTACAGCTTCCCCGACCCGCATCAAGGCACGACTTTCGTCGCTGCCCTGTTGCAGAACTACCTGGTGAGCCGTCAGGCGCTGCAATCGATCGATCTGCCGCAGTCCTTCTACGAAACCAAGAAGCATCTCTATCAGGTGCGCCTCGATGGACTGGAAGGCAATCGTCAGGCGCTGCTGGAAAGCGTCGGCGCGTCGGATCCGAAGGAGGAAATCACCTTCCGCCTCAACGCGATCAACACCGAAGAGCAGGCGCTGAACCTGTACCGCGACCGCCTGCTGCAGAGCCAGCGCTGGCTCGAATACCTCAAGACCGCGCTGGCCGCCGCCAGTAACAGCAAACTCAACGACTACACCTTCCCCTACACCTTCACCACCACCGTCGACAACGTGGCGTTCGAGGATCGGGAAATCAAACAGATGGGCGAGCAACTGACCACCCAGGTCAGCCGCTACATGAACGATCTGGCAGTGTTCCAGCCCGGCAGCGAACCGATGTTGCTGACCCGCGAGCAGATTGCCCGCACCCGCCAGCAGTTCCTCAAGGTGGTGAGCAACCGTATCCAGGAACGCACCAACGATCTGGCGGTGGTTCAGCAGGTGATCGATCAGAAAACCGCGCGCATCGCCGAGTTCAAGAACCGCATCCACGAGCTGCAGCAAACCCAGAGCAAGCTGCGGCAGATGGACACCGAAATCGATGCCCTGCACGCCGCGTTCTCGACCTACGCCCAGCGTTTTGCTGAAAGCAGCACCACCCGCTCGCTGAGCGATGACCTGTCCAACGCCCGGGTGTTGAGCCCGCCGTTCGAGCCGACCGAAGCGGCGTTCCCCAAACCGATGCTGATCATTCCGTTCGGGTTGTTCACCGGTCTGCTGCTGGCGATTGCACTGGTCTACGTGCGTGAGTTCTTCGACCACCGCTTCAAACACCCGGCGCAAATCAGCCACGAGCTGGGCCTGCCGGTGCTGCTGGTGATCAACGACCAGAACGCGCAGCCGAGCAACCCGCACAAGAACTGGACCGTGCCGAGCTTTGTGCACTGGGTGCGCAATTGAACACGCCGTCCGCCCCGAACGCCGCCCTGCCGATCATGCATTTGCTCAGCAGCGGTGGCTTCTACGGGGCCGAGCGGATGTTGCTCGATCATTGCCTGGCGACGCCGGGGCAGCACCAGGTGCTGTTCCTCGATGCGCCGCCGGAACTGATCGCGCGCTTTCGCGAGGCCGGTGTCGACGCACAAGGCTGCGCAGGGCTGGCTGCCCTGCTGCGGCACTTGCGTCAGCGGCGCGGTGAACGTCCGTTGATCAACACTCACAATTTCAAGGGCCTGTTGTTCGGCTGGGTCGGCGCCACGCTGTTGCGCCTGCCGCTGGTGATCACCCAACACGGCTTCACCCCGCGCAGCCGCAAGCAAAAGTTCTACACCTGGCTGAGCCTGCAACTGTGCCGCACCGCGTCGGTGGATCGGGTGGTGTGCGTCGCCGAAAGCATCGCGGTGCTGCACCGTCAGGCCAGCGTGCGTGCGGAAAAGTTGCAAGTGATCCCCAACGGATTGCCGGCGGCGGCCGCCTTTCCTTGCGACGCGCCAGGACCCCGCTGGCTCGCCGGTTACGTCGGACGCTTGAGCAGTGAGAAAGGCCCGGATCTGTTTCTCGACGCACTGATCCCGCTGTGTCATCAGCACTCGCAACTCGACGCGGTGATGCTCGGCGACGGCCCGGAACGCGAAGACTTGCAGGCGCGGATCGACGCCGCCGGTTTGCAGCGGCGCATCCGGTTGCCGGGTTACCAGACCGACATGCGTCACTGGTGGCAGCAACTCGATGCACTGGTGATCAGCTCGCGCACCGAGGGCACGCCGATGATTCTGCTGGAAGCGATGCAGGCCGGGGTGCCGGTGGTGGCATTCGGCGTCGGCGGAATTCCCGATGTGCTGGAGCACCGCCACAACGGCTTGCTCGCCGCCCCCACCGACAGCGCCGCCCTCGCCCGTCAGCTCGACACCTTGCTGTCCGAGCCCGGACTGGCACGGCAACTGCGCGATAACGCAAAACGCACGCAACAGGACCGCTACGACCTCAAGGCCCTCGCCGAACGCTGGTCGCAGCTGTACATCCGCACGGCACGGGAGGCACGCGCATGATTTTCCCGCTCTCGATCGTCAGTCTGTTGGGTCTGGCCTGCATTGCTCTGCTGGCCAGTCCCTGGCCCTACCTCGCGCCGGGTGCAGTGCTCGGTCTGGTGGGGTTCGCGGTGTTGTACCGCAAACCGACCTGGGGCCTGCTCGGCATTGCCGCCTTGGTACCGTTCGAGGGTTTCTTCAAGGACAGTTCGCTGTCCGGCAGCAAACTGATCGGTGCTTCGCTGGCCCTGATCCTGATGCTGCAACTGGCGATGCACCAGATTCCCTCGGATCGCCTGCGCAGCAATATCTGGCGCTTTCTGATCGCCTTCATGACCCTGTACTTTCTCAGCCTGCTCAACACTGACGATATGGGCATGTCGCTCGGTCATCTGCGGGAAATCAGCGTCGGCCTGATTCTGTTCGTCATCACCCTGCTGATCGGCCGCGAGCTGAACCTCGACCTGTTCGCCCGGCTGGTGACCCTGGCCGTCAGCACGACCTGCGCCATGGCCATGTTCTCCACCAAATTCCAGGATCAGGGCCGCGCCGCCGGCCTGCTCGAAGACCCCAACGCTTTCGCCCTGCTCATCGCGTTCGCCATTCCGCTGGGGCTGCTGCTGGTGATCCGCAGCCCGAACCTCTTGCATCGGCTGTTCTGGGGCGGTTGCTGCCTGCTGTTGCTCGGCGGCATGACCAAGACCGAATCGCGTTCCGGGCTGGTGGTGCTGGCCTTGAGTCTGGTGATCGGTTGCTGGCACTACCGCGCTCAACTGGCGCGGATTCGTCCACGTCACCTCGGCTTTGCCATGCTCGGCGCGGCGATCGTGATTCCGCTGGCGATCTATGCGATGCCTGCCGGTTACATCGCGCGTATCCAGTCCCTCAGCGTGTTGAGCGCCGGCGCCAAGGGGCACAACGACGAATCCCTCGGTCGCCGTGCCTCATACATCGTGGTCGGCGGCCAGATGATCCGCGAGAACCCGCTGCTCGGCTCCGGCCCCGGCACCTTCCCGCTGCACTACGCCACCACCGGTTACGCCAAAGCGTTTTCCGCCAACCGCAAGATCGGCGACCTGTATCGCCGGGCGCATAACACCTACCTGGAAATCTTCAGTGAGCTGGGGGTTCCTGCCGGCCTTATGTTCGTCGGCATGCTCGCGCTGGGCCTGTACAACCTGATGCGCGCACGCAAGGAATGGATGCTGCGGCGCAACTGGCAACAGGCAGATCTGATGACCCACCTGGGGGTGAGTTTTCTGTCACTGACGCTGTTTCTGATGTTCCTCAGCGCGCCGAACCAGAAATACCTGTGGATCATGCTCGCCATGACCAGCGTCTTGCGCCTGAAAGCCGAGCAGGCGCCGATGACGGAGGCTAAAGCATGAGCCGGATCAGTATCGTCATCCCGATGTACAACGAGGCCCGGCACATTGGCCGCACCTTGCTGGCCGCGCAAAAAGCGGCGCACGCGGCGGATGTCGAGTGTGAACTGATCGTAGTGGACAACGGATCGAGTGACGAAGGACCGCAGATTGCCCGGCAGTTCGGCGCCCATGTGCTGGTGATGCCAGGCCTGCTGATCGGTGCGCTGCGCAATCGCGGCACAGCCATTGCCACCGGGGAATGGCTGGCGTTCATCGATGCCGACATCGAAATGCCGGAAGACTGGTTGCGTCCATTGTTCGACATCGAAGCCAGCGGCCAGGCCGATGTCTTCGGTCTCGATCTGCACACCCCCGCCGCCGCGCCGTGGTACGCCGCTGCCTGGCAGCGCCGGACCTTGCGCCCGACCACCCACACCAGCCATGTCGTCGACTGGCTGCCCAGCGCCAACCTGCTGATGCGCCGGCGCTGGTTCGACAAGGTCGGCGGTTTCAACGAAACCCTGCGCACCGGCGAAGACAAGGAATTCACCCTGCGCCTGCGCGAGCACGGCGCGCGGCTGCTGTCGATCAATGAAAGTGTGGCCCTGCACTGGGGTTACGAAATGAACTGGCGCGAGTGGATGGGCAAGGAACTGTGGCGCCAGGGCAGTCACCTGCAACTGCTACGCAGCCATGGTTTCAGCCTGCGCCTGTTGCGGTTTCCGATGCTGTCGATCTTCGTCTGGATTCTCGATTTCCTGGCGATTTCCGCCCTGCTCGACGGTTTCCCCCATCACGCCGCGATCATGGTGATGCTCACGCTGGTGCCGGGGCTGGTGCTCAGCGTGCGTCAGAGCGCCAAGCACCGCAACGTCTGCCTGACCCTGCAACTGTGGGGCCTGCACTGGGTGCGCCTGCACCTGGCGGGCGCGGCGTTCATTCTCAGTCTGTGTCATTGGAACGCCAGGAGGCCTGCCCGTGGCTGAATTCATTTTCTGGATGTGCCTGCTGCTGCCGGCGTACGCCTATGTCGGCTATCCACTGCTGCTGACGCTGCTGGCGCCACTGTTTCCGGCGTGGCGCCACAGCCCGGCACCGCCGCTGAACGTCAGCATCGTCATTGCCGCCCACAATGAAGCACGGCACATCGAACACAAGCTGCGCTCGCTGCTGTCCCAGGATTATCAGCCGGCGACCCTGCAAATCATTCTGGCCAGCGACGGTTCCACCGACGCCACCGTGGCCTGCGCACACAAGGTCGTCGACCCGCGAATCACCGTGCTCGACCTGCCTCGCCAGGGCAAGGCCGCCACCCTGAATGCCGGCGCGGCGCTGGCCACGGGCGACATTCTGGTGTTCACCGACGCTGACAACCAATGGTCGCGGGAAACCCTCGGCTACCTGCTGGCGCCCCTGAGCGACCCACAGGTCGGCGCCTGCGCCGGACACATGGTGATTCCGGTCACCGGCGGCGGACTGAGCATTGGCGACAGCCTTTATCGGCACTACGAGGGCTGGTTGCGCCGGGTCGAGAACCGTACCGGCTGCATGGTCTCCGCCGACGGCGCCCTGCTCGCCCTGCGCCGCGAACTGTTCGAGAACGTGCCGGCCGAGGTCAATGACGACTTTTTCATCAGCACCTGCGCGCCAGTGAAATTCAAACGCATCGTCTACGTGCCCGAAGCGCAAGTGATCGACCACGGCGTCGACGAAGCGGACAAGCAATTCCGCCGGCGCCAGCGGGTCACGGTCGGCGGCCTGCAAAGCCTGGCGCAACGCAGTGAACTGCTGAATCCGTTCAAGCATGGGCTGTATTCGATTGCGTTGATCAGCCACAAGCTGATCCGCCGTCTGGCGCCGATCCTGTTGCTGCCGCTGCTGCTGAGCAATTTCTGGCTGTGGGAAGACCACGGTTTCTATCGCCTGAGCCTGATCGCGCAACTGCTCGGCTACGCCATTGCGATTGCCGGTCTGCTGGATTCGCAGCACCGCTTGCCCAAGCCGTTCCGCCTCGCGGCGTTCCTGCTGGTGACACTGGCGGGCATGAGCATCGGCCTGTGGCAGTTCCTGCGCGGCCAGCGTTATGCCCAATGGAACCCTGACCAAAACCGTTGAGAGGGACAGAGCCATGGCGATCAAACAACTGATTAAACGCACCAGCGGCTGGCTCTATCTCAACTCGTCCATAGGACGCAACCAGTTGCACGGCGCCGGGGTGATCCTGATGTTGCACCGGGTGCTTTCCAACGACCGCGCCGCCGACCTGCCGCACCGCAACGAACTGTGCGTCGGGCCCAAGGCCTTCGAACACTTGCTGGTGTGGCTGCGCAAGCATTTCGATTGCGTGCCGCTGATGGAGATCCTGCAACCCAATGCCCTGCGCACCGAGCGTCCGCAGGTGGCGCTGACCTTTGACGACGGCTGGCGCGACAACGCCGCCAACGCTTTTCCGCTGCTGCAGAAACATCAGGTGCCGGCGAGCATTTTTCTCTCCACCGATTTCATCGGCAGCCGGCAGCGTTTCTGGTGGGAGAGCATCGGCGAAACCCTGTGGGGCAGTCATGGTGAAAAAGCCCGCACGCACCTGATCGAATGCCTGCGTGCCGCCGGCCAGCCGTTGCCAGTGCTGCTGGATGACATCGATGTGGATCGCCGCAGTCTGACCCTGTTGCATTATCTGCAAAGCCTCAAGGCGCTCGATCCGAAGATACTCGAACGCCTGACCGACGAGTGCCCGCAAGAGTCGCAGCCCCAGGCGCTGGACTGGCATCAGGTGCGGGCGATGGAGTCTTCCGGTCTGGTGCGTTTCGGCCCGCACGGCGCCAGTCACGCGATCCTCACCGGCCTGGACGACGTGCGCCTGAGCGAAGAAATCAGCCGCAGCCGCGATGCCATGCTCAACGGCTGCAACCGTCCGCTGCCGGTGTATTGCTACCCCAACGGCGACAACGACGAGCGGGTGCGCGAACAGATCGCCAATCACGATTTCCCGTTTGCGCTGGGCACCGGCAGTGGCATCTATCGCGGTACCGGCGATCCGCTGAACCTGCCGCGCTTCGGTGTCAGCCAGCGCACAGCGCGCAATCCGCAACTGCTGTCGTGGCGGATCTATCGCGGGGCGCGGCCATGAGTCGAGGCAGTTACCTCAAGCACCTGGCGCTGAGCATGGGCACCAAACTGGCGATGATCGCCCTGCGCCTGCTGAGGAATGTGCTGCTGGCGCGAATTCTCGGCCCCAGCGAACGGGGCCTGTTCGCCCTGCTCAGCACCCTGCCCGATCTGATCAGCGCCGCCACCAGCGGCGGATTGAATTCCGCCGTGGGTTATCAGGCAGCCAAGCAGCGGCCGATGGGCTTGTTGCTCGCGCAAGTGCTGGTGTTTGGCTGTTTGCTGGCGGGTCTGCTGACCTTGCTGGTGGTGGCGCTGGTGCGCGAGTTCGGCAGTGAACTGGACGTGACCATGCAACTCGGTCTGCTGGCGTGGCTGTTGTTGCTGGCGGTGCCGTTGACCGTGCTCAAAAGTGGTCTGCTGACCTTGCACAATGCGTCCGGCGGCGTGGTCGCGTTCAATGCCTTGCGACTGGTGGAATCCCTGGCGCCGCTGTTGCTGTTTCTCGCGCTGTTCTGGATGTGGAAAGAAGCGGCCCTCGAAGCCGCGCTGATCAGTTGGCTGGCCGGCATCAGTCTGGTGGTATTGGTCGGTTGGTTGTGGCTCAAACGCGCGCAGCCGTTGCAGCTGCAATGGGATCGCGCCAGCCAGAACGAATTGCTGCGTTTCAGTGCGCGCAGTCACCCGGATCTGCTGTTCCAGCAAGTGATCCTGCGTTCCGATTACCTGTTCATCGGTGCCCTGCTGGGCAGCACTGCCCTCGGGCATTACGCGATGGCCAGCGCCGCCGCCGAATTGCTGCTGATCGTTCCGGAAGCGGTGACCACGCCGCTGATGAAACGCCTGCTGCAACAGGACGAAGGCATGGACAAGGTCACGCCGCTGGCTCTGCGCCTGACCGCCACGGTGATGCTCGGCGCCTGCCTGACCATGGCCGTGATCGGCGAATGGCTGATCGTTACCCTGTTCGGCGTCGCCTACCAACCGGCGTATCCGGCGCTGCTGGCCTTGCTGCCGGGGCTGCTGGGTCTGTGTTACGCCAGCATCCTGCGCCTGGACCTGATCGGCAAGAACCGCCCCGGCACGGTGTCGCTGCTGATGGGGCTCGGTGCGCTGCTCAATCTTGCGCTGAACCTGCTGCTGATTCCGGCCTACGGCATCGTCGGTGCAGCGGCAGCGTCGTCGATTGCCTATCTGGCGGTGACCGTGGCGATGCTGGTGTTGTACTGCCGGTTGAGCGGCGTGGCGTTCTGGCAAACCCTGATCATTCTGCCCAGCGACCTCACGCCGATGTGGCTGATGTTGCAGCGTCGGAAGGCAGCATGAAAGGCCTGGCCCTGCTGCTCGGTCTCGGCCTGTCGCTGGACGCCTTCGCGGCGTCGATGCGTTGGGGCGACATTCGCGACGGCAGTCTGTACCTGCAAGCGGATCGCCCCGACACGGTGACCGTGCGCTGGGCGCCGGCGTGGCAGGCGGAGGCCAACGAAGAGCACATCTTCCTGCTCGACGGCCGCGGCCAATTGCAGGGTGAACGCTTCATCAAGGCCAGTGAAACCCGTGGCAGCCAGAGCTGGCCGTTGGCGCCGGGCGCCGCGAGTTATCAGCTGGAGATCCCCGGCTACAGCTTCCGCAGTTATCGGGTCGAGCACGACGAAAACACCGTGGCGCTGTTCGCTCCGGCCAAAGTGCATTTCAGCGCGGAAACCCGTAACGGCGATGAGCTGTATTTCAAGGTCGCCGCGGGTGAGCACGCGATATTGGCGGGCAAGTTCCACGGCGGGGTCAGCGCCCTGCAAGCGCAGCGGGTCGGTGATGGGCAGCCCCTGACACTGGCGCTGAAACCCTATCGCGCCTATTGGCAATTCGATCAGGTGGCGTTGCCGGTCAGCGAACGCGAACAGGTCTGGCGCCTGCGTCTGCAAGGCAGCGGCAAAGCGGCGTTCTGGCTCGACGGCACGGCCAATCTGTTTGCACAGAGCCCGCAACAGCTCAAACCGCTGCGTGAAGACGACGGCCAGACGCGCCTGACCCTGCACGACAAAGTCCTCGGCCGCACCCCGGATCTGGGCATCGCCCTGCCCTACGTGATGCCGCCGCCGGCCAGCCATCCGCTGCTCGATGCGCTGAAACCGACGGCCGCCAGTTACTACAGTTTCGTCGACGTGACGGCGAGACAACCGCACTTCGAAGATGCGTTTCGCCAGGTCTATCAGGATCGCTTCGGCATTCGCCAGGACATCACCTTGCTCGCCGGCAGTCAGCGTCAGGCCGATCTGCGCGCCGACGTGCAAAGCAACAACGGCCTCGACGCCTGGCTCGCCAGTACCCGTGCGCTGGGCGGCAAAGGCACGCATTACATCGGGTTTGCCGACGAGCCCAACCTGAATTATTCGAGTTACGAGCAATACCGTTCGATCTTCACCAGCATGGCCCGGCAAGTGCGCAGCGATCCGGCCAATGCCAAAGCAGGTGTGCGCATCGCGATGCCGGCCAGTTCACGGCTGGTCAACGGCCCGTTCGCCGACAACGCGGCGAACAAGCGCGGCATCGACTGGGCCCGGCGCCTGCTCGGTGAATCCGCCGATCAGGTCGATGCGCTGGCCTGGCACGAGTGGATGATTCGCGACCTGCTCGCCACGCGCGTGTACCGCGACAGCGTGCGTCGGGCGGCGGACCTGGTCGGTCTCGACGCCAAGGGTCAACCACGCAAAGCCTTGCTGCTGGACCAGACCAACCTCTCAAGCGGCTCGAGCCTGAGCCCCTACGATCAGGAAACCCATTTCACTTCGCTGTGGTGGGCCTCGGTGGTGATCAACGCCTCCCAGGACGGCTTGCTGAGCATGCTCAACTGGTTCCAGGCCGCCGATGAGCCGCAGTACCCCAAAGGCATGTTGCGGGTGCTGGGCGATGACCGCTTCGAGTTGAAACCGGTGGGCCTGGCCCAGCAGTTCATTCAGCAGCACTGGTTGCACAACGTGCTGTGGCTGGAGAACGACGCGTTCGAAGTCGATGTGCTGGCGATGGCCGGCGACGATCAGCGAGGACTGCTCGGCGTGAACAAAGGCACGCGTTTGCAGCATGTCGATCTGGCGGGCGCCAAATGCCCGCTAAGCGGCGGCGCACTGCGCTACTTCGGTGCCGACAACCGCAGCCGCGACGCGCCGTTTCGCTGTCAGGACGGCCGCGTGCGCTTCGAACTGCCGGGACAGACCCTGTTTGCCCTGAGCTGGAGCGCCTCGTGACCGCCCCGTTGATGTCCGGCCGCGCTGGCCTGTGCCGCGCGATGACTCGTCATCAGGAGCCACGACCATGAATGTTCTGCAAAAAATCCGCGATCACATCAAACACAGAGGCCTGCGGGCCACCTTGGCCAAGGTGTGGAAACACTACGTCTTTTCTCATCAGGAACTGCTGTGGATGGAGCGCGACCTTGTCAGTCCGGTGCCACCCCACAGCCTCAAGCCCTACCCGCCGCTGCGGGTGGTGAAGATCACCCCGGACAACGTCAGCGCCTTCGCCCGCCACTTCGGCGACCGCGTCGGCACCATGGCGGAGCTTGCCCGGGAACATCACACCGGGCACATGCACCTGGACGATCAGGGCCATGCGGTGGCCTTCATCTGGGGCACCGCTCAAGACTATTTCGACCGGCACTACTACGGCTGCCTGTTCCCGGTGAAACCCGGTGAGTTCTTCGAATTCGGCGGCGAACTGACCCGTGCCTACTGGGGCACCGAACTGTCGGTGGATCTGCAACTGGAACTGTGGAAAGCCATGGCCGCCCAGGGCTGCGACAAGGTCGTGGACGTCTGCGAATTCCACAACATCCCGGCGCTCAAGCTGCATCTGCGCATGGGCTATACCGAACAGGGTCGGATCATGAACATCTACAAACTGTTCGGTCGCTGGCGCTTCTACCGCGAAACCCGCTACAACGGCTCGCGCCTGGAGGCGTTGCGCAAACCTTCCCGTCCACCTGTCACAGCAACGGCGACCTGAGCCTATGGCGCGATTCGAATGGCGCACCTCGTTGTGCGCACCTGACTTCCCGGCGGCGGCCTATGAAGCGCTGCGCCTGCGGGTGACGGATCACACGCCGTTCAACAGCCTCGACTGGCTGTGTGCGGCAGAGCAGGCGCTCGATGCGCACGAGCGACTGCATGTATTGCTGGGTTGGGAAGCGGACGAATTGTGCCTGTGCCTGCCACTGGTGGCGAGCCGTGAACGGTTTTTCGGTGTGCCGTTTCGGGTGGTGCATCACCTGGGTTATCCGCTGGCTGATCGCCTGGCGTTGTTATCACAGCTGAACGCCGACGATATGCGCCAAGCCCTGCGGCTGATTCGCCAGCGAGTGCCCCACGCCCTGCTGCAACTCAACGAAATCGCCGAGCCGGTCGGCGCCGAAAGCGTGCTCAGCGAATGGATGACCCACAGCTCCACCGGCGAACGTCGCTTGAGCTGCCGGGTGCCGGTGCACCTGATCAGCGACGCCGACCGCCAGGAAGTCTCGGGCGACCCGCGCTACAAACTGCGCCGGGCGCGCAAGCGTATTGCCGCGTGCGGCGCCGAAGTCCGGCGGATCACGCCCGACGCGACCAGCATGGGCCCGTTGCTGCAGGTCATCAGCGAAGTCGAAGCGGTGAGTTGGAAAGGTGACGAAGGCGTCGGGATCTTTGCCAGCGAGCGCAGCCGCCGTTGCATGGAAAACGCTTTCACCGCCCTCGCCGCTTCGGATCGGGTGCGCGTGGTGATGCTGGAACTGGACGGGCGTTGCATCAGCTATCGGCTCGGCCTGCTCGAGCAGGGCCGGCTCTACGATTACAACCTCGCCTTCCTGCCGCAGTACGCCGATCTGGGCAGCGGCCGGGTGCTGCTGGAGGAATGGATTCGCTGGGGGCTGGACGACAACTGGCGCTGGATCGATGCCTCGCGGGTCAGCCTGGAAAACTCCAGCCATCAACTGCACGAACGCATGACCGGGCAACTGGAACACTGGCGCTGGAGCTTCTACTCCTGGCGCCCGAGCGGGCTGCTGCTGGGGTTCGGGCTGCGCGTCTGGCACCGGCTCAAGCCTGGGTTGCAACAATGGCGGGCGAAGCGTGCGGCGGCCAGAGCGGCGGTCATTGCGACACCTGTGATCAACCCCACCAAGGAGGGCGAACATGCCTCGCCAAGTCATAGTCAACGCTGACGATTTCGGCCTCAGTCCGAACGAAAACGCGGTGATCCTCGGCGCGTTCCAGGCCGGGGTCATCAGTTCCGCCACGGCGATGGCCAACATGCCGGCGTTCGAAGCAGCCTGCGCCATGGCCCGGCTGCCGTTGCTGGAAGGCCGGATCGGCCTGCACTTCAACCTGACCTACGGTCGGCCCTTGAGCCGGGCCATTCTCCAGCGTCGCACCTTCTGCGACAGCCACGGCGTGTTCGACCTCAACCTGCCTCGCCACAGCCTGTGGCTGGGCCGCGAAGACCGCGAGGCGGTGCAGGAAGAATTGCAGGCGCAGTGGCAGCGCTGCGTCGATCATGGCGTGCGTCCCAGCCACCTCGATTCGCATCAGCACGTGCACAACATCTGGCCGATCGGCGAGATCGTCGCGCGCTTCGCTGCCCACCAAGGCGTGCCCGTGCGCCTGGCGCGCAACCTGGGGCAAAACCTCAGCCTGCCCAAACGCGTGTTCAAGGGCCTGCTCAACCGTCGTTTGCAGGGACTGGCCGGGGTCACTGCCGATTACGTCTGCACCCCGGTGGACCTGCGCAACGCTGCTGCGCCGACCGACGGCGTGCTGGAAATCGTCGCCCATCCGAACCAGCTCGGGGCGGATTTCGGTGACGCTTATCTGCAACCCGGAGAGTCCCTGAGCCGCGTGCTAGAGCTGCAGCTGGCGGGGGTTCCACGGGTTTCCTATGCCGATCTGAACAAGGAATTTCTACGCGGTGCCGAGGCACTCTGAACCGTTACACAACTTGCAATACATTCAAAGCTGGCGCTTTGACATGAACTTGCAGGGCTGATCTATACCCACAAAAGCGTCATCCACAACACCCGGGCTCCGGCCTCGGAGGGCATCATGAACGTCATTGAAAAGCTGCGTGAACGTATCAAGCAAAAAGGCCTGGGCCGCACCTTCGGCACGTTGTGGAAACGCTACGTGTTCTTCCATTGGGAACTGTTGTGGATGGAGCGCGACCTGGTCAGCCCGGTACCGCCGCACAAGCTGCGCCCCTACGACGGTCTGCGCAAAGTCGACATCACCGCCGAGAATGCCGGCGCGTTCGCCAGGCACTTCGGTGACCGGGTGCAGACCATGGCCGAACTGGCCGACGAAGGCCACACCGGGCACATGTACCTGGACGCCGACGGCCATGCGGTCGGGTTCATCTGGGGCAGCAGTCGTGACTACCACGACCGCCACTATTACGGCTGCACCTTCCCGGTCAAACCCGGCGAGTTCTTCGAGTTCGGCGGCGAAATGACCCGCGCCTACTTCGGCAGCAGCCTGTCGGTGGACGTTCAGGTCGCCCTCTGGGAAGCCATGGCCGCCCAGGGCTGCAACAAAGTGGTGGACGTCTGCGAAACCCACAACATCCCGGCGCTGAAACTGCACATCCGCATGGGCTATCACGAACAGGGCCGCGTCACCCACGTCTATTGCCTGTTCGGCAAATGGCGGTTCTTCCGTGAAACCCGCTACGAAGGCTCACGCCTCGATCCGCTGCGCAAGCCGGGACGGCCGGTGGTGACGGCGGCTGCGCAGGCTTGAAATTTGTGGCGGCTTTGCAGCCGCCATCGCGGGCAAGCCCGCTCCCACAGGATTTATGTCGACCACAAAATACGTGATTGCCGTAGATCCCTGTGGGAGCGGGCTTGCCCCGGGCGGCGATCCGACGATAGGGCCAGTCGCCGCACCTCAATTGTCAGGTCAGGACTTCACCCCCACCCACGTAAAACACATCGGCATCTGCGCCTCGCGGTTCTGGTACTGGTCATAGGCTTCTTCCCGGTTTGAGTGCGGGTATTCCTTGAAGTGCGTGATGGTCAGGCCGGCCTCGAGGGCGGCGGTGAAGATCGCGCCGAGGGTGTGCGCGAACCAGTAAGACTTCGCCGCCGGCTGTTCGACCTTGCCGACGTAGACGATCGGTTCTTCCTGCACGAACGGTTCTTCGCGGAAATACGAGCTGGCGAGGCGAAACGGGTCTTCGGCCTCGGGGTCGACCATTTCCAGGAACGGGTGGGTCTCGTAGATCACCAGTTGTCCGCCCGGTTTGAGGGTCGAGGCGACGTGGCGAAAGAACTCGCCGATGTCAGGCATCCAGCCAAAGACGCCGATGGTGATCAGCGCAACGTCGAAACGGGCGCGCAGCGATTCGGGCAAATGATGAATATCGGCTTCGATGAACTCGGCGTTATGCGGCGAACGCTTGTTCAGTTCGCGGGCCTGTTCGAGAAACGCGCTCGACTGATCGATGCCGACCACGCTCCGTGCGCCGAGGGCAAACAGCGAAAGGCTTTCGCGACCGTTGTTGCAACACAACTGCACAACGTCTTTGCCATCGACACCGACCTGCTCGAGCAAGCCGCGAAGGGTGTCGTCGAGGCAGGAAAAATCGGCCTGCGCAACTTCGGTCAGCAAGGCCTGCCACTCGGGGGAGTCCTGGTGATGACGGGCGGAATCATTCCACGCCTGTCGATTGCTCTCGACGGCGTTTTTATTGTTCGGCACTTCCATGGCGCACTCCGGGCGATGCTCACCATTGAGCGGCCCGAGTCTAGTTCAGCCTCGCGCAACAGGTTGTTGCGAACTTGTAAGCCGACCACGCCTGCAACAACGCCGTGCACCACGGGCAGCTATAGTTAACAACCTTGGGGAAATCCGCTTCCACAGGTGCTGCCATGGGAATGTTCAATCGACTGCTGTTGTCCGCCTGTCTGCTCGCCGCCGCCCAGGCGCAGGCGCTGGACAGCAATTTCAACTACTACGGGGCGGACCAGCCCTTTGCCCACCCTGCTCCACCGTCGCTGTCGGCCCAGCCGCCCCGGCCGTTCGATGACACGCCGCCGCAGGATTTCATCGTCATCCCGGATCGCCGTGTTTTCCAGGACTCGCAACTGCCGACCGTGGCCGATGCGACGGTGCGGGTGTTTATCCGCACCTACGATGCCGAGCGCGGCATTTACGTCAACGACGAGGTGCTGGACCCGACGTGCGTGCTGGAATGCCTCGGCTCGCCGAATCCACGCAGCACCGCCGTTTACCACTGACGCTTGTCCGGCCGCGCCAGGCCGAGCTTTTCGATGCGGTAGCGCAGCATGTCGCGGCTCAGGCCCAGCAGGCGCGCCGATTTGGTGACGTTCCAGTCGGTCTTGTCGAGCATCTTGCGCACCATGTCGCGCTCGACTTCCGGCAGGTTCATCGATTCGGTGTTGCTCGCCGGACGCGGTTCGAAGTGCGGGTGCTGCACCTCGTGCTGATGCTGCGGTGGCAGCTCATCGCACAGGCTCATGCACACGTTCAGTTGATGAGCGGCGATGGTGTCGTTTGGCGCCAGCAGCACGGTTTGTTCGAGCATGTTGCGCAGCTCGCGCACGTTACCCGGCCAGGTGTAACTGAGCAGCAGTTCTTCGGCCTGATCGCTGAAATGCAGGTTCGGTTTGCCATAGCGCTTGCCGTGACTGGCGAGGAAGTGCCGGGCCAGCAGCAGGATGTCTTCGCCACGGGCGTACAGACGCGGCACCTTGATCGAGATGATCCGCAGCCGGAAAAACAGATCGCGGCGGAACTTGCCCTGCTGGACCATCTGTTCAAGGTTGCAATTGGTGGCGCTGATCACCCGCAGGTTGACCTTGCGCTCCTTCACCGAGCCGACCCGGCGAATGGTGCGATCCTCCAGCAATTTCAGCAGCTTGGCCTGGAGCACCAGATCCATTTCACCGATTTCATCGAGAAACAGCGTGCCGCCATCTGCGGCTTCCACCAGCCCGACCCGGCGGTCCTTGGCATCGGTGAACGCGCCTTTCTCGTGACCGAACAGCTCCGACTCCACCAGGTTGGCCGGAATCGACGCGCAGTTGAATTCAATGAACGGGCCTTTGCTGCGCGCACCGTCGAAATGCAGCGCACGGGCAACCAGCTCCTTGCCGGTACCGGTTTCGCCCTCCACCAGCACCGGCGGCAGATCGCCGTTGGTCATGCGCCGCTCGGCTTCGAGCAACTGACCGATGGTGTTCTTCAAATGCAGCATCGGCGCCGATTCGCCGATCAGCGCCTGTACTCCGGATTTCTGCGCCTCACGCTCCTGATAGAACGACAGCGTGCGCTCCATCCGTTCGGTGGCCAGGGCCTTGTCCAGCAGCAGTTTGAGTTCCGGCAGCGCGACCGGTTTGGTGACGTAATGAAAGGCGCCCTCCTTCATCGCGACCACCGCGTCTTCGACGTTGCCGTAACCGGTCATCATGATCACTTTCAGGTCCGGCGCGCTGATGCGCAGCTTCTGGATCAGATCGTGACCGCTCATGCCCGGCAGCGAGTTGTCGGTCAGGACGATGTCCGGCATGAAGCTTTCCAGTTGCCCCAGCGCGTCCTCGGCCGAGTGGCAGACCGTCACCTCGAAGTCCTTGCGCTCCAGGTAGGTCTGAATATTCTCGGCCAGCAGTTCGTCATCCTCGACCAGCAGAATGCTGTGTTCCATATTCCCCTCCCGATGCCACTCTAAAGTTGAGACTGACGCGGGTTCCTTCCTGCTCGCGGCTGGTCAGCATGACCGAACCCTGAAACCGCTCCATGATTCGCTTGACCAGCGCCAGGCCGACCCCGAGGCCGCCCTGCTTGGTGGTGAAAAACGGTTTGAACACCAGTTGTTGCTGCTGCGCGCTCATGCCTTTGCCAGTGTCGCTCAGGGTCATGCGCACCTGACCGGTCTGCGCCGTTTCAATCTCGACACTGAGTACGCCGCCTCTGGGCATCGCTTCCAGGGCATTGGCAAACAGGCTATTGAGAATTTGCGTGAGCAGCACCTGTTGACTGACCACCGGCGGGCAATCTTGTGGTGCGAATCGCACTTCGACGCCATTGCGCCGGATCAACGCATCAAACGCCCCCAGGGTGTCCTCGACCGCCGCCAGCAGGTCCACCGCCTCGCCGTCGTCACTCATCGGGCGCAACGACACCAGCAGTTCGCGAACCCAGCGCGACATGCGGTCGACCTGGCTGATGATGTCGCCGATGTTGCGCTGTGCGCCGGGGCTGGCGATTTCCTGGGCCAGTTCGGCGCTGGAACGAATGGTCGCCAGCGGGTTGCGCAGGCTGTGGGCCACCGCCGAAGACATCTCGCCCAGAGCGACAAAGGTTTCATTGCTGATCAGTTGCTGCTGCTGGCTTTGCAGCAGCGTCGAGGCGCGCCGTACGATCCAGAACAACCCGAGGTAAATCGCCGCGCCGCCGAGGATCGTCGCAGCCCAGATCGAGGCGAACCCTCGGTCGATACGGTCGACCAGATCCGCCGGTTCCTTGTAGATCTCGACCATGGCGACCACTTTGCTTTTGTCGGCGTTGAACATCGGAATGTAGTTTTCGATGAACAGGTATTTGGGTTCGCGAGAAAGCCGCTGCTCGGGTTTTTCATCGTCGATCTTGTGATAACTGGAAGACACCGGGACTTTCATCTCGAACGACTCATCCAGCTCGTCGTCGTCTTCAAACTTGACGTTGATCAGTTCGGGGTTGGTCGACCAGATGACCGTGCGGTCCAGGGCGTACACCGTGGCCAGCAGAACATCCGGCAAATGTTCGACATGATCGAGAAACTCGGCACGGGCCATTGCATGGGACAGCGGATCGACGTCGGGGTAGTTCCCGTCCTGGCGCGAGTCGAGCATCTCGCCCATGGTCCGTTGCGGCGTGATGTTGGCATGGCGCATTTCCGCATCGCCGATGGCCTGCACGAATTGCGCGGTGAGCAGCGCATCGCGCTCCACGCTTTCGGTGACCACGAAGCGCGTGGAGATATACCCCAGCCCCAGCGCCACGGCCGCGATGATGAAAAAACTGGCCAGCGAGAACCAGCGCAGCAGATTGAACTGCCCGCCCCAACTCTTGATGGCTGCCAACGCTATGTTCGGCGCTGCTGTTTTTTGTTCTTCCAGTTGCTGCATGGGATTGCCCTGGCTTTTTTGTGTCGAGCCCGTTACAGCCGCCTTCTCGAATGAGTGTAGGTGGCAATGACCGTGACACACGGTTCAATGATGCTATTTAGCCGCTACTGCATACGACTCACCGTTTCGCTGGCAGAAGCCGGTTTTACTGGCGTCAATGCCCCGTCGGCCAAGGGCTGCACGGACGGATGCTGACGCTCGGTTTCGGCACTCAGAAAGTCGATGATCGACTGCGCCGAGGCCTCGTCCAGGCGCAGATTGGGCATCGGAATACGCTCGTATTGCTCATACAGTTGCAGTGCGATCGGGTCTTTCTCCGCCAGCACACGATCCGGTTCGCGGATCCAGCGATTGAGCCAGGCCGCGTCGCGCTGACGGGTCACGCCGATCAGGTCCGGGCCGATGTTGCGCATGCCGATGCCTTCGCCATCCTGCGGGCCGAGGCTGTGGCACGAAGCGCAGCGGGTGCGGAACAGTTCTTCGCCATTGCTCGGCGGCCGGATCTGCGGGGCGTCGGCGTAGCTTTCTTCGGTGCTGGCCTGTTTCCAGTTTTGCAGCGTGTTGGCCAGTTGGTCGGCGAGGATCCATGGGTTTTCGAACGGCGAGGCTTTCATCCAGCGCCCGGTGCTCTGGTTGCCGACGATCAGGCTCAGGTTGTGGTCCTTGGTGCGCCCGTTGTCGACGCCTTCGATGAACAGCCCGAGCTTCTTGCGCAGCTCGGTGACGTCTTCGAACTCGCCGGTGAGGAATTTCCAGCCGGGGCCGACCTTGAAGCGTTGCGCATAGGCCTTGAGCACTGCGGGGGTGTCGCTCAACGGGTCGATGGTGATCGAGTAGAAAAAGATGTCTTTCCCGACTCGGTCCCCAAGCAGTTTCTGCACCTGGCGCAGGCGCGCGGTTTCCAGTGGGCAGGAGTCGCTGCACGAGGTGAAGATGAAGTTGATCACCACCACCTTGTCTTTGATCAGGTCATCGAAAAAGCGCACCTGTCGACCGTCCTGGTCGGTCAGCAGGGTGTTGGGGAAATAGTCGCCACCCCACGGGGTGGCGGATTCACTGGCGCCTTCGGGCTGCGCCTGATGGGCGATGAGCACCTGGCTGCCGAGCAGGCAGGTGACCAGCACCAGAATCAGGTGCATGCCCAGGGCGCGGGAGCGCGGCGTTGGCTGGGTCATGTCGGCTCCCTCCCTTTTCATGGTTTCACGGTCACTTGCGGGCCGAAGCCGTCGCCAGTGCGGAAGGTTGGCAGCGCAGCGGAGTTGACGTAGCGCACGCCATCCCAGCTCGGCAACGGTGTCGGCATCAACTGCAGTTGCCCGGGTTTCTCGAGGTCCCAACGCAGCAGCATCGAGTTGTCCTCATGCTGGGTGTTGTGACAGTGCTCCATGTAGGTCCCGGCAAACTCGCGGAAGTTGATCGCCATCTCGACGTTGTCCAGCCCGTCGGCCTCCGAACCGATCCGGTAGACGTCCTTGCGCGCCCATTTTTCCCATTCAGGCGGGGCCTTGCCGCCACGGCTGAGGATGATCCCCTCCTCGAAGTGCACGTGTACCGGATGGCTCCAGCCCGTGCCGCCGGCCTTGATGTTCCACACTTCCAGGGTGCCGATGCCGCTGACTCCGGCGTCGGTCGGGCCGCTGGCCAGTTTGGTCGAGGCATTCAACCGGCGTGGGTCCATGTGGAAGCCGAAACCGCTATCGGTCTTGATCGTCCACGGCGCTTCATCGGTGCCGTCGGCGCGACCGAAGGTGAAGGTCCGGTGCAGCGCCTTGGCCAGCAACGCCTTGTCGGCAGCGTTGTCGCGGTGGATCTTCAGCGGAATCATCACCAGGCCTTCCGCCTTGCCCGGTTTGGCCGGTTCGTAGGCCGCCGGGTTCATCGACAGATCCTGGCCGGTATAAGCCTTGACGTTGAGTTGCAGGACCTTGCCTACCACCGGGTCACCCCGATCCCATTGCGGACCCTTGCTGGTCTGTTTGATGACTGCCAGGTATTTCTCCGACAGCACGTCGGCCAGCGGGATCACTTCTTTCGGGCCCTTGCCGTCGTCCTGGGCTTGCAGGTTGACGAAGAACAGCTTGTCGCCCGGCTTGATGCCGTTTTTCGCGAAGTTGACGATGATGTCGAACCGCTCGGCGATGCCCTGGGTCGGCAGAATCGCGTTGTGGTTCTGCTTGTCGCCGTCGGCATCCAGGTCCATCGTGCCGTCGAACGGTACGCTGTGTTCCATGATGTTGCCGTCGTTGGCGATCATGTGGAACGGCACGCGGCTGTAGGACACACCGGAGTTTCTCGGTCCCTGGAACTCACCACTGGTGCCTTTGACTTCACGCACCAGGGCGAGCTTGAAGTAGCGCGACACCGAACCATTGAGGAGGCGGAAGCGATAACTGCGCGCCCGCACGTCGAGGGTCGGTTTCCATTGCCAGTTGACCAGCACCTGATCGCCGATGAAGCCGTCGGTGTTGAACGGGTTGAACCACAACTGGCCCTGCTGATCCCAGGCCTTGTCGGCGAACACCAGATTGACGTCGTAGTCGCGGTTGCCCCACGGCAAGGCGCTGCCGCTGGGGAAACGCAGGTTGACGCCGTCGTTCACCGATTCGTTGCCACGGTCCAAGGCGCTGTAGTAGTTCATCATCGCCGCGTTGCCCTTGTAGACGTTCTGCGCGGTGAAATCGAGCATGTGGTCGTGGAACCAGTGGGTGCTCATGGTTTCGCGCCAGTCGCCACGAATCTTGATGGTGCCGTGGTCGCAGGTCTTTTTCGCAGGTTGCAGGTCGTTGACCCACAGGGTTTCCCCCGGTGCGCAGGGAAACGCGGCGCGCGGATCTTCGGCCTTGGTGTTGATGCTGTCGTAACCGGCGAGCTGGATCGGCCAGCGATAGTCGTAAAACTGGCCGGGGAAGAAGAACGCGTTGGCATAACCGTCGCTTTCTGCTGGCGCATGGCCGTTGTGCTCATGGGTGGTGATGGTGTGCAGACCGAAACCACGGTTGGCCGACGGATCGATCGGCAAGCCGTTGTAATGCCGCATCAGCACCGGTTGGCCGTAGCGCACCATCAACAGTTTCGGCGGCAGCGTGCCGTCGAAGGTCCACACCGAGTTGTGATCCTGCACCGGCATCGCCGGGTGGAACCGTGGGTCGACACCCTTGGCCGTGCCATCGGTCGCCGGCACGCCCGCGACGTTGTGGTACAGGCCGCCGGGGCCGAACTCGCCGACGGCGTAACCGTGCATCTGCCGACTGTCACGCAGACCACCGTTCAGCCGCGCGCCGGTCTGCACGGTCTTGTAAGCGACTTGCGGGTAAAACTCGTTCCAGCGCTGATGAGCCCAGCCTTTTCCCGGTGGCCGGCCTTCGGCGGAGGAACCGATGTGACGGTTGAGAAACAGTTCGATCTGCGCCTGCCAAGGGTTGCGGTCAACCGTGTTGGCATACTGGCTCGGAAATGGCGTGAGCCCCGGTTGACGCAAAAACGCATCCAGCGCCGTGCCGGGAGGCGCGCTGCGGGCGATGTTGTTCGGGTCTTGCGCCGGCGCCGGGCCGATGGCGGCCGGCGGGAAACTCAACGGCGCAGCCGGTGTGGTCGGGTCGAGTTTTTCCGGACCGAACTCTTCGAACAGCACCAGTTGCTGAGTGAACGGCTGGGCACCGTACAGCGGGCTCGGCTTGCCGTTGGTGGGGTAATTGAAACTGGTCTGGACGGTGGGCGGCAGGATGTTTTCCATGCGCGTCGTATTGCGCGTGCCTTTGACCCCGTCAGGCAGATCGAAGGAGTCTAAGTTGGCCTCGGGCATCGTCAGGATTGCATTGAGCGCGCCAGCGCGGTCTTCGGGCTCGTCGTAATAGGCCGACGGGTCGGACGCTTCCGGCTGATTCTCGTCGTCGATCGGGCTCGCTCGCACCCCGGTCATCTGGCCAAGGGCCAACATCAAGAAGACGCTCAGTGGCGTCAACAGGAACAGCTTTTTGGGGTCACGCATTGCTCTGTCCATCATCAGCCGCCTCATCTAAGGAAGGGGTGATGGTGTTTTGCAATTAACTCGCCAAAAAATCATTTCCAGTTGTTACAGGGGCTTGCGAGCGCTGTTGCATGCCCCACTCCCCGGTGACTGGGGCCTGACACCCACTGCTGGGGAGAAGTTCACCCCAATTTACTGAATGAGTTGAAACGCCAGACGAACGGTGGTGCCCTTGCCTTCCCGGCTGTCGAGGCTTACGCCTCCGCCGAAGCGCTCCATGATCCGTTTGACCAGCACCAGCCCCACCCCGAGGCCGCCCTGTTTGGTGGTGAAGAACGGCCGGAACGCCATGCTGCGCTGCTCTTCGCTCATGCCTTTGCCGGTATCGCTGAGCATGACGCTCACGCCACGGCTGTCGCTCGGTTCGAGGGTGATGGTCAGTGTGCCGCCCTTGTCCATCGCTTCCAGCGCGTTGGCCAGCAGGCTGTTGAGGATTTGTGTGAGCTGCACCGGATGGCTCAGCACCATCGGCGTCTGCTGAGGTTGAAACACCACGTGCACGCCAGCCTTGGCAATCTGCTGCTCGAACGCCATCAGGCTGTCGTGCAGCGCCGCCACCAGGTTCACCGGTTCCGGGTCGTCATTGAGCGGTCGCAGCGATTGCAGCAGTTCGCGCACCCACTTCGACATGCGATCGACCTGGCCGATGATGTCCTTGACGTTCTTCTGCGCCGGCCCCGCATCGAATTCCAGGGCCAGCTCGGCGCTCGAGCGAATGGTCGCCAGCGGGTTGCGCAGACTGTGGGCCACCGCCGAAGACATCTCGCCCAGCGCGACAAAGGTTTCGTTGGCGATCAGTTGTTTCTGCTGGGCTGCCAGCAGAATCGCCGCCCGACGCACGATCCAGTACAACCCCAGGTAAATCAGCCCGCCGCCCAGCGCGGTGGCCAGCCAGATCAGCGCCAGACCGCGCTCCATGCGGGCGATCAGGTCCTTGGGCTCCTTATAGATCTCGACCATCGCCGTGACGTTCTTGCCCTCGGCGTCGAACAGTGGAATGTAGTTTTCAATGAAGATGTATTCCGGCGGCACCACGAACTTCTGTTCTTCACGGCCCTTGTCTACGTTGTGGTAACTCGCCGACACCGGGATCCTCTGATCGAACGCCCGGTCGAGGTCTTCGTCGGCATGAATGCGGGTGTTGACCAGCGCCGGGTTGGTCGACCAGATCACGGTACGGTCCGGCGCATAAATGTTGGCGAGGATCACATCCGGCAAATGCTCGATGTGATCAAGAAACTCACCTCTGGCGCTGGCCCGGGCCTGCGGGTCGACATCGGGAAAATCGTTGTCCTGACGAGGGTCGAGCAACTCGCCCATGGTGCGGATATTGGGGATCGAGACATGGCGCACTTCCGCCGACGCAATCGCCTGAATGAACTGCGCGGTCAGCAGGGCATCGCGCTGCACGCTTTCTTCGATCACGAACCGTGTCGACACCGCCCCGAGCGCCACCGCCACGGTGCCGATCACCGCCATGCTGATCAATGAAAACCAGCGCAACAGGTTAAACGGCTGCTTGCGCGAGTTCAGCCGCTGGCTGCCCTCCTCGACCGGTAGCGTTTTTGACTGCATGTTCATGGCGGCGACTTCCCGATACGTCCCTATAGGGTTATAGCCCACGGTTGGGTGTTTGCCCGGATGCGGGTGCCCCACAAGCCACCCGGATAACCACAAAACCCTGTGGGAGCTGCGGTGCGACGATTCGACTTGCCAGCGATAGCGGACTTCCAGTGCCCAAAGTAGTGACTGACACGACGCCATCGCTGGCAAGCCAGCTCCCACAGTTTTTTGCGCAGCGCCCGCCCCACAATCCCCAATGCTGGGGGATGTCGCCCTATGCACGCTGTATCCACAACCTGCGCGACAAGCCGCCAAGCCTTGCGCCACGGGCCTTTGCCGCCGGTTGGTCGGTCGTTGGTATGGAAGTTGTAAAGCCCCTCTGCAACTGACCCATCCCCAAGGGGCAGGTACTTTGATAGAGGGATTAACTCATGCACCCTTTACTGTCCAAAACCGCGACCGTCCTGGTCGTGAGCGCTTTGGCCCAGGGCATTGCCCAGGCCGCTCTGTTCGCCGTCGACCCGGGTCCCTACACGCCGGCCAATGGCGGTTTCGCCAGCTGGTATCAGGACACCCACGGTCGCACCCTGGATCTGTGCCTGTCCAAAGCACTCAGCTCCCGCGTACCGAGCACACCCGGCGCCCCGTCGTACATGTGCTCGCTGCTGCCGACCCCCGGCGTGTTCGATGACACGCAGCCGCTCGTATTCCCCACCAACTTCCCCGATGAAGCCTTCTGGTTCACTGGCGATACCTCCATCGTCGATGCGGCACGCGGCATCAATCTGACTTACGTCAGCGCCGTCGAAGCTGCCTTTGCCGCCGGTGATCCGGTGGAGGGCGACCAGATCAGCTTCGCGCGGATCCGCATCCGGGTCGATGTGCCCACCGCCGGCACCTACGTTATCACCCACCCGTACGGCGTCGATGTGTTCACCGTCGACACCCCCGGCCGGCGCGCGATCAACATGACCCGCGACATCGGCATCGGCACTCCGCAAACCTATGACGGCGCGCTCAAGGGCGACATCGGTCCGTTCCTGCGCAGCGTCAACGGGCCCTACACCGAGACCAACCCTTTGACCGGTGCGGCCGAGCAGTTCGTGGGCGATCCGAACCTCAATGAGGCCGTAACCGGCAGCCCGTTCAACACCAACTTCGTACGCATCGAAGGCCCCGGTGGCATCGACCTGCGCAGCACGACTTTCGCCGTGTCCGGCAAGTTGTCGACAGTGGTGCGGCCAACGCCTCTGATCACTGAGCGCAGCACCTACTCGCGCAAGCCCGGTGAAAGCGCACCAGTGGCCCAACAAGACGTGTTCGTCAAAGCCCCGCCGGCACCGGGCACCGCGGCCATCACCAGCAGCACGCCCGTGGTGAACATGACAGAAGCCGACAGCACCGGCAGCTGGTATGCGCAATCGGCGGTCAACCCGACTTTGCCGGCCGTGTTGCAAGTGACCGCCGACAACCACCTGGCGATCGCCACCAGCTCGCCGACCACCCTGCCCATGACCCTGACCGACCTGGTGGTGATCCAGCGCGCCGAGTACAGCCTCAGTTCCGGGCAATTGACCGTGGTGGCCACGACCAGTGACGAAACCTCGCCACCGGTGCTCACCGCCACCTCCGACACCGGCGCCGCTATCGGTGCGCTGGGTGGCGACGGTGCGGAGAAAACCCTGGCCACCGGGATCACGCCGATACCACCGGCCAAGGTTCGGGTGACGTCGTCCAACGGCGGCAGCGATACCGAAGAAGTGGTCATCGTGCAATGAACGCTCACATGCCCAGATCCGCATCAGGAGGCATCATGAACAAGTGGCCACGCTTCGCGCTCAACGCGCTCGGGCTGACAATCTCGCTGACCGGCAGTGCGTTCGCGCAACTGGCCGCCGTCGATCCCGGCCCCTACACCTTCGCCACCGGGAAATTCCCGATGTGGTACCAGGACAACAACCTGCTGTCGATGGAGCTCTGCCAGTCCCGCGCCGCCAGTTCGCGGGTGCCGGTCAGCACCCCGCCGGCCTACATGTGCACCCTGCTGCCGGAACCGGGCGTGTTCGATGACACCCTGCCGATGGTGTTCCCCGACAACTGGCCGCCAGAGGCGTTCTGGTTCCTGGCTGAAACCGCCATCCCGAACAACGGCGCCGGTTTCGGCGTGGATGCCTACGTGGCGGGGATTGAAGCGGCGTTCGCCTCGGGGAATCCGGTAGATGGCGATCAGCAAAGCTTCGCGCGGATCCGCATCCGGGTGAACGTCCCGGTGGCCGGCACCTACACCATCACCCACCCGTACGGCGTTGAAACCGTCAACGTCACCACCCCTGGCAGGCGGGCGATCAACATCACCAAAGACATCGGCATCGGTGCGCCGGGCAACTTCAGCGGAGCGCTCAACGGCGCCATCGGCCCGTTCCTGCGCAGCATCAACGGCCCGTATACCGAAGTGAACCCGGACACCGGCGGCATCGAAACTTTCGTCGGCGACCCGAACCTCACCGAAGCGGTGACCGGCAGCCCGTTCAACACCAACTTCCTGCGGATCGACGGCCCGTCGGGTGTTGGCTCGATTCAGACCAACCTGTTCACCGTCGCCGGCAAGGTCCTCGACAATCGTCAGCAAACCCACGTCGCCGTCGACCGCGCCACCTATCGCCGTACCTCGGCCGGTGTGCGCGCCGAAGTGTTCGCCAAGGCCGACAGCAGCTCGACCCTGTGCTTCCGCGAAACCCTGGCGCTGCTCCCCGGCCCACCACCGACGCCGTGCCAGACCAGTCTGCTGGGCGACAACAACGGGCTGTTCTTTGGCCAGCGCCTGGGCACCGGCACCCTGCCGTCGGTGGTGGTCGTGACCGCGACCAACCCGGCCGGCACGACCCGTCCGACGGCTGTCTCGGCCAAGCTCACCGACGTGGTGAAAATCCAGACCGCCCGCTACAGCTGGGCCAACCACAGCCTGTTGATCGAAGCCACTTCGACAGATGAAGTCGCGGTGCCGGATATGGTTGCCCAAGGCTACGGACGTCTGTCGAAAACCGGCACCCTGCAAAAAATCACCGTGGCCGACCTGACCCAGCCACCCGCCACCGTGACGGTCAAATCCGCCGCCGGCGGCAGCGATACCGAGCCAGTCGTAGTGGTCGGTGCAGCACCGGACACCGGTGAGAACCAGGCGCCACTGGCCAACGCCGACACCGGCAGCACCAGCTTCGGCGTGCCGATCACCCTCAGCCTGTTGACCAACGACAGTGACCCGGACAACAACGTGCCGCTGACGATCACCGCGCTGACTCAACCGGCAGCCGGCCAAGGCACCGTGGCCCTGAACGGCACCACGTCGGTGGTCTACACCCCGCCAGCCGTGGTCAATACTCCGCTGACCACCACCTTCACCTACAAGGCGCAAGACAGCAAAGGCCTGGCCTCGGCCAATCCGGCGACCGTGACGGTGACCGTCGCACCTAACCGGCCACCGACCGCCGTCGCCGACAGCGTCGCCACGCTGGGTGTCGCGATCCCGATCAACGTCCTGGCCAACGACACCGATCCGGAAGGCAACACACCGCTGGGCGTCGCCAGCCTGACCCAACCGCCGGCAGGACGCGGCACGGTCAGCACCGACGGCACGGTGATCACCTACACCCCACCGGCCACCGTGACCACAGCCTTCACCACGACCTTCACCTACATCGCCCGGGACAGCTTCGGCGCCCAGTCGACGCCGGCGACCGTCACG
The DNA here is from genome assembly GCF_001594225.2 of Pseudomonas glycinae. Taxonomy (GTDB): domain Bacteria; phylum Pseudomonadota; class Gammaproteobacteria; order Pseudomonadales; family Pseudomonadaceae; genus Aquipseudomonas; species Aquipseudomonas glycinae. Next base: position 6,073,772 of record NZ_CP014205.2, read on the forward strand.
GTGCAAGTGTCGCCACGGCCAGCGGCGGAAACCTTCACGATCACCACCTCGACCGTGCAGGCCCGTTCCGGCGGCCGCTTCAACTGGGACTTCGCCGGTACCTCGTCGGTGACCACCGGCAACACCATCACCGTGCAGGTCACCACTCCGACCGGGCTGGTAACGCTGGGCACCACCACGGTACCGGTGACCGGACGCTGGCGGCTGACGCTGAACAACACGCTGGTCGTGCCATCAGCCAACCCGACCGCCACTATCCGTTCGTCCCAGGGCACCGTGCGGACGGTGTCGGTGACCACGCTCTGAGCCAGTGCCCCGCCTGCTTTCGGGCAGGCGGGGCAACGCTCAACGGTTAACGCCCGAGAGGATATTTGCCATGAACACGCCGACCGCCGCCCTGCTTTGCCTGCTCGCCCTGTGCGTCAGTGCGGGCGTGCGCGCCGACGACCTGATGGAAAACGACGACCTGGCGCCCAACAGCGCCGATCTCGGCGAACTGCCGCCGCCCGTGGGCCAGCAAGCCCTGATCGACCAGAACGGCCAGGTCAACCTCGCCCTGCTGTCGCAAAACGGTCAGTCGCTGCTGGGCAAGATCGTGCAGTCGGGCAGCAATCAGGAGGCGTACATCCTGCAACAAGGCAGCGACCTGATGGCCTTGATCACGCAAAACGGCTCCGGCAACGCCGCGTCCATCACGCAAACCGGCAGCCACAACCGTGCGCAGATTTCGCAAAACGGCAACAACAACGACGCCAGCATCGAGCAGGCCGGCACGGGGCTGCAAAGCGCCGTGACCCAGTCGGGCAACGGCATGAGCGTTTCGGTCAAGCAATATCGCTAAGCACTGCAATCATCGGAGAGTTCATCATGTTCAAACTGACGCCCCTCACCGCCGCCATCCTGGTCATGATCAGTGCCCAGGCCATGGCCGACGACAGCCTTTCCACCCAGAGCCAGTTCGGTACGGCCAACATCGCTGATGTGAAGCAGACCCAGGCCCCGTTCAGCACCGCGACCCAAACCCAACTCGGCCAGGGCAACAACGCCGCCGCCGTGCAAGACACCGCCACCAGCGTCATCACCCAGGACGCGGTCGGTGACTACAACGCCGGTTACGCAGAGCAGCTTTTCGAAGACAACAGCACCATCACCCAACAACAGACCGGTGCCTTCAACACCGCCCACGCCAGCCAGTCCCTCGGCTTCGGCGCCGGCAACCAGGCCCTGCAACAACAGCAAGGCAGCGGCAACTTCTCGTTCGTCTACCAGGACTCGCAGAACGGCAGCGAAGGCAAGACCTTCCAGTTCGGCGACAGCAACGAAGCCAACATCGAGCAACTGTACGAAGGCACCGGCAACAGCTCGGTGATCACCCAGTACGGCACCGCCAACTACGGCACCGCCGAACAGGTCCTGCACAACGGTGGCCAGATCGGCATCAACCAGGCCGGCGAAGGCAACTACGCCTACGGCGACCAGCGCAACGGCACCGGCGGCAACATCACCATCAACCAGTTCGGCAACCTCAACGGCACCGAAATCTGGCAAGACTCGCAACTGGCCAGCCAGGCCACCGTCAACCAGTACGGCGACAGCAACGAAACCGTGGTCGACCAAAGCTTCGGCGAAAACAACACCGCCGCCGTCACCCAGGTCGGCAACACCAACGCCATCTATGCCGACCAGTTCGAATCGGTCAACTCGACCCTGGCCCTGTATCAAGTCGGCAACGGTAACGTGCACTTCACCTACCAGAACGGCGACAGCCAAACCCTTAACGCCACCTCGGTGGGCAACGACAACAAGGTCTACGCCAGCAACTGGAAAGGCCCGCAACATGGCGGCCAGTTCGGCAGCAACCAACGCGCCACGGTCAATCAGACCGGCAACGGCAACATCGCCAGCTTCACCCAGGACGGCATCGGCCAGATCATGACCACCAATCAGACCGGCACTGGCAACAAGACGACGGTCAGCCAGGCGGATTCCTACAACGAGCTGTACTTCGATCAAAACGGCAGCGACAACATCCTCATCGCCGACCAACGCGGCACCACCAACCTGGTGCAGGGCTCATCGAACGGCTCCGGCAACAGTGCCGAGTTCGATCAATCCGGCACCGGCAACCAGGCCTACACCGCGCAGCTGTATGGCAGCGACAACATGATCACCGTCAAACAGGCTGACACCATGAACGTGGCGTATGTAACCCAGGGCGGCACCGGGAACATTGCCAATGTGGATCAGAGCGGGATGACGCAGACCGCGAATATTCAGCAGTTCGGGTCGGCTAACCAGGCGACGGTTTTGCAGCAGTAAGTGTTGGGTGTTGGAAAACCGCGATCTTGAGGTCGCGGTTTTTTTTTGCGCTGACGCTTGAGTGGCGTCCTACGGAAAACGGAACGTTTTCAGAAATTCGGGGAGTTTTCTGACGAATTCTGGCGGTTGGCCGTCGGAAGTGCAGGCTCTAGGATTTGCCGGGACAACTTGATCCCCATGGAGCTTGGCCTACATGCAATTCATCCAGACAGCGACGACAGCGATACCGTTACCGAATAGACTTCCAGGCACCCAACCCGGAGGTTCCATGATCGACCCGTCTTTGATCGACCCACTGTGCCCGGTTGTTTCGGATCTTGATCCTGAGGAACAGGCTGCGAGTTATGACCGTTGGTTTCGGGCCGAAGTACAGGCCTCTCTCGATGATCCGCGTCCGAGTATTCCCCATGAGCAAGTGATGGAGGAAATAAACGCCTTGATGGAATCAATGCGCAAAAGCGCTGATGCAGATTAAGTGGCGACCCAAGGCTCGGGTCGAACTCTCGAAAATACTGAAGTACATTGGCGAGCGAAATTTTGTAGCGGCGACAGCTCTTCATAAGTCAGTCGTAAAAACTACATCCGCGCTTCCTTGGCATCCACACCTGTATCGCAAAGGTCGCTCTCCCGGCACTCGGGAGATTGTGGTAAGCCCGAACTATCTCGTCGTCTATCAAGTGGCGGACCGAATTGAGATTGTGAGCATCTTGCATGCGCGTCAGGAATACCCTCGACGCGACCCCAGTTAGATCCCGTCCTCGTCTCAACACAAAAAACCGTGCTTCCCATGGAGGTACGGTTTTTTTGTATCTCAATACTTAGCTAGTTGAGATGAAATATACGACTTATAGCGGCTCGAGCCTTCTTGCCGTCTGCCTCGTACAGCCCCTGTAACAAAGCCTGATCGGTTAACCGATGGAGGCGAAAATGGTTGTAGAAGGCTTGCCCCAATCGCTGACTCTCAAAAAAACCCACATCCCATAGATCGACGAATTCTTTGTAAGCCGCGCTTTCGATATCCATTGGTGGTGTATAGCCCATATATCCCTCGACAAACCATCAGCTAGCGATACCAACAGACATCCAAACCTAGACCTGTGATCTATTCTCGCTGGGAGCAAGATTAAAGGAACTGTGATGCAGATATCTTCATTTTCTATTTGGTGCGCATTGACGCTATTGATCAGCGGTACCGTCACGGCCGCAGCGGGCTCTGATGACTACATATGCACCGTTGAAAGGTTCTCGCAGGCTATGGGCGATGAGGGACCAACATATCAGTTAATCAAGAATGCATACGTAGGTCGCCAATTTACGGTTGACCGCTCTTCCGGCGTCACCATCGGCGCTCTGAAAAACGCAGTGGACTCAAAACCTGAAATCATTGATTCAGGAAGTTCGGAAAACTCCTTTAAGGTCTTATCTGCGGTTCCGGCATCTCTAAATTATGCAGGTACGCTTGTCACAGCATTGAACGTGATGGAGTTTGTGGAAGGCGAAAAAAACCTTTCACCTACATGATCAACGATGGAGTTTATTTCGGCACCTGTGTCTCATTTTGAAGGAATTTTGCGAGAGTTTGCTGTCGCTGGGGCACCCGGCAGAACCGTAGATTGGCGATTCGTAGGACCAACCGTTTTTTGCTTTTTTCGTATCGTCGCTGGGCGAGTTCTCACCCCAGCGCTTTGGCGCATCGCTTCATTTCAATCAAGGCCCACATTTCAGCCATCACCTGGTCATTCGGAATGCTGGGGCGTGGATCATCGATTGAGGCCTGTACTTTGGCAATCAACCAGCGGTCGTAGCTGGCGGCCTGCTCTTCGCTTTCGAAGTCTGAAACGATTGTGGATATTAGGGGATCCATGGTGGTTCCGGATTGAAAGTGAAGAACGCGACCTTGTTCTTGGATCGCGTTCTTTTTTGTTTCTGATGGTTTTCAAGCTATTGGGGACTATCTAATGGTTTCTCCGGACAGATCAGAGAATCGGCCCAATCCAGCACTGTTTGATGGTCAATCACCCGATCAGCATCCACATCGTCCATCGCCTCCAAGGTAAGTCGACTATGTTCTGATTCGAAGGGACTTGGTTTCTGTACCGAGCTATTCATCGTTCAGTTCGACGTGATCCAAGGCCTGATTTACGGCCAGTTCACCCAGCATGAGGATCTGGGCGATGCCCAGGGCGGTCTTGCGGTGGGCCGGGTCGAGGGTGGCGGCGAAGTTGTTTAGCATTTCGCTGGCAGAGCCCAGGGATTCGCTGGCGTTGGCGAGCAGGGATTCGGTGTTGTAGGCCGGGTTGGCGAGGTACATCCGCGCGGGTTCGTTGACGCTGCCCATGATGTGGGCGCCGGGGCAGAGGTAATGATCGAGCGCGCGTTCGGCGGCTTCGTGGAGTTTTCTGGAGGTGGTGGAGGTGTATGGGGAGGTTGGGTCGGTTTCGGGGTTGGCTTGGGTTTCGGGTGGGTTGGGTGTTGGTTTGAACATGGTGAATCTCCGATCCTGAAATGAAGCTGGCCCATTCGGTTTCCGAACGAATGGGTGGCAGCTGTACGCAGGCTGGAAACCCGGGGAACGGAGAACCCGGTTGACCCGAAGGTCTCCCGCGCACAGCCGCCATAACGGAGTGCACACTTTTCAAGGTGCGCAAGCATACGTTATGAAAAGCGCTTGTGCGCTCGGTTCTAGTCGGGGTTTCCAATCCCGATCGCTGAATTGGCAGCGACCGAAACAGGCTAGAGCCCGCGCTTCCGACGGACAACCTGAAAACCTTGTGGGAAGGATCGCTGAAACAGACACAACTTTTAAACATTCGAGAATGGAACGCGGAGCGTCCCGGGCTGCATTCCCACGCGGAGCGTGGGAACGATCAAAGCAAAAGCAATCCGCTTTTCGCTTTTCGCTTTTCGCTTCTCACCACTCAACACGATGAGCGTTAGCTCGAGTACCGCTCTTGACGTGCCGGCCCCTTCGGCAGGCTGAGTGGAGGGATTCATCCGGGGGTGGGAGCGCAGCGACCGTTTGGCGAAGCCAAACACATCGAGAGGAGGTGCAGCGAAGCAAACCGGAGGCGATGCCCCCGGATGAATCCCGGAGCGAAGGAACCCCGAGCCCCAGCGAGGGGCCGAACGCCGGGGCCCAGACCTTTGGTTACTTTGGGGCGTTTGCCAAAGTGACCCGCCGTAAGGGCGGAACCGCCAGCAGCAACACCCAAAAAAACGGATATTCACCCAAACCACCCAGAGAACCTGGTCGGCCCGAAGGCCGCCACGTTCACTCCGCATCCGGATCAATCTTGTTCTGAGTCAGGTACCGATTCAAAACATCATCCTGCGAAGGCGTAGAAGCATCCCCCGCCACCTGCCACAACCGCCGCTCAATCCCCTGCGCCACCATATGCCCCACCGCCGCCTCAATCGCCGACAACACACACAACTGCGCCGGCTCATTAGTCGTATAACCCACCTCAGCCTCAAGCAACTTCTTGAACTCGATAAACTTGAAAATCCCCGCACTGCGCGCCACCGAATAAATCGTCTTGCTGGTCATCACATTCGCCAGCACCTGCCCGCTACGCACATCCACCGCACGCAAATTCACCGTCACCTGATCCACCCGATACTCGCGGGAAAGATCGATCCCCAGATACCGCGCCCCTTCCCCACCGCTGCGCACGTTGGTGTCGTAAGCGATGATCCCGCCCTCAAGCATCATGTTCGCCGCCTGCAACGGTGGCAGCTCGCCCTGAATGTTCACCGGCGTATTCGGTTTCTTCTGCGAAGCGCGAATGATCTTGCGTTCAGTCAGCAGGTTCTGCAGCCCTTCCCGCTCAAGCACCACAAACCAGCCGCTGGCCTGCATCGCGTCCATCAACATCGACGCTGCGCCCTGGGTGACGCTGGTGGAAAACGAACTCGCCGGCGTCGGTTTGTACTGCCCGGTCTGGTCACGGAAGCCGTACACCACCGCCATCAGCCGGCCTTTGGGGCGCGGCATTTTCAGCAAGTCGTAATAAGTGGAGGCCCTGGGGGTCAGGGTCGGGGTATCGGTGTCCTGCTCGGCCGGCATCGGCTCGCGCAGACTGCACCCTTGTAATGCTGCCAACATCAGCCCTAGCGCAATTATTTTTTTCATGTCCATCACTCCCCGGAACCGTCATCCCGTCATGGGTTGAGGCCGTTCACCTGAATTTCGGAAACTTCGCCGCTCGCTCGGTCGGTCACCTCGATCGTGAGAGCCCCCGAGTCATCAACGACGTTGACGATAAAAGCGTCGGTGGACAGGCTCCCCGTGTTGCCGGTGGAGATGTTGTCCAGCAGTTGCCCCAGCAACCGTGACTGCAATTGACTGGTGAAGCGTTCGAGCGCCGAAGTGCCGGCCACCGTCGAGCGTTTCTTGAGATCCGGATCGTCGTGGTCGTTTTGTGCCTGGGCGTTGTTGAGCAGCCAGGTGCCGTTGAGCGGGTTGCCGCCGAACGACGGGTTGACCGGCGTGTAGACCAGTTCGGTGGCCTGGACGGCAGCGGCGCTGGCAAGCCCGATCAACAACCCCGAGATCCAGAATCCGCTGCGCCGTGAGAACGTTGTCGTGTTCATAGTTCGTCCTTCTCAAGGTCGGTGGTGTCCTGCAACAAGGCTTCCAGCTTGCGCCGGACGACCTCCAGTCGAACCGAGTCGGCGGCCGCGTAGGCCTCGTCCTTCAGTTCCACGGTGTTCGGCGGCAGGAAGCGCCGATACACCAGGCGTTGTTGATACTCGACGGTCACAAGGCTCCCCCAGCGCGCGTCGGGGCGCTCGCGCACCACCAGGTTGAAATCCATGCGGCTGGTGTCGCGCAGGCGCTCGCTGAACGAGTAGTAAAAGTCGTGGCCGATGTGCGAGATCGTGTCGTCGACGATGAAGCCCATCATTTCGTCTTCTTCGCTGGCGCTGGCGAAAGACGCCACGGCCGCGAGGATCAACGCGCACCACACGTGGCGGCTCATGGCTGCAACGCCTGTGGCAATGCCGACTGGCCCTTCGCCGGGCCGTTGGTGCCATCGAGAAAGGCTTTTTCAGCCACGAACTGCCAGTCCGAATAACGCTGCATGCCTTCGAAATCCGACCACTGCGACGGGAAGTCCGCCTGCTTCAACGGCACCTCGGTGGAGGCACTGTTGATGCCGGTGATGCGTCCGTCGAAACCCCGCTGCAGGGCCCATTCGCCGCCGCCGATCGGGTCCGGGTAGAGCTGGCGCAGATGGTGGCGGGCTTCCGGAAAACGTTCGTCCTGCAGCAGGTCGGCCAGCTCTTTCGGGTACTGCGCCAGGCCCGGCGAACTGCGGTAGTAGCTGCGCAGCGCCTGGGCGTACTGGGTGCCGACCCACAGCAGTTGCTTCTCGCGATCGCGGCGCGACACGGTCGACCACAACTCGCCGGCACTGGCCAGGCCCATGCCCATGATCACGATCAGGAACAGCACGCCCAGGTAGGTGAACCCACCCTGCTCCGCGTGCTTACCACTCGGAATACTGGCTGCCATCACGCGCCCTCCCGGTAGCTCCGCTCTTGATGTCGGCGACGCCGCCCGCCACACCGTCCGGCGGTGCGATCAGCACCCATTGGTCATTGCGTTCGGTGATCGGGTCCAGCGGCGCGTTGCGCAGGTAACGCATCTCCACCAGTTGCTCGATGGAATCGGGATAGCGCCCGGTGTCGCCGTAGTAGTGATCCAGCGCCTCGCGCATGGCCGACAGGCTCTGGTGCAACGTGGTCTCTTTGGAGGCCTCGAGGCTGTTGAAGTAGCGCGGCAAGGCGATGGTCATCAGGGTCGCGATGATCGCCATCACCACCATCAGCTCGAGCAAGGTAAAACCCTTTTCCCGGCGCATGAGAATCACCACTCGCGGTACGCGATGCCGTTGAGGCCACGGCCCCTGGCGAGGGAGTAGACGTCGAACACGTCCTCGCCATCGCGCGGGTTCTGGGCCGAACTGTTGTAGGCCCGCAGGCCCCAACCGCCGTTGTCGTCACGTTTGGCCGGCACCAGCGGATCCCGCGGTATCCGGCGCAGAAAGTAGAACTTCGCACCCTTGGCACTGCGCACGTCGCGCACGCCTTCGACCAGCACTTTCAGGTTCGGCGGATAGCCGCTGCTGTTCAGGGATTTCTCGATGTAGCCGGCATCGAAGGCTCGCTTGTAGGCGTCGATGCCATCGCGAATCTGATACAGCGCGGTGCGCAGTTCCTGCTCCTTGCCACGCCGTACCAGGGTCTCGGTCAGCGGCGCGGCCATGCCGGCCAGCAGGCCGATCAGGGCCAGCGTCACCACGACTTCGATCAAGGTAAAACCGCGTTGGGAGGCGTTCATGATCAAGGCTTCTCGACGGTTACACGGGTGGTGGCCACGGCCGCTTCACCGACTGCACGAGGCTGCGCGGCAGGCGCTGGCATCGAGTAGCTTTGCGAGCGATCCGGCGCCTGGATGTGCATGCTGGTTTCGGTGCCGGTGGGGAATTCCATGTCCGACGGGCTCTGGTACGGCAGGTTGCGCACGATCCGTGGGGTGATCGAGAGCACCAGTTCCGATTTGCCGATAGTGTCCTTGTTGCTGCCGAACAACCGACCCAGACCCGGAATGTCGCCAAGGCCCGGAATCTTGTTGCCGGTGGCGCCGTGGTCGTTGCGCATCAGGCCGGCAAGGATCTGGGTTTCGCCGTCATGCAGACGCAGCGAAGTCTGGGCGTTGCGGGTGTCGACCTGCACCGGAATCGTCCCTTGGCGGGTCGGCTCCAGCGGCGTGGCGTTACTCACTTCCAGGGCGATCTTGATTGCTACTTCGTTGTTCAAGTGCACGGTCGGTTGCACTTCAAGCTTGAGACCGACGTCGAGGTAGGTGACGCTTTCAGTGATCACCGGGCCTTGAGTGGATGGCACTGAGGTGGCGCTGATGATCGGCACCCGCTGACCGATATGGATACGCGCCTGTTCGCGGTTGCTGACGCGGATCACCGGGCTGGCCAGGGTGTTGATGTCGTTGTCCTGGGCGTTGATCTTGGCTTGCGGCGACGGCGAGATCGAAATCCGGCTGGAGTTGATGCCTTTCAGTTGATCGAGAATGGTCACCGCCGAACCGTCGCTGTTGACCACACCGAAGGTGTTTGGCCATTGCAGACCGAGGTCGAGAATGCGCTGGGTGGCGACTTCCATCACTTCCACTTCCAGCACCACTTCGGGGTTGGACTGGTCTTGCGATTGCAGGAGTTTCTCGGCCATGCGCACGGCGTCTTCGGTGTCGCGCATGGTCAGGGTGTTCAGGCGTTCGTCGACGAACACGTCGCGGGTCTTGAGCATGGTCTTGATCATGTTCAGCGCGGTGTTGGCGTCGATGCTGGTCAGGTAGAAGGTGCGCATCACCAGCTCTTGGTAATCCTTCAGCTTCTGCGGCGAGTCCGGAAAGATCAGCAAGGTGTTTTCGTTCACCACTTTCTGGTGCAGCTGATTCTGTTGCAGCAGCAGTTGCACGGCGTCTTCGATGCGCACGTCACGCACGAAGATCGTGGCTTTCATGTCCGGACGCAGGTCCTTGTCGAAGATGAAATTCAGGCCGGCAACCTGCGACAGCACTTCGAAAATGGTCTTGAGGTTGGCGTCGCGAAATTCCAGGGTCACCGGGCGGTCGAGCCGGGTGCGCAGTTGCGGGTACTGGATCACGTTGCGGCTCTGCACCAGACGGATGTTGCCTTGCAGCTCCAGCGCGCCGTCGTTTTTCGGGTCGAGTTCGAGGATCTGTTTGACCTGGCGGTCGGCGCCGTAGATGTCGCCCCGGCGCAGGTCGCCACGGGCCAGTTCCAGCTTCTCGTCCATGCTGCGCAGGTAGTCGAGCTGGCGCAGGGCATCCTGGGCGCGGCGGTTGTTCGGCTCGATGGTCAGCACCCGGCTGTAGGCGGTGCGAGCCGAGGCGAAGTCGCGGCGGGCGCGGTCGGTGTCGCCGGAGGTCAGCAGCGCGGTGATCGCCTTGGCCCGGCCGCTGTTGAGCAGCAGGTGCAGCTCGGTGTCGCGCGGATTTTCCCGCAAGCCTTCCTCGATCCGGGCCAGGCCCGCCTCGTACTGCCCCTGATCGATCAGGTCGGCGGCTTCCTTGTTGGCGACCTGCGCGGAACTGCACGCGGCCAGCCCGGCACACAGGCCGAGGCTCATCAGCAAACGGGATCTGTTCATTGCGTACTCCCCACAGACAAGGTCTGCGACAAATGCAAAGGCAGGTAGACCAGGCTCAGTTCCACATCGGAAATCGCCGCAATCTTCCAGGTGTCGTCGATCACATCCCCGCTGCGCACGACGTAGATTTTCTCGCCGTCCTGCAAGAACACCTGCAGGTCGCTGCGGTCATGCAGCCTGCCGACGAACTGAAACGGCACCGGTGGCAGGCTCGGGGCTTGTACCACCGGGGTCGGGTTGATCGCTTGTTCGGTGACCGTCGCCAGAGTCGGCGCGGCCTTCCAGGATTTGCTCGCAAACAGGTCGCCGGCCGGGCTCAGGTCCTTGATCGGCGCCGCATTCGCCTTGGCGCTGCTGGCGGGCAAGGCGCCACGGGCGCTGGCTTTGGCCGGGCTGGCCACGGCGACTTCGGTCGAATCCGCCTCGTCGCTCGGCGAGAAATACTCCGGCAACCAGGCCAGCGCCGCCGCCACCCCGAAGAACGCCACCCAGCCGGTTATGCGTTTGGTGTCCATCACGACCTCGACAGGTAGAGGGTCATACGGATCCGGCCGCTGAGGTCGGTGTCGGCAATCTTCTTGCGTTGAAACTCGACGTCTTCCACCACCACCGCCGGCAACTGGCCGAGCAAGGCGTGCAGGAAGCGGCGCAGTTGCGGGTAGCTGCCGCGCACCGGCAACAGGATCTGGTAGCGCGCCAGATGGGTCTTGGGATCGACGCCGAGAGCGTATTCGCCGCGCGCCAGGGTGATGTGCTCCTGCGCGGCCAGGGCGTAGATGCGGTCGATGGCGACGGTGGCTTGCGGCTGGGCCGGCAGCTTGTTACGGAAATCATCCAGCTGACGTTGCGGCACCACGGGCGGGGCGATGCTGCCGTCCTCGACCTTGGCCAGGTACTCGGTGGCTTCCTGGGTTTGCTGACTGAGCTGTTGCAGCGATTGCCAGCCCGGCAGCAAGCCGCCGAGTGCCCAGGCCAGCGTGACCAGCAGCAGCGCCAGACCGGCCAGGCCCGGAATGCCGAGACCCTGCAGGTATTCGTGAACGATCAGTCTAGGGATTCGCATCGCCTATCTCCCAGGTCGCCGACAGGTTGAATTGCACCGGTTGCTCCGGCGATTTGACGACGATCTCGTGGCTCAGCAGCGACACGTCGGACAGCTCGTCACTGGCCTCCAGCCGTTTGTGGAAATCCAGCATCGCTTGCAGATCGCGGGCTTCGGCGCTGATCCGCACCTGGCCCTTGCGCGCATCCGGGGTCAGGGTCAGCAAGGCGATGTCGTCGCGCGGCATGGCTTCGAGCATGGCGAACAGGCGTTCCCAGGGGCGGCGCAGTTGCTGCGAGACCTTGCGCATTTCAGCAAGGTTCTGCGCCTGCTCGCGGGTTTCCGCCGGGCTCAGCGTTGTCTTGGAGCCGCTGTCGCCGGTGAGCTGGCGCTGGGTGTGTTGCAAGTGACCTTGTTGTTGCTCGGCCTGATCGCCGAGGTGCTGCTGCACGCCGAAGCACACCAGCGCGAGCAATACACCGCCGCCGAGCAGGCTCCAGCCCAACGGGCCGGAACGCGGACGTGGCTGGAAGTCGAGGTTCAAGGCGCGCATGTCAGGCCACCGCCCGGGACATGACGTACAAGGCGTCACGCACGGTCATCGAGTTGTCTTCGAGGGTGCGCAGGTGCACCCCCGCCACATCCGGTTGCGCATCGAGCCGCGCCGGGGCGTGCAGATAAACGTTGAAGGCGCGTTCGCTGGTGGAGGCTTGCAGTTGCCGTTCACGACCGATCAGCGCGCTGAGTGCCGCGTCGCTGTCGCTGCCGCCCACCGAGCGCACCGACGACCAGCGCCCTTCCCTTGCCAGCAGCAACACGCTGCGTTGCGGTTCGGCGACGATGAACAGGAAGTCACCGGCGTCGAGGCTTTTGTCGAAACGGTTGAACGCGGTCATCAGGTACGGCTGCACCGAACGCAGGCGCAGGCCGCGACCGCTGACCAGCGTGCGCAGGCGTTCCAGCAAATCCTGCGGCAAGGCACTGGCGATCCGGTCATGCCCGGCCGGCTCGGCCGACAGCACCAGGCTCCACGGTTGGGTCGGAGCGCCGAACAGGTCTTCGAAGCACAGTTGGGCGAAGCCGCGCAGTTCGTCAGGGCTGCTGATCTGCTCGCTCCACGGCACCAGGCAGAAACGGCTGAAGTGGCCGGAGATCACCACGCTCAGCTCGGCGCCGGTACGGGTGTGTTCGCCGAGCAGACGGTCGAGGGTGTCCAGCGCCACCGCGTAGCTCTGAAAGCCTTCGTCGATGTAGCCGACGCTGCCCAGCCACAGGGTGTCGCTGCCCCGGCGCTGGCCGAGGCCGACACCACTGGCGCCGAGCACGGCGATGAATTGATCACGCGATAAAAGTGACACGATTGATCTCCTCCAGCGTGGTCCGACCGTGCTCCACCAGCTCCAGCGCCGATTCGCGCAACAGGCGCAAACCACGGGCGCAGGCCAGGGCTTTGATCTGGGTGATGGGTTGGCGCTCGACGATCATCTGCCGCAGTTCGTCGTCCAGGTGCAGCAGTTCGGCAATCGCCGTGCGTCCGCGATAGCCGCTGCCCCGGCAGTGGCCGCAGCCCTTGCCGTGGACAAAGTGGTAGTGATCGACTTTCTGTGGGTCGAGGCCCGAGGCGCGCAACTCTTCATCGCTCGGGTTGACCGGCGTGCTGCAACTGCTGCACACCAGCCGGATCAGGCGCTGGGCGAGAATCGCGTTGAGCGCCGAAACCAGGCTGTAGGGGTCGATTTCCATTTGGGTAAAACGGCCGATCACGTCAAACACGTTGTTGGCGTGGATGGTGGTGAACACCAGGTGACCGGTGAGCGCCGATTGCACGGCGATCTGTGCGGTGTCCGGGTCGCGGATCTCGCCGACCATGATCTTGTCCGGGTCGTGGCGCAGGATCGAGCGCAAGCCACGGGCGAAGGTCAGGCCTTTTTTCTCGTTGACCGGGATTTGCAGCACGCCCGGCAGCTGATATTCCACCGGGTCTTCGATGGTGATGATCTTGTCCACGCCGTGGTTGATCTCGGTGATCATCGCGTACAGCGTGGTGGTCTTGCCGCTGCCGGTGGGGCCGGTCACCAGTACCATGCCGTAGGGTTCGGCGGCCAGGCGACGCAGTTGGCGCAGGGTTTCGTCTTCAAAGCCCAGCGCTTGCAGTTGCACGCCGCAGACCTTGTCGGCCAGGTCCTGTTTGTCCAACACCCGCAGCACCGCGTCTTCGCCGAAGATGCTCGGCATGATCGACACCCGGAAGTCGATCTGCCGGCCGCTGATGCCGATCTTGAAGCGACCGTCCTGCGGTACGCGTTTTTCGCCGATGTCCAGCTCGGCCATGACCTTGACCCGCGAGATCACCTGCTCGGCGAACTCGCTGCCCTGGATCTTGCCGATGTTGTTCAGCACGCCGTCGATCCGGTACTTGATCACCAGGCCCTGGCCAGTGGTGCCGAGGTGGATGTCGCTGGCGTGCATTTTCAGCGCGTCGTACAGGGTCGAGTTGACCAGTTTCACCACCACGCTCGAGTCTTCGCTGATGCTGGTCAGCGACAGGCTTTGCAGGGTGTCGGTCTCGCTGCCGGCGTCGGCCTGGGCGTTGAGCGATTCGACGGCGTGGAAGCTTTCTTCGTGGCGGGCCAGATAGGCCTTGAGGTCGTCGGCGTGCACCAGGTACAGCGGCGCGCCGTGCAGGCATTCATCGATCCAGGCCAGGCGCGACGTGTCGAAGGGGTCGGCGAACACGCCGACGACTTCGTCGTTGTGGCGCAGCAGGATGAATTCACGTTTGAGGCATTGCGCGAGGGTGACCCGGTCGAACACCGGGGTCGCCAGAAACAGCGTGTCGGTGTCGAGCACCGGGTAATGCAGGGTGGCGCCGAGGCTGGCAATGAACGGCATCGGCGCCAGTTCACAGAGCACGGCCAGTGCATCGAGCACCCGTTCCCCGGAAGTGCTGGCCCGTGCCCGGGCCTGGGCCAGTTGCTCACTGGAAAAGCGTGGCGGGGTCTGGGCCTCCAGCGCAGTGTTGACCGACAGCGGTTCGACGACAACGGACAGACGATCCATGGCTTGCTCTCCAACACCCGGGGCTTGAGGCCCTGACGGCGCGGGAGGCGAATTCGGCGAGTGCCGGAACGTCTATCGCGCCATTACTCCCCGGTGAGCATTTGATCGTCGTCCGGTGCCATGACCTCCGACCGGTTTCGTCGGCGGTCCGCCAGCACCCAACTGCCATCGTACAACTGCAACGGGAAGCTCTCGGTCCTGCTCTGGCGTCGTTCGACAAAGCCTTCGGATGGGCTCGCACCGGGTTTCGCTTCGCGCTTTATCCCCAGAAGGTCGCAGACAGCTCGGGCCAGTTCCGCCAACGGAAACGGTTTGAACAGGATGTGACTGACCCCCAGTTGCCGCGCCCGCTCACAGACTTCAGCGGTCGGGTGACCCGTTATCAGCACGAAATGACACGTCCTGTTCTGGCGGACCGCGTCGAGCACCTCGAACCCTTCCATATCGGGCAAGCGGTAATCGAACACCAGCACGTCGGGGGCGAAAGTCTCGGCCAGGCCGATTCCCTCTGCGCCGTCATGTGCAATCCGGACTTCCAGCCCTTGCGCCGACAGATAATCCTGAAGGTTCTGTGCAAGCAGCTGTTCGTCTTCGACAACCAGTACTTTGTTAACCAAGGTGGACTCCCTGAAACCTCAAGTGCCGGCAATTGAAATTCAATGACCCGAACCTGCTGGAGTGCGCCTCACAAGAGGTAACGCACACTTCATGCCAGGCTGAATGCCGGTAATTTTTTGTCTTCATGTCCTTGAATTGAATGGAAATGCCCGCTCGTCCCGGTACCCCGTTCCCCAGAAACGGGGAAGCACCTGAATGGGCATCGAAGCCATTCCCCACTATTGGGGGGGAACCTTCAGTCGTCGTCAATTCGTTCGATCCTGTTCTCTGCCCGTAATTGCGCGAGCACCTGACGACGAGCCTGGGTCTGTTGCTGTCGGGCGAGGTACGCCCTGACTGTTTCCAGCCCTTGCTCCTCTGGGACATCGGCCGCCTCCCTGTGGTTCTCGACAAAAATCAAATGCCAGCCGAACGGTGTGCGCACCGCCTCGCTGACCTCACCAGACTTGAGGGCAAACGCTGCCGTTTCGAAGGCCGGCACCATCTGCCCACGGGCGAAATACCCCAGGTCCCCGCCCTGGCTGGCGGTGACATCTTCCGATCCCGATTGCGCGACGCTAGCAAAGGTTTGCCCCCCTGCGATAGCGGCACGCATCTGCATCAAGCGTAGTCGTGCCGCTTCAACCGTGGCGGCATCGGCATCGCCGGCAACCTTGATCAGAATGTGCCGGGCCTGGACCTGCTCCGGTGCGCCCATTTCGGCGCGGTGTTCGTTGAAGAAAGCCCGCACGGTCTGCTCGTCCGGGGCCTGGACTTGGGTCAGTTCGGCAAACATCCGCTGCGCCGCCAGTTCGCGATGGGTGTACTCGGTGAACGAGGCCTCATCGAAACCGGCGTCCTGCAAACGCTGGAGGAATTTGTCGGTGCCGCCGATGGCGGTGCGGGTCTGTTCGACCTGTTCGCGCACGGTTTGCTCATCGATTTTCACCCCGCGCTTGCGCGATTCCTGCCAGAGCAGTTCCTTGTCGATCAGCGTGTCCAGCGCGGCCTGACGCAGTTGTTTATAGGCCTTGGGGTTGCGGATGCTCGCCACGGCACGCCCCTGATCTTCCAGGTACTCGGCGAAAAAACGTTCCAGGCGAAACTCGGAAATCGCCTCGCCGTTGACCCGGGCGGCCACCGGTTCATTGTTCGCCATTCCCACCGACAACCAGCCTGTCAGCAGCCAACACAGGGTTTTGAGCTTCATGATCAGGGCCTCCGGTCAGGGCGTGGCAATAATCGGTTTGTAGGGAGCGACCAGATAAAAACGCTGGTCGGGCAAGTCAACGGTAACCACGTGCGCCCCGCTCAGGCCTAATCGTCGGCCGGGGCCGAAGCTCAGGCGCGGGGTCAGGCCGGTGTCGAAGTCGTGCAAGCCTTCGAGGGCCGCCACCAGTTTTTCGCGGCTGGCGTCGCGGCCGGCCTGCTTCATGCCTTCGCTGAACAACAGCATCGAGGCGTAGGCGCCGACTTGCAGCACCGCGTGCTGGGCGCCGAGGCCTTGATGCTCGCGCAACAGCGTCAGGGCCATGCGCCCGGCCTGGGTCCAGTCGCTGGGCACGAACGGATACGCCAGAAACACCCGCCGGGAAAAGCCCTCCGGCACCTGCAACAAATCCCCCGCCACCTGGCTCGACGCAGCAAACAGGTACGGCACCTGCCCGGCATTCTGCAATCCGGCCGCCAGCCGACTGAAACCTCCGCCGCTACCGAGGTAGAACACTGAGCGCGAGCCCAGCGGCAAGCTGTCCGCCGCCGGGTCGTAGGCCTGCAGATGGACTTTTTCCCAGCCGTGATCCTGTAGATATTGGCCGAGGACCTGTGCCGCCAGCACCTGCGCCGGGTCATCGGGATAGGCAATCAGCGTCGGCCCTTGCAGCACTCGCAAACTGGCGGTGGCGTAATCAGCCAGCGCGATCAGTTGCTCGCGCAGCCCCGGCAGCGGTTCGAAAATCTGTGGGCTGGCCTGCACCGGGCCGAGCAGCGACATGGCCCCGATCAGCGGCACGCCGGACTGTTCCAGACGTGGCGCCAGTTCGCTGTCCAGCGCCGGGGCCAGTGGCGCGATCAGGGCAAAGACTTGCTCTTCCTCGATCAGCCGTTGCAGGGCCTGTTCGGCGCTGGCGCGATCCGGACCGGGGTCAGCCACGGTCAGGCGCAACTGCCGGCCGTGAATGCCGCCGGCCTGATTGATCCGCGCCACACTGCCGTTGAGCACCGCCGCGATGGTGGCGCCCTCCTCGGCCAGCGGCCCCTGGCTGGGCAGCAAGGTGCCCAAGTGCAAGGTCTGGTCATCGAGCCCCGGATCGCGGTCATCGGCCAGGCGTTTGAGGTAAGCCGTGAGATTGCGCTGATCCTTCATCGACAGCAGGAAGCGCGGCATGCTCGGGTCAAGGCGATTGTTACCGGGGTCGCGGCCCTGCTGAATCACCCGCGCCAGACTGCTGTCGGTGTAGGCCGGGTAGTTGCGGCCGTTGACCTGTTGCTGACCGTGGATGCTGGTCAGCCGCGACCAGTTCAGTTCCGGCGGACGCACCCCGCCCTCGGGCCGGCCGAGACCGTCGGCGCCGTGGCAGTTGGCGCACGGCAGGCTGGTGGCCGGCAGCAACACATCCGCCGCCCCGACCCGCGCCATGATCGGCTCGCCGCTGGCGGACAGGCCTTCGCGGTACAGACGCTTGCCGGCGCTTTCTTCATCGGTCAGCGGCAATGCGGCCGCGCCGAGGCTGACGCCAGCGAGCAGGATCAGGGCGAGGACGCGGCCGAGGTTCATGGCGCGGACTCAGCGGCCGGCCACAGGCATTGTCAGCAGCTGCAAGCGCTGGGCAATGGCGGTGGCCGGGGCGTCGGGACGGATTTTGCTCCAGCGTTTGTTGGCCACATCGCCGACGATCAACTGGGTCGAGTGCTGCTCGGGCGTCGGCACGATCTGACCGATGCGGCCCAGCACCAGGTCCATCTGCGCCTTGTCGCCGGTAAGGAAAAGCCAGTGAGGGTCATCGGCGCCCTGCTTCAAGGTGTAAGCCTTGAGCACCGCCGGCGTGTCGCGCAGCGGATCACTGGTAAGGGAAATGAAGGTGATGCCGTCGGCCTTGTCTCCCAGCAGCTCGCGGACTTCCTTGAGCTTGCGAGTGATCAGCGGGCAGGCGTCATTGCAACTGGTGAAGATCACGTTGAGCAGCACCACGCGGTTGTGCAGCGCATCGCTGTAGAAACGCTGGACGTCGCCGTTCTGATCCAGCAGCGGCGTGTCGGTGAACCAGGTTTTCGCGTCGTGGGTGCCTTTGGCCGGTGCGGGCGCAGCGCTGGCCGTTGCCGGTGCCGGTTGTTCGTGGCCTTCGTGAGCCAGGGCCATGGCGCTGAAAATCCACAAACACACTGTCAGGGTGATCCGGTCCAGGGTCCTCATGGCTGTTGCTCCATGGCAATCGCGGTGTGTTTGGCGTGGGTGCGCAGGCCGCTGAGTTTCTCGACTTCCTTGGCCAGCAGTGCCGGATCGGTGAAGCCGTAATAGCGCGTCCAGTGGCGACTGTTGCCGTCACCGACGAGGATCAGCGGCTGGTGATTCTTGAAGTCGCCGCTGAAACTGCCGAGGCCCTTGAGCGTGGCGCTGATCGATTGCGGCGAACCGGTGAGCCAGCTCCAGCCCGGGCCTTTCTGGAAGGTGCGGGCGTAATCCTGCAAGCGTTTCGGGTCGTCGCGCTGCGGGTCGATGCTGATCGACACCAGTTGCACTTCCGCGCCGACCCGGGCACCGAGCTGTTTCTGCACCTTGCCCATGATCGACGAGACCACCGGGCAGACCGTGGTGCAACTGGTGTAGATGAAACTCATGACCACGATTTTGTTGTGCACCAGATCCTGCTCCAGGTGCACGGTCTTGCCGTTCTGGTCGAGCAACGGCACGTCGGCGAACTTGACCTGGGCGTGTTCCTGGCTGTTGGCGGCCGGTGCGGTGTGGCCGGCATGCTCGTCCGCCGAGTGGGCGCTGGCCTGCTGGATACCGACGGCCAACAGGCACAGGGTCAGCAGGCCACGGGATGCAAATCGGTTCATGGTCGTTTCCTCGTCACTGAGTCTGGCCGGGCAGCACCCGGACACTGGCAAAGGTCTTGTCATCGAAACCGGCGCCCAGCGAGGCCGCGCGCACGTGCAGGTACCAGGCGCCGCTGCGGTCGAGGGTCACCGGTGCTTCGTACACGCCGTCGGCGACTTCCAGCGCCGCCACTTCACGGGGCCGGGAAGTCGGGGCGAGGAAGTAGCGCAACTGCACGTCGGTCACACCGCTGCGCTGGATCTTCTGTTTGCCCTGGACGATGCGAAAGCGCACCACGTACGGGTCGTTGAGGGCCACGGCGGTCTTGTCCAGCAGGAACTCGACTTTTGCCGCGCCCAAGTGTTTTTCCGGCGCGCCGTCGGACGCCACCTGCGCGGTGAAGCAATGAATGATGTTCGGCTGGTTGAGCAGGAACGCCACGTCGAAGCGCCCCGCCGCCGGCAGTTTCACTCGTGAGCTGTAGAGACCCGGCGAGACTTCGCGCAGGCTGCGGTCGATCACCAGCGCGGCGCGGGCGATCTGCCCCCGGTTGGGGTAACCGGACATCGGCGCGTTCATGCCTTCGGCGTAGAAATAGGTGGTGTTGTCCACCGGGTTGACCACGAACACCGCGTTGTCATCGCGCGATACCGCGAGGCTCGATGCCAGCGGCAGATCCCCGGCCAGCCGTGGCGGCTGCGGCCCGGCTTCAAAACCCTGAGTAATCGGCTGACGCCCTTCGCCCAGCGAAGACAGGTTGATCATGGTGACTTTCGGCGAGGCCAGTCCGCGCACGTAGGCATACGCCTGGGTGAACACCACTTGATAGGGTTCGGCTGAAACCTCCAGGTCATGGATCGCCGAATCGTTGGCCGCGTCGATGACTGTGGCGCGGTTTTCCACCGTGTTCAGCACCACGCCAAAACGGCCGTCGGCGCTGAAGTCCATCGGGCCGAGGCCCTGTTGCAGCTTGATCACCCGCCTCACGGCGCGGCTGTTGCTGTCGATCACGGTGACGGTGCCGTCCTTGCCATCGGCCACGTACACCGCGCCGGACAGCGGCGAGTACGCCACCGACAACGGGCTGGAGCCGGTCTTGACCTGTTGCACCAGGCTCAGGCCGGCGACGTCAATGACGCTCAGGGTGCCGTCGTCGCGGTTGCTGACGAAGGCGAAACGGCTGTCCTTGCTGAACGTGATTTCGTGGTGGCCGCGTCCGGTCGCCAGGTGTTTCAGCGGCTTGAGACTCTGGGTATCGATCACCGTGACCCCGGATTCTTCAGCCTTGCTCGCGTTGTTGCCGACCCACAGCAGGCGCTCGTCCGGTTGCAGGGCGACCCGCACCGGTTGGCTGCCGGCGGCCACCGAGTCGATGACCTTGAATTGCTCGCTGTCGATCACCGCCACTTCCCCCGCCGTCGGCATCGACACGAAGACCTTTTTGTTGTCCCTGGGCGTGACCCAGTCCATCGGCGATTGCTTGAGTTCGATCCGCGCCAGGGTGCTGGTAATGCCGCCGACCGAGACGGACGGATCAACCACCGAAACACTGGCATCGCGGTTCATCACCAGCAGGAAATAGCTGTTGAGGTCGAGCAGCGGCCGCGCTCCGATATTGGACTTGAGGAACGTGCCGACCCGCGACTTGCAGCTCTGGTCGCGGCCCTGGGCCTGGTCGGCGGCGACGGCTTGCGGATCGATCCACGCCCCCGGCGCCACACCGGACAACGGCTGGCCGGAGGCGCCGTCGGTGACGCGAAACTGCACGTCGGCGAACTCGCCCTCACGCAGCTGGCCGTCGCTGGCCAGCGGCTTCAGATCGAAGGCGATCGACACGCCGTCGCGGGTCAGCACCTGCCCGGCACCGGTTTGCGCCAGGGCAATCTCGCTCAGCGTGAGCAGCGCGCCGGCCATCGCCAGCAGGCAGACGCCGATGATGTTGATGATCCTGTTCATATCGCTCTCCCCTACAAATCCTGTCCCCACCTGTGGGAGCGGGTTCACCGGTTCCCACAGGTCGCGCATTGGCACCTACTGAGCAGGCGGCGCCGGCTCCGGCTCATTGGTCACCCGCAGCAATCCCCACAGCCCCGAGGTGTTGCCATAGGCGCCGTAATCGCGGAACAGGTAGTCCCCCGGTATCGCATTGCTGCCCCCGGCGCTCGGGATCATGAAGCTGAAGTGCGCCGCCGGCAGGACGCTCTCGTGAGCGCCGATGTACATCGACATCGGGTTGTAGCCGAAGCGCACCGAACCCACGCCCGGCGTGCCCATCGGGTAGCCACCGGTGTCGCTCTTCTCGGCCTGGAACGGGTTGAGCGACCAGACGTGTCCGTCGAGCTGGAACGTCGTGCCGCGACTGCCGCCGCTCGGCATCAGAATGTGGGTACGGAACGGCTGGCCCGGTTTGGCGTACAGCACCGGCGTCTGCGGATCGCCGCCCACCAGCGCATTGCTGTAGGCCATGTGCGCGTTGGTCATGTCGCCATAACCCGCGCCATCGGCATGACCGAACGGCGCATCCGGGGCGAGGCCGAAGCGATACCACAAAGGTTCGGTCTTGAAGTTGATGGCCATGCTCGAGTTGTCCTGCGGATCGGTCGGTACACCGAGGCCCTCGGCCGCAATGCCTTCGACCGGCCGGCCGTTGGCCCAACGGGTGTTCAGCGCCTTGTGCCAGACCATCGCGAAGTCGCGGTAAGTCGTCTGCCCCGGTGCGGTGACCGTGGCGTTGACCTTGCGCGCATCGTCGACCCAGGTCGCGCCGATCGGCAGGATGCTCATCGCCCCACCCAGGCCTTTTTGCGGTTGCTTGATCACATCCGCCGGGGTGATGTTCAGGCCTCCGAACTCCACGGCCGTGGCATTGATGTTGTCGACACTGCGGCCCAGTTGCGTGACCGGTTTGCCTTCACGCTCCAGGTGCCCGGCGTAGTACTGATAGGTCCGGGTCGGGTAGGCGCCGCTGCTGCCCAACCGTGGCGGCACGGTCTGGATCGGGTTGGCGCCGACGTTGGCACCGTCGGATTTGGTGATGTCATAGGCCAACAGTTGGGCGTGCAGCCCCACGTGGCTGGACGGCCGCATCAGGTTGTTGCTGAAGGTGGTCGAACCCAGGCCGCTGTTGCGATCACGTTTGACGATGCCCTGCATCACCGCGGTCTGGGTCAGGTCCGGCATCACGCTCGGCAGACGGTTTTCCAGGGTGATGTTGATGCAATCCCCGGCCGCTGCGCGCAGCACCAGCGGTTCGACCGGAATGCCGGGTTTGAGCTTGCCACTGACCGGATCGAGGTCGGATTTGCGCACGTACAGGATCGCTGTCGGATCATGCAGCGGCCCGCTCTGGCCACCGATGGTGATGGTCTCGCCGTCCTCCGGATCGGTCACCGTGACCTGCGGAATGCTCACCGTGCGCGAGTTCAGCACCAGGGTGCCGCCCGCCGGATTCAGCGGCCCGCCGACATGCTGACCGAGCCCGGCCGAATCGCCGATGCTCAGGCCCAGCGAATTGCCGAGGATGTCGTTGGCCAGCGCGGCGACCACTTCATAGTTGCGCTGCACCGTCGGCCGGGTGCCGATGCCGTTGGGGTTGGCGCTGATCCGTGGGCAGCTGCCTTCGAACGCCACGGTGTTGCGCATGCCGGCCGGACTCGGGTTGTTCGGGATGGCGAACAGGTCATTGCGTTTGGCCGTGTAGTTGCGCATCACGCCCCAGATCCCGCTCCAGTAGCCTTCGATCGAAGCGTCCATCGAGTACAGATAGTCACCGGTGGTCGCCGCAGAGCTGGACAGCATCGACACCGGTGCGATGAAGCCCATCTGTTCGGAGATGCCGATCATCTGCGAGGCACGCCAGCCGGAGTTGGAGCTGTTGCCGAAACCGGAACCGCTCTGCAGCCACTTCACGCCGTGCAGGGTGACGTTGTGCTCTTCCTCGTGGCCGCCGGCATGCACCCGCAGACGCACGTTGTCGCCGGTGTAGGTGCGCAGCATCGGGGTGAACGGGTCGCCCGGCTCGCTGCCGCCCTTGTTGATGTGCGGCGGGAACAGCGTGGTGCCGCCAGTCGGGCCGGTGGCGGCCGTCACCAGGTTCGGCGCCAAATTCATCGCCGGGATCGCGCGGTCGGTACGGCTTTGCATGGCGTACGCCAGATCGCCGCCGAGGCCGTCGGCCTGCATGCCGCGCTTGCCGTCCGGGCCGACCTTGTTCGGATCGTAGACCCGCAGGGCCAGCGGCTCGTTGCGATAGTTGACGACGAACATGCCCGGATCATCCACGGAGATCGCTTGCGGGCAAGGCCGGCTCGGGCAGCCCGGCACCTGACCGCCCTGCACTTCCAGCACGCCTTCGAGCAGGGTGCTGGCGTTGTTGCGCACCGGAGGGTTGATCGCGTAGCGGAAGCTGTCGGCGGTGGCCGGGAACGCTTGCGGATTGGGCACGCCGTTGGGGCCGGCGCCCACGTACACACCGGCTTCATAGGCGTGCTGGAAGTCGCTGTATTCGAGGAAGAACTCACGGAAGCTGTCGTTCTTGCCGTCGCCGTCGAGGTCGCCGGTGTTGATCACCGCCTGCCACGAGGTCGGCCCGCCGTCCTGGCGCGCGCCGCTGTACAGAGGCTCGCCGGTTTCGGCGTGGAACCAGGTGGAACCGGCCGGTTCAGCCAGCACCGTGGCATACAGGCCAATCTGCTGGTGAGTCGATGGGCCGAGGTGGTCGTGGGTGAAGATCGTGCCCAGCCCGCGATCCACGCCCTTGGCGTTGACCACCGGGTCGACGAACCAGCGTTGCATGGCCGTGCGCGCGCCCATCCAGTCACTGCGCCCGAACTGGCCGAAGAACGGATGCGCCTTGGCTTTCGGGCAGGCCTGGGTGCCGTCGCGCGGGTCGCTGCCCTCGCACTGGTTGAATTCACGGATCGCGTGAATGCGTTCCTGAACGGCGCCCGGAGAGAGCACGCCGTCCTCGTAGTTCCAGCCGTTGGAAGAACCGTCGGCAGCCGTCAGGTCCCACTTCGGCAGGTGAATGTGCTGGCCGATCACGTCGGTCGGCGTGCGCACCTGATAGTCGTCCATCTCGTAGGTGGCGGGCACCAGGTTGGTCTGCTGGTATTGCACGCAGTCGAAGGTGTTCATGCGCATCACCAGCGGCTCTGGCGGACGCTGCTTGGTGATCACTGGCCAGGCGTCTTCCCACAGCGCCAGAATCCGCGCTTGCGGGAAGTGATAGCCGACCTTGTTGTAGACCGCGTCGAACTGGATGTTGGCGGCCTTGTAGATCCGTGGCCGGTCGGCGGTGAAGGTCGAGGCGCCGACGAAGGACATGCCGTCCAGCCGGTCGCCGCTGGCGAATTCACCGCTGCCGGCGCTGCTGGTCAGGCGTTTTTGCCGGTCGTCCATGCACGGTTCGTAGTACGGCGCACCGGCCATCGGCAAGGCGCCGTTGGTGCGGAAGGCCTTGGCCACGATCTGATTGCCGGGCAGCAGGGCAAAGCTTGGGTGATCCTTTTTCGCGTGGAACGCCATCGCCGCCTGTTCCACTTCGGTGCCCTCTTCGGGCAGGTAAATCGGTTTGGCGCGGGTGACTTCCTTGGAGAAGTCCAGCGAGGTGGTCACGGTGTGCGCCTCGCCTCCGGCCGCCACCCCGTCGAGGGTGTGACGCTGCAAGCCGCCGTCCCAGCCGCCGGACTGATTCGGATCGAGGTTGGCCCACAGCGCTTTGCCGCTGGCTTTCAAGGATTGCGCGGTGGCGGCGTCGAGCATGTCCAACGGTGGGGTTGGCGGACGTTGGCCCACCGAACTTTCCATGCCGCCGATCCAGAACGGATAGCCAGGGTTTTTCAGGCTGCCGTCGGCGTTGCGGTTGGCTTCGCTGCGATCGACCAGGGCCAGCGAACCGATGGCTTGCGAACCACCGTTACCGCCATGGTGTTCGCCGTCGTCCTCTTCCTCATCGTCGTCATCGTTACCGGCGACCAGGGTTTCGCCGATTTTCGGCACCACCACCACTTTGCCCGGCATCGGCGCCATGGCTTTGCCGGGCAGCGGCACGACGGCAGGAATCGGCGTGCCGGCGATGATCTCGCCATCCGGCAAGGCGCGGGCACCGGCGGCGGGTTTGCCGCTGCGCAGGGCGTAAGGTTCGCTGTGATAACCATCGGCGCCCTGTTGCGAGACTTCCAGCCGGGTGCCTTCTTCGAACACATCGTGCACCCGCCACATCGACCACATGCCCTGGGCAAAATGCGGGTAGAAGTGGCAGTGATAGATCGCATCGCCGGCCACCCGGTTGCGGTTGCCGGAACCGCCGTTGGCGATTTCGTAGGTATAGCCGGCGCCCGGACCGATGCCTTGGGCATCGACGTAATCGGAGTTGTCGTCGTTGGGGTTGAACAGCCACTGATGGCCGTGCAGGTGAAAGATGTGCTGTTCGTGGCCATTGTGGGTGTTGCGGAATTTGACGAAGTCACCGATGTAGCTGTGGTTGACGTTCGACGGCTCCGACGGATACAGGGCCATGGTGGCCTTGACGCCGACCTGATCGGCGCTGGGTGTCTGGCCGGGGGCGATGTTCTCGAGCCCGGTGTTGGCCGGCACGTCCACCAGCATCGCCACGTCGCCGACGGTGTGCGAGCTGAGGAAGAATTCTTCGTAGGCACACGACAGGCAATCGTGCATCGGTCCCACGCCGAGGCGGTTGGCGACCACTTCGGCACCCATGCCGCCGGAACCGTAGTTGATCATGAACGAGTCGCGGGTCGGCTCCAGCACATGGGCCATGACCGGGTCGGCCCAGTAGGCGGGGAATGCCTGGGTAGCGGCGGTTTCGTCCTGGAACTGCGAGGCGAAATCGCGAAACGGCTCGAGGCGATTAGGGATCGCCGGGTTGCGCTTGCCCATCGATTCCAGCGGATAGGTGCTGGGCGCAAAACTGCCATCGGCGTTGCTGCCCATGACGATCGCGTCGCTTTCGCTGGAGATGATTTCGTTGCCGTCGACCATGCTGATGATCGGCGTGCCGGCCTTGCCTTCACGCAACCACGGTTCGCGCTGCGGGTAGCGGGCCTGGTAATCGACGATGGGGTGACCGGCCGGTGTACGGCCGGTGGTGGCCAGACGCATTTCTTCTTCGGTGAGGGTGTTGCGATAGGTGCGTCCCGACTTCGGCACCACCACGACCTGGCCGAACAGGCCATTGGCGGTGTTGCCGGCCGCACCTTCCCCGCCGAATGTCGCACCACGGCTGCTGACGGCAAACGCCCCTTCGCGCTCGGCGTACAGCACGTACGAACGGCTCGCGCCCGGCGGCACCAGGGTGTTGGCGTTACGCCCGGTGTAGGAGGAAATGTCGTCGATGCTGTTCACCGCTTGCAGGCCGTTGACCTGGAAGCCGACATGGCGGTCGGCGACCTGCTCGTCGACCTTGAAGGCATCGGCGCCACCGGGGTTCACGGTGCCCTCCTCGCCTTCAGGCCCTTCGAAGTGCTTGTTCGGGTTGGCCTGGTAGTCGAGCAGGTTCTGCAGGTTGATCGTCAGGCAATCACCGGCGGCCACCCGCAGCACCAGCGGCCGTGGACGCTTGTCCGCACGCAGCGAGACCTTGCCAGGCACCGCGCTGCCGCCATAGGCCAGCGAGACGTCATGGTCATCGACCACATCGCGGCGCAAGGCGTACATCATGCCGTTGGCATTCTGCGCACCGAGGCGGTTGAACATCAGCGGTTGATCGAAGGCGACTACATTGGCCACCAGATTGCGCTCGCAGCGCACGGCGGCGCTGGCCAGTTCGACGCTGAGCATCGAGACCAGCAACAGCAGCCAGTTCAACAGGGGCGGTGCGTGGTGAATGCCAACCATGATCGGAAACCTCGTAGTGGGTGCTCACAGGGAACGATTCTCGATAAATCCCTTGGAGCAATCCGCATGCCACAAAAAATGTCGTTCCAACTCAAACGGTTACACAGGTCACTTGAGAATGCGGGGGATATTCCCCACCCGTTTCCCCACTTTTCCGAGCCCCTCGGGTTTGCCCCGAAAGTGGGGAAAACCAAGACTGGGGCTACAACGGCGCATCCACCGCCAGCCCCTGCAAGCGCCGGTACTGACGCAAAACGCTGGGCACGTAACGCTGGGTTTCGGCGAACGGCGGGATCACCCGGCCCCGGCTGAGCACCGCGTCCGGCCCGGCGTTGTAAGCCGCCACGGCCAGGGCGATGTCGTTGTCGAACAGGGTCATCAGGCGCTTGAGGTATTTGGCCCCGCCCTGGATGTTGGCCTTGGGGTCGTAGACGTCTTTCACCCCCAGCTCGCGGGCGGTGTCGGGCATCAATTGCATCAGCCCGCCAGCGCCTTTGGGCGAGGTGGCACCGGGGTTGTAATTGGATTCGGACTTGATCACCGCGTGCAGCAACGCCTCGGGCAGGTGATTGGCGCTGGCCGCCGCTGACACCAACTCGGCGTAGGGCTGGTTGGCGATCAATTGCGGTTGCTGGTCAAGGCTGACCAGCGGCGCATCGGCTTCACGAATCACCCGCTCGTAAGTGCGTCCGGGACGGTGGACGTTCGACAGCACATAGCTGCCCTTGGCGTCCATGGAAACGAAGACATCGGCTTGTGCGACACCGACCGACAGCACGCAGCCGAGCAGTCCTGCAGTGAATGAATGGATCATTGGGCCTCCCCTGACAGGCCCCGAAAAATTGGGGGAAATGCCCCACTGACCCGTCGTTGATCAGCCGTACGCAAGCACTGTGCCGACTCTGGAAAAGCCCGTAATACAAGGGCTCCAGCCCGACAGCCGAATTTATCGGGGGCTGAGCATGGCAATTGCATAAGCCCTTTCGGCGACACGGCTGCCACTCACGGGAGGTCATCATGAAGCTGCAATTTCGTCCGCGTGCCCAACGCGGTTTCACCCTGCTCGAATTGCTCGTGGTGCTGGTGGTGCTCGGCCTGTTGGCCGGGATCGTCGCGCCCAAATATTTCGCCCAGCTGGGGCGTTCCGAGGTGAAGGTCGCCAAGGCGCAGATCGAAGGCCTGAGCAAGGCGCTGGATCTCTATCGACTGGAGGTCGGCCACTACCCGTCCACCGAACAAGGCTTGCAGGCGCTGGTGACCGCACCGAGCGACGAAGCCAAATGGACCGGCCCGTACTTGCAGAAAAAACTGCCGCAGGATCCGTGGGGGCGTAACTACACCTACCGCTATCCCGGCGAAAACAGCGAGTACGACCTGCTCTCGATGGGCAAGGACGGCCAGCCCGGCGGCGAAGGCGAAAACGCCGAAGTCACCAACTGGCAATAAGCGGAGCTCACGGCATGCGATTTCAACTCAAAGCAGTGGGCAAGGCCGGAGTGGTGTCGCTGAGCGTCGAGGCGCCCGGCCAGAACGAAGCGCGGCGAATCGCCGAGGATCAGGGCTTGCGTGTGGTCAGCCTGCACGCCGAGAGGCACTGGCGTTCGTTGCGCCTGAGCAAGCGAGAAACCTTCAACCTGGTGCTGTTCAGCCAGGAACTGACCACCCTGCTCAACGCCGGCCTGCCACTGATCGATGCGCTGGAAAGCCTCGCTGAAAAAGAAACCGCCCCCGCCGCCCGCAAAACCTTGAGTGAGCTGGTGCGGCTGCTGTACGAGGGCAAATCGTTCTCCCAGGCGCTCGGCCAGTTGTCGGCGGTGTTCCCGCCGTTGTACGTGGCGCTGGTACAGTCCAGCGAGAAGACCGGCGCGGTCGGCGATGCGCTGGGCCGTTACGTGAGCTATCGCCAGCGCATGGACGAGGTGCGGCAGAAGATCGTCAGCGCTTCGATCTACCCGCTGCTGTTGCTGGTGGTCGGCAGTGGCGTGGTGCTGTTTCTGATGGGTTACGTGGTGCCGCGCTTCAGTCTGGTGTTCGAAGGACTGGGCTCGAACCTGCCGTGGCTGTCGCAGATCCTGATGAGCAGCGGCATGTTTCTGCACGCCCATCAGGGTGAGTTTTTCGGCCTGTTGGCGACAATCGTCATCGCCCTCGCCGTGCTGCAGAAACAACCGGCGTTTCGCCGTGGGCTGGATCGGCTGGTGGAGAAACTGCCTGCCGTGCACCAGCGGATTTTCATGTATGAGCTGGCGCGGTTTTACCGGTCGCTGGGGATTCTGCTGCAAGGCGGGATTCCGCTGGTGACCGCCATGGGCATGGTGCGCGGCCTGCTCACCGTGGCCTCGCGAGCGCGGCTGGACCAGGCCTGCGAGCGGGTGCGCGAGGGGCAATCGTTGTCCACTGCCCTTGAGCTCAACCATCTGGTGACGCCCGTGTCCCTGCGCCTGCTGCGCGCTGGCGAGCAGTCGGGCAACCTCGGGCAAATGATGGAACGCAGCGCCGATTTCTACGACGAGGAAATCAGCCGCTGGATCGAGTGGTTCGTGAGGTTGTTCGAACCGCTGCTCATGACTTTCATCGGCCTGTTGATCGGGGTGATCGTGATCCTGATGTACATCCCGATCTTCGAACTGGCTTCGAGTATCCACTGACCTCGGGAACGGGTCGGATCACACGCAACAAGCCACATCCACGTTCCCAATCAAGACAACAAAGACGGAGAACGATATGCACATTCAAAAGCTCGTGCTCGCAATGGCCATCGGCGCAGTCCTGTCGGCGTCTACCGTACTGATTCCGGACAACCTGTCCGGGGTGTCGAGTGTTCAGGCCAAGGAAGGGGGAAGTGGTGGTGGAGGAAGCGGCGGGGGCGGCGGGGGCGGCGGCGGTGGTAACGGTGGGGGTGGCGGCGGTAATGGAGGGGGCGGTAGCGGAGGCGGTGGTGGCGGTAATGGCGGGGGCGGCAGCGGAGGCGGTGGTGGCGGTAATGGAGGCGGCGGCAGCGGTGGCAATGGTGGTGGTCACGGCGGCAGCGGCGGTGGCGGCAACAGTGGCAGTGGCGGCGGTGGCAACAGTGGCCACAGCGGCAGTGACCACGGTTCGGGCCATTCCGGCAACACGGCGTCATCCGGTCGCAGCGGCACGCATTCTGAACCCGGCGACGACCACGGTGTACATCGGGCCGGTGAAGTCGGTGATGACCATGGCGTGCATCGCGCTGGTGAAATCGGTGATGACCGTGGCGTACATCGCGCTGGCGAGATCGGTGATGACCGTGGCGTACACGTTGGCGGCGAGCCTGGCGATGACAAGCGCGCCAACTGACCCGAACTGAAAGCACCGCAATCCCTGTGGGAGCTGGCTTGCCAGCGATGAGGCCTGGTCAGTTAAAGCATCACTGACTGACCCACCGCTATCGCGGGCAAGCCCGACTCCCACAGGGCTCATCGGTGCCCACCAGTTCACCGCAAAACCTAGAGAGCGACATGATTCTGATCCAGCCGCTCACGCAAAAACTCGATCAACGCCTGCACCGGCCGTGATGCCTGACGATGCTGCGGGTACACCGCCGACAGCGTCAGCGGTTCCGGCCGAAACTCGTCCAGCACCGGCACCAGCCGCCCATCCTTCAGCGCCGCGCCAACGATGAACGTCGGCAGATAGGTAATCCCCATCCCCGCCACCGCCGCATCCCGCAGCAACTCACCATTGTTGACGCGCATCCGCCCGGTGACATTCACCAGCAGCGGCTTGCCCTGCCCCGCATTGAACCGCCACTGCACCGAACGCCCGTGGCCGTAAGGCAGGCAGTCGTGGCCGAGCAGGTCTTCCGGTTTGACCGGCGTACCGCGTTCGGCCAGGTACGCAGGACTGGCGCAGTACACCCGCTCGATTGACGCGATGCGTCGGGCGATCAGGGTCGAGTCTTCCAGCACGCCGATGCGCAGCGCCAGGTCGTAACCCTCGCCCAGCAGATCCACCGGCCGGTCGCTCAAGTCCACCTCCACCGTGACCTCGCGATAACGCTGCAGAAACGGCGGCAGCAGACAGCCCAGATGGGCCAGCGCAAACGACAGCGGCGCACTCACGCGAATCGCCCCGCGCGGCTCGGCGGTCTGCCCGGCGATGCCCTGCTCCACCGACTCGACTTCACCGAGCAAACGCAGCGCCGACTCGTAATAGCTCTGGCCCAGCGGCGTCACGTCCAGGCGCCGGGTCGAGCGGTTGAGCAATCGCACGCCGAGGCGCTCCTCCAATTGCATCAATCGACGGCTGACGAACTGCTTGGACAGGCCCAACTGATCGGCCGCCGCCGTGAAGCTGCCGGAGTCCATCACCTGGCAAAAAATACGCATGTCTTCGAACGGGTTCATTGTCACTCTCTGGTTGACAGTTAAACGCTTTATAGCCGCTTTTTCACTTTCCGGCACCTCATTAATCTGTGCTCACGGTGTTGCTGAGGCCTGAAGCCAAGCGCCACAGCAGCCCGATCCCAAGGCATACAAAAACTCAAACGACTTAAAAAGGAATTGCACATGAACATCAAGAAAACCCTCGCCGCTTCCCTGCTCGCCCTGTCCATCGGCAACGCCTTCGCCACCGAAAGCACTGGCGTCGAACACAACACCCAGGCCTTCCTCGACGCCCTCGCCGCCGGCGGTGGCAAACCGCTCGAGCAACTGAGCCCGAAAGACGCCCGTGCGGTGCTGACCGGCGCCCAGGCTTCGGTGAAGGTTGACCTGTCCGGCGTTGAGGTCAGCGACAAGGCGATCAAGGTCGACGGCCAGACGATCAACCTGAAAGTGGTGCGTCCGGCCAAGGTCAAAGGTGAGTTGCCGGTGTTCATGTTCTTCCACGGTGGCGGCTGGGTGCTGGGCGACTACCCGACCCACCAACGCTTGATCCGTGATCTGGTGGTGGGTTCCGGCGCAGTCGCGGTGTATGTCGACTACACGCCGTCGCCGGAAGCGCAGTACCCGACTGCGATCAATCAGGCTTACGCGGCAACCAAATGGGTGGCCGAGCACGGCAAGGACATCGGTGTCGACGGCAAGCGTCTGGCGGTGGCCGGCAACAGCGTCGGCGGCAACATGGCAGCGGTTGTGGCGTTGATGGCCAAGGAACAGAAAACCCCGGCCCTGCGCTTCCAGTTGCTGATGTGGCCGGTGACTAACGCCGGGTTCGATAACGGCTCGTACCAGCAATTCGCCGAGGGCCACTTCCTGACCAAAGGCATGATGCAGTGGTTCTGGGACAACTACACCACCAACCCGGCCGAGCGTGCGCAGATCCATGCCTCGCCGCTCAACGCCAGCGCCGAACAGCTCAAGGGCCTGCCCGCCGCGCTGGTGCAGACCGCCGAGTTCGACGTGCTGCGTGACGAAGGTGAAGGCTACGCCCGCCACCTCGACGCGGCTGGCGTGCCGGTGACCTCGGTGCGCTACAACGGGATGATTCACGACTTCGGCCTGCTCAACCCGCTGAACGGTATTCCTGAGGTGAAGGCCGCCGTGCGCCAGGCAGCGGCAGAACTCAAGACCCACCTGAACTGAGTCCAGCCACTCGCCACACCTTCGGGTGTGGCGTTTTCTTTTGTGTCCGCCGGAGTTCACCTCATGAGCCTTTTTTCTGCCCACCTGCTGTCCTGGAGCGCTCTGCTGCTGGTGCTCGACACCTTGCTCTGGCACCTCGCACCGTTCAAGCATCGCGCGCAACGGGTCGCCGTGCGACTGGTGCTGTTCCTGGCCTTCAACGCGCTGGCCATCAACGCCGGCGTCAGCCCGTTGCAGGCGCCGCTGTTTGCCGACGACCCGGTGGCGCAACTCGGAGCGACGGCACTGGGCATTCTCTGGTGGCTGTACGCCGCGCGGGTGCTGACCGAAGTCATCGGTCTGATCCTGATGCGCCGCATCGGTCACAGCGGCCGCCTGCTGCAGGACGTGATCGGTGCGCTGGTGTTTCTGGCGGCCATCGTCGCAGCGGCCGGTTATGTGCTGGATCTGCCAGTCAAAGGCCTGCTCGCGACTTCCGGGGTGG
The DNA here is from genome assembly GCF_001594225.2 of Pseudomonas glycinae. Classification (GTDB taxonomy): domain Bacteria; phylum Pseudomonadota; class Gammaproteobacteria; order Pseudomonadales; family Pseudomonadaceae; genus Aquipseudomonas; species Aquipseudomonas glycinae. Next base: position 6,106,915 of record NZ_CP014205.2, read on the forward strand.
TGGCGATCGTCATTGGTCTGGCGCTGCAAAGCACCTTGGCCGACGTGTTTTCCGGCATCGTGCTCAACACCACCAAGCCGTATCAGGTAGATGATCTGGTGGTCATCGATGGTGTCGAAGGCAAGGTGCTCGACATCAACTGGCGTGCCACGCACCTGCTGTCCAGCACCGGCACTCTGGCCGTGGTGCCGAACTCGGTGGCGGCCAAGGCCAAGATCGTCAACCTCAGCCGCCCGAACAACCTGCACGGCGTGTCGATCAGCATCAAGGTGCCGAACCACATTCGCCCGCGCCGGGTGCTCGACGCCCTCGAGCGCACGCTGCAAGGCAGCAGCAGTCTGTTGCTGACGCCCGCGCCGAAAGCGGTGCTGAAAGACGCCGGCGACGAAATGTCGGAATACGTGGCCAGCGGGTTCATCGCCGAACTGGGCAAGAAAAGCGAGGTGCGCAATCAACTGTTCGACCTCGCCCACCGCCACCTCGAAGCGGCCGGCATTTCGCGGCATCCGGATGGCGTGATCGAACCTTCGACCCGCGCTCGCGCCTTGCTCGATGAAGTGAAAATCTTCCGTTCGCTGAGCCACGAGGAACGCGATCGCCTCGCCGAATCGATGGTCGCGCAGCAGTACAGCGCCGGGCAGGTAGTGCTCAATCTGGAGGAAGTCCCGGACAGCCTGTTCGTGATCGCCACCGGCGTGGTCAGCGCCAGCGTGCCGGACGGCAACGGCTTCACCGAGGCCGGACGCATGGGGCCGAGTGAGGTCATGGGTGAGCAAAGCATCCTCGCGGACACGCCTTCGCAAGCGACGTTTACCGCGCTGACGTCTTCGATCATTTATCGCCTCGACAAGAACCTGACTCGCCAGTGCATGGAACAGCGCAGTGAAGTGGGTCAGGCGTTGAACAAGTTGCAGGCGGTACGGCAGCAGAACAGTCGGCTGGCGTTGATGGCCAAACCGGCACCGGTGAAAAAAGGTGGATTTCTGGGCTGGCTGCAAAAGCGCTGAGCCCTTTTCTGAAGGCAAAAAGAGGCCCGCCATTTTGGCGGGCCTCTTCATTACAAGCTTACTTGGCAGTGAACTTGGTGTAGCTGTTGATCAGGTTGCGGTAGTTCGGCAGACGCTGGGACAGCAGATTCGCCAGGCCTTCCATGTCGTTGCGCCAGTCACCCTGCAGCTCGCAGGCCACAGCAAACCAGTTCAACAGGTGCGCGCCGGCAGCCGACATCCGCGCCCACGCCGCTTGTTGCACGGTGGTGTTGAAGGTGCCGGAAGCGTCGGTGACCACGAACACTTCGAAGCCTTCAGCGATGGCCGACAGGGTCGGGAACGCCACGCAGACGTCAGTCACCACACCGGCGATGATCAGTTGCTTGCGGCCGGTGGCCTTGATCGCCTTGACGAAGTCTTCGTTGTCCCAGGCGTTGATCTGGCCAGGGCGGGCAATGAACGGTGCGTCCGGGAATTGCTCTTTCAGCTCAGGCACGATCGGGCCGTTCGGGCCGGAATCGAAGCTGGTGGTGAGGATGGTCGGCAGGTTGAAGAACTTGGCGATGTCGCCCAGTGCCAGCACGTTGTTCTTGAACTCGTTCGGCGAGAAATCCTGTACCAGCGAGATCAGACCGGTCTGGTGGTCGACCAACAGCACAACGGCATCGTCTTTGTTCAAGCGTTTGTAAGGAACGTTGCTCATGTGAAACTCCTCGATGGATGGTTGTTGCGGGGAGCGCCGCTCACACAGAGCGGCGCTTTTTCAAAAGGATCAGAACGCGAAGCAGGAGCAGCCGAATGCGCCCCAGAAACCGGCGAAATCGCTGACCGGCGCATTCGACATCCGCGCTTTTTCATGGCTATGGGTATGCACCGCACACGGGCCGCTGCACTGGTGAACCTGGGCCTGCAAGGGCGAATTCGGGCGCCAGTGGCCAGGGACTTTCACGACCGGCGACCAGTCCGGCAGCACCGGCAATGAACGTGGGCCGAGGTCTTCGAAGTCGCCGGCGGCGTACACGATCTTGCCGCCGACCACGGTCAATACCGACTCGATCCACTTGATCGCTTCTTCTTCGACGCTGAAGAAGTCCGCGCTCAGCGCTGCCAGGTCCGCCAGTTGCCCGACCTTGATCTGGCCCTTCTTGCCCTGCTCGGACGAGAACCAGGCGCTGCCGTGGGTGAACAGTTCCAGCGCGGTGCTGCGTGGCAATCCTTCTTCGTACAGCGCCAGACCGCCCACGGTGCGACCGCTGACCATCCAGTACAGCGAAGTCCACGGGTTGTAGCTCGACACCCGAGTGGCATCGGTGCCCGCACCGACCGGCACGCCTTCGGCGAGCATGCGCTTGATCGGTGGCGTGGCTTCGGCGGCTTGTTTGCCGTAACGGTCAACGAAGTATTCGCCCTGAAAGGCCATGCGATCCTGGATCGCAATGCCGCCGCCCAGTGCCCTCACCCGCTCGATGTTCTGCGGGGTGATGGTTTCGGCGTGATCGAAGAACCACGGCAAACCGTTGAACGGAATGTCGCGGTTGACCTTCTCGAACACGTCGAGCATGCGGCTGATCGATTCGTTGTAGGTGGCGTGCAGACGGAACGGCCAGCGCTGCTCGACCAGGTGGCGCACCACCGGCTCAAGCTCCTGTTCCATGGTCTGCGGCAGGTCCGGGCGCGGTTCGAGGAAGTCTTCGAAGTCCGCTGCCGAGAACACCAGCATTTCCCCGGCGCCGTTGTGGCGCAGGAAGTCATCGCCCTGATGCAACTTGACGCTGCCGGTCCAGTTCTGGAAGTCGGTCAGCTCTTCTTTCGGCTTCTGGGTGAACAGGTTGTAGGCGATGCGCACGGTCAACTGGTCGTCTTTGGCCAGTTGCTCGATCACCTGATAGTCGTCCGGATAGTTCTGGAAACCGCCGCCGGCATCGATGGCGCTGGTCAGGCCGAGCCGATTGAGTTCGCGCATGAACTGACGGGTCGAGTTGACCTGATACTCCAGCGGCAGCTTCGGCCCCTTGGCCAGCGTCGAGTACAGGATCATCGCGTTCGGCCGCGCCACCAGCATGCCGGTCGGGTTGCCGTTGGCATCGCGCACGATCTCGCCACCCGGCGGGTTCGGCGTGTCGCGGGTGTAACCGGCCACGCGCAACGCAGCGCGGTTGAGCAACGCACGGTCGTACAGGTGCAGGATGAATACCGGGGTGTCCGGCGCGGCCTGGTTGATTTCTTCGAGGGTCGGCATGCGTTTTTCGGCGAACTGGAATTCGTTCCAGCCACCGACCACGCGTACCCATTGCGGGGTCGGCGTGCGGTCGGCCTGATCCTTGAGCATGCGCAGCGCATCGGCCAGCGACGGCACGCCTTCCCAACGCAGTTCGAGGTTGTAGTTCAAGCCACCACGGATCAAGTGCAAGTGCGAGTCGTTGAGCCCGGGAATCACGCAGCGGCCCTTGAGGTCGACCACTTGAGTGCCGGCGCCCTTGAGCGCCATCGCCTCGGCATCGTTACCGACGGCGACGAAGCGCCCGTCCTTGATTGCCACGGCGCTGGCGAGGGGTTTTTCGCGGTCTACCGTATGAAATTGGCCATTGAACAGAATCAGATCGGCGTTCATCGCAGTTCCTTCGAGATAAGTGAAACGGAGCCCGGACCCGCCGCTTCAGCGCGGCGGATTGGCATTGGATTCGAGGTGTTTGTGTGACTGACCGGCTTCCAGCCACGGCGCGAACAGACGGGTCACCGGCGGCATGAACACGTAGACCACCGATACCACGATGGTCAGGGTGATCAGGAACGTGGCGACCACGTAGTTGGAGAGAAAGGCGTTGAGTTGCAGCAGCGGCCCCCAGATCAGCGGCACCAGCAAGGTGTGCGGCAGGATCACCAGCAGCGTGACCACGGCCTGCTTCCAGCGTGGTGGCGGCGATCCGGCCTCGGCCGTCGGCGTGAACCAGAATTCGTTGGCTGCGTTGACTTCGGTCTGATCGCCGTCGGCGAGCATCGGCGCGGCTTCATCGATCAGTTTCTGACGCTGTGGCGAGTCGAGCCAGCGCTGCATCGCGTCGGTCGAGCAATAACGCAGCACGCAGGTGAACAGCGCGAGACCGCCCTGCTGGCTGCGCATCACGTCCACGCCCAGATGCCCTTCTTCGCGCCCCGCCACGCTGACGATGTTGCGCAGCCACGCTTCGTACGGCTGTTCGAAACCGGCCTTGACCCGGTGCTTGACGATGAGCGTCACGGTTTCTTCGGGTCCCGGTTTTTTCGGGGTCTGGGCATCAGGCATAACGGAGCACTCCGGGCAAACGAACATTGAGCGCCAGCCGTCCCGGCCCGGCGATCAAAACAGTGGTAAACAGGATCAACAGCAACCAGCCGAACTGCCCTTCGGCCACACTCCATTGCGGATGCACAAGCAGCAGCGCCACCAGCAGCACAAAGAGAATAGGCAAGCACGCCAGACGCGCCAGCACCCCGGCGACGATCAGTAGCGGACAGAGGACTTCGGCGAAGATCGCCAGAATCAAGGTGAGGTGGGCACCGAGGTGGAACGGGTCTTCGATTTGTTGCAACTGCGCGGTGAAGTCCAGCAGCTTGGGCAAGCCGTGGACGAACAGCAGAAACAACCCGCCGGTCACCCGCAGGAACAGCAGGCCGAGATCTTGCGCCTGGTCATTGCGTTGTACAGCGTTCATGGGCCCACCCTTGATTAATCATTGCAGGCCATGGTGCAGCGATTGATCGGGGGGAAATTGGATGGGTGTGCTCTCTTTTTGAGACCACCGTCGATCGTTCCCACGCTCTGCGTGGGAATGCCTCAATGGACGCTCTGCGTCCGCTCTTTGGGACGCGGAGCGTCCCGGGCTGCATTCCCACGCGGAGCGTGGGAACGATCAGGTGAGCAGTCGATCAAGCTACAGCGGGCGCCTCAGCCTTCAGTTCCAGATTATCCAGCACTCGATTCACCGCCAGCTCCCCCAGCATGATCAATTGCGCAATCCCCAACAGCACATGCCGCTGCGGGCCGTCCACCAGCCCGGCGAAGTCATTGGCCATGACCTTGGCCGAGGTCAGGGTTTCGCAGGCGTCGGCCAGCAGTTCTTCGCTGTCGATGCCGGGGGCGATGAGGTAGCGGGTGTTGGGTTTGAGCAGCGGTTTTCTGGGGAGCAGCGGATTGAGGTAGTGGTCGAGGGCGCGCTCGGCGGCTTCGTGGAATTTCTTGGAATCGAGGGTTTCGTAGGGCGAAGTGGGGTCGGTTTCAGGCGGGTTTGGCGTTGGTTTGATCATGGATAAAGCCTCTAGAGTAGTGGAGGCGCCACGCTTCGCTGCTAAACGAAAGAGGTGGCGGCCGTACGCGGGTTAGCAGACCAGGACTCTAGAACCCGGCGCACCGAAGTGCCCCACGCAAAGCCGCCATAACGTGGACGGTCAGGCGTAAGCCTGATCACGAACGAAGGGCATTGTGCGTCTAGAGTAGATCCGGGCTGCTAAACCCGATCGCTGTTTTTCAGCGACCGGCGAACAATAGAACCCGCCCCAGAGGCGCACAAGCCGGCGGATTCTGGCGTACACGTAGGCAAAGGCGCAAGGCGTTGTGGCTTACCGGAAGTAACCTTAAACGCCTTTCAACACCGTGCTAAACCGCCGGAATATCCAGCGTCACCGACATGAACTGACTGATCCGCGAACGCAGCCATTTCTCCGCCGGATCGTTGTCATGCACCCCGCTCCAGGCCATGGACAGTTGCGCCGCATCAATCGGAAACGGCGGATCTTCAGCCCGCAACGCACACCCTTCGACCAACGCACACGCCGCGTAATCCGGCACGGTGGCGATCATCTCGGTGCCGGCCAGCAGCGCGCGCAATCCACTGAACTGCGGCACACCAAGCACCACACGGCGGCTGCGGCCAACCTTGGCCAGGTCCATGTCGATGTTGCCGCTCAGGTCTCCGGAGAACGACACCATCGCGTGCGGGCGCTCGCAATACTCGTCAAGCGTGAGCGGGCCCGGACGATTGTCGCCACGCAGGACCTTGCAGGGAATGTCACGCAATTTCTTGCGCTTGGCGTTGGCCGGTAGATCGGTGGTGTAACTGACGCCGACGGAGATCTCCCCCGATGCCAGCAACCCCGGCATCAGCAGGTAATTGGCGCGACGTACCACCACGACAATCCCCGGCGCCTCTTCCTGCAATTGGCGCAGCAGCGGCGGGAACAGACCGAATTCGGCATCGTCCGACAAGCCGATGCGAAACACGTCGCAACTGGTCGCCGGATCGAATTCCTTGGCCCGGCTGACCGCGCCGGAAATCACGTCCATCGCCGGTTGCAGCTCCTGGAGAATCGCCAGCGCCCGCGCCGTCGGCTCCATGCCCCGGCCATTGCGCAGCAACAGCGGATCATCGAACAGATCGCGCAGACGCCCCAGCGCCGCGCTCACTGCCGGTTGGCCCATGAACAGTTTTTCGGCGACGCGGGTCAGGTTCTTTTCGAACATCAGCGCTTCGAAAATCACCAGCAGGTTCATGTCGACGCGGCGCAGATCGTTACGGTTCATGGGGCACGTTTTCCTTGTTTTAGCCTGACGTGAAAGGTGGGACTTTACTCGATCAGCGGCACTTTGGCCGCGCGTTTGTAGGGGCCGTATTCGACCGGCACCCACTGGAAGTGCTTGTCGACCGCCGTGATGTGGCCGATGCCCGGGAATGGCAAGTGCGCGGCCGTGACCCAGGTCTTGCTGGCCGCCGCTGCACTGAACACGGCGTTACGACTCTTGATCGCCTGCTGACCGTTGACGTCGAAGCGGATCGACACCTCCGGATGATCGAACTGCACCGCCAGGTTATGCACCAGATCGCCCATGAACACGATGCTCTGGTTCTGCGAAGTGAAGCGGTAGGTGGTGCTGCCCGGCGTGTGCCCGGCTTCCAGTGTGGCTTCGACCACACCCGGCAAAGGCGACTGGCCCTCTGCGAACGTCTTGAAGCGCCCGGCCGCCACGTAAGGCGCAGTGGAATCCTGGGCGATCTTGAAAAACTCCCGGGCACCGGCCGGCGCCTTGGCCTCGGCCTGCGGATCGAGCCAGTAATCGGCTTCGGCCTTGGCTGCGTAAACCGTGGCATTGGCAAAGATCGGCCGTTGCTGGCCGTCGACCAGCCCACAGACGTGATCCAGGTGCAGGTGCGTCAGCAGAATCGCGTCGACCTGCTCAGGCTTGTAACCCGCTGCCTGCATGTTCGCCGAGAGCTGGCCGGCGGTGGCGCCGATGCACTGGCCCGCGCCGGTATCCACCAGAATCAGTTGTTTGCCGGTGTTGACCAGGAAGGCATTGAACGCGGTCTGCACGCCCGGCGTTTCAATCGAGCGCCGGACCAGCAGCGCGCGAATCTGGCTTTGACTCATGCCCTGCAACAGCTTCGGCGACAAATCGTTGTAGCCGTCGAACAGCGCCGTCACCTCGTAATCGCCCAGCGCCAACCGGAAATAACCCGGCGCCTGCGTGCCGACCTGCGGTGCCTGCGCCATGGCGCTGGACATCACACCGACCAACGCCAGGCCGATTACGCCGCGTACCAAATCTTTCATATGCATCCCCTCGCCCGAGCCCGATTTTGCGGCCCCTTATGGCCCGCCCCCAATCGTCGCCATCCTGCCCGGTTCCCGTCATGGGGACTTGCAGCGGTGTGCTGAGTTGCAGCCGACGGTGGAATTAACAACGTTTAACTCGTCAGCACCCGCCCCTCGCCAAACAATGAATCCCTCTGCGCAGCGTTGTTTTTTTGACCTGAGGGAAAGCGCTGACCGTGCGTTCCCCACCGACACGGACCTTGGCCATGGCTCACTCACAGCAAACCGTCGCCCTCGCCCCTGCCAGCGAACCCCGCAAGCCCAGCACCGGCGGCCTCAGCCCGCAACGGGAACGGCTGGTGAAACAGCTGATTCTCGAACGCCTCGGCGACAGCCTTGAAGTCACCGAACTGGCCAATGCCTGCGCACTCTCGCGCAGCCATTTTTCCCGGGCGTTCAAATGCAGCACAGGGTACTCGCCGCAAGACTGGATCCGCACCCAGCGCATTGCCCGAGCCAAGCAGTTGATCCAGCACACCAACCACAGCCTCACGCAGATCAGCCTGGAGTGCGGCTTTTGCGATCAGGCGCACTTCTGCCACATCTTCACCCGCAGCGAAGGGATCAACCCGTTTGCGTGGCGTTGTCAGGTCATGAAAAACCGCTGAGGCGGTTTCACCCTCGAGCCATCCGCTGGGCCAGTCGCGCCACCCGCTCGCCCAGGTGCGCAGCGGTCTGTTGGTCTTCCAGCGGCGGCGCCTGCTCGGGCGGTTGCTCGACACAGGACTGGGACATGGCGCCGAGGGAGCTGCCGAGGCGATTCAATTGCCCGTCGAAAACACCTGCGCACGCACGCGCCGGCAACAGATCGAGCCCGACCCAGATCATCGAATGCTGGGCCGCAAACACCGCCATTTGCAGCAAGGTATTGAGCTTGTCGCCGCACAGGCTGCCGGAATTGGTGAAGCCCGCCGCGAGTTTGTCGCGCCACGGCCGGGCGAGGTAGAACGAGGCCGTGGCCTCCATGAATTGCTTGAACGCCGCCGAAGCGCTGCCCATGTAGGTCGGCGCACCGAAGATGATGGCGTCGGCGCGATGCAGGTCATCCCAGTGGGCTTCCACGTCTTCTACCGCCAGCAACAGGCAGGTGCTGCCCATGTGGCGCTCCACACCTTGGGCCACAGCCTGGGCAATGACGCGGGTGTGCCCGTAGCCACTGTGATAAACCACTACTACCTTGCTCATCGCAGCGTCCTCCGGACGTATGCATTCCATTGCCGTGGAGTTTTGGCTCTGAAGCCGACGCGGACGAGTTAATCGTTGTTAATTTTCCCCGGCTATCGGGCAAAACGGCACGGGTTCCGGCCTTTGAATACAGTGGTGACGGTACTGGATGCCGAGTGATGCAATGGCCCGAGTCCTTCGCGAAAGTTGCGCTGGCGTCAAATCCTGAGGAATATGCTCGGATACTGCGGATCAGACGGCTTGCGTGCCCCTCAAGCCTCTATTCGCCCTGCCCGTCACGGATTCTTCACCCTGACGGATCAGGATCATAAAAAGCGTCGAAGGAGTGAGCGGTTGAGTCTTTCCCCGAATCAGGCCATCGGTTTCGGCCCCTATCGGATCCACCCCGGCCAGCGGCTGGTGCTTGAAGGCGACCAGCCTTTGCGCCTTGGCCGGCGCGCCATGGACATTCTGCTGATCCTGCTGGCCCATGCCGGCGAGGTCGTGAGCAAGCAGCAGTTGATCGCCGGAGTCTGGCCCGACAGCGTGGTGGAGGACATCAATCTGCGGGTGCACATGGCCGCGCTGCGCAAGGCTCTCGGCGACGGTCAGGCCGGGCAGCGCTACATCGTCACGGTGGCGCAGCGCGGATACAGTTTCGTCGCGCCGGTCGTGCTGCAATCGATTGAACAACGTCCCACCACCGCCAACCTCGGCCGGCATAACCTGCCGCTGCGCCGCACGCGGATGATCGGGCGCCAGTCGGTGGTCGACAGCCTGATGACGCAACTGCCGCGCCAGCGCTGCATCACCCTGGTCGGCCCCGGCGGCATCGGCAAGACCACCGTGGCCCTGCGTGTCGCCGAGCAACTGATCGGCCGTTATCGCGACGGTATTCGTCTGCTGGATCTGGCCCCGCTCAAACATCCGGGCTCGATCTGCTCGCACCTCGCCGCCCTGCTGGACCTTTCGCTGCACGACAGTGAACCGATGGCCTGCCTGATCAACAGCCTGCGCGAGCGGCAGATGCTGCTGGTGATCGATAACTGCGAGCACTTGATCGACGCCGTGGCGATGCTGAGTGAAAACATTCTGCGTGGCGCGCCGCAGGTGCACATTCTGGCCACCAGCCGCGAAAGCCTGCGTGCCGAGGGCGAGTATGTGCAGCGCCTGGAATCCCTCGACTGCCCGCCGCCGATTGCGGTGCTGGACCGCGATCAGGCGATGGAATTCTCCGCGCTGCAGCTGTTCGTCGAACGGGCGATGGCGGCCCACGAACATTTTGAGCCGGGCAACGCTGATCTGCCCTTGATCATCGACATCTGTCGCCGACTGGACGGCATCCCGCTGGCACTGGAACTGGCCGCTGCGCAGGTGGCGGGCCTCGGGCTGGAGGGTTTGCTGAGTCAACTTCAGGGACGCTTGCCGGCGGGCAATCAGACTCGTCTGGGTCGGCATGAAACCCTGCGCGCTACGCTGGACTGGAGCTTCAACCTGCTCAACAGCTGCGAACAGACCGGTCTGCGCCGACTGGGGGTGTTTCGTGGTGCGTTCACGCTGGAGTCCGCGGCGGCGGTCATCGTCGGTCAGCACATCGAGCCGAACGAAGTCTTCGCTTCGATCACGCAACTGGTCGCCAAGTCGCTGCTCAACGTCGAGGTTGGCGATGAAGAAGTGTTCTATCGCCTGCTCGACACCACTCGCCGCTATGCGCTGGAAAAACTCGACCAGGCCGCCGAACTCGGCGAAACCCGCGAACGCCATGCCGAACGCAGCCTGGCGCTGATGTATCAGGCCCAGGCCGATTGGGAGAACACGGCGACTGAAGTCTGGATCGAGCGTTACGCCCGTGGCCTTGAAGACTTGCGGGCGGCCCTTGAGTGGACACTGAATGACGAAGGCTCGCGTGCGCTCGGCGTTCGACTGACGGCGACCTCGGCGCCGTTGTGGCAGGAACTGTCCTTGCTCAAGGAGTACGGCGTTCATGTGCGCCGGGCACTGGCGCTGCTGGCTTCATCCGACGAGCCCTGTCCGCGACTGGAAATCGCCTTGAAACTGGCCCTGGGCAGCGCCTGTTACCACACCTGGGGCGGCACGCCGGAAACCATCGAGGCCTTCGTCAGCGCCCGGCTGCTGGCACAACAGCACGACGACATGGCCGGTCAGTTGCGCGCCGTGTCGGGGCACATGGCGGTCAATCTCAGTTGCGGGCATTACCGGATGGCGCTGGAGCAGAGCGAGCAATTCGAAAGCCTCGGAGTGCACGGCGATGCGCAGCTGTCCCTGAGTACCCACCGCTTGCGGGTGCTCGCGCTGCATTACGCCGGCGATCAGCACCAGGCGCGAATCCACGCCGAACAGGTCATTCAGCGCATGGCCCACAGCGGCCATCTCAACCGCTTCACTCACGGTTTCGGCGTGCAATACGACCAGAGCGTCGCTTCGCTGACCGTCCTTGCCCGTGTGCTGTGGCTGCAAGGTTTCCCCGAGCAAGCCTGGCGTACAGCACGGCAGGCGCTGGACATCGCGGTGCAGATCAATCACGGCACCTCGATCTGCTACACCCTGGCACTCGCTTCGTGCCTGATCGCCCATTACAACGGAGATACACAGAACGCCCAGGCGCTGCTGCAACTGTTGCTCGAACAGGCGCAGAAGCATTCGGTGCTGCTGTTCTACACGTGGGCGCGGCACTACGCGCAGGTGATCGACGCCGACAAATCCCCCGCCATCCCGCCTGCCGACAGCGGTCTGGTCAGGGAAATCATGGTCACGCTGGATCCGGGCTTCGTTGACGATGCCCTGCTTGAACGAGCACAAAGCGGCGCGGCCGGCTGGAGTACTGCGGAGATTTTGCGGGCCCGGGCCGAGCGATTGCTGGCCGCTGAATCGCCCTGTCATCACACGGTCGAAAGCGCCTTGCAGCAATCGCTCGAGATTGCCCGGACTCAAGGTGCCCTGGCCTGGGAGTTGCGCAGCGCGACTTCGCTGGCACAGTTGTGGCAGCGCCAGTCGCGTTATCGTGAGGCTATCGAATTGCTGGCGCCGGTCTACCAGCGCTTCACCGAAGGCTATGCCACCCCGGACTTGCGCAAAGTGCGCTTACTGCTCGACGAACTGCGCGGTCAGTCGGCCGCTTGAGACGGGTCGGGTACGGCCCAGGTAACGCGCGTGCCGACGCTCGACATCATTGAGTTCGCCGCCCTGCTCCAGCTGTTCGCGGGCATAGCGGCGCGTGATGTTGAGCATTCGATAGCGCAGTGCTCCGCCGGACCGGTCCGTTGTCAGCAGCGATTTGGCCGCTAACTGTTCGACCACGCCCACCAGCGTCGAGGGCGGCAGTTGTGCGCAACTGATCACGCCGATGGCGGCATCCAGGGTGAATGCCATCTTGAACACCGACAACCGCTGCAGCACGCGCTGTTCCTGCTCGCTCAAGCGCTGATAGCTCCAGTCCAGCGCAGCCTTCATTGACTGGTGGCGCGGCACGGCGGTGCGGCGACCGTGACTCAGGACTTGCAGGCCTTGGTCCAGTTGCGTCTGCAATCCGACCAGCGCCAGCGCATCGATCTGCGCGGCTGCCAACTCGATCGCCAGCGGCAGACCGTCGAGCCGGCGACAGATATCGCGCACCGTTTCCAGATCCTGCTCACGCAGACTGAAGCCGTGTTGACGGGCGCGGGCACGACTGACAAACAGCTGCACCGCCGAATAGCCCATGACCTCGGCGACACTGTTGAGGGCCGAGGCTTTGGGAAGGGTCAGGGGCGGCAGTGGCTGCAGGACTTCCAGAGCGAGACGCAACGGCTCGCGGCTGGTGGCCAGGATCGACAGACGCGGCGCAGCATCGAGCAATGTTTGCAGCAGGCTCCGGCAGGCCTGATGCAGGTGATCGCAGTTGTCCAGCACCAGCAAGGCATGGCGCGCTGCCAGAGTGGGGAAATCGAGGTCGAGGGTTTTCAGCAAGTGATCGAGGAGCGGGATGTTTTCATCGATCAGCGACAGATCCACCTGCCACACGCCGTCACGAAAATGTTGCAGCAGCAGTTCCGCTGCGCGCAACGCCACGGTGCTCTTACCGACACCGGCAGGCCCCGTCACCGTCAGCAGCCGGGACAACGGCAGTTGCCGCACCAGACCGCCGACCAGTGAATCGCGCCCGGTGACCGGCGTCAGTCGTGCAGGCAAATTGTGCTGGGGCGCTTGCAGGTTTTCGAACACCACTTGGGTGACGCTGTCGCCCTGCACCGGAGCCACGAAGCTGTAGCCGCGTTGCGGCACATTGATGATGTAGCGCTGCCCGTTTTCACCATCTCCGAGGGCCCGGCGCAGCGCGGCGATGTGTACCCGCAGGTTGATCTCCTCGACCACCGAGGTCGGCCACACCAGCGCGATCAATTGTTCTTTGCTGACCACCTGGCCGGCGCGCTCGACCAGCACTTGCAGAATGTCCAGCGCACGACCGCCCATGCGCAATTGCCGATCCCCTTCGAGGATCAGCCGTTGGCGCAAATGGAAGGCGTACGGCCCGAAACGCAGGACCGACGCCGAGTTCAATTCGTTGAGGCTGTTCATGTCCGTTATCTTCGCAGGCCTCGATGACGGTACAACCACCACGCGGGGTCCAGCACGGACATCCGGATGCCCGTAACGGACATCCGGATGCCCGTAACGGACAGAACCGCTCTAGCTGAACTGTTCGCGATACTGCGTCGGGGTCAGCCCGAGCTTTTCGCCGAACAGAAAACGCATGTGCCGCACGCTGCCGAAACCGCTTTTGTAGGCCACGGTTTTCAACGGCAGATCGCTGGTTTCCAGCAGGTTACGCGCGCAATCGATGCGCGCACTTTGCAGGAATTCCATGGGCGTCATGTTGACCTCACGGGCAAACACCCGGGCGAAGTGCCGCGCACTCATGTTGGCAAGACTTGCCATGCGCTCGACGGTAAAAGCTTCTTCAAGGTGCTCCAGCACATGGTTCTGCACCCGGGTGATCGGGGTTTCCTGGGGCGCCACTGCCGCCATCAACGGGCTGAACTGCGCTTGCCCGCCCTGACGTTTCATGACGACCAGCAGCACCTTGGCCACGTCCTGGGCAATTTTTTTGCCATGATCGCGAGCGACCACCGCCAGCGCCATATCGATCCCGGCGGTGACACCTCCGGAGGTGATCAGGTTGCGATCTTCAATAAAAATCTGGTCGGTCGCGACGTTTGCCTTCGGAAAGCCCTTGATCAAGCGTTCGGTGTAATTCCAGTGGGTGGTCACACGATAGCCGTCGAGCAGTCCGGCATGGCCCAGCACGAAGGCGCCGGTACAGATCGAGCCATATTGCCCGGCGCGCGTGACCGCGCCTTGCAGCCAGGCGAGCAACGGCGGGTGTTTTTCGTTGTAGGCGCCGGGGCCGCCCGGCACCAGCAGCAAGTCGTAGCGCTCATCGGCTTCGTCGATGTGCCGATCGGTGTGCACGAGCACGCCATTGGACGCACGTAACGGCCCGCGCTCGGTGCCCAGGGTGGTCAGGTGATAGTGGGATTGCGGTTTCAGGTAGCGGTTGGCAACCGAAAACACTTCCAGCGGCCCGGCCATGTCGAGCAGCAGAAAATCGGGAAACAGCACCATGGCCACGGTCTTCATGGGGGTATCACCAAAATCCATGCAAAGTCATAAGTTCGCGCATTATGGCCGGAACAGGCGAAATCGTTGGAAAAGAATGCGTGATCCAGCCCACACAACTGTCAACCATAAAGGGACAGTATTTCAATTTTCATCTACTTATTGCATCGCTGGGTAACCAGTAACCTTCTCCTCACTCGGACGAATCAACGTCCTGAAAGGAGATTTCATCATGCTGACCCTTCGCAAAGCTTCCGACCGTGGTCTGGCCAATCATGGCTGGTTGAAGTCGTTCCACACCTTTTCCTTCGCCAGCTACCGTGACCCGCGTGAACAGGGTTTCTCCGACCTGCTGGTCATCAACGATGACCGCGTCGCCGCTGGCAAAGGCTTCGGCCAGCACCCACACCGTGACATGGAGATTTTTTCTTATGTGCTCGAAGGTGCGCTGGAACACAAGGACACCCTCGGCACCGGTTCGGTGATCCGCCCCGGCGATGTGCAACTGATGAGCGCCGGCAGCGGCGTGGCCCACAGCGAGTTCAACCACTCGGCAACCAAGCCGGTGCACTTTCTGCAGATCTGGATCGTGCCGGACGTCAGCGGCGCGAAACCGCGCTACCAGCAAGAGCACTTCAGCGAACAGAAAAAACGCGGTCGCCTGCAACTGATCATTTCGCCCGAAGGCAGTCACGGCTCGCTGAAAGTACGGCAGGATGCACGGGTGTATGCCGGGCTGTTCGATGGCCAGGAAAGCGCCACTCTCAAGCTGCCTGCCAACCGCTATGCCTATGTGCACGTTGCTCGCGGTAGCGTTGAACTGAACGGCATGCAGTTGAAGGAAGGCGACGGCGTAAGGGTTCGTGAAGAACAGGCACTGACCCTGAGCAATGGCCAGGATGCCGAAGTCCTGGTGTTTGATCTGCGCCCGCAGGAATTGCCGGAAATGCCATGAGACGCAGGTTTCGGCGCCCACAAAAACGGCCTTCACTGAAGGCCGTTTTTTTATTGGCAGAACAACTACTCGTTTTCCAGCACAAACGCTTCGACAATGTGTTCGATCACCGCCCTGACCCGCGCGGTGTGGCGTAAATCCGCATGGGTCACCAGCCACACTTCATAAGGTAACGGCCGCGTACGTTCCGGCCACAGCCTGACCAGACCATCACGCTCGCCCATGTAGACCGGGATTTCTCCTACACCCAGACCGGCGGCAATCGAGCGCCGCACCAACAGACTGGAACTCAGACCGGCGACGATCCGCCCGCGAGTCATGGGCTCGGACACCAGGGTCAGATCCTTGTTGCCCTGCAGATACGGCTCGTAGACCACCAGATCGTGGCCCTCGAACGCACTGCCCGGTGCCGGTACGCCATGGCTGTCGACATAGGCCTGCGAGGCAAAGAGCCCCACCGGCCAACGTGCGATGCGCCGGGCGATCAGGTCCGGATTGTCTGGACGGGTATTGCGCACAGCGATGTCCGCCTCACGTTTGGCCAGGCTGATGATTTGCGTGGAGGCGTCCAGTTGCACGCGCACATCCGGATGCTGTTCGTGCAACTGTGCCATCGCCGGGATCAGAAAGTCGATGGCCAGCGAATCGGTGGTGCTGACTCGCACGCTGCCGGTCAGGCGGTCGTCCAGGCCCTGGATACGCCGCTCCAGCTCCAGCGCCGAATGCTCCATTTTTTCCACCGACTTGAGCGCCGCTTCGCCGACTGCCGTCAGTGCATAGCCCTCGGAGGTGCGCAGGAACAAGGTCGCGCCCAGCGACTTTTCCAGTGCCGTGATGCGGCGCCCGACTGTCGCCTGATCCACGCCCAGTACACGCGCGGCCCCGCGCAACGTCGACTCGCGGCAGACCGCAAGAAATACCCGTGCGTCATCCCAGTTCATACCGTTCTCCATTGATGCATAAACGCATCACAACCACGCAAACTCGCTGCATTAACGCAGCAACGATAGCCGATATGCTGGGCGCCATAAACCTTCCAAAGGATTGCCGTGATGCACACTTCAACTGCTTCGCCCGAACGTCCGGACACAAGTGTCTGGCTGGCGATCTTCGCCGGACTCTGCGCCAGCCTGGTCAGCATCGGTCTGGCGCGTTTCGCCTACACACCGCTGATCCCTTCGCTGATTCAGGCGCAGTGGTTTTCCGCCCATGATGTGGTCTATCTCGGCGCGGCCAACCTGGTCGGTTACCTGATCGGCGCTCTCCTTGGCCGACCGCTGGCACGCCGGCTTACCCAGAGAAACGCTCTGCGCCTGATGATGCTAGCGGTGACCGTGGCGTTTTTCGCCTGTGCGTACCCCGTGTCGGTGAGTTGGTATTTCGGCTGGCGCCTGCTGTCGGGAATCGCGGGCGGCGCGATCATGGTGCTGGTGGCCGCGACCGTACTGCCCCATGTACCCGCCGCACGCAAAGGTCTGGCCAGTGGCGCGATTTTCCTCGGCATCGGTCTGGGCATCGCCGGCTCGGGGACGATCGTTCCGCTGCTGTTGGGGCTGGGCCTGCAAGCGACCTGGCTGGGCTTGGGCGCTCTGTCGCTCGCGCTGACGGCATTGAGCTGGTTCGGCTGGCCTTCGGAGCTGCCCCACGCAACCACCGCAACGGCTCAGTTGGAACCGGTCGAGCCGACACCGCCTGCTGTTTATCTGTTGTTTGCCCAGTACGCATTCATGGCTGCCGGGCTGGTACCGGCCATGGTCTTTCTGGTGGATTACGTCGCCCGTGGCCTGGGCGCCGGGGCGCACGTCGGCGCGCTGATCTGGGTCATGTACGGTCTGGGCGCCATCGTCGGCCCGGTGAGTTATGGCTTTCTCGCCGACCATCTCGGCGCGCGGACCGGCATTCGTCTGGTGCTGGTGGTGCAGGCGATCACCCTGGGTTTGCTGGCGGTTTCGCATTCGTTCCTGGCGTTGGCGCTGCTGGCGGTGGTCCTCGGTTCCTTTCCACCGGGCATTGTCCCGCTGGCATTGGCCCGAGTGCATGAACTGGTGCCGGATCACCATCGCCAACAGGTGGCGTGGAGCCGGGCCACAGTGTCGTTCGCCACGTTTCAGGCGCTGGCGGGCTTCGCCTATTCGGCGCTGTTCAACGCCACGGGCGGACAGCATGCGCTGCTCTTCGTGATAGCCGGCGGTGCCATCTTGATCGCTCTGATACTTGAGCACGCCACGAAATTGCTGCCCTCCTCCGCAGAACAACGCTGCTGCGCCGAATGACGGGAATCATTGCGCCCTGACTGCGTTCCCATCTACTGATCACTTTTTCAAGAGGAATCGAAAATGACGTTGCCCAATGAAATGACCCGAATCGAAATCACCGAACCGGGTGGGCCCGAGGTTCTGCAATCCCGACGCGTGCCGCTGCCGGTCGCCGCAGAAGGCGAAGTTCTGATCCGCGTGCACGCCGCCGGCGTCAATCGCCCGGACGCCCTGCAACGCGCCGGCAAATACCCGATGAAGCCCGGCATGAACCCGATTCCGGGCCTTGAAGTGGCCGGCGAGGTCGTGGCGATCGGCAGCGGTGTCAGCACATTCGCGGTCGGTGACCGGGTGTGTGCGCTGACCAATGGCGGCGGTTACGCCGAATACTGCACGGTCCCGGCCGGCCAGACTCTGCCAATTCCCGACGGGCTCGACTGGATTCAGGCTGCGGCTATTCCTGAAACCTTTTTCACGGTGTGGGCCAACCTGTTCGGCCTCGGCGGCGCCAGCCGTGGTCAGCGCGCCTTGATCCACGGCGGCACCAGCGGCATCGGCACCACCGCGCTCATACTGTGCCGCGAGTTTGGCATCGAAGCTTTCGCCACCGCCGGCAGCGCCGATAAATGTGCAGCGATCCGCAATCTGGGCGGCGACGCGATCAACTACCGGGAACAGGAGTTCGCCGCGGTCATCGCCGAGAAAACCGCCGGCCAGGGCGTGAATGTGATCCTCGATATCATGGGCGGCTCTTACCTCAACGGGAACATCAGCGCATTGGGCATGGATGGGCGGTTGGTGATGCTCGGGTTTCTCGGTGGCGCGCGGGCCAATGACATTGACCTGCTGGCGATCCTCGGCAAGCGTGCGGTGGTCACCGGTTCCCTGCTTCGCGCGCGTACCTCGGCGGAAAAGGCCGCCATCGCCGATCAATTGCGCGAACACGTCTGGCCGGTGCTGGCCGCCGGACGCTGCCTGCCGATCATCGACAAGGTCTACCCGCTCGCCGACGCAGCCAAGGCCCATGCGCACATGGAAGCGGGCGACCACATTGGCAAGATCGTGCTGAAGATCGACTGAGCCGTTGCAGCATTTTGTAATCGTTGCGGGTGGGCGGCGGTCGAAAATGTCACGCGCGGGTCCAGGCTTCTGGTAAAAAGCGTTCTTTGTCCACGCGGTGGTGAAACGTTTAATGTTCCTGGCCTTCATGACCCGACCTCGACGCCGCCGTCTGGCGTTCGCCTGCATGGCTGCCCTGATCGTCGGCGTGCCGGCGAGTTGTGCCGTGCTGGAACACACCGAACGCAAGCTGTTGTTTCGCATCGAACCGGGCACCGCCGGCTGGTATCACGGCTTGCCCGGCAGCGTGCAGGAACTCGACCTGCAACCAAAAAGCTTCAAGGCCGGGCAAAACATTCACGCCTGGTGGTGGCCGGCGGAGCGCGCCGATGCACCGGCCATCCTCTATCTGCATGGCGTGCGCTGGAACCTCACCGGGCAGCTGTTCCGTATCGAGCAATTGCGCGCGGCAGGTTATTCGGTATTGGCCATCGACTATCGCGGCTTCGGCCAGAGCCACGGCGATCTGCCGTCGGAAAGCACGGTGTACGAAGATGCGCGCGTGGCCTGGGAACGCTTCCAGCTGTTGCAACCCGATCCGAACAAACGCCTGATCTACGGGCATTCATTGGGTGGCGCGGTCGCCATCGATCTGGCTGCCGAACTCGGTCGCGACGCCACCAGAAACCACACCCCACTGCCGGTGCGCGGACTGGTCATCGAATCCACGTTCACCTCATTGGCGGATGTCGCGGCTGCCGTGGCCAACACCTCCCTTCCGGTGCGTTGGTTGCTGTCGCAGAAATTCGACTCCATCGACAAGATCGCCGAGATTCACATGCCTCTGCTGGTGGTGCACGGCCTGGCCGACGCCTTCGTGCCGTCACGCTTCAGCGAGCAACTGTTCGCCGCCGCCCGGCAGCCGAAACGCCTGCTGCTGGTGCCCGGCGCAACACACAACAACAGCATGGCGCTGGGCGGACAGAACTATCGCAAGGCGATTGATGCGCTGATGCAAACCCGACCTGCCGCCCGGGTGGCCGGCGCTGCGGTACAGAAGAACCCGCGCGATTCCTGACGTTTCTCCCCCGCAGACCATCGGTCACCCCGAAAGGAAATTCTTGCAGCATCGGCTGGCAATCCGGCGATCTGACGCTTTGCTGGATGGAGTCCATCCATGACGCTGCTTCGGCACACCCGGCCGCGCAGCGTTCAACTGCCTATTCGGGAGCACCACCATGAAAATCAACCCGTACCTGATCTTCAACGGCGACTGCCGCGCGGCCTTCACGTTTTACGAGCAATGCCTGCAAGGCAAGCTCGAAGCGATGATGACCTTCGGCGAAACGCCAGCCGCCGAACATGTCCCCAAAGAGCACCACAACCTGATCATCCACACCTGCCTGAAAGTTGGCGATCAGATGTTGATGGCCTCGGATACCACACCCGACCGCCCGACCCAGGGCATGAGCGGTTGCTCGATTTCGCTGAATGTCGACAGCATCGCCGAGGCCGAACGGGTGTTTAACGCCCTGGCCAGGGACGGTCGTGTCGACATGCCGCTGGAAGCCACCTTCTGGGCAGCGCGCTTCGGCATGCTGGTGGATCGTTTTGGTGTGTCGTGGATGGTCAATTGCGAAACTGACAAGTGACGCTGTCATTGCACCGGACATGAAAAAGCCCGACCTCTTCAGGTCGGGCTTTTGCGTTCAACGCTGGGCCAGCTCGTGCCGGACACACTGCTCATAGTAGGTCTGCTTGACGGCCGCCGGCTTGAGCCGCGACGCGCTGTCGTAGGTCTGCTCGGTGATGCCCATGGCGGTCATGCGCATCCACGGTTGCTGAAACTTGCGCGCCTGCAAGCGCTTGCGCGCGCCATACAGGGAAATCCCTGACAGCTTCGATTGTTGCGCGCCGGCGGCGATGTCCGAACCCCAGGTACACGCGAAACGATGGCTCTTGCTCAGTTCCCTGGCCTGGGCCTCCACCGCGAACAGAGCGAGGGAAAGCGTTGCTACGGTGATGACAATCGTCCGCATATAGCCCACCTAACCTTTTGAAAAAAGGCGAGTTTGCCGGGACTTGAAACACTCGGGGGCCAGCAGTTTGCCGCCTATTGCTCCCGGGCGCAGACTTCAACCTTCAATCGGTCTGTGCCTTCTTCCCGGCACTGGATGACGATCGGGACAAAACGCTGGATTACCGAGATATTGCTGTGCAAATGCTCGGTCATCCTGGGCGTGGTAAACGATCCACCTCCGGCCAGCACCATCGGCAACAGCAACTGGTCCGCCAGATGCTCTCCCACCGCTGCACCGCTGTGCAACCAATCGGCTGCCTGATCGATAGCGGCGTCCGCCACCTTCTCAGAACGCAGTGAAGCCTGACCGAAAGCGCTGAAAACCTCCGTGACGTGTTCAAACGCATATTCCAGCAGCAACACGTTGCCCGGGCCACAGGCCGGATCAAGGATGACGGCGTTCAATTCTGTTGAAGCCATGTTCAATCGACGCGCCACCCGGTCGAGCTCGCGTAAACCGACACTTGGCGCCAGCCCGGCCGTCAGCGCGAACGCCTGTCGCGAGAGCGGCAAGCCGCGCTCACACAAGTGCAGTGCTGACAGTTTCGATGGTTGCACGCTGACGTCGACTTCACCGCCACCCGCCGGTACAAACCCGTGGCGCAGCAACGTCAGTTCAACCTCCGCGCCCATGCGTCGCAGCAACGGTAGCCAGCTGCGACTGAGAAAGTCGGTCGGTGGCGCCAGCGGATTATGCGTGCCGCCGCTGATCCGCACGCGGCTGGCTTGCGGCGCCAGCAACAAGGCGGGCAGCAAGGTCTGCAACACCAGCGTGCAACTGCCGGCGGTGCCAATGGCAAAGCGATAATCGCCGCCACGAATCGGCCCTGGCTCGAAGCTCAATGTCTGTGAGCCCAGTTCAGCCCCTTGGACCTTCGCACCGCAGACCTGCGCTGCCGCCATCACGGCGGTCAGATGCTGGCGCAACAGGCCCGGACGACTGCGCCGGGCCCGAGTCCGCTCAATGCGAAACGCCTGGCCCGTCACCATCGACAGACTCAATGCACTGCGCAACACCTGGCCACCGCCGATGGCGCCGTCCAGTTCAATAACGTCCTGTTTCATTTTTTTCCTTAGGCGTACAGACCAACGGTTTCCCGCAGGTATCGATCGAGCTGCCGCGAATCCTCCCGGGTTCTGGGCAATGTCGGCACCGCACGCTCAAGCTCCGCCTCGATGAACGCATGCAGCGCCGGACGACGAGGACCGTATGCGCTCTCATCGGCATTGCGCTTGAGCGCGAGCAGTTCATCAACTTCATCGAGCAAGGCTCGGTCATCGACGGTACTCAGCAGATCGCTGAACGTCATCGGCGGCCGACCTCGCCCCTGATCGATCCAGCGCACCGCCAGCAGCGGCCGCAGTACGTAAAAGTACTTTTTGAACCGCACGCTTTCGCCTTGCAGATAACCACGGAAGGTCTTCTTCGCCATCGACAGATAATGATTGCGCGCGGCTGGCGGGCTGTAGAACGCCTCGGCCAGTGCCCGCAGCTGAGAAACCGCTGCAGTCTCGCTGCGATAAACCAGCGGGGAGTCGAGCCATTCGAGCAAGGTCGGGTTGGATTTGCGCAACAGCCCGAGGGTCTTGCGCAACTCCCAGCCACTGACATCCAGCTCGTCATCCAGCGGGCGCTCGATCACATCACTTGGTGCATCGACCTGGACGAACCACTCCGGTTTCTCCACATAAACGAAGCGCACATCGTAATCACTGTCCGGCGAGGCAAATCCCCAGGCCCGGCTGCCCGATTCGCAGGCATACAGCACTGTGACATTGCGTTCGCGCTCTATGCGCGTCAGTTCTTCCAGTACCCGGGCGCGCATGGTGTTGCACAGCGGGTGACGTTCTTCGAATTTCATGTCCTTTAATCCTTGTTCCGGCGTGCCTGGCGGCACGCGTTATCCCTTGACGCACACCACCTGACGCAGGGTGTGCAGCACCTCAACCAGCTCACGCTGGGCGTGCATGACTTTGTCGATATCCTTGTAGGCCATCGGAATTTCATCGATCACCGCAGCGTCCTTGCGACATTCGACGTGCGCGGTGGCGCGGATCTGGTCTTCGACGGTGAAGGTGTTTTTGGCCTTGGTTCGGCTCATGGTCCGGCCGGCACCGTGGCTGCAGGAGCAAAACGATTCTTCGTTGCCCAGACCGCGCACGATGAAACTCTTGGCGCCCATCGAACCGGGAATGATCCCCAACTCGCCCTTCTTCGCTGACACCGCGCCTTTGCGGGTGACCAGAATGTCCTCACCGAAATGCCGCTCTTTCTGCACGTAGTTGTGGTGGCAGTTCACTGCCTCCAGCGCCACTTCAAACGGTTTGCGGATAATCTGCCGCGTGGCCTGAATCACCGCTTGCATCATCAGCGCACGGTTCTGTTTGGCGAAATCCTGGGCCCAGCCCACGGCTTCGACGTAATCGTCGAAATGCCGACTGCCTTCTTCGAAGTACGCCAGATCACGATCCGGCAGGTTGGCGATGTGCTGACGCATATCCGCCTGGGCCATCTGGATGAACAGGTTGCCGATGGCGTTGCCGACACCGCGCGAGCCGCTGTGCAACATGAACCAGACCCGGTTGGCCTCGTCCAGGCACACTTCGATGAAATGATTACCGCTGCCCAGTGTTCCGAGATGCCCGCGGTTGTTGGTGTTGGCCAGTTTCGGGTACTTGTCGGTGATCGCCTTGAACCGTGGATTCAGCGCCGCCCAGGCCTGATCGGCCTGTTGCGGAATCTCGTCCCAGGCGCCTTTGTCGCGGCGCGAGCGGGTCGAACTGCGGCCATGGGGCACCGCTTGTTCGATGGCACTGCGCAGACCATGCAGGTTGTCCGGCAGATCGGCCGCCGTCAGCGAGGTTCGCGCGGCAATCATGCCGCAACCGATGTCCACCCCGACCGCAGCCGGGATGATCGCGCCGACCGTGGGAATCACGCTGCCGATGGTCGAGCCCTTGCCCAGATGGACGTCCGGCATGACCGCCAGATGCTTGAAGATGAAGGGCATCTTCGCCGTGTTCATCAACTGCTCGCGCGCTTCGTTTTCCACCGGGACGCCTTCGGTCCAGAGCTTGATCGGTTTGCCGTTGGCGACTTCCAGCAGTTGGTAAGTGTGTTCTTTCATCATCTCGATTCTTCAGGTAGTCCCACCGGCAGTGGCCGGCAGCTTCTAAAAAGGTGGCACGACAAAGGTTGATGACTGTTGCGCGTTGCCGCGCACCGGGGTTAGCCGGCCTCAGATGTACAGCCATCGGCATTCGTGCCGTCACGCGCACTGACAAGGGTTTGGTGAGACGTCTTGGATGTAGTCCCACCGGCATTCAGTGCCCGTGACAAATCAATTCTTTGGGCGGCTCATCGCCTCACCCCATGCGTTCAATCGCTTCGACCCAGTGCTGCGGCCCATACCGACCGGCAGTGAACTGCTCGATCACATCAAACACCGCGTCACTGAAACCGCCGACATTCAGGATGTCGTCACGATCCGCCGCCGGTGTCGCCCAGCCCGGTTGCAGGTCAATGCAGACCAGACGTGCCTGGGGGTTGATCCGCTTTATCCGTTCCCATTGCAGCATCGTCTCGCTGGCGCCCTGGCGTCGCGCATCGATCCAGGATTCGTTGTCCGACACCATGATCAGCGTATCGAGTCTGGCCTTGCTGTCCGCCAGTTTCTTCAACGGCGCCGAGCAGCAGGTTCCGCCGCCGAAAATGCCCGCAAGCTTTTCGGCATTGCTGATCACACTGTCGCGCGGGTTGAGAGTGATATCCACCACCTTCCATTCGAACGGCATCACCCGCGCCGTCGGTTGTTTGCGCAACACCGCCGCCGTAATCAGCGCCGCCACATCGATGCAGCGCACCGCGGTGGTCGCGCCCTGACGATAACCGGTCAGCGGGCTCCCCATCGAGCCGGAAACATCCGGGCAAACCACCACCGCACCTTGCAGCTTCGGCACATTGGTCAATGACAGCTCCAGCGCATCCTGCAAAGCCTCGCGTATCAGCGCCGGCACGTCATCGCCGACCATCCGGTACGCCGCCAGCAACTGGTACGGATACACCCGCGCCTTCGCAACGGCTTCAGGATCCGCCAACCGCGCGGCCACGTATTCGGTGCAACCCGGTACTTCAAAAGCACCGTGGCGCGCCAGCGTATTGAGGTTGATGCGCAGGCCCTGCCATCCCATATTTCGTGCCTGAGCCGCCCATTGCTCCTTGCTCAATGTTTCGTTACCGAGCAATTGAAAAGGCACTTCAGGCAATTGATCACTCGCACCGCTGCGAAAAGCCAGCAAATCGCGAGTCAGTGCGGGCAACGCCTGTGCATCCACCGATTTGCCGATCACCCAGGCGAAAAACGCTTCGCGCCAGGCCTCGGACGGTTTTGGGTGAACCATCTTCAGCACATCTGCCAGCGAAGGCTGATTGCCGATCGATGCCTGCAAAAGCTGTCGCTCGGTCGCGCTGTTCAGCCAGTTCTGCACCAGACGCTTGGGTTGGGAGCCGAGGGAGCGGCGACCGGTGGCGCCACTGCGCAGGATCTGCACGAAATTGCGCAGCATCTTGCCGCTGTCCACGACCTGCCCGAACACCTCCGGCACCAGCGCCGAGCGCTGAGCCGCCAGCGCCGCCAGCAACAAGGCCGGCATGTCTTTCATATGGCCCTTCTGGCGAGCATAAAGAGCGGCATTCGCCACGAAGCGGCTGTCCAGCTCTGCCACCAGCTTCAACACCTGATCCAACTGACTTTGAGCGGATGCGTAAAAGGTCGAATTCAGGCAACCGGTGACTGCCAGCTGGGCCAGTTGATGCTTGGGCGTGTAGGCATAAGCCGCAGCCCCGGAAGCATTCAAGGTGTCGCACGCCGGCAGGTTTTTCGATTGCGTGTTGAAGAGGTTGAAGTTGGCCATCGTGGCGTCTCGCTGTGTTGTCCTGTTCGTTGGGACAGGTATTGCAGCCGCTGTGCCAGTTTTTGAAAGCGTTCGTTAATTATTTGTATCTATCTGATTTTAAAGGATTTTATTTTACAGCCGAGCATCTCTGAATTTTCGCCACGACAAATAACGACCTCGAACACTATCATTGGTTATCGTCATTTATCTTTCAGGATAATCAATGTCCAACAAGCGCACTGTCGCCATCGGTTTCATAGGCGCCACCCTCGATCGAGTAGGCAAAGGCGCCAACCGCTGGAACCATTGGCGGCCTAGCGTGGGCCTGTGCCAGCAGCCGGATGTCTTGATCCATCGACTGGAACTGATACACGGCACGGACGCCCGGGACGCGAGCCTGGCCGAACGCATTCGCGAGGACATCCGTCAGGTATCGCCGGACACAGAGGTACGCCTGCACCCGATGGCGTTGCGCAACCCCTGGGATTTCGAAGAGGTCTACGGCGCACTTCACGACTTCACCTCCGAATACACCTTCGATACCGAGCGTGAGGACTATCTGGTACACATCACCACGGGGACCCACGTCGCGCAGATCTGCTGGTTCTTGCTGACCGAGGCGCGCTATTTACCGGCACGCCTGATCCAGACGTCGCCCGCCCGCCGCAAAAACGAAGAAGAACCGGCCAGCGGCACCCACGCCCTGATCGACCTTGATCTGTCGCGCTACGACCGGATTGCCTCGCGCTTCACCCACAAACGTCTGGAAGGCCTGGAGTTTCTCAAGTCCGGCATCGCCACTCGCAACACCGCGTTCAACCGTTCCATCGAGCAGATCGAACGCGTGGCCGTGCGCTCCAAAGCGCCGATGCTGCTGATCGGCCCGACCGGCGCCGGCAAGTCCTTTCTCGCCCGACGCATTTACGAGCTCAAACGCAGTCGCCATCAAATGCAGGGACGTTTCGTTGAAGTCAACTGCGCCACCCTGCGTGGCGACGGGGCAATGTCCGCGCTGTTCGGCCACGTCAAAGGCGCCTTTACCGGCGCACAAAACGCCCGCGACGGCCTGCTGCGGGCCGCTGACGGCGGCATGTTGTTTCTCGACGAGATCGGCGAACTGGGGGCAGATGAACAAGCGATGCTGCTCAAGGCCATCGAAGAGAAGCGCTTCTTCCCGCTGGGCTCGGACAAGGAAGTCGACAGCGACTTCCTGATCATCGCCGGCACCCACCGCGACCTGCGCAGTCGCGTCGCCGAAGGTCTGTTCCGGGAAGATCTCTACGCACGGATCAACCTCTGGACGTTCGACCTGCCAGGCTTGGCCGGACGCCGCGAAGACATCGAACCCAATATCGATTTCGAGCTTGAACGTCACGCACGCGAATACGGCCAACTGGTGCGTTTCAATCTTGAAGCCCGACGGCGCTACCTGAGTTTCGCCAGCTCACGGGAGGCTGCGTGGCTGGGCAACTTCCGCGAACTCTCGGCCTCGATCACGCGCATGGCGACGCTGGCCGACAGCGGGCGAATCGATGAAGCGCAAGTGGAAGAGGAAATTGACCGGCTGCGGTATGCGTGGGGGCTGGCGCAACCGGCCAGTGCGACGACTGACCTGCCAGGCGATGCCGACACGCTGGATCTGTTCGATCGATTGCAATTGAAGGCGGTACTGGAGGTTTGCAAACAGGCAGACAGCTTGTCGGATGCCGGCAGGCGACTGTTCGGCGTGTCGCGACAGGCCAAGGCGCAGCCCAACGATGCGGACCGATTGAGGAAGTACCTCGGACGGTTCGGCATTGAATGGAGCCAGTTGCGAGAGCAGTGAAGCGCGGCCGCAATCAACTAAGCCGTTGAGATAAACTGCGCCACACCGCAATACAAACATCGAGCGAAGGACAGACACGGATGAGCTTACTGGAGTTTTTCTCAGACCTGCTATCACTGTGCAGCTTCGAGACGTCCGGCCAAAAGCCTCGCAGAGGCTTCACCCGCGGATTTGTCGTGACGTGCGTCTTTGTGGCGATCATCGAGCTGTTCTTGCTGAACCACATCTATAGCGGGCGTCCGTGAACGAATAGATACGAGTTCCCGCCCGTCAGTTGACCGGCACTTTACCTCGCGTCAGAACTTCCAACGTCTATCCACCTGACGCGGAAGCCCGACGATGAACAGAACCATTGCAGCCCTCATGCTTGGAAGTCTTTTATCTGCCACCGCACCGCTGGCGATGGCGGGAAGCACCGTTCCGCCTACGGGTATTCCAGGAGTCAACCAGGGAGGCACCGAATCCAAGGAAGACAAGGCCGACAAAAAGGGTGAAGAAGCGTCGGGGTCGAACTCCGGTGCAGAGTCCCATGAAACCGAGAAGGATGCGCAAACATCCAGCGGCTCAAAGGATAGGATGGAAGAAAAGAAGCCCTGAACGATTTAGCCGACTCAGCGGTTTTCGCACGCGTAAAAAAGCCGATCTCTTCGATCGGCTTTTTCGTATGACGCTTCTCCCGCCTTTTTCGCCAGTAAAAACCAAGCAAGCAGGTATCGGCGCTTCCGATAAAGGCCTGTGGAGAAAGTCATGCTTTTGCTGGCCAAGCCAAGCGATGACCGCATTGGGAGGATCAATATTAAACTAATGCGGCCGGCCTGCACTTGAACGATGCCAAACCGAGTCAAGACAACCGCGCCCGGCGCCAGGAAGCGATGCAACATGCCTGATATCCTTCCCTGTCAGGAATCCAAGCCCCCGCGCTTTTCAAGGACGTAGTAAATGAATTCGCAAAACATCGTGCGTTACTGGCATGCCGTCGAACTGCTGCAACCTCAGGCAGTCCCAAAGCTGAAGAAGCGCGACAGCGACTACCAGCCGTTTTTCCAAGACATACCCGCCTCGGCCCAAATCCTGCCGTGGATGCCAGCCAATCCTCTGAGCCAGCAGCGCCTGCCGAACAAACGCTTATGGAGTCACACGCTCTACGCACACCTCTACAACAACCTGAATGTTTCTCGTCAGCTAGAGACTCTTTACGGCGCCGACCAAGGCTACAAGGAGCCACAACAAAGGCTCGCCGCCTTGTATGCGCTCAAGTTCAACGATCAAGGCATAATGCTGGTCGATAGCTTGGTGCTATCCAGCGAGGCATGGTTCGTCGGCTGTGCCATCAACAAGAAAGACTGGACACGCGGCTTCGAAGAGACCCAGGACTCCCTCCGCGAAGAGGCTAAAAGCCTGCTCAATGGCGTGGTTAACGCCGCAGACCTGTCGCACCTGACAAACCATATTCGTCAGACGTTGGGACTCGACGAGTTTTTCGCAGACGAGCCGCGCAAACATCGCTTCCGCTCAGCACCGATCGACCCGAACAAACCCGAACAAGAAGACGATCCACTCAACAGCTTCCTGCTAAGCGATTTGGCCGACACGGCTGATGCCCTGGCCCGTGGTGAAACCAGCGAGCCGTTGGCCCGCTACCTGAGTCATCACGACACCACCCAGCGCCTGCACCTCGACAAGCCCGAAGCGGATATGGCTCTGATTGATCGCCTCGCCCCCTCGCGTTATGCGACCGGCTGCTGGCCTGCCGAAAGGCATCTGGGGTTGGTGCACTCACAACAACTGGCAGTCAACAGTCTGCTCCAAAACCTCAGCAACAATACCGGCATAATGGGCGTCAACGGCCCGCCAGGTACCGGGAAGACCACCCTACTCCGCGACCTGATCGCGGCGGTGGTGACACAACGAGCCGACGTATTGGCCTCGTTGAGCAGGGCCTCGGACGCCTTCATCCAGGATGGTCGCGAATCCGCCAACGATGGCGGACGCGAGCGCTTTGCCTATCAACTCAACCCTCGCCTGTTCGGGTTCGAGATGGTGGTAGCCTCCTCCAACAATGGTGCCGTGGAGAACGTAACTCTCGAGCTGCCCCAGCAGGATAAGGTTGACCCATCCTGGCTGCCCGATGCCGAATACTTCAGCGAACTGGGCAAACTCACCAGCGGCAAACCAGCTTGGGCAATGATCTCTGCGACATTGGGCAGCAAAGCCAAACGCACCCAGTTCGTCGATCGCTTCTTCTACGGCAAGCGTCCACCCAAACCGAAGAAGACCGAGGACGAATCCACACTCTCCCAACCAGATGCCCTCGACTACGACACCTTGGACGAGGATCTCGCCAACGGCAATCCAACGCCCGACGCGTCCATAGCGGACAACGCGGAAGACAAGCCAGCTCCCAAGGGCATGCGCGAATGGTTGTCCGAGCAAGTCCCACAAATGAAGTTGCTCTCGTCCGCCGAAAAAACCAATTTCTGGCGCGCCGCCGTAAAGCAATATCAGGACGCCAAGAACGCCGAACAAGCGATACGCGCTCAAGTCAGCGACATTCTGGAACGGATTCAGGCGGTGATCAGCGCCAAAGCCCGAGTACATCAAAAGGAAAAGGAGCGCCAAGTCCGCCTGACCCAACGCAGCAGTCTCGATGACGAACAAGCTACGCTGGAAATGCTGCAGCTCACGCCCGCTCGCGAGCAACTGCAACGCGAACTCCAGGCTTTTGAAGCACACCTTGCAAAAAAGCCGGGTTTTCTCGCCAACCTATTGAGCCTCTGGGGTACTCATCGCACGTGGGCAACTCGGCAACGAGTGCTCGATAGCACTCGCACCTTGGCCAAGGACGCCTTCGACAGTGCCCAACGCCAAGCGCAGCGACTAGTTGGCCGGCTCACTGAACTCAATCAACAATTGGCCAAGGACGAACAGGAGATCAATGAAGCCGTGCTCCACGCCGCCCTGCAGATCGACAAGGCTCGCAGCATTGCCCAGGCTGGCAAGGCCAAGCACCTGCAGGTCTGGCTCGAACAAGGTCAGATCGGCAGAGGCAGCGAGATCGAGCTGCTTGAACCATGGTTAGTCGAAGGCTGGCGTCAGGCACGGGCGAAGGTATTCATCGAAGCGCTCAAGTTACACCGCGTCTTCTTCCAGATCGAAGCCTCGCGCTTACGCGCCAACCTGGACTTCATCACCAGCACGCTCACCGGCAGTCGTTATCGGGGGGTGTCCAAGGCCGTGACACGTTCAGCATGGGCCTCGCTATTCATGGTAGTGCCGGTGCTCAGCAGTACCTTCGCCTCGTTCGCCCGCTCCTTCGGTAGCCTTGGCTGCGGAGAGATTGGCTGGCTGCTGGTGGACGAAGCGGGCCAGGCTACACCCCAGGCTGCAGTGGGTGCCCTATGGCGTGCACGCCGGGCTGTACTGGTCGGTGATCCGCTGCAATTGGAGCCGATCGTCACCGTATCTGATGCCGTGCTCGAACACATGCGTACCCGCTATCAAGTCGACACACACTGGCTACCCAATCGCCAATCAGCCCAAACCTTGGCCGACCAGGCCACCCCTTGGGGTCGCATGGCGGGTCCCAAGGACAAGAAACACTGGGTCGGCCTGCCGCTGGTGGTGCATCGTCGCTGTGACAAACCGATGTTCGACCTGGCTAATCGCATTGCCTATGACGGAGCCATGGTCTATGGCACCATCGCGCCCTCACCCGCCAAAGAAACTCCTGCCCGCCTACTCACCGGCTGGGTACACGCGAGTGGCCGCTCCTCTGGCAATTGGGTCGACAATGAAGGCAAGGCGCTCGAACGCCTGCTGGCCTTGCTTGATAGCTACGGTGTTCCGCTTGATAGCATCGCAGTAATCACGCCCTTTCAGGACGTGCGCAACCAGCTCAAGGATCGATTAGATGCCAAGATCGTGCGCGGTACGATTCACACCATGCAAGGTAAGGAGGCTGCAGTGATCATCCTAGTCCTGGGTGGGAGCAGTGAAAACGGCGGCGCTCGCGAATGGGCAGTTTCCAAGCCTAACCTGCTCAACGTCGCCGCCACCCGGGCCAAGCGCCGTTTGTATGTGATTGGCGATCGCAATGACTGGAAGCAGCGGAAACTCTTCTGCGACGTTATTGAGCTGCTACCCGCTCATTCCCAGATGACCGCCGACAGCCATGCATGACAAAACGGACGCCTTCCCGGCTTGGAACATGGACGAACTCTGGCCTTAGTGCCCGCTGAAGATTCCACCCAAAGCCAGTCGTTTTTTAAGGGTAAAAACGAACAAACATAAAAAAGGGTCGCGAGTTAAAATCTCGCAACCCTCTAAATTATATGTTGAGGAGAAAAACGGGATGATCCCCCGCAAAAGTCCCTACGCATGAAAAAGCCCAACTCGTTAAAGTTGGGCTAAGTCATTGAATTATATGGTCGGGACGGAGTGATTCGAACACTCGACCCCTAGCACCCCATGCTAGTGCGCTACCGGACTGCGCTACGCCCCGACTAGGCGTGAAACTCGTTCTCCGTCTCGAAGAACGCTCAAGAATATATCGCAAGCTTTTGAAAACTGGAAGTATTTAAAAGCAGGAAATTATTTCTTGAGAACCACCAGAACATCTTCGAGCTCGGCGATCATCTGGCGGATCATTTGCTTGTATTGGGTGGTGTCGTCTTTGGCCTCATCGCCGGACAGTCGCAGACGCGCACCGCCGATGGTGAACCCCTGATCGTAAAGGAGCGCACGGATCTGCCGGATCATCAGCACGTCCTGGCGCTGATAATACCGGCGGTTTCCGCGGCGTTTGACGGGGTTGAGCTGAGGAAACTCCTGCTCCCAGTAGCGCAGCACGTGTGGTTTTACCGCACACAGCTCGCTGACTTCACCAATGGTGAAGTAGCGTTTGCCCGGGATGACGGGTAGTTCGTCGTTATGACTTGGTTCCAGCATAAGCCTCAACTCGGGCCTTCAATTTCTGCCCTGGACGAAAGGTGACCACACGGCGAGCCGTGATCGGGATTTCTTCCCCCGTTTTCGGGTTGCGGCCAGGCCGCTGGCGTTTGTCCCGAAGGTCGAAATTGCCGAAACCCGACAATTTGACCTGCTCGTTGTCTTCAAGAGCGTGCCTGATTTCCTCGAAAAACAGTTCCACCAACTCCTTGGCTTCCCGCTTGTTCAGGCCCAGCTCTTCATACAGACGTTCCGCCATCTCAGCTTTCGTCAAAGCCCCCATACGTCACTTCCTTAACGTGGCGTTCAACCTTTGTTCGAGCGAGGTGAGGATATCTTGCGTCGTCGAATTCACCTCATCGTCATTAAGAGTGCGCGATGGATGCTGCCAGGTCAAGCCGACTGCGAGGCTTTTTCTATCAGGATCAATGCCTTTACCCTGATACACGTCAAATAGCCTGAGGTCTGTCAGCCATTCGCCTGCATTTTCACGGATTACGTCCAGTACAGCCGAGGCTGCAACGTCTTTGTGCGCAATCAGTGCCAGGTCACGACGCACTTCAGGAAAGCGCGACAACTCGTGGAATTTCGGCATTTTCCCCAGAGCGACTTCAGCCAGAACCAGCTCGAAGACGAACACTGGACGGTCGAGACCCAGGGATTTCGACAGCTCAGGGTGAATCGCGCCGATAAAGCCGACTTCACGCCCTTCCCGCTCGATGCGTGCGGTCTGGCCTGGATGCAGTGCAGGATGCTTGCCCGGTGCAAAAGTGAACTGATCCAGCGCACCGGCAAAGCCCAGCACCGCTTCGACGTCAGCCTTGACGTCGAAGAAGTCGACGGTATCGCGGCCTTGCGCCCAGCCTTCCGGCAGACGGCTGCCGCACACCACACCGGCGATCATCGGTTCTTGCTTCAGACCTTCCAGCTGACCGACAAAGCGCAGACCGCTCTCGAACAGACGAACACGATCCTGCTGACGGTTGAGGTTGTGCTGCAGCGCCTTGACCAAACCCGGCCACAGCGACGAACGCATGGCGGCCATGTCATTGGAGATAGGGTTCGCCAACAGCAGCGGCTCGACGCACGGGTTGAACAGCTCGAACTGCTTCGGATCGATGAAACTGTAAGTGATCGCTTCCTGGTAACCACGAGCGACCAGCAGGCGACGCAGTTCCGGCAGATCGCTGCGCGCTTCGGCCTTGGCCTGTGGCGCCAGACGAGCTTGCGGGTAACGAACCGGCAGGCGGTTGTAACCGTACAGACGCGCCAGCTCTTCGATCAGATCGACTTCCAGGCTGATATCGAAGCGATGGCTCGGCACTTCTACGCGCCACTGCCCTGCTCCGTCGGCGGAAACCTTCAGACCCAAAGCATTGAGCAGGCGCTCGACTTCGGCCGAATCCATTTCCATGCCCAGCATCTGGGTGATGCGCTGCGCACGCAGGGTGATCGGCGCGATCGACGGCAAGTGCTGCTCGTTGACGGTTTCGATGATCGGGCCGGCTTCGCCACCGGTGATTTCCAGCAGCAGGCCAGTGGCGCGCTCCATGGCTTCACGGGCCAGTTGCCAGTCCACACCGCGCTCGTAGCGGTGCGAAGCGTCGGTGTGCAGACCGTAGGAACGAGCCTTGCCCGCCACCGCGATCTGGTCGAAGAACGCACTTTCAAGGAATACGTCGCGAGTGGTCGCAGATACACCGCTGTGCTCGCCACCCATCACGCCAGCAATGGCCAGAGCGCGAGTGTGGTCGGCGATCACCAGCGTATCGCTACGCAGGCTGACTTCCTGACCGTCGAGCAGCACAAGCTTCTCGCCCTCTTCTGCCATGCGCACACGGATGCCGCCATTGATTTCGGCGAGATCGAAAGCGTGCAGCGGCTGGCCCAGCTCGAGCATCACGTAGTTGGTGATGTCGACGGCGGCGTCGATGCTGCGGACTTCGGCGCGACGCAGGCGCTCAACCATCCACAGTGGCGTCGGTTTGGACAGGTCAACGTTACGGATGACACGGCCCAGATAACGCGGGCAGGCAGCAGGTGCCAGGACTTCTACGGAGCGCACTTCGTCGTGCACTGCAGGAACGGCCTTCACCACCGGGCGAGTGACCGGAGCGTCGTACAACGCGCCGACTTCACGGGCCAGACCGGCCAGGGACAGGCAGTCGCCGCGGTTCGGAGTCAGATCGACTTCGATGCTGGCGTCTTCCAGGTCCAGATAAACACGAAAATCTTCGCCCACCGGCGCATCAGCCGGCAGCTCCATCAGACCGTCATTGCCTTCGCCGATCTGAAGTTCGGCTTGCGAGCACAGCATGCCGTTGGACTCGACGCCGCGCAGCTTGGCCTTCTTGATCTTGAAGTCGCCCGGCAGCTCGGCACCGATCATTGCGAACGGAATTTTCAGGCCCGGACGCACGTTTGGCGCACCACACACAACCTGGAAAGGTTCCGCGCCATTGCTGACTTGGCAAACGCGCAATTTGTCGGCATCGGGGTGCTGCTCGGTGCTCAGCACCTCACCCACCACCACGCCACTGAAAACACCGGCGGCCGGCGTAACGCTATCGACCTCAAGACCGGCCATCGACAGACGGGCAACCAGCGCGTCGCGATCTACCTGCGGGCTGACCCAGCCACGCAGCCATTGTTCACTGAATTTCATCCTGCTCTCCTAAGAATTCGTTACGACTAGCGAAATTGCGCGAGGAACCGCAAGTCGTTGTCGAAGAACAGACGCAAGTCGTTCACGCCGTAACGCAGCATGGCCAGACGCTCAACGCCCATGCCGAAGGCGAAGCCCGAGAACTCTTCCGGATCGATTCCGGACATGCGCAGCACGTTCGGATGAACCATGCCGCAGCCCATCACTTCCAGCCAGCCGGTCTGCTTGCAGACGCGGCAGCCTTTACCGCTGCACATCACGCATTCCATGTCGACTTCGGCGGAAGGTTCGGTGAACGGGAAGTACGAAGGGCGGAAACGCACGGCCAGTTCTTTTTCGAAGAACACCCGCAGGAATTCTTCAATCGTGCCTTTGAGGTCGGCGAAGTTGATATCGCGATCGACCAGCAGGCCTTCGACCTGGTGGAACATCGGCGAATGGGTGATATCGGAGTCGCTGCGGTACACACGGCCTGGGCAGACGATGCGGATCGGCGGCTTTTTCGATTCCATGGTGCGGACCTGTACCGGCGAGGTATGGGTGCGCAGCAACATGTTGGCGTTGAAATAGAAGGTGTCATGCATCGACCGGGCCGGGTGGTGGCCTGGGATGTTGAGCGCCTCGAAGTTGTGATAGTCGTCTTCGACCTCAGGGCCCTCGGCGATGCCGTAGCCGATATGGGTGAAGAACTGTTCGATACGTTCCAGAGTCCGGGTTACCGGATGCAGACCACCGGAGGTCTGACCGCGGCCCGGCAGGGTCACGTCAATGGATTCAGCAGACAGTTTGGCAGCCAGTTCGGCTTCCTCAAACAAAGCCATGCGCGCATTGAGAACGCCTGTGACACGTTCCTTGGCAACGTTGATCAGGGCGCCGACCTGCGGACGCTCTTCTGCCGGCAAATTCCCCAGGGTCTTCATCACCTGAGTCAATTCACCCTTTTTGCCAAGGTATTGAACCCGGATTTGCTCCAGGGCATTGATATCTTCAGCGCTTTGCACAGCCTCTAGTGCTTGAGAGACCAGCGCATCCAGGTTTTCCATGTACAGACTCCAGATACAAAATAGGGGAAGAGCTTGAAGGCTCTTCCCCTATTTATGACGTTTAACACCTGGCCCCACAGAGGTGAGGCCGGGTGACTGTCGGGGGTACTTAAGCCAAGGTGGCTTTAGCTTTCTCGACAATCGCAGCAAACGCCGCTTTTTCGTTCACTGCCAGATCAGCCAGAACCTTACGGTCGATCTCGATGGACGCTTTTTTCAGGCCAGCGATGAAACGGCTGTAGGACAGACCGTTAACACGAGCACCAGCGTTGATACGAGCGATCCACAGAGCGCGGAACTGACGTTTTTTCTGACGACGGTCACGGTAGGCGTATTGGCCTGCCTTGATTACCGCTTGCTTGGCAACACGGAATACGCGGGAGCGTGCGCCGTAGTAGCCTTTAGCAAGTTTCAGAATTTTTTTGTGACGTTTACGGGCAATGACGCCACGCTTTACACGAGCCATGAGTTACTTCCTCTATTCTTGATCCAAAAATTAACGAAGGCGCAGCATGCGCTCGACTTTTGCCACGTCAGACGGATGCAGCAAGCTGCTACCGCGCAGTTGACGCTTACGCTTGGTCGACATTTTGGTCAGGATGTGGCTCTTGAAAGCGTGCTTGTGCTTGATACCGTTAGCAGTTTTCAGAAACCGCTTAGCAGCACCACTTTTGGTTTTCATCTTTGGCATGTTCGGATACTCCGCATTCAGTTGATAAACATAATCAGAAGGCCTGCCGTGCCCTGTTGATTACTTCTTCTTTTTCGGGGCGATGACCATGATCAGCTGGCGTCCTTCCATCTTAGGATGCTGTTCGACCGAACCGTACTCGAGCAGGTCTTGTTCAACCCGCTTGAGGAGTTCCATCCCCAGCTCCTGGTGGGCCATCTCACGGCCGCGGAATCGCAAGGATACCTTGGCCCTGTCCCCGTCACTCAGGAAACGTACCAGGTTGCGCAGTTTTACCTGGTAATCCCCTTCCTCCGTCCCTGGACGAAACTTGATTTCTTTTACCTGAATCTGCTTCTGGTTTTTCTTCGCCGCAGCAATCTGCTTCTTCTTTTCGAAGATCGATTTGCCGTAGTCCATCACACGGCAAACCGGTGGGACTGCGTCGGCAGAAATTTCTACCAGATCAAGCTTTGCTTCTTCAGCAATACGAAGCGCTTCATCAATCGAGACGATGCCAATCTGCTCGCCATCAGCGCCAATTAACCGAACCTCGCGTGCCGAGATATTCTCGTTGATCGGGGCTTTCGGTGCAGCTCGTTTATCTTGTCTCATTTCACGCTTAATAATAATTACTCCGAATCTGGGCGACCACGCCGGGAAACCGCTTGCGCGAGAAACTCAGCGAACTGGGCGACGGGCATCGAGCCCAGGTCAGCACCTTCACGAGTACGCACAGCGACAGTCTGCATCTCGACTTCCTTATCCCCAATAACCAAGAGATATGGAACCTTGAGCAAAGTATGCTCGCGGATTTTAAAGCCGATCTTTTCATTTCTCAAGTCGGACTTGGCACGAAACCCGCTTTCGTTGAGAGTTTTTTCGACCTGAGCGACGAAATCTGCCTGTTTATCAGTGATATTCATGATCACTGCCTGGGTTGGCGCCAGCCACGCAGGGAACGCACCTTCGTAGTGCTCGATCAGAATCCCGACGAAACGCTCGAACGAACCGAGGATCGCACGGTGCAACATCACCGGATGCTTGCGGCTGTTGTCTTCGGAAACGTATTCGGCTCCCAGACGCACAGGCAGGTTGAAATCGAGCTGCAAGGTACCACACTGCCACACGCGGCCGAGGCAATCTTTCAGCGAGAATTCGATTTTCGGACCGTAGAACGCCCCCTCACCCGGCTGCAGATCGTACGGCAGACCCGCGCTGTCAAGGGCTGCAGCCAGTGCTGCCTCGGCGCGATCCCACAACTCGTCGGAACCGACGCGTTTTTCCGGACGAGTGGACAGCTTCATCTCGACGTCGGTAAAGCCGAAGTCGCGGTAAACATCCATGGTCAGCTTGATGAACGCAGCGGATTCAGCCTGCATCTGCTCTTCGGTGCAGAAAATGTGAGCATCGTCCTGAGTGAACGCACGCACACGCATGATGCCGTGCAGCGCACCCGACGGCTCGTTACGGTGGCAGGCGCCGAACTCGGCCAGACGCATCGGCAGCTCGCGGTAGCTCTTCAGGCCCTGGTTGAACACCTGCACATGGCAAGGGCAGTTCATCGGCTTGATGGCGTAGTCGCGGCTTTCCGACTCAGTGGTGAACATGTTGTCGGCGTAGTTTGCCCAGTGCCCGGATTTCTCCCACAGGCTGCGGTCAACGACTTGCGGCGTCTTGATCTCGAGATAGCCGTTGTCGCGCTGCACTTTGCGCATGTACTGCTCGAGTACCTGGTACAGCGTCCAGCCGTTCGGGTGCCAGAACACCATGCCCGGCGCTTCTTCCTGGGTATGAAACAGGCCCAGGCGCTTGCCGATCTTGCGGTGATCGCGCTTTTCAGCTTCTTCAATACGCTGGATGTAAGCAGCCAGTTGCTTCTTGTCTGCCCACGCGGTGCCATAAACGCGCTGCAATTGCTCGTTTTTGGCATCACCGCGCCAGTAGGCGCCGGACAGCTTGGTCAGCTTGAAGGATTTCAGGAAGCGAGTGTTCGGCACGTGCGGACCGCGGCACATGTCGACGTATTCTTCGTGATAGTACAGGCCCATGGCCTGCTCGTTCGGCATGTCTTCGACCAGGCGCAGCTTGTAGTCTTCGCCACGAGCCTTGAACACTTCGATCACTTCGGCACGCGGAGTGACTTTCTTGATGACGTCATATTCTGTATCGATCAGCTGGTGCATGCGCTGTTCGATGGCCGCCATGTCGTCCGGAGTAAAAGGACGCTCGAAGGCAATGTCGTAATAGAAACCTTCGTCGATAACCGGCCCGATGACCATTTTTGCAGTCGGGTACAGCTGCTTGACCGCATGGCCGACCAGGTGGGCGCAAGAGTGGCGAATGATCTCCAGCCCCTCTTCATCCTTTGGCGTGATGATTTGCAGCGTCGCATCGCTGTCGATGATGTCGCAGGCGTCGACCAGCTTGCCATTGACCTTTCCGGCTACGGTGGCCTTGGCCAGACCTGCACCGATGGAGGCGGCGACCTCGGCTACGGAAACCGGGTGATCGAATGAACGTTGACTGCCGTCGGGAAGAGTAATAGTTGGCATGGCGCCTCCTCTCCTAGTGGTGACCCCTACCAAAGGTCACGTGGGTTGGGATGAGCCAGTACAAGATCCGATCCAGGCCATTCAATGACGAACGCCTGCCTTACAGCGGCAGGAGCCTTGCGGCCAACCGGAAAACCGAACCAGAGTGACTGGGATTCAAATCGGAAAATTCGTGCGCTGCCGCTACCGGGACTGAAGGTCATCCGGAGCCTGCGAACGCCCGAGTCAGGCATGCTAGCACAGATGAACGGTCACCGATGCACTCAGGTTTTAGCGAGAGGCAAATCGTCTGTTTTATGCCAGAGTGCTGAACTTGATCGGCCTTTGGGCCCTCAGATAACAAGACATTGACCCACAAGGAGCATCCTCGCATGCGTCTTAACACCCTGCTTGCTGCAGTCGCCCCCCTCGTTTTGCTGCTGCCGCTGAGCGCCCACGCCGACTGGCCAAAGGGCGAGCGTGAGAAATACATGGCTCAGTGCACCCAGGCGGCCACTCCGCAAATCGGTGCCGCTGCCGCAAAATCCCACTGCGCGTGCGGTGCCGATGCCATCAAGTCCTACCCGGCCAGCGATATTCAGGCATTGATGGACAACAAGGCCACGCCTGAACTGCAACAGAAAGCCTTGGGGCAAATTGCCAAATGCAAGGCCAATACCCCGGCGAAAAAATGATGAAACAGGCCTTTTCACTGCCTCCAGCACCGCTGAAAAGCATCTGATTCAGGCCATTTCGTACGATTTATGCAGGTTTTACAGGTTTTTTTATTGTCTTTATTTTTCGCTCAAAGCCTTTTAAACCGGGGCCTCCAGCCGAAACAGGCAGTAAAGAAAACACGACTGATTGGCAAACAGCACGTCCGGGGGGCTACCAAAGCGAACATTTCGACTATGATACCCCGGTGTGCCCAGTTGGCCTGAGCAGCACAGTACTACTGAAAATATATGTTTCTTGGAGATACACCATGTCTAATCGCCAAACCGGCACCGTTAAATGGTTCAACGATGAAAAAGGCTTCGGCTTCATCACTCCTCAAGGTGGCGGTGACGACCTGTTCGTACACTTCAAAGCTATCGAAACTGACGGTTTCAAAAGCCTGAAAGAAGGCCAGACCGTTTCCTTCGTGGCTGAGAAAGGCCAAAAGGGTATGCAAGCTGCACAAGTTCGCCCAGAGTAATTTCCCGGCGCACTAAAAAACCCCGTCCATGTGACGGGGTTTTTTATGGGTGAGACAAATGCCCGAAACTCAGCCGCAGCTGACGCGAGTGACCACCAGGTTCTGATCGGTATTCAGGTTGAGGCGATCGGAGCGGTACTCCAAAGTAATCATGTCATTCGGCTTGAGGAACCGGGCGTTCTGCGCACCGGCTTTTTTGCGTGCTTGCTCCAACAGCTCTGGCGAAGCTTTCTTGCCGAGAGCGAACTCCGCAGCCGATACCTCACAACGACCATGTCCGGCCTCAGTCGCCACGGGATCCTTTTGCGACTCGCTGGAGGTCGTGGTGCAACCACCCAGCAAAGCAACGGCCATCAGTGCACCCAGTGACGCGAACTTCCAAGGCATGAAGCCTCCTTATTCAATTTTTACCAGAGATCGTGCGACCACCAATACGGCGATTGGTTTCCCGATGAGTGCCATCACCCTGCCCCACCATCGGAAAAACGCCGAGTGTGCCTGAGCAACACCTGAAGCATCACCCCGTAAAACGTCACTGAATATTAATGACGCTCAGTAGACATCAATGTAGTCGTAGGGCGGATTCGGCCAGTTGTCCTTGAGCGCATTGAAAATCTGCATGACCCAGACTTCGTCGCTGGCTGCGACATTTCCCACATACCCTGAGCCTTTTGCCCAGGTCTCCAAGCGAAACAGCAGGCCATCAATGTCCTGACCACCAGTGACACCCGAAGAGATATAGGCGATCCCGCCCTTGGTTACGCGCAGCTGGGTATGTTCGTCATCACTGGCCGACGCAAGCATCTGGCGGACAGCATCAAGGGTCAGGCCGTCGGGGCTATTCAAATCGATCTGCACAGCGCAATCCTTGTTTTTCTGCGGAAACGACCAAGTGTCGCATAGCGCTGTGCTGATGCCTAAGTCGCAGTGCCAACCGCCCGACAAAATGGTTAACTCAAGACTTCAATCCCGAGACCGAGCCTTGCCATGACCACCGTAAGCATTACCGCCGACATCAAGGCCACCTGGCCACAAGGGCACAGTTCTTACAGTCCGGGCAGTCCCGAGGAATTGGCATTGATCAG
Organism: Pseudomonas glycinae; assembly: GCF_001594225.2. Taxonomy (GTDB): domain Bacteria; phylum Pseudomonadota; class Gammaproteobacteria; order Pseudomonadales; family Pseudomonadaceae; genus Aquipseudomonas; species Aquipseudomonas glycinae. Next base: position 6,148,523 of record NZ_CP014205.2, read on the forward strand.
CATTGACTTGCTGGTGAAGACGTTGGGAACACAAGGCGCGCAGTCATTCATCGCCCAGCTGTTCGAGAAGTATCCCGATGACTTCAAAGGAACATCGGACACCGAGAGGGAGTAGAAGCCCGCAAGCTGGCACCTGCGGGCGTATGGCTTACTTCAGACGCTTCAGACGCTCGGTCAGCAGATCGAAGAAGCCTTGGGCATCGCCGTTCTCCACCCAGAAGGCGTTCTTCGGCGCCTTCAGGCCGTCATACCAGTCGACAATGGTCTGGCCGAAGGTCGGGCCTTCACGACTGTCGATCACCACACTCACCGAACGACCCATGAACAGCTCGGGCTTGAGCAGGTAAGCCACGACGGTGGCGTCATGCACCGGGCCACCCGGAATACCGTAGTGCTCCATATCCCCTTTGATGTACTCGTTGAGGATGCCGCCGACAATCTTGCTCGCATTGTTGTTCAGCGCCGCAATCTGCTTCAGGCGCGCATCGCTGGTCAGGATCTTGTGGGTCACGTCCAGCGGCAGATAAGTCAGTTTCACCCCGCTTTTGAGCACCACTTCCGCGGCCTGCGGGTCGGCGTACAGGTTGAATTCAGCCACCGGCGTGATGTTGCCGCCATTGAAGTGGGCGCCACCCATGATCACGACTTCCTTGATGCCCTGAACGATCTCCGGCTCCTGGATCAGCGCCAGGGCCAGGTTGGTCTGCGGGCCGAGCATCGCGATGGTGATGCTGTGCGGCTTGGCTTTTTTCAGGGTGTCGATCAGATAGTTGACCGCATTGCCTTCGGCCAGGCCTTTCTTCGGCTCATGCACAGTGACACCCGACAGGCCTTCCTTGCCATGGATGTTTTCGGCGTAGATCGGCGTACGCATCAGCGGTTTTGGCGCCCCGGCGTACACCGGAATATCTTCCCGCCCAGCCCACTCACGGGCCAACCTGGCATTACGTGAAGTCTTGTCCAGACGCACATTGCCGGCCACGGTGGTCAACGCGCGAATGTTCAGCTCCTCCGGGGAGGCCAGGGCAAACAACAGGGCGACCACGTCGTCGGCGCCCGGATCGGTGTCGATGATCAGGTCGATCTTTTCCGCCGCCTGGGCGCCGGTCGCGGTTATCACGGACAAAAGCAGCAGACTCCGAATCAATTGATGCAATTTTTGAGCATAGCGGTGCATGGCGCATTCCTTGTGCAGATGAAATCAAAAGGGGCGAACCCTGTTTAGAACGTAACTCCAGACACCAGCACGATGTTGCAGTACGGCTGGCATTCGCCCGTACGAACAATCGCTCGTGCCTGTCGGCTGAGTCCTTTGAATTGCTCGTGACTGAGCAGGTCACGCCGCCCCAGCGAGCCTTCGTCATTCAGCTCGTCCAGCGTGGACAGCGCGGTCGGTTGCCTGTCGAAAATCTCCTTGGCCAGCGCGTGGCTTTCCACCTGCATTTCGCTGAGCACGACTTTCAGGGTGCTGACGAAATCCGGAACGCCGTGCGTCAACGCCAGGTCGATCAGCTCGACACCCGGCGGCACCGGCAGGCCGGCATCACCGATCACGACCATGTCGCCGTGGCCGAGGGAGGCAATCAGCCGCGACAGGGCGACATTGAGCAAAGGAGTCTTTTTCATGCGGGTTTGAATGCCTGTACGTCGGAGGTGGTGGGAATGGACGGCTGGGCACCTGCCCGGGTGACCGACAGGGCCGCAGCAATCTGTCCAAAACGAATGGCCTCGTCCTCGGTTTTGCCGGCCGCCAGGGCAGCCGCAAATCCGCCAACAAAAGTATCCCCGGCGGCGGTGGTATCGACAGCCTTCACTTTGGGTGCAGGAAAATGCTGGTAACCCGTACCGTTGGCGAACAAAGAGCCTTGAGCCCCCAACGTGATGATGACCTTGCCGGCCCCCAGCGCAATCAGGTGCGCGGCGGCTTTCTCAGCGGTCTCCAGCGAGTCCACCGGCAATCCGCTGAGGGCGGCGGCCTCGCTCTCGTTGGGAATCAGGTAATCGATGGCGGCAAACCAGTCTGCCGGCAGCGGACGACTGGCCGGCGCCGGGTTGAGGATGACTGTCTTGCCCAGCTCACGTCCGCGCTTGAGGGCATGGCCTACGGTGGCATCAGGGATTTCCAGCTGGCAGATGATCACGTCGGCCGCTTGCAGCACGGCGTCGAACCGGTCGATGACCGCCGGGGTCATCGAACCATTGGCACCGGCAACGATGACAATCGCGTTCTGACTGTTGTCATCGACCACGATCAGCGCCACGCCACTGGAATCCTCGACCACGCTGACAGCCTGGCAATCGATCTGTTCGGCCAGCAACGCCTCGCGCAATTGCACGCCATAGGCATCGGTGCCGACGCAGCCGACCATCGACACTTTCGCACCCAGACGCGCAGCAGCCACCGCCTGATTGGCACCCTTGCCACCGGACACGGTCGCGAAGGAATGGCCGATCAGCGTCTCACCACCCCGGGGCAAGCGAGGCGCCCGGGTGACCAGATCCATGTTCAGGCTACCTATTACCACTACATTTGTGGACATACATCACTACTCTTCAATTCGTTTCAGCGGTATTCGGTGAACACGCCGGACAGCGGTGCAGTCGATTCACGCAAGACAATACTCGGCGTCACGATCCGTTGATCCGTCGCCAGACCCGGGGTGGCAATTCTTCGCAACAAGACTTCCGCGGCCATCTCGCCCAGTTGCAGGATCGACTGGCCCACAGTCGTCAGCGCTGGATACACGTAGCGGCTCATCTGGATATCGTCGAAGCCGATCACCGACAACTCGGCAGGCACGCGCACGTTGCGCTCCGCCGCCGCTCGCAGCACACCGATGCCGATCATGTCGTTACCGGCAAAAATCGCGCTCGGCGGGTTTCGCTCGAGCAGGACCGAGGCCGCGTTGTAACCGCCAGTGCTGGTGAAGTCGCTTTCCAGCATGCGCGACGGGGACACCTCAACACCGGCCTCTTTCAGCGCGCGACAAAAACCGGCCTGACGCATTTGCGCAACACTGGTACTGGCCGGACCACCGATCGTGGCGATATCGCGATGACCGAGCCCAAGCAGATGCCGCGTCGCAAGGTACGCGCCATATTCGTGATCGATGCGCACCAGGTCGGCGTCCACGCCTTCGAGTCCACGGTCGACGATCACCATCGGCGTCTTCACACCCGCCAACCCTTGCGCCAGACCGCTGTCGCCACCCGCAGAGGCGACGATCAAGCCGTCGATGCGTTTTTCCAACAGGACCCGCAGGTAGCTGCGCTGCTTGTCCGGGTTGTCGTCGGAGTTGCAGAGAATCACGCAGTAACCGTTACGCTCGCAGTAATCCTCGATCCCGCGCGCCAGTTCGGCGAAGTATGGGTTAAGGCTGTTGGGCACCAGCAAACCGATGGTGGCAGTGGTTTTCGCCTTCAGCGAACGGGCCACGGCGCTCGGCACATAGTCGAGACTCTTGATCGCCGCCTCGACCTTGACCCGCACCTCTTCGCTCACCGGTCGGGTCTTGTTTACTACGTGGGACACGGTCGTATAGGAAATTCCTGCGAGTGCCGCCACATCCTTGATCGTTGCCATTTATCAGCCCCGTCGGCTTGCGCGTTGACTGCGATAGGTATCGAGCACCACGGCGATTACGATCACCGCGCCGGTGATGATGCGCTTGGTCGGCTCGGTCGCGCCAATCTGCGCCAGACCGGCCGCCAGGACGGAGATGATCAACACGCCGAAAAAGGTGCTGATTACCGAACCACGTCCGCCCATCAGGCTGGTGCCGCCGATCACCACGGCAGCGATCACTTGCAGCTCAAGGCCGGAACCGGCATTCGGGTCGGCCGCTTCCAGCCGGGAAATCTGGAACAGCGCCGCAATGCCGGCGAGCAGCCCCATCAGACTGAAGACCAGGATCTTGTAGGGTTTTGGATTGATCCCCGCCAGACGCACCGCTTCTTCGTTGGTGCCAATGCCGATCAGGTAGCGACCGAACACAGTACGGGTCAGAACGGCCTGGGCAATAAAGATGACCAGCAAGGCAATGATGAACGACGGCGAAATGCCGAAGGCGATCGGGTTCGACAGCCAGGCGAAGGAATCACCGATGTAGGCCGTACGCGAACCGGTCATCTGATAGGCCAGGCCACGGGCCATCTCCAGAACACCCAGAGACACGATGAACGACGGAATTCGCCACGCCACGGTAATCGAGCCAGTAACCGTGCCAGCCAACGCCGCGACAGCCATACCCAGCAAGGCCGCCGGCAGTACGCTCCAGCCCCAGCCAAGAATCGCCACGCTGACAGTGGAGGCCGCGAGTGCCAGTACCGAGCCCACCGACAGATCGATCCCGCCGATGATCAGGACGAAGGTCATGCCCACTGCCAGCACCATCAGGTCGGGAATCTGGTTGGCCAGGGTGCTGAAGGTGTTGTACGACAGGAAATGGCTGCTCATGACCGAGAACAGCGCAATCATTGCCAGCAACGCGCCGGCGAGGCCCAGATAAGTGCCAAGGCCGTAGAAATTGCCACTGGATTTGCCGGCGGAAGATGCAGTTTTCATGGGAGATCCCTAGGCGCTGCTTCGTTGAGCAACGCATCACGTTTCTGGTAGCCGGCGAATGCGGCGGCAAGCAAGTCATCCTGGGTCCAGCTGTCGCGTTCGAACGTATCGATCAGACGCCCCGCCGACAACACACCGATGCGGTCGCAGATCAGCATCAACTCGCGCAAATCGCTGGACACCACGACCAAGGCCTTGCCCTGCCGGGTCAGTTCGCCGAGCAAGGCATAGATATCGAATTTGGCGCCGACGTCGATACCACGAGTCGGCTCGTCGAACAGCAACACCGAGCAGTCGCGCTCAAGCCAGCGACCGATCACCACCTTTTGCTGATTGCCGCCGGACAGCTCGGATACCAGCTGCGTCGGGCTGGAACTGCGGATACGCATGGCGTCGATCTGCCGTTGCGCGAGCTTCGTTTCGTCGCCGTTGTTGACGAACCCGCCACTGGAAATCTCCGGCATGTTGCCCAAAGCAATGTTGGCGCTGATCGATTGGCTCAGCAGCAGGCCTTCGCCCTTGCGATCCTCGGTGATCAGGGCGATGCCGTTGCGCACCGCATCGACTGGCGAGCGAATGCTCACCGTTTTCGCCGGTGAACCGAGTGCCACAGTGCCGCAGTCCGCGACATCGGCACCGAAGATCAGCCGCAAAAGCTCGGTACGCCCTGCCCCGATCAGACCCGAGATGCCAAAAATCTCACCGGCGCGAACCTCAAAGGACACGTCGCGCACCTTGTCGGAGCGGGTCAGGCCTTTGACCGTCAGGGCCGGCGCGCCGATGTTGCGAGTCCCCAGATCGATATGCTCGCCCAACTCGCGACCGACCATCAGGGTGACCAGTTGCTCGCTGTTGTAGTTGGCCATCGGTTCGACACAAACCAGATTGCCGTCACGCAGCACGGCAATGCGCTGTGCGACCCGGGCCAGTTCTTCGAGGCGATGGGAGATGTAGATGATCGAGACACCGCGCGCCTGCAGCCGGGTGATCTGCTCAAAGAGCATCTCGACTTCGCGTGCGGTCAGCATCGCGGTCGGTTCGTCGAGGATCAGCACGTGACAATCGCCGATCAGGTTACGGGCGATCTCGACCATTTGCTGGTGACCGATGCCCAACTCGCCGACCAGTGTGTCCGGGTCGATGGCATCGAGGCCGACCTGAGCCATGGCTTCGATCGCAGCCTTGCGCAGCTGCTTGCGGCTGATCCAGCCACCGTTGCTCGGCAGGTTGTCAAGGAACAGGTTCTCCGCCACCGAAAGCGTCGGCAGCAGATTGAGCTCTTGCATGACCATGCGCACACCCAGCTCTTCAGCCTGCGTGCGGCTGCCGGGGCGATATTCCTTGCCCTGGAACTGCATCTGGCCGGTGGTAGGCGTGACCAGTCCACCGATGATCTTCGACAGAGTGCTTTTGCCGGCACCGTTCTCACCGGTCAGCGCCAGCACTTCACCGCGCATCAACGTCAGGTCGATGCCGGTCAGAACCGGTTGCGCATAGGTCTTGCCGATACCGCTGACCGAGAGGACAGCGTTCGGAGCGGAAACTGACATAAAAATCTCCATGCGCTCGCCCGGACGGACGAGCGCCATCGTGTCGCCAAAGGACTTACTTGGTGACCAGCTCGACCGGCGTTTCGATCACGCCATTGGCACCACTGTCGACTTTCTCGCCCTTGATGATTTTCAGCGCGGTCTCGATGCCGAACACCGCCTGCTTCGCAGCGTACTGGTCGGCCGTCGCCAGGACGCGACCGTCCTTCAGCATGGGCTTGATGGCGTTGATATTGTCGTAACCGACAACCTGCACCTGACCGGCCTTGCCGGCAGCGCGCACGGCGGAAACGGCACCTACGGCCATGCTGTCGTTGCCGGCCAGCAGCGCCTTCACGTCCGGGTACTCGCTGAGAATCGAAGCGGCGACCTTATTGCCCTTGTCGATTTCCCAATCGCCGGACTGCAGGGAGACAACCTTGATCTGCGCGGCCTCCATCGCATCCTTGAAGCCTGCGGTACGCTGCTGGGCGTTGGTCGTCGTGGAGACGCCTTCAATGATGCCCACTTCGTCACCGGCCTTCAGTTGCTTGGCCAGGTATTCGCCCACCAGACGCGCGCCTTTGCGGTTGTCCGGGCCTACGAAAGGAACGCTGATGTTCTTGCTTTTGATCACAGCCGGATCCAGCTGGTTGTCGATGTTGATCACGGTGATACCGGCATCGACGGCTTTCTTGATCACCGGCACCATCGCCTTGGAATCAGACGGTGCGATGACCAGTGCATTGACCTTCGCCAGAATCATCTGCTCGACGATGCGCGTCTGCCCCGCCGTATCGGTTTCATCCTTGATGCCGTTGGAGATCAAGTCGAAATCGGCGGAATGTTCTTTCTGGTAGGCCTTGGCGCCGTCTTCCATGGTCAGGAAGAATTCGTTGGCTAGGGATTTCATGACCAGGGCAACTTTGGGTTTTTCAGGGGATTCGGCGAAAGCCGAAGAGACAGGCAGTGCAGTGGATGCGGCAGCCAGCATGGCGACAGCAAGAAGACGTCCAGCGAATGGCAGCTTCATGGGTTCACTCCGATCTTATGATTATTGTGAGCAACGCTTGCGCTGGCGTAAGCTCGCTGCACCCCACGACAATTCAATCCATCGCGAAGGCCGCGCAAACGTTTGCGTAGACCGAACTATGCGAATCAGGCCGACATTTGTCAACAATCAGAAATCGGTATTGCGTTACAGGGCGAATCCATCGATCCGCCCATTGGGTGCTCAAGCCGTGGTGTTGACCACATTACCGGCGGAAGACCCCTTCGACATTTCCTTGACCAGCGCAGCCGAGACTTCCAGCAGCGCACCGCTGGTTTGAGCGATCTGCCCCTGGATGGACATCACCGCTTGCGACTTGGCTTCGGGGGTTGGATAACTCGCAGCCTGCGCGGCGGCCAGTTGCTGTTGCTGCTCCTGAAGCTGCTTCTGCAATTCCTGCATGCGTTTGAGCAGCGTCTTGATAGTGACGCTCAGATTGTCACCGCCTTCAGCCTCGCTTGCGCTTGCTTCCTGGGCAGGACCACCGGTTCTGACCTGATTGGTTTCAACCTTTTCCGTACCCAGCGCCTCGGCGGACGCATCGGCCTCAGCTTCACTCATTGCATTGATCGTCGCTGCAGTTTTGCCGCCGATCGTGACCGAAGCGGGATTTGAAAAACCGATCGTCAGTGACATGTGAACTCCCTAAGTTTCAGTGTCCTTTAGCACGCATCGGCCTGATTGACGGTTTCTTTAGCAGAAAACTCGAAACCGGCAACCTGATTGCGTCGACAGATGCAGTGGTACTTTTCGGAGAGCCGAACATGAAAGCTTCCATTGTTCGGAATACCGGATAAACGATTGCTGCAAAAAATCGTCAACCCGATAAATACTGATATAAATCAAAAAGTTAAATACTTCGCCAAAGCAAAGTGCGACTGGTACAGATCCTGCTCCCTCCCTGCACCCCTGGCATTCAGATCGGCCCGGGGCGCATCTAGATGAACCTGCATCAGCACCGTCTCACTACTAGAGAGAAAAATAATGACATCTGCTTTGAAGAGTTTCGTTCCGGGCGCTTTGGCCCTTCTCCTGCTCCTGCCAACCGCCCTCCAGGCAAAAGAAGCTGAAACCCAGGCCAAACTGGCCAACGTGGTGGTACTGGCCACCGGCGGCACTATTGCCGGTGCCGGCGCCAGCGCAGCCAACAGTGCGACCTATCAGGCTGCGAAAGTGGGCATCGAACAGTTGATCGCCGGCATTCCCGAGCTGAGCACGCTGGCCAATGTGCGTGGCGAACAGGTCATGCAAATCGCCTCGGAAAGCATCACCAACGAAAACCTCCTGCAACTGGGTCGTCGTGTTTCCGAACTGGCCGAGAGCAAAGACGTCGATGGCATCGTCATCACCCACGGCACCGACACCCTGGAAGAGACCGCGTACTTCCTGAACCTGGTGGAAAAAACCGACAAGCCGATCATCGTCGTCGGCTCCATGCGCCCGGGCACCGCCATGTCGGCGGACGGAATGCTGAACCTGTACAACGCCGTGGCCGTCGCCAGCAGCAAAGAAGCGCGCGGCAAAGGCGTACTGGTGACCCTGAACGATGAAATCCAGTCGGGTCGCGATGTCAGCAAGATGATCAACATCAAGACCGAAGCGTTCAAAAGCGCCTGGGGCCCGCTCGGCATGGTAGTCGAAGGCAAATCCTACTGGTTCCGCCTGCCAGCCAAGCGCCACACCATGGATTCGGAATTCGACATCAAAAACATCAAGAGCCTTCCTGATGTAGAAATCGCCTATTCCTACGGCAATGTCAGCGATACAGCCTACAAGGCTTTCGCCCAGTCCGGCGCCAAGGCGATCATCCATGCCGGCACCGGCAACGGCTCGGTTTCCTCCCGCGTGGTTCCGGCCTTGCAGGCTCTGCGCAAGGACGGCGTGCAGATCATTCGCTCGTCTCACGTCAATGCCGGCGGTTTCGTTCTGCGCAACGCCGAACAGCCTGACGACAAATACGACTGGGTGGTCGCTCACGACTTGAACCCACAGAAAGCCCGCATCCTGGCCATGGTTGCGCTGACCAAGACCAACGACAGCAAAGAGCTGCAACGGATGTTCTGGGAATACTGATTCGTCTTCGTCTGATCCTTCCTGATCGGTCACTGACTTCACCCTTCGTCAACTTGACGGAGGGTGGAGCTCCCACATCCGCCAAAGAAAAATTACACCTGCGCGACACCAAAACCGGAAAACCGGTGTCAGAGGATTTTCTTGAATTTTAAGCAGTTGCGAAAATGCCTACAGTTAAATACTGTATGCACGTACAGCTTAATAAGGATAACCTCGTGGCCACTTCCCCTGATGCTCCTGACGCTTACGAACGTATGGGCATGCGCGTTCAAAAAATCATCAACTCCCCCACCGCACAAAAAGCCAAAGCCGCACTGATCTTCCGCCTTCCGGACGAACCGGCGGACGAGTGGGAGCGCTTACTGGAAGAGATCGACGAGAACGACAACGTCACCCTCGCCTACCGCGACGACGGTGGCGTACAGATTTTCTGGGTTGTGCCGAAGGAAGATTGATTCAATGATTCTGCGTTTTGCTGCTGTGCTGTTGCTGTTCATTTCCCTGGGTGCGCAAGCTGGCGCACCGCGTACGTTCACCGAGGCCAAGAAGGTCGCCTGGAAGCTGTACGCTCCACAATCGACCGAGTTTTATTGCGGGTGCAAATACACCGGTAACAAGGTTGATCTGGCCGCCTGCGGCTACGTCCCACGCAAGAACGCCAAACGGGCCTCCCGCATCGAATGGGAACACATCGTTCCCGCATGGCAGTTCGGCCATCAACGTCAATGCTGGCAGGAAGGCGGTCGCAAGAATTGCACCCGCTACGACCCTGGCTATCAGAAAGCCGAAGCCGACCTGCACAACCTGGTGCCGAGCATTGGCGAGGTGAATGGCGACCGCAGCAACTTCAGCTATGGTTGGCTGCCGGTCGAAAAGGGTCAGTACGGCTCATGCCTGACTCAGGTCGACTTCAAGGCGAAGAAGGTCATGCCCCGCCCTTCGATTCGCGGCATGATCGCCCGCACCTACTTTTACATGAGCAAACAGTACGGCTTGCGCCTGTCGAAGCAGGATCGGCAGCTGTACGAAGCCTGGGACAAGACTTATCCGGTGCAAGACTGGGAGCGTCAGCGCAACCAGAGCGTGGCATGCGTGATGGGACGCGGCAACGAGTTTGTCGGCCCGGTGAACCTGAAAGCCTGCGGTTGATTGTTTGATCAAAAGAAAAGGCCTTGAGCGATAAACTCAAGGCCTTTTTTTTGTACTCAACCTCCGGACTTGTTGTAACGCCAGTAGCCCATCAGATTGAGTGACTCTCGAGGGATGCCGCGCTCCTTGATCAGGTATTTGCGCAGGCTCATGACCGCTGCAGATTCTCCGGCGATCCAGCCATAGAATCCCTCGGTAGCCGTATCGGCGATCTCCCAGAGAATCTCCTCTTCGATGTCGACATCCGCCAGTTCGACCGCTTGCCCAACAGGCGATGCATCCACAGGCAGCTTTGCCTGCCGCACGGCGTCCACCATCAACCTGCCAGCAACTGCATGATCGCGGATCAGCCATTGCACCGAAAGTCCGGGCCATTCAGGAACGGCCAACCTGTCTTCACGACTGTCGACCTCAAAAAACGCCTGGGTCTGCGGCGGCTCAGCCAGAGTCGCCAGCTCTTCCAGAATACCCATGGCGGCCGGCAAGGCAGTCGCATCGGCGACCAGCAGAAGTTGCTTGAGCGTTTGCGGTGGCTTCCATTCAAATCCCCCGGCCTCTTGTGCCGAGAATTGGCTGTCAGGTGCCAGAATCTGCATCGACTCGCCAGGCTGGGATCGCAACGCCCATCGGGAGGCTGGGCCGGTTTCGCCGTGCAGGACGAAATCGATATCCACTTCGCCCACTTCGGCACGCAAGTGGCGGATGGTGTAGGTGCGCATCGTCGGGCGACGATCAACCAGCATCGAGCGAAAACGGGCGTACCATCCTTCCGCCTGAGAAAGCCTGGCGGGTGAGCCGTCTGCTGCCGGGAAAAACAGCTTCACTCGCTGATCCGGCGCCCAGGTAGCCATCTCGGTGACCGCCGGGCTTGCGAGGGTGATCCGCATCAGATGCGGGCTCAGATGTTGCTTGTGACGCAAAACAACGTCGAACAACTTGTAAGGATTGGCGGAGGCCATGCGGAGCTCCTTCTGGGTATCTTCGGTGATTGCTTTAAAAACGAATCACGGGGGACACCCTTTAGTCAGCTCCGCCGAATGGATCGCTTATTGCGCCGACGTGCGCTCGATCACCAGCGTCTCGATGTTCTGCTTCTTCGCCTTGATCAGCGCTGCATTCACATCCGCCTGACGCGCCTCGGCGTCAGCCTTCGAATTGAAAGGACCGAGGAGAATCCGAGTCTTGCCGCTGGCATCCTTGACAACACTGGCCACAAAAGCATGCTCGATCAGCCAACCACTGAGATCGCTCACGGCTTGAGGGGTTTCACCGCGCACTTCCAGATCCCATTGAGGACCCACCGCAGCAGGCGCTGTTACCACAGCAGGTTTCGGCTGTTGTGCATCCACACTCTTGCCTTCGCCACATCCTGCCAATGCCAGTGCCGCGACTACCCAGACCAATTTGCGCACAACGCTTCCCTCTGAATTTTCAAAGCGGCGATCTTAACATTCGAGAATACTTTCGCAGCCCCGCAAAATGGGCACAAAAGGACGAGATTGATGCTGGCAGCCCCTGTATAGTTACGCGCTGGGAATTAATGCCGCTGCTGCGCGTCAGAAAGAGGCACCCAAACTGTAAAACTTCGCACTAATCTATACGTACCACCGACCTCTGCACTGTCTGAATCAGGTGCCCTACAAAGCAATCAAGGAGAAGACCATGCTGATACTCACCCGCAAAGTCGGTGAAAGCATAAATATCGGTGATGACATCACGATCACCATTCTAGGCGTCAGCGGCCAGCAAGTTCGAATCGGCATCAATGCTCCGAAGAACGTTGCAGTGCATCGGGAAGAAATCTACCAGCGCATCCAGGCTGGCCTGACCGCCCCGGACAAGCCACAAACGCCCTGAGCCCTATCGCAGTCAGTAGCCAGTTCGTTTGCCTGCGCGCAATGACTGGCTAAAGATTCAAGCGCCGTATTGCCATTCCCCCACCTCTTTGGTGACGGCGCGTGCTACGCCCCTTCCTGCCTCAACCCTTCTCGCAACCGATACTAACCGTCATTCCATGGACTGGCTGTCGGACATTTCCGAATAGCGGTTGGGAATCTCGCCCGCCTAGCCGAATGTAATGCCACGGGCCATCCCGGTGGCTGCCACGACCATCAATATCAACAGCAGCGCTTCGGCATGACTGATCCGTGCGAACACCTTCGCACGCCCTGTATCAGGGACAACGCCGCGCGCCTTGGCCAAACGCCATTTGATCAGGGTGATCATCGGCACCAGCTCCAAAAGCAGAATCAGCACAAACAGCGTCATCTTCAGATGGAACAGCGGCTGATGCAGGTAGTAGTCGGTTCCCTTCTCATAACCGGCAAAAGCGCGCATGCCACCGGTGATAAGCAACACCAGCGCCGAAAGCCCCCACAGATTGTCGGCAAGCAACACGCGCCCGACCTCACCCGCGCCGGACGCCAGACGACTGAAGGCGGCCCCACGCGTCAACACCGCCCAGAAACCTATGGCAAACGCCAGTAAATGAATCGCTGCAAGAAACCAATGAACCAGCATCGATGAACTTCCGTCCGGCAGAGTTGAAATCAGCCTGACAGTAGTAGTTGAAAAATTGTGAGCCTGCTTGTCACTCCTCCCGGAAAAACAGAAGCGGGCGAAGCGAGAGACTGGACAGAGGTGCAGGGAAGGCAAATCGCGGGCAAAAAAAATCCCAAGCAGCTGATGGAAGCTTGGGATTTAAAAATGCATAAACCGTGGTGGTGAACGCGGGGCGGATATTACTGATTTATTTGCCTCGTAACAACGATTTTTTGATAACCGGATGGTTAATAAAATCCGTAACCCCTTAAATATCCACACTATTTAAAAGGTCGCCCATGACATTCAGCGGACGAATGGATCAAAATCCATTGCGATCAGTACTTTCGATACCACCCGGGCCGGCGCGCCTGAGCTGGCGACTCATGAATACATCCCTGCAAATGCGCGAAGTGTAGCTGCGGTCGACCAAGCCGGATTTTGCAAAGGTTTTGCAAATCGCAAAATGCAAAAAGGGGTCACCGTTTCCGGTGACCCCTTTAGACCGCCCAGCAGAGCGGATTTTGTTTGGTAGGCGCGATTGGACTCGAACCAACGACCCCCACCATGTCAAGAGCCACCATGCTAGGCGCTAAGCCACGAAGCTTAAGGCCCTAAGAGAACGCCCATTCACATTATGAGGCGTCAACAATGGCTAACATCCGCTCCCTACCGTCAGGTAACTGGAACGCTCAGGTACGCTTGAAAGGGAAACCTGCCCAGTCTAAAACCTTCCCCACTCAAGCACTGGCACAAGCATGGGCTGACCAGCTTGAAGCTGTCACCAAGGAACACCAAACCCATACGCTTTACACCTTGGGCATGACCTACTGTGAAACCCTACTCAAAGGCAAGGGTAGCTATGACCATGCAATCAAGATCGTCGCCCAGCTCTATGCTGCATTCCCTCAGTCAATCCATGACATCACCCCTCAGCTAGTCAATGACTTCAAGCTGAAGCGTCTACAAACGGTCAAGCCTGCTACCTGTCGCATTCAGTTAGCGTTCATGTCCCGTTTCTTCAGGTTCGCTAAGCGTGGCCTGCTAATCGACATACACAATCCCGTAAGTGACATAGCCCTACCCAAGCCAGATAAATCTAGCGACAAGGTAATCAGCGCAGGCGAGCTTAGACAATTGCTTAACAAGCTCTCCCCCACCATGGCTCTCATCGTAGAGCTTGCCTATGAAACAGCTATGAGACGTTCAGAAATACTCAAGCTGACGACTCACTGTCTTCACCTGGATGAACGAATTGCGGATGTTATTGATGGAAAGAACGGCACTAGGTCTGTGCCCCTAACCATCAGAGCCGTGGAGTTACTGAAAGAAGCCCAGCGCCTTGCATTAGCAGACCGAGCAAACAAGGGAAGACTGTTCACTGTGACGCCTCATAGCGTCTCACAAGCTGTCAGGTTAGCAAGGAACAAAGCAGGCTTAGACAATAGCGTTAGGCTTCATCAGTTAAGACATACACGCATTACTAACGTAGCCAAGAAAGGGTTCAACAACGCTCAGATAATGATTGTGTCGGGACACAGGGATACTAGGTCTGTAGCTAGATACTCCCACTTGAACGCTAAGGATGTTCTCCACTTGATTGATTAAACGCCCTGCAAGCTCATAGGAGCGACGATAAATAGAAAACCCACCGACACAGCCAGCCAGCTAAGCAGCCCCTTTCATAGGGGCTTACGGCAACAATGAGTAATGGGATGATGAAGACTGAGGATTATCCTTAGAAATAATTCAGCAGAATGAATCTGAAACAACTGACTTGAAAAAATTCCACACTCACCCTGTAGTCTTTTTTCTCAAATATAAGTATATACTAGTATCGATATTGAATTTTCTCTACCTCCTAATTGTATTGGAGATAGAAGTGTGCCCATTCAGAAAATACAGTATCGCTCAAAACTCGACAACAAGAGCATATAACCATGAATATTACGCTAGAAGAGATCGTAGCCGTACAGCATCAAGCATTAAACACACTACCTCGCAAGATTATTTATCTACTAATCCGCAATGGCGAAGATGATACAGGGTGGACCACCATCTCTAGAGGAACATTCGCTAGCGCAACCGCACTACCACGCCGAAGCGTTGACTACGTAACAAAACACCTAATCAGTGTTGGCCTTATCGAAAGACGCAAGTCGGCAGACCACAGTAACGCAACCTATCAATATCGCGTGATTGAAGCTTAAGGAATCAACATGAAATATGTAACCATGCAACAAGTGCGACAACTAGCTTACGAAACTGGAAACTCCCCTCAAGCCGTTCTGACAGAGCTATTTGCTAATGGATATCAGATTGCAGAGGAAGCCCCTCAACCTAGAGGTAATCCGCTCGCCTCATCTAAAGACGCTTTAGCGCAATGGAAAGCATCAAAACAGAAAGTAGCTGATGAGCTTTATCGCAATGACCCATTGGTAAGAGAGCTTATCGATGTTGATAACACTTACAAAGGGTTTGGCACCCAACCTCAGAAAAGCGTTGTGGTGCGAGATGAAGCAGGGAATATTACAGGCACTACTAAATCCATGCTTAATGGGGCGACCCAACGTGAACAAGCCGAACTTATGGCCGCTATTCGCGCAACCTACACTCAAGGAGAATAACAATGGGCAACACCTATCTCAACGAAGCGGAACTGTACGCACAACAAGAACGGCGCTCTGCCCTAGAGGCAATTGATTGCAGCATTGAGCAGAAGAATCGACATATCTCAGGCATCCGCGACTACAAACACATTGAATATGGCATGAACTCGTTTGGGTTCTATCAAGTTCTAGCTGTCAAGGGGCATAAGGCAGTACCCCAAGAACTTTCAGGACACTTCACCACTCCCTCCTACCTCATAAAAGAAGTAGACAACCTACTCCGCGAAGGAAAGCTGATTGAACCTAAGTGAACCTAAGATTATTTACGTAGCAGAAGCTACGCCGGGCACAGGCAAGACAGAACAATTCATCAGAGAGCTAGATACTGATCCTTACAAACGTTACCTTTACGCAGTTCCTACCAAGGTACTATCCAAGGACGTTGTAAAACGTATCCAAGCCATTGGCATCAACCACGTTTGCGTAATCAATAGTGACACTCATAAGCATGTCACTGACACCGTGGAATGTGCGCTTCTAGAAGATGACCCCAAGGTTCTTATCATTACGCATAAGACCTTGCTAGACCTTGATCCTTGCTATCTACAAGACTGGGTTGTAGTCATTGATGAAGTCCCATCGGTCGCTAATAATCTTACCAGAGATATTGGTGATCATGCCTACACTAACTTCCTTGAGAAATTCATTGAGATTGATGATGACTCGACCAAAGCGTCTATCAAGCGAGGAATGACCAAAGAAGCACGAGCGATTTACTCAGACGTGATAGATGACAAGGGAATGTCAACTATCACTACTTGCCTAGGAGCACTACTCAGGGGCAAGGCAGACGTATTCATCAAGGAATATCTGAGCAAGAAAGAAAACAAGTGGAAATGGCAAATCAGGGTAATCGATTACTTTGACCTAAGCGGAATATATGAGCACGCCTCTGAGACACACATCCTCGGAGCCAACGTCACAGGCACCCTCGCCTATCAACACGCCCTCACCAAGGGCTACGCCATTACAGTCTCTAAATTCACACCAGAATACAGAGGCTATAAGTTTGCAAGCTACATCTACCCATTGATTGGAGGCAGCAAGGTAAGCAAGACCATGTTACTTACGCTCCCTGATGGAAATGTAGCGGAAGAATGGAATGATAGAGTATTTGGGCATGATCTATTACGGGACGCTATCGAGTTCGTTCAAGGAGAACCTATCCTTGTTCAAGTTCATGAGTGGTGCAAATACCCTTTCGACGATCACCCCAATGTAATACGCATCCCCTTTGATGCCAGGGGATTGAATGGATATTCAGACGTACACCATACCCTTTCTCTGATACATGGAAATCCTAACCCTATTGACGATCAGAATAATTCTGAGATGTTAGAGAAGATGCTAATCCCCTCATCTGTAGGCAAACAAGCAATAAAAGACGAACGCTATAGAGAATTGATATTCCAAGGTGCTACCCGTAGCAGCATCAGGACGTTCAACAATGACAGACCTACTATTCACTTTGTTCCTACTGAAGAATCAGGTTTGCATCTTGCGTTCGACCTTAAGGGTTGCCATCACATACTGAAGGATTTCACCAGACCAGCACCTTGCTCAAACTCACGCAGCAAGCTAGAGGATAACATCTTTAAAGCCAAAGAATTATCCGCTGAAGGCTTATCACTCAGGAAGATCGCATCAATAATGGACGTTAGCAAAAGCATTGTATCCAGATGGCTAAAGGCAACTAACTGACGGATAAAACTGTCCACTTTCTCTTAGAGTATCTTTAAGGAATTGTGGACACTTCACATATCAATATACTTAAGAGCAAAAGCAACGTCGGCGCAGCCGACAAAGAGCACGCATTAAAAAGAGAGAATCAAAAGCGAAGCACCTGTTAGCAAACCGCTCTTGATCTTTCTTTATGCGTATGCCACTCCGTGGCGCGCTCTTGCTCTTGCTTCTGTCACGCAGTGACGTTCAGACAAATTACCAATGGATCATTAACATGTCAGATTCAGACACAATTAGACTACCTAGCTTCACCTCATTTGCAATCAGAAATATAGTTATCTCTAGAGGCCTAGCCAAGGAGATCATTCACAAGCGCAATGACCATCAAGCGCTATACAATATCTCTCTTAACAATCGCCTCACCCTACAAGCCGTAGGTTATATCTCTCGATGCGACCTTAAGAGAATTCAGGAAGCGCCAGCAATTTAAACAGTGACCTACCTACTAACCCTCCTGCTTTGCATTCAATACTCGCAGTTATTAATATTACAGATAATGCAGAACTACAGCGTTCTAGCCATAGCACTGAACATCATCTGCTACTCACTCACCTCAATAATCATAATCAAACACACAAAACAGAGAGCACCATGAACCTTACAGAGAAAGACAAGACCGAATACATTGAGACTAACTCACACTGCGACCTAGCTAAACGTCTAGGCGTGACAGTGCTCACCTTAGATATCTACGCTGAAGAACAAGGGTGGAAGGAGGAACACCGTATCTATTGGCATGACAAGTCAATTGAGATATTGAAACAAGAGTTAGTCAATGGAAACATTGCCGCAGTGAAGGAGATGCTTAAGGTAACTGGTAGCGTGAGACCAGTAGGACGCCCAAGGAAAGCAGATGTTGAGCGTGAAGTAGCGATCAGCAAACGTATTGCTGACGAATATGAAGCTGACGTGCAGAGACTCAGTCTTGTAGGCGGCAAATAGAATAATTTATTTATTAAAACAGAGGAGGTGTAATGGTGCCCAACGCTACTAACCAGATTAGCGATACTTTCTAGCAAGGTAGAATCTTAGCAGCGACATTATAATAAATCGGACAATCATAGCTACAGCCACGAGAATCAAAGCACCTATGATCTTGCCCTTGAATGCCGCTATACACAACGCAGCAATCAAGACCGAAGTCATGAGCACATTACATAGCAAACCAATGGGGTGATACAACGCAGTCATTTTTATCATTGAGGTCAAGCGTGACTGATCGCTATCCATTGCAGCCATCCATTTTGATATAGCTATGACATAGAGAGCCTTACGCTCGGTTCTAGGTACTCACCTAGTGCCCCTTTGGGGTGCTCAATGCGTTACCACACTGGCCGTTCTTCACAGGAGCTAAAGCCTCCCGTGCCTGATAGTTCAGCTATCAGTAACCTGCCCTCCTAACAACGCCAAAAGGGGTAAGCGCTCCACCTCTGAGGGTGGCACCTCGGCCTGTCTATCAACCACCGGCTCGGTCTTCTGAGCGTTCACACCACCACTACACCATCGAAGATTCGCTATGATGCTACTAACATTGAACCGCCTCACTCTCTGAGACGTACAGTTCAGCGTATGCTAGGCCCGTTTACCTAATGCAAGTTTATAGCTCTTGGCTACTACCCTGTCAATGTTTACGATCAAGCAGGAGATCAACCAGTTTCTCGCTCATTCTATACATTGGTGCGTTGCCAGGCGTAATGTCTTTGATAAGCCCCTGATCTAAGAGAAACTGTATTGCAGGCTTCAGATCAGGAAGCTTATCAGTGTGAAGTTCGAAGCAAGGCTCATTTATAAAGCCGATCATCGTTGAACTCTTCTTAACAAAAAACTCGCGAATCCCACTGGCCCCTTCAGTTTTTAGATCACGCTCCATTTCTTCTATGACAGCCGGAAATCTGCTCTTAATCTCACGCCAAAGCTTCTTCGACTTCTTCTCTTCTTCCTTACTCCTACGAGCATCCGTGTACTTATCGGCGAGATAATTTCCCGCAGCACCTGTAAATGCACCCGTTAGAAATCCAATAGCTAGTGATAGAAAATCCATTTATTCTGGCCTGCATTTAATAATCCAGCATTAATAGCAGTATGCCTTATTTTCTGCTAGAAATTCATGAGCCACATTGCATACATAAGCACCCCACCCCCAACCCCCTTCCCACCCCCTGTTAAAGAAACCCTCACAGAATTTCCACAGCGTCGCTCATGGCGTCCGACACGCAACACATAGCGTTGGGGTGTAGAGCGTGGCCGTCAGGCGTCTATCGCCTCACAGCAGGCACGTAGCTCAGTTGGTTAGAAAGCCTGCCCTTGTGAGGCACGAACAACGGGCAAGGGAGTGAGCTTGCGAACGTACCACCACCTAGACAAGAAAGTGCTAGAGCCATACGTATCAATAGGTTAGGGAGAGTCGTTCACAATTCTGACTGTGAACAGAGGCAGGCGAGAATCCACGTTCACATTGCCTTGTGTGAACGAAGCCTATAATTTGTGAACGTTTTCTTAGGCAAAGAAAAAGGGGAACCCTTTCGGATTCCCCCTCACACCGCCCAGCAGAGCGGATTTTGTTTGGTAGGCGCGATTGGACTCGAACCAACGACCCCCACCATGTCAAGGTGGTGCTCTAACCAACTGAGCTACGTGCCTGCTGTGAGGCGGCATTCTACGGAATTCCGGAGGGGTGTCAACACCTTTTTTTCACCTAACCCTATGAATATGCAAAATATTTAATTTCGACCCGGCGCAAGAAGATTTCCCCGTAGCTGGCGGAGGTTTTTCAACTGGGGTAGGATCGCTGCACTCGTAAAATATATTAAACAGAGGCTGCAGGATGGCGAACACCCCTTACCCAGAGTCTTATTACGCTGCGTCGGCCAACGCCGTACCACCACGCCCTGCTCTGCAGGATGACGTGGAGACGGATGTCTGTGTGATCGGCGCTGGCTATACGGGACTTTCCTCGGCCCTGTTCCTGCTTGAGAACGGTTTTCGCGTGACCGTGCTGGAAGCCGCCAAGGTCGGTTTCGGCGCTTCGGGGCGTAATGGCGGGCAAATCGTCAACAGCTACAGCCGTGACATTGATGTGATCGAACGCAGCGTCGGCCCGAAGCAGGCGCAACTGCTCGGGCAGATGGCGTTCGAAGGCGGCCGGATCATTCGTGAGCGCGTCAGCAAGTACAACATTCAGTGCGACTTGAAGGACGGTGGCGTATTCGCCGCCCTCACCGCCAAGCAAATGGACCACCTCGAATCGCAGAAGCGCTTGTGGGAACGCTTCGGCCATACCCAACTGGAACTGCTCGATCAACGCCGCATCCGCGAAGTGGTGGCTTGTGATCAATATGTCGGTGGCATGCTCGACATGAGCGGCGGCCACATCCACCCGCTTAACCTGGCGCTGGGCGAAGCAGCCGCTGTGGAGTCCCTGGGCGGCACCATCCATGAGCAGTCGCCGGCCGTGCGCATCGAACGCGGCGCCAACCCGGTCGTGCACACACCGCAGGGCAGAGTCAGGGCCAAATTCATCATCGTGGCCGGCAACGCCTACCTCGGCAATCTGGTGCCGGAGCTGGCGGCCAAATCGATGCCATGCGGCACTCAGGTCATCACCACCGAGCCTCTGGGCGATGAGCTGGCGAAATCCTTGCTGCCGCAGGACTACTGCGTCGAAGACTGCAACTACCTGCTCGACTACTACCGCCTGAGCGGCGACAAACGCCTGATCTTCGGCGGCGGCGTTGTATATGGCGCGCGGGATCCGGCAAACATCGAAGCGATCATCCGCCCGAAAATGCTCAAGGCCTTCCCGCAGCTCAAGGACGTGAAAATCGACTACGCCTGGACCGGCAATTTCCTGCTGACCCTGTCGCGCCTGCCTCAGGTCGGACGTCTGGGCGACAACATCTATTATTCTCAAGGCTGCAGTGGCCACGGCGTGACCTATACACACCTGGCCGGCAAGGTACTGGCCGAGGCTCTGCGCGGACAAGCCGAGCGTTTCGATGCGTTTGCCGACCTGCCGCACTACCCGTTCCCCGGCGGGCAACTGCTGCGCACACCGTTTGCCGCACTGGGCGCGTGGTACTACGGACTGCGCGACAAGCTCGGTTTCTGATGCGCGAAAAAAAGGGCCGCTGAAAAGCGGCCCTTTTTTTCGCGCATCAATCACAACTGATCCCGTGCAATCCCGCTGCGAATCCGCAGGATATCTGCGAGCACCGCCAAAGCAATTTCCGCCGGCGTCTTGCTGCCAAGGTTAAGACCGATCGGCGCATGAATCCGCGCCAGCTCGCCCTCCCCCAGACCGCCAATCCGCCGCAAACGCTCGAAGCGCTTCTGCGACGTCTGCTGCGAGCCCATCACGCCGATGTAGAACGCTTCGGTGCGCACGGCCTCCATCATCGCCAGATCGTCGATGCGCGGATCGTGGGTCAACGCCACCACCGCTGTATCACGGTGGCAACCGCCATCGGCGATGAACACCGACGGCAATTGTCGGCGAATCTCCACGCCATTGAGCACCACGCCTTCCAGCACTTCATCACGCGGGTCGCAGAGAATCACTTCGAAGCCGAGACCGACCGCGAACTCCGCACAGGCCTGCGCCACGCTGGAATAGCCGGCCAGCAGCAAACGCTGGGCGGCCCCGATGCGGATCCGTACCCGGTCGATTTCACGCTCGATCCGCGCGCCCTGCTCGCGATCGGCAAACAGGCTGCGCGCTCCGGTGGTCAGATCGACCTCGCGAATCAACCGGCGCTGCCCCAGCAACGCCGATTCGAGTTCACGCAGGTGCGCCTGCACATCGCAGCCGGCGTCAAATTTCTCTACCAGCACATCGAGAATGCCGCCGCACGGCAGGCTGACCCGCGAACGCGGATCGTCACCTTCGCCATAACGCACGACATTGATCGAATCGAGAAACGCACCTTCGGCGACGCGCTCGAGAAAGTCTTCCTCGACGCAACCACCGGACAACGACCCGATCCACTGCCCGCCGTCGTTCACCGCCAGCAGTGAACCCGGCGCGCGGGGCGCCGAACCATAGGTGGTCAGCACGGTGCAGAGCCAGATGCGCTGCCCCGCCGTCGACCACTCCAGCGCCCGACGCACAACCTGCAGATCGAGATGCTGCATGATCAGTGCGCCTTGTGCTCGATGGACGGAGCGTCAGCCTGGAGCTTCTGCACATCGCCGACCGCCAACTCGGCCGACTGACCACCCCAGCCCTGACGCAGGTAGTTCAGCAGATCGGTCAGTTGTTCGGCACTGAGCTTGTCGGCAAAACCCGGCATCGGCTGCATGTGTTCGAACCCGGCGAATTTCTGTTCGCCGATGCCATCCTCGATCACGCGCAACAGGTTGCGTGGGTCTTCCAGACGCAGCGTGGTGTTGCCTCGCATGGCCACCGCGATGTGCGGCTTGCCCTCGCCACCGGCCGCGTGACAGCCGGCGCAGACGTTCAAGTATTCCTGACGGCCGCGTTGAGCGCTGGCACTGAGTTTTTCCACCGGCACGTCGGTCAGTTCTTTCGCTGCCGGAGGCTGATCGCCCAGCAGGAAAGTCGCCATCGCCGCCAGATCAGGATCACTCAGGCCCTGAGTGCTGTTGTGGAACACCGGAAACATCTCGTTGAACATCGTGCCCTGGGCGCTCATGCCGTGCTTGAGGAACGTACTCAGGTCTTGATGATTCCAGCCGCGCGCCGCCAGATCAGTGGCCAGCAGGCTCGGTGCCAGATACCCGTTGAGGATGCCGCCGGTCAGGCGCTTGTCCAACTGCATCGCGCCCGGCAGGCCGCGTGGCGTATGGCATTCACCGCAGTGGCCAAGCACTTCGACCATGTACTGGCCGCGTTTCCAAGCGTCGCTTTTGCCTTCGGCGAGCTCCAGCTTCAAGGCTTTGCCGTACATCATGTTCCAGCCGATCAAGCCCGGACGCACGTTGAACGGGAAGCTCAGGCTGGTCACCGGTGCGGCACGCTCGATTGGCTCAATGGTTTTCAGATACGCGTGAATCGCATCCGAATCCGCACGCGGCATCAAGTGATACGAGGTGTACGGCATCGCCGGGTACAGATTGGCGCCGTCACGACGCTTGCCTTCGGTGAGCGCAGCGAAGAACTCGTCATCGGTGTAGAGACCGATGCCGTGCTCTTTGCTTGGAGTGATGTTGGTGCCGTAGATCGTGCCGAACGGCGACACGATCGGCAGCCCGCCGGCAAATGGCGCGCCACCCGGTGCGGTGTGGCAGGCCATGCAGTCGGCCGCGCGGGCAAGGTACTCGCCGCGCTTGACCTGATCATCCGCGTGCACCGCCAACACAGGCGCAGCCAGCCCGACCGCCAGGGCCAGGCGGGTCAGTAGTTGCTTCATGCTTAACCCTCCTTGACCAGGCCGAGATCGGTCAACACGTTGCGGGTGGCGTTGTAGTAACGCACGTACCCAGTGCAACGGCAGACGTGATGGCCGAGGCTGTCCTCGATGACTTGTTCCAGTTTGCTTTTGACGATCGGCTGGCGTTGCAGCTTTTCCACCAGCACGGTCGCGGCGTTGACGAAGCCCGGTGCGCAGTAGCTGCACTGGAAGGCGAATTCGTCGACGAAGCGCTGCTGGATCGGGTTCAGCTCGGTCACCTGGCCTTGCTCGTCACGCTTGGCGTGGCCTTCGATGGTGCGGACTTTCTTGCCCTCGAAGTAATGCGCGCCGGTGATGCAGGTGCGCACTTCCTCGCTGGTGCCGTCCGGGTTGTCGACGATCACCACGCAGGCGTGGCAGATGCCCTGGCCGCAGCCCAGGCGCGAACCGGTGAGGTTCTCGTATTCGTGCAGGTAATCGATCATCGGCAGGTCATCAGGGATGTCCACCGGGCCGACGGATTGACCGTTGAGGGTCAGTTGAAGCGGACGGTTAGCCATTGAGGGCCTCCTTGATGCGCGCAGCAGTGATTGGCAAATCGCGAACACGTTTACCGATGGCGTGGGCCACGGCGTTACCGATGGCACCGACCACCGGGATCATCACCACTTCGGCAATGCCTTTGGACGGGTCGCTTGGGGACAGCGGCGGCAGGATTTCCGAAGTCTGCTTCCACACCGCCACATGCCGTGCCATCGGCAGGCGATAGCGGTTGAAGTTCCAGTCACCCTCCCCCGGCCCGCCTTCGTACAGCGGCATCTCTTCCATCAAGGCGTGACCGATGCCCATGGCGATCCCGCCTTCGAGCTGGCCACGAACCAGTTCTTCGACCAGCACCCGACCGCATTCCAGCCACGAGTGATGGTTGAGCACTTCGACTTCTGCCGAACCTTTGTTGACCTTCAACTCCACCAGCGTTGCGACCGGGCTGTAGTAGGTCACAGCGGCGTTGTTCAGTTGAACCACCGGATAGGCAACATTCTGCCGATCCAACAGGTGGAAACCGGCACTGGTCATCTGTGCCTTTTTCGCTTTCGGGGCGCCGTCGCCGTACTTCACCGCCAGACCGTCGAGCGGCAAACGCTCGCGCACGCCATCGATGCTGTATTCGGCTTCAGCCCAGCTCCAGCGGTTGAAACCGTGAACCGTGGCGCCAGTGACCAGACCGCGCTCGTGGGCACGCTTGGCCAGCTCTTCGAAAGTCAGTGGCTGCATGCCGTTGGCAGTCAGTTTGCCGTCGACCCAATGCGCATCTTCGCGACGCACCACGTAAGGGTTGGCCTGACCGCCGTACGGGCCCTGACGCCAGATCTCCAGCGCTGCCGGCCACAGACCGTGGTTGAACAGCACGCGCGCCGCTTCACGGGTGGCGTGACTGAAGTAATAGGCGGAGTTGGTCGCGGACGAGGCCGACGCCAGTTTGCCGACCCAGCGCGGGTTACGCAGGAAGTTGTCCTGCTCGGCCTGGCTCATGATGTAAGGGTTGCCGGCGGTCACCAGTTGCATCTCATCCCACTCGGTTTCGCCAGTCTTCACGTCGTGAGCCGCGCTGCCGAGGAAATCAGCCACCACCAATGCTTGCGAGGTGGACATGCCGGTGCCGATCTCGATGCCGATGTGACGCAGGGAAATGCGCCCGTCAGCGGTGAACTCGATGCTGGCCATCGGCGCTTCGGAACCGGTGCCGAAGTCTTTCTGGCAAATGGCGAAACCCACGCCATACCAGTTGTCCGGATCCGCTGCTTCACGCTGTTTCTTGATCGCGTCGCGGTTTTTCCAGACTTCGTGCAGCGAAGCCTTGTCGAGAATCTCGTGCAGGCGCAACGCACCGGCCGGGATCGCGCCCTGAGTGTTTTTCATTCCCGAGCGCAGCGCGTTCTTGCGGCGCAGATCAATGGCATCGACACCAAGGCGATCGGCGATTTCGTCGACCATCATCTCGGTGGAAGCCATGCTCTGCAGGGTGCCGTAACCGCGCATCGAACCTGCTTCAACGGCGCGGGAATGGTAAGCGGTGACCTGCAGGTCGTTCTGCGGCATGTAGTAGATCGACTGCGCCGCCGTAGCGCCAACGGCGGCCACCGACGGGCTGTAGTTGATCCGACCGCCACCGTCGACGCTCATCTCGGCACGGAAAATCTTGAAGCTGTGATCGGTCTTGTCCACTGCCAACTGGTAGCGGATGTCGAACGGGTGGCGCTTGATGCCGCTCTGGAACTGCTCGTAGCGGTCGTTGGCCAGGCGAATCGGTACACCCGCACCGTACAACGCCGCCAGGGCTGCGTAGTAGACGAAAATGTTGTGGTCCTTGGAACCGTAACCGACGGTGTAGCCCGGGTGCATGTTCAGGTTCGCCAGGCCGAAACGCGACGGCCCGATCATCTTCGCGGTCTCGGTGGCGGTTTCCAGCGGGCATTGAGTGGCGACGACGAAATGCAGGGTCTTGGTCGCCGGATCGTACCAGCCGTTGCCGTTGTCCGGCTCCATCGCGGCCGGTTCGATCGACGGGGTTTTGTAGCGCTCGTCGAACACCAGCCAGTTGTCCGGCGGGGTATCGATCTCTTTCTTCATGCGGTCGGCGTAGAACAGGCCGCGCTCGGTCAGGTTGCCGTGCAGGTTCGGCTGGGAATTCCACACCGGACGACGGTTTTTCAGCATCGGGAACAGGATCGAGTCCTTGAGGCTGGCGAATTCGTCTTCGTCTGCCGACGTCGAGCCACCGACCCGCACGTAGCGGAAACTGCCATAGGGATCGCCTTCGTAGAACGGTACTTGCGCACCGTAACGAATCGCTTTGTCATTGAATTTGAGTTTGTTCTTGGCCTGACGGAACCGCTCGAAGTCGTTCCAGATCAGGATCGCAACCGGGTGGCCGATGAACATCGGCACTTTGCCTTCCGGCAGCAGCGGATCCGGCGCGTGCTCTTCAGGGAACACAATGCCGTCCTTGTCCAGGTCGGCGGCGGTGACGATGCGATCAGGCTGCAGATCAGCGCCGAGCCACGACAGGTCATAGCCGTCGTAGATGCGGTTAGCCTTGATGGTTTTCAGCAACATGGCGTGGCCTTGCTGCTGGGGCCAACCCGGCATGTCCTTGGAACGGATGTCGCGGGCAAACACTTTGCTGCCGCAGACCTTGGACAAGGCATCGTTACGCTGGCGTGCCTTGCCGTTGCTGCCGAGCCATTGCTCGGACGGCACAGTCACGCTGTTTTCCATCAAGGCAGCCAGCGCCTGACTGCTGAGCGGCGTGAGCGTGACACTCACACCCGCCACCAGCCCGCCCTGGAGGAACGAGCGCCGGGATATTTCACGGTTGGACATGGATCATCCTCTGGGCGGTTATGGATCCGCCCTTCTGGTTATCTACTGGGAATCTCGAGTCTTGCAGAAGCCCTTTTTGACGAAGCAAAGGGCGTGATGACAGTGCAAAGCTGACCGAAAGGTTAACTTTATAGGTTTCTGAGCTCGCAGCAAACAACCAGTTACAAAAATTTGACCAAAGAATCAAAAAATCAATGCGGCATTGCATCGCAGCGACTCAGAGACGCAGGTAGATTGCCCGGCAGCATCGAACGAGCCACGGCTAAAGTTCGTCGCCGGCTTTAAGGGAGGAATTTGGGAAAGGTCAAATTTCAGACACAAAAAACCCCGGTCTTTCGACCAGGGTCTTTGCTATCGATGCCGAATCAACCAGAGGTCGCTTTCGGTGCTTCAAGGCGTTCAGTGGTCCTTGAAACAGATATGGCGCAGCGGACGGGACTCGAACCCGCGACCCCCGGCGTGACAGGCCGGTATTCTAACCGACTGAACTACCGCTGCGTATCGCTTTGAGCTTGCGCTCAAGTAACTCGTTTGACTGAAAGCTTCGGTGCTTTTCAATCGCGAGCCAGACAGTGTCTGACTCGTTAAATATGGCGCAGCGGACGGGACTCGAACCCGCGACCCCCGGCGTGACAGGCCGGTATTCTAACCGACTGAACTACCGCTGCGCGTCGGTGCAGGCACTTTCAGCCTACGCTCTTGCTTACGCAAGTATCTCGGGAGTGGTGGGTGATGACGGGATCGAACCGCCGACATTCTGCTTGTAAGGCAGACGCTCTCCCAGCTGAGCTAATCACCCGTTTGCATCTCCGAGGCCGCGAAATTTACGCAGGTAGCGAACCTAAGTCAATAGCAGGATTGAAGTTTTTCTAAAAAAGACGAAATTGCTTCATTCCGTATAAATCATCTTCTTGGTCATGCCGCCATCGACCACGAATTCCTGCCCCGTCACAAACCCTGCATTCTTCGAAAGCAACCAAGCCACCATCGCCGCCACATCCTCGACCGTCCCTACCCTGCCCGCCGGATGCTGGGCATGATCGGTATCGGTCAGCGGTTCCGCGCGCCGCACGGATGGATCCCGCGCATCGATCCAGCCCGGGCTGACCGCATTGACGCGAATCTCCGGCCCGAGACTGATCGCCAGCGCGTGGGTCAGCGCCAGTAAACCACCCTTGCTCGCCGCATAGGCTTCCGTATCAGGTTCCGACTGCGCCGCACGGGTCGAGGCCAGATTGACGATGGCCCCGTTGTGCGCACGCAGATACGGCGCGCAGTGCTTGGCCAGCAACATCGGCCCACCTAGGTTCACCGCCAGCACCCGATTCCAATAAGCCAGGTCGAGGCTTTCCAGTGTGATGTTGTGCGGATCGGCCACGGCAGCGTTGCACACCAGCGCATCCAGGCGGCCAAACCGCCCCAGCACCTCAGCGACACCGAGCGCCACCTGGCTTTCGTCCGCGACGTCCATGGCGATGAACCAGGCGTTTTCGCCGAGCACCTTCGCCACTTTCGAACCTCGCGCTCGATCCAGATCCGTCAACACCACCTGCCAGCCTTCGCTGATCAGCCATGCCGCGATGCCCAAGCCGATCCCGCGCGCGGCACCCGTGACCAATGCAACGCGGCCATGGGTGCCGATCTTTGGCGTAGACAACTCGATCACAACGCCGCCAGACCGCGCGACAGGTCGGCTTGCAGGTCAGCCACGTCTTCCAGACCGACCGCGATGCGGATCAGGCTGTCACGAATGCCGGCAGCTTCACGCTCCTGCGGCGCCAGACGGCCGTGGGATGTGGTGCTCGGGTGAGTGATGGTGGTTTTGCTGTCACCCAGGTTGGCGGTGATCGAGATCAAACGGGTCGCATCGATAAAGCGCCAGGCAGCCTCTTTGCCGCCCTTGACCTCAAAGCTCACCACCGCGCCGAAGCCCTTCTGCTGACGCTGAGCCAGTTCGTGCTGCGGATGGCTCTTGAGACCGGCGTAATGCACCTTCTCGATACCGTCCTGCTGCTCCAGCCACTCAGCCAGTTGTTGAGCATTGGCGCAGTGCGCCTTCATCCGCAGATTCAGGGTTTCCAGGCCTTTGAGGAAGATCCAGGCATTGAACGGGCTGAGGGTCGGCCCGGCTGTACGCAGGAAGCCTACGATTTCCTTCATCTGCTCACTGCGACCGGCAACCACGCCGCCCATGCAACGGCCCTGGCCATCGATGAACTTGGTGGCCGAATGCACAACGATGTCTGCGCCCAACTTCAGCGGCTGCTGCAAGGCAGGCGTGCAGAAGCAGTTGTCGACTACCAGCATCGCACCCTTGGCGTGCGCGATTTCCGCCAGCGCGGTGATATCCACCAGTTCAGCCAACGGATTGGACGGCGACTCGACGAACAGCAATTTGGTGTTGGACTTGATCGCTGCGTCCCACGCCGACAGATCGGCCAGCGGCACGTAATCGACTTCCACGCCAAAA
Organism: Pseudomonas glycinae; assembly: GCF_001594225.2. Lineage (GTDB taxonomy): Bacteria > Pseudomonadota > Gammaproteobacteria > Pseudomonadales > Pseudomonadaceae > Aquipseudomonas > Aquipseudomonas glycinae. Next base: position 6,178,046 of record NZ_CP014205.2, read on the forward strand.
CGCTTGAAATACTTCTCGAACAGGCTGATGGTCGAACCGAACACGCTGCGCGACACCAGCACATGATCGCCGGCGCTGCACAGGCTCATCACCACCGCCATGATCGCGGCCATGCCGGTGGCCGTGGCCACCGCCTGCTCGGCGCTTTCCAGCGCGGCAATGCGCTCTTCGAACGCGCGCACGGTCGGGTTGGTGTAGCGCGAGTAGACGTTGCCCGGCACTTCCCCGGCAAACCGTGCGGCGGCGTCAGCAGCGGTACGGAACACGTAGCTGGAAGTGAAGAACATCGGATCACCGTGCTCGCCTTCCGGCGTACGGTGCTGACCGGCACGTACGGCCAGGGTGTCGAACGCTACGCCTTCGAGGTCGCTGTCCAGCCGACCGGCATCCCATTCCTGACTCATGCTGTCACTCCTTGCCCTGTTCTCGATAAATAAAAGTCTTTTGCCAGATACAAAACCGGCCCCTAAGGGCCGGTTGAAACTCAGTTGTTGTACAGATCGATGATCGCACTGACCGCCTGGGTCTTGACCTTCGAGGCATCGTTGCGTGCCTGTTCGATCTTGTTCAGGTAAGCCTCGTCGACATCGCCGGTGACGTACTTGCCGTCAAATACTGCGCAATCGAAGTTTTCGATCTTGATCTTGCCGCCACCGACCGCTTCGATCAAGTCAGGCAGGTCCTGATAGATCAGCCAGTCAGCGCCGATCAGATCAGCGACATCCTGAGTCGAACGATTGTGCGCGATCAGCTCGTGAGCGCTCGGCATGTCGATACCGTACACGTTCGGGAAGCGAACAGCCGGAGCCGCCGAGCAGAAGTAGACGTTTTTCGCGCCAGCTTCGCGGGCCATCTGGATGATCTGCTTGCAGGTGGTGCCGCGAACGATCGAGTCGTCGACAAGCATCACGTTCTTGCCGCGGAATTCCAGCTCGATGGCGTTGAGCTTCTGGCGTACCGATTTCTTGCGTGCGGCCTGGCCGGGCATGATGAAGGTACGACCGATGTAGCGGTTCTTGACGAAGCCTTCGCGGAATTTCACGCCCAGATGGTTGGCCAGCTCCAGCGCGGCAGTGCGGCTGGTGTCCGGAATCGGGATGACCACGTCGATATCGTGCTCTGGACGCTCGCGCAGAATCTTCTCGGCCAGCTTCTCACCCATGCGCAGACGGGCCTTGTAGACCGACACGCCGTCGATGATCGAGTCCGGACGCGCCAGATAGACGTGTTCGAAGATGCACGGAGTCAGGGACGGGTTGGTTGCGCACTGACGGGTGTGCAGTTTGCCATCTTCAGTGATATAGACCGCTTCGCCCGGTGCCAGGTCGCGGATCAGGGTGAAGCCGAGTACGTCCAGCGAAACGCTTTCGGAGGCGATCATGTACTCGACGCCTTCGTCAGTGTGACGCTGGCCGAACACGATCGGGCGGATGCCGTGGGGGTCACGGAAACCGACGATGCCGTAACCGGTCACCATTGCCACGACCGCGTAACCACCGACGCAACGGTTGTGCACGTCGGTCACGGCGGCAAACACGTCTTCTTCGGTCGGTTGCAGCTTGCCGCGCTGGGCCAGCTCGTGGGCGAACACGTTGAGCAACACTTCCGAGTCGGAGCTGGTGTTGACGTGACGCAGATCGGATTCGTAGATCTCTTTGGCCAACTGTTCAACGTTGGTCAGGTTACCGTTATGCGCCAGGGTGATGCCGTACGGCGAGTTGACGTAGAACGGCTGGGCCTCGGCCGAGGTCGAGCTGCCGGCAGTCGGGTAACGGACGTGGCCGATACCCATGTGGCCGACCAGGCGCTGCATGTGACGCTGCTGAAACACGTCACGCACCAGGCCATTGTCCTTGCGCAAGAACAACCGGCCATCATGGCTGGTCACGATACCGGCAGCGTCCTGGCCGCGGTGCTGGAGCACGGTTAGCGCGTCATACAGCGCCTGATTGACGTTCGACTTACCGACGATACCGACGATGCCACACATGCGACGCAACCCCTACTTAATGGATCTGAACTGAACAACACTCACTGAGGCGTTTTGGCCGACGGCAAGAGTTGCTCCTTGAACGGAATATCAGCGGGTACGCTGATTCCGCTGGCAAGCCACTGACTGCTCCACCCGAGAATCAGGTTCTTGGACCAGTCTGCGACCAATAGAAACTTTGGCACGAGCTGTGATTCTTTCCACCACCCGTCCTGCTGTACCGGCCCCAGGCTCAACAGCCCGACTGCCACGACCACCAGCAACACGCCACGCGCAGCGCCGAAGGCCATGCCGAGGAATCGATCGGTCCCGGACAACCCGGTGACGCGAACCAACTCGCCGATAAGATAATTGATCATTGCGCCCACGATCAGTGTGGCGACAAACATGATGGCACAGCCCGTGATCACACGAGCCGACGGTGTTTGAATGTATCCGGCGAGGTACTCGGACAGTGAACCACCGAACATCCAGGCAACGGCTCCTGCGATGATCCAGGTCACCAGCGACAATGCTTCTTTGACGAAGCCGCGGCTCAAACTGATCAAAGCGGATATGGCGATGATTGCAACGATCGCCCAGTCAACCCAGGTAAATGGCACAGTGCAGCCTACAGACGGATAAGGCGGCGCATTTTAGCAGAGCGCATGGCTGTCGGTAAGCTGCGATTTTCAGTGCATTTCTATCGAAGTGATAGATATCAGCCGCGCTCGGGCTGGAAGCGCACCACAAACCCCTTGAGGTTCTGCTGGCGGCTCAACAGATCGCGCAGACGATCGGCTTCGGCGCGCTCGATCAGCGGGCCGACAAATACCCGGTTCTTGCCATCGGCCGAACGGATATAAGCGTTGTAACCCTGGCTGCGCAGGGTTTTCTGCAGACTTTCGGCGCTGGCGCGGCTCGACAGACTGGCCAATTGCACCGACCAGCTCACCGACAGGCCATTGGCATCGATGCGGCTCTGGGTGGTATCCGGCTTGGTAGACAATGCAGCGATCGGCTGGGCCGGGGCCGTGGTTGGCTTGGCCGCTGGAGCCGGAGCAGGCGCCGGCGCAACCGGTTTGGCCACCGGCGCCGGAGCCGGGGCTGGCGCGGCGGAAGCAATCGGCGCCGTTGGCACAGCCTGCTCGGCGACTTCGTCATCGCTCGGCACTGGCTCTTGCGGCAGAACCTGAGGCTCCGGCACCGCAACGGTTTCCATCTGGATCTGCGCCACGGCGGGCGCCTGCGGCGCAGCCGGCGCCTCGACGGTCACCTGACGCTGTTCATCCTGACGGGAAAACAGCATCGGCAGGAAAATCACCGCCAGCGCCACCAGCACCAGGGCACCGACCATGCGCTGCTTGTACGCTTTATCCAGCAAAGCCATTTGCCGCTTCCTCCGTGGAGCGCCGAGACAGCCATTCAAGGGCCTCGGCGACACAATAAAATGATCCGAACAGCAAGATCTCGTCGTCGCTGGTGGCCACTGCACACTGCCCTTCCAGGGCGGCCGCCACGCTGTCATAAGACGTGACCGAGGCGCCAAGGTTCTGCAATGCCTGTTTCAATTCATCCACCGGACGCGAACGCGGCGAATCCAGCGGCGCCACCGCCCAGTGCTGGACGCTGGCATTCAACTCACCGATGACACCGTCCAGATCCTTGTCCGCCAACAGGCCGAACACCGCCAGACGCTTGCCGACCGGTGGACGAGCCGCCAGACGCCGCGCCAGGTACTCCGCCGCATGCGGGTTATGGCCAACATCCAGCAGCAGGTTCAGACGTTTGCCGTTCCATTCGAACGAACGACGATCAAGACGACCGACCACGCGAGTCGCCTGCAACGCCGCAGCAATCTGCCCGGCATCCCACGGCAAACCGAGCAGCAGATAAGCCTGCAACGCCAGCGCAGCGTTTTCCATCGGCAGATCAAGCAGCGGCAAATCGCGCAGCTCGACAATCTGACCGTCAGTATCGGTACCGCGCCACTGCCAGAATTGATCAGTGATGCCGAGATCGAAATCGCGCCCGCGCAGGAAGAACGGACAAGCCAGCTCGCGCGCCTTGTCCAGCAGGGGTTGTGGAGGATTCAGATCGCCGCACAGCGCAGGTTTGCCCTGACGGAAAATCCCGGCCTTTTCAAAGGCCACGGATTCGCGGGTATTGCCCAGGTAATCGGCATGATCGACACCAATGCTGGTGACCAGCGCGATATCGGCATCGACCACGTTGACCGTGTCCAGACGCCCGCCCAGCCCGACTTCCAGCACCACCGCGTCGAGCCCGGCCTGTTGAAACAGCCAGAACGCCGCGAGGGTGCCCATTTCGAAGTAAGTCAGGGAAGTGTCGCCGCGCCCCGCTTCGACCGCCGCGAAGGCTTCGCACAGCTGCGCGTCAGTGGCTTCGACGCCATTGAGCTGCACCCGCTCGTTGTAACGCAGCAGGTGCGGAGAATTGTAGACACCAACGCTCAGGCCCTGCGCCCGCAGCAATGAAGCCACGAAAGCGCAGGTCGACCCCTTGCCGTTGGTGCCGGTGACCGTAATCACCCGTGGCGCCGGCTGGCCCAGTCCCATGCGGGACGCTACCTGTTGCGAACGCTCCAGCCCCATGTCGATGGCCGATGGATGCAACTGTTCAAGGTAGGCGAGCCACTCGCCAAGGGTGCGCTCGGTCATACGTTGGCAGGCACCGGCGGAACGACGATCGGCTCGATCGGCGCAGCAACGAATTTAGGCGTCGGTTTGCCGGTCAGTTGCGCCAGCAGGTTACCCAGACGCGGACGCAGTTCGCGACGGTCGATGATCAGGTCGATTGCACCGTGCTCCAGCAGGAACTCGCTGCGCTGGAAGCCTTCCGGCAGTTTTTCACGCACGGTCTGCTCGATCACGCGCGGACCGGCGAAGCCGATCAGGGCTTTAGGCTCGCCGACGATCACGTCGCCCAGCATCGCCAGACTGGCGGAAACGCCGCCGTAGACCGGGTCGGTCAGCACGGAGATGAACGGAATGCCTTCTTCACGCAAACGCGCCAGCACGGCCGAGGTCTTGGCCATCTGCATCAGCGAGATCAGCGCTTCCTGCATCCGCGCGCCACCGGAAGCGGAGAAGCAGACCATCGGGCAACGGTTTTCCAGCGCGTAGTTGGCGGCGCGCACGAAGCGCTCACCAACGATGGCGCCCATGGAACCGCCCATGAAGCTGAATTCGAACGCCGAAACCACGACCGGCATGCCCAGCAGGGTGCCGCTCATGGACACCAGTGCGTCTTTCTCGCCGGTCTGTTTCTGGGCAGCGACCAGACGGTCCTTGTACTTCTTGCCGTCACGGAATTTCAGACGGTCAACCGGCTCCAGATCGGCGCCCAGTTCGGCACGGCCTTCGGCGTCCAGGAAGATGTCGATGCGCGCACGTGCGCCGATGCGCATGTGGTGGTTGCACTTAGGGCAAACGTCCAGGGTCTTTTCCAGCTCCGGACGATACAGCACAGCCTCGCAGGACGGGCATTTGTGCCACAGACCTTCAGGGACCGAGCTCTTTTTGACCTCGGAACGCATGATCGAAGGGATCAGCTTGTCTACCAACCAGTTGCTCATGCTTTCTTTCTCCAGTACCGGCGGCCCGAACGCTCTGGTTCGCGGCCCCGCGTATGCCCTTCAGCTAAATTCATGTGTGGCGATGATCGGCCGGGCTGCCGGGTCAGCGGAACTGACCTGCGTACACCCCGAAAAGACCCTCAGCCTCTTTTCTACAGAGCTGTGGACGGCGGCAGTCTGCCAGCCGTCACATCAGCGTACGGCGTTGATGAATGCACGAATCTTTGCGTGATCCTTGATGCCCTTGCTCGCCTCTACCCCGCCGCTGACATCCACGGCATACGGCCGCACTTGGGCGATCGCATCGGCGACGTTCTCCGGCGTCAGGCCGCCGGCCAGAATCAACGGTTTGCTCAAGCCTTGCGGAATCAATGACCAGTCGAACGCCTCGCCGGTTCCGCCGGGCACGCCTTCGACATAAGTGTCGAGCAGCACGCCGCTGGCACTTGGGTAGGCATCGCAGGCAGCGGCAATGTCATCGCCCGCCTTGACCCGCAAAGCCTTGATGTACGGCCGGTGCCAGCCTTCACACTCGGCGGCGGTTTCGTCGCCGTGGAACTGCAACAGATCCAGCGGCACGGCATCGAGGATTTCCCCGAGCTCGCAGCGGCTGGCATTGACGAACAGCCCGACCGTGGTCACGAACGGCGGCAATGCGGCGATGATCGCCCGCGCCTGCTGCACGGTCACGGCCCGGGGACTTTTAGCGTAGAACACAAAACCGATGGCATCGGCCCCGGCCTCGACGGCTGCCAACGCATCTTCCATGCGGGTAATCCCGCAAATCTTGCTGCGAACGGCTGACATGTCGATAAAAACCCCAAGGCAAATCCGAGAAAGTCCCGGATGGTAACAAATGCGTTCGAGGGCGTCAGCCGTCAAGATCCGCGAAACCCGTAAGGAAATGTGGCCCGATGAAACGCTCGGGCAACGGGAACTCGTCGTGATACTCGACCTGCACCAGATACAGGCCGAACGGATGCGCCGTGACCCCGCCGGAACGCCGCTCACGGCTCTCCAGCACTTCTTTCATCCACTCCACCGGCCGCTCGCCGGCACCGATGGTCATCAGCACGCCGGCGATGTTGCGCACCATGTGGTGCAGGAACGCGTTGGCGCGGATGTCCAGAACGATCATTTTGCCGTGACGGGTCACGCGCAGGTGATGCATCTGCTTGATCGGCGACTTGGCCTGGCACTGGCCGGCACGGAAGGCACTGAAATCATGGGTACCGATCAGGTACTGCGCGGCCTCGGCCATGCGCTCGACGTCCAGCGGACGGTGATTCCAGGTGATTTCTTCGTTGAGATGCGCCGGGCGGATCTGATCGTTGTAGATCACATAGCGATAGCGCCGGGCAATCGCCTTGAATCGCGCATGGAAATGCGCCGGCATGACCTTCGCCCAACTGACGCTGATGTCGTGGGGCAGATTGATGTTGGCGCCCATGACCCAGGCTTTCAGCGAGCGGTCGACCTGGGTATCGAAATGCACCACTTGCCCGCACGCATGCACACCGGCGTCGGTGCGCCCCGCGCATTGCAGCGAGATCGGCGAGTCGGCGACCTTCGACAGGGCTTTTTCCAGGGTTTCCTGCACGGTGAGCACACCGGTGGACTGACGCTGCCAGCCGCTGTAGCGCGAGCCCTTGTATTCAACGCCCAGCGCGACGCGGAAAAAGCCTTCGGGTGCCATTTCGGCGGCCGGGTTATCTATGTTTGCCAAGTCGGTACAGCCTGCTGATCTACAAAGGCGGGCATTATAAGGCGGCGGGACGGGGAAACCAGACCCAAACAAAAACGGCAGCCTCATGGGCTGCCGTTTTGCTTAGCGCTGAATGCCGACTCAGGCCAGATGCGAAAGCATTTCGCTCGCTTCGCTCTTCTGCTTGTCGTTGCCCTCGCTGATGACTTCATTGAGGATGTCGCGCGCACCGTCGTTGTCGCCCATGTCGATGTAGGCCTGCGCCAGATCGAGCTTGGTCGCGGCTTCGTCGGTGCCGGACAGGAAGTCGAAGTCATCCTCACCCAGATCATCACCCAACGCAGCATCAGCTTCGGTGAAGCTTGGCTCGTTGATGCTGCTCGACAGACGATCCAGCTCAGCGTTGACGTCGTCCAGCTCGGCGGCGAACGCGTCCGGCTCGGCTGGTGCAGCGTCCATTTCGTCAGCCAGGGACAGGTCGAAATCGGCTGGCAGTTCCAGATCGTCCTGCGGCACGTCGGTCACGGCCGGGGTTTCGACCAGCGGCAGATCCTTCACGCCTTCGTCCAGATCCAGCAGGAAGTCATCGTCTGCCAACTCGACCGGCGCAGGCGCAGGATCGGCACCGAGGTCCAGATCCAGGTCGAAGTCCGACAGGTCGTCGAGGTTTTCCTTGATGTCGGTCTGCTGTTGCAGCACCGACTCGAAGCTCAGGTCGTCGTCAGTCGGGAATGCGTCCAGCTCGACCGGCGTTTCCGGCTCGACAGCCGCCACAGGTTCAACTGGCGTGATGTTGTCGAGATCGTCGAGGCTCAGGTCGAAAGCGCTGTCCAGATCGTCATCTGCCGCAGCAGAAGCAGCCGGCGCTTCAGGCTCGTCGAGCAGCAGCTCCTTGACGTATTCCGCGTCCAGTTCGGCGGCAATCGCCGCTGCCGCCAGACCGCTGGCCGCGACGACCGCCATGGCCGGGAAGCGGCTTTTCAGCTCTTCGACCTTGGCGAAGTTGTCGCCATTGGCAACCAGTTGACGCTCCTGACCGACGAAGGCATCGCGATCACCCTGGCGACCGTAAACCTCCATCAGCTTCAGACGCAGATCGCTGCGCTGCGGCTCCAGGCTCACGCCCTCCTCCAGCAACGCGGCGGCTTGATTCAAACGACCGCCGTCGATGTGCGACTGCGCCTTGTCCAGCACGTCGTCGGAACGCTCGGCGGCCGGCGCCACCAACGGCGCGGCGATCGGCTCGGCCATCACGACGGGCGCAACTACAGCAGCGGCGGCAGGCGCCGCTGCTGGAGCTGGAGCCGGGGTCAGCTTGACGCTGGCGGCTGGCACCTCCAGACCTTCGAAGCTGCTTTCCGGCAGATCGAGATCCTGGGAGAAGGACTGCTCCTCCAGCGCACGTGCCATACGCAGGTGTTTTTCGGCTTCCTGTTGCGCCTTGCGGCGACGGGCCAGCAGCAACAACAGGAGCAGCAGGACCACTGCACCGCCACCGACCAGACCCAACAGGATTGGATTGGTCAGCAGTTCGTTGAAGGTTTTCTCGTCATTGACGGCGGGCGTGGTTTCAACCACAGGCTCGACAACCGGCTCGACCGGGGCCGGAGCAGCAGCCTCAGGCGCAGGTGCGACTGGCGCAACCTCTGCTGGAGTCGCCGGTGGCGTGGTTGCCAGCTCCGCAGTGATCGCAGGAACAACAGGGGCCGTTGTGGCCGGAGCCGAGCCCGAACCTTCGGCCTGCATCTTCGCCAGTTGATTGTTCTTCAGCTCGATCAGGCGTTGCAGCTTGTCCAGCTGGCTTTGCAGATCGGCCATGCGGCTTTTCAGCTCTTCGTTGTCACGACGGGTGGTGTCGAGACTTTCCTGAGTGACCGCCAGTTTGTTGCTCAGGGCCTTGGCATCGCCGGCCGGACCCTTGCCACGCGCCTTGGCGCTTTCGGCTGACACCAGGCTCAGGTTGTCCTTGGCGTTTTGCGCAGCACCGGTATTGGCGCGACCACGATTGGTCGCATCGAGCTGCTGCTGACCGGTGCCCGGCTTGGCCACATAACGACGACCCTGCCGCCAGGCTTCGTTCTGCGCCGCCACTTCGGCAATCGCTTTGGACTGCGGCAGTGCGGTGCTTTGCACCTGATCCGGCAGACGCAGCACCTGACCGGTTTTCAGGCGGTTGATGTTGCCGCCGATGAACGCGTCCGGGTTCAAGGCCTGGATCGCCAGCATGGTCTGCTGCACCGAACCGCCGGTGCGCGCCTTGGCGGCGATTTCCCACAGGGTGTCGCGCGGCGTGGTGGTGTGGGTTGAATGCGTGGCGCCGGTGGTCGGAGCGGTGATGGTTTGCGCCGGCGCAGGCTGGGCGGCGGCATCAGCGGTCTGCGGCGAGAACTTCGATGGATCCAGCAGCACGCTGTAATCACGCAGCAGACGGCCGTTGGGCCACATCACCTGCACGAGGAATTTCACCATCGGTTCCGACAGCGGCTTGCTCGACGTTACACGCAGCACGCTTTTGCCGCTGGCGTTGAGCACCGGGGTGAAGGTCAGATCATTGAGGAAGGCCTGGCGATCGACGCCAGCCTTGGCGAAATCTTCCGGCGAGGCCAGGCTCGGCACCACTTCGGCAGCGGTCAGATCCTTGACATCGAGCAGCTCGATTTCCGCCACCAGCGGCTGGTTCAGGGTCGACTTCAGGGTCAGCTCCCCGAGCCCGAGGGCATGCGCCATACCGGAGGACAGCGCCGAGGCGGCCGCTATTGCTAACACCAGTTTGCGAACTTGAACCATAGCCTCTTCCTTTGTTTGAACGTTCCTCGGCCAGCGAGAAGATGTTGATAGTCGCTGCCGTAAGGCATTGCGCGCGACGACGACAGCATGCCGCGCGCGATCATTTCTTTGATGCCCCGGAAAGTCCCGGAGGGTGTCGCGTCATCAAGCGATCTGGCCAAGCATAGCGCCCGGCTAGAATCAGTCGACAAATTGTTGCCAAGTATCTTTTACAGCAGGTCTTTTATCAACAACTCGGCGACCTGCACGGCGTTGAGGGCCGCACCTTTGCGTACGTTATCTGACGTCAGCCACAGATTAAGTTCCGACGGCTCGTCGACACCGGCGCGCACCCGCCCGACGTAGACCACGTCCTGCCCGACCGCGTCACCGACGGCGGTCGGATAATCGCCGGCCTCGACCAGCTCGATACCCTCGGCCTCTTCAAGCGCGGCGTTGACCTTTTCCAGGTCGACCGCGCTCGCTGACTGCAAGGTCACGCTAAAGCTATCGCCAAAAAACACCGGGGCTTGAACGCAAGTTGCGGAAATCTTTAATAAAGGCTTGGCCAGCACCTGACGCAGCTCGCGCACCAGACGTTTTTCCAGCAGCGTGTGACCTTGCGCGTCGGGCGTACCGACCTGGGCCAGCAGGTTGAAAGCCATCTGCCGGTCGAAGAATGTCGGCTCCAGCGGACGCATGTTCAGCAGCTCGGCGGTCTGGCGCGCCAGTTCGGTCACGGCTTCGCGGCCCTGGGCGGAAACCGCCAGATTGGCGGTGACGTGCACATATTGCAGCTCGATCAGATCGAGCAGCGGCGCCAGCACCACGGCCAATGTGGTGGCCGACGGGCTCGGGCTGCTGACCTGGAACGGTGCTTTCAAACCGGCCAGCACCTCGGCATTGGCTTCCGGCACCACTTGCGGCGCCTGATCCGCCGGCAAGGCGCCGGACAGATCAACCAGCGAGCAACCCGCCGCGTGAGCGCGGGCGGCGTAACTCAGGGTGATGGCCGGGCCGGCGGCGAAGAACGCCAGCTTGACCTTGCTGAAATCGAACTCGTCGACTTCACGCACGCGCACGTTCTTGTTGCGAAACAGCACCGAGCTGCCGGCGGATTCGCTGCTGGCCAACAGGTGCAAGGTGCCGACCGGGAAGTCGCGCTCCTCGAGAATCTGCACAAGGGTTTCGCCGACAGTACCGGTGGCGCCGATCACGGCAATATCAAGGGTCTGGGTCATGTTGCTACCTCTGGCGAAACGGGGGGAGCGGCACTTTACCGGCAGACTGGCGCACAGGCAATTTCTGCCGGGGATTAGTGCCACCTGTACCGACCTCATCGCTGGCAAGCCAGCTCCCACAGGTTTCTATGGTGCAATAAAAACCGGGGCCGACACCAAACACTGTGGGAGCTGGCTTGCCAGCGATGGGACCAGACCAGGCACCCGAGAACAGTCAGGCATAAAAAAACCGTACCTCTCACAAGGCACGGTTTTTTTCACAGCTTCAAGCGATCAACGCTCAAGCAGGATCCGCAGCATGCGGCGCAACGGTTCGGCCGCGCCCCACAGCAGTTGGTCGCCGACGGTGAAGGCACCAACGAACTGCGACCCCATGTTCAGCTTGCGCAGACGACCGACCGGTACGTTCAGGGTGCCGGTGACTTTCGTCGGGCTCAGCTCCTGCATGCTGATTTCACGGTTGTTCGGCACCAGCTTGACCCAAGGGTTGTGCTGACTGATCAGCCCTTCGATGTCGGCGATCGGCACGTCTTTGTTCAGCTTGATGGTCAGCGCCTGGCTGTGGCAACGCATGGCGCCGATGCGCACGCAGATACCGTCGACCGGGATCGGGCTCTTGAAGCGACCGAGGATCTTGTTGGTCTCGGCCTGGGCCTTCCACTCTTCGCGGCTCTGGCCATTCGGCAGTTCCTTGTCGATCCACGGGATCAGGCTGCCGGCCAGCGGTACGCCGAAGTTTTCGGTCGGGTACGCGTCGCTGCGCATGGCTTCGGCCACACGACGGTCGATGTCGAGGATCGCGCTGGCAGGATCGGCCAGTTGATCGGCGACAGCGGCGTGGGTCGCACCCATCTGCTTGATCAGTTCACGCATGTTCTGCGCGCCGGCACCGGACGCCGCCTGATAGGTCATGGCGCTCATCCACTCGACCAGACCGGCTTCGAACAGACCGCCCAGGCCCATCAGCATCAGGCTGACGGTGCAGTTGCCGCCGATGTAGTTCTTGGTGCCCGCGTCAAGCTGCTGGTCGATGACCTTGCGGTTGACCGGATCGAGGATGATGACGGCGTCGTCGTTCATCCGCAGGCTCGAGGCCGCGTCGATCCAGTAACCCTGCCAGCCGGCTTCGCGCAGCTTCGGGAACACTTCGCTGGTGTAGTCGCCGCCCTGGCAGGTCAGGATCACGTCGAGGGTCTTCAGCTCTTCAATGCTGTAAGCGTCCTTGAGCGGAGCAATGTCCTTGCCCACGGACGGGCCTTGGCCACCGACATTGGAAGTGGTGAAAAACACCGGCTCGATAAGATCGAAATCCTGCTCTTCCAGCATCCGCTGCATGAGCACGGAACCGACCATGCCGCGCCAACCGATCAGACCTACACGTTTCATCGCAACTACACCTTCTTGAAAAGTGGGCCGCTGCTTTGTATTGAATTTCGCAGCGGGCCCGAGAGATTACAGATTCCGCAGCGCGGCGACTACTGCGTCACCCATTTCCTGCGTACCGACTTTAGTGCAACCGGTCGAAAAGATGTCGCCGGTGCGCAGACCCTGATCCAGCACCACGCTGACCGCTTTCTCGATGGCATCCGCCGCGTCCTGCAGATTGAAGCTGTAACGCAGCATCATCGACACCGAGAGAATGGTCGCCAGCGGGTTGGCGATGCCTTTGCCCGCGATGTCCGGCGCGGAACCGTGGCAAGGCTCGTACATGCCCTTGTTGTTGGCGTCCAGCGAGGCCGACGGCAGCATGCCGATGGAGCCGGTGAGCATCGACGCTTCGTCGGACAGGATGTCGCCGAACATGTTGTCGGTGACGATCACGTCGAACTGCTTCGGCGCACGCACCAGTTGCATGGCGGCGTTGTCGACGTACATGTGGCTCAGTTCGACGTCCGGGTAATCCTTGGCGACCTGCTCGACCACTTCACGCCACAGTTGGCTGGACGCCAGCACGTTGGCCTTGTCCACCGAGCACAGTTTCTTGCCACGCACGCGGGCCATGTCGAAACCGACACGGGCGATACGGCGGATTTCACTCTCACTGTACGGCAGGGTGTCGTAGGACTGGCGCTCGCCGTTTTCCAGGGTACGGGTGCCACGCGGCGCGCCGAAGTAGATGCCGCCGGTCAGCTCACGGACGATCAGGATATCCAGGCCGGCAACGATTTCCGGCTTCAGGCTCGAAGCGTCAGCCAGTTGCGGGTACAGGATCGCCGGACGCAGGTTGCCGAACAGGCCCAGTTGCGCACGGATTTTCAGCAGGCCGCGCTCAGGGCGGATGTCACGCTCGATGGTGTCCCATTTCGGGCCGCCGACGGCGCCCAGCAGCACAGCGTCGGCAGCGCGGGCACGATCGAGGGTTTCGTCGGCCAGCGGCACGCCGTGCTTGTCGATGGCGGCGCCACCGATCACGTCATGGCTCAGCTCGAAGCCCAGGCTGTACTTGTCGTTGGCCAGCTCCAGCACCTTGACCGCTTCGGCCATGATTTCCGGACCAATACCGTCGCCTGGGAGAATCAGAATCTGCTTGCTCATGCTTTCCTCGTGTCTTTAGTCGGTGCGCCATCGACTGGCGCGCCCGGAAAAATACTTATCGTTTCAGGATTACTTTTCAGCCCAGAGCACCAGTACATCTGTACTGAACGAACCATCGGCCTCAATTTCAAAATAATCGCGTACTTCGTTGCCCATTGATTGCTGCAACTGGCGGATCGCGGCGCGCATCACTTCAGGCGTGCGCATGCGCTCGACCCAGCTGGTGTACTCCAGACGCAGGCGCTGACGCGTGGTGCTGCGGGTGTGCAGCCCGGCCTCGCTGACCTGGCGCAACCACTCACCGGCGGAATAATCGCGCACATGGCTGGTGTCGCGCAGCACTTCGACGCTCTGCAAATAGGTGTCGAACAGCGGACTGCCCGGCGACAGCACATCGATGAACGCCGCCACGCCACCTGGTTTCAGCACCCGGCGCACTTCGCGCAAGGCCACGCCGAGATCGCTCCAATGGTGCGCCGAATAGCGGCTGAACACGAAGTCGAATTCGCCATCGGCAAACGGCAGACGCTCGGCGGCGCCGTTGACCGTGGACACGTTGCTCAAGCCGCGATCAACGGCAGCGGCGGCCACCACGTCGAGCATCTGCTGCGACAGGTCATAGGCCTCCACTTCTTTCACCAACGGGGCGACGTGAAAACTCACGTGCCCGGCGCCACAACCCAGATCCAGTACCCGTGCCTCGCCCTGCCCCGCCAGCTCAGCCTGCAGCAGCGCAAATTCAGTGCCTTGAGCGTGAACGGCGCTGCTCAGGTAGGCGGCGGCCTGTTCACCGAATTGCTTTTGTACAACCTGACTGTGGGCGGTGCTGGTCATGGGGACTTCCCTTTGATCTTGGGTTGCTTGATCCGGCCTCATCGCTGGCAAGCCAGCTCCCACAGGTTTGATGAACACCGCAAACATTGTGGGAGCTGGCTTGCCAGCGATGGGGCCGGACCTGACTACATCAATCTCGAATCAATCACGCGTCGCGGAACAACCAAGGCTGGCTCGCGCGATGTTTGGCTTCGAATGCGGCAATCGCATCACCGTCCTGCAGGGTCAGGCCGATGTCGTCCAGGCCGTTGAGCAGGCAGTGTTTGCGGAAGGCGTCGATCTCGAAGCGATAGACCTTGCCGTTCGGGCTGGTCACGGTCTGCTCGTGCAGATCGATCTGCAACTGATAGCCCGGCGCGGCCTCGACCTGCTTGAACAGCTCGTCGACTTCGGCGTCGCTCAGGATGATCGGCAGCAAACCGTTCTTGAAGCTGTTGTTGAAGAAGATATCGGCATAGCTCGGCGCGATGATGCTGCGGAAACCGTACTCTTCCAGCGCCCACGGCGCGTGTTCACGGCTGGAGCCACAACCGAAGTTCTCGCGGGCCAACAACACGCTGGCGCCTTGATAACGCTCGGCGTTGAGCACGAATTCCTTGTTCAGCGGACGTTTGGAGTTGTCCTGATACGGCTGACCCACATCGAGGTAACGCCACTCGTCGAACAGGTTCGGGCCGAAACCGGTGCGTTTGATCGATTTCAGAAACTGCTTCGGAATGATCTGGTCGGTGTCGACGTTGGCACGATCCAGAGGCGCAACGAGACCAGTGTGCTGGGTAAAAGCTTTCATGCTGCGCTCCTTTAGATCAATTCACGAACGTCGATGAAACGACCGTTCACCGCCGCCGCAGCGGCCATGGCCGGGCTGACGAGGTGGGTACGGCCACCGGCGCCCTGACGGCCTTCGAAGTTACGGTTGGACGTCGAGGCGCAATGCTCGCCGGACTCCAGACGGTCCGGGTTCATCGCCAGGCACATCGAGCAACCCGGCTCGCGCCATTCGAAACCGGCTTCGAGGAAGATCTTGTCCAGACCCTCGGCCTCGGCCTGAGCCTTCACCAGACCCGAACCCGGCACCACGATGGCCTGCTTGATGGTCGACGCAACTTTGCGGCCCTTGGCGATCACCGCCGCAGCGCGCAAGTCTTCGATCCGCGAGTTGGTGCAGGAACCGATGAATACGCGATCGAGCTGAATGTCAGTGATCGCCTGATTGGCGGTCAAACCCATGTATTTCAAGGCACGGACGATCGAGTCGCGTTTGACCAGATCCATCTCTTTAGCCGGGTCCGGCACGTTCTGATCAACGGCCAAGACCATTTCCGGCGAAGTGCCCCAGCTGACCTGCGGCTTGATCTGCGTGGCGTCGAGCTCGACCACGGTGTCGAAATGCGCATCGGCGTCGGACACCAGGTCTTTCCAGGACTCGACCGCCAGATCCCACTCGGCACCTTTCGGTGCGAACGGACGACCCTTGACGTAATCCACAGTCTTCTGGTCCGCCGCCACCAGGCCCACGCGGGCACCCGCTTCGATGGACATGTTGCAGATGGTCATGCGGCCTTCGATCGACAGATCGCGGATCGCGCTACCGGCGAACTCGATCGCATGGCCGTTACCGCCAGCGGTGCCGATCTTGCCGATCACCGCGAGAACGATGTCCTTGGCGGTCACGCCGAACGGCAACTGGCCTTCGACGCGCACCAGCATGTTCTTCATTTTCTTGGCGACCAGGCACTGGGTGGCGAGCACGTGCTCGACCTCGGAAGTGCCGATACCGTGGGCCAAGGCGCCGAACGCGCCGTGGGTCGAGGTGTGCGAGTCGCCGCAGACCACGGTCATGCCCGGCAAGGTCGCGCCCTGCTCCGGGCTGATCACGTGAACGATGCCCTGGCGCACGTCGTTCATCTTGAATTCGACGATGCCGTATTCATCGCAGTTGTCGTCGAGGGTCTGGACCTGCAAACGCGAAACCTGGTCGGCAATGGCTTCGATGCCGCCCTTGCGCTCCGGGGTGGTCGGTACGTTGTGGTCCGGGGTGGCGATGTTGGCATCGATGCGCCACGGCTTGCGTCCGGCCAGACGCAGGCCTTCAAAGGCTTGCGGCGAGGTCACTTCGTGAATGATGTGACGATCGATATAGATCAGCGCCGAGCCATCGTCGCGCTGCTTGACCAAATGCGAATCCCAGAGCTTGTCGTAGAGCGTTTTGCCGGCCATCAGACGGTTCCTCATCAGCTTGTTTCTATGCCTTGGGCTTATCAATAACCCTTTGGCTTGTGAGGCCGATCCTATGGGGTTAGATTAAATAACTCAAATTCATATTTTTTATGCTTTGGATAACCAACTGGAATACGAACATGGACCTGGCCAACCTCAATGCTTTTATCGCGATTGCCGAGACCGGAAGCTTCTCCGGCGCCGGCGAACGGCTGCACCTGACGCAACCGGCGATCAGCAAACGCATCGCTGGCCTGGAGCAGCAACTGAATGTGCGGCTGTTCGACCGGCTGGGCCGTGAAGTGGGCCTGACCGAGGCCGGCCGGGCCCTGCTGCCACGGGCCTACCAGATTCTCAACGTACTCGATGACACCCGCCGCGCCCTGACCAACCTGACCGGTGAAGTCACCGGTCGCCTGACCCTGGCCACCAGTCACCACATCGGCCTGCACCGTCTGCCGCCCTTATTGAGGGAATACACCCGCCGTTACCCACAGGTGGCGCTGGATATTCAGTTCCTCGATTCGGAAGTGGCCTACGAGGAAATTCTCCACGGCCGCGCGGAACTGGCAGTCATCACCCTTGCGCCGGAGCCGCACACCCTGGTCAAGGCCACCCCGGTGTGGGATGACCCGCTGGATTTCGTGGTCGCCCCGGAACATTCATTGATCAGCAATGGCGCCGTCACATTGGCGGACATTGCCGGCCATCCGGCGGTTTTCCCCGGCGGCAACACCTTTACCCACCATATTGTCCAACGGCTGTTCGAGGCTCAGGGCCTGACGCCGAACATCGCCATGAGCACCAACTACCTGGAAACCATCAAGATGATGGTGTCGATCGGCCTGGCCTGGAGCGTTTTGCCGCGCACGATGCTCGATGAGCAGGTGGCGCGCATACCTTTACCGGGCATACAGCTCAGTCGCCAGCTAGGCTATATCCTGCACACTGAAAGGACGCTGTCGAATGCTGCACGGGCGTTTATGGCCCTGCTGGACGCTCAAATCGATCTGCCAGGGACTCTCGGCTAACTTGTGCTACTCCTATAGAGCTGCCGCCCCTGTGCCAAACGCCCAAATCAGCTCAAGGCCCCTTAACAATGCCGAAATCTGTTGACCGTATTCCGCCGATGCCGCGTATTCAGGCCATTGATCCACGGCGATCCGAGCAGAGCTGGGAGAGTGCGCCGCAATTGCTCGCGGCGCTCAACGGTGCCCGGCTTGGCGCCTGGTACTGGGACATCGAGCGCGGGCAGATCAGCTGGTCGCGCGGCACTCAGGCCTTGTTCGGCTTCGACCCGCGGCAACCGCTGCCCGAAGACCTGGAATACCTTGACCTGCTGCCACCGGAAGACCGGGCGAAAACCATCCGCGCCTTCCACGCCGTGATTGCCGGCGCGCCGCTGGAACAGGCAATGCACCACCGCATCCGCTGGCCCGACGGCAGCCTGCACTGGCTGGAGATCAACGGCAGCCTGCTCCCCGACAAACACGGTCGGCCCCGAATGATCGGGGTGATCCGCGAAATCACCCACCAGCGGCAACGGGAACAGGCGCTCAGCAGTTCGGAGAAACGTTTTGCGACACTGTTTCATCTGTGCCCGAACATGGTGCTACTGACCCGTCAGGAAGACGGCCTGATCAGCGAGGCCAACCAGTATTTCGAAAGCCTGTTCGGCTGGCCGGTACAAAGCGCCATCGGGCGCACCACCCTGGAACTGGGCCTGTGGGTGCATCCCGAGCAACGGGCGGAGCTGGTCAAGAAGACCAAGGCCAAGGGCGAACTGGTCAGCATGGAGGTGCAGTTCCGCGCCAGCAATGGCCAGATCCACGACGGCATCCTCAGTGCGCAAAAGGTCGAACTCGAAGGCCAGCCTTACCTGCTCAGCACTTTTCTCGACACTACCGAACGAAAAGCCGCCGAACATGCCCTGAAAGACAGCCAGGAACGCCTCGATCTGGCACTGGATTCGGCGCAACTCGGCACCTGGGACTGGCACATTCCCAGCGGCATGCTCTACGGCTCGGCCCGCGCTGCGCAATTACACGGTCTGGAGCCGAAACCGTTTCATGAGTCGTTCGAAGAGTTTTTCGAGGGTGTCCCCGGCGAAGAGCGCGACAGCATGCGCGACGCCTATCGCAGCCTGCGCGAAGGCCCGGCGGGCAATTATCAGCTGACATACCGCGTGCAACTGCCGGACGGCAGCTCGCGCTACCTCGAAAGCCGTGCCCGCCTCTATCGCGACGACAACGGCGTACCGCTGCGGATGGCCGGCACCCTGCTGGACATCACCGATCAGGTTGAACGCGAGCAACGGCTGGTGGCTTCGGAAGAGAAATTCGCCACGCTGTTCCAGGTCAGCCCCGATCCAATCTGCGTGACCCGCCAGGAAACCGGGGAATTCATCGAGATCAACTCCAGTTTCTCCCAGACTTTCGGCTGGAGCGCCGCTGATGTGATCGGCCATACCGCCGAAGAAATCGGCCTGTGGGACGCCTCGGCGAAAAGCCTGCAACGCATCGAACGGGTGATCCGCGAACAGGGCCTGAGCAATGTCGCGATCATCGTCCAGCACAAGGACGGCCAGTCGCTGACCTGCGTGATTTCCAGCCGTCAAATCAGCGTCGGCAACCAGCCGTGCATCGTTACCACGCTGCGCGACATCACCCAGCAACAACGCTCGGAAGCGGCGCTCAAGGCCAGCGAAGAGAAATTCGCCAAGGCGTTCCACTCCAGTCCCGACGCCATCACCATCACCGAGCGCGACACCGGACGTTATCTTGAGGTCAACGACGGTTTCTGCCGCCTCACCGGCTACCGCGCCGACGAAGTGGTGGGCAAAACCGTGTACCAGGTCGGCATCTGGGCCGAGGAAAAACAGCGCTCGGCACTGCTGGCCGAACTGCAGATCAAGGGCCGCGTACACCATCAGGAAATGCTCGGGCGCAACAAGCGCGGCGAGATCCTGACGGTGGAAGTCTCGGTCGAGCCGATCACTCTCAACGAAACCGCCTGCCTGTTGCTCACGGCCCGGGACGTCAGCCTGCTGAAGAACGCCGAGGCGCAGATCCGCCATCTGGCCTATCACGACCCGCTGACCAACCTGCCCAACCGCGCGCTGCTGATGGATCGCCTGAGCCAGCAAATCGCCCTGCTCAAGCGCCACAACCTGCGCGGCGCACTGCTGTTTCTCGATCTGGATCACTTCAAGCACATCAACGACTCGCTGGGGCATCCGGTCGGCGACACGGTGCTGAAAATCATCACCGCACGACTTGAGGCCAGCGTGCGCATGGAAGACACCGTGGCGCGGCTCGGTGGCGATGAATTCGTGGTGTTGCTCAGCGGTCTGGAGGGCACGCGCAATGAAGTCAGTGCCCAGGTGCGCGAGCTGGCCGACACCATTCGCGAGTTGCTGTCGGAGCCGATGTTCCTCGACGGCCAGCGCCTGCAAGTGACGCCGAGCATCGGCGTGGCGCTGATTCCCGATCACGGCTCGACCCCGACCGACCTGCTCAAACGCGCCGACATTGCGCTGTACCGGGCCAAGGATTCGGGGCGCAACACCACGCAGATGTATCACAACACCATGCAGAAAGCGGCCAGCGAACGGCTGCGCATGGAGACCGACCTGCGCCTGGCGCTGTCCCGTGGCGAATTCGACGTGCATTACCAACCGCAGATCGACGCCCGGGACAATCGCATCATCGGCGCCGAAGCCCTGGTGCGCTGGAATCACCCGGAACTCGGCGCGCAATCACCCACCGAATTCATCAAGGTGCTGGAAGACAGCGGGCTGATTCTGGAGGTCGGCACCTGGATCCTCGACGAGGCGTGCGAAGCCTTCAAGCAGTTGATCGCCGAAAAGCTGATCGATCCTCTGGCTTTCAGCCTGTGCGTGAACATCAGCCCCCGGCAGTTCCGCCAGAACGACTTCGTCGAGCGCATCGAACACAGCATGAGCAGCCACGGCCTGCCCTGCTCGTTGCTGAAACTGGAGATTACCGAAGGCATCGTCATTCAGAACCTGGAAGACACCATCAGCAAGATGCGTCGTCTGAAAAAACTCGGCGTGAGTTTTGCCATGGACGATTTCGGCACCGGCTATTCATCGTTGACCTATCTGAAGCGATTGCCGGTGGACACGCTGAAGATCGATCAGTCGTTTATCCGCGACGCCACCAGCGATCCCAACGACGCCGAAATCATCCGCGCCATCGTCGCCATGGCCCGCAGCCTGGAATTGGAGGTGATCGCCGAAGGCGTGGAAACCCCGGAACAGCTGGCCTTCCTGCAGGGGTTGGGCTGCCATTTGTATCAGGGTTATCTGCACAGCCGGCCGTTGCCGCTGGAGGGGTTGAAGGGGTTGCTGGAATGACCCGACACCTGCGATTGCTTGTCGCAAGTATTGACCCAGGCCGGTAATTGCCAGGGCTGGCGGCAACCTGTAGGGTCGCGTTTTTTCGCGCTGTTTCGAGATCGATCATGCAGGATGCAACCCTCCCCCGCCCGGCCCTGCTGGGCATTGACCTTGGCACCACCAACAGTTTGATCGCCGTCTGGCAGGACGGTCAGGCCCGATTGATTCCCAACGCCCTAGGCGAGGTACTGACCCCGTCGGTGGTCAGCCTCGATGAAGACGAGACCATTCTGGTCGGCAAAGCCGCACGCGCACGCCTCACGACCCACCCGGAACGCACGGCCGCCGCGTTCAAGCGATTCATGGGCAGCGACCGGCAGATTGAACTCGGCACCAAAACCTTCAGCCCGGAAGAATTGTCGGCACTGGTGCTGGGCTCACTCAAGCAGGACGCCGAAGCCTTTCTCGGTCATCCGGTTTCTGAAGCGGTGATTTCCGTGCCGGCGTATTTCAGTGACGAGCAACGCAAACGCACGCTGTTCGCCGCCGAACTGGCGGGCCTGAAGGTTTCCCGACTGATCAACGAGCCGACCGCCGCTGCAATGGCGTACGGGCTGCACGAGCAAAAATTCGAACGCACGCTGATCTTCGATCTGGGCGGCGGGACGTTCGATGTCACGGTGCTGGAATATGCGTTGCCGCTGATTGAAGTGCATGCGTCCACCGGTGACAACTTTTTGGGTGGGGAGGACTTTACCGCTGCACTGCTGAACGCCTGTCTGAAAAGCTGGCAACTGACCCCGTCGATGATTGATCCGCAAGGCATGGCCAGCCTGGGCGATGCCTTGGAACAACTCAAATGCAAACTCGGCGAAGGACCTCAATCGCTGAGCTGGCGCCATGCCGACGAACTGTACGAATGGTCGCTGGATGAAGCCGCTGCCGTGAAGATCTGGGAACCGTTGCTGGCACGATTGCGCGCGCCGATCGAACAGGCCCTGCGCGATGCGCGCCTGAAACCACGGGATCTCGACAGTCTGGTGCTGGTCGGTGGGGCAACGCGGATGCCTGCGGTACAACAGTTGGTCGCCACACTGTTCGGACGCCTGCCCTACCGGCATCTTGATCCCGACACCCTCGTTGCACTGGGTGCGGCCACGCAAGCGGCCTGCAAGGCGCGCGATGGTGCGATCGAAGAACTGATTCTGACCGATGTCTGCCCGTATACGCTGGGCATCGCAACCATGCGTGACAAAGGCATCGACGGCGCCTTTTCGCCGATCATCGAACGCAACACCATCATCCCGACGTCACGGGTAGAGCGCTACCACACAACCCATCCCCGACAGGAGCTGCTGCGCATTGCCGTTAATCAGGGTGAGCGGCCGTGGGTACGTGACAACATCCTCATTGACGCTTTCGATGTCACCTTGACGCCCACCGATAACATTCAGGAGCTGGACGTACGCTTCAGTTACGACATCAACGGTCTGCTCGAAGTCGATGTCACGCTGCTAGAGACCGGCGAACGCCACAGCCACAGCATCGATCGCAGCCCCACCGGGCTGGATGAACAAGCACGCATAGACAGCCATAACCGTCTGTCGACTCTGAAGGTCCATCCACGCGACGCATTGCCCAACCGCACACTGCTGGCCCGTCTGGAGCGGGCATGGATGCAAAGTCTGGGCACGCAGCGCGAACACATTGCCGAGTGGCTGCACAACTTCACCACGGTACTCGGCGGACAGCAGCCGGCCGAGATCGCCAGCCACCGCTCAGAGCTCAACAAGGCGCTGGATCAACTGCGCCTCTAACCGTTGAGTCGCCGCAGAGCAGCCTGCAGACCACCGGACAGCATCTCGCCACCGCCGCTGTCCGGTGGCACCCCGTACCGGTTGGGCAACTTGTCACCGGGAAAGCCGAACAGCAGCAGCGGTAGAAACGGCAAGACCGGCGACACGGCCATGAATATCAGCAATGTGGGCAGGCCTCGTCCCATATCATGCAAACGGCGCAGAGTGGCACCGAATAACAGCAGAACACCCAGTAACAGGATCAGAATGCCAAAGAATGTGGTACCGCTGATCAATCCTGCCACCGGCGTAATCACCACACACCCCAGGACCTGGGCGATAAAAGCCTTGCGCCCCAGCCGCGACCCCAGGCGCCAGATCGCCCCTGCTGGCACCGGCTGAATATCACTTTTGGCCAACATCAAACGCTCCGACCAGGACAGCAAGGCACACAGCGCCAGGCGCAAGCCGGTACTGTTCTTCACGTCATCCTTGCCCTGCTGCAATTGGCGCAGCACTCGCGTTTTAGGCACTCCGGCAGCGCCATAGCGAACCATGGCCTTGAGCGAATCGAGGGCCTCGTATGCCAACAGTTTGTCGACCCCAAAATCCGTCAACACCTTGCGCGGCGGCCACACCGGCTCGCCCTTGATCAAGCCGTCACGAAACCCTTCGAACCAGTCATCCTCGCAACTGACTGCCGCGATGGACTGCAGCAAGGCACGATGCTGCTCGGCGCTCAGGCTCGGGTCGTGATAGAGCACGCCCCAGAACATCAACAGCCCCAACAGATCGTCGCCACACGCAGCGCGGTCGCTCTCGATGCAGGTGTAAAGCAGAGTATTGGCAGGCAATCGGGCGCTGTCGAGTGCCTGCTGCACGCTGAACAAGTGCTGCACCAACAAGCCGTGCACCGGATCATTGCCTTGCAGCCAGCCCAGTAAACCGTCGCAATTGCCTTGCTCGCGTTGCAACCGCCGCAACAGTGGCTGCAGTCGACTCAAAGGATGAGCCGGACTGAACGGCAGACGCTCCAGGCACTGCCCATCGATCATTGGCAGCCAGCGCTCCGGCTGATCCAGCAACGCCAGCAAAAACACGGTTTGAGCGTGCCACTCCCAGGCAGCCTCGCCCAGCCCGACCGGCGGCAACCCTATCCCGCGACGGCTCAACTGAAGGAGCAGATCGAGCTCGGACAAGTCACAGTCGTCTTTGACGGCGCCCAATGTGAATGCTTCGGCGATGCGTTCCAGGGCGGTGTCACTGTAGGGCCGCAAGCGACGCAGCCACAGGCGACAGACCTTGTGCAGCTCGCCTGTTGTCAGTGCCTGCGGCAATTGCTGCGATATTGAATCCGCTTCGCTGAATACGCTCATAGCCTGCGCAATCGGCGCATTCTCCAACCAGCGCAGATGTTGTCCGGCCTGAACTTTGAACCCGCTCAACACCAGGCATTCAAGCGCATCGACCGGGAGCGGCTGATCCAGAATCCGCTGCAGCAAGACCGCATCACCGCGATGCAGCGCCCAGGCATGCCGGTACAGTTGCAGCAGCCTGCTGTCGGCATTCTCACCCAGCAGTTGGGCAAGCAACGGGAGCTCATCGCCTGTCATGCGCCAATCGACAAAACTTTGCGCCAGGCTATCGAGCTTCAACCGTCCAATACCCAACCAACGGTTCAGCGTCTCGGGGCGTTGTGACGGACTGCCGTATACCTGCGCGTCATCCCCGAGATCCGCAGGCCACTCGGAGAAATCGCCCAGACAATCGAACGCCTGAATCAGCAAAGGCAGAAAAGTCGGTTGCCGCTTGGCGCATAATTCCAGCAGACGACTTTCGGCCATCGGATGGCGGAACTCGTTCCACAGTCGGATCCAGCACGGCAATGCCTGATCGTCCCGCCCCAGCAGACTGCTCTGACACGCCAACAGGTAAAGCCAGTCCACGTCATCCGGTGCTTCCAGCTGTTTTTCGACACAGCACTGCAAAAATATCGGTGCACCGATGCCCGCTTGGGTGAACTGCACCAGTAAACGTTTCATGAACACAGCATCATCCGGCAACGGCAGACACGTGTGCTGGCTGGCGAAGTCGGCGAATTCATGGAGGGGACGCTGGGTGAAAATAAAGTCGAGGCTGCGGGCGTACCAGAGTGTTTCGGTTTGCGCAGCCACTGACCAGGCGCTCATCAGATCGGTATCGAACGGGTCAGGCGTTTCGATTCGCTGCAAAAAGGCTTCCACCCGATGCGCGTCGTTGAATTCCAGATCCAGTAACTGCTGATGCCAGGCCAAACGCTTGGCCAACAGATTCGCGCAGTGGTAAGACAGCGGGCCGGCGTCGGCCATCCGGTGGTAGAGCCCCCAACTGATTTCATCGAGCTGCTCCAGCGACAGCTCGTCCAGCACCCGGACAAATGCCTGCCACGCCTCGAAGTTGAAACGTCGCGCGGGATCGTCAAGTAATTCGCAGAAATCCACGAACGCCTGCGGGACCTCGACAACCTCCTGCCCTGACTCTTCAGTTTCTTCCTCGGGCGCTTCTTCCTCGCCTTCCCGCGCCAGACGCAACGCGTTTTCGTAGGCCATGCGCAGCGCCTGAAATCCTTCAGGATCGGTTTCCGGATGATGCGACGGCAATCGTGCGCGGTAGGCATCGCGAATCAGGGTTTCGTCGGAGGTGGGCTCGATGCCCAGGCGAATCCAGCAACTCATGACCAGTCGAACTCCTTGAGCGATGCCGGACGGGGTAACGAATCAATTTCCATGTGCCAGGGCAGGTCGGCGAGAAAGTGCGGGATGTTCTGGGCGAGGCCGCGGGTGATCCGCAGGTTATGAGCACTGTCCCCCTGCCGCTCCAACTCCCAGGCCAGCTCGTCGTCGCTTGTGTTCAGGCAGCACCAAAAGCTGCGACCCACAACAAAGCCATTGAAGTAGGACATCCAGTTACCGTAGTGAAACTGCGCCCTGACGGCCAAACGACTGTGCAGCCAGTTGCTTTCGGCCAGATCAATCCACTGATTGCGCACTGCGCAACGCAATAGAAACCCCATCCGCCCGTAGTCCCAGGACAAGATCCCTCCTGGACCACAACCGCCGAAAGTGCGACTGGCAAACTCATGAAGAACACGCTCACGGGGGCTCAGTTCTTCGAGCAGGCGCTGCCATTCACTCGGCAGACAACGTTGCCATGCCAAATAGGCGCCACTCAGGTGCTTCGCATGTCCGTCGTCCGTCATCCATTGAAGCATGTCGAACAATTGTCGCCGGTCATCGATTCCCCAGCTGCCTTTCAGATCGATATAGCGGTCGTCGCAGAAGGCAGGGTCGTCATACCCGGCGCCGGTATTGAGCGCTGCCATTGGCGCAGAAAGGGCGCACAGCCAGCGCTGTTGAATATCGTCCATGAAAAAAGGCTCCAGGCCGACCGCTAAGGATGGGGTCGGCTAAACTGCGGCGGATTGTAGAGAAACCGCCGCTGGCGGCAAAGTCGAACAGCCATTTTCCTGCGCCCACAAAAAAGGCCCCGACGTGTCGGGGCCTTCATTCAGCGGCTTATCGCCCGTTCAGACGATTTGTTTCTGCAAGTGACTCAGTGTTGCAGAGCCGGCTGCGCCCCATTGATCGGGATGCGCTTGGCTTTCGCCTCTTCCGGAATCACGCGCAGCAGGTCGATGCTCAACAGACCGTTGCTCAGGCCGGCGGCCTTGATCTCGATGTGATCGGCCAGGCGGAAGGACAGCTTGAATGCACGCTGGGCAATGCCCTGGTGCAGGAACGTGACGCCTTCATTGGCATCACGCTTGCCGCCACTGATGGTCAGCACGCCTTTTTCGACTTGCAGTTCCAGGTCTTCTTCCTGGAAACCGGCCGCCGCCACGACGATGCGGTATTGATCGTCACCGTGTTTTTCCACGTTGTAAGGCGGATAGGTGCTGCCTGGCTCGTTGCGCAGGGCGGTTTCGAACAGGTCGTTGAAACGGTCGAAACCTACCGAGGAACGGAACAGTGGAGCGAGGGAAAATGCAGTACTCATGATTCAAATCTCCTGAAAACAATCAGCAAGTTTTTTTGTCTCCGCGACCCGAATTCGGCATCGCGTAACCCTTAGATAGGGACCTGCGTTTTGTTTTCAAGAGATCGTTTGAAGATTTTTTTCAGGCGGCTTCGGCGACCGGCAAACCCAGCAAACGCGAGACCTGATCCGGCTCGGTCTCCCGGCGCAGCACGGTGAAAAGCTCGACGGCTTCGGGATAATTGCGGGTCAGCATGGCCAGCCATTGCTTCAAACGGCCAGGCGATTGGCGCGCGGTCATTTGCGCTTTGGCTTGCAGCCAGAAGTCCTGGATCAGTGGCATCAGCTCGGCCCAGGTCATCTCGACGACTTCTTCGCCGGCACGGGCGGCGGCGATCTGACGGGCCAGGTCCGGGCGCGACACCAGACCGCGACCGAGCATGATGTCTTCGACGCCGCTGATTTCCCGGCAGCGTCGCCAGTCCTCGACGCTCCAGATGTCGCCGTTGGCAAATACCGGCACCTTGACCACATCTTGTACGCGCGGGATCCACTCCCAATGGGCCGGTGGCTTATAGCCGTCGACCTTGGTCCGGGCGTGCACCACGATGTGTTCGGCGCCGCCTTCGGCCAGTGCCGTGGCGCACACCAGCGAGCCGTCCGGGCTGTCGAAACCCAGGCGCATCTTGGCGGTAACCGGAATGTGCGCAGGTACGGCGCGACGCACGTGTTCGACGATCCGATTGAGCAGTTCCGGCTCCTTGAGCAGTACCGCACCGCCACGGGACTTGTTGACGGTCTTGGCCGGGCAACCGAAGTTCAGGTCGATCACTTCGGAGCCCAGCTCACAGGCCAGCGCCGCGTTTTCCGCCAGGCACACCGGATCGGAACCCAGCAACTGCACACGCAGTGGCACGCCGGAAGCGGTGCGCGCACCGTTGAGCAGTTCAGGGCCGAATTTGTGGAAATAGGCCGGGGTCAGCAACTGGTCGTTGACCCGAATGAACTCGGTCACGCACCAGTCAATACCGCCGACACGGGTCAGGACATCGCGCAGGATGTCGTCGACCAACCCTTCCATCGGCGCCAGAGCAATTTGCATGGGAAACACACACTCAAGGAAAAACGTGCGGCAGTTTACTGGGTTTCGCGGGTTAAACCCATGTCCGCCGTCTGTATGGCCGGGCCGTAGCCTTCGATGAACTCGGCGGGCATGCGCTTGGGTTTGCCGGTGGACAGTTCGATGCAGACAAAGGTGGTCTGGGCGCGCAGCAGCGTGGCGTTGTCGCTGGGGCGAACCAGCTGGAAGTGACGGGTCATTTTCAGGCGCTGGTCCCAATCGACGATCCAGGTCGCCAGTTGCAGCTCGTCGCCTTCATAGGCGGCGGCCAGGTAATCGATTTCGTGGCGTACAACGGCCATTGCCCGATCCAGCCGCCGGTACTCGACCAGATCCAGGCCCAGGCGCTGTGAGTGGCGCCAGGCGCAGCGCTCGAGCCAGGTCACATAGACCGCGTTGTTGGCGTGGCCCAGCCCGTCGATGTCCTCGGCGCCCACTTGCAGATCAATGGTAAACGGCGTTGCCCGATCCCAGCCCATGCCCTACTCCCGGTCAAATGATTCAACCGGGGCAGTGTAACGGATGACTAGGCCGATTGCCGCGCCTGAAGGCTGCGCCCGGCCAGCAGTGATAACACGCCATCAATCACCCGAGGGTCGGCCAGTACGCGTTGATGGCCGCCGGCCTCCAGGCGCAGCAAGCGACTGTCGAACCAGGATTCGTGGATCAATTGGGATTCCTTGACCGAAACGAAGGTGTCGTCCTCGGCATGCACGATCAGGCCTGGCATATCCAGTTGATAGTGGGCGACATCGAGGGTGGCGGCGCGCATGCCGACGTCCTGTTCAACCTCGCGAATGAACGCGGAACGAGCTCTGGGCGGCATGCCGACGTAGCGGGCAAATCCGCGCAACACCCCGAGAATTCGCGCTGGAGCGGCGATGCTCACCAGGGTTTCGGTGCGCAAGCCCAATTGCACCGCGAGCATGGCACTGGCACCGCCCATGGAATGGCCGATGACCGCTTGCAACGGCGGCAATTCGGCCGCGGCCTCAAGCATCGCACGGGCGAACAGCACCACATTGGCTTCGCGCCCCGGCGAGCGACCGTGGGCCGGACCATCCAGCGCGACAACCGTGTAGCCCGCGTCGACCAGCGCCGTGATCAACGCGGCAAACTGGGTGGGTCGCCCTTCCCAGCCGTGCATCAGCAAGACAGTCGGGCCTTGCCCCCAACGCAGGGCCGAAAGACCGAAACGCAAGGTGATGCGTTCGGATCTCGCCAGCAGCGGCAACTCCCAATCCCGCGGTGTATTCGCGCGAGGCGTCATGAACGCCAGCCGCATTTTGCTCGCCACCAGTTTCGGTGCGAACCAGCCCAAGGTGCCATTAACGCCGCGAACCCACTTCAACGTGCTCATCGCTCTCTCCTCGGGCTTGTAGCCTTCAGGTCAACGCACCGCCGACTTGGCAGCGCGCAGCAATCGATCGGATAAATCCCCAGGGCCCAACGCCCTGGCGAGCGCCAGGCCACCCACCATCAAGGCCACGTCGGCCAACGCTTTGTCGGTGTCTTCCGGCGTTGCGGCCAACTGCGCAATCATCAATTCCAGGTGTTCGTTCAACGCGATCCGGAACGCCTCTGGCAAACGGCCCAACTCGCCGATGGAGGCTGGAATCGGGCACGCCGAATCGCTGGAATCACGATGCTTGCGCGACAGGTAGAACGCAGCCACCAGGGCGCGGCGCTCTTCACCGGTCAGCTCGCTGTCCATTTCGGCAATCAGGTCGCGACGGCGACCGAGCAATTGCTTGAACGCCTCAAGCATCATTGCGTCCTTGCTTTCGAAGTGGGCGTAGAAGCCACCGACGGTCAGGCCAGCCGCCCCCATCACTTCGCCCACGCTCGGTTCAGCCGGGCCGCGCTGGATCAGTGCAGCACTGGCGGCCTTGAGAATGCGTTCGCGGGTTTGAGCTTTCTTGTCGTTCATCGTCGCCTCCGAATATTACGATAGCAATATTATTCTCATAATAATATTCCGCAAGTCACAAGCGTGACCGCTGGTCTGAAGCACAGTGTTAAGGAAAAAGAGGATTTGGCCAAACGCCAGACAAACAAAAGGGCCATTCAATAATTGAATGACCCTTATAAAATCCCGCAGAGCGGGTAATCGTGGCGTCCCCTAGGGGACTCGAACCCCTGTTACCGCCGTGAAAGGGCGGTGTCCTAGGCCACTAGACGAAGGGGACACAAACCTTCTATACAACTGATCAGCGCTGAGTACTGATCGATTCAAGGCCGGTGTGGCCAGACCTTGAACTGTAAATTGGTGGAGCTAAGCGGGATCGAACCGCTGACCTCCTGCATGCCATGCAGGCGCTCTCCCAGCTGAGCTATAGCCCCGGATTTTTCGCCTCTCGGCGGAGCGACATCTTGCAACATCGCTTCTGTAAAACTGGCGTCCCCTAGGGGACTCGAACCCCTGTTACCGCCGTGAAAGGGCGGTGTCCTAGGCCACTAGACGAAGGGGACGCAAACCCTTCTATACAACTGATCAACACTGAGTGTTGATCGCTTCGAAGCCGGTGTGGCCAGGCTTCGAAGTGTAAATTGGTGGAGCTAGACGGGATCGAACCGTCGACCTCTTGCATGCCATGCAAGCGCTCTCCCAGCTGAGCTATAGCCCCTCATCGTTGATGTCATCGCTGAGGACGGGGCGAATCTTAAGGGCGTATCGAAAGGCTGTCAAACTTATTTTTGAAAAATTTCAAAATTTTTTGTCGGCATTACAATCACTTACCGCCCTCCCCCCGTAAATTCGGGGGAAAACACCGAAGGACAGGATCAAAAGATCCTGACCTTCGGCGCGTCCTGCAGAGTCAAACGCAATCAGGCGATGGCGCCCAACAGCTTTTCCCACTCTTTGTTTTCTTTCTTCGACACGCCGCCCAGCAGGTCAATCGCCTGGCGCAGACGGAAACGGGTCAGGTCAGGCCCGAGGATTTCCATTGCATCGAGCACCGACACCGAACTCGCCTGCCCGGTAATCGCGGCAAACATCAGCGGCATCGCGTCACGCAGCTTCAGCTCAAGGGATTCAACCACCGCCTGAATCGTTGCGGTGATGCTGTCCTTCTCCCACTGACGCAGGCTTTCCAGCTTCCACAGGATCAATTGCATCAACTGACGAACCTGATCGCCCGAGAGCTTTTTCGATTCGAACAGCTTGGCATCCGGGTTCACGCCACCGGCAAAGAAGAACCCGGCCAGCGGTGCAACCTGGCTGAAGGTTTCGACACGGCCCTGAACATGCGGCGCGATCTTCATCATGTACTCGGAGTTGAACGCCCACTTCTGTACCCGCGCGGCGAACTCTTCCACCGGCAGATCACGCAACCACTGGCCGTTGAGCCACGACAGCTTCTCGATATCGAAAATCGGCCCGCCCAGCGACACGCGCTTGAGGTCGAAGTTGTCGACCATTTCCTGCAACGAGAACTTCTCGCGCTCGTCCGGCATCGACCAGCCCATGCGGCCCAGGTAGTTAAGCATCGCCTCAGGCATGAAACCCATGCGCTCGTAGAACGTCACCGAAGTCGGGTTCTTGCGCTTGGACAGCTTGCTCTTGTCCGGGTTACGCAGCAGCGGCATGTAGCACAGCTCCGGTTGTTCCCAGCCGAAATACTCGTAAAGCAGGATCAGTTTCGGCGCCGACGGCAACCATTCTTCGCCGCGCAGCACGTGAGTGATGCCCATCAGGTGATCGTCGACCACGTTGGCCAGGAAGTACGTCGGCAGGCCGTCGGTCTTCATCAGCACTTGCATGTCCATGCGATCCCACGGGATCTCGACGTCGCCACGCAGCATGTCCGGCACCACGCAGACGCCTTCGCTAGGCACCTTCATGCGGATCACGTGGGGTTCACCCGCAGCCAGGCGCCGGGCGACTTCTTCCTTGGACAGCAACAGTGCACGGCCGTCGTAACGCGGGGTTTCGCCGCGCGCCATTTGCTCGGCGCGCATCTGGTCCAGCTCTTCAGCGGTGCAGAAGCACGGGAAAGCATGGCCCATGTCGACCAGTTGCTGGCAATACTTCTGATAGATATCGCCGCGCTCACTTTGACGGTAAGGACCGTGCGGACCGCCAACGTCCGGGCCTTCGCTCCAGTCGATACCCAGCCAGCGCAGGGCATCGAAAATCTGCTGTTCGGACTCGCGGGTCGAACGCAACTGATCGGTGTCTTCGATTCGCAGGATGAACTCACCGCCGTGCTGCTTGGCAAAGCAGTAGTTGAACAGTGCGATGTAAGCGGTACCTACGTGGGGATCCCCGGTAGGCGATGGCGCGATGCGAGTGCGGACGGTGGTCATGGCATGTCTCGAAAAGAATGAAAAGCAAAGAACGATCAAGCGGCGAATGGTAACAGGCGACACCCGCCCCGCTCCAGCGGGCAGGGCATTTAAGCCAAGGTTGCGCCTGGAACGCCCGTTGGCCGTGGTGAATGGCCGAATATCAACAGACGGCATTTACCGTTCATCGGCTGTATGCCAGATTCGCCTGCTGATAACTTTCCTTACAATTCCTCGACTACAGTTTGCCCATGCCTGCCCAACTCAAGCGTCGCCTGTTGATTTTCCTGCTGCTGGTCCTGCTGATTGCCGGGGGCTTTTTCGCCCATTGGTTTTTCAAGGGACGCTTTTATGAAAGCACCGACAACGCCTATGTCCAGGGTGAAATCACCCGCGTGTCGAGTCAGTTGAGCGCACGCATCGACGAAGTCCTGGTGCAGGACAACCAGCATGTGGAAAAGGGCCAGTTGCTGATCCGTCTCGAACCGAATGATTTCCGTCTGGCCGTCGATCGCGCCAACGCCGCTCTCGCCACCCGCGAAGCCGAGCGCCTGCAAGCCCAAAGCAAACTGACCCAGCAAGCAAGCCTGATCGCCGCCAGCGATGCGCAAGTGGCAACCACGCAAGCCACCCTCGGGCGCTCGCAGATGGACTTGTCGCGGGCAGAAACCCTGCGCAAACCCGGCTACGTCTCCGAGGAGCGGGTCACCACCCTCTCCGCCGACGCCCATATCGCCCGCTCGCAGGTGGCCAAGGCCCAGGCCGATGCCCAGAGCCAGCGCCAGCAAGTCAACGCACTGACGGCCGAAATCAAACGCCTCGACGCGCAGATCGCCAACGCCCGCGCCGACCTCGCCCAGGCCGAACTGAACCTGACCCGCAGCGAAATCCACGCGCCGATCAGCGGCCTGATCGGCCAGCGTGCCGCGCGTAATGGTCAAGTGGTGCAGGCCGGTGCGTACCTGCTGTCGATCGTTCCGGACGAAGACATCTGGGTGCAGGCCAACTTCAAGGAAACCCAGATCGGCCACATGCAGCCAGGCCAGAAGGCCGAGCTGATTTTCGACGCCTATGGTGATACGCCGATAGAAGCCCGGGTCGACAGTCTGTTCGCCGCCTCTGGCGCGCAGTTCAGCCTGTTGCCGCCGGACAACGCCACCGGCAACTTCACCAAGGTGGTACAGCGGATTCCGGTCAAACTGACCTTCAAGGCCGATAACCCGTTGCGCGGCAAGATCCGTCCGGGCATGTCGGTCACCGCCACCGTGAATATCAAAGACGCCCCGGACAATGGCCGGTGATCAACTGATCCGCCCGGTCGGCGAACCGACCCGGCGGGACTGGATTGCGGTGATGAGCGTGATGCTCGGCGCCTTCATGGCGGTGCTCGACATCCAGATCACCAACTCCTCGCTCAAGGATATTCAGGGCGCCCTGTCGGCGACGCTGGAAGAAGGCTCGTGGATTTCGACGTCTTATCTGGTGGCGGAAATCATCATGATTCCGCTGACCGCCTGGCTGGTGCAGTTGCTGTCGGCACGGCGGCTGGCGGTGTGGGTGTCGCTGGGATTTCTGATTTCTTCGCTGTTGTGCTCGATGGCCTGGAGTCTGGAGAGCATGATCGTGTTTCGCGCCATGCAGGGCTTCACCGGTGGCGCGCTGATCCCGCTGGCGTTCACCCTGACCCTGATCAAACTCCCCGAACACCACCGCGCCAAAGGCATGGCGATGTTTGCCATGACCGCCACCTTCGCCCCATCCATCGGCCCGACCCTCGGCGGCTGGCTCACGGAAAATTGGGGCTGGGAGTACATCTTCTATATCAACATCCCGCCGGGGCTGATCATGATCGCCGGGCTGATGTACGGTCTGGAGAAGAAAGAAGCGCACTGGGAGCTGCTGAAAAGCACCGATTACACCGGTATTCTCACCCTGGGTGTCGGCCTCGGTTGCCTGCAGGTTTTCCTTGAGGAAGGCCACCGCAAGGACTGGCTGGAATCGAGCCTGATCGTAACGCTGGGCAGCATTGCCCTGCTGAGCCTGATCACCTTTGTGATCGTGCAGATTTCCAAACCCAACCCGCTGATCAACCTCGGCATCCTGCGCAATCGCAACTTCGGGCTGTCGAGTATTTCCAGCCTCGGCATGGGCGTCGGGCTGTACGGTTCGATCTATCTGCTGCCGCTGTACCTGGCGCAAATCCAGAACTACAACGCCCTGCAGATCGGCGAAGTGATCATGTGGATGGGCGTGCCGCAGCTGTTTCTGATTCCGCTGGTGCCGAAACTGATGAAATTCGTCTCGCCGAAATGGCTGTGCACAATCGGTTTCGGGCTGTTCGGGCTGGCGAGTTTTTCATCCGGGGTGCTCAATCCGGATTTCGCCGGGCCGCAGTTCAACCAGATCCAGATTATCCGCGCCCTCGGCCAGCCGCTGATCATGGTGACCATTTCGCTGATCGCCACGGCGTACATCCTGCCGCAGGACGCGGGTTCGGCGTCGAGCCTGTTCAACATTTTGCGCAACCTCGGCGGCGCCATCGGCATTGCCCTGCTCGCTACTTTGCTGGATGCGCGCACCAAGACCTATTTCGATTATTTGCGTGAAGCCGTGGTGCCGACCAATCCGCAGGTGGCCGAACGCCTGGCGTCGCTGACCGATCGGTTCGGCAGTGACACGGCGGCGTTGGGCAAGTTGAGCGAGATCGTGCATCAGCAGGCGCTGATCATGGCCTACAACGATGCGTTTCATTTTGTCGGGATTGCGCTGGGGATCAGCATGTTGGCGATTTTGCTGACCAAGAAATTGCCCGCCGGACTGAAGGCCGGCGAGGCGCATTAACCTTGAGCGGACGTAGAGCGTCCAGGGCTGCATTCCCACGCGGAGCGTGGGAACGATCCGTTAAACGGTCAACAGCCGCTCACGCAGCTTGGCAATTTCGTCGCGCATCTGCGCTGCCGCTTCGAATTCCAGGTCGCGGGCCAGCTGGTACATCTTCTCTTCCAGTTGGCGGATGCGCTTGGTGATCTCGCTCGGCGAGCGCAGTTCGGCTTCGTATTTGGCGTTCTCTTCGGCGGCCTTGGCCATGCCTTTGCGCTTCTTGCTGCGCGAACCGGGCACGGTGGCGCCTTCCATGATGTCGGCGACGTCCTTGAACACGCCCTTCGGCGTGATGCCGTTGGCCAGGTTGAAGGCGATCTGCTTTTCGCGACGGCGCTCGGTTTCGCCGATGGCCCGCTCCATCGAACCGGTGATGCGATCGGCGTAGAGAATCGCCCGGCCATTGAGGTTACGCGCCGCCCGGCCGATGGTCTGGATCAGCGAACGCTCGGAACGCAGGAAGCCTTCCTTGTCCGCGTCGAGAATCGCCACCAGCGACACTTCCGGCATGTCCAGACCTTCACGCAGAAGGTTGATCCCCACCAGCACATCAAAGGTGCCGAGGCGCAGGTCGCGGATGATTTCGACCCGCTCGACGGTGTCGATGTCCGAGTGCAGATAACGCACGCGCACGCCGTGATCGGCCAGATAATCGGTCAGATCTTCAGCCATACGCTTGGTCAGCGTGGTGACCAGCACTCGCTCCTCCAGCGCCACACGCTTGGTGATTTCCGACAATAGATCGTCGACCTGAGTCAGCGCCGGGCGCACTTCAACCTGCGGGTCGACCAGACCGGTCGGGCGCACCACTTGCTCGATCACCCGACCTGCGTGTTCGGCTTCGTAGTTGCCGGGCGTGGCCGAGACGAAAATCGTCTGTGGGCTCACCCCTTCCCACTCGTCGAAGCGCATCGGCCGGTTGTCCAGCGCCGACGGCAGGCGGAAGCCGTACTCCACGAGAGTTTCCTTACGCGAGCGGTCGCCCTTATACATCGCGCCGACTTGCGGCACGCTGACGTGGGATTCGTCGATCACCAGCAACGCATCGGCCGGCAGGTAATCGTAGAGCGTCGGCGGCGCCGCACCGGCCGGACGACCCGACAGGTAGCGCGAGTAGTTTTCGATGCCGTTGCAGTAGCCGAGTTCGAGGATCATCTCCAGGTCGAACCGGGTGCGCTGCTCAAGACGCTGGGCTTCCACCAGTTTGTTGTTGTTGCGCAGGTATTCCAGGCGCTCCTGCAACTCGACCTTGATCCCCTCGATGGCGTCGAGCAGGGTTTCCCGGGGCGTCACGTAGTGGCTCTTCGGGTAGAAGGTGAAGCGCGGCAGCTTGCGGATGACTTCGCCGGTCAGCGGGTCGAACGCAGAAATGCTCTCCACCTCGTCATCGAACAGCTCGATGCGGATCGCTTCCAGGTCGGATTCCGCCGGGTAGATGTCGATCACATCGCCGCGCACACGGAAGGTCGCACGGGCGAAATCCATGTCATTGCGGGTGTATTGCAGGTCGGCCAGGCGCCGCACCAGCGCACGCTGATCGAGCTTGTCGCCGCGATCGACGTGCAAGACCATTTTCAAATAGGTTTCCGGGCTGCCCAGACCGTAGATGCACGACACCGTGGTGACGATGATCGCGTCCTTGCGCTCAAGCAATGCCTTGGTCGCCGACAGCCGCATCTGCTCGATATGGTCGTTGATCGACGCATCCTTCTCGATGAAGGTGTCGGACGACGGCACATAGGCTTCGGGCTGGTAGTAGTCGTAGTAGGAAACGAAATACTCGACTGCGTTGTTCGGGAAGAACGACTTGAACTCGCCGTACAACTGCGCGGCCAGGGTCTTGTTCGGCGCCAGCACCAGCGTCGGACGCTGCACCTGGGCGATCACGTTGGCGATGCTGAAGGTCTTGCCCGACCCGGTAACCCCGAGCAATGTCTGGTGCGACAACCCGGCTTCGATGCCTTCGACCATCTGGCGAATGGCTTCGGGTTGATCGCCGGCGGGGTCGAAACGGGTGACGAGCTGGAATTCAGACATAAACACCTCTGGAATCGCGACGCTGCGGACAAACCGCAGCACCACGAGAATGACCGCAAACGACCGATGTCGCGCAAGGAAAAACGTAGATTGTGCTGAATGTGGAGCCGATTGCCTCGCCTTTCAAGGCAAACGTCCTACATCCGGTAAAGTCTCCGACAGGTTCATTCGACTAACGGTCGAGAAATAATCGGAAAAACTTACCTTAAAAGCCGAATCGCCTGTCGCCATTGATCGATGATGGCCTCTATACTAGCTCCCCGTTTGTGCACCGCTCTAGTGCATTCGGCTGGAGCGCCACACGTCCCTCCACTCTCCAATAGAGCTGCCGTAAAAATGAGCCTGTTCTCCGCTGTCGAAATGGCACCCCGCGATCCAATCCTGGGCCTCAACGAAGCATTCAACGCCGATACCCGGACCAACAAGGTCAACCTCGGGGTGGGTGTGTACTGCAACGAAGAGGGGCGAATTCCACTCCTGCGCGCCGTCATCGAAGCCGAAACCCTTCGCGCCGCTCAGCACGCCTCCCGTGGCTACCTGCCGATCGACGGCATCGCGGCCTACGACCAGGCCGTGCAAAAGCTGCTGTTCGGCAATGATTCGCCACTGCTGGCAGCCGGCCGCGTTGTCACCACCCAGGCCGTCGGCGGTACCGGCGCACTGAAAATCGGTGCCGATTTCCTCAAGCAACTGCTGCCCAATGCCGTCGTGGCGATCAGCGACCCGAGCTGGGAAAACCACCGCGCGCTGTTCGAAACCGCCGGTTTCCCGGTGCAGAACTACCGCTACTACGACGCCGCCACCCACGACGTGAACCGTGCCGGCCTGCTGGAAGACCTCAATGCCCTGCCGAACGGCTCGATCGTTGTGCTGCACGCTTGCTGCCACAACCCGACCGGCGTCGACCTGAGCCCGGCGGACTGGAACAACGTGCTGGAAGCGGTCAAGGCCAAAGGTCACGTGCCGTTCCTCGACATGGCTTACCAGGGTTTCGGTGACGGCATCGCCGAAGACGCCGCTGCCGTGCGTCTGTTCGCTGAATCCGGCCTGACCTTCTTCGTATCGAGCTCGTTCTCCAAGTCGTTCTCGTTGTACGGCGAGCGCGTCGGTGCACTGTCGATCATCAGCGAATCGAAAGAAGAAAGCGCCCGCGTACTGTCGCAAGTCAAACGCGTGATCCGCACCAACTACTCCAACCCGCCGACCCACGGTGCAAGCATCGTTGCCGCTGTGCTGAACAGCCCGGAACTGCGCGCTCAGTGGGAAGCCGAACTGGCTGAAATGCGCCTGCGCATTCGTGGCATGCGCGAGCAGATGGTTGCTCTGCTGGCGAAGAAAGCCCCGCAGCGTGACTTCAGCTTCGTCGGTCGCCAGCGCGGCATGTTCTCCTACTCCGGCCTGACCACCGAACAGGTTCACCGCCTGCGCAACGAGTTCGGCATCTACGCCCTGGACACCGGCCGCATCTGCGTCGCCGCGCTGAACCAGAGCAACATCGAAGCCGTGACGGACGCCATCGTTCAGGTCATCTGATCCGGCGTGGCAATAAAAACGGGAGGCTTTCGGGCTTCCCGTTTTTTATTTGTCTGAAGAAAACCCGCCATACCCTCTAGACTGCACACAGACGATATTTCAGAGAGACAACATGAAAAACGATGACCTGCGCGCCGACCGTGATGATCTGGATGACTTCATCCCCCGCGCCCCGGCCAAGCGCGGCAACAATCTGGTGCTGCAAGTCGCGGCCGGGGTGTTTCTCGGTGGGCTGGCGCTGTGGCTGGTGCAACTGGGCGCAACGATGCTGTACGCCAAACTGATGCTCGGCACCTTCACCTTCGGCGGCTAAACCAGTTCTGTTGCACGCTGAGTCGCCGCATCGTCATAAACGACGTAAAGCGATTCGGCGACCTGGCTCTTGATGGCCTTGGTGCTTTCCAGGCCGAGGACAAAACCTTCGGCCTTGCCGCCTGCGCGGTTCAGCTCTTCAGCCGTGGCGGCCTGGGTGATCGCGTCGAAGAGTTTTTCGGCGTGCGGGCCGACGCCTTTGGGCAGGCTGATTTGTGCGGTGCTCATGCGAACACCTCGACAGGACAATGGGTGAGGATGGGACTATTCATGGCGCATACCTTTTCGGCGAATGGCCGGCAGCGCGTGTGACCACTTCCGGGCGGCCATGGTAGACCTCTGCTACGGTTCTGGTAACCGCCAATCGCCGATAAACCGCCGCCCGTCCTGACCTTTCCAACAAATTTACATCTCGCGCTTGACTAGTCTTTTTAAATCAGTAACATACGCACCAATTCCGCAATAGCTCAGTTGGTAGAGCAAGTGACTGTTAATCACTGGGTCCCTGGTTCGAGTCCAGGTTGTGGAGCCAAATACAAAGCCCCTGAATCGAAAGATTTAGGGGCTTTTTTGTGGGCATTGAAAAAGCCAGCGCCATAAAAAGGGCCGATCAGTTTCGCAACTGATCGGCCCTTTTCATTCAACTACAACGGTCAGACGTGTTCGCTGCTCTTGGCATGTACCTTCGGCGCGCCATGACCGTGATCCGCATCCGGATCGATCACCGGCACTTCATTGCCGTCGCAGTCATGCAGTTTACCGTCGCTGAAGTAGTCACCTTCACGCAGCGCGGCCAGATCGCGATAACGCAAGGTCCGCTCTTCTGCTGCCGCAAACACCGACTGCTGATCCGAGTTGCCCGCCGTGAAATGGTTGAACGCCAGGTTCAGCAAGATCGCCATGATCGCTGACGAGCTGATGCCCGAATGGAAAATGGTCGCGAACCAGCTCGGGAAGTGATCATAGAAGTTCGGCGCGGCGATCGGGATCATGCCGAAACCGATCGAGGTGGCGACGATGATCAGGTTGACGTTGTTGCGGTAATCGACCTTGGACAGCGTACGGATACCACTCGCTGCCACGGTGCCGAACAGCACGATACCGGCACCGCCGAGTACCGAGGTCGGCACGGCTGCGATGACCCGCCCCATGAACGGCAGCAGGCCGAGGATCACCAGGAAGATTCCGCCGGTCGCTACCACATAGCGGCTCTTGATCCCGGTCACCGCCACCAGCCCGACGTTCTGGGCGAAGGCGCTTTGGGTGAACGAGCCGAAGATCGGCGCAAACATGCTCGACAGCATGTCCGCCCGCAGGCCGTTGCCCAGACGCTTGGAGTCGACCTTGGTGCCGATGATTTCACCGACCGCCAGGATGTCCGCCGAGGTTTCCACCAGGGTCACCATGACCACGATGCACATCGACAGGATCGCGGCGAAGTGGAAGGTCGGCATGCCGAAATGGAACGGCGTCGGGAAGCCGAACATCGGGCCTTGGGTGACATTGGAGAAGTCCGCCATGCCGAGGAACACCGCCAGCACCGTGCCGATCACCATGGCCAACAGGATCGACAGACGCGAGATGGTGGAACTGCCGACCTTGCTCAGCAGCAACACCAGCACCAGCGTGACCGCCGCCAGACCGATGTTCTGCATGCTGCCGAAGTCCGGGGCGTGACTGTTGCCGCCCATGGCCCAGCGTGCGGCCACCGGCATCAGCGTCAGGCCGATGGTGGTGATCACGATGCCGGTGACCAGCGGCGGGAAGAACTTGGTGATTCGCGAGAACACCGGCGTGATCAGCAAGCCGATCAGCGACGCCGCAATCACCGCGCCGAGCACCGACTGGAAGCCGCCCTCCCCGCCACTGCTGACAATCGCCACCATCGTGGCAACGCCGGAGAACGATACGCCCTGCACCAGCGGCAACTGACAGCCGAAAAACGGTAAACCCAGGGTTTGCAGCAGCGTGGCCAGCCCCCCCGCAAACAATGAAGCAGCAATCAACAGACCGATGTCCGCCGGCGAAAGCCCGGCGGCCTGACCGATGATCAGTGGCACCGCGACGATACCGCCATACATGGTCAGAACGTGTTGCAGGCCGTAAGCCATATTCGCGCCGACCCCGAGATTCTCGTCCTCGGGCCGTTGGTGTGAAACATGGGGCGTTTTCATGGTGGGGGAGTTCCCTGGTTTTTGTTATGCACACACTGTATGCAAGAGTCAGGACAAATGTCCATAGACTTGTATACAACTTATCAGTCACATAATGGTTAGCT
Source organism: Pseudomonas glycinae (assembly GCF_001594225.2). GTDB lineage: Bacteria > Pseudomonadota > Gammaproteobacteria > Pseudomonadales > Pseudomonadaceae > Aquipseudomonas > Aquipseudomonas glycinae. Next base: position 6,219,534 of record NZ_CP014205.2, read on the forward strand.
AGCCACCCAACCTTCTATCCCGCTACTTTCATCCCCCACAAATCCGGCAGCACATTCTCAATCGAGTGCACGTTTTATCCGCCTGGGCTGAAGTGTTCATGGCGACCGACGGCACAATCGTTTCCTTTTTATGCATACAAAGTATGCATAGCGAAGTCATTCAAGATTCAGTTCGACAAAAGCAAGAATGCTGCCAACCCATTCGAGCCCAGCGAGCGATGGCAACTTTGCGCAGAGATGATCAATGAAAGATGAATACAATTTCAGCGACGGTAAACGCGGCGCCATTGCTCCCACCAAGGGTAAAACGCGCATCACCATCATGCTCGATGACGCGGTGATCGAAGCCGCGCGCGAGGTCGCTGAAAGCGAGGGGTTTGGCTATCAGACGGTCATCAACAACACCCTGCGCCATGCATTGCTTAACAGCCGTGGGGCAGCTGTTGAACTCGAAGATTCAAGCGGGCAATTCAAGCAAGGCATCACCGCCACCGACCTCAAGAGCCTTGAGAAAAAACTGTCGGCGGCCGTGAACGAGATCCGGCGGGTACTGGAACCGGACGTCAAACCGTAGCGTTCAAACTGGCCGAATCAAGCGCGCCAGAGCCTCTCGCGCACCGAGCTGGTGCGGCAGGCGCAAGCCGAATTCCCGTTCCAGCAATTCGATCAGTTCATCGACATCCGTCACTTCACGCCGCTCGCTCTCGGCGCCGATACGGTGGATCGCGAAACTGCCGTTGTTCAAGGTGCGCCGCCAGCCGTCGCCCGTACGCGCCACCATCAGGCGCTGGGCAAATGGTGAGTCCGGGTGGGTCGAGACGTACCAATTGCCGAGGATGTAATCGATGTCTTCCTGGCGCTGCAGATCGAACAGATACATCGGCCGCCATTCGCCAGCGACTCTGGCCCGCAGCATGTAGCCATCGGCCTGCACTTCGATGCGATACGGTTCGTGCGGCGTGGATTGCTCGGCGTCGGTATCCAGCACCAGCGGCGCGGTCGGGACCATGCCGCCGAAGCCGACGTCGGTGATGTAGCGCACCCCGTCAATGGTCACCAGGCTCAAGCGATGGGTGCGCGCGGTCCAGCTGCCTTCGGGCTGATTCATGACCACGCGCCCGCTGATCCCCCGCGCATCGAACCCCAGCTCGAGCAGCAACGCCAGGAACAGATTGTTCAGCTCGTAGCAGTAACCGCCACGGGCGTTGTACAGGACCTTGCGCTCAATGGAGGGCAGATCGATCAGGACGGGTTCGCCACTGAGCGTCGACAGGTTTTCGAAAGGAAAGGCGCCGGTATGGCGCAGTTGCAACAGGCGCAGGGTTTCAAGGGTCGGCGCCGGGGGCGCATCGAATCCCAGGCGTTGCAGGTACTGTTGCAGATTCGTCAGGCGTGACTCGCTCATGGCTGGGTCCTTTTGCATGGGGGCGCGGATCGTTCCGCCGATGGTCGCCATGTATACGGGATCCGGGCATCGAATCGACAATTGAATTAACCAATCACCGGCTAGCGTCTTTTACGCGAATCGATGCGAATCCACGTCGGCGCGTGGTCGCTGGCATGCGGTTCGTTGCGCACCCAGGCATCCACACCGGCCTTGTGCAGATAAGGGCTCAGTGTCGGATTGAGCAGCAGATGGTCGATCCGCAGCCCGGAGTTCTTCTGCCAGTGCTGACGGAAATAGTCCCAGAACGTGTACAGCCGATCTTCGGGATACAGATGCCGCAAAGAGTCCGTCCAGCCCTGATCCAGCAGGCGCTGGAAGCACTCGCGGCTCTCCGGTTGCAACAACGCATCCTTGAGCCAGGACCGGGTGTTGTAGATATCCAGATCGGTGGGGACTACGTTGTAATCGCCGGCCAGCACCACCGGGTGATCGCTGCTTCGCAGATCCCGGGCGTATTTGATCAGACGCTCGAACCAGGCCAGCTTGTAGTCGAACTTCGGCCCAGGTTGCGGATTGCCATTGGGCAGATACAGGCACCCCACCAACACCCCATGCACCGCCGCTTCGAGGTAGCGGCTGTGTTTATCGTCGGGATCGCCGGGCAAACCGCGCCGGCTCTCCAGCGGTTGCGCATCGCGGGCAAGAATCGCCACCCCGTTCCAAGACGCCTGACCGTGCCAGATAGCGCCGTAACCGGCGGCCTCCAGATCGGCGGCAGGAAACGCGCTGTCCACCAGTTTCAGCTCCTGCAAGCAGACGATGTCCGGCTGCTCGCGCCTGAGCCATTCCAGCAGATTTGGCAGACGGGCACGCAGGCCGTTGACGTTGAACGTGGCAATGCGCATTTTTTTCATCGTCCGGGCTCCTGCCATTGACCGATAGAACCTGTGACACCGATTCCCCCGCGACGGTTGCGTTGGATCCTCCTTTTACACGCGATTGCGCAGCCATTGCAGGAAGCCTTTCTTCGGCGCCGCTACCGGCGTTTCTTCGGTCAGGGATTGCGCCTTGTGCAGGCGGAAATCGAGCAGCGCCTTCATCGCATCGTTGATGTCGTGACGGGCATCGAGGCACGGCTTGAGATAAGACTTCTCGATGCGGTACAGCGCGCAGAAGGTCTTGGCGGAGAAGTCGGCCGGCAATGAGGTATCGGACACAATCCCCGCCTCGCCGATCACTTCGCCCGGCCCCATCCGTCCGGACTCGAACGGCGTGCCGTGGCGCTTGAGCGTCACCGAGACCACGCCGGACTCAATGATGAACAAGTGATCGCTGACCTCCCCACCCGCCAGAATCATCTCGCCGGCACGGAAGGTTTGCAGGGTCATGTTCTGGCTGAAGGTTTCTTTCTCCTCCTGACGCAGGGTGGAGAAAATCGGCGAGCTGTCGAGCAACGCCCGAGGTCGCGAGAGATTGCTCGGAACACCCGGTTCATCACTCGACAGCAGATTGACCCCGGACGCTTGCAGATGCCGGTAGGCCAGGTCGAACAGCTGATTGCGCACCACGCGCTTTTCACTCATCGAGGCGACGAACCCGCTGATTTCATATTCGGTGCCTGCACTGCTGGAGCTCTTCAGCGCAACACTCGGCGCGGGGTTCTCCAGCAGTTGGCGACAGCCCTGCATCGCGCGCTCCAGGGCATCGATCACCGAACTCGGCCGCGCATGGGGGCTGACCTGCACGCTGACGGCAACCCCGAACATGTTGCTCGGCCGGCTGAAGTTGATGATCTTGGCCTTGGCCGCCAGCGAGTTGGGAATCACCGCCATGCTGCCCTGACTGGTTTGCAGGCGCGTGGCGCGCCAGTCAATGTCGGTGACCCGGCCTTCGGTGCCGTCGATGGAAATCCAGTCATCCAGTTGATAAGGCTTGGTGGTGTTGAGCACGATCCCGGAAAACACGTCACTCAAGGTGCTCTGCAGCGCCAGACCGACGATGATCGCCAACGCACCGGAGGTCGCCAGCACGCCTTTGACCGGCAGATCCAGCACATAGGCCAGCGCCGCGATGATCGCAATCAGGAAGATCACCGCACCCAGCAGATCCTGCAACAACCGCCCGGTATGCCCGACCCGCTGCATCATCACCGCGCCGATCAACACCGTCAGAGTGCGCGCGCCGAACAGCCACCAACCAATCTGCAAACCGGTCGCCGCCAGATGCAACGGCACGTTGTCGGCCCACGGCGCAGGCTCCATCGGGTTGAGCCCTTCGTTGAACAGCAGGATGCTGAACAGGGCGAAAATCAGCACCCGCACCAACAGTTTCCACGCGCTGCCGTGGGCGCTGATCAGACGCCACAGACCGAGATCGATCAGGATCAGGATCAAGGCGCAAAACAACGGATGATCGGTGAGCAGAGACAGCATCAAACAACTCCGACAGGGGCCAGTCGCGAGAAGATCGCACAGATTGGGCTCAGTGTAGGAGTAATTGATTTGGCGGGATGAGCGCCACTGCGCGTGCGCAAAAAAAACCGGCAGGCGCACGTGGCGCCTGCCGGTTTTTTCAGCCGTGCATCTGGCCGAAGCGACCGGACTGGAAGTCGGCGAAAGCCTGGTGGATTTCCTGCTCGGTGTTCATCACGAACGGGCCGTGACCGACGATCGGCTCGTCGATCGGCTCGCCGCTGAGCAGCAACACTACCGCGTCCTGGCTGGCTTCGAGGGTGATGCGATCGCCATCACGCTCGAACAGCGCCAGTTGCCCTTCGCGCATCGACTCCACACCGTTGATCTGTACCGAACCCTTCAACACCACCAGCGCGGTGTTACGGCCTTCGTGCAGATCCAGCGTAAGCAGCTTGCCGGCGTTCAGGCGCAGGTCCCACACATCGATTGGCGTAAACGTGCGGGATGGGCCCTTGTGACCGTCGAACTCACCGGCGATCAGGCGCAGGCTGCCGGCACCGTCCTTGAGCGCGATTTGCGGGATATCACTGTCCAGGATGGTCTGGTAACCCGGCGCGGCCATTTTGTCCTTGGCCGGCAGATTCACCCACAGCTGCACCATTTCCAGATTGCCGCCGGTTCGAGCGAAGTTTTCCGAGTGGAATTCTTCATGCAGGATGCCGGAAGCCGCCGTCATCCACTGCACATCGCCCGGACCGATGGTGCCGCCGCTGCCGGTGGAATCACGGTGCTGCACTTCGCCTTCGTAAACGATGGTCACGGTTTCGAAGCCACGGTGCGGATGCTGCCCCACGCCACGGCGCTCAGTGGTCGGGGTGAAATGCGCAGGCCCGGCATGATCCAGCAGCAGGAACGGGCTGATGTGCTTGCCCAGGTTGTCGTAGGAAAACAGGGTGCGCACCGGAAACCCATCGCCGACCCAGTGGCCGCGAGGGCTGGTGTAGATACCGATCAGTTTTTTCATGGTGGGCTCCGAAATCAGGTTGATCATGGGCTGATCATAAATTCGCCACGTATTTAGCACTAGTCAGCCAAAACCGTCCTCATCGTTCTACTGATGGAACGATGATCGAACTCGGTGATTCGTGCTTTTCAGTCAACAGTACTTTGCCCCGACAGCGGTTTTTCCCAAGGAATCAGACGCGGATACTCCTGCCCATTCCCACTGCAACCCTGGAGTTCCTGCATGTCTGTTCCCGCTTTCGGTCTTGGTACGTTTCGCCTGCAAGGTCAGGTGGTCATCGATTCGGTGAGCACTGCCCTTGAACTGGGTTACCGGGTCATCGACACCGCACAGATCTACGAAAACGAGGCCGACGTCGGCGCAGCCATCGCTGGCAGCGGCATTGCCCGTGAAGAGCTGTTCATCACCAGCAAGATCTGGATCGCCAACTTCGCCAGGGACCGCCTGATCGAAAGCCTCAAGGCGAGCCTGCAAAAACTGCAGACCGACTACCTCGACCTGACGCTGATCCACTGGCCGTCGCCGGAAGATCAGGTGCCAGTCGAAGAGTTCATGGGCGCGCTGCTGGAAGCCAAACGCCTGGGCCTGACCCGGCAGATCGGCGTGTCCAACTTCACCATCGACCTGATGAAACAGGCGATTGCTGCGGTCGGCGCGGAAAATATCGCCACCAACCAGATTGAACTGCACCCTTACCTGCAAAACCGCAAGGTCGTGGAATTCGCCCAGAGTCAGGGCATTCAGATCACGTCCTACATGACCCTGGCCTACGGCGAAGTGTTGAAGGATCCGCTGATCGTGCAGATCGCCGAGCGTCTGCAAGCCACCCCGGCGCAGGTCACCCTGGCGTGGGCGATGCAATCGGGCTACGCGGTGATTCCGTCGTCGACCAAACGCGCCAACCTGCAAGGCAACCTCAGCGCCACGGCGCTGACCCTGAGCGACGCCGACATGGCGCTGATCGCCACACTGGATCGCGGCCATCGCCTGACCAGCCCCAAAGGCATCGCGCCGCAGTGGGACTGACCGATCAGGCCTGAAGCTGCTGCGCGAGGTCGCGCATGGCCACGCGCAGCGAATCGATGGCGGCCGTCAATGCCGCTGCGGGCTGATCGTCACGGCAGGCCTGCTCGAGTACCCGACACGCCGAGACCACGCGCTCGGCACAAATCATGTGCGCCCCGCCCGTGACGTGATGCGCCAGATCACGCAAGACATCACGATCAAGACCTGATGCGTCCAGACGCTGCAGGTCGAGGCGCAGACTGTTACGTACCTCCTCACGCAATTGTTCGATCAGCGGGTTGTGCGCGCCTGCCAGTTGCAACAGCGCACTCAGATCGAACTCGGCCACCGCCGACTCGTCCAGGCTCTCGACCTGCGTCTCTGCCCCGGCGGCCATCAGCGCCTGACTCAGTTCGCGCAGCAGCACCGGCTTGAACAGGCAATCGTTCATTCCGGCCGCCCGGCAGCGCTGCCTTTCTTCGATTTGCGCATTGGCGGTAAATCCGAGAATCAGGCAGGGCGCCCTGCCCGTCGCGGCTTCTTCCTGACGCACCGCGCGCGTCAGCTCATAACCATTAAGCCCCTGCATGTTGATATCAGTGATCAAAGCATCGAACGATTGCCCGCGCCACAGTGCCAGCGCGCGCTCACCGCCATCGGTGTCAACGGGGCGATGGCCGAGTTCACTCAACTGCCGGCACAACAGCAGGCGATTGACCGGATGGTCGTCCACCACCAGCACGTTCAGTGAATTTGTCATTGTTACCGCAGGTGCCGCTGCGTCCTTCTGCACCCGCGGCGCCAGCACTGGCAGCTCCAGTCGCAGCATGACCTGCGTCCCCCTCTGCGGCTCGCTGGTCACCCACAAATCGCCGCCCATCATCCGGCACAGATTGCGACTGATCACCAGCCCCAGGCCGGAACCGCTCTGCGCCACAGAGTGAACGTCGCCGACCTGGACAAACGGGCGGAACAACCGCTGCTGATCGTCGCGACTGATCCCCCGACCGCTGTCTTCAATGATCACGCCCACATCAATCTGCCCGTTCTGCTCGCCGAACACGCGCAAACACAGGCTCACTTCCCCGGCATCGGTGAATTTGATTGCATTGCTCAGCAGGTTCGACAGCACTTGCTTGAAACGCAGGGGATCGATCATCACCTCGACGTTGCTGCGTTCATCGAGCTCTACGTTCCACAATAAAGGCTTCTGTCGGGCCAGGCCTTCGAAAATCCGACACACCGACGCCACCACCTCGCGCAGGTTGGCACGTTCGGGGGCCAGCGACAAATGTCCGGCCTCGATGCGGGCAATGTCGAGGATATCGCCGATCAATGCCAGCAACTGCTGCCCGGCGCTGGACGCCACTTCGATCGCCTGGCGATCGGTCACGCCTTCATCGGCACGCTTGAGAGCCAGTTCAAGCATGCCGATCAGGGCATTCATCGGTGTGCGGATTTCATGACTCATGGTCGCCAGAAACGTGCTTTTGGCACGATTGGCCTCATCGGCCGCCTCCTTGGCCTCACGTAACTGCAACAACCATTGCTGGCGCTGGCGAATCTGCCGGCGCTGAAAGGCGATCCAGCCCAATGCCAGCAACAGCAGACCGGCGGCTACGGCAAACCCGCGCAATATCTGCTCTCGATGGCGCTGCCAATAGCTGTCCTGCAGCACCACGTTACGACTCCATCTCGCGACCAGACCGTCGATTTCCTGAGGTGCAATGCCCAGCAGCGCCTTGTTCAGAATCGACTGCAGCTGCGGGGCATCGGGCGCCGTGGCCATGGCGATCCGGGCCGGTTGATCCCCCAGCGTAGAGGCTATGCGCAAGCGCTCACGGTACTGGTGATCGATCTGATAACGCGCCACCAGCAACGAGCTCAATGTCGCATCGGCCCGACCATCAAACAGCGCCCGCGTACCGTCCGCCGGGCTCGGCAATTCGATCAGGTTGATCTGCGGCACGTGTTCCAGCAAGTAATCACGCAGCGGATTGCCGCGATAGAGCGCCAGACGTTTACCCGCCATCTCTTCGAGACTGCGCGGTGCCTGTGCCTTCGACTCGGTGATCAAGACAAAGGGACTGTTGGCGTACGAGCGAGTGAACAACATTTGCGTTTCGCGCTCGCGGCTCGGTGTCATCACCGGCAACAGGTCCAGCTCACCGTTTCTGAGTTGCTCGACCTGACGATCCAGAGATTGACCGCGCACCACCTCGAATGTCAGGCCACTGCGCTGACTGATCAGGTTGAGCAATTGAGCGACCAGACCACTGAAGCGGCCATCGGCGTCGAAGAATGTCAGTGGCGCAAAATCATCGACAGCGCCGACCCGCACCACCGGGTGCTGATCCAGCCATTGTTGCTCGCTGTCACTCAGGCTCACCCGCGACTGCGCCGCTATATCGGCTCGACCGGCGCTCCAGCGCAGTTCCATGGCCAGGCGCTGCTCCATGGGAATGGCCAGCAGGGCCTTGTCGACCAGACGTTTCAAGCGGATGTTGCTGCGAGCCAGGGCAAAGCCGAACGGGTTGGCGTCGAGGCCCGAGGGCCCGGCCAGTTGCAGGTCGTTTTGGAAATGGGTGTTGATCAGGTAGCTGGCGCTGATGAAGTCGCCGAGGTAGAGCGCATCCCGACCGAACGCGACAGCGCCGAGGGCATCGAGAATCGAGCGGTAACGCTGCAGGGAGGCATGCGGGTAAGCCTGCTCGATGGTCGAGGCTGGCAGGTAGTCGTCCACCATGGCGATTCGCTTGCCGGCCAGATCGCCAGGCAAAGGTTCGTCGAGCCGGGTCACCCACATCGGCTGATCCTCGGCGTAGGCACGGGACAATATCAAGTCCGGGTCGGCGAGTTCGAAGTTGTTCGAAGTGCCCAGCAGATCCAGATCCCCGGCCTTGAGCGCCACCATGGCGCTTTCGCGGTCCGGATAGCACCAGACCTCAACAGCGATGTTCAGCACCTGCGCGATCGCATCGGCGTAATCAGCCGTGAGACCTTCCAGTTCATGGCGCTTGCGGGTCTGCTCAAAGGGGGGGTAATCCGGCCAGGAGGCACCGATGCGCAATACCGGATGCGCGCTCAGCCACTGTCTGTCCTGCTCATCAAGGCGAACCTGCACGCCTTCCAGGCGGGTGCGGGAAACGATTTCAAGCCTTTGAGCGCCCGTCGCCGCCTGCGCTGTGCCCGCAAGCAACAGCATCAGCAGCAGGACGCATCGCAACAGGCTCTTCATGCGGATCCTCTCAGAGCAAATGATTGCGCAGGGCAAACTCTCGCAATACCACCGATGACTTGATCCCGAGCTTTAGCATCAAGCGGGTCTTGTAGGTGCTGATGGTTTTGTGACTTCGGTTCATATCCTCGGCAATCTGCTTGTTCGATATCCCTCGAGCCAGCTCCCTCAGGATGTGCAATTCGCGGTCTGACAGTGACGCGATCAGCGTGCGTTCATTACTGTGCACCTCGGGTTGCCCTGTAGTGACATTGGGCAAGTCCAGGAAATAGCTATAGCCCGCTCGGACAGCCTTGATCGCGTTCTGCAACTGCTGCAACTCCGCTGATTTGGTGACAAAGGCCATTGCACCGGCACGTCGACAGCGAACCAGATAATGAACAGGATCGGCAGAGGTAAAAACCACGACCTTGCAGAGCAACCCGGTGGCCTTTATATGCTCCAGCGTTTCCAGGCCTCCCTGGCCCGGTAACTTCAGATCGAGCACGATCAGATCCGGCCCGTGCAAACGAACCAGAGACACCACCTCGCTACTGTCTGAAGCGACGTAAATCGGACTGTAGCGGAATGACTCCAGCACCATGCGAACGGCATTTACCACCACCGGATGATCATCAACGATCAATGCTGAACCCATGACCACTCCCGGTGCGAATACATAGTGATGACGCCACCGATCTTGCATGAACGGGACTATTGATAACTGCGCTACAACTGTTGCACGGTGTGCACGCTGAATCACCTGTCAGATCTGACAGTTGCGCGCCAGACTGATCTGTGATCGGACACGCGATGGGCGCCCGAACGAAGCCTCGACCGAGGTCATCAACTGTTCGATGGCGCGGATTGAGGGCAAAGGCGCAGGGCTGGTGATGATCTTTGTCAGAAAATGCTCGGGAACACGTGAGGAATCCGCCGGCTCACCGTAGATCAGCGCACGACGGACTTGTGGATTATCGAACAGGAACCCCCGCAGATCCGCGATCCCGGTCGCCAGCTCGGCATTAATCACCAGGACATCAAACGGCTGACAGCCGTAATCGACCAGCGTCAGCAGTTCGGCAAGGCTCTGTACCGGTGCAATGCGGTAGTAATCGAGACCATTGAACAGCCGCTCGATCTTCATCCGGTGAAAATGCTGCAGATCGGCGATCAGGATGCGCAGGGTTTTGTCGGTCAACGTGAAAGTCCGGGTAGTTGCTCCAAGTGGCGGCAAGACTACCCAAGCATCGGGACACACTCTGTAGGACTTTTCCGAAAAACACAGTCATTCATCCGGATCGAATGTTTTATTCGGTCGTACTCGGACTCCAGAACGCCTGCACCACCAGCGCCGAGGTCGAGATTCGCGCCACCAGTGCGTCCAGCTCATCACCGTCCACCGAGGTGGTTGCCAGCGTCGCTTCGATCTCGATTTCATCGGCACCGAAGGCGTGCACATCGACATCGCTGGCCGGGTAATTGCTGCGTTCCAGCTCGGCCTCGAGCAAGGCGAACACGGCTTTCTGCTGCGAGCGCCGGGCAATGACATAAACGATATTGGTGACTTCTGCCGACACCACGTCCAGCGGCTGACGGTTGATGTTGTTGACGATCGGCCGCAGCAAGGTATTGGCGGCGAGCACGAACAAGGTGCCCAGCACCGCTTCGGCCAGCAGGTCGGCACCGGCACAGGCACCGACGGCTGCCGAGGTCCAGAGCGTGGCGGCGGTGTTGAGCCCGCGCACGTTGCCCTCTTCGCGCATGATCACCCCGGCACCGAGAAAGCCGATGCCGGAGACCACATACGCGACCACCCGGACCGCGCCTTCGGCACCGGCGAGACGGTTGGCCATGTCGACGAAAATCGCCGCGCCGACCGCCACCAGCACATTGGTGCGCAAGCCGGCCGTGCGTTGCCGGTACTGGCGCTCGAAGCCGATCAGGCCGCCGAGGATGAATGCCGCGCTGAGGCTGACCAGCGTGTCGAGCAATGAGCTGAGGTTGAGATTGTTGATCGCTTGCATGTCGAACTCCTTGAAACCGCCCCCCTTGCTCCCACAAGGGGGGAATCTGTCCTGTTACTGCCAGCCGAACCGGCGGATGTAGAAGCCTTTCACGGCTTGGGTCAGCGCCATGTACGCCAGCAGGATCACCGGCAGGAACACGAAGTACATCGACGGCAGCGCCTGCAGTTTGAAGTAGTGCGCCAGCGGCCCCATCGGCAGGAAGATGCCCACGGCCATGATGATTGCGGTCATCACCAGCAACGGCATGGCCGCGCGGCTTTGCAGGAACGGAATCTTCGGCGTGCGGATCATGTGCACGATCAGCGTCTGGGTCAGCAGCCCCACCACGAACCAGCCGGACTGGAACAGAGTCTGGTGATCCGGGGTGTTGGCATCGAACACGTACCACATCAAGGCGAACGTTGTGATGTCGAAGATCGAACTGATCGGCCCGAAGAACAGCATGAAGCGCCCGACGTCGCCTGGCTGCCAGCGTTGCGGCTGTTTCAGCATCTCGTCGTCGACGTTGTCGAACGGGATCGCGATCTGCGAAATGTCATACAGCAGGTTCTGCACCAGCAGGTGCATCGGCAGCATCGGCAGGAACGGAATGAACGCGCTGGCCACCAGCACCGAGAACACGTTGCCGAAGTTCGAGCTGGCGGTCATCTTGATGTACTTGAGCATGTTGGCGAAGGTCCGGCGCCCTTCCAGCACGCCCTCCTCCAGCACCATCAGGCTCTTCTCCAGCAGGATGATGTCGGCCGCTTCCTTGGCGATATCCACTGCGCTGTCCACCGAAATCCCGATGTCTGCGGTGCGCAGCGCCGGGGCGTCGTTGATGCCGTCGCCCATGAACCCGACCACGTGGCCGTTGCCCTTGAGGATGCGCACGATGCGCTCCTTGTGCGATGGCGTCAGCTTGGCGAACACGTTGGTGGTTTCCACCGCCACGGCGAGTTCAGCATCGCTCATGCGTTCGATGTCGTTGCCCATCAGCAGGCCTTGCTGGGCCAGGCCCACTTCGCGGCAGATCTTGGCGGTCACCAGCTCGTTGTCGCCGGTCAGCACTTTCACCGCCACGCCGTGTTCGGCCAGGGCCTTCAGCGCTGGTGCGGTGCTTTCCTTCGGTGGATCGAGGAACGCCACGTAACCGATCAGCGTCAGTTCCTGCTCGTCGCTCAGGCTGTAAGTGTCACGACCTTGCGGCATCGAGCGTGCCGCCACCGCGACCACGCGCAAGCCTTCAGCGTTGAATGCTGCGGTGACCTGACGGATTTTCGCCAGCAATTCATCGCTCAAGGCTTCGTCGACTTCACCGTGACACACCCGGCTGCACACCGCCAGCACTTCTTCCACTGCACCCTTGCAGATCAGTTGATGCGGCTGGCCGCGCCCTTCCACCACCACCGACATGCGCCGGCGGTTGAAGTCGAACGGGATCTCATCGACCTTGCGAAACGCCGTGCCGACCTTCAGCTCACGGTGGATTTCCACGTGTTCCAGCACCGCCACGTCCAGCAGGTTTTTCAGACCAGTCTGGTAATAGCTGTTGAGGTAAGCCATTTCCAGCACGTCATCGGAGTCTTCGCCCCAGACGTCGACGTTACGCGCCAGGAAAATCTTGTCCTGGGTCAGTGTGCCGGTCTTGTCGGTGCACAGCACGTCCATGGCGCCGAAGTTCTGGATCGCATCCAGGCGTTTGACGATGACTTTCTTGCGCGACAGGAACACCGCGCCCTTGGCCAGCGTCGAGGTGACGATCATCGGCAGCATTTCCGGGGTCAGGCCCACGGCAATCGACAACGCGAACAGCAGCGCTTCGGTCCAGTCGCCCTTGGTGAAACCGTTGATGAACAACACCAGCGGCGCCATGACGAACATGAAGCGGATCAGCAGCCAGCTGACTTTGTTCACGCCTTGCTGGAACGAAGTCACCGCGCGATCCGTCGCCCCGACCCGCTGCGCCAGCGCACCGAAATAGGTGCTGTTGCCGGTGGTGAGAATCACCGCCACCGCCGTGCCGGACACCACGTTGGTGCCCATGAACAGGATGTTGTCGAGCTCCAGCGGATTGCGCGTGTCACGATCGGCCTGACGCGGGAATTTTTCCACCGGCATCGATTCGCCGGTCATCGCCGCCTGGCTGACGAACAGATCCTTGGCGCTGAGCACCCGGCAATCGGCAGGAATCATGTCGCCAGCCGACAGCACGATCAGATCGCCGGGCACCAATTGCTTGATCGGCAATTCAGCGCGCGGCGCGTCCCGGCGCAGCACGGTGGCGGTGTTGCTGACCATCGCCTTGAGCGCGTCGGCGGCCTGGTTGGATTTGCTTTCCTGCCAGAAGCGCAACAGCGTCGACAGCACCACCATCGAGAAAATCACGATGGCGGCCTTGAGGTCTTCGGTCAGCCACGAGATCACCGCCAGCAAGGTCAGCAGCAGATTGAACGGGTTCTTGTAGCAGTGCCACAGGTGGGTCCACCACGGCAGCGGCTGCTCGTGCTCGACTTCGTTGAGGCCATGTTGCGCACGCAGCACATCGACTTCGAAATCGGTGAGGCCGTCGGTGTGAGTGCCGAGGTTCGACAGCAGCACGCCGCTGTCGCAATGGGCGGCGTCTACCAGCGTATTGGCCAGGGTGGGCGGCACTTCACGGCTGACCGTGGTGTCGTTGAGGGTTTCCAGCAAGGCCAGACGACGGAAATGCCGGGCGATGTGGCGGGTCCGCAGGAAGCCTGCGAAAAATTCCTTGAGCGTAAGTTTCATGGCTGTTGCCCCTATGGTCAGCCGGGAAACCGTCGAGCAGGTACGTCCTCGTCCTGGGCACCGGAAAACCGGCACGGCAAGGCGTGGCGCGCCGGTCAGAAAAGACAGGCGTGTCGATAGGGCTGCAATGACGACGATGAAGTCGACTTCACAGGCTTTTCAGTGTCGATGAGAAGGACGTCGGGACATGACCGGGACCGGTCATGATCGGGATGCCGCTGCTCGCTGTTCGGCGAGACAACGGCACAAAGGAATGCGCGTTATCTTGCCGAGAATCCGCCGGTTACAAGGACCGGCCGACAACTGTCACTCGAACAAGTACCCACTGTGGGTCTCCGCTATTGATGAAAACGCGCGAAGCTTACGCCCCGATGTCTGGAGAGTAAACCCGCAAAAGGAAGTGTGTCGGGGAATGTGGCGGGTGTTCAGGAAGGGTTCAGGATTGCCCCCAAGATCGCCGAGATCGTTCCCACGCTCTGCGTGGGAATGCAGCCGGGGACGCTCTGCGTCCCATTGGAACGCGGAGCGTCCCTTGAGGCATTCCCACGCAGAGCGTGGGAACGATCAATCTGGTCGAGAGGATACTTAGCTGGCAGTCGCCAACAACAGATCCATCACCGAACGGCTGTGCCCGCGGTTCTTGCCATGCTCATACAGCGAGCCGGCAATTTCGTCCGCGCGGATCGGCAGGATCGACAGCAGTGTATCGCTCAGACCGTGGCTGGCCTGGCAGAAGCCCTGCATGTACAGACCGGCCTTGCAGCGCTCGTCGGTGATCAGTTTGTAATTGCGATCGACCTCGAAATCGCCCAGGTACTCCTCCAGCGGCGCCAGCAGTTTGCGGTGCATCTGACGCTCGTAACCGGTGGCCAGCACGACCGCGTCATAGGCTCGTACGGTGACTTCACCGGTGGCATTGTTGCGCACGGTCAGTTCAATGCCATGTTCGGTGGCAGTGGCTTTCTCGACCGTGGTCAGGGTGCGGAACGCATGGCGCGCAATCCCGGAAACTTTCTGCCGATAGAAGATGCCGTAGATGCGCTCGATCAGGTCGATGTCGACCACCGAGTAGTTGGTGTTGTGATACTCGTTGACCAGACGCTCACGCTCGCTGCTGTTCTGCTGGAAGATCAGGTCGGTGAATTCCGGCGAGAACACTTCGTTGACGAACGGGCTATCGTCCGCCGGCTTCAGCGCCGAGCCGCGCAGGATCATGTCGACCTGCACCGACGGGAACGAATCGTTCAGGTCGATGAAGGCTTCCGCCGCGCTCTGCCCGCCACCGATGATTGCGATGCTCATCGGCTGGTTGTTCACGCACGGCTGTTTGGCCATTTCCGCCAGGTACTGCGAGTGATGGAACACTCGGCCATCCCCCTTCAGCGCCTTGAACGCCTCGGGAATGCGCGGCGTACCGCCGGCGCTGACCACCACCGAACGCGCGGTGCGTACGAACTGCTGGCCGTCGGTGCCTCGCGAGATCACCCGCAGCGCTTCAACCTGATGGTTGTGCAGCACCGGCTCGATGGTCAGCACTTCTTCGCCGTAGCGGCTCTGTTCGGTGAACTGTGCAGCCACCCAGCGCAGGTAGTCGTTGTACTCCATGCGGCACGGATAGAAGGTGCCGAGGTTGATGAAGTCCACCAGACGGCCGTGGTGCTTGAGGTAGTTGACGAACGAGTACGGGCTGGTCGGATTGCGCAGGGTGACCAGATCCTTGAGAAAGGAAATCTGCAGCTCGCTCTGGGTCGAGAGGGTGTTGCCGTGCCAGCTGTAGTTGGGTTGTTTGTCGAGAAACAGCACATCCAGCTCGCCCTGGGTCGGGCCGCGCTCTTGCAGAGCGATGGCCAGCGCCAGGTTCGAAGGGCCGAAACCGACGCCGATCAGGTCGTGAACGATGGGCGATGCAATTGCCTGTGTCATTTCCAGTGTCCTCTGGATGAACCCCCGAACAGCGCGGAGGAAGAGCTTGGGTGACCGGCCAGCCCGGAGCAGGACAGCAGGTCGTCTGTTGAGTAGGAACGAGGACAGTGAAATAAAATTTAACGACGACTTCTCAATGGGCATCCCATTGTTTGATTCGCAAGCGGCAATGTTTCATGGCGTTGACGATGTGCTTTTCCACCAGAGCCTTGGAAATCCCAAGGTGCTCGGCGATCTCGGGATGCGACAGACCTTCGATCTTGCGCAGCAGAAAACTCTCGCGGCACAGCGGCGCAAGCTCGGCCAGCGCACGCTGCAACATGTCCAGGCGCTGGCCATGATCGAGGGTGCTGTGGGGGGACGGGGTGAAATAACGCTCTTCGCTGTCGAGCACTTCCAGCGATTCGGCCTGACGCAGGGCATTGCGCCGATGGTCATCGATCACCAGGTTCAGCGCGGTGCGGTAAAGAAAGGCCCGGGGTTGCTCGATCGGGGTATCGCTGGATCGCTCCAGGACCCGCACATAAGCGTCATGCACCACATCTTCGGCCACCTGTCGGTTGCCGAGCCTGGCGTTCAGGAAACACACCAGCTCACGATAGTAGTTTTCCAACATGACTCCCGGCCGCTTGAGTGCGGGTTCTGTCCTTGAGCACACTGGCCTGCTCGGCCGCACGAGGCAGTAGCAGGATAGTGGCAACTTGAGGTGCGTAATTTATAGTAATTCTCATATAGATTTAAAGTAGTGTTTGTCATTGCCCGACAAATTGTGTCCGGCTATACCTTCAGATTGGTGTAACAACCTTTTTCACCGCTTAAATTCCGGTCGGCTTTCATCGTTTACAGGACAGCTCCCCGTGTCTGTCGCGCCCTGCGGCAGCGTTCAACGGTGCCCGATCCTGCGCACACCTCTGAACGACGGGCCGATTTCCACTGGCCGGAACCCTGCATGAAACGTCCCCGCCCCGCCCGACGCGCCCTGCTCGTAGTCCTTTGTCTGATCCCCGTTGCCGCCTACGCCGCCTGGCAGATCCTGCCGCCCGGGCGCGACAGGTTCGCCACCGTGCAAGTGACCCGCGGCGATATTGAAAGCAGCGTCACCGCCCTGGGCACCCTGCAACCCCGGCGTTATGTGGACGTCGGCGCCCAGGCCTCAGGGCAGATCCGCAAGATCCACGTAGAGGTCGGCGACGTGGTCAAGGAAGGTCAATTGCTGGTGGAGATCGATCCGTCGACCCAGAAAGCCAAACTCGACGCCGGACGGTTTTCCATTGAAAACCTCAAGGCCCAGTTACAGGAACAGAAAGCCCAGCACGAACTCGCGCAACAGAAATACCAACGCCAACAGAACCTGGCCGCTGGCGGCGCCACCCGCGAAGAAGACGTGCAGACCGCCCGCGCCGAACTGAAAGCCACCCAGGCGCGCATCGACATGTTCCAGGCCCAGATTCGTCAGGCCGAAGCCAGCCTGCGCAGCGATCAGGCCGAACTCGGCTACACCCGCATTTATGCGCCGATGGCCGGCACCGTAGTGGCCCTCGATGCCCGCGAAGGCCAGACCCTCAACGCACAACAACAGACACCGCTGATCCTGCGCATCGCCAAATTGTCGCCGATGACCGTGTGGGCCGAAGTTTCCGAAGCCGACATCGGCCACGTCAAACCCGGTATGACCGCCTATTTCACCACCCTCAGCGGCGGCCAGCGACGCTGGAGCAGCACCGTGCGGCAGATCCTGCCGGTGCCGCCCAAGCCGCTGGACCAGACCAGCCAGGGCGGCGGCAGTCCTGCCAGTTCCAGCAAAAGCGGCAGCGCCCGCGTGGTGCTCTACACCGTATTGCTGGATGTCGACAACGCCGACAACGCACTGATGGCGGAAATGACCACCCAGGTATTCTTCGTCGCCAGCCAGGCAAAAGACGTCCTCACCGCACCGGTTGCCGCCCTGCAAGGTACTGCCACGGCAAACCGGCAGACCGCGCAGGTGATCGCCGCCAATGGCGACGTGCAGTCCCGCGAAGTGCATACCGGCATCAGCGATCGCTTGAAAGTCCAGGTGCTTGAGGGCTTGAACGAAGGCGATCACCTGTTGATCGGCCCGGCCGACGGCAGCGGAGGCTGAATGCAGACGCCCCTGATCGACCTGCAGGCCATCCGCAAATCCTACGGCGGTGGCGACGCCCCTGAAGTGCATGTGCTGCGCGGGATCGACCTGTCGATCCACGCCGGAGAATTCGTGGCGATTGTCGGCGCGTCCGGCTCCGGCAAATCGACCCTGATGAATATCCTCGGCTGCCTCGACCGGCCCACCTCCGGCGAATACCGTTTCGCCGGGGAAAACGTCGCCGGCCTCGACACCGACGAGCTGGCCTGGCTACGGCGCGAAGCCTTCGGTTTCGTGTTTCAGGGGTATCACCTGATTCCGTCCGGCTCGGCCCAGGAAAACGTCGAGATGCCGGCAATCTATGCCGGCACCCCGGCCGCCGAACGCCACGCCCGCGCCGCCGCCCTGCTCGACCGCCTCGGCCTGGCATCGCGCACCGGCAACCGTCCACATCAGTTGTCCGGCGGTCAGCAGCAACGGGTGTCGATTGCCCGGGCGCTGATGAACGGTGGCCACATCATCCTGGCCGACGAACCCACCGGCGCCCTCGACAGCCACAGCGGCAAAGAAGTCATGGCGTTGCTCGACGAGCTGGCGAGTCAGGGCCACGTGGTCATCCTGATCACCCACGACCGCGAAGTCGCAGCGCGGGCCAAGCGGATCATCGAAATCCGCGACGGCCTGATCATCAGCGACAGCGCCCGGGACAACCCCGAGGCCCAGACGTCGGCCAACCCCGGCGCCCTGCAGGCCGTCGACCTGCGCAAGCGCCTGAGCGAAGGCGCACAAGCCTCCGGTGCCTGGAAAGGCGAGCTGGTGGACGCCCTGCACGCCGCCTGGCGGGTGATGTGGATCAACCGCTTCCGCACCGCGCTGACCCTGCTCGGGATCATCATCGGCGTAGCTTCGGTGGTGGTCATGCTCGGCGTCGGCGAAGGCAGCAAGCGCCAGGTCATGGCGCAGATGGGCGCGTTCGGCTCGAACATCATTTACCTCAGCGGATCAGCCCCCAATCCGCGCACGCCACCGGGCATCGTCACCCTTGATGACGTGGCAGCGCTGGCCAGCCTGCCGCAAGTCAAGCGGATCATGCCGGTGAACGGCGCCGAGGCCGGCGTGCGTTTCGGCAACGTCGATCACCTGAGCTACGTCGGCGGCAACGACACCAACTTCCCGGCGATCTTCAACTGGCCGGTGGTCGAAGGCAGCTACTTCACCGACGCTGACGAACGCAACGCCAGCGCCGTGGCGGTGATCGGCAAGAAGGTGCGCGACAAACTGCTCAAGGACGTGCCCAACCCTGTCGGCCAGTACATCCTGATCGAAAACGTGCCGTTCCAGGTGGTCGGGGTGCTTCAGGAAAAAGGCGCGAGCTCCGGCGATCAGGACAGCGATGACCGCATCGCCATCCCCTACTCCGCCGCCAGTGTCCGGCTGTTCGGCACACGCAATCCGGAATACGTGGCCATTGCCGCAGCCGATGCGCGCAAGGTCAAGGAGGCGGAACACGCCATCGAGCAATTGATGCTGCGCCTGCACAACGGCAAGAAGGATTTCGAGCTGACCAACAACGCCGCGATGATCCAGGCCGAGGCGCGCACGCAGAACACCCTGTCGCTGATGCTCGGCTCGATTGCCGCGATTTCGCTGCTGGTGGGCGGGATCGGGGTGATGAATATCATGCTCATGACTGTGCGCGAGCGTACCCGCGAGATCGGTATTCGCATGGCCACCGGCGCCCGGCAACGGGACATCCTGCGCCAGTTCCTCACCGAAGCGGTGATGCTCTCGGTGGTCGGCGGGATCGCCGGAATCGCCCTGGCGCTGATCGTCGGCGGCGTGCTGATGCTCAGCGAAGTCGCCGTGGCGTTTTCCTTGATGGCGGTGTTCGGCGCCTTCGGCTGCGCCCTCGTGACCGGTGTTGTCTTCGGCTTCATGCCGGCCCGCAAAGCCGCCCGACTCGACCCGGTGACGGCCCTTACCAGTGAATGATCGATCTATGAAACCGCGCCTCAGCCTGTTGACCGTGTGCCTGTTGCTCAGCGCCTGCGGCAGTCCCGTCCAGCGACCCGATAGCGGCCTGCAACCGCCCGCCACCTGGCAGTCGCCCCACGACACCAGCGTCGCCCGCACCGATCCGCAATGGTGGAAACAGTTCGGCAGCCCCGAGCTCGACCGCCTGATCGAACAGGCACGCCTCGGCAGCTTCGACCTCGCCGCCGCCGTCGCCCGAGTGCGCCAGGCCCGGGCCGGCACGGTGATTGCCGGCGGCTCGCAGTTGCCGGAGGTGAAAGCCGGGGCCAATGCCAATCGCCAGAAACTGCTGCGCGGCAATGGCTACTCCCAGCTCGACGCGGACAGCAGCAACAAGGCTGTGGATTATTTCGATGCCAACCTGAGCGCGTCCTACGAAATCGATTTCTGGGGCGGCAAACGCGCCTCCCGCGACAGCGCGCAGCTTGCCCTGCAAGCCAGCGAGTTCGACCGGGCGACCGTGGAGCTGACCTTGCTCAGCGGGGTGGCCAACACCTACGCACAAGCCTTGTCGCTGCGTGAGCAAAGTCGCATCGCCGAATTGAACCTGGCCAACGCGCAAAACGTGCTGAAACTGGTGCAGACCCGCTACGACTCAGGCTCGGCCACAGCCTTGGAGCTGGCCCAGCAAAAAAGTCTGGTGGCAGCGCAACAACGGCAACTGCCGCTGGTGCAACAACAGGCCCGGGATGCCCTGATCAGCCTCGCCGCCCTGCTCGGCCGGCCGGTGCAGGAGCTGCAAACCGGCGTGGAACCGTTCGATCGACTGCACTGGCCGACCATCGATGCCGGCGTGCCCAGCGATCTGCTCAGCCGTCGCCCGGACATTGCCCGCGCCGAGGCGCAACTGGCGGCGGCCGAGGCCGACGTCAAAGTCGCCCGCGCCGCCATGCTGCCGACCGTGACCCTTACCGCCCAACTGGGCTCCGGGGCCAACCAGTTCGATGACATTATTCGCAGCCCGTTCTACAACCTCACCGCCGGACTGGTCGCACCGATCTTCAACAATGGTCGCCTGAGCGCCGAACGCGACAAGGCCAAGGCTCGCCAGGAAGAGCTGCTGGAAACCTATCGCGGGGCGATCATCAACGGTTTCGCCGACGTCGAAAAAGCCTTGAACGGGATTCGCGGGCTCGACGAACAGCGGCAATGGCAAAGTGAAGAATTGAATCAGGCGCAGACCGCGTTCGATATCGCCCAGCGCCGCTATCAGGCCGGCGCCGAGGATTTGCTGACGGTGCTGGAAACCCAGCGCACGCTGTACGCGGCGCAGGATCTGAATGTACAGCTGCGCCTGTCGCGATTGCAGGCGAGTATCGGGTTGTACAAGGCACTGGGCGGTGGGTGGCAGGCGCTGTAATCGCAGCGAACTCAAGACCGCTTTTGCGAGCAGGCTCACTCTCACAGTGACCGCATTCCATCTCAATGGACGCGATCATTGTGGGAGCGAGCCTGGCAAGTTCAGCGAATCAACGATAACGCGGCCCTCAGACCGCGAGGTTTTTGGCCTTCAGGTTACGCGCGTACCACGGCCGCTTAGGCACACGCCGGAACAGCCCTTCGAGTTTCTTCTCGTCCTCGCCAAAGGTAATGCGCAGCGCGAGTTTCATGGTTTCCGGGTCCATCTCCACCGACTTGCCCACCTGCAAGCCCGGCACCGTACTGCAACCATGAGTCGTGGGACCCAGCCACGGATCCGCTACTTCGACCCAGCGACCCGGAGCAAACCATTGCACGCCATTGACTTCCAGGCGGGTGACCTGCCCCGGGTGAAAACGCTCGTGAGCACGGAACCAGTCCTCCACACGGTCATCGATCCAGCCATGGAACGCCCAGAACACCGGGTTCACATGGGAGGAAAACGGATCGCCGAGAAAGTCGTTCTCAGGGGCGAACCAGCGTGCGGCGAAATCGTCCAGATCACGGGCCAGGGGCACCGGCTGACCATTGGACGGATCGCGCGGCACCGACGCCCAGCGCATGTGCAGCCAGTCGTGCAGACCCAGCTCCACTTCTGAGCCGAACTGACCGAGGGTCAGCTTCGACAGATATTGCGGATCGCGGTATTGCGACTCCCAGACCTCGAAGTTGCTCTGGTAGGTCTCGGCGGTCTTGATATCGCTGACCCATTGCGCGTACTCGTCATCACCTTCGGCCAGCCAGGTCGGCGGCAGCGAGGTGCCGTCGTGGTTATCGAAGTAACGGGCGAACCCGACACGGTCGCGAATCAGTTCCGGCTGCGGCAACGGGAAGAACTGCCAGGACGGCAGATCCTGCATCGAACGCGCCGTGCCGAGCATGTGTCGGTGCATGAAGAAGAAGTCGATGCCCGACCCGTTGCGATCCTTGCGCGGACCACGGGCATCACGTTCCAGGTTGCGTGGGCCGGGCTGCCAGCCGAGGCCGCGCAAGGCATTGCGCTTGTCTTCCGACAAGGTGTGCCACTTGTCCCGCGTCGCATGCCAGACCTGGTGAAACAGCCGGTGCTCGGGCGACACCAGCCACGCCAGCAACGTCGGGTTCAACGGCGTACGCTGCCGCGCTTCCGGGAACAGGCACTTGACCGCAACGAAACGGTGATCCTGGGCCGGCAGGGCCAGCGAGCGGTCGAGACGTTGCACCGTGCCGCTGAGGGTGCCGCTGCCGGCATTGCCGAAATCGGCCCAGACCTCATCCAGAATCATGTTCAGTTCGTAGTCCACACTGCCGCCGGCACCCAACAGTCGCCAACTCAGTTTTGATGCCTCGGCCCCGGCCAGATCGCCGAGAATCCGGTAACGAGGGGTGTCGGCAGAGCGCAGACGCTCCGGCGTGTCGAGAAAGCCACACACGCCCCGGCCTTTCTGGCCGATGTCGATGAACACTTCCAGGCCCTGGGTCGGCAAGCCGTCCAGGCCTGCGTCACGCCCCATGAAACGGATCTTCCAGACCCCGCGCAGCGCATTCGCCAGGCGCTGCCCGGCCACGTCAGCCACATCGAATGACGCCTCACCCGGGGTGATCGTCGGGTCGGGCTTCGTCCATTCGCGATGCCCGAAATAAGCTGCAGGTACGGCAGCGCCGGTCAGTGCCAGGCCTGCCATGAACCATCGTCGAGAAATCCTCATTGCCCTACCTGTGTTCAGCCCTGAAGCAGGCTTTATCCAAGCTAGAACGTTTGCTGACCGAACAAATTTAAGCGCCGTCAGAACGGACTAATTTTCTCCCGCGCCCGCTCGTTCTTCCCAGATAGCAAAGGCCTCTGCGCCTGTTCTTCGACAGCGAACCTGACTGAGATGGCAATGACAAAACCACGTTCGAAAAAGGCTCTATTCATCGGCCTGCCACTGGCCCTGGCGCTCAGCGTCGGCGCCGGTTTCGCGGTCTGGGACATCGGGTTCAAGGACAACCCCGGCTACCCGGTCAAAGTCATGCAGCAGGCCGAAGAACTGCACGAGCACATGCTTTCGTTCGACAGCCACATCACCATCACCCAGAACTTCGGCACCACCGGGAACGAAGTCGACAAGGATGGCAGCGACCAGTTCGACCTGGTCAAGGCCAATCGCGGGCGGCTGTCCGGTGCGGCCCTGACGATCTTCGGCTGGCCGGAAATCTGGAACGGCCCGAACGCTCCGCACAAGCCCACCGCAGGCTTCGTCGAAGAGGCGCGCAACCAGCAGGAAATCCGCTACAAGATCATTTCCGGGATGGTCCGCGACTTCCCCAACCAGGTCGGCATCGCCTACACCGCCAACGACTTCCGGCGCCTGCACGGCGAAGGCAAGTTCGCAATTTTCATCAGCATGCTCAACGCCTACCCGCTGGGCCACGACCTGAGCCAGCTGGACCTGTGGACGGCGCGCGGGATGCGCATGTTCGGCTTCAGCTACATCGGCAACAACGACTGGGCTGACTCGTCGCGCCCGCTGCCGTTCTTCAATGATTCGCCGGACGCCCTCGACGGCCTCTCGGACCTGGGCAAGCAAGCGGTCAAGCGCCTGAACGACCTGGGCGTTATCATCGACGTGTCGCAGATGTCGACCAAGGCCCTGGAGCAGGTCGCGCAGTTGAGCCGTACGCCGCTGGTGGCGTCGCACTCGGCACCGCGGGCCATGGTCGATATACCGCGCAACCTCAGCGACAAGGAAATGCAGCTGATCAAGAACAGCGGCGGCGTGGTGCAGATTGTCGGCTTCTCGCAATACCTGAGACCGCTCACCCAAGGCACTCAGGACAAGCTGAATGAACTGCGCCAGCGCTTCGACCTGCCGCCGCTGCCGAACCTGGCCGTGGCCCTGATGCCGGGCGATCCGATCATCTCCGCCTGGTCCGAACAGAAGTTCGGCGAGTATGCAGGCCAGCTCTACGCGATCCTCGAAGAAGAGCCGAAAGCCAGCCTCAAGGACCTGGGCGACGCCATCGATTACACGGTCAGGAAGATCGGCATCGACCACGTCGGCATCAGCTCGGACTTCAACGAAGGTGGCGGCGTCAAAGGCTGGGAAAATGTCGGCGAGATCCGCAACGTGACCGCAGAACTGCTGTCGCGCGGCTACTCGGAAGCGGACATCGCCAAGCTCTGGGGCGGCAACTTCCTGCGGGTCTGGGATCAGGTCGAGAAATCCGCCAGACCAGCGCTCGCGTCGAACCGGGAAGTCGCCAAGCCATGAGCAACCGTCGTGACTTTCTGAAGCAGGCCGGACTTCTCGCCGCGGCCTTGCCGCTGGGCGCGAGCCTGCCGAACATCGCCAGCGCTTCGACCGCCGCCGCGCTGCCAGGCAACAAGTGGGCGCAGTTGCAACAGTTGTTCGATCAGGATCCGGCCTGGCTGCACTTCTCCAACTTCCTCGTCACCACCCACCCGCGCCCGGTGCGTGAGGCGATCGAGATGCACCGCGCCGCCCTCGACAAGAATCCGGGGCTGGCGATGGACTGGGACCACGGTGTCACCGAAAAACGTGAAGAAGACGTGCGCGTCTGGGCTGGTAAATATGTGCAGGCCGATGCCCGGCAGATTGCACTCACCGGCAGCACCACCGAAGGCCTGGCGATGATTTACGGCGGCGTCCAGGTACGCGCCGATCAGGAAATCCTCACCACCGAACACGAACACTACGCGACCCACACCATTCTCGAATTGCGCACCCAGCGCGACGGCACCAAGGTGCGCAAGATCCGCCTGTTCAAGGATCCGTACCGGATCAGCAAGGAAGAGCTGCTGGCGAATATCGACCGCAGCATCCGCCCGGAAACCCGCGTGCTGGGCATGTGCTGGGTGCATTCGGGCAGCGGCGTGAAACTGCCGCTCGGCGACATCGGTGCGCTGGTCGACAAACACAACCGCGGGCGCAGCGAGGCCGACCGCATCGTGTATGTCGTCGACGGCGTGCACGGTTTCGGCGTGGAAGACGTGAGCTTCCCGGCCATGAACTGCGACTTCTTCATCGCCGGCACCCACAAGTGGATGTTCGGCCCGCGCGGCACCGGGATCGTGGTCAGCCGCACACCGCAAGTGAAATACGTCACGCCGATCATCCCGACCTTTTCCGAGGCCGAACACTTCTCCACCACCATGACGCCGGGCGGTTACCACTCGTTCGAGCATCGCTGGGCGTTGACCGAGGCCTTCAAGCTGCACCTGCAACTGGGCAAGGCCGACGTGCAGGCGCGCATTCATGAACTGAACAGCTACCTGAAAAAACGTCTGCTGCAACGCCCGCAGATCGAACTGGTCACGCCGTTGAGCCCGGAGTTTTCCGCAGGCTTCACCTTCTTCCGGGTCAGGGGCAAGAACAGCGACAAGATCGCCGCGCACCTGATGGCCAACAAGGTGGTGGCCGACGCCGTGGAGCGCGATGTTGGCCCGGTGATCCGCACCGCACCCGGCCTGCTCAACGGCGAAGCCCAGATCGACCGCCTGCTGGCGGTGCTCGACCGGGCGCTGTGAGCGCCAACGATTTCCTTCCTTTGACGAGACTCGAAATGAACAACGAACTGCCTCGTTCTGCCCTGAAAACCCTGCCGGCGCTGATGTTCGCCGCCCTCGCCGCCAGTCTGCTGCCAAACGCCGCGCAAGCCGCCACGCCGCCGGCACCGGGCAAGGTGTTCAAGGATTGCAAGGACTGCCCGGAAATGGTCGTGCTGCCCACCGGCACCTTCACCATGGGCACGCCTGAAGACGAAGTCGGCCGCGAGCCCGACGAAGGCCCGATGCATCCGGTGACGTTCGCCAAACCGCTGGCGATCAGCCGCTTCCAGGTACTCAAGGGCGAATGGTTCGCCTACCTCAAGGACACCGGCTACCAAATGCCCGACGGCGATGATCGCCCGGGGCGCGCGTGCAAGGCCGGGATCCCGGATTACGCCGGCAGCGACCCGCGCAAGCAGTACACCGACAGGTATCCGGCGGTGTGCATGGACTTCGCCGAGGCCAACGCCTACGTGGCCTGGCTGTCGAAAAAGACCGGCAAGCAGTACCGCCTGGTCAGTGAGTCCCTGCGCGAATACGCCGCCCGTGGCGGCACCACCGGGCCGTTCCCCTTCCCGTTCGATGAAGGCAAGGAATACAGCATCGCCAAACATGCCAACACCTACGGCGCTGCCGACGGCTACAACTTCACCGCGCCGGCCGGCAGCTTCCCGCCCAACGCCTTCGGTGTGTACGACATGCACGGCAACGTCTACGAATGGACCGCCGATTGCTACAACGAAAACTACGAAGGCGCGCCGAGCGACGGCAGTGCGTGGGAGACCGGCAAGTGCCAGTTCAAGCGCATTCGCGGCAACGACTGGGGCGAAGCGCCGGTGTTCTCGCGCTCCGGCAACCGCAATGCGCTGGTGCCGACCGAGCGCGGCGACTGGATCGGTTTCCGGGTCGCGCGGGATCTGTAACGCTCCCGCCGCCACGCTAAATTAACCCTCCCGCCAGTCGTTCTACAGATGGTGCGATCCATTGCGACGCGCCACTGCCCTCTACGTCACCCAGGCGATGTCCGCAGCCGATCCCGGACCTCGCCGCTCTTTCACGCAGGGAACCTCCATGAGCAAACCAACACGCGGGGTGATCAATGAATTGTTCGCCCTGCTCAAACCCTTTCGGCTGATCGTGGCCGGTTCGATCCTGCTCGGCATGGTCGGCGGCCTGAGCGTCACGGCGCTGCTGGCGACGATCAACAACGCGCTGCACTCCGAAGCCGGCCTGACCAGCAACGTGGTCGCGGCGTTCGCCGGCCTGTGTCTGCTGGCCCTGCTCAGTTCGATCTTCTCCGACATCGGCACCAACTTCGTCGGCCAGCACATCATCGCCAGGCTGCGCAAAGAACTGGGCGAAAAAGTGCTGTCGGCGCCCATCGAGCAGATCGAACGCTATCGCAGCCATCGGCTGATCCCGGTGCTGACCCACGACGTCGACACCATCAGCGATTTCGCCTTCGCTTTCGCGCCGCTGGCCATTTCCATGACCGTCACCCTCGGCTGCATGGGCTACCTGGCGATGCTGTCGTGGCCGATGTTCCTGATGATGGTGGTGGCGATTCTGATCGGTACCGTCATTCAGTACATCGCCCGTGGGCGCGGCATGCAGGGCTTCCTCAAGGCCCGGGATTACGAAGACGAGCTGCAAAAGCACTACAACGCCGTCGCCGAAGGTGCCAAGGAGCTGCGCATCCATCGCCCGCGCCGCCATCGCATGTTCACCTCGGGCATCGAAGGCACGGCCGATAAAATCTGTGACACCCAGGTACGTTCGGTGAACATCTTCGTGGTCGCCAAGACCCTCGGCTCGATGCTGTTCTTCGTGGTGATCGGCCTGGCACTGGCCCTGCAATCGCTGTGGCCGAGCGCCGACAAAGCGGTGATGAGCGGTTTCGTGCTGGTGCTGCTGTACATGAAAGGTCCGCTGGAACACATCATCGGCACGCTGCCGATCGTCAGCCGCGCACAGATTGCATTCCGCCGGATTGCCGAATTGTCCGAGCAGTTCTCCTCGCCCGAGCCGCACTTGTTGCTCAGCGACCAAGGCAATAAAAAAACGCCCGTGCACAGCCTGGAGCTGACCGACGTCTCGTACAGTTTCCCGACCGTGGAAGGCGCTGCGCCGTTCCGCCTGGGGCCGGTGAACCTGAAGATCGATCAGGGCGATATCATCTTCATCGTCGGTGAAAACGGTTGCGGCAAGACCACCCTGATCAAACTGCTGCTGGGCCTGTATGCGCCGCAGCAGGGTGAGATCCGCCTCAACGATCAGGTCGTGACCGCCCTCACCCGCGACGACTATCGCCAGTTGTTCACCACGATCTTCGCCGACTATTACCTGTTCGACGACGTGGTGCAGGGCGACACGCATATTCCGCAAGACGCCAACAAATACCTCGAGCGCCTGGAAATCGCGCACAAGGTCAGCGTGCGCGACGGCGCGTTCACCACCACCGATCTGTCGACCGGTCAACGCAAGCGTCTGGCGTTGATCAATGCGTGGCTGGAAGAGCGTCCGGTGCTGGTGTTCGACGAATGGGCCGCCGACCAGGACCCGACGTTCCGACGGATTTTCTACACCGAATTGCTGCC
This sequence comes from Pseudomonas glycinae, assembly GCF_001594225.2. GTDB lineage: Bacteria > Pseudomonadota > Gammaproteobacteria > Pseudomonadales > Pseudomonadaceae > Aquipseudomonas > Aquipseudomonas glycinae. The sequence goes on from NZ_CP014205.2 coordinate 6,247,970, forward strand.
GGACCTGAAGCGTCTGGGCAAGACCATCATCGTCATTTCCCACGACGATCGTTACTTCGACGTCGCCGACCAACTGGTGCGCATGAGCGCCGGCAAAGTGGTCACCGAGCTGCAGCCCGCCTGATTGTGAAAAATTTGTAAAAAAAGTGCGTTGAGCCTTTCCGGTTTTCGGAAGGCTCAACGTCTTACTTACAGTTAATAGAAATAGTTCTCAGTCAACACTTTGAAGAGTAGAAGAACAATGCCCGCACCGCACGGACTCCACCCGCTCGCCAAGGCTCTGCTGATCCGCCGTTCCTTCCGCACCACCCTTCCAGCCGTTTGCGCCCTTGCCCTCACCCTGCCGATCACCGGCCAGGCGCAGGCAGCGGCCGTGGCGATCAATATTCCTGCTCAGTCGCTGGGGAGCGCTCTGCAGGAATTCGGCCGCCAGACCAATCTGCAAGTGCTGTACAGCCCGGACGAAGTGAGCGGCCTGCGGAGCACCGCCGTCAGCGGCAGCCTGGAACCGACCGCAGCGATCGGGCAATTGCTGCAGGGCACCGACATCACCTACAGCGTCCAGGGCAACAACGTTGCGTTGCGCGCCCGCGGCAACAGCGCAAGCCTGGATCTGGCGCCGACCAGCATTACAGCGGCCCAGGAATCGGCGTGGGGCCCGGTTGACGGGATCGTCGCCAAACGCAGCGCCACCGGTTCCAAAACCGATACCGCGCTCAAGGAAATCCCGCAGACCATCAACGTCGTCACCCAGGACGAAATCAAGATGCGCGGTTCGCAATCGGTCACCGAAGCCCTGCGCTACACCGCGGGCATGACCGGCGGCGGTTTCTCCGACCGGGTGAAAATCTTCGACGAACCGACGTCCCGTGGCTTCTCGCCTACCCCGCTCTACCTCGATGGTCTGCACCTGCCTTACGGCGGCGGCAGCACCGGCGGTTCGCTGCAGATCGATCCGTACAGCCTGGAGCGCATCGAAGTGCTCAAGGGCCCGGCATCGGTACTCTACGGCCAGAACCAGCCAGGCGGGATCGTCAACATGGTCGGCAAGCGTCCGACCGCCACACCGTTGCACGAAGTGATCCTGGGTGGCGGCAGCTATGACCGCAAATACGGCGCCTTCGACCTGGGCGGCCCGATCGACGACCAGGGTGAGTTTCTCTATCGCCTGACCGGTGTGGTCAACGACAGCAACTCGCAGATCGACCACGCCGACCAGAACCGCATGATGCTCGCGCCCAGCCTGACGTGGCTGCCGAACGACCGCACCAGCATCACCTTCTACGGCCAATACCAGAAAGACCGCGACACCCCGGAAGCCCAGGGCCTGCCGGCCGACGGCACCGTCCACCGCAGCAGTGCCGGGCGCATCAGCCGCAGCCTGTTCATCGGCGAGCCGGGCGTGAACAAGTACGACCGCGAACAGTTCGTGATCGGCTACGAGATCGCCCACGAACTCAACGACGTCTGGACCCTCAAGCAGAACGCCCGCTACGCCGACCTCAACGACCGTTACGTCGCGCCGCTGCACGGCTACTCGTTCGAAACAAACCCGGTCACCGGTGACGAAATCAGCTACCAGACCCGTTACGGCGTGGACTGGGCTCAGCACAACAAGGTTTTCGGCATCGATAACATTGCCCAGGCACAGTTCAAGACCGGCGAACTGGACCACACCCTGCTGCTGGGCGTGGACTACTACCACTTCAACTCCAAGTTCCTCGGTCGCTATGACCGCACCGGCCCGGCCATCGACCTGTACAACCCGGTCTACGGCAGCGAGTTCAATTTCCGCCAGCCTTACAAGTGGGACAACACCGTCAAGCAGACCGGCCTGTACACCCAGGACCAGATGCGCTGGAACCAGTGGTTCCTGACCATTGGCGGGCGTTATGACTTCGCCGAGACCATCAACAAGGAACCGTTGGGCGGCAACCGTTCGAACCTCAAGGACGAGAAGTTCACCGGTCGTGCAGGCTTTGGCTACGAGTTCGAGAACGGCATGACGCCGTACGTGAGCTATGCCGAATCATTCCTGCCGCAAACCGGTGCCGACATGAACGGTCGCGGGTTCGAACCGACCGAAGGCAAGCAGTACGAAGTCGGCATCAAGTACGAGCCGAAGTCGATCGACGGCTTCATCCAGCTGTCGGCCTATCAGATCGACCAGAACAACATGCTGACCAACGACCTGCAAAACCCGGGTTTCAGCATCCAGAGCGGTTCAGTGCGCTCGCGCGGCGTGGAACTGGAAGGCAAGGTCAACGTCACCCAGAACCTGCGCGTGCTGGCCTCGGTGTCGCGTAACCAGATCAAATGGCGCAGCGTCAACGATGGCCGCGAAGGTCGCACCCTGGCCATGAGCCCGCCGCTGACGGCGTCCGCATGGATCAACTATGACTTCGACATCTCGACGTCGCTGGCCGGTCTGGGCATGGGCCTGGGCACCCGTTACGTGCGCAGCAGCTATGGCTCGGACTACGAGGAAGATTCCTTCCAGATCCCGTCCTACACCGTGTATGACGCCATGGTCTCCTACGACCTGGAAAAATCGCCACTGCACGTCAAAGGCGTGAAGGTGAAGATGAACCTGGAAAACCTCACGGACGAGAAATACGTCGCCAGCTGCAACAGCACCCTGGACTGCTACTACGGCGAAGGCCGGACCATGACCGCCGACGTGACCTACAACTGGTAACACGCTCAGCGTCAAACAGAACGCCGGCATCTGCCGGCGTTTTGCTGTCTGCCCGAAAGCAATTCCCGGGCAAAAGAAAAGGGCCGTAAACAGCGGCCCTTTCAGTCCCTCGAAAACCAGTGTCACTGCGCCGTAAACACCTCCACCAAGCGCTCGGCGATGTGTCGCTGCGCTTCTTCGGCTTCGTCGATGATCGCGCCCATGCGCATGAAGTCATGGGTCATGCCTTCGTACACTTTCAACTCGACCTCGACACCCGCCGCCTGCAAATGCCGGGCGTATGCCACGCCTTCGTCGTGCAGTGGATCGCACTCCGCCAACACCAAAAGCACCGGCGCCACAGCGGCTGAGACGTCACCCAGCAACGGCGAAAAACGCGGATCGAGACGGTCGGCCGCCTCACGCTGATAGTGGTTGTAGAACCAGTTCAGCGATGCCTTCTCCAGCAGATAACCCTCGGCGTAACGCTCGATGGACGGGGTGCTGCGGCTGGCGTCGGTGACCGGGTAGATCAGCACCTGCAAACGCGGCTGCACCGGGGCACCCGCCAATTGCGCGGCCAGCACCGTGGCCAGGCTGCCGCCTACGCTGTCACCGGCAATCGCCAGACGTGCGTTGTCCAGCCCAAGGTCCTGAGCGCTGGCGACCAACCAGTGCCAGGCATCCTGTGCATCGTCAGCGGCGGTCGGGAAGCGACATTGCGGCGCCAGTCGATAGGCCACCGACACCACCACGCAATCGGCCATCGACGCCAGCGCCCGGCACAGCGAATCGTGGGAATCGAGGCTGCCAACCACATAACCGCCGCCATGGAAATACAACAGTGCCGGACGCCCGGCCCCGGCCTTCAAGGGCTGATTGCTGTAGACCCGCGCATCCAGCAGCGAGCCGTCGCGCACCGGCAGTTGCAGCTCATCGACCACCGCCAGGTCTTCACCGCCAGCGTCCATCAGCAACGAAGACTGATCGAACTGCTCGCGCGCCTGTTCCGGGCTCAACTCATGCATGCCCACGCGTTTGCCGCTGGCCCGGCCGTTGCCGACCAGTTGCAGAAATGCGGCGATATCAGGATTCAACGACATTCAAATTCTCCAGACCACTCGGGCGCCTTAAGCGCCCGAGTGGTGTTTGCGGTTACAGGGCAGGATTCAGGACATGGCTACTGATTCAACGATCTCGCCGAGCATTTCTTCAGCCTCGGACAGGAAAGTTTCATCCCGCGGGATCTGGAAGTGCCCGCAATCGAGCCATTCGCCGCCCATGCCCGGCTGTTCGAGTTGCGTCGCCAGTTCAGCCGCCTCCTCTTCGCGACCGAGCGTCCACCAGCAGACCGGCTGCACCGCCAGCGGCGGACAGCGGTCGAGTTGCAGCGACAGCTGTTTAAGCCGGCGCGCCACGCTGAACACATGGGCCAGTTCATCGGCCCCCAGCGCGACGTAGGTCGAAGCCCCACCTCCGACGCCCATCGCTGCGTTGAACACTGCACGCAGGTGCTGTGCCGTTTCCTCGCCGTCGATGGTCACGTTTGTGGCATCCGGCAGCGTGACCCGCAGAAAATCGCGCAGGTCGGCTCGCCAGTCATCCACAGCGCCGGCATTGATCGCCGCCGAGGCCACGAAGCTGTCCACCAGGCCGACGAACTGCACGGGCTGCCCTTCCCGCTCAAGCTGCGCCGCCATCAGCATCGCCAGCGTACCGCCGAGCGACCAACCCAACAGGTGATACGGCCCCTGCGGTTGTTTCTCGCGGATCTGCGCCACGTAATCACTCGCCATGCTTTCCAGCGACGTGTCGCTGAAGGCCGGATCGAGCAACATCCGCGACTGGATCGCCAGCACCTGGCGCTGACCGCTCAGACGACGGGCCAATGGCTCGTAATCGAACACCGTGCCGAAACCGGCATGGATGCAAAACAACGGTTCCCGCCCCTTGACCTCGGCGTTCATCGCCAACAGTCCGGAGGCTTTCTCGGCCGTGCCCTGAACACTGGCCACCAGTTCGGCGATGCTCGGTTTCTGCATCAGATCGCGCAGTTTCAGGCTCAGGCCCTGGGACTTGAGCACACGACTGCGAGCGACCACCTGCAGGCTGAGGATCGAGTCGCCGCCCAGTTCAAAGAAGTTGTCGGTCAGGCCGACGCGTTCGATCTTCAGCACCTCCTGCCAGATCTTCGCCAGAGATTTTTCCAGCTCGGTACGCGGCGCCACGTAATCCTGACGCTGTCCGGCGTCCGGATCCGGCAGGGCCTTGCGATCGAGTTTGCCGTTCGGCGTCAGCGGCATGCGCTCAAGCAACATCAAGTGCGCAGGCACCATGTAGTCCGGCAGGCCGGCCTTGAGCTGTTCGCGCAAGCGTTCGCACAGACCGTCCACCGACGTATCGGCACCGGCCAGCACATAGCCGAGCAGCTGTTTGCCGCTGACGCCATCCCGAGCGACCACGGCTGCATCGCGCACACCCGGTTGCTGCTTGAGGCGTGCTTCGACCTCACCCAGTTCGATACGGAAACCGCGGATCTTCACCTGATGGTCGATTCGGCCGAGGTAGTCGACCGTGCCATCGGCGCGCTGGCGTACCAGGTCGCCAGTGCGATACAGACGGCTGCCATCGGTGCTGAACGGGTTGGCCACGAAGCGCTCGGCGGTGCCGCCGGCGCGCCCCAGATAACCACGGGCCAGCGCGCCACCGAGGTACAACTCGCCGGCAATCCCGACCGGCAGACGGTTGAGATCGCTGTCGAGCACGTAACCACAGCGCTCACCGACCACACTGCCGATCGGCGCGTAGGCAGCGCCGCAGACATCCTCGGCGCCGGCCTTCCAGATCAGCGGCGTGACCACGGTTTCGGTCGGGCCGTAGCCGTTGATGATGTACTGCGGTTTCAGCGCACGCTTGGCCAGCTCGAAACTCGCCACCGGCACCGCATCGCCGCCGAAGCAGTAGATCCGCACCGGCGGTGGGTTGCCGTGTTGCTCGGCGTGTTCGGCCAGTTGCTGCAGGTACACCGGCGGGAACGCCGCCACGGTCACGCCGTGTTGATGCATGGCGTTGCAGGTCTGCTCGGCGGTCCACAGACTGTCGTCACGGATCAGCAGGCGTGCGCCATGGGTCAGGGTGGTCAGCCAGCGTTCATGGGCGCCGTCGAACGCGAACGACATGAAGTGCAATTCGCAATCGGCTTCGCTCATTTCATAACGCTGACCGATCGCCTCGCAGTGCATCGCCAGCGGCCCGTGAGCCACACCGACGCCTTTGGGCAACCCGGTGGAACCGGAGGTGTAGATCACGTACGCGAGGTTGCCCGGTTCGACCGAAACCTGCGGCGCAGTATCCGGCCAGGCGCTGAGGTCCAGTTGATCCAGTTCCAGCACATGCAGGTTGTCCTGGGCTGGCATCACCTGACGCAGGCTCGAATCGCTGAGCAGCAACGCAATCCCGGAATCACGCATCAGATAACTCAAACGCTCGCGAGGATAGGTCGCGTCCAGCGGCACATAGGCACCGCCAGCCTTGAGCACCGCCAGCAGCGCGACGATCATGTTTTCGCTGCGCGGCAGCGCCACGCCGACCCGCACTTCCGGGCCGACACCTTCGGCGATCAGTGCATGGGCCAGACGATTGGCCCGTGCCTCGATCTGGCCGTAGCTGAATGCCTGATCGTTGAAGACCACGGCAGTCTGCTCGCTGCGCTGCACGGCCCACTGACCGATGCGCTGATGCACCGCCAGCGCTGGGGGCTGTCCGGCAACCATCGTCGAATCCGCGACCTGCGCAGTCGGCAGGCCGATGCGGCCCAGCGGTTGCGATGCGTCTTGCGTAAGCGCAACCAGCAGCCCTTCCATATTGCTGCGGATGCCTTCGACGGTCGCCCGGTCGAAGTGCTCGCGCAGGAACATGTACTCGATCACCAGCCCTTCTTCGAGCGTAACCATCAGGTCCATCGGGAAGTTGGTCAGGCCGGCGCTGGCGCTCTCGCCGAACTTGAGCGAGTCGTCGCGCCACTGCCGCAGCGCCTGATCGATCGGGTGGTTTTCGAACACGATGATGCTGTCGAACAGCGACTGTCCGGTACGCCCGGCCCAACGCTGAACATCGGACAGCGGCGTGTATTCGCGCTCGCGCATTTCCAGGTTGAAGTCCTGCAAGTCGCGCAGCCAGTGGCCGACCGCCTGTTCGGCCGGTACATCCTTGATCACCGGCAAAGTATTGATGAACAGACCGAGGATCGACTCCGACGCCGGCAGACTCGCCGGACGCCCCGCCACCGTGGCACCGAACGCCACGCAGCGCTGGCCGCTGTAACGGCTCAGCAGCATCAGCCACGCGCCCTGCACCAGCGTGTTGAGGGTGATCTGCTGGGACTGGGCGAAGGCTTTGAGCTGTTCGGTGCGGGTTTCGCCCAGACGGCTGTACAGCGCTTCGTGACCGCGACCTTCGCCGATGCGGGCAACCGCGTCAGCGAGATAAGTCGGCTCGTCGAGCAGGCTCAGGTGTTCACGCCAGAAACCTTCACTGGCGTTGGCATCCTGCTGTTGCAGCCAGTTGATGTAGCGACGGTACGGCACCGCTTCGGCGAGCGGCTGGCCGGAATACTGGCTCAGCACTTCGCCGATCAACTGCGAACTGCTCCAGCCGTCGATCAGGATGTGGTGATAGGTCCAGATCAGTTGATAGCTGCCCTCGCCCACCTGCACCAGGGTCAGGCGTTGCAGCGGCGGACGGTCGAGGTCGAAACCCTTGGCCCGTTCGCTGGCGGCCAGCGCCTGCAAGGCTTCTTCGGAATGATCCTGATCGCGCCAGTCGAGCACGCTCACCGGCAGTTGCGGATCGGCGAGCACGAATTGCAGCGGCTCGGCCATGTCCTGCCAGAGGAAACCGGTGCGCAGAATGTCGTGACGACGGCTCACCGCTTCCCACGCCGCCTGGAAGCGCGACGGCTCCAGGCCCTGCACCGGAATACTCACCTGGTTGATGTAGAGGTCGGCTTCCGGCGAGTTCAAACCGAGGAACAGCATGCCCTGCTGCATCGGCGACAAGCGGTACAACCCGTCCAGTTGCCCCTCGGGCAATGGCAGCCCGGCAATCTGCGCCTCGCTCAGACCGTGCAACGGCATGTCGACCAAAACGGCCACCGGTGCCTGAGTGCCTTCGCTCGCCTGGGCACGCACGGCCAGTTGCTGGATGGTCGGCTGCTGGAACAGGTCTTTCGGGCTCAGTTCGATGCCTTGTTGACGGGCGCGGCTGACCACCTGAATCGAGACGATCGAATCGCCGCCCAACGCGAAGAAACTGTCGGTGGTGCTGATCCGCTCAAGGCCCAGCACGTCTTTCCAGATCTCCACCAGCGTCTGCTCGACGGCATTGGCCGGTTCGACGTGTTGCTGCGCAGCCGAGAACGCCAGCGCCGGCAGACGCTTGCGGTCGAGCTTGCCGTTGGGGCTCAGCGGCATCTGCGCCAGCCACATCCGGTGCGCCGGCACCATGTAATCCGGCAGGCTCGCGCCCAGCCAGCTCGACAGGCTGTCGTGCAGTGCGTTGCGCGCGGCATCGCTGGCGTCGACAGTCGCCGGATCGCTCGGCACCAGATACGCCACCAGTTGCTGACTGCCCAGTACGTCACGGGCAACCACCACCGCTTCCCGCACGGCAGGGTGTTCCATCAACCGTGCTTCGATTTCGCCCAGCTCGATCCGCAGACCGCGCAGTTTGACCTGATGGTCGATGCGCCCGACGTACTCGATCACGCCGTCGGCGCGATAGCGCGCCAGGTCACCGGTGCGGTACATCCGCTCGCCGGCCGCGAACGGATTGGCGACAAAGCGCTCGGCGCTCAGCCCTGGACGACGGTGATAACCACGGGCCAGACCGATTCCGCCGAGATACAACTCACCGGCTACACCCACCGGCAGCGGATTGAGACCACTGTCGAGAATGAAGGTCGACAGGTTGGCAATCGGCTGACCGATCGGCACGCCATCGCGACCTTCGTCGCGGCAGGTCCAGTGGGTCACGTCGATCGCGGCTTCGGTCGGGCCGTACAGGTTGAACAGACCGGCCTGCGGCAGTTTGGCGAAGACCTGCACCTGCGCATCCACCGGCAGCGCTTCACCACTGCAGACGATGCGCTTCAGACCGGTGCAGCTCGACACGTTGGCATCCTGCAGGAAGGCCTGCAGCATCGACGGCACGAAGTGCAACGTGGTGACGCGCTCGGCATTGATCAGCGCGATCAGTTTCGCCGGATCGCGGTGGTCGCCCGGTGCCGCGACGACCAGTCGGGCGCCGGTCATCAGCGGCCAGAAGAACTCCCACACCGACACGTCGAAGCTGAACGGGGTTTTCTGCAGCACCGTGTCGCTGGCGTCCAGACCATAGGCCTGCTGCATCCACATCAGGCGGTTGGTCAGGGCGCGATGAGCGTTGCCCGCGCCTTTCGGCATGCCGGTGGAACCGGAGGTGTAGATCACGTACGCCAGGTTGCTGGCGTCGTATTCGACCTGCGGATTGTGTGTCGGCCACTCGGCGAAGTCCGCACCGGACGGTTCCAGGCACAGGGTCTGTACGCCGTCGGGAATCGGCAGGCTGGCCAGCAGGTGCGGCTGGGTCAGCAACTGGTCGATGCCGCTGTCGGCGATCATGTAGCTCAGGCGATCACGCGGGTATTCCGGATCCAGCGGCACGTAGGCGCCACCGGCCTTGAGGATCGCCAGCAGGCCGATGACCATTTCCAGGCTGCGTTCGACCGCAATCCCCACCAGCACATCCGGGCTGACCCCACGGGCGATCAAGCCATGGGCCAACTGGTTGGCGCGGGTATTGAGTTGCGCGTAGCTCAGGGTCTGGCCGGCGAACACCAGAGCCGGCGCGTCCGGCGTGCGCAGGGCCTGGGTTTCGATCAGCGTGTGCACGCCCTGCTCCAGCGGATAGTCGATGCCGGTGGCGTTCCACTGCTCGACCATCAAGCGACGGTCGACGCTGTCGAGCAAGTCCAGCGCGCCGAGCATGGCATCGCCCGACTGCACCATTTGCTGCAACAGGTTTTGCAGCTGCGCGCTCAATTGCACGATCACCGAATCGGTGAACTGCCCGCGCTGGTAGCTGTAGTGCAGCGACAGTTCATCGCTGACGTTCACCGCCAGGGTCAGCGGGTAGTTGGTCTGCTCGTGGTTATTGACCTCGCCAAAGCGCAGTTCCTGCGGCGCGCCCTCTTCCAGGGCCTGGGACACGGGATAGTTCTCGAACACCAGAATGTTGTCGAACAGCGCTTCACCGCTCTGCCCGGCCCAGCGCTGGATGTCGAACAGCGGCGTGTGTTCGTGTTCGCGCAGGCCGATGTTCTGCACCTGCACGCTCTGCAACCACTGGCCGACGCTGTATTCCGAACGCGGGCTGGCGATCACCGGCAAGGTGTTGATGAACAGGCCGATCTGCTGCTCGACGCCTTTGAGCTCGGTCGGACGACCGGCCACGGTGGCACCGAAGGCTACACTTTCCTGACCGGTCAGGCGCTGCAACAGCAGCAACCAAGCGGCCTGAATCAAGGTATTGAGCGTGACTTTCTGCTGACGGGCAAACTCGCCCAGGCGTCGGGTCTGTTCGGCGTCGATGAACACGTAGCGCTCGCCATGACCTTCACGCAACTCGTCGCTGCGCTGGGCCTGAATGGCCTGGGCCAGACGGGTCGGCTCTTGCAGGCTGGCCAGTTGCGCGGTCCAGTAATGCTCACTGACCTTGGCGTCCTGGCGTTGCAGCCATTCGATGTAGTCGCGATAACGCCCGGTCAGCGCTGGCAGGGTTTCTCCGGCATAACGCTGGAGGACTTCGCCGAGCAACTGCGAATTGCTCCAGCCGTCCATCAGGATGTGGTGATTGGTGTAGATCAGGTGGCAACGCTGATCGTCCAGACGCACCACGACCATGCGCAGCAGCGGGCCGTGGCTCAGGTCGAAACCCTGTGCCTGTTCGTTGGCTGCCAATCGATCCAGCGCTGCCGGATCGGCGCTGCGGTCACGCCAGTCGAGCACGCTGAACGGCATCTCCAGCTGCTTGTGCACCACTTGCACCGGACGCGCCACCTGGCCTTGCCAGACGAAACTGGTGCGCAGGATGTCGTGGTTATCCACCGCCGCCTGCCAGGCTTGCTGGAAGCGCTGCGGGTCGAGGCCTTCGACATCCAGGCGAACCTGGTTGATGTAGTCGCCGCTCGCCTGCTCGTACAGACTGTGGAACAGCATGCCCTGCTGCATCGCCGACAGCGGATAGATGTCGGCAAGCTGCGGCGCCGGCAGCGGCAAGCTGTCGAGTTGTGCCTGGGTCAGACCCGCCAACGGGAAGTCCGACGGGGTCAGGCCCTCCACGCCCGGGGTCAGGCAGTGAGCGATCAGCGCGGCCAGTTCATCGGCGTAGTCGCGGGCCAGCGCCTCAATGGTGGCGCTGTCGAAACGCTCTTCGCTGAAGGTCCAGCCGACGCTCAACTCACCGCCATACACCTGACCGTTGAGGGTCAGCCAGTTGCCCAGCGGCGCGTCCGGGCTTTGTTCCAGACCAGCGTTGTCCGGGGCCGGCGCGAACAGTGCGCCATCATCGGCCTCGAAGCTGCCGTCGAACTGGCCGAGGTAGTTGAAGGTAATGCGCGGGGTCGGCAACGCCTTCAGACTGCTTTGCGCGCCGGCATCACCGAGGTGACGCAACGCGCCGAAACCGATGCCCTTGTTCGGGATCGAGCGCAGTTGTTCCTTGATCCGCTTGATCGAATCGCCCGCGCCTTCGGCCGGGGTCAGACGCACCGGGAACAGGCTGGTGAACCAGCCCACGGTACGGGTCAGATCGACGTCGTTGAACAGCTCTTCGCGACCGTGACCTTCCAGTTGAATCAGGGTCGACGGCTGCCCGCTCCAGCGCCCGATCACTCGGGCCAGCGCGGTCAGCAGCAGGTCGTTGACCTGGGTGCGATAGGCCGCCGGGGCTTCTTGCAACAACTGCCGGGTCAGTTCCGCGCTGAGGCGAGTCTGTACGGTCTGCGCCAGACGGTTCTGCTGGCCGGCGTCGACACGCTTGCACGGCAAGTCGGTGCTGACGTCGCTCAGGCAGGCCTGCCAGTACGCCAGTTCTTCCTGCAATGCCGGGCTGTTGGCGTAGCGCTGCAAGTGTTCGCTCCAGTCCTTGAAGGCGCTGGTCTTGGCCGGCAGGCTCAGGGCCTGACCGTTGATGGCTTGCTGATACGCGGTTTGCAGGTCCTCCAGCAGAATCCGCCACGACACGCCGTCCACCGCCAGGTGATGGATCACCAGCAACAGGCGTTGGCTGCCATCGGCCAGATTCGCCAGCACCGCCCGCAGCAGCGGGCCGTTCTGCAGGTCGAGGCTGCGCTGGGCGCGGTTGCCCAACGCTTCAAGATCGGCGATGTCGGCAATGGCTTCCTGCCAGAGCAGATCTTGCGGCAAGGCTTCGACCGCCAGGTGTTCGGCCTGCCAGACACTGCCTTGCTGGCTGAAGCTCAGGCGCAAGGCATCGTGATGGATGACCAGCGCGCGCAACGCTTGCTCGATCTTTTCGGCCGCCAGCGGCTGACGTGGCTTGAGCAGCACCGACTGGTTCCAGTGGTGACGCTCGGGGATTTCGTCCTCGAAGAACTGCTGCTGGATCGGCAGCAGCAACGCCGGGCCGGTGACCGGTTGCTGATCGATGGTCGACTCGCTGTCGCCGAGCTGCGCGACCAGCGCCAGACGCTGCACGGTCTGGTGCTGGAACAGGTCTTTGGGGTTCAGACGGATGCCGGCCTGACGGGCGCGGCTGACCACTTGAATCGAGATGATCGAATCGCCGCCCAGCTCGAAGAAGTTGTCGTTCAGACCCACTTGCGGCAGCTTCAGCACGTCCTGCCAGATCTCGGCCAGACGCTGCTCCAACTCGCTTTGCGGTGCCTGATAAGCCTGCTGCGCCTGACTCGCATCCGGGGACGGCAAGGCACTGCGGTTGAGTTTGCCATTGGCGGTCAACGGCAATTGTTCGAGCAACAACAGGTGCGCCGGGATCATGTGATCCGGCAGGTTTTCCTTGAGCGCGGCCCGCACGCTGTCACGCCACTGGCCCTGTTCGGCAGCGTCGGCGTCGAGCAATGCAGCCTCGCTCGGCACCAGGTACGCCACCAGTTGCTGACCACTGAGGCCCGGCTGCGCCAGCACCACGGCCTGACGCACGGCGGACTGTTCGAGCAACTGCGCTTCGATCTCGCCGAGTTCGATGCGGAAGCCGCGAATCTTCACCTGATGGTCGATCCGGCCGATGTATTCGATCACGCCGTCGGCGCGATAGCGCGCCAGGTCACCGGTGCGGTACAGACGCCCGCCATCGGCGGCAAACGGATCGGGAATGAAGCGCAGCGTGGTCAGGTCCGGACGGTTCAGATACCCCCGGGCCAGACCGGCACGGCCGACGTACAGCTCGCCGATGCAACCCTTGGCCACCGGGTTCAGGTCGCCGTCGAGCAAGTACCAGGACAGGTCCGGGATCGGCTCGCCGATCGGGCTGCTGGCGTCGCGTTGCAGGTCCGCCAGCGAGATCGGCCGATACGTCACGTGAACCGTGGTTTCGGTGATGCCGTACATGTTGATCAGTTGCGGGGCCTGATCGCCGAAGTGCTCGAACCATGGGCGCAGGCTCTTGACCTCCAGCGCCTCGCCGCCGAACACCACATAACGCAGGGACGGTTGCGCCGCCGCGTGTTCCGGGGCGCACGCCACTTGCATCAGTTGCTTGAACGCCGACGGCGTCTGGTTGAGGACGGTGATCCCTTCACGGCACAGCAAAGCGTAGAAATCGTCCGGCGAACGGCTGGTCTCGTAAGGCACGACCACCAGTTTGCCGCCGTACAGCAGCGCACCGAAGATTTCCCAGACCGAGAAGTCGAACGCGTAGGAATGGAACAGGCTCCAGACATCCTGCGGGCCGAAATCGAACCAGGCATCGGTGGCCTTGAACAGGCGCAGCACGTTGTGATGGGCGAGCAAGGTGCCTTTCGGCTGACCGGTAGAACCGGAGGTGTAAATCACGTAAGCCAGGTTGTCCGGGCTCATGGAGACCTGCGGGTTGCTGTCGCTGTAGCCTTCGAGGCCGTCGCGTTCCTGATCGAGCATCACGCTGCGCACCGAGTCCGGCACCGGCAGACGGCCGAGCAGATGACTCTGGGTCAACAGCAGAGCGATGCCGCTGTCGCCGATCATGTAGGCCAGACGATCTTCCGGATACGTCGGATCAAGCGGCACATAGGCACCGCCGGCCTTGAGAATCGCCAGCAGCCCGACGAGCATTTCCAGGCTGCGCTCCACCGCCAGACCGACGCGTACGTCCGGCCCGACACCGCTGGCAATCAACTTGTGGGCCAACTGGTTGGCGCGGCTGTTGAGCTCGCCGTAGCTCAGGGCCTTTTCGCCGTAAGTCACGGCCACCGCGTGCGGCGCCCGCGCGGCCTGCGCTTCGATCAGTTGATGCAGGCACGCCTGGCTCGGAAAATCGGCCACGGCCGGGTTCCATTGCAACAGCGTGGCCTGACGCTCGGCCGCATCATGCAGCGGCAGCTCGGCGATGCGCTGGGTGCAATCGGCGACGATCCCGTGCAGCAGATTCGTCCAGTGCTGTGCCAGACGTTCCATGGTCACCGCATCGAACAGGTCGGTGGCGTAGGTCAGTTCGGCCCACACGTTGTCCGCCGATTCGAAGGTGTCGAGGGTCAGGTCGAACTGCGCGGTGTGCGACACCCAGCTCAGGCCTTCGATCTCGATCTTCGACAGACGCGTTGCGCCTTCGGCCTGACGGGCCTGACTCTGGTGGTTGTGCAGCACCTGGAACAGCGGACTGTGGCTCAGGCTGCGTTCCGGTTGCAGCGCATCGACCAGTTGCTCGAACGGCAGGTCCTGGTGGGCCTGGGCGCCGAGCACGGTGTTCTTCACTTGCTGCAACAGGCTGCGGAAGCTCTGCTGGCTGTCGAACTCGGCCTTCAGCACTTGCGTGTTGACGAAGAAACCGATCAGGCCTTCGGTCTCGACCCGGTTGCGGTTGGCCACCGGCACGCCGACGCGAATGTCGGCCTGGCCGCTGTAGCGGTGCAGCAGGGTCTGGAACGAGGCCAGCAGCAGCGCGAACAGGGTGACGTTTTCGCGTTGCGCGACCTGCTTGAGGCCGGTGGCCAGTTCGGCGCTCAGCGGGATGTCCTGACGCGCGCCCCGATAGCTTTGCTCCGGCGGACGCGGACGGTCGGTCGGCAGCTCCAGCAACGGCTGGTCGCCATCGCCCAGTTGCGCAGTCCAGTAACTCAGTTGGCGCTCGCGTTCACCGGCATCCATCCACTGGCGCTGCCACACGGCGTAGTCGGCGTACTGCACCGGCAATGCCGGCAGCTGCGCGGTCTTGCCTTCGCTGTGGGCGGCATACAACGCCACCAGCTCGTTGACCATGATGCCCATCGACCAGCCATCGGACACGATGTGGTGCAAGGTGATGATCAGCGCGTGGTCATCGGCCGCCAGACGCAGCAACTTGACCCGCAGCAGCGGGCCTTTCTGCAAGTCGAACAGGTGCAGGGTTTCGGCAGCGACCAAGGCTTGCAGCGCGGAATCGTTCAGCTCGCGATCGATGGTTTCGACGGCGATGTCCAGCGATGCCTGGGCCTGGATCACTTGCAGGGTCTGGCCCTGCTCCTCGACAAAGCAGGTACGCAGGGATTCGTGGCGGGCGATCAGCGCATCGAAGCTGCGCTGCAACGCCGGCAGGTCCAGTTCACCGCGCAGGCGCAGTGCGGCCGGCACGTGGTAAGCGGTGCTGGTCGGCTCCAGTTGCCAGAGGAACCACTGACGTTCCTGAGCGTAGGACAGCGTCAGCGGTTGCAGGCGCGGCAACGCGACAATCGGCGGCTCTTGATGTGCCTGCTCGACCCCAAGGGCGGCGACGAAATCCACCAGCGTGCTGTGTTCGAACAAGGTGCGCAGCGGCACTTGCACGTTGAGCGCCTGACGCACGCGCGAAACGACTTGGGTCACCAGCAGCGAATGGCCGCCGAGCTCGAAGAAGTTGTCGCCCAGCCCCACCTGCTCCAGTTTCAACACGGTTTGCCAGATGTCGGCGACGGTGTGCTGGGTGGCGGTCTGCGGCGCGATGTAGGTCGATTGCAACTGGCTGGCGTCGGGCGCCGGCAAAGCCTTGCGGTCGACTTTGCCGTTGGGGGTCAGCGGCAGTTGCGCAAGGAACAGCAAGTGCGCCGGCACCATGTACTCCGGCAATTCAGCCTTGAGGCTGGCCTTGAGCGCAGCGCGCAACGCGGCTTCGCCATCGGCATCCAGCACCTCGCCGGACGCCGGCACCACGTAGCCCACCAGTTGCGGGCCGGTCGGGCCGTCCTGGGCGACGACCACGGTTTCGCGCACGCTGTCGAGCGCCAGCAGGCGCGCTTCGATTTCGCCCAGCTCGATCCGGAAACCACGGATTTTCACCTGATGGTCAATCCGCCCGATGTATTCGATCACGCCTTCGGCGCGGTAACGGGTCAGGTCACCGGTGCGATACAGACGCTCGCCGGTGCTTGAGAACGGATCCGGCACAAAGCGTTCGGCGGTCAGCGCAGGACGCTGGAAGTAACCCCGCGCCAGGCCATCGCCACCGATCAGCAGCTCGCCCGGCGCGCCGAGCGGATTGAGTTCCAGATCACTGCCGAGAATGTACAGCGCGGTGTTGTCGATCGGCTTGCCGAGGAACGGACGGCTGTTGTCCACGCTCAGCGGATGCAGCGCCGACCAGATCGTGGTTTCGGTCGGGCCATAGAGGTTCCAGACCTTCGGCGAGCGCGCCAGCATGCGTTGTGCCAGTTCCTGGGGCAGCGCTTCACCGCCACACAGGAAAGTGCGGCCGTCGAGAATCCCGGCGTGTTCGTTGTCCAGCAGCATGCGCCAGGTCGAAGGCGTGGCTTGCAGCATGGTCACGCCGTGGCGGTCGATCAGTTCGAGCACCGCTTGCGGATCCTGATGCACGTCCTTGCCGGTCAGCACCACGGCGGCGCCGGCCAGCAGCGGGCCGTAGATTTCCAGGCCGAAAATGTCGAATGAGAAGGTGGTCAGCGACAGCATGCGATCCGCCGCCGCGATGCCCGGTTGCTCGACCATGCTCGCAACGAAGTTGCTCAGGGCTGCGTGGCGCACCATCACGCCTTTAGGCTTGCCGGTGGAGCCGGAGGTGTAAATGGTATAGGCCAGATGCTCGCCGTTCAGCGCCACGTCAGGCGCGGTGACCGGGTACTCCGCCAGCCAGTCCTGCGGCTGATCCAGCAGCACCGTGGCAAGGCCGGCCGGGATCGGCAGCAGCGTCTGCAAGTGCGACTGGGTCAGCAGCAATTCGATGCCGCTGTCCTCGATCATGTAGGCCAGACGATCCTCCGGGTACGCCGGATCCAGCGGCACATAAGCGCCGCCGGCCTTGAGGATCGCCAGCAGGCCGACGATCATTTCGACGCTGCGCTCGACCGCGATGCCGACCAGTCGATCCGGGCCGACGCCCAGCTCGATCAGCTTGTGCGCGAGCTGGTTGGCGCGGGCGTCCAACTGACCGAAGGACAACTGGTCTTGGCCGATGATCAGCGCGGTGGCGTCAGGCGTTTGCCCGGCCTGCAACGCAATGCGTTGCTGCACGCACGGTGCCGGCGCGGCGTGAGTGACCACGCGCTTCCAGTCCTGCAACAGCACTTGATGTTCGGTGGTTTCCAGCAGCGGCAGTTCGCCGACACGCTGATTCGGCGCGGCGACGATGCCGTGCAGCAGGTTCAGCCAGTGGCGCGCCAGACGCTCGATGGTTTCAGGCTTGAACAGGTCGGTGGCGTAAGTCAGTTCCGCCGCCACGCCTTCACTGGATTCGTAGGTGCCGAGGGTCAGGTCGAACTGCGCGGTGCGGCCTTCCCAGACGATATCCTCGACACTCAGTTGCGGCAGCTGCACCTGGCTCTGACGCTGGGTCTGGTCGTTGACCGCCTGGTGGTTGTACATCACCTGGAACACCGGGCTGTGGCTCAGGCTGCGTTCCGGTTGCAGGGCCTCGATCAGTTGCTCGAACGGCAGGTCCTGATGGGCCTGGGCCGCCATCGCCGATTGTTTGACCTGGGCCAGCAATCGATTGAACGGCAGTTGCCCGTGAACGTCCGCGCTCAGCACCTGGGTGTTGACGAAGAAGCCGATCAGCCCCTCGGTTTCCACCCGGTTGCGGTTGGCGGTCGGCACGCCGACGCGGATCTGCGACTGGCCGCTGTAGCGGTGCAGCAAGGCCTGGAACGACGCCAGCAGCACCATGAACAGACTCGCACCTTCGCGCTGGGCCAGTTGTTTGAGGGCATCGCCCAGTGCGGTCGGCAGGTGCAGATCGAGACGCGCACCACGGAAGCTTTGCACCGCCGGGCGCGGGTGATCGATCGGCAATTCCAGCACCGGCTGTTCGCCGCCGAGGGTGTCGATCCAGTATTTGAGCTGCCGCTCACGCTCGCCGGCCTCCAGCCAGTGGCGCTGCCAGATTGCGTAGTCGGCGTATTGCACCTCCAGCGGCGGCAGGCTCAGGGGCTGGCCGCCGGTGTCGGCGGCGTAATGCTTGATCAGCTCGCCGACCAGCACTTGCATCGACCAGCCATCGGAGATGATGTGGTGCTGGATCAGCGCCAGCACGTGATCGTCTTCACCGACCTTGAGCAACGACACCCGCAGCAACGGGCCCTGTTGCAGATTGAACGGGCGCGCGGTTTCATGCTCGACGAAAGCCTTGATCGCAGCGTCGGCGTCCAGACCGGCCGCCAGCGTCTCGACCGTGATGCTCAGCGGCATCTGCGCGTGAACCTGCTGGCAGAAGGTTTCACCCTGTTCGACGAACGTGGTGCGCAGGCTTTCGTGGCGGGCGACCACCGCGTTGAAACTGCGCTCCAGCGCCGCGACATCCAGCCGCCCCTTCAAACGCAGGGCGCTGGGAATGTGGTACGCGGTGCTGTGCGGGTCCATCTGCCACAAGAACAACTGGCGTTCCTGGGCGTAGGACAGCGGGATCGCCTCGAAGCTTGAGCGAGTTTCCGGAATCGGCAGGTTGGCCGGCGAGACGCCCTCTTCGAGCATCTTTTCCAGGTAGAGCTTACGTTTGTCCAGCGGCAGAGTGATAAAGCGCTTGGCAATCCTCAAAGCAACACTCGTGTCCATCAGAACTCCTCCATATCGTCAAGCAGGGCTTCCAGCTTGTTCAGTTTCTGTTCGTTGATTGCCCCGCCTCCTGTATCGAGTCGAGCGACAAAGTCGCCGAGGACGGGGTGCTGGAATAGCAGTTGCGGCGTCAGCGTCAGGCCCAGTTCCAGGGCGATGCGCGACACGACATTGACCGCCAGCAGCGAGTGCCCGCCGAGTTCGAAGAAGTGATCGTTCAGACCGATGCGTTCCACGGTGAGCACTTGCTGCCAGATTGCCGCGACCTGTTGCTCAAGCTCCGATTGCGGCGCGACATACGCGACCTGCATCTGGCTGGCATCCACCGCCGGCAGCGCCTTGCGGTCGAGCTTGCCGTTGGGGGTCAGGGGCAACTGCTCAAGGAACAGCAGGTGCGCGGGAATCATGTAGTCAGGTAACGAAGACTTGAGGCCAGTCTTTAGTCCGTCGCGCAGTTGGCGCTGCGCTTCACCGTCGTACACGTCCAGTTTCGGGGCCACGACATAGGCCACCAGTTGCGCGCCGCCCTCGGCCTCGACGGCCAGCACGGCCGCCTCGCTGATGCCCGGTTGCGCCAGCAGCCGCGCTTCGATTTCGCCGAGTTCGATACGGAAACCACGAATTTTCACCTGATGGTCGATCCGGCCCATGTACTCCAGATCGCCGTCCTCGCGCTGACGGATCAGGTCGCCGGTGCGATAGAGACGCTCGCCGTTGCGGGCGAACGGGTTGGGCACGAACTTCTCGGCGGTCATCGCCGCTTTGCCCAGGTAACCGCGCGTGACACCGGCCCCGGACAGGTACAACTCGGCCGACACACCGTGCGGCACCGCTTGCAGATCGGCATCGAGCAAGTGGCTGGCGGAGTGATCGAGCGCGCGACCGATGCGCGCCTGACCACCGGCGGTGCGGCGGGTCCAGGTCGAGTAAGTGGTGTCTTCCGACGGGCCGTACAGGTCGTAGACATGCTCAATGCTCGGCTGCTGATACAGCGCGTCCACCAGCCCTTGCTTGAGCGGTTCGCCCGCCAGGTTGATGATCCGCACACCCGGTGGAATCTGCCCGGCGCGCTGCAACGCATTGATCGCCGACGGCACGGTGTTGATCAGGCGCACCTGATCCCGAGCCGGCAGTTGCGGCAGTTCCAGCGCATTACGGGCGATGATCAACGAGCCGCCGTTGGCCAGGGTCACAAACAATTCCCAGACCGACAGGTCGAAACACACCGAGGTCGAGGCCAACACGCCTTGAATGTCTTCGCGGCGGTAGACCTTGGCCGACCAGTCGATCAGCGCCATGACGTTGCGATGGGCAATCGCCACGCCCTTCGGCTTGCCGGTGGAGCCAGAGGTGTAGATCACGTAGGCGAGGTTGTCCGGGGTCACGGCGGTTTGTGGTGCCTGAGCCGGATAACCATCCAGCACGATCTGATCCAGCAGCAACACCTGCGTGTCGGACGGCACGGTCAGAGTTGCCGCCAGTTCTTGCTCCGTCAGCAACACTCGAGCGCGGCTGTCTTCGAGCATGTAAGCCACGCGGTCGGCCGGATAGTCCGGGTCCAGCGGCACGTAGGCGCCGCCGGCCTTGAGCACCGCCAGCAGTGCAATCAGCAACTGTTCGGAACGGGGCAACGCCACGCCCACCCGCACTTCCGGGCCGACGCCTAGTTCAATCAACTTGCGCGCCAGACGGTTGGACCGGGCGTCCAGTTCGGCGTAGGTCAGCTGCGAGTCGGCGAAGGTCACGGCCAGTGCATTCGGGCTTGCGGCGACCTGACGGGCGATGCTCTGGTGGATGCACAGTTCGGTGACGAAATCGCTGGAAACCGGCGCCATTTCGATCAGGTGCAATTGGCTGAGCGAACGCTCGCCCGCCTCGGTCATCTGCTCAAGCAAACGCTGCAAATGAGCACCCAGTTGCGCCACACCGACGTCGGCAAAGCGGTCACGCTGGTAGCTGAAGTGCACCGACAGTTCGGCGCCCAGATGCACCAGCAGGGTCAGTGGATAGTTCGTCTGTTCGTGGTTCTGCACCGGACCGAAATGCAGGCCTTGCGGCGCGCCTTGCTCCAGCGCTTCGGCGATCGGGTAGTTCTCGAACACCATCAGACTGTCGAACAGCGCGTCACCGCCCTGCCCGGCCCAGCGCTGGATCTGCGCCAGCGGTGTGTGCTCGAACTCGCGTAGCGCCAGGTTCTGTGCCTGAACGCCTTGCAGCCAGCTGGCCAGGGTCTGCTGTGCTTGTGGCGCGGCGATCACCGGCAAGGTGTTGATGAACAGACCGACCTGCTGTTCGGCCCCCGGCAGATCCGCCGGACGCCCGGCGACGGTGGCGCCGAACGCCACGCATTCCTTGCCGGTGTAGCGCTGCAACAGCAGCAGCCACGCGGCTTGCACCAGGGTGTTGACAGTGACTTTCGAGGCCCGGGCAAACTCGCCCAGACGCTGAGTCAGACCGGCATCGAGCACCTGGAAATGATCGCCATAACCGACGCTCGGCAGACCGGCATTCGGCCGCGCGATGGCATCGGCCAGACGCGTCGGCTCCTGCAGATTGCCCAGCGCCGCCAGCCAGTAGGCTTCGGCAGTCGCGGCGTCCTGACGTTGCAGCCAGGCGATGTAATCGCGGTAGCGCCCGGTCGGACGCGGCACCGCTGCGCCGCTGTAATGCTGCAACACTTCGCCGAGCAACTGCGCGCTGCTCCAGCCGTCCATCAGGATGTGATGGTTGGTGTAGATCAGGTGATGCCGGTTTTCCGCGATGCGCACCAACACCAGACGCAACAACGGTGCACGGCTCAGGTCCAGGCCCTGGGTACGCTCTTCGTCGGCGAGTTTTTTCAGCGCGGTATCAACGTCGGGCTGGCCGTTCCAGTCGAGTACGCGGAACGGCACTTCGAGCTGACGCTGCACCACTTGCACCGGCTGCTCCAGATCGCCCTGCCAGACGAAACCGGTGCGCAGGATGTCATGGGCATCCACCACCGCTTGCCACGCCGCGCGGAACCGCTGCGGGTCGACGCCATCGACGTCCAGACGCATCTGGTTGATGTAGTCGCCGTTGCCGTGTTCGAGCAGGGTGTGGAACAGCATGCCCTGCTGCATCGGCGACAGCGGGTAGATGTCGTCGATGGTCTGCGGCTGTGGCGCCAGTACGTCGAGCTGGGCCTGGGTCAGGGTCGCCAGCGGGAAGTCCGACGGGGTCACGCCATGGTTGGCGCTGTCGCAGCAATGGGCGATCAGCGCGGTCAGCTCTTGCAGGTAATCGTCGGCCAGACGCTGGATGGTCGCCGGCTCGAACATCTCGCGGCTGAAGGTCCAGCTCAGGTCCAGTTCGCCGTTGAACACCTTGCCGTCGAGGGCCAGCGGACTGCCCAGCGGGCCTTGCATATTCACTTCTTCGCCGCCGGATTCGCTGGTCGGCAGGAACAGCGCTGCATCACCGGCCTCGAAACTGCCGTCGAACTGGCCCAGATAGTTGAAGGTCAGGCGCGGCGTCGGCAGCGCTTGCAGGGTAGCGCGGGCGTGGTCGTCGCCCAGATGCGCGAGGGCACCGAAACCGATGCCTTTATTCGGGATCGCCCGCAGCTGTTCCTTGATCTGTTTCAGCGAGGCGCCGAGGTCGGCGGTCGGGGTCAGTTTTGCCGGGAACAGGCTGGTGAACCAGCCCACGGTGCGGGTCAGGTCGACGTGGTCGAACAGGTCTTCGCGACCATGGCCTTCCAGCTGCACTAGCACATTGTCGTCACCGGTCCAGCGCACCATCACCCGCGCCAGCGCGGTCAGCAGCAGGTCGTTGACCTGGGTGCGGTAGGCCGCCGGGGCCTCTTGCAGCAGTTGACGGGTCAGGGTCTTGTCCAGCGGCGTGCGGATCGCCACCGCCCGGCAATGTTGCTGGCCGCCTTGCGGGTTATCGCACGGCAACGCGTTGGATGCGCCTTGCAACTGTTGCTGCCAGAAGCCCAGCTCGGCTTGCAACGGCGCGCTGCCGGCGTAGTCCTGCAACGCTTCGGTCCAGGCTTTCACCGCACTGGTCTTGGCCGGCAGCTGCACGGCTGCCCCCGACTGGATCTGCCGGTAAGCGCTTTGCAGGTCTTCGAACAGAATTCGCCACGACACGCCATCCACCACCAGGTGATGAACCACCAGCAGCAGACGCTGGCTGCCATCAGCCAGGTTTGCCAGCACTGCACGGATCAGCGAACCGCCACTCAGTTGCAGGCTGCGCTGGGCTTGATTGCCGATCGTTTCGAGAGCCGCCAGATCGGCGACCTCGACTTGCCACAACACCGTTTCACCGGCCTGGGTTTCGACGTCGCGGTACTGCGCTGTCCAGCCCTGCCCTTGCTCGGCAAAGTCCAGGCGCAGGCTGTCGTGATGCACGACCAGCGCATTCAGCGCCTGCTCAAGCACAACCGCATCCAACGGCTGAGCGGTCTTGAGCATCACCGACTGGTTCCAGTGATGACGGTCGGGAATCGGCTGAGCGAAGAACCACTGATGAATTGGCAGCAACGCGGTTTCACCGGTCACCGGTTGCTGATCGATCGGCTGCGCCGGATCGCCGGTCTGCACCACATTGGCCAGCGCCTGAATGGTCTGATGCTGGAACAGATCTTTCGGGGTGAAACGCAACCCGGCCTGACGGGCGCGGCTGACCACCTGGATCGAGATGATCGAATCGCCGCCCAGCTCGAAGAAGTTGTCGGTCAGGCCGACGCGTTCCAGCTTCAGCACGTCCTGCCAGATCGTTGCCAGTTGCTGTTCCAGCGCGCTTTGCGGCGCCACGTAGGTTTGCTGCAATTGGCTGACGTCAGGCTTCGGCAGGTTCTTGCGATCGAGTTTGCCGTTCGGCGTCAGCGGCATGCGCTCGAGGATCAGCACATAGGCCGGCACCATGTGCGCCGGCAAGCTGGCCTTGAGTTGCGCCCGCAGTTGCTCGGCGAAATCCGCCTGTTGCGAGTCGCCGACCACGTACGCCACCAGCCGTTTACTGCCGGCGCTTTCCTGGGCCACGACCACCGCTTCGCGCACGCCGTCGAGGGCTTGCAGGCTGGCTTCGATCTCGCCCAGTTCAATGCGGAAACCGCGGATCTTCACCTGATTGTCGATACGCTCCAGATAATCAAAAGTGCCGTCGACACGCTGGCGCACCAGGTCGCCGGTGCGGTACAGCACGCCACCGGTTGTGCTGAACGGGTCCGCGACAAAACGCTCGGCGGTCATCGCCGGACGATTCAGGTAACCACGGGCCACGCCGCTGCCACCGAGGTACAGCTCGCCGGCCATGCCTTGCGGCAACAGGTTCAGGTCGGCGTCGAGCACATAGGCGCTGCGGTCGCCGATACGGCTGCCGATCGGCGCATACGCGGCGCCGCACGGCACATCGCGACCGGCCTTCCAGATCAGCGGCGTGACCACGGTTTCGGTCGGGCCGTAGCCGTTGATGATGTACTCCGGATTCAGCGCGCGTTTGACTCGCTCGAAACTCGCATTCGGTACCGCATCGCCACCGAAGCAGTAGATCCGCACCTTTGGCGGATTGCCCACGCGTTCGGCGTGTTCGGCCAGTTGTTGCAGATACACCGGCGGGAACGCGACCACGGTCACGCCGTGCTCGATCATCGCGTTGTAGGTCTGCTCCGGCGTCCACAGGCTGTCGTCGCGAATCAGCAGCGAGCCGCCGTGGGTCAGGCTGGTGAGCCAGCGCTCATGGGCGCCGTCGAAGGCGAACGACATGAAGTGGAATTCGCAATCGCTGTCGCGCATTTCATAGCGCTCACCGATGGCCAGGCAGTGCATTGCCAGCGGCCCGTGGGTGACGCTGACGCCTTTCGGATTGCCGGTGGAACCGGAGGTGTAAATCACGTAAGCCAGATTGTCCGGATCGATCGTCACCACCGGCGCCTGCGCCGAATGGCCGCTGAGGTCGAGGCGGTCCAGTTCCAGCACACTCATGGCGTCGTCGATCGGCAGTTGCGCCGACACACGGGAATCGGTCAGCAGCAGCGCCAGACCGGAATCCTGCATCAGGTACGCCAGACGCTCGCGCGGGTAGCTGGTGTCGAGCGGCACATAGGCGCCGCCGGCCTTGAGCACCGCCAGCAAGGCAACGATCAGGCCTTCGCCGCGCGGCATCGCCACGCCGACCCGCACTTCGGCGCGCACGCCACGGGCCACCAGTTCATGGGCCAGACGGTTGGCGCGGGCATCGAGTTCGCCATAGCTGTAATGCTTGCCATCGAAAATGACCGCGGTGCGATCCGGTTGCTGCGCGGCCAAACGGGCGTAGCGCTGGTGCACGGCGATATCGGTCGGATACGCCTGCGGATGGTTCTGCGCCTGTTGCCGCGCATGTTCGTCAGCCGTGGCCAAAGCGATTTCACCGAGACGACGTTCGGCGGATTCGGCGAACTGTTCCAGCAGGTGCAGCAGTTGCGCGCTCAGACGTTCGACGGTGGCGATGCTGAAATGCGCCTGGTCGAAGCTCATGTGCAGCGCCAGGGTTTCGCCCAGCGTCACGCCGAGGGTCAGCGGATAGTGGGTCTGATCCTGGTTGGCGACTTCGCCGAACACTACGCCCTGGGCGGTGCCGTGTTGCAGCGCTGCGGAAATCGGGAAGTTCTCGAACACCAGCAGCGTGTCGAACAGCGACTCGCCGCCCTGCCCGGCCCAGCGCTGAATGCTCGCCAGCGGCGTGTGTTCGAACTCGCGCAGCGACAGGTTCTGCGCCTGCACCGCCGCCAGCCACGCGGCCACGGTCTGGTCCGGACGACTGCCGGCGATCACCGGCAAGGTGTTGATGAACAGACCAACCTGCTGCTCGATCCCCACCAGTTCCGCCGGACGCCCAGCCACGGTGGTGCCGAACGCCACGCAGGCGCTGCCGGTGTAGCGCTGCAACAGCAACAGCCACGCGGCTTGCACCAGAGTGTTGACGGTGACTTTCTGCTCACGGGCAAACGCGTTCAAGCGCCGGGTGCGCGACGCATCGAGGTCGTAG
The DNA here is from genome assembly GCF_001594225.2 of Pseudomonas glycinae. Lineage (GTDB taxonomy): Bacteria > Pseudomonadota > Gammaproteobacteria > Pseudomonadales > Pseudomonadaceae > Aquipseudomonas > Aquipseudomonas glycinae. The sequence goes on from NZ_CP014205.2 coordinate 6,273,878, forward strand.
TGCTTGAGCAGATGACCGACTTCACTGCGCACCTCGCCACCGCCGACAGCGGCTTGTGCCAGCATCGTCGGCTCGTGGAAGTCCGCCAGTTGTTGCAGCCAGAACGCTTCACTGACCGCCGCGTCCTGACGTTGCAGCCACTGGATGTAATCCGAATAACGGCTGACCGGACGCGGTGGTTGCTGGCCGGCATAACGCTGCAGGACTTCGCCGAGCATCTGCGCGCTGCTCCAGCCGTCCATCAGGATGTGGTGGTTGGTGAAGATCAGGTGATGACGCTGGTCGCTGATGCGGATCAGGGTCACGCGCAGCAGCCCGGCCTGGGTCAGGTCGAAACCTTCGGCCAGATCGGCGGCGGTGAAATCCTTGAGGGCCTGGGCGATGTCGCTGCGCTCGCGCCAGTCGAGCAGCGTGTACGGCAGCGCCAGTTGGCGATGGATGATTTGCAGTTGTTCCTGCAATTCGCCCTGCCAGATAAAGCCGCTGCGCAGGATGTCGTGAGCGTCCATGGTCGCTTGCCACGCCGCGCGGAAACGCTCGGGATCGAGGCCGTCGACATCGACGCACAACTGGTTGATGTAAGTGCCGGTGCCCTGCTCGTACAAGGTGTGAAACAGCATGCCCTGCTGCATCGGCGACAGCGGATAGATGTCTTCGATACCCGCGGCCGGCACCGGGATCGCGTCCAGTTGTGCCTGATCAATGCGCGCCAGCGGGAAGTCCGACGGCGTCACGCCCATCGAATCCGCATCGCAGCAATGGCTGATCAACCCTTGCAGTTCACGTTCGTAATCCTCGGCCAGACGGGCGATGGTCGCCTCGTTGAATTGCTCGCGGCTGAAGGTCCAGCGCAGGTCGAGTTCGCCGTCGTAGACCTGACCTTCGACGCCCAGCCAGTTGTCCAGCGGCGCGTCGAGGCTTTGCTCCAGCCCGGCGCTTTCACCGGCCGGGCTGAACAGTGCACCGTCCTCGACATCGAAACTGCCGTCGAACTGGCCGAGGTAGTTGAAGGTGATGCGCGGCATGGCCAGCGCCTTGAGGCTGGCCTGGGTGGACGCGTCGCCCAGATGGCGCAGCACACCGAAACCGATGCCCTTGTTCGGGATCGCCCGCAGTTGTTCCTTGACCTGCTTGATCGCTGCCGCGACGCAATCCGCCGGGGTCAGGCGCACCGGAAACAGGCTGGTGAACCAGCCGACGGTGCGGGTCAGGTCGACGTCGTCGAACAGGTCTTCGCGGCCATGGCCTTCCAGCTGAATCAGGGTGTCGGCGTGGCCGGTCCAGCGGCTGATGACCCGCGCCAGTGCGGTCAGCAGCAGATCGTTGACCTGCGTGCGGTAAGCGGCCGGGGCCTGTTGCAACAACTGCTGAGTGAAGGTTTTATCGAGGCGGCTGTGCAGCACCAAGGCGTGACGACTTTGCAGACTGCCTTGCGGGTTGTCGCAGGGCAGATCCAGTGCCGCGCCATCGAGTTGTTGCTTCCAGAAGCCCAGTTCGGCCTGCAGCGCTTCGGTTGCGGCATAGGCTTGCAACTGCTCGCCCCAAGCCTTGTACGCGCTGGTTTTCGATGGCAGTTTGATTGCGGTTTTTTGCGCAGCCTGTTGATACGCCAGTTGCAGGTCTTCCAGCAGAATCCGCCACGACACACCGTCCACCACCAGGTGATGCACCGCCAGCAACAGACGCTGACTGCCATCGGCGACGGTCGCCAGCACCGCGCGCAGCAGCGGGCCGTTTTGCAGGTTCAGGCTTTGCTGGGCCTTGGCGTACAGCGCTTGCAGTTCGCCGTCGGCCAACTTGTCGGCGGTCCACAACAGTTCCGGATCGTGCGCAATTGGCGCGACTTCGGCACGCCAGCCTTCGGCGCTTTCGACGAAGCGCGAACGCAGGCCGTCGTGGTGCGCGAGCAACGCGTTCAGCGCTTGCAACAGCGCCTCGGCGTTCAGGGTTTGATGACTGCGCAGCAGCACCGCCTGGTTCCAGTGGTGACGCTGGGGAATCGGGTCCTCGAAGAACACTTGCTGGATCGGCAGCAACGGCAGCTCGCCGGTGACCGGGCCCTGATCGATGCTCACGCCACCACCGCCCTGCTGCGCAACGCTGGCCAGACCTTGCACGGTCTGGTGCTGGAACAGGTCGCGGGGGCTGAAATGAATGCCGGCCTGACGCGAGCGGCTGACCACCTGAATCGAGATGATCGAGTCGCCGCCCAGTTCGAAGAAGTTGTCGGTGAGGCCGACCTGTTCGAGTTTGAGCACGTCCTGCCAGATGCCGGCGATTTTCTGCTCCAGCTCGCTGCGCGGCGCGACGAACGCCTGCTGCATCTGGCTGGCGTCCGGCGCCGGCAAGGCCTTGCGGTCCAGTTTGCCGTTCGGGCTCAGAGGCAGTTCGGCGAGGAACAGCAGCTGCGTCGGCACCATGTAGTCCGGCAGGCTGTCCTTGAGCTGCGCCTTGATTGCTTCACGCGCCGCGCCTTGTTCGTCGACCGTCGCTGCAACCACGGACGTGTCTTTTGGCACCACATACGCCACCAGTTGCAGGCTGCTGCCACCCTGCACTGCCAGCACCACCGCTTCGCTGACGTCGTTCAGTTCCAGCAGGCGCGCTTCGACCTCGCCCAGCTCGATACGGAAACCACGGATCTTCACTTGATGGTCAACCCGGCCGACGTATTCGATCTGGCCGAGGGCGTTGTAACGCGCCAGGTCGCCGGTGCGATACAGGCGCGCCCCGGTGCTGGAAAACGGATCGGGAATGAAGCGTTCGGCAGTCAGATCGGCGCGTTGGAAGTAACCGCGTGCGAGCAATTCACCCCCGATCAGCAGTTCACCCACCACACCGACCGGGGTCGGTTGGCCGTCAGCATCCAGCAGATAAGTGTGACGGCCCGGCAACGGCTGACCGATCGGCAGGGTCAACGGCAACGGCTGACGACCCAAGACGTAGTCGCTGCAATCGAGGGTGGTCGCAGTGACGGTGGCTTCGGTCGGGCCGTAGGTGTTGAGCAGTTTGACGTGTTCCAGCCCGGCCTGACGCCAGGCCTGCACGCCTTCCGGCGGCATCGCTTCACCACCGCTGTGCACCTGACGCAGCGCCGCGTAGTCACGCGGGCCGGCGGCGGCGAATTCCTTGGCGATCATGTTCCAGTAAGCGGTGGTCAGGTCCATGACCGTGATGCCGTGTTCAACAATGTTCCGGTACAGGGTTTCGCTGTCCCACACTTCGTTGCCGCGCAGCACCACCGACGCGCCACAGATCAGCGGGCCGAACAGTTGCTCGCCGAAGGCATCGAAATTGAAGGTCGCAAATTGCAGCGCGCAATCGGCGGCGCTCAGGTCGTAGTAATGCTGCGAGGTGAACGCGTGCTTGCTCAGGGCACCGTGGCTGATGCCGACGCCTTTCGGGCGACCGGTGGAGCCGGAGGTGAACATCACGTAGGCCAGGTTGTCGGCCCACACGGTGCGTTGCGGGTTGCTTTCGTCGGTGTGCGCCCAGACTTCGGCCTGATCCAGACACAGGCTCCGGACGTTCTGCGGTACCGGCAAACGGTCGAGCAAATGGCTTTGGGTCAGCAGCAAACGGCTGCCGCTGTCTTCGATCATGCACAGCAGGCGATCACGCGGGTATTGCGGATCCAGCGGCACATAAGCGCCACCGGCCTTGAGCACAGCGAGGATGGCGACGATCAGTTCCAGTCCGCGATCAACCGCCACACCCACCAGCACGTCCGGGCCGACACCTTGCGCCAGCAGCTTGCGCGCCAGGCGATTGGCCCGGGCGTTGAGCTGGGCGTAAGTCAGGCGCTGGCCGTCGAAAATCAGCGCGACGGCATCCGGCGTCAGCTCGGCCTGGGCTTCGAACAGCTCATGCACCGGGCGCTCGCTCGGCCACTGGGTATCGTGGCGGCCCCAGTCCTGAGTCAGTTGTTCCAGCTCGGTCGTTTCCAACAGCGCGATGTCACCGACACGCTGCTGCGGATCGCTGACGAGGCTGCGCAGCAAGTTCGTCCAGTGGCGCGCCATACGCTCGATGGTTTCAGGCTCGAACAGATCCGTGGCGTAGGTGAACGCCGCGTGCAGTTGCCCGCCTTTTTCGTAAGTGTCCAGGCTCAGGTCGAACTGGGTGCTGCGGCTTTCCCACTCGATGACGCCCAGCTCCAGACCGCTGCCGACCTTGAGCGTGGTGACGTCGGCGACTTCCGGCTGGTGGTTGTACATCACCTGGAACAGCGGGTTGTAACTGAGACTGCGCTCCAGTTTCAGCGCCTCGACCAGACGTTCGAACGGCAAGTCCTGATGGGCCTGGGCACCGAGGGCGGTTTCCTTGAGGTCACGCAGCAGATCGGCGATGGAGGTCTGGCCGTCCAGTTCGACACGCAGCACCTGAGTGTTGACGAAGAAGCCGATCAGCCCTTCGATTTCCCGGCGGTTTCGGTTGGCGATCGGCACGCCGACGCGCAGGTCGGTCTGGCCGGTGTAACGGTGCAGCAGAATATTGAAGGTGCCGAGCAGCAGCATGAACAGCGTCACCCCGTGCTGACGGGCGATGCCGCGCAGTTGCTCGACCAGTGCAGCGTCCACCACGCTTTCCAGACGTCGGCCCTGATTGCTCGGCAGCACCGGGCGCGGGCGGTCCACCGGCAATTCCAGCACCGGGTGTTCGTCGCCCATCTGCGCCAGCCAGTAGTCGAGTTGACGCTGCTGTTCGCCGGCCTCCAGCCAGCGGCGCTGCCACAGGGCGTAGTCGCTGTATTGCACCGCCAGCGGCGGCAGCTCGGCAGCGCGGCCCTGATCGTGGGCGTCATAGAAGCGGCAGAATTCGTCGATCAGCACGTTCATCGACCAGCCATCGGACACAATGTGGTGCAGGGTCAGCAGCAGCACGTGTTCCTGCTCGGCCAGCTGTAACAGGCGCACCCGCAGCAACGGGCCGTTGGCCAGGTCGAACGGCAGCAGCGATTGCTCCTGCGCGGCAGCGGCCACAAGGGTTTCACGTTCGGCGGCGGGCAAATCGCTGAGGTCGATGCGCTGGATGTCCAGCGGTTGTTGCAGCGGTACTTGCAGCAGGCTGTCGTCTGGCTGCTGCTGAAACACCGTGCGCAGGGTTTCGTGGCGTTCGATCAGGCTCGCGAACGCTTGCTCCAGCGCTGCCTGGTTCAGGCGACCGGTCAGGCGCACCGCCGCCGGCAAGTTGTAGGCGCCGCTTTGCGGGTCCAGGTGCCAGAGAAACCACATGCGCTGCTGGGCATACGACAGCGCCTGCCGATCCTCGGCCTCGACGCCTGCGGGAATCGGGAACCGGGAAAAATCCACCTCTTCTTTCGCCAGGGCAGCCAGGAACATCCGGCGCTTTTCCAGGGGCAACCCGATAAACCGGCGAGCGAGTTTCAAGGAGTCTTCTGCATTCATTTCTTGGCATCCGGATCAGTAGGCAGGCAGCACAAAGGCACGTCGTCCCTATAAAACGAATGCAGACCGGAAAAATTAGCGATTGAGAAGAAGTGTCAGAAGGGTAGCTGCAAGCTCGAAGCTGCAAGCCACAAGAGGAAGCGACTGCGGGCAGAGAGCCTGCAGTCGCCAGTTGAAACTCAGGCGCTGACGGCCAGCGCGTGGCGCCGGTGATGCACCTCAAGTTGATCCTTGATCACCTTGAGCACTCGGGCTTCGTGCTCATGAATGAAGAAGTGCCCGCCGGCCAGCATGTCCACCGAGAAGCTGCCCGAGGTTTCCTTGCTCCAGCCGATCAATTGCTCGGTGGTGGCCTTGTCGGCCTTGCCGCCCAGCACATGCACCGGGCAATTGAGCAACGGGCGCTGCAGCGGCTGGAACTTGCCACAGAGCAGGAAATCCGCGCGCAGGATCGGCAGGGTCAGGCTCATCAACTCTGCGTTGGCCAGCACTTCCTCGCTGGTGCCGTTGAGCGTGCGCAACTGGTCGATCAGTTCGGCGTCGGTCTTCGGGTCGGCAAAACCGCGATCGTAATCCGCGCGCATGGTCGGCGCAGCGGTGCCCGAGGCGAACAGCGCCACCGGTTCCGGACAGCCCAGCGCCCGCAGCGCATGGGCGATTTCGCAGGCCATCAGCGCGCCCAGGCTATGGCCGAACAATGCATAAGGCGTCTTGAGCGTCGGGCGCAACTCCCTGGCCAGTTGCATCGCCAGTGCGCGCATGTCGGTGTGCAGCGGTTCGTCGAACCGCGCGCCACGCCCTGGCAGCTCCACCGGTTGCAGTTGCAGCCATTGCGGCAGCTTGGGCCGCCAGCGGCTGTAGACCATGGCACTGGCGCCGGAGTACGGCAGGCACAGCAAGGTCAACTTGTTGGTCACCACGCTTCCCTCGAAAAAATGTCTCTTCAAAAGGGTACGGATCAACGGCCGGGCAAATTAGTCGAGGGTGGCTAAATTTCCCCGGCAAACCCTCGTTAACCGTTCAGGCCAAAACAACAACGAGGATTCACCGTGGACCTGCAGACCATCCTGGGCAAGCTGTTCGCCAATGCCGGTGCCGTCGGCATCGAAGGCGTTTTCCAATTCGTGTTGGGGCCTCAGCTGACGTGCTGGTCCGAGGTCAAGGCCAGCACCCGCACCGAGGCCGGTCGACACCCGAACCCGGACGTGACCATTGAGGTGGCGCCAAACGATTTTGCCGGGATCATGAGCGGCACCGCCAACGTCGAGGAACTGTTCGCCAGCGGTCGGCTGAAGATCGGCGGCAACATGGGTCTGGCGACGATGTTGCCGCAGATCATCGACCAGGCCCGCTACGGGGGGGCGCCGGCGCAAAAGGTCGACATGAACAAGCGCTACCCGACACCGCCGCGCCGCAGTGAAAGCATCACCGCCGCACGACCGGTGCAGACCGTCGTCGAGCGCCGACCGCGTAGCGAACTGTCGCGCCAGGAATTCGAGGAGCGCTACCTGCCCTTCGGCACGCCGGTGGTCATCAGCAATGCCTTGCACGACTGGCCGCTGTTCAAGCTCAGCCGCGAAGAGTCGCTGGTGCATTTCGCCGAACTGCAAGGCATCACCCGCCACGGCGATTACGTGAAGAAAACCTTCTCCACCGAACGGGATTTCCGCTCCACCTCGATGGCCGATTTCATCGCTTCGCTGGACAGCCCGGCGGTCAAGGGCGCGGACGGCGAGCCGCCGGCGTATATGGGCAACAACATCCTGCCGGCCGCGCTGATGCAGCAGATCAAATACCCGCCCTACTTCGATGCCTCGCTGTTCATCCCGCCACGGATCTGGATCGGCCCCAAGGGCACGCTGACGCCGCTGCACCGCGACGACTCCGACAACCTGTTCGCCCAGGTCTGGGGCCAGAAGAAATTTACCCTCGCCGCGCCCCACCACCGCGAAGCGCTGGGCACCTGGTCCACCGCGCCGGAAGGCGGCCTGGATGGTTGTGATTTCAACCCGGATGCGCCGGACTATGAGCGCTTCCCCGCCGCACGCGACGTGACATTCCTGCGGATTACACTGGAGGCTGGTGATCTGCTGTTCCTGCCCGAAGGCTGGTTCCATCAGGTGGAGTCCGTATCGACTTCGTTGTCGGTCAATTTCTGGGTGAACTCGGGCCGGGGCTGGTAACCGGGATTATTTGAGGTGACGAAAGCTCTGCACTGCAGAGCCCAGCACCACCGCACCGGCGGCAATCGCCAGCGAGAAACCGCTCCGCGCGCCAAAGGCATCCACCAGTGCGCCGGAGCCGGCGGCGCCGATGGCCACGCCGATGCTCAAACCGGTGACCAGCCAGGTCAGACCTTCGGTGAGTTTGGCCGGCGGCACGATGCGCTCGATCAACGCCATGGCCACGATCAGGGTCGGCGAGAAAAACAGCCCGGCGATGAACACCGCCACAGACAACCCGAGGATGTTGGTCGCCAGCAACAGCGGCAGCGTGGTCACCGCCGTCGCGATCCCGCCATACAGAAACAACCTGGGCAACGGCAGTTTCGAGCGCATCGCACCGAAGGCGATACCGGCCAGACAGGAGCCGATGGCGTACACCGACAACACGATGCTGGCCGCCGCCGGCTGGCCCTGCTGCTGGGCGAACGCGACGCTGACCACATCCACCACGCCGACAATCACGCCCATGGCGAGCATCAACGCCAGCAGCCATTGCACGTCGGTGGAACGAATGATCGAACCCTGATGCTGCGATTCGTGCGGATGCACCGGCGGCTCGGTGCTGCGCTGGGCGACGAACGCCGTGACGCCGATGGCCAACATCAACAGCGCCGCCAGCGGCCCGGCCTCGGGGAACACGCCGACGCACAGCCCTACCGAGAGCGGCGGGCCGACAATAAAGCAGACTTCGTCGAGCACCGACTCCAGCGCATAAGCGGTCTGCAACTGCGGCTGGCCGCGATAGATTTCGGTCCAGCGCGCCCGCGCCATCGCCGACATGCTTGGCATGCAACCGGCCAATGCTGCGCAGACAAACAGGGTCCAGGTCGGCGCCTGCAAACGGGTGCACAACAGCAACATCAACAACGCGCCCCCACCGATCAGCGCCGCCACCGGCAGCACCCTCCCCTGACCGAAGCGATCCACCAGCCGCGACACCTGCGGCGCACAAAACGCCGTGGCCAGCGCAAACGTCGCCGCCACCCCACCCGCCAGCGCGTAGCCGCCGGTCAATTGCGAGAGCATGGTGATCACACCGATACCGGTCATGGAAATCGGCATGCGCGCGATCATCGCGGCCATCACAAAAGCCCGGGCGCCGGGGGCGTTGAACAACTCGCGGTAAGGGTTTGCCATCGGATGCAGCCTCAACAGGGGCGGCCAAGTTGCCACAAAGCCTGACGGGCGGGGAAGCGAGGAATTGTTGGTGGAATGTGAAGGGAATGCACCCGCGAAAGATTCAGGGTTTTGGCTTCGCAAACTGCCTGCCTGACGCTTAGTGGAGGTCGTTGACTGCTCGTCCATTGAGCCGCGCACCTGTCAAACCTGACAGGTGCGCAAATTCCGTCAAAGGTTTTACATGGACCTGTCATCCCTGCACAGGAACCGCGTCGGTGAGCATCTCAATCGGCCCCGAGAAAAGGATCACCCCATGAATCGATCCAGCAGTGCCCGGACGCCACGCAGCGCCACTGCCCCCTTTATCGTCCGTGCCGTACGCTGCCCGCCGCCTACGCGCATTGATGAGGCGTTGGGCCAGGAAGTCAACGAACGCCTGATGGAGTGGATATCGAACATAGGGATTTTTGCCGGCAAGGAAGAAAAAATCCGCGCCAGCGACTTCGGTCGCTATGCAATGCTGTGCCATGCCGACACGAATAATCCGGATCGACTGTTACTCGTGGCGCAATGCTTTGCGGCGTTGTTTGCGGTGGACGATCACTATTGCGACGATCAATCCCTCGGCGGTCGCCCCGAGACAGTGGCCGAAAGCTTGTCGTTCGCCCTCACCGCGATCGATCCGGTCTATTTGCCTGCGCCGTTCGACAAAGAACTCCTGAAGCAGCAAATGTGCGACCCGGTAATCAGGGGATTGCTGGCCTACATGAAACGGGTCGCCCAATTCTGCACGCCCTCGCAAGTCGCCCGGGTGCGCCAGATCACCATCGCCATGTTCGTCACCATGGCGGCGGAAGGTCCCTGGCGCCTCTATGGCACTCAACCCACCGTCGCCGAATACCTGGCCAGTCGGCAGGTCAACAGCTTCTGGCCATGCCTGGTACTGATCGACCTGATCGGCGGCTACGAAGTCCCGGCCAATACGTATTCCCGTCCAGACATTCACCACGTCACCGCACTGGCCTCGCTGGCGACCACTCTGGTCAACGATCTGTATTCCGCTTACAAAGAGCACCTGAACGAAACCGGCGACTTCAAGCTGCCTTATCTGCTGGCAGCCAGGCACAACTGTTCGCTTCAAGAGGCAATCGACCTGGCAGCCGATATCCATGACGCAGTGATGGAAGAATACGAACGCCTGCACGCAACGCTGATGAAAGGCACGCGCTCGCCGGTATTGCGGCGCTATCTCACCGGATTGAGTACATGGATCGGCGGCAATCTGGAGTGGCATAAACACAGTGCCCGGTACCATATCTGAACCCGTACAGCCCTGCGGGACTCGACTTGATTACGTGCCCCTGCGCATTCACGCTGAACTCTGACTCAAGGATGCCGGTCAGCAGATCAGATCCCCGCATAAGGCGCGACCGTTCATGCAGATTTCCCTCGCCCGTCAGGTGGCACTGGTCACCGGCGCCAGTTCCGGCATCGGCCACGGCGCCGCCAAAGCCCTGGCCGCTGCCGGTGCCGCTGTCGTCATCAACTACAACCGACAAGCCGAGCCGGCCGAAGCGCTGGCCCGGCAGATCGTCGCCGACGGTGGTCAGGCCATCGCGATTGGCGCGGATGTTTCGAAAGAAGAAGACGTTGAGCGGCTGTTCCAGCAAACCCTCGACACCTTCGGCACACTGGACATTCTGGTGGCAAATTCCGGTCTGCAAAAAGACGCGGCGGCTGTGGATATGTCGCTGGCCGACTGGAACGCGGTGATCGGCGTCAACCTCACCGGCCAGTTCCTCTGCGCCCGCGCCGCGCTGCGGATCTTCAACCGCCAGGGCGTGCGCGAAGGCGTGTCCCGGGCCGCCGGCAAGATCATCCACATGAGTTCGGTGCACCAGCGCATTCCCTGGGCCGGGCACGTCAATTACGCAGCGTCCAAGGGCGGCGTCGATCAGTTGATGCAGACCCTGGCCCAGGAAGTCAGCCACCAGCGCATCCGCATCAACGGCATCGCGCCGGGGGCGATCCGCACGGCCATCAATAAGGACGCCACCGAAGGCGATGCGGGCCAGGACCTGCTCAAACTCATCCCTTACGGACGCATCGGTGATGTCGAGGACGTGGCCAACGCGGTGGTGTTCCTCGCCTCCGATGTCTCTGACTACATCGTTGGCACCACCCTGTTCATCGACGGCGGCATGAGCCTCTATCCGGAGTTCCGTGGCAATGGCTGAGCATCAATCCGAACGACAAAGCCCCATCGACGCCCACGGAATCATTGGCGACCTGCGCAGTGCCGCGCTGGTCAATGACAAGGGCAGCGTGGATTTTTTCTGCTGGCCGGAGTTCGACAGCCCGTCGATCTTCTGTTCGCTGCTGGACACACCCGATGCGGGGATTTTCCAGCTCGCCCCGGACCTGCCCGATGCCCGGCGCGAACAGATTTACCTGCCAGACACCAACGTCCTGCAGACCCGCTGGCTCAGCGACCACGCCGTGGTGGAAATCACCGATCTGCTGCCCATCGGCGACAACGACGATGCCTTGCCGCTGCTGATGCGCCGGGTGCGAGTGGTCAGCGGACAGGCGACGTTTCACCTGCGCTGCGCGGTTCGGCATGACTATGCCCGCGCTGAAACCCGCGCCGTCATCGATAAACAGGATGTGCTGTTCAGCGCCAGCGGGCAGCCGACACTGCGGCTGGCCTCGGATCAAACCTTGAGCGTCGATCACGATGCGGCGGTCGGGCAATTCACTCTCAAGCAGGATCAGACCGCCGCGTTCATGCTCGGCGCCAGCGACGATCCGCGCTTCGCCGAAGGCGCCGCGCAGTTGTGCATCGAGCGCACACTGAAGTTCTGGCGCGACTGGATCGGCCAGTCCAACTATCGCGGCCGCTGGCGGGAGATGGTCAACCGTTCGGCCCTCGCCCTGAAGCTCCTGACCTCGCGCCAGCACGGCGCAATCCTTGCCGCCGCCACCTTCGGTCTGCCGGAAACACCCGGCGGCGAACGCAACTGGGACTATCGCTACACCTGGATCCGCGACGCCTCGTTCACCGTTTACGCCTTCATGCGCCTGGGGTTTGTCGACGAAGCCAACGCCTATATGCGCTGGCTGCGCGGGCGGGTCAGCGATTGCAGCGGCCAATCTTCGATGAAGCTGAATATCCTCTACGCCATCGACGGCCGCCAGGAACTGCCGGAAACCGAACTCACGCATTTGGCCGGCCATGGCGGCGCGAAACCGGTGCGCATCGGCAATGGCGCGTACGACCAGATTCAACTGGATATCTTCGGCGAACTGATGGACGCCGTTTATCTGGTCAACAAGTACGGCGACGCGATTTCCCACGAAGGCTGGAAACATGTGATGGAAGTGGTCGATCAGGTCTGTGAGACCTGGCAGACCAAGGATGTAGGCATCTGGGAAATGCGCGGTGAGCAACATCACTTCCTGCATTCGCGGCTGATGTGCTGGGTGGCGCTGGACCGGGCGATCCGCCTGGCTTCGAAACGCTCGCTGCCGGCACCGTTCGCCCGTTGGGATCAGACCCGTCAGGCCATCCATGCCGACATCTGGGACAATTTCTGGAACGAAGAGCGTGGGCATTTCGTGCAGTACCAGGGCGGTACCGCGCTGGATGGCTCGATGCTGCTGATGCCTCTGGTGCGCTTCGTCAGCGCCAAGGATCCGAAATGGCTGGCAACGCTGGAAGCCATCGAGAAACATCTGGTGCGCGACGGCATGGTTTACCGCTATCGCAACGATGATGCAGGCATCGACGGTTTGTCCGGCACCGAAGGCGCGTTCGCCGCGTGCTCGTTCTGGTACGTCGAATGCCTGGCCCGCGCCGGGCAAGTGGAAAAGGCCCATCTGGAGTTCGAGCAACTGCTGCGTTATGCCAATCCGTTGGGGCTTTATGCGGAGGAATTCGACAATCGTGGCCGGCATCTGGGCAACACGCCCCAGGCGTTGACCCACCTGGCGCTGATCAGCGCGGCGAGTTTTCTCGATCGCAAATTGAGCGGGGAGAAAAATTACTGGCAGCCATAGTCATCATTTTTCGCCACACGCTGTAAGAAAGATCTCCACTCCAACCGCCGTTTGTAGGATGGCCACCTACGAACGGCAAACACCCCTGAGCCTTGTGGTTGAAGGGCTGGCCCACACAATCGATTCCTTTCAATACAACTGGTTGATGGCGCGGCCTACAGAAACCTGCCAACCCCGTGTAACGCTTGGCCCGCAACTCGCACTTACACCTCGAAATACCTTGTTGCCAGCTGTTACATCCCCCCCTACCATCCACCGCAACGGGCACAGCGGAGCTGTCCAATAAAAACCCGATTCAAGGAACCAGAATGAGCCAACGCATCCACCGCCCCATCGCTTCCCCATTGAGGTCTGGCCTGACCCGCGACGAACTGTGGGAAGCCGCCGACAAGGGCCTGATCAAATGCTGGGAAATCGGCCGCCAGCGCGCCGCCCGTTTCCCCGGCCTCGCCCAACGCTGCCGCGCCGATGAATTGCCGGTACTGGGCTGGAAAGGCGGGGTCAGTCGCAGCCTGAAGAAGAATGAAAAGTACGGATCGCTGAAATACCTGGCTCAGTGGCAGGGTTTGCGTGGGGAAGATCTGGATATCGATTTGAGTGCCGAACGGGTGCTGACCTGCTCGCGGACGAAAATGGTGGTGACGTTTACGCCGGATCGGAGCAAGTATTTCAATCAGGTGGCGGAAGCCGAAGCTTAAGGAGAAGCGCAATGGTCGATCTGCATCAGGAGTTTCAGAACAGCAGTTTCTTTCATCAAGCCCGAATCGACCGTCGCTCCGTCGACGCGCTGACTGGAATCGCCGCCGGGCTTGCAGCAGACGGCAAGATCAATCAGCAGGAAGCCGAATTTCTCAAGAACTGGATCGAATCGCACTTGATCCATCTGAATGATCCGGTCGTCAACATCCTTTATAAGCGTCTCGCCGACATGCTGAGTGACGGCGTTCTTGATGCAGAAGAGTCGGTCGAGTTGCTGGAAATGCTTCACCAGTTCGCAGGTCTTCCAGTCGGTGCACAGCAACCCTTCGTCGCCTCAACCTCTCTGCCTCTGGACAACCCTGCTCCGGCATTGAGCTGTGCTGATCGTGTCTTTCTCTTCACCGGTGTCATGGCCTACGGACCCCGCAAGAACTGTGAGGCGTTGATTGTCGAGCGAGGTGGATTGATCGGTGGTTCTGTCAGCAAAAAGATTCATTATCTGGTGGTAGGCAGCATCGGTAATGATCAATGGCTTCACAGCAGCTATGGCACCAAGATCAAGAAAGCAGTTGAGCTTCGCGACAGCGGCGTGCCGATTGCCATCATCAGCGAAGACCATTGGCAGAAGGTGTTATTCGGATAACGGGAGAGAGAGATGACCCAAGCCGTGATGCAGTTTTGCAAGACTGAAAGCCTGACCATCGCTTATGAGCATCACGGCCCGGGAAACGGCACGCCGGTCATCCTGCTCCACGGCTTCCCCTACTCTCCCCGCGCCTACGACGAAATCGCCCCGCCCCTCGCCGCCAAGGGTTATCGGGTAATCGTGCCGTACCTGCGCGGTTACGGCCCAACCCGTTTCAACAGCCCGGACACGTTGCGCTCCGGTCAGCAAGCGGCATTGGCTCAGGATCTGCTGGATCTGATGGACTCACTGGATATCGAACAAGCGACATTGTGCGGTTACGACTGGGGTGGTCGGGCGGCGTGCATTGTGGCAGCGCTGTTTCCCGAGCGTGTGCGGGGGTTGGTGACGGGCGATGGCTATAACCTGCAAGACATTCCGAATTCGGTCCAGCCGCTGGATCCGCAGAGCGAGCATCGCTACTGGTATCAGTATTACTTCCACACACCCCGTGGCGTTGAAGGGCTGACGCAGAATCGTCGGGCGCTGTGCGAGTTGCTGTGGCAATTGTGGTCACCGACCTGGGGGCGGAACGCCGAGCGTTATCCGTTGAGCGCGCCAGCGTTCGACAACCCGGATTTCGTTGAGGTGGTGATTCACTCTTATCGCCATCGCTTCATGTATGCGCTGGGCGATCCGGCGCTGGAGTGGATGGAGCAGGCGCTGGAGAAACAACCGGCGATCAGCGTTCCGACGATTTCGCTGTGCGGTGCGGATGATGGCGTTGGCCCGGCGTCGGCGGACGATGAAGATGCGCACCACTTCACCGGGCCTTATGAACGGCGGGTGCTCGCGGGTGTCGGGCATAACATCCCCGAGGAAGCGCCGGGCGAAACACTCAAGGCATTACTGGATCTGCTCCAGCGCTGACCGAAAACCGCTCCCGATACGCCTGCGGCGTCACCCCCATGGCCCGCAGGAAACTGCGTCTTAACGTCTCTTCACTGCCAAATCCACAATTGGCCGCGACCCGTTTGATCGGTAGTCCGGTATCGCTCAGCAACCGGCGCGCAGTTTCGACGCGGATCAGTTCGATGGCCCGGGCCGGGGTCTGGCCGGTGTCGGCGCGGTAGTGGCGTACGAAGCTGCGCTCGCTCATGCCGGCCTGTTCGGCGAGGGTCGGGATGCCCAGATCGCAGGTCAGGTGCTCGGCAATCCACGCGTGCAGATCGTCAAAGCGGTTGCCCTGTTTTTGCAGCGACAGCGTCACGCTGAATTGCGACTGCCCGCCCGGGCGCTTGAGGAACACCACCAGTTGCCGGGCGACGTCCAGGGCCATGTCGCGACCTAGGTCGTCTTCGACCATGGCCAGCGCCAAGTCGATGCCGGCGGTGACGCCCGCCGAGGTCCAGACCGGTCCGTCGTTGATGAAGATCGGATTCGGTTCGACCTGCAATTGCGGGTGCTGCTGCGCCAGTTGCTCGCAGCGGGTCCAGTGGGTGACGACCCGGCGACCGTCGAGCCAGCCGCTGGCCGCCAACAGAAATGCTCCCGTGCAGACCGAAGCCACACGCCGGCATCCGTTGGCGTGTTCACGCACCCAACTCACCAATTCGGCGTCTTCGGCAGCGGCGTAAACACCCCAGCCGCCGGCGATGATCAGCGTATCGCTGGGCTGCTGCGGCAGCGGCTCGGCCAACATCGCCAACCCGGCGGACGAGTTCACCGCCCCGCCACCGCTGGCGATGACCGTTGGCGCATACGGCGCAGGCAATCCCTGCTGGCGGGCGATATCGTTGGCCGAGGCGAAGACCTGCAACGGCCCGGTGACATCGAGCAACTGCACATTGGCGAACGCGAGGACGTGGATGGTTTTCGGCATTTGGCGTAAT
This sequence comes from Pseudomonas glycinae, assembly GCF_001594225.2. Classification (GTDB taxonomy): domain Bacteria; phylum Pseudomonadota; class Gammaproteobacteria; order Pseudomonadales; family Pseudomonadaceae; genus Aquipseudomonas; species Aquipseudomonas glycinae. The sequence goes on from NZ_CP014205.2 coordinate 6,289,905, forward strand.
TCGTGGGCTGATTGGCGTATGCGCCAAAACCTACGCGCCTACAGTGAAGCCGTCCACCCCCTTTTCACGGAGAAGAACCATGGCGTTGCAGATCGGTTTTCTGTTGTTTCCCCAGGTGCAGCAACTCGACCTGACCGGCCCGTACGACGTGCTGGCGTCGTTGCCGGACGTGCAAGTGCACCTGATCTGGAAGGATCTGGTGCCGGTCACCGCCAGCACCGGGCTGGTGCTGAAACCGACCACCACCTTCGAGGATTGCCCGGATCTAGATGTGATCTGCGTTCCCGGTGGCGCCGGGGTCGGGCCGTTGATGGAAGACGAGCAGACGCAGGCGTTCATCAAGACACAAGCTGCGCAGGCGCGTTATGTGACGTCGGTGTGTACGGGTTCGCTGGTGCTTGGGGCGGCGGGTCTTTTGCAGGGTAAACGGGCGACCACGCACTGGGCCTATCACGATCTGCTGCCCACACTGGGCGCGATTGCGGTGAAGGATCGGGTGGTGCGCGACGGCAATCTGTTTACCGGGGGCGGTATCACGGCCGGGATCGATTTTGCCTTGACGCTGGCGCAAGAGCTGGTCGGTGCGGACACGGCGCAATTGGTGCAGTTGCAGCTGGAATATGCGCCGGCGCCGCCGTTTGATTCGGGCAGCCCGGACACGGCGCCGAGCGCGATTGTCGATGAGGCGCGCAAGCGTGCGGCGCCTTCGTTGAAGTTGCGCACGGAAATCACCGAGCGTGCGGCGGCAAGGCTCAATCTGCGCTGACATTTCAGCCTTATACAAATCCCTGTGGGAGCTGGCTTGCCAGCGATGGCGTCTGCACAGTCGATATCTTCATTGACTGACTCACCGCTATCGCTGGCAAGCCAGCTCCCACAGGTCTCCCACAGGTCTCAGTGTCAGCCACAGGTTTGGGTGTTGTCCCGGTTTCTCGCCACACCTTCACTTGTCCCCTCGCCCCCACCCGTGTAGAAAGCCTGTCCACAAATCGTGCACAAGGACTTTCCATGAAAGCTCTGCCATGGCTCTATCTCGGGCTTCTCAGCCTTGGTTACGGATTGGCTCTGAGTTTCGGCCAGCTCGGCTGGCTGGCGCTGATCTCCATTGCGCTGCTGGTTTTCGCCGGTTACGCCGTGCGCCAGCAAACCGTGCCGGTCGGGCGTTATCTCGGCCATGGCCTGTTTATCGTGCTGGCTCTGGCGCTGGCCCTGCACTGGCTGCCGGGCTTCTACAACGGCCGGGCCATCGAGCCGCAGCGCTTCACCGACAATGCCGTGCCGTTCTCGATGTACCTGAATCTCGACAAACCGCTGATTGGCTTCTGGCTGCTATTGGTCTGCCCGTGGATCGTCGCGCGTCGTTCGTTGCGCCTGACCGTCTACGCCACTGCTCTGGCACTGACGTTGAGCGTGATTCTGGCGTTGGGCGGCGCGGTGTTACTGGGCATGATCACCTGGGCACCGAAATGGCCGGATCAGGCGTGGCTGTGGGTGCTGAACAACCTGCTGCTGGTGACGCTGGTCGAAGAAGCGCTGTTTCGCGGCTACATACAGGGCGGCCTGAGCCGGCGTTTCAAACACCTGCCTTACGGCGAAAACCTCGCGCTGCTGCTGGCGTCCCTGCTGTTCGGCCTGGTGCATGTGGGCGCTGGCTGGCAATGGGTGTTGCTGGCGAGCCTGGCGGGTGTCGGCTATGGTCTGGCCTACCGTTTTGGCGGGCTCGGTGCGGCGATCGCGACGCATTTTGGCCTGAACCTGCTGCATTTCGGCCTGTTCACCTATCCGATGCTCGCGGGTTGAAGCAAGGGCCGTTTTGCGACGCCGTACATATAAATGAAAAAAAATTTCAATAAATGGCTGACCCCGCCGACAACCTTTCAAAGCCTTGCGGATTGAAAAACCATGCGTAACAACCAGCCCATTACACAACGCGAACGGACTTTCCCGGCTCAGCAACGGTTGATTTCCACAACCGACGCCAAGGGCGTGATCACCTACTGCAACGACGCTTTCGTCGAAATCAGCGGGTTTTCGCGTGAGGAACTGATCCGTGCGCCGCACAACCTGGTTCGTCACCCTGACGTGCCGGCGGCGGTGTTTTCGCACATGTGGGGCACACTGAAACAAGGCTTGCCATGGATGGGCATTGTCAAGAATCGCTGCAAGTCCGGTGACCATTACTGGGTGAACGCCTATGTAACGCCGGTGTTCGACGGCAGTCAGGTGGTCGGTTACGAGTCGGTGCGGGTCAAACCTACCGCCGAACAGATCCGCCGTGCCGAAGCGCTCTATCAACGCATCAACCAGGGCAAGTCGGCGATCCCTCAAACAGACAAATGGCTGCCGGTGCTGCAGGACTGGCTGCCGTTCATTCTGGTCAGCCAGCTGAGCTTCATGATCGGCGCCACCCTGAACTCGCAGTGGGGCTTCGCCCTCGCCGCCGGTCTGTCGGTGCCGCTGGGCCTGCTGGGCCTGCAATGGCAACAACGCGGGCTCAAGCGCCTGCTGCGTCTGGCCGAGCAGACCACCTCCGACCCGTTGATCGCGCAGATGTACACCGACAGCCGTGGCGCCCAGGCGCGTCTGGAGATGTCGATCCTCAGCCAGGAAGCCCGCCTGAAAACCTGCCTGACCCGTCTGCAAGACACTGCCGAGCACCTGACCGATCAGGCCAAACAGTCCGACGCCCTGGCGCATAACAGCTCCAGCGGTCTGGAACGTCAGCGCGTGGAAACCGAACAGGTCGCCACCGCCGTCAACCAGATGGCCGCCACCACGCAAGAAGTGGCGAGCCACGTCCAGCGCACCGCCGACGCCACCCAGGAAGCCAATCGCCTGACCGGCCGCGGCCGCGACATCGCCGGCGAAACCCGCGAAGCCATCCAGCGCCTGTCGGTCGTGGTCGGTGAAACCGGCCTGACCGTCACCCAACTGGCCAAGGACAGCGACGAAATCGGCGGCGTGGTCGACGTGATCAAAGGCATCGCCGACCAGACCAACCTGCTCGCGCTCAACGCTGCGATTGAAGCAGCACGTGCCGGCGAAATGGGCCGTGGTTTTGCCGTGGTGGCCGACGAAGTCCGCCAACTGGCACAACGCACCAGCGAATCCACCGGCCAGATCCACGCCCTTATCGCCAAGTTGCAGCAGACCGCCACCAGCGCCGTACAAACCATGGAAGCCGGCCATCGCCAGGCGGAAGAAGGTGTAGCGCGGGTGCTGGAAGCGGATCAGGCCCTGGTGGGCATCAGCGAAGCGGTGGCCAACATCACCGACATGACCACCCAGATCGCCGCCGCGACCGAAGAGCAAAGTGCCGTGGCTGAAGAAATCAGCCGCAACATCAGCAACATCTCGGAACTGGCGGACCAGACCTCGGAACAGGCGCATAACTCGGCGTTGCTGAGTGAAGAGCTGACCAAGACTGCCAACACGCAATACTCGTTGGTGGAGCGGTTTAACCGCTGATTGTTCTGCAATAGAAAAAACCCGGATAGCGAGAGCTTCCGGGTTTTTTATTACCTGTCTGAAAAGGATGTGACCAGCACCGCCCTCTTCGTGGGCAAGCCCACTCCCACAGGGTTTCGCATTGGCCACAAAATCTCGCAACACCACCATCCTTGTGGGAGCGGGCTTGCCCGCGAAGAGGCCATAACAGCGAGCGAATCATTAAGGCAATTTCAGCCTGTCCAGCACTCGATTAACCAGCAGCTCGTTCAACATGATCAGCTGTTGCAGCGCCAGCAGCGGTTTGCGCTCCGGGCCTTTCACCGAGTTGGCGATATTGCCGGCCATGGCGTTGGCTGACGACAGTGATTCGCAGGCTTCGACGAGCAGCGTTTCGTCATCGAGTGTGGGATCGACCATAAAGATAGGACGGGCCTTGGGCGGGAAGTACTTCGGGATTTCGGGGCCGAGGTAAAAGTCGAGTGCGCGGTCGGCGGCTTCTTTTGTCTTTCGGGACTCGAGCTCGGGGTCGTTGGAGGTTGGATCGGTTTCTGGTGGGTTTGGTGTGGCTTTGAACATGGATAAAACTCCAATTCGAAAAAATGGGAGCCATCACCCTCGCTACCAAACGGCGGGTGGCGGCCATGCGCGGGTTGGTAGACCGGTCGAATTGGGAAACCCGGCGCTCACGAATGAGCCCCACGCATGCCCACCATACAAAGCTGCACCTCAAAAGAGAGACAGCATTGAAGGTGTCGCAATAACCACAACTCGAATCGGGCTACCAAACCCAGCCACTTTTCAGTGACAGGGAAACGATATAGCCCTCTCCAAGCCGCGTAAGCCGGCGGATTCTGGCGTACGCGTAGGCAACGACGCAAGGTGTTGTAGCCCTTATGGAGTAACGCTTTGTGTGGTTTAAACCTAAACACCCAATCATGTTTACGAATAGCAAATACCCGACAGTAAAACTCAACAGGATGGGGGTTTTCTCGCCTGCAGCTCATGATCTTGATCCGTCGACCAGCGGAGCCTAATCGGCAACTCAGATGTCATTTGCCAATGATTACAAAGCCAGGAATCACCACTCAAAACTCAAGTGTGCCTCGCAAAAATCGGACGACGTTCAGGATCAAACTGAACACGTTTAAAACACTTCCTGGAACGTCATACGAAGCCTACAGATCCTCTCGTCATTGCCTACAACAACGACAGAATCCGCCGGCTTGTGCACCTGGCGCGTGGAATTTACCGTAACAAGGTCACTGAAAGCTGAAAAACGATCTGGTGAATCAGTTCCACATTAACGTGGCACGGCAAAATTGAAAAAAATGCGCCCAAGCAATTCATATCACCCAGCCTGCTCTGTAATTAAGGATCAAGCACCTGGAGCGCTACTATTTGCTTCTTTTAATACACAATGAGAAACGAAAAATCTGTAATTTCTTTATTGGAGTCGAGCCATTCGACGTCCATTCGTATGCGTAGATCGAAGTAGGCGAAACAATCGTAGCTAACACCCCTCATCTATCACGGAAATTTTCAATGACACAAACAATATAAGGTCCACCCACAAATGAACTGGTCTTATCAATACATAACAATCTTTAAAATAGTCTCCAACAACTACCGCCAATTCACCATCAGCTTTGTAGGCGTATCGATCATTTTTCTTCTATGCAGCGCCTTAAATTCGCTCCTCCCTGTACTGTTGAGAAATACCGCAAACTCTATCCAAGAGGCGAACAACCTACAAACACAGTTCCTTTTTTTTGCAGCCTCTTATTCGGCCATATGGACACTTTCGCAAGTCTTGTCGAACATACGTGGCATTTTTTCAGCCTGGATGCTCGCAAAATGCGATACCACAATATACGAGGCGATCATTAACAAAGTCTTTCGCTACCCCTATAAAAAACAACAGAACCTGGATCCTGGATATGTTGTCTCCGATATAAGCAGATCCGCAAGAAGCTTCAGCATGGTGACGGTAGGCGTATTCTGGACAATTACCCCCATCGCAGTAGAAATCATCATTGCCATCAGCGTACTTTATTCGATCATGGGCCTCACCTATGCACTTCTTTTCCTCCTCGCCTCCTTGGTATTGATTTGCATATCGACATACGTGGCAAAATCCAGCTCGAACATTCACCGAGAATTATTTGAGGCTGATGACAACTTATCCAGCTACACAGTTGAAAGGCTCGGCCGAACTTACGACATCAAACTCAACAACACGCAACACAAGGAATGTCACGCAGGGAAAGTTTTTTTCGACGGTTACGTCAAGACAATCAGAAAAGCCAATCTTCATATGGGCATACGAGTCGGCACCCAAGGGTTGGCAATCGGAGTCGTGCTGGCTTTTTTTGTTATTCTGTCAGGCACCCACTATGGCTCAAAACTGACAACCGGCGACTTCGTCATGATCATTGGCTACATCACAATGTTTACGATGCAGTTACATTTAATGGCAGGGACCCTTATAAACCTCCAGGCCAATATCGTTTCTCTGAATGACGGCATCAAATACATTGAAGAAAAAATAAACCTTCCGCAAAAACCGAATACATCTCAGACTGCACAGGGTTTTGTCCTGAGCAACCTGTCACTCAGCAAAGACAACAACACCATACTCTCCAACATTACTCATGAGTTCAGGCCAGGTGTAAATATCATCTCTGGTGCTTCTGGCGCAGGAAAAACAACACTTATCAATACACTTTTAGGCTTCGAAGAAAGCTATACCGGAACGGCGTACTATAAAGGACATTTGATAAACGAAAGCATGAGCGAATTCATACTTTCTGAAGTGTCCGTGGCGCCGCAAAAACCTATCCTGATAGGCGGAACCTTTAAGGACAACCTCCTGTATGGCACTGAAAACGCCTGCTCGCAAAAAATAAGACAGGTCGTCGAGCTTCTGGGATTTTCGCGAAAGGATTCCGATACTGATGCTTTACTCGATACCGTAATAGGCGCGACAAATAGCGAACTCAGCGGGGGAGAAAAGCAACGTATTGCTATTGGCCGAGCCATTCTAAGAGACAAGCCAACCGTGATATTAGATGAGCCAACTTCGGCACTCGACAAGGAAACGGCACACACAATCATAGAGTGGCTTGCCGTCAATATCCCTTGCTTGATAATTGTCACTCATGATGAAAACTTAAAGAAAAAATACGGGGTGGCCATAGAGTTGAACGATATACGACCCCAAGCAACCTAGTCGCCAGTGCCCTTCCTGCTCTGATGGGCGGGGCATTCAGTCCTGTTCCTTTGCTGTGTTCTGGCAGACCGCTTTCGCGAGCAAGCCCGCATTGGATCGGACGCACCTGTCAAAAACTGGTCGCCTCGTAGGCCGCCATCGCTGGCAAGCCAGCTCCCGCAGCGACCGTTTGGCGAAGCCAAACACATCGAGAGGAGGTGCAGCGAAGCAAACCGTAGGCGATGCCCCACCGGATGAATCCCGGAACGAAGGAACCCCGAGCCTCAGCGAGTGGGCCGGACGTAGGAGCAAGCGTTTTTGGTTACTTTTTTCTGGGCCGGCATTCCGGGCGTTTGTAAAAAGTGACCCGCCGTCAGGGCGGAACCCTAAGCAGCCATACCCGCAGCAACGGATATGCCCACCGTCTAGGTTCTTTAATCACCAGACCGGAAACAAGCACATTTGATACTCATCGCCCAGCTGTCAGGTATGACAGTAGACGCTCATCTTGAAAAAGGCATATCAAGTGTCTGGCGATCTATTAAGAGAACGCCGATCACCCTTCATGAAAAAGGAATTCCAGATGAGCAGTCATACTATTTTTGTCCCTAAATCCAACAGCACTGCGATCCTCGCAAATGAGTTCTACTGGACATTTGGGAGCAATCCCGAAGTGACAGCTGAAAGATCCCTGTTTTATCGATTTACGTATCCGCCAACGGGTGAGCAGTTCTGGTCAATCTTAGGGGCTATCGGCTCAGTTTCTAGCGGAAACTACTTCGCCTACAGCATGAGTTTCCCGTACATCAATGACGCCCCTCTCAACGCCACGTACACGCTTAAGGACAAATTGAACTTCAGTAACAGTATTTCATTTCCCCCGCCGGAGGGCTTTGAGAGTTGGAGAGTGGTCCATGCCAATGAAGCCACCTTGAAAATAGACCTCAATCCTGCCAAGGGAATTGCAGTGGGCACTTTTGAAGCGAAGTTCAAGAGTCATGGTTTTCGGACACAGCCCATCGGACGCTTTAACCTGGTGATCAGTGAATAGCGTCCACGCTTTTGCGACATCAAGGATGTGCCCGGACTTCACCGGTCCGGGCTATATCTGCCCTGCGGTAAACCAAACCTCGCACACCGATCAGGGATTGCACATTTAAAAAACGAAATAATCAACCCGTGCTTAACTGCCAAAAAATATAAAAAGCTGCAACTTCTAACAGGTGCGTGACACGCCAGTGCCCGGCAGAATCAATTCACCCAAACAATCTCGACCATATAAATTACTGGCACGAGAAAAACAGAGGATGCAAACATGATCTTTACTCCTATGCCAACCCCCATAACGCTTGCACCTGCGGCAACAACCATGTCGAACGCCTTTACAGCCACGGCCGCTGTTCTCATCCCGCCCGGAGTGCCTGGCACTAGTTTTGCCCCACAGATAGACCAGCCTAACGGCCCGAACTTCTTAACTATCCGCTATCTTTTGCCGCGTGCATTGAGAGTAGATGATGTGGCTGAGTTTTATTTAATAGACAACTCCAACAGTGTTGCCATACTGGTTAAAACCTACACACTTACGGATTATGATATTTTCTGGGCACTACGCAGAAACGAGGGCGTGTTTATAAGGGGTGAGATACCCACAACTGATTTAATTAACTTAGGAGTCGCATCTGGAACATGGGACTTCATATGCGTCCACTATAGTAGACCTACGCCAACTCCCCCTTCTCCAGCCCCAGCAGGCCCTCAGACCCCTCTACGAGTCGTTGCCACCAGTGCCACGCAAACCTATGTCATCACCTAAGGAATCTCTGAAAAAGACTTTCAGATTCGGTGAAAAACTAGCGGCTTTTTGCTGACTCACACGGCACCGGCGACGCTATTTATGTATTGGTCAACAATTCCCGGACACAGAATTGTTGACCAATTCAATTTTTACGCGGTTCAAAACCTCGATCAGTGCTTGAGAAACTCGACCAGCCTCTGCGCGGCGGCAGCCAAATGCTCCTCATGCGTAAATCCGGACACCTTGAGCGGCTTCAAATCATGATCCCCGGAGGCCAGCCAAAACACCTCAATACTCGGCGATAGATCGTAAGCCTCGACAGCGCCCCGATTCCCCAACGCATCCCGCTCCCCCTGAACAATCAACGTCCGAGTCTTCAACCCAGCCAAATGCTCAACCCGAGGCTTCTCCGGTTTCCCAACCGCATAAAACGGATACCCCAGACAAACCAAAGCATCAGCGCCAAGCTCATCAGCCAACAAACTCGCCATCCGCCCACCCATGGACTTCCCGCCAATCGCAAGCGGACCAGCGACATGAAGTCGCACCAGGCCATAAACCTCACGCCAGCACTCCTGCAATTTCCCCGCAGGATTCGGCGGTCGCTTGACCCCATCAACCCGCCGCTGCGCCATATAAGGAAACTCAAACCGCAACACGTTGATACCAAGCCCGGCAAGGCGCCCAGCCATATCGTTCATCCAGTCGCTATCCATCGGCGCCCCCGCCCCATGCGCCAGGATCAGCGTCGCCGAAGCCTCACCAACAGCCGCATCCCAAAGCCACCCGTGATCCCGCAGGCACTGCGCCCATTGATCCCCGTCAATACTGGCCTTGTGCTGTTTGTCCATGCTTGCCTCGCTTTTAGTCTGCCTATAACTCCAGGCGAAGGACGCGCTGTTGGCGCTCACTTCGGCTGAACCGTGGATGGGGAACCATGAACACTTCTATCAGTACCGCCTACAACTACAAGGTGGTCCGCCAATTCGCCATTATGACGGTGGTGTGGGGCATCGTCGGCATGGGGCTCGGGGTTTTTCTCGCGGCTCAATTGGTCTGGCCCGAACTCAACTTCAACCTGCCGTGGACCAGCTTCGGACGCCTGCGCCCGCTGCACACCAACGCGGTGATCTTCGCGTTCGGCGGCTGTGCCTTGTTCGCCAGTTCGTTCTACTCGGTGCAGCGCACCTGCCAGACCCAACTGTTCGCGCCGAAAATCGCCGCGTTCTGCTTCTGGGGCTGGCAGCTTGTGATTCTATTGGCAGCCATCAGCCTGCCACTGGGTTACACTAGCTCCAAGGAATACGCCGAGCTGGAATGGCCGATCGACATTCTGATCACCATCGTCTGGGTCGCCTACGCCATCGTGTTTTTCGGCACGATCATGCAGCGCAAGACCAAGCACATTTACGTGGGCAACTGGTTCTTCGGCGCGTTCATCATCACCGTGGCGATCCTGCACATCGTCAACAACCTTGAGCTGCCGGTGAGCTTCACCAAGTCCTACTCGGTGTACGCCGGTGCAACCGACGCGATGGTGCAATGGTGGTACGGCCACAACGCCGTAGGCTTTTTCCTCACCGCCGGTTTCCTCGGGATGATGTACTACTTCGTGCCGAAGCAGGCCGAACGTCCGGTGTATTCGTATCGCCTGTCGATCGTGCACTTCTGGGCGCTGATCACCCTGTACATCTGGGCCGGCCCGCACCACTTGCACTACACCGCGCTGCCGGACTGGGCGCAGTCTCTGGGCATGGTGATGTCGCTGATTCTGCTGGCGCCGAGCTGGGGCGGCATGATCAACGGCATGATGACCCTCTCGGGCGCCTGGCATAAGTTGCGCAGCGACCCGATCCTGCGCTTCCTGGTGGTGTCGCTGGCGTTCTACGGCATGTCGACCTTCGAAGGTCCGATGATGGCGATCAAGACCGTCAACGCCCTCTCCCACTACACCGACTGGACCATCGGCCACGTACACGCCGGCGCACTCGGCTGGGTGGCGATGATTTCCATAGGCGCGCTGTATCACATGATCCCGAAAGTCTTCGGCAAAGAGCAGATGCACAGCATCGGCCTGATCAATGCGCACTTCTGGCTCGCGACCATCGGCACCGTGCTCTACATCGCCTCGATGTGGGTCAACGGCATCGCCCAGGGCCTGATGTGGCGTGCGGTGAACGAGGACGGCACGCTGACCTACTCCTTCGTCGAAACCCTGGTGGCCAGCCACCCGGGCTTCGTCGTGCGGCTGATTGGCGGGGCGATCTTCCTCAGCGGCATGTTCCTGATGGCTTACAACACCTGGCGCACCGTGCGGGCCTCGCAGCCTGCTGACGTCGTTGCTGCCGCGCAGATGGCCTGAGGAGTCCGCCATGAAACACGAAACGATTGAAAAGAACGTCGGCCTGCTGATGCTGCTGATGGTGTTCGCCGTGAGCATCGGCGGCCTGACCCAGATCGTCCCGCTGTTCTTCCAGGACGTGACCAACAAACCGGTGGAAGGCATGAAACCCTACACCGCGCTGCAACTGGAAGGCCGCGACATCTACATCCGCGAAGGCTGCGTCGGCTGCCACTCGCAGATGATCCGTCCGTTCCGCGCCGAAACCGAACGCTACGGCCACTACTCGGTGGCCGGCGAAAGCGTGTGGGATCACCCGTTCCTGTGGGGTTCCAAGCGTACCGGTCCGGATCTGGCCCGGGTCGGCGCGCGTTACTCGGATGACTGGCACCGTGCGCACTTGTACAACCCGCGCAACGTTGTACCGGAATCGAAGATGCCGGCCTACCCATGGTTGGTTACCCAGCCGGTCGACAGCAGCCACACCGAAACCAAGCTCAAGACCATGCGCACCCTCGGCGTGCCCTACACCGATGACGACATCAGCGGCGCGGTGGCCAGCCTCAAGGGCAAGACCGAAATGGACGCCCTCGTCTCCTACCTGCAAGTGCTCGGCACTGCGATCAAGAGCAAGAGGTGAGAAATGGTCATTGAAATGAGCGCGGGGCTGATTCGCGGCCTCGGCACGGTCGTGGTGTTCGTAGCCTTCGTCGGCCTGACCCTTTGGGTGTTCAACCGCAAGCGCACGCCGGAATTCGCCGAAGCACGCCTGCTGCCGTTTGCCGACGAGCCACAACCCGACCCAACCCAAGCATCTGAAACAAGGAGTACCCGGCCATGACCACCTTCTGGAGTACGTGGATCTGCGTACTGACCATCGGCAGCCTGATCGGCCTGACCTGGCTGCTGGTCGGCACCCGTCGGGGCGAGACCAAGGGCAGCGTCGACCAGACCATGGGCCACAGCTTCGACGGCATCGAGGAGTACGACAACCCGCTGCCGCAGTGGTGGTTCATGCTGTTCGCCGGCACGCTGGTGTTTTCCGTGGGTTATCTGATCCTTTATCCGGGCCTGGGCAACTGGAAAGGCATCCTGCCCGGCTACGAGGACGGCTGGACCGGCGTCCACGAGTGGGAAAAGGAAATGAGCAAGGCTGACGCCAAATTCGGGCCGATCTTCGCCAAATTCGCCGCCATGCCGGTGGAAGAAGTGGCGAAGGATCCGCAGGCGCTGAAAATGGGTGGCCGTCTGTTCGCCTCCAATTGCTCGGTGTGCCACGGCTCGGACGCCAAGGGCGCGTTCGGCTTCCCTAATCTCGCCGACAAGGACTGGCGTTGGGGCGGCAGCGCCGAAACCATCAAGGCCACCATCATGGGTGGCCGGATGGCGGCGATGCCGGCGTGGGGTGAAGTGCTGGGCGAGACTGGCGTGAAAAACGTTGCCGCCTATGTGCGTCATGAACTGGCGGGGCTGCCACTGCCGGCGGACAACAAGGCTGATCTTCAAGCGGGTCAGCAGGCGTTCAGCACAACCTGCACCGCCTGTCACGGGGCAAACGGCCAAGGCACCGAAGCCATGGGCGCGCCGAATCTGACGCATCCGGCCGGTTTCATCTACGGCACCAGCCTGACCCAGCTCGAGCAGACCATTCGCCATGGTCGTCAGGGCCACATGCCAGCTCAGAACGAGCTGCTGGGCAACGACAAAGTGCAACTGCTCGCCGCTTACGTGTACAGCTTGAGTCACGGACTGAATACAGAAAAACTGATTACTGAAGACAACAAGCAATAATCATTGAGTACAACACTGCCGCACGTTTCCAGTGCGGCAGTTTCCAGCCTCTTTGCGACGCATTGTCGCACCCCGTTACCCCCTCTCCTTTCGATTACCCGGATTCGGGTCTACGCTTGCTCGATGCGGACTGGCCCGTGCCGGTTCCAGGTCGACCCTGAGCGAGGCGTTGAACGAATCGGCTGACTGACATGGCCGCAAAGGCCGGTAGATACCGGCTGTCGTGCCGATTACCGTCCGTCACCCGAACCGAGCGTTCGAACACACCCCGTTACATCCGACCGGGACCCCTCACTTTTTTTGTTCGCTGCGACATTTTGCCCGAGGGCAATTTTGTCCTTACGCGGCGCATGGAAAGGCCGCAGAATCAGCGTTGGAAAGCATTGACCCAGGTCATGGCGCGTTGCATTGACCCCCTGCTTTCTACATACTTGCGGCCGATTTTAATCCTAATAAAACACCCAAACCGTGGAACCTTAGAATGAGCACAGCAATCAGTCCGACTGCTTATAACTATAAGGTAGTCCGCCAGTTCGCCATCATGACGGTGGTCTGGGGGATCCTTGGCATGGGGCTCGGTGTCTTCATCGCCTCGCAACTGGTCTGGCCGGAGTTGAATTTCGGTCTGCCGTGGACGAGCTTTGGACGCCTGCGCCCGTTGCACACAAACCTGGTGATTTTCGCCTTCGGTGGTTGTGCACTGTTTGCCACTTCCTACTATGTCGTGCAGCGAACCTGCCAGACGCGACTGATTTCCGACAGCCTCGCGGCCTTCACCTTCTGGGGATGGCAAGCGGTAATCGTCGGCGCGATCATTACCTTGCCGCTGGGTTACACCACCACCAAGGAATACGCGGAACTGGAATGGCCCCTCGCCATTCTGCTAGCCATTGTCTGGGTCACCTACGGTCTGGTGTTCTTCGGCACCATCACCAAGCGCAAGACCAAGCACATCTATGTCGGCAACTGGTTCTACGGTGCGTTCATCGTGGTGACCGCGATGCTGCACATCGTCAACCACATGTCGCTGCCGGTCAGCCTGTTCAAGTCCTACTCGGCCTACTCGGGCGCCACCGACGCGATGATCCAGTGGTGGTACGGCCACAACGCCGTGGGCTTCTTCCTGACCACCGGCTTCCTGGGGATGATGTACTACTTCGTGCCGAAACAGGCCGAACGTCCGATCTACTCCTATCGTCTGTCGATCGTGCACTTCTGGGCGCTGATCACCCTGTACATCTGGGCCGGCCCGCACCACCTGCACTACACCGCACTGCCGGACTGGGCACAGTCGCTGGGCATGGCGATGTCGATCATCCTGCTGGCGCCAAGCTGGGGCGGCATGATCAACGGCATGATGACCCTGTCGGGCGCCTGGCATAAGCTGCGCACCGACCCGATCCTGCGCTTCCTCGTGGTTTCGCTGGCGTTCTACGGCATGTCGACCTTTGAAGGTCCGATGATGGCGATCAAGACCGTCAACTCGCTCTCGCACTACACCGACTGGACCATCGGCCACGTACACGCTGGCGCACTCGGCTGGGTAGCGATGATCTCGATCGGCGCGATCTACCACATGATCCCGAAACTGTTCGGCCGTGCGCAGATGCACAGCACCGGCCTGATCAACGCGCACTTCTGGCTCGCGACCATCGGTACCGTGCTGTACATCGCTTCGATGTGGGTCAACGGCATCACTCAAGGCCTGATGTGGCGTGCAATCAACGACGACGGCACCCTCACCTACTCGTTCGTGGAAGCGCTGCAGGCCAGCCACCCTGGCTACATCGTCCGCGCCCTGGGCGGTGCGTTCTTCGCCAGCGGCATGCTGCTGATGGCTTACAACGTATGGCGCACCGTGCGCGCCTCGAACCCGGCTGAAGCCGAAGCCGCCGCCAAGATCGCCGTAGTTGGAGCTCACTGATGAAGCATGAAGCTGTCGAGAAGAATATTGGCCTGCTGGCTTTCTTCATGGTCATCGCCGTCAGCGTCGGTGGCCTGACCCAAATCGTTCCGCTGTTTTTCCAGGACGTCACCAACAAGCCGGTCGAAGGCATGAAGCCGCGCACCGCCCTTGAACTGGAAGGCCGCGACGTTTACATCGCCAACGGCTGTGTCGGCTGCCACTCGCAGATGATCCGACCGTTCCGTGCCGAAACCGAACGCTATGGCCACTACTCGGTCGCCGGTGAAAGCGTCTGGGATCACCCGTTCCTGTGGGGTTCCAAACGTACCGGCCCGGACCTGGCCCGCGTCGGCGGTCGTTACTCCGATGACTGGCAGCGTGCGCACTTGTACAACCCGCGCAACGTCGTCCCCGAGTCGAAAATGCCGGCCTACCCGTTCCTCGTAGAAAACAAGCTCGATGGCAAAGACACGGCCAAGAAAATGGAAGTGTTGCGCACGCTCGGCGTCCCTTACACCGACGAAGACATCGCCGGTGCAAGAGATGCCGTGAAGGGCAAAACCGAAATGGACGCGCTGGTGGCCTATCTGCAAGGCCTGGGCACCATCATCAAAAGCAAACGGTGATTCTGATGGATATCGGGATGATTCGAGGCCTGGGCACCGTTGTCGTGATGGTTGCCTTCATCGGCCTGGCGTTGTGGGTGTTCAGCCCCAAGCGCAAGTCGGAGTTTGAAGACGCGACCTTGCTGCCCTTCGCGGATGATCCCGAAGCCATCAAGCACGTCGAGCAAGCTTCTAGGAGTAACAAAGAATGACTACATTCTGGAGTCTGTACGTCACAGTCCTCAGTCTCGGTACGATCTTTTCCCTGACCTGGCTGTTGCTGTCGACCCGCAAGGGCCAGCGCAGCGAACAGACGGACGAGACAGTGGGCCACTCCTTCGACGGGATCGAGGAGTACGACAACCCGCTGCCGAAATGGTGGTTCATGCTGTTCGTGGGCACCATCGTCTTCGCTCTGGGTTATCTGGTGCTGTACCCGGGCCTGGGCAACTGGAAAGGCCTGCTGCCGGGCTACAACTACCTCGATACCGAGAAGCAGACCGCGTTCGCCAACGGCCAGACCGGCTGGACCGGCGTTCACGAATGGGAAAAGGAAATGGCGCGTTCGGACGCCAAGTTCGGTCCGATCTTCGCCAAGTTCGCCGCCATGCCGATCGAAGAAGTGGCCAAGGATCCGCAAGCCCTGAAGATGGGGGGCCGTCTGTTCGCCTCCAACTGCTCGGTCTGCCACGGTTCCGACGCCAAGGGCGCTTATGGCTTCCCGAACCTGACCGACGCCGACTGGCGCTGGGGCGGCGAGCCGGAAACCATCAAGACCACCATCATGGGCGGTCGTCACGCCGTGATGCCGGCCTGGGCTGAAGTGATCGGCGAGCAAGGCGTGGCCGACGTGGCCGCGTTCGTGCTGACCAATCTGGATGGCCGCAAGCTGCCGGAAGGCACCAAGGCAGATCCGGCCAACGGCCAGAAACTGTTCGCCGCCAACTGCGTGGCCTGCCACGGTCCGGAAGGCAAAGGCACCCCGGCAATGGGCGCCCCGAACCTGACCCACCCGGCCGCGTTCATCTACGGTTCGAGCTTCGCGCAACTGCAGCAGACCATCCGTTACGGCCGTCAGGGCCAGATGCCTGCCCAGGAACAACTGCAAGGCAACGACAAGGTTCACCTGCTGGCGGCTTACGTTTACAGCCTGTCCCACGGTGAAAAACCAGCGGAAGCCGAGGCTCAGTAAGACCAACGCCTGAAGCAAACAAAACGGCCCCGCCAATGAGAATTGGCGGGGCCGTTTTGTTTCCCTCTCTACTGATTCAAAGAATATTGCCTCCACCGAGACTGTCCAGGCCCGAAGGTCTGCGCTGCTTGCCGGCATCGCCCGGCTGGTTGCCTTTCTGACTGGCCAGATCCTTCGTCCCCTGCGCAGCTTCGACCGGCTCAAGCGCTCGCAGAGCCGTTTGCAGGTACACGACGGCCAAGGGAGCTACCGCGCTGGCGCTATTCAGAATGACGTCCAATGCATCAATTTCTTTCTGAGTAATGCCGAGTGCTTTGAGAGTGCCTTTATTCATACATTTTCATCCTTGAAAGAGTCAGATCTGTAAAAGCGATGCCCGAGCCATTTTTTATGGACGATTGGCCCAGATGGACTTCACCGGAACCGTATGCACGAATCGCGGCTTTTGCCATTCATTGTTCTCGACCAGATTGACGTGCAGCTGCCTGCGATCATCCGAAAAACTGGCCGTCAGGTACGTTTGCTGGGACGTTGCGCCGCTGAGAAACATCGGCACCTTACCCATCCAGCGCTTGGCTCCACCTCGCGCATGGTAATGACCCGCAAAAATGGCCGTGACTTCATACTTCTCGATCATGTCCAGAAAGCGCTGCTCCTGTTGCCAGTCTCCCTGCCAGTCATCCCACTTGTGCATGTTGAGGATGATGGCGTAACCCTGCGCCCTCGCCACCCTCAAATCGTTCTCCAGCCAGTCCAGGGCACTGGTGATATTGAAGGTTGTCGGATTCAACGCATGAGCAATCTTTGTGGCGTAGGTGGGTTCATTGTTGAGCTGCACCAGATGAACTTCTCCGACATTTTTCGAGTAAGCGAGACTGCCTGAATAAAGGACATTCAGAAAAGCACCAGTGACCTTGAGATCAAAGTTATCCACCTTGCTCTTATGATGTTCGTTGAACTCGGTAATACTGCCCGCCGCACAACTATTACTGAAACAGTCATCAACATTATTTTCGTAGTCATGATTACCCAAGCCATACAGGTAATCACCCTTGAAGTATTTCTCAAGGGCCGACTTCATATACGAGCGCTGCCAACCATGGCCAAAAGCAGTAATGTCGCCATTGATCATCAACGGGATTGCCGCCTGCCCACCGTGGGCATTTCGAAATTCGGCGATACTGCCCAGTTGGCTGTCCACCAGCCACTTGGCACGTTTCTCAAAGTCCGCATCGGATTCCGGCGCTCCACTATCGGTATTGTCAGTCCAGGGATACTGCGTATCGGATGCGAACACCATATGCCGTGGCGTGCCCTCGACGGCATGAGCCAGCGTGACAGAAGATAATAAACAGATACCCAGCAGAAACTTTACAACTCCATTTAAATCCATAACATTGAAACTCCATTTAACTTGAATAATGACTAGCAACTGAATTTCGCCAGACGCAAACATATTCGATCAAACGGAAACTTTCAAAGCCGACAACATGAGCAATTAAATAAACTTGTTTCAAATACAAGAACAGCAGAAAACAGAGCCCCTAACTTCAAGTAAGGACCCCTCTAAGTTCAATTACGGAAACCGGACGACGAAGGGCCGGTTTTCGGCCATGCGGATCACCCGGCAGCGCAACGGCAACGAATCGCCTAGACTCATTCATCGACCGAGCAAAAAAATGGTGATCCCGCACAAGTCAATTGATTCAAGTCATTACACCATCAATTGATTTTGCCCAACGCGACCAAAGGTCGCACCCGTTCGTCGGTAGTACAGGCGTATCATTGGGCCACTGCAACACCCTTTCTGACCCCGGCCGGCACGTATCGACCGAGGCATTTTTCCACTGCCGTGGGATGCAATGATGAGCAACCAGATTCCGGTACATGACGTCACGCCACCCAGCAAGAACGCGAACAACAGCGTCGATCTTTACGCCTCTCGAGAAAAAATCTACACCCGTGCTTTCACCGGCCTGTTCCGTAATCTGCGGATGATGGGCGGCGCGGCGCTGTTCCTGTTGTATTTCGGAACGGTGTGGCTGAACTGGGGCGGCCATCAAGCCGTATGGTGGAACCTGCCGGAACGCAAGTTTTTCATCTTCGGCGCCACGTTCTGGCCGCAGGATTTCATTCTGCTGTCGGGCCTGCTGATCATTGCCGCGTTCGGTCTGTTTTTCATCACCGTGTATGCCGGGCGGGTCTGGTGCGGGTACACCTGCCCGCAAAGCGTGTGGACGTGGATTTTCATGTGGTGCGAGAAGGTCACCGAAGGCGACCGCAACCAGCGCATCAAACTCGACAAGGCGCCGATGAGCGCCAACAAGTTCCTGCGCAAATTCGCCAAGCATGCGTTGTGGCTGTTGATCGGTTTCGTCACCGGCATGACCTTCGTCGGCTACTTTTCGCCGATCCGCGAACTGGTAATCGAATTCTTCACCGGCCAGGCCGATGGCTGGTCGTATTTCTGGGTCGGTTTCTTCACCCTCGCCACGTACGGCAACGCCGGCTGGCTGCGCGAGCAGGTGTGCATCTACATGTGTCCGTATGCACGCTTCCAGAGCGTGATGTTCGACAAGGACACGCTGATCGTTTCCTACGACCCGCGTCGCGGTGAAAGCCGTGGCCCGCGCAAGAAAGGCGTCGACTACAAGGCTCAGGGCCTGGGCGATTGCATCGACTGCACCATGTGCGTCCAGGTCTGCCCGACCGGCATCGACATCCGCGACGGCCTGCAGATCGAATGCATCGGTTGCGCCGCATGCATCGACGCCTGCGACAGCATCATGGACAAAATGGATTACCCTCGCGGGCTGATCAGCTACACCACCGAACACAACTTGTCCGGGCAGAAAACCCATAAACTGCGGCCACGCCTGATCGGTTATGCCGTGGTGCTGCTGACGATGATCAGCCTGCTGGTGACAGCCTTCTTCATGCGTTCGCTGGTGGGTTTCGACGTCAGCAAGGACCGCGTGCTGTACCGTGAAAACGCCGAAGGCCGGATCGAAAACGTCTACAGCCTGAAGATCATGAACAAGGATCAGCGCGACCACACCTACGTCCTGGAAGCCGCCGGTTTGCCGGATCTGCGCCTGCAAGGCAAGCGCGAGATCAAGGTCCCGGCCGGGGAAATCTTCAGCATGCCGGTCGAGCTGTCGAGCGCGCCTGAACAATTGCCATCGAGCACCAACGAGGTGAAATTCATCCTCAAGGATGCCGATGACGACAGCGTCCACGTAGAAGCCAAGAGCCGGTTCATCGGCCCACAGAATCGTTGAGAGAACTGAACATGCCCGCAGTAAACGCCGCAAGTCCCTGGTACAAGCACCTTTGGCCATGGATCATCATCGGGATTCTGGCCTGTTCGGTGACCCTGACGCTGTCCATGGTGACCATCGCGGTGAACAACCCGGACAATCTGGTCAACGACAACTACTACGAGGCCGGCAAGGGCATCAACCGTTCGCTGGATCGCGAGCTGCTGGCGCAGACCCTGAAGATGCGCGCGGCCGTGCATCTGGACGACGTCACTGGCGAGGTCGACCTGCGCCTGAGCGGCGACAGCCAGCCTAAGACCCTGGAACTGAACCTGATCTCGCCGACCCAGCCGGAGAAGGATCGCAAGATCGTCCTGGCCCGCAGCGAGACTGAAACCGGCCGCTACATCGGCCAGTTGAGCGACAAGATCGAAGGCCGGCGTTTTGTGGAGTTGCTGGGTACTCAGGACGATCACGTGTGGCGGATGTTCGAGGAAGAGCTGGTCAGCCATGACAAGGATTTGTTGTTGGGTGATGAGCCGTTGCAGGGTGCAGAAGACCTGAAGAAATAAGCCTTACTCTGATCGTTCCCACGCTCTGCGTGGGCACGCAGCCAGGGACGCTCCGCGTCCCAGCCGAAGCGGACGCGGAGCGTCCAGGGAGGCATTCCCACGCGGAGCGTGGGAACGATCATCGGAACGCCTCATGACCATTCCAATCCCCTGCTACCACTGCGCCCTGCCCGTCCCGTCCGGCAGCCGCTTCACCGCCGTCGTGCTCGGGGAGTCCCGCGAGTTCTGCTGCCCCGGCTGCCAGGCCGTGGCCGAAGCCATCGTCGCCGGTGGTCTGGAAAGCTATTACCAGCATCGCAGCGAAGCCTCGGCCAACCCCGAAGCGCTGCCGGTGCAACTGGTGGACGAGTTGGCGCTGTACGACCGCGCCGATGTGCAGCAACCCTTCGTCCGTCACGAAGGTGAACTGGCTGAGACCACGCTGTTGATGGAAGGCATCAGTTGCGCCGCCTGCGGCTGGCTGATCGAGAAACACCTGCGCACCCTGCCCGCCGTGGCCGAGGCGCGGCTGAACCTGTCCAACCATCGCCTGCATGTGCGCTGGGCTGACGCTCAGTTGCCGCTGAGCCAGATCCTCGGCGAACTGCGCCACATCGGCTACGCCGCGCACCCATATCAGGCCGACCGCGCCAGCGAACAACTGGCCAGTGAAAACCGCCTGGCCCTGCGCCAGCTCGGGGTCGCCGGGCTGCTGTGGTTCCAGGCGATGATGGCGACCATGGCGACCTGGCCGGAATTCAACATCGACCTCAGCCCGGAGCTGCATACGATCCTGCGCTGGGTCGCGCTGTTCCTGACCACGCCGATCGTGTTCTACAGCTGCGCGCCGTTTTTCAAAGGCGCCATGCGCGACTTGCGCACCCGTCATTTGACCATGGACGTCTCGGTGTCGCTGGCGATCGGCGCGGCTTACGTCGCCGGGATCTGGACCTCTATTACCGGGGTCGGCGAGCTGTATTTCGACGCGGTGGGCATGTTCGCGCTGTTCCTGCTCGCCGGGCGCTACCTCGAACGCCGCGCCCGCGAGCGCACTGCTGCCGCCACCGCGCAACTGGTCAATCTGCTGCCCGCCTCGTGCCTGCGCCTCGACGACGCCGGCCAGAGCGAGCGGATCCTGCTCAGCGAACTGCGCCTCGGTGATCGGGTGCTGGTGCAACCCGGATCGGTGCTGCCGGCGGACGGCAAGATTCTTGATGGCCAGTCGAGCATCGACGAATCGGTGCTGACCGGCGAATACCTGCCGCAACCGCGTGCCAAGGGCGATGCGGTCACCGCCGGCACGCTGAACGTGGAAGGCGCGCTGACCGTCGAGGTGCAGGCGCTCGGCCAGGACACGCGACTCTCGGCGATCGTCCGCCTGCTGGATCGCGCCCAGGCAGAAAAACCACGGCTGGCGGAAATCGCCGACCGCGCCGCGCAATGGTTCCTGTTGCTGTCGTTGATCGCGGCGGCCGCCATCGGCTTGCTGTGGTGGGAACTGGATTCGTCACGGGCGTTCTGGATCGTCCTCGCCATGCTGGTGGCGACCTGCCCGTGCGCGCTGTCGCTGGCGACACCGACCGCCCTCACCGCCGCCACCGGCACCCTGCACAAACTCGGCCTGCTGCTGACCCGCGGCCATGTGCTGGAAGGTCTGAACCAGATCGACACGGTGATTTTCGACAAGACCGGCACCCTCACCGAAGGCCGACTGGTACTGCGCTCGATCCGCCCGCTCGGCGCCCTCGACAGCGATCAATGCCTGAGCCTCGCCGCCGCCCTGGAAAACCGTTCCGAACACCCGATTGCCCGCGCCTTCGGCCGCGCGCCGCTGGCTGCCGAAGACGTCCACAGCACGCCCGGCCTGGGGCTTGAAGGGTTGGTTGGCGAACAACGCTTGCGCATCGGCCAGGCGGATTTTGTCTGTGATTTCAGCGGCGCGCCTGTGCCGTCGATGCCGAAGGAACCGGGGCAATGGTTGCTGCTCGGTGACAGTAACGGACCGCTGGCCTGGTTCGCCCTCGACGACCGTCTGCGCGATGACGCCCCGGCCCTGCTCGCGGCGTGCAAGGCGCGCGGCTGGCGCACGCTGCTGCTGTCGGGCGACAGTTCGCCAATGGTCGCCAGTGTCGCCGCCGAACTGGGCATCGACGAAGCCCGGGGCGGTCTGCGTCCGGACGACAAGCTGCAAGTGCTGCAACAACTGCACAGGGACGGCCGCAAGGTGTTGATGCTCGGCGACGGGGTCAACGACGTGCCGGTGCTGGCCGCTGCGGACATCAGCGTGGCCATGGGCTCGGCCACCGATCTGGCAAAAACCAGTGCCGACGCAGTGTTGCTGTCCAACCGCCTCGACGCTTTGGTGCAGGCCTTCACGCTGGCCCGCCGCACCCGTCGGGTGATCATCGAGAACCTGTTGTGGGCCGCGCTGTACAATGGCCTCATGTTGCCGTTCGCCGCCCTCGGCTGGATCACTCCGGTGTGGGCCGCCGTCGGCATGTCGATCAGTTCGCTGACCGTGGTGCTCAACGCCCTGCGCCTGACTCGCCTGCCGAGCGCGCCGGCCGTCAGCGCCACGTCAGAAACCCGCCCGCTGCCGGCTTGAGCCGCGCGGGCATGGAGTACAGATGCCAGCTCTCTACGTGATGATTCCGGCCGCGCTGCTGATCGTGGCCATCGCCGTCTACATCTTCTTCTGGGCGGTGGACAGCGGCCAGTACGACGACCTCGACGGCCCGGCCCACAGCATCCTGTTCGACGATCAGGACCCGAACCACACCGCCGCAGTGGACGAAGCCAACCCGAGCAAACCGGACGACAAGGCGCCACCCCATGCTTGAACTGGCGCCACTGCTGGTGTCTGCGTTGATTCTCGGCCTGCTCGGCGGCGGGCATTGCCTGGGCATGTGCGGTGGTCTGATGGGCGCGCTGACCCTGGCGATTCCCAAGGAACAACGCAGCCGACGTTTTCGATTGCTGCTGGCCTATAACCTCGGGCGCATCCTCAGCTATGCCACGGCCGGGTTGCTGATCGGGCTGGCAGGATGGGCGGTGGCCAACAGTCCAGCCGCGCTGTTCATGCGCGTGATCGCGGGTTTGCTGCTGATCGCCATGGGCCTGTACCTGGCAGGCTGGTGGAGCGGCCTGACACGCATTGAAAGCCTGGGCCGTGGTCTGTGGCGCTACATTCAACCCGTCGCCAATCGGCTGTTGCCGGTGTCGAGCCTGCCCCGCGCCTTGCTGCTCGGCGCGCTGTGGGGCTGGCTGCCGTGCGGGCTGGTTTACAGCACGTTGCTGTGGTCGGCCAGTCAGGGTAATGCGCTGGACAGCGCGTTGCTGATGCTCGCCTTCGGGCTCGGCACCTGGCCAGTGTTGCTGGCGACCGGACTCGCGGCGGAACGAGTGACTGCACTGTTGCGCAAACGCAGCGTGCGCATGGCCGGCGGTCTTTTGGTGATCCTGTTCGGCATCTGGACCCTGCCGGGGCCGCACCAGCACTGGCTGATGGGCCACTGATCGGCAGCGCTGCCTTCGCGAGCGAGCTCGCTCCCACAGGATAGTTGTGGCCTGCACAAAACCTGTGGGGGCGAGCTTGCTCGCGAAGAGGCCCGCACTGGCAACACCGATATCCCCGTTGATGCAAATCAAGATGCCTTTTCGCGCCCTCCCCTAGACTCGGCACACTGCCAGCCTAACCGGGGGAATGCCCGCATGCTCGACGCCATTCGTTGGGACACCGATTTGATCCGCCGCTACGACCTGGCGGGGCCGCGCTACACCTCGTACCCGACGGCCGTGCAATTTCACAGTCAGGTCGGCACCTTCGACCTGTTCCACGCCCTGCGCGACAGCCGCAAGGCCCTGCGGCCGCTGTCGCTGTACGTGCACGTGCCGTTCTGCGCGAACATTTGCTACTACTGCGCCTGCAACAAGGTCATCACCAAGGATCGCGGCCGCGCGTTGCCGTATCTGCAACGGCTCGAGCAGGAAATCCAGCTGATCGCCTGCCACCTCGACCCGGCACAGAAAGTCGAGCAACTGCACTTCGGCGGCGGCACGCCGACCTTTCTCAGCCACGATGAATTGCGCCAGTTGATGGCGCACCTGCGCAAACATTTCAATCTGCTGGATGACGATTCCGGCGATTACGGCATCGAAATCGATCCACGCGAAGCCGACTGGTCGACCATGGGCCTGCTGCGGGAGCTGGGCTTCAACCGGGTCAGCATCGGCCTGCAGGATCTCGACCCGGCGGTGCAGCGGGCGATCAATCGCCTGCAAAGCCTGGAAGAAACCCGCGCCGTGATCGACGCGGCGCGCACCCTGCAATTTCGCTCGATCAACATCGATCTGATCTACGGCCTGCCCAAGCAGACCCCGGACAACTTCGCCCGTACCGTCGAGGAAGTCATCAGCCTGCAACCGGACCGGCTCTCGGTATTCAACTACGCGCACCTGCCGGAACGCTTCATGCCGCAGCGGCGGATCAATGGCAACGAACTGCCGAGTCCGGCGCAGAAACTGGAAATGCTGCAACGCACCATCGAACAACTGACCGCCGCCGGCTATCGCTACATCGGTATGGACCACTTCGCCCTGCCCGACGATGAACTGGCGATTGCTCAGGAAGAGTCGACCCTGCAACGCAATTTCCAGGGCTACACCACCCACGGTCACTGTGACCTGATCGGCCTGGGCGTGTCGGCGATCAGCCAGATCGGTGATCTGTACTGCCAGAACAGCAGCGACCTCAATCACTACCAGAACACTCTGGCCGGCGCGCAACTGGCAACCAGCCGGGGCCTGGTGTGCAACGCTGACGATCGCCTGCGCCGCGCGGTAATTCAGCAACTGATCTGCAACTTCAGCCTGGATTTCGCCGAGATCGAGCGCAGCTTCAATATCGATTTTCAGGGCTACTTCGGCGCACTTTGGCCGCAACTGCAGAGCATGGCGCAGGACGGGCTGATCGAACTGGATCGCGAGCGCATCACCGTGCTGCCGGCCGGACGCCTGCTGGTGCGCTCGGTGTGCATGGTGTTCGACGCCTACCTGGAACAGCAAAATCGCCAGCGTTTTTCGCGGGTGATTTAGCTCTTCATCAGCAGCGAGTTGGTTTTAAGGTTCTGTTCAGCGGTCAGGCTTGATTGGTCGATGACCTTGGCCAGAGACAGATTGGCGGTGATCAGACCGTTGTTGAGGGCGGAGATGGCACCTTTAAGGGCAGCGATCTTGGCGAACCGCTCTTCATTGGAAAGGGTCTTGTTGGCCATCAGCGCGTTGATCTGGGCGTTCTTCTCGGCGATCTGCTGGCGAAACTTGCGAATCATCTTCAGCAATTGCTGGACGTTTTCCGGCAGGTCGCTTTCTTCGATATCGCGGTTTTTCCCGCCGGCACCGGCGGATTTAGCAATGGCGGCACCGGACAGCGACACTTTGATGCCCTCGACCAAGGTCGGGCTTCCCAATGATGCCGCGTCTGTGCCGGACTCATCATCAACGGAGGTTTCAGAACTTTCCAGCAACGACGCAACGCCACTGTTACCGGGGGTCAGCGTACCAATAGCAGTCATCGAAGCGGTTCCTTGCATGCCGTCAGATACCTGTTTATCGGCCGTCATCCCTGCGGCTTTATGCCGTGGGGGCAATCTCGCCACAGGCTGGCCTGAATGTCCTCCGCTGGGTTACCCTTACGCCTTATGTGTGTTTTCCCACAAGGATCCAAGAAATGTCCGAGCCAGTTAAACTGCGCGCTCACAACCAGGCTAATTGCAAGGATTGCAGCCTGGCCCCTCTCTGCCTGCCACTTTCGCTGAATCTGGAAGACATGGAAGCGCTGGACGAAATCGTTAAACGGGGTCGCCCGTTGAAAAAGGGTGAGTTCCTGTTCCGCCAGGGCGACACCTTCGATTCCGTTTATGCAGTACGCTCCGGCGCCCTGAAGACCTTCAGCCTGAGCGATACCGGCGAAGAACAACTGACCGGCTTCCACCTGCCGAGCGAACTGGTCGGGCTATCCGGCATGGACACCGAGAAACACCCGGTTTCCGCCCAAGCCCTGGAAACCACTTCGGTCTGCGAGATTCCGTTCGAACGCCTCGACGAACTGGCCCTGCAATTGCCGCAGCTGCGCCGTCAGCTGATGCGCGTGATGAGCCGGGAAATCCGCGACGACCAGCAAATGATGTTGCTGCTGTCGAAGAAAACCGCCGACGAGCGCATCGCCACCTTCCTGGTCAACCTGTCGGCGCGTTTCCGCGCTCGCGGTTTCTCGGCCAACCAGTTCCGCCTGAGCATGTCGCGCAATGAAATCGGCAACTATCTGGGGCTGGCAGTGGAAACCGTGTCCCGGGTCTTCACCCGCTTCCAGCAAAACGAACTGATCGCCGCCGAAGGCAAGGAAATCCATATCCTCGACCCGATCCAGCTCTGCGCCCTGGCCGGCGGCTCGCTCGAAGTCTGATCTCGACCCGCGGCCGAGCGAATCGTTTCAGCCGCGGGTATACTGCGCCGTTTGCAGCCCTGCCAGGACACTTCGACGATGGTCTTCGACTCCTTCGACATCAAATCCCTAATCCGCCCTGTGATCGACTTCCCGAAACCGGGCGTGATCTTTCGCGACATCACCCCGCTGTTCCAGTCGCCCAAGGCCCTGCGCCTGGTGATGGACAGCTTCGCCCATCGCTACGTGGAAGCCGACTTCACCCACATCGGCGCAATGGATGCGCGTGGTTTCCTGATCGGTTCGGTGCTGGCCTATCAGTTGAACAAGCCGCTGGTGCTGTTTCGCAAGCAAGGCAAACTACCGGCGGACGTGCTGGCTGAAGGTTACGCGACCGAGTACGGCGAAGCGTTTCTGGAAGTGCACGCCGACAGCCTGTGTGAAGGCGACTCGGTGGTGATGTTCGATGACCTGATCGCCACCGGCGGCACGCTGATCGCAGCGGCCAACCTGATCCGCCGCATGGGCGCCCGGGTTCATGAAGCAGCGGCGATCATTGATCTGCCAGAGTTGGGTGGTTCGCAGCGTCTTGAGGACATGGGGATTCCGACGTTCTGCCTGACGCAGTTTGCGTTGACTGACAAGTAATCAGCCCCGCACCTCGATCGTTCCCACGCTCTGCGTGGGAATGCAGCCCGGGACGCTCCGCGTCCCTTCCAAAGCCGAACGCGGAGCGTCCGTTGAGGCATTCCCACGCAGAGCGTGGGAACGATCAGTCCTCCGTGTAGGGACGATCAGTCAGAGTCCCATCTGCTTGCTGATGATTTCGTTCATCACCTCCCGCGTCCCGCCGCCAATCGACAAGATACGGTTATCCCGGTACACCCGCTCCACCAGGCTTTCGCGCATATAACCCAGCCCACCGAGAATCTGCACCGCTTCATTGGTGATGCGGTCCGAAGTGTCCGTGGCGAAGTTCTTGGCCATGGAAATCTCCTTGATCACGCTCTGCCCCGCCGCCATCTTCGCCGCCTGCCGGTAGGTGAACTCCCGCGAGACTTCCAGCGACGTGGCCATTTCCGCGAGGCGATGCTTGATCACCTGAAACTTGCCGATGGGTTTGCCGAACGCTTCACGCTCCTTCGCCCACTTCACGCTCTCTTCCAGCGCCAGTTGCGCGGTCATATTGGCCATCAGCGCCAGCGCCAGACGCTCGCTCTGAAAGTTGCCCATGATGCAGGCAAAGCCCATGTTCTGCGCGCCAATCAGGTTTCCTACAGGCACCCGGCAATCGTCGAAGAACAATTCAGCGGTGTCTGACGCCCACCAGCCCATTTTCTTCAGTTGCCGGCCGACAGTGAAACCTGGCGTGCCCTTCTCGATCAGCAGCAGGCTGATGCCGCCAAAACCAGGTGCACCGGTGCGCACCGCGACGGTGTAGTAGTCGGCGCGCACGCCACTGGTGATAAAGGTTTTGCTGCCGCTGACCCGGTAATGATCACCGTCGCGTACGGCGCGGGTCTGCAGGTTGGCGACGTCGGAACCGCCGCCCGGCTCGGTGACGGCCAAGGCGCTGATCTTCTCGCCGCTGAGCACCTGGGGGACGACGCGGTCGCGGACTTCCGGCCGGGCCCATTTGACGATCGGCGGCAAACCGATGTCGAGCGAACCGAGCCCGGCCACCAGCCCGCCGGAGCCGCAACGCATCAGTTCTTCGCTGGCGGCGATCTTGGCGAACAGGTCACCTTCATGACTGCCGCCCAGCGCTTCGGGGTAACCGATGCCGAGGATGCCAGCCGCACCGGCCTTGAGGTACAGCTCACGGGGAAAGTTTTCGGCTTCTTCCCACGCATCGATGTCCGGCAGGATCTCGCGCTCTACGAAACGTCTGACGCTGTCGCGGACCAATTGGTGGCTGGGGTCGAAGTATTCCTGGAAGGCGGGCATCGGCGAACTCCATGGAAGGGTTCGCCGAACTTAACCGAGCGCTTGCTTGGTTTTCAACAGTATTGTGTGGCTCAGAGGGAAATCGGCTTGCGCCCGGCAAACGAGTGAGCCAGCGTGCCGCCGTCCACCAACTCCAGTTCGCCGCCCAGTGGTACACCGTGAGCGATGCGTGAGGCGATCAGGCCTTTGTTCTGCAGCAACTGGGCGATGTAGTGGGCGGTCGCTTCACCTTCCACGGTCGGGTTGGTGGCGAGGATGACTTCGGTGAAGGTGCCCGCCTCTTCGATCCGCGCCATCAATTGCGGAATGCCGATGGCCTCCGGGCCGAGCCCGTCCAGCGGCGACAGGTGCCCCTTGAGCACGAAATAGCGACCGCGAAATCCGGTCTGCTCGACCGCGTAGACGTCCATCGGCCCTTCCACCACGCACAGCAACGTGTCGTCGCGGCGGGTGTCGGCGCATTGCGGGCACAGATCGTCTTCGGTCAGCGTGCGGCACTGGCGGCAGTGTCCGACCCCTTCCATGGCCTGGCTCAAGGCCTGGGCCAGGCGCGTACCGCCGCTGCGGTCACGTTCGAGCAACTGCAACGCCATACGCTGGGCAGTTTTCTGACCCACGCCCGGCAAAATTCGCAGGGCATCGATCAGTTGGCGAATCAAAGGGCTGAAGCTCATGGGAAAAAGTCCGACAAAACAACGAGACGCGGTTTATACCCGCGCCTCCGGCCAGCGTCAAATCCTCAGTCCTGGGCGACCTTCACCACCAGTTTGCCGAAGTTGCGTCCCTCCAGCAGCCCGATAAACGCCTCAGGCGCCTGCTCCAGGCCCTCGACCACGTCCTCGCGGAACTTCACCTTGCCATCGCGTACCCACGGCACCATGACGCTGATGAATTCCGGCTGACGGTCGCCGTAGTCGTCGAACACGATGAAACCCTGAATCCGTACGCGTTTGGTCAGCAAGGTGCGTTGCAAGGCGGGCAAACGATCCGGGCCTTTCGGCGCTTCCGAGGCGTTGTAGCCGGCAATCAGGCCGCACAGCGGGATCCGCGCCTTGGGATTGAGCAGCGGCACGACCGCATCAAAGACGTGGCCGCCGACGTTTTCGTAATAGATGTCGACGCCATTGGGGCAGGCCTTGGCCAGTTGCTCGGCGAAGTCCGGTGCCTTGTGATCGATACAGGCGTCGAAGCCCAGTTCCTCGACCACGTATTTGCACTTCTCGGCACCACCGGCCACGCCGACGGCGCGCAGGCCTTTGATCTTCGCCACCTGACCGACCACCGAGCCCACTGCGCCGGAAGCAGCGGCAACTACCAGAGTCTCCCCTTCTTTTGGCTGGCCGATGTCCATCAGCCCCATGTACGCGGTCATGCCGGGCATGCCCAGCACGCCGAGGGCCATCGACGGACTCGGCAGGCCGGACGGGATCGGGATGATATTGCGACCATCGCTGATGCTGTGGCTTTGCCAACCGGTGGCACCGACCACCAGATCGCCGGGGTGGAATTTCGGATGACGTGACTGCTCGACCCGGCTGACAGCGCCGCCGGTCATCACTTCGCCGATTTGTACCGGCGCCGCGTAGGACGGCGCGTCACTCATGCGCCCGCGCATGTAGGGATCGAGCGACAGATACAGGGTCTTGAGCAACACCTGGCCATCTTCAAGGTCCGGCAGCGCCTCGCGCTCCAGACGGAAGTTCTCGGGCGTTGGCGCGCCCACCGGACGCGAGGCCAGCACGAAGCGTTGATTGAGGGTCAGAGGGTCGGACATGTCAGCGTCTCCTGTGAATGATGAATTCGAGGGTATAGGAAGCAGACCTTGGTGGGCATGGTGCGTTCCGCTTGATAATCGTTGCCCGTTCGAGGTCTCGATCTGCCCACGCGGGAATAGCTTAACGGACGCTCCGTGTACGGCGTTGGATTTGGGACGCGGAGCGTCCCCGGCTGCATTCCCACGCAGACGGTTCGACGCCTCGACGTGGGAACGATCGGGCGGAAACAAAAATGCCAGGCGCGATGCCTGGCATTTTTTGTAGCTCATCCAACCCGCAAAGGCGAATCAGAACGGCAGTTTCATACCGGCCGGCAGGTTCATGCCCGCGGTCATGCTGCCCATTTTCGCCTGGCTGTTGGCTTCGATCTGACGCACAGCGGCGTTGACGGCAGCGGCCACCAGATCCTCGACCACTTCGCGGTCATCTTCGTCCAGGCCCGGCAGTACGCTCGGGTCGATGCTGACTTTCTTCACGTCATGACGACCGGTCATCACCACGGTGACCAGATCGCCACCGGCTTTGCCGGTGACTTCGGCGTTGGCCAGCTCTTCCTGCATCTTGGCCATTTTTTCCTGCATCTGCTGCGCCTGCTTCATCAGGCCGGCCATGCCACCTTTCATCATGGGAATCACCTCAAAAGTACTTGGATCAAAACAGCGCCCGGCCATACAGGCCGGACGCCCTCAGTTATTAGCCCTGACTGACCAGGGCGTCGACAGGTTCAATAGTATCGTGTCGCACGACCGCACCGAACTGCTGCACCATCTGCTGGATGAACGGATCGCCGTGGATCGACTCCTCCGCCTCGCGCTGACGGTTGGCACGGCGCCGGGACGCGGCCTGGGCCGGGGTTTCCTGCTCGGGCTTGATCAGCTCGATGGTCAGGGTCAGCGTGCGCCCGTGGAACTGGTTCAGCGCATCGTTCAGACGACGTTGCTGGGTGGCGTTGAACAAGGCGCTGTGGGCCGGGTCCAGGTGCATCAGCCAGTTGTCGCCATCGACCGCGATCAGCGTGCAGTTGGCGGCGATGCTGCCGGTCATCCCGGAGATCGGCAGTTGCGGGAACAGCTCCAGCCATTGCAGGGCCAGGCCGGTGGCCGGCGCGGCGGCGGGTTCCGGCTCGGGTTCGGGGGCTGGCTCTGCGGCGTGCTCGCTGGCCAGATCGTCGAGGTAACTGTAGGCCGAATCCATGTCCGGCTCGATGTAATCCTCGTCGAGCGGCGGCTCGTCGTCCATGTCCATGCCCGGTGTGGCGGCATCGACGTCGGCTACCGATGGCTCGGGGATCGGCGCGGCGGCCCACTCCGGTGCGTCCGGCACGACGCTGTCCGGGGTCGGCAGCGGCATTGGCGGCAGGTCCGGCTGCTCGGCGGTGGTTTCCAGCACCGGCTCGACCGCTGGCTGCTGCACAGGCGCCGGCTCTACCGGGTCATTCCACGGCAGATCGACGACTTCTTCGACGGCGACCGGCTCGGGCTCGGGCTCAGGAACGGGCTCAGGAACGGGTTCAGGCGCAATCACCGGGGCAACCGGTGCAGGCTCGGGAGCTGGCGCCGGCGCAACAGCCGCAGCAACTACCGGCGCAGGTTTCGGCGCGGCAGCCACTGAGTTTGCGGAATCAACTGTGGCCTGGCTGATCCCCACTGGCTTTAGCGGTTGCCTCGGGGCGTCCGCCGTGTCTGCCGGCCGGAAGGCCAGCATCCGCAGCAGCACCATTTCGAAACCGCCTCGCGGGTCCGGCGCCAGCGGCAAGTCGCGGCGACCGATCAGGCCCATCTGGTAATAGAACTGCACGTCTTCGGCCGGCAAGGCCTGGGCCAGGGCCAGCACCCGGTCACGGTCGCCGTGGCCGTTGTCGACACCTTCCGGCAAGGCCTGGGCGATGGCGACACGGTGCAGCACGTTGAGAATTTCCGAGAGCACGCCGTTCCAGTCCGGCCCCTGTTCGGCCAGATGGCGCACGGCCTCTAGCAATGCCTTGGCGTCGCCTTCGATCAGCGCGTGCAGCACGTCGTAAACCTGGCCGTGATCCAGCGTACCGAGCATCGCCCGCACATCGGCGGCCAACACTTTGCCTTCACCGAAGGCAATGGCCTGGTCGGTCAGGCTCATGGCATCACGCATCGAACCGTCGGCCGCGCGGCCGAGCAGCCACAGTGCGTCGTCTTCGAACGGTACGTTTTCGGCGCCCAGAACGTGGGTCAGATGCTCGACGACCCGCTCAGGCGTCATGTTCTTCAGGGAGAACTGCAGGCATCGCGACAAAATCGTTGCCGGAAGTTTCTGCGGGTCGGTGGTCGCCAGGATGAACTTGACGTAGGGCGGCGGCTCTTCGAGGGTTTTCAGCAGCGCATTGAAAGAATGGCTGGAGAGCATGTGCACTTCGTCGATCAGGTAGACCTTGAAGCGCCCGCGGCTCGGGGCGTACTGCACGTTGTCGAGCAGCTCGCGGGTGTCCTCGACCTTGGTCCGGCTCGCGGCGTCGATCTCGATCAGGTCGACGAAACGGCCTTCATCGATCTCGCGGCACACCGAACACTCGCCGCACGGGCTTGAAGTGATACCTGTTTCACAGTTCAGGCATTTGGCGATGATCCGCGCAATCGTGGTCTTGCCGACGCCCCGCGTACCCGTGAAGAGGTAGGCGTGGTGCAGGCGCTGGCTGTCCAAGGCATTGATCAGAGCCTTGAGCACATGGGTCTGGCCGACCATTTCGCGGAACGAGCGCGGACGCCATTTACGTGCAAGAACCTGATAACTCATCGAAAACCGTCGCGGCAAAGGAAGCAGAAGCGGCTAATGCTAGCGGAGCAAGGGCAAAATTGCATCCGGTGTGCTCGTCTATTCTGGCTAAGCTGCATGGGCAGGGGCTTTTATCCGTTCGGGATCGGGAATTACCGGAGCGTTTATGCGGTGGGCCGTGGGGGCAATACTGGGAATCAGCCTGAGCGCGATGGCGTCGCAACCGCCGCTACGCTTCGCCGTTGCCGACAGCTGGGCGATGCCGATGGTGCAGATCGAACGCGGCCGCCCGACCCAGGGCATCCTCTACGACATGATGCTCAGCCTGGCGACCCAAGTCGGCGTGCCAGCACAATTTCACGTCCTGCCCCGCGCCCGGGTACAGAACGCCATGGAACACGGCGAAGTCGACGTGCGCTGCTATGCCGCACAATCCTGGCTGCCGAACCTGTCCGGCGATTACATCTGGAGCCTCCCGCTGTTCTTCCAGCGTGACCTGCTGATCAGCCGTCAGGATCAACCACCCAGCGCCGATCCGGCCCACCTGCCCCGCCAGTCGATCGGCACCGTGCTCGGCTACAGTTACCCCACGCTCCAACCGATATTCGACGCCGATCGACTCTGGCGCGAAGACGCGCGCAATCAGGAGCAGGTGCTCGACAAACTGCTGGCCGGCCGCTATCGCTACGCAGTGAGCAATCAATGGACGCTGGACTGGTTCAACCAGCGCCTGCTCCCCGGGCAGCAACTGCAGGCGGTGGCGGTGTTGCAGGAGCAGAAGGTCGGCTGCTATGTGCGCAATGATCCGAACGTGCCGGTGCAGCAGATATTGAGGACGTTGCTGCGGATGAAAATGTCAGGGGAGATTGATGACATCATTCGGTTGTATACCGGCAGCGCGGGCGGCGAACCGTGAGCCAGACCCTCAATGCCCAGCCGTATCACGAAACCGCTGGTACTCGTGATACTCGACCCACTCAACCACATCGTACGGCACGTAAAGCTTCAGTCTGGCGCGGGAGATGGCGATGTACACGGCGCAGATCCGTTGATCGAACGCGTAGGCGTCCTTGAATTTCTCGTTGGTCAACAACCCCGGTGTCAGTAGCACCTTGTCGAACTCCATGCCCCCCGCCTCTTCCGCGAGCATCAGCAGGCAGCCGTTGCCGGCGTTGTCGATCATTCGGTTCAGGCGTGTCAGGTCGGCAATCATGAAACCGTCTTCCAGCTTGGCCTTGACCCGCAGAAACGACTCGCCGAACTGGTTGGCGTCGCACACGGCCTGCCAGTCTGGCAGGTCGCTGAAGTACGGATGCACGCCGTTTTCGCTGAATTCGGAACGGTAGAAGTCAGGTTTGAACAGTTCGATGGCGGTGGCCATGAAATGCTTGAGGTCTTCCTGGGTTCGCTTGTCCGGAAATCTGAATTTGCAGTTGGAGTCGTGCAGGTGGATGGCCCAGATCATCGTGTCCCACAGCGATGCCGTCAGGACCACGCAGCCCTCGGGCGGCACGAAACCTTCCGGATATTCCTTGATGATGACATCAGCATCACTGGCGCCCTCGAATGGTATCTTGCCCTTCTGCGAATGCCGGGCGATCAGCGGATTGACCAGCCGCTCGACGTTGCGGCCCGAGCGCACGGAATAGCTGATATCGCTTTGGCGAACCTCGCGGTGCCGCTTGACCGGTACGCCGCTGGCCTGCTGGTACTCGTCACCGAGGGTAATCAGCACCTGACGACCGCGCTCGATGATCTGCAACAGCGAGCCGGGAATGTCCTGGCTCTCATCGATCAACACGTGCGTGTAGCGCGCCGGCACCACGCAACCGGCGATGCAGGCGCGCTTGATCATCAGTAGCGCTTCGAACCCGGTCTGGCTGCCCCACGCCGGGTTGAGTTCGAGATAGCCCCACACCCGGCTCGAATACTCCAGCAACACCTGAGCGTCGACGCTGGAGAGCGGCTGGTTGAAATGCGGCAGATGCTTCGCCGAAAAGGTGTGATCGCGGAAGCGGCAATAGCGCTCGATCACTTTGAGGCAGAGTTCAAGGGTCGCCTGTCCATCGTGGTGGTGGAAACCGTAGATATTCAGTTCCTGCGCCAGCGCCTGTCGACTCAGAATCCGAGTCGCCCCTTCAGCCTGAGGCCTGCGCCCGAGCATCAGTGACTGTGCAAACGCCAGGAAGGTCTTGCCGGCCTTCTTCTCGCTCGGTCCTGTCATGCGCTGGCGAAGGACCTCCAGCTTGGCCGGGGTGCGCGCCAACAATAAGGTCTTTTCCGGGCGCAGATGCTCCAGCAACGCCACCAGCAGATGGCTTTTGCCGATCCCCGCGTAGCCTTGAACGTGCAGGTCTTCGTCCAGGTTGGCGCGGAAGGTTCTGACCAGTTTGTCCTGCGCCGGGCTCAACCAACGCTCGCGTTGCCGGGGCGTCACGATCGGCTGGCTGAACGGGTCATGGCTGCGATGGCGCCGGACTTTGTATTCAAAATCCCACTGGCCATCGGGCAACAAGTAGTCGCGGGCCGATATTTCTTCGGCCAACAGA
Source organism: Pseudomonas glycinae (assembly GCF_001594225.2). Lineage (GTDB taxonomy): Bacteria > Pseudomonadota > Gammaproteobacteria > Pseudomonadales > Pseudomonadaceae > Aquipseudomonas > Aquipseudomonas glycinae. Next base: position 6,325,462 of record NZ_CP014205.2, read on the forward strand.
AAACGCAGGTTCAGAGGGTTCAGGACCTTCAGACCGAAATACAGTTTGCGCGGGTCGAACAATCGCTGCGCTTCGGACAGCAGGCTCGCAGTCGCTGACTGTCGGTTTTCGGCAGCCCAAGACAAGAGTTTGGCCAGAATTTTCTCAGCCGCCACGGCGCCGAGATCCTGCTCTTTCGTCTGCACCAGATTCTGGATAACCAACACTGCCGCCAACTCGGGATCAGTGAGGGCTTCGAGGGCTTTGGCGCCACTCGCCTGCAACAGGTTCGCGCAGGTTTCATCCGTGACGGGCAAGAACACAGGGATGGATAAATCGGAATGTTCCGGGAGCATAAAACCTCGCGGCCAGGGCGCAGACCTTGCAAGGTCGATCCTGGCCAGACTCTTCATTTATTTCGATGGCTGCGAGTATGCGCGATTGAAGAGGCGTCGACACCTTCGCGAGCAAGGGTTTGAAGACGAAGCGCCAAATCGCGGGCATAAAAAAACCGCAGTGGGCGAAACCCATGCAGTTCGGTCTGATTCGTTCGAGGGTCGTTAAGGTGGTAACCCTACCAGCCACACCCCGGCACACAATGTTCCCGCTGTGGCTGCTGCCTTCCGGCTCTGACCAGGTTCACGGGTAATCGTTGCGGGGGGACCGATAGGGTCACCATAACGACGCTCACCTGTCGGCGAGCCGCGCCATTGTACCTATCTGAGACGAAGTTACAACCGCTGGTTGCAGATTAAAAATATGAAGGGCTTCAAGCACTTGCTATTGCGCTTGCAGCACCTCGTCCGCGCGGCCGCCCTCTTGCTGGATCACCAGATGAATGAAGTGCAGCTTGGCGATCGCCGCCGGCGGCAGGACGAACGGATAGAAATCCGGCTGGCCCATGCTGCGCGACAGTTCGTTGAGCATGCCAGCCAGTTCGATCCACGCATTGACGAACGACAGGAACGCCGCGCCGCCGGGGTGCTCGGGGTCGTACAGCGTGCTCGGCGGAAACGGCTGGTAATCCAGATCCATTTCACGGGCGCTCATACCGAAACCCAGCGCCGTGTCCACCGCGTCCATCATGTGCAGGTAATGCGCCCAGGTTTCCGCCCAGTCTTCCCAGGGGTGCATGGTGGCGTAGGCGCTGACGTAGTGCTGCGACCAGTCCGCCGGCGCGCCCTGTTGATAATGCTGTTCCAGCGCCTCGGCATAACTGGCGCGCTCGTCGCCGAACAGATTGCGGAATGAACCGAGCCACGGACCGTTATCGATCAGGCGATCCCAGTAATAATGCCCGACCTCATGACGAAAGTGCCCGAGCAGCGTGCGATAAGGCTCGTGCATCTGCGCCCGGACCCGCTCGCGGTGGGCGTCGTCGGCTTCTGCGATATCGAGGGTGATCAGGCCGTTGGCGTGACCGGTCATCGGCGCGTTGCCTTGCAGATCAACGCCGATGAAATCGAAGGCCAGGCCGGTGGCTTCGTCGACGGTTTTCGGGACGACCGGCAGGCCGAGGCTGATCAGTTGCGCCACCAGCCGCCGCTTGGCGATTTCCACCTTGCGCCAGCGTTCGGGGTTTTCCGGGACGGACAGATCGGGGATGGTGCGGTTCAGAGCGCACGCCGCGCACAGGCTGGCGTGATCGTTGGCGGGCAGCAGCCAGTTGCAGGCCGCAGGAGTATCGAGGTTGGCACAGCGCCGGAACAACCCGGCTTCGGGATCGACATCCAGCGTCCAGGTGCCCTCCTGCGGGCCCGGTTGCAGCGAGGTCAGCCGACTGTATTCCGGTTGATAGCCCAGCGCCGCGTTGCAGGCCAGGCACTGACTGTTGCGAAAGAACAGCGACTGGCCGCAGCGGCACGGCCAGATTTTGCTGTTGCGCGAGGATTCGCCCATGAACGGCGCGACGATGCGGGAACTGAGCTGCTCGAAAAAGCGGTACATGGCGATCTCTCCCTTGGGCTTGCCAAGACTAGATCATTCCTGCACGCAGATCGTTCCCACGCTCCGCGTGGTAACGCATACCGTGACGCTCTGCGTCACAGCGGACGCGGAGCGTCCGGGGCGGCATTCCCACGCGGAGCGTGGGAACGATCATCAGGCGCTGATACCGTGTCCTTTCAGGAACGCGATAAACGCCTCTTCATCCATCACTTTCACGCCCAGCTCGTTGGCCTTGGTCAGTTTCGACCCCGCACCCGGTCCGGCGACCACGCAATGGGTCTTGGCCGACACCGAACCGGCGACCTTGGCGCCGAGGCTTTCCAGGTGTTCCTTGGCCACGTCGCGGCTCATCAGCTCGACCTTGCCGGTCAGTACCCAGGTCTCCCCGGCCAATGGCAGGCCTTCGACGACTTTCTTTTCGCTCTGCCAGTGCATGCCGAAATCGCGCAATTGCTTCTCGGCGTCTTCAGCCAGTTGACGATGCTCGGGCAAGGCAAAGAACTCGCGAACCGAGTTGGCCTGTTTCTCCGGCAATGCCTGGCGCATGTCCAGCCAGTCCGCGTTCATCACCCCTTCCAGCGATTCGAACTTGTCCGCCAGCTTCTGCGCCCCGCCCGGGCCCACCGAGGGAATGTGCAGCTTGTCGAGGAAGCCGCCCAGCGTGGTGCTCGCGGCAAACTCGGCGCCCAGCTCGCCCTGATCCTGAATCTGCAAACCATGACCCAGCAGCTCGGTGATCACCTGCCGGTTGTGCGCATCTTCGAAGAAGCTGTGAATCTCGTGCGCCACTTCCAGGCCGATGTCCGGCAGATACGTCAGTACTTGCGGCAAGGCTTGCTGGACGCGCTCCAGCGACCCCAGCGAGCGGGCCAGCACCTTGGCCGTCTCTTCGCCGACATCCGGAATGCCCAGCGCATAGATGAAGCGCGCCAGACCAGGCTTCTTGCTGTCTTCGATAGCGGTCAGCAACTTGTTGCTCGACACTTCGGCAAAGCCTTCCAGATCGACAATGTCCTCGAACTTCAGCGCATAAAGATCAGCCGGCGAACTGACCAGCCCCTCATCGACCAATTGCTCGACACTCTTGTCGCCGAGGCCTTCGATGTCCATCGCCCGACGGGAGACAAAGTGAATGATCGCCTGTTTGAGCTGCGCACCGCAGGCCAGTCGGCCGACGCAGCGATACACCGCACCTTCGCTGATGGTTTCCTTGCCCTTGCTGCGTTTGACCAGTTGCGTGCGCTCGACGTGGGATCCGCAGACCGGGCAGCTTTCGGGAATCTGCACAGGGCGCGCGTCTTCCGGACGACGCTCCATGACCACTTGCACCACTTGCGGGATCACGTCACCGGCGCGGCGAATGATCACCGTGTCACCGATCATCAGACCCAATCGTGCGACTTCATCCATGTTGTGCAGCGTGGCATTGGCCACCGTGACGCCAGCGACCTTGACCGGTTTCAAGCGCGCCACCGGGGTGACGGCGCCGGTGCGGCCGACCTGGAATTCCACGTCGAGCAGCTCGGTGAGCTCTTCCATGGCCGGGAATTTGTGGGCGATGGCCCAGCGCGGTTCGCGGGCGCGGAAGCCCAGTTCGCGCTGATCGGCAATGCTGTTGACCTTGAACACCACACCGTCGATTTCATAGGCCAGCGAATTACGGCGCTCACCGATATCGCGGTAATAATCCAGGCATTCGCCGATGCCCTTGGCCAGTTTCAATTCGTGGCTGATCGGCATGCCCCAGGCTTGCAGTTGCTTGAGGTTGCCGATGTGAGTGTCGGAAATATCGTGGGACACCTGGCCGATGCCGTAGCAGCAGAATTCCAGCGGCCGGTTGGCGGTGATCTTCGAATCTAGCTGACGCAGGCTGCCGGCGGCGGCGTTGCGCGGGTTGGCGAAAGTCTTGCCGCCGACTTCCAGTTGCGAGGCGTTGAGGCGTTCGAAACCGGCCTTGGACATGAACACTTCGCCACGCACTTCCAGCGTCGCCGGCCAGCCCGTGCCGTGCAGCTTCAGCGGAATGTTGCGCACGGTGCGCACGTTGACGCTGATGTCTTCGCCGGTGGTGCCGTCGCCGCGCGTGGCACCGCGCACCAGCACGCCGTCCTGATACAGCAGGCTGACCGCCAGACCATCGAGTTTCGGCTCGCAGCTGTATTCTACCGCCGCGCCACCACCAAACAGATCGCCGGCCGGCAGATCCAGACCTTCGGTCACCCGGCGGTCGAACTCGCGCATGTCGGTTTCTTCGAAGGCGTTGCCGAGGCTGAGCATCGGCACTTCGTGACGCACCTGGGTGAACGCGGTCAGCGCCACGCTGCCGACGCGCTGGGTCGGCGAGTCGCTGGTGATCAGTTCCGGGTTGGCCGCTTCCAGCGCCTTGAGCTCGTGGAACAACCGGTCGTACTCGGCATCCGGAATGCTCGGTTCATCGAGGACGTGGTAACGGTAGTTGTGCTGATCGAGTTCAGCGCGCAGCTCTAGAATGCGGTCTTTGGCGGCAGTCATGGGTGTTCTCTCATAAAGCAAAAGAGCAGCCGAGGCTGCTCAATCTATTTTGCCGATTGCCCCTTTATTGCGAGGCAACCTTTTTCAATCAACGCTTCTGGGTCAGGGCGCGACGTTCGAATTCAACGATGCGCTGACGGTAGTGCTCGATGGTCTGCGCGGTCAGGACGCTGCGCTGGTCATCTTTCAATTCACCGTTCAGTTCCTGGGACAGCTTGCGGGCTGCCGCGACCATCACGTCGAAGGCCTGCTTCGGGTGACGCGGGCCTGGCAGGCCGAGGAAGAAGCTCACCGCCGGGGTGCTGAAATGGTCGATGTCGTCCAGATCGAAGATGCCCGGCTTGACCGCGTTGGCCATGGAGAACAGCACTTCACCGTTGCCAGCCATGCTTTCGTGACGGTGGAAGATATCCATCTCGCCGAAACGCAGACCGCTTTCCAGAATGTTCTGCAGCAGTGCCGGGCCCTTGAAGCCGGCCGGATCGCGGCAGATCACGCTGATCACCAGCACTTCTTCGGCTTGCGGCTGATCTTTATCGGCAACTGCAGGCGACGACTTGGCGGCAGGCTCGACGAAATCATCGTCGCGGCTGCTGAAGCTCGGGCCGCCGTCCAGATCCAGATCGAGGTTAAGGTCGCCCTGGGCCGGACCGTTGCTGCCACGCTTGCCGCGCTTGGAACCGGATTCGCGAGGCTCGCGTGCTTCGCGGGCCGGCATGCTCACCGATGGCAGATCGTGTTCGTCCAGTTGCGGCTCTTTATGGGTATCCAGCACGCGGGCCGGGCCCAACAGCTCGGCGCTGGTGTCCTCGTCCGGCAGGTTGGACAGACTTCGGTCAAGACGGAATTTCAGTTTTCCCTTGCCACCGCGCATACGGCGCCAGCCATCGAAAAGAATACCGGCTATCACAATGATGCCGATGACGATCAGCCACTCGCGCAGACCGATTTCCATGTAATCCCGTGCCTCTATAAAAAATGCTGAAAAATAAGGGGTTTACACTGTGCAAACCGCTTTAAAACGTGGCGCCAACTCTATGTTCTGACAGGCGTTTTGCCCACGTATACGAAAAATTGACATTAAACTAGCACGACCAAAGACAACTTTACACCGTCTGTCTCATTGGCTTGCGCGATTATGTCGATTGGCCAGCAAGTCGAAGCCGGTAAATATGTCCTACAGACTACAAATACCTTTTCCGACAGCGCCGGCTCAGGCATCCACCATCGCCATCGCCTCCTCGACATCCACGGCTACCAGTCGCGAACAACCCGGCTCGTGCATCGTCACGCCCATCAACTGGTCAGCCATTTCCATGGCGATCTTGTTGTGGGTGATATAGATGAACTGCACGGTCTGCGACATCTCTTTGACCAATCGTGCGTAGCGTCCAACGTTAGCGTCATCCAGTGGTGCGTCAACCTCATCGAGCATGCAGAACGGCGCCGGATTCAATTTGAAGATCGCAAAAACCAGTGCCAGCGCGGTCAGGGCCTTCTCGCCACCGGAGAGCAAATGGATGGTGCTGTTCTTCTTCCCGGGCGGTTGCGCCATGATCGTCACCCCTGTATCGAGTAGATCTTCGCCCGTCAGTTCCAAATACGCCCGCCCGCCACCGAAAACTTTCGGGAAAAGTGCCTGTAAACCGCCATTGATCTGATCAAAGGTATCTTTGAAACGGTTACGGGTTTCCTTGTCGATCTTGCGGATGACGTTTTCCAGGGTCTCCAGTGCTTCGACCAGATCGGCGTCCTGGGCATCCAGATAACGTTTACGCTCGGATTGTTGCTGGTATTCGTCGATCGCCGCGAGGTTGATCGCGCCCAGGCGCTGAATGCGCGCGGCAATGCGTTCAAGCTCTTCCTCGGCAGCCTTCTCGCTGGCCTCGGCAGTCAAGGTGTTGAGCACGCCGTGCAGATCGTAGCCGTCTTCCAGCAATTGATCCTGCAGGGCCTTGCGGCGCACGGTCAGGGCCTGCCATTCCATGCGTTGCTGTTCGAGCTGGCCACGGATCAATTGCGATTGCTGTTCGGCCTGAGTCCGGCGTTTTTCCGCGTCGCGCAGTTCGCGATCGGCATCTTCGAGGGCGATCTGCGCGGTCTTGAGTTCGTCGTCGACGCTCATGCGCTTGTCGAGCAATTCTTCAAGCTTGAGGCGCAGTTCTTCCAGCGGCGCTTCGCCCTCCTCCAGATTCAGGCTGAGCTGTTCACGTTTTTCGGTGAGGCGCTCGGCCTGCATTTCCAGACGTTCAAGGGCCTGACGGGTCGAATCATGCTGCGCCCGCAGCGAGCCAAGACGCACGGCCAATTGATGGGCGTGATCCTTGTGCTGGCGGGCTTCCTGACGCACTCGATCCAACCGTTCGCGCAGGCTGTCGCGCTGGGCCAGCAGCAATTCGCGCTGCTCGGTGTCGAGGGCCATGGCGTCGAGAGCATCCTGCAACTGGATCCGCGCTTCGCCGATGTTTTCGTGTTCCAGCTCGCGCTGTTCAGCGAGTTCGACCAGCTCTTCGTCGAGGCGGGTACGACGCAGGTTCAACTGCTCGGCCTTGGCTTTGCCAGCGGACAGCTGAGCTTTCAATTCGCCTTGCTGACGGGCTTCATCCTGCAACAGTCGACGCAAATGTTCGCGACCGTTTTCCTGCTGACGCTGTTGCGCGCGCAGGGTTTGCAAACGGGTTTCCATGGCCTCGACCGTGGCTTCGCGCTCTTCGCGTTCCGCATGCAGCGATTCGATTTCCTGGCCGCGCGCGAGCATGCCGCTTTCGGCTTCGCTGGCGCGGCGCACCCGCAGAAAGTGCCGGCCAACCCAGTAACCGTCACGACTGATCAGGCTCTGCCCGGCAGCCAGTTGGCCACGCAGGGCCAGCGCCTGTTCAAGGCTGTCGACCGGTTTGACCTGGGCGAGCCAAGGCGACAAGTCCACCTGCGCCTCGACCTTGTCCAGCAGGCTGCCGGCCACGCGTACACCGTCATTACCGGGGCTGAGCAAACGCAGATCGCCCTGGGCAAAACCGGACAGATCGAAGCCGTCGAAATCATCCACCAGCACCGCTTGCAGGTCGGCGCCGAGTACGGTTTCCACCGCCAGCTCCCAACCGGCCTCGACCTTCAGGCCTTCGGCCAGACGCGGGCGTTCGGCGAGGTTGTGTTCTTTCAGCCATTCGGCAGTGCCGGTGCCCGGATCGAGCGCAGCCTGCTGCAAGGCTTCGAGGGATGCGAGTCGGCCATTGAGGCGCTGCAAATCGCCCTGCGCCTGTTGCTGCGCGGTCAGCGCCTGCTGCAATTCCTGGCGCAGTTGCTCAAGTTTTTCGACCTGGGCTGCTTCGCTGGTCTGCAAATCTTCAAGGGTGGCTTCGGACTCGGCGAGCTGCTCGCTGAGCTCCATGATCGCCGCATCCTCGGGATCGGCCGACAGCAGCGCCCGCTCTTCACTCAGGCGCTTTTGCCGATCGGCCAGACGCTCCATGCTGGTTTCCAGCTGCTGGATGCGCGACTGCTGCACTTCGGCCTGACGACGCGGTTCGGCGGCGGTCAGGTTGAAGGCGTCCCACTGCTCCTGCCAGCCGTGCATGACGGTTTCGGAATCTTCAAGCGCCGCGGCGGCTTCTTCAGCGGCGGCGTTGGTGATTTCCTGCTCAGGGGTCAGTTGATCGAGTTCTTCGCCGAGGGTCAGCAGCAAGGTGCGGTCGTGCCCCAGGTGCGATTCGGTTTCCAGGCGTGCGCGCTCGGCTTCTTTCAGATCGTCCTGCAATTGGCGCAAGCGCTGCTGACCGTGCTGGATGCTCTGCTCGACCCGGGCGATGTCGCCGCCGACCGAATAGAAGCGCCCCTGCACCAGATTGAAGCGCTCGGACAGGTCATGGTGACCGTCGCGCAGGCGTTCAATGGCGGCGTCGGCGTTGCGTTGCTCGGCGACCAGCGCTTCGAAGCTGATTTCCTGGTTGCCGATGATCGATTCACGCTGGCTGACCTGATCGTTCAGATCCTGCCAGCGCAAGGCCGACAGTTGCGCCTTGAGCTGGCGTTCTTCGGCCTTGTATTCCTGATACTTCTTGGCGGCCTCGGCCTGCCGGTGCAGGCGTTCGAGCTGGCGCTCAAGCTCTTCACGCAGGTCGGTGAGGCGGGCAAGGTTTTCGTGAGTGCGGCGAATGCGGTTTTCGGTTTCGCGCCGGCGCTCCTTGTACTTGGAGATGCCGGCGGCTTCTTCGATGAAATTACGCAGGTCTTCGGGTTTGGACTCGATCAGCTTGGAGATCATCCCCTGCTCGATGATCGAGTAGCTGCGCGGACCGAGGCCGGTGCCGAGGAAGATGTCGGTGATGTCGCGACGACGGCATTTGGCGCCGTTGAGGTAATAAGTCGTCTGGCTGTCGCGGGTCACTTTGCGGCGGATCGAAATTTCCGCATAAGCGGCCCACTCGCCCAGCAGCGTGCCGTCGGAGTTGTCGAACACCAGTTCGATGCTCGCCTGGCTCACCGGTTTGCGGCTGGTCGAGCCGTTGAAGATGACGTCGGTCATCGACTCGCCGCGCAGGTTCTTGGCCGAGCTTTCGCCCATTACCCAGCGCACGGCGTCGATGATGTTCGACTTGCCGCAACCGTTCGGCCCGACGACCGCCGCCATGTTGCTGGGGAAGTTCACCGTGGTCGGATCGACGAAGGATTTGAACCCCGCCAGCTTGATGCACTTGAGCCGCAAGGTCAGGCAACCGTCAGGGCGGACACCACCAGATCGCAGCTGCGCTGGGCGTATGCCGTCAGCACGATGCGGATCTGCGGCAGGTCACGGGCGAGGACGGCGGCGAGCAGGCGTTCGAAGAGTTCGAGGAATTCGCTCATCTCGGCCTTGCGCTGTTCCAGCGCGAGGAAATACGCACGGCTCATGGCCGGTTGCAGGTTCTCGACGGTTTCCTGCAGGTACGGGTTGTTGGCGAACGGATACGCGGCGCGCATCACGTTGAAACTGTCGTCGACGAAGGTGCGGATGTCCTGACGCTCGTAGCTGGCGGTCAGGCGTTGCTGGATCTGCACGAACGGCGCCATGTCGGCCTGCGTCTGCCAGCCATTGGCCACGGCGTTGCCGAGCAGGATGTACAACTCGCTCATCAACGTGCACAGGCTCTGCACCTTGTGCGCCGTCAGTTCGGTGACGTGGGCGCCGCGGCGCGGCAGGATCGCGATCAGGTGACGGCGCTCGAGGATCAGCAAAGCTTCGCGGACAGAGCCGCGGCTGACGTTCAGCGCCAGCGTGACCTTTTGTTCCTGGATGCGCTCTCCCGGCTTCATTTCGCCGCGAATGATCCGTTCGGCGAGGTGGTGAGCGATTTGCTCGGCGAGGCTGTCCGGCGCCTTGAACGTCATGGTTGTCCTTCAAACTCTTCGATCTGCACAAGCGGCGCAGTGTAGCGCAATGCGCGGTCATGGCGGAGTGCCCGCACAGCGGTTTTTGGCACGAATCCCGCAAAAAAGCGCTTGATCCAATGAGGGTCAATACTGAAGAGACACGAGGTTGAGCGACAAAACGGTTTTTCCTGACCTTTAAGTCAGAAAACCATTGACCGAAAAGTCAGACCTGCTAAATTCGGCTCAAGTCGCTCAACAACAATAATGAGTCTGCGAGGCCTTCCGTGATCCAGTTTTTACTTAACCAGGAACTCCGTAGCGAGCACGCCCTGGACCCGAACCTGACTGTGCTCAACTACCTGCGCGAACACGTGGGTAAATCCGGCACCAAAGAAGGCTGCGCCAGCGGAGACTGCGGCGCCTGTACGGTGGTGGTCGGCGAGTTGCAGACGGATGACGATGGCCGCGAGCACATTCGCTATCGCAGCCTCAACTCGTGCCTGACGTTCGTTTCGTCGCTGCACGGCAAGCAATTGATCAGCGTCGAAGACCTCAAGCACAAGGGCGAACTGCACAGCGTGCAGAAAGCCATGGTCGAGTGCCACGGTTCGCAGTGCGGTTTCTGCACCCCTGGTTTCGTGATGTCGCTGTTCGCCCTGCAAAAGAACAGCGATGCACCGGATCAGGCCAAGGCCCACGAAGCGCTGGCCGGCAACCTCTGCCGCTGTACCGGCTACCGGCCGATCCTCGCCGCCGCCGAACAATCCTGCTGCGCCAAGCAACCGGACCAGTTCGACGCCCGGGAAGCGGAAACCATCGCCCGCCTCAAAGCCATTGCCCCGACGTCGATCGGCGAACTCAACAGCGGCGACAAACGCTGCCTGGTGCCGCTGACCGTGGCCGACCTGGCCGATCTCTACGACGCTTATCCACAGGCCCGCCTGCTGGCCGGCGGCACCGATCTGGCGCTGGAAGTCACGCAGTTCCACCGCACCCTGCCGGTGATGATCTACGTCGGCAACGTCGCCGAGATGAAGCGCATCGAGCACTTCGAGGATCGTATTGAAATCGGCGCTGCCACCGCCCTCTCCGACTGCTATGAAGCGCTGAACGCCGAGTACCCGGACTTCGGCGAACTGCTGCACCGCTTCGCCTCCCTACAGATCCGCAACCAGGGCACTTTGGGCGGCAACATCGGCAACGCCTCGCCGATCGGTGACTCGCCACCGCTGCTGATTGCCCTCGGCGCGCAGATCGTGCTGTGCAAGGGCGAGACCCGCCGCACGCTGGCGCTCGAGGATTACTTCATCGATTACCGGGTCACTGCGCGTCAGGAAAGCGAGTTCATCGAAAAGATCATCGTGCCTCGCGCCACGGCCGAGCAGCGCTTCCGCGCCTACAAAGTCTCCAAGCGTCTGGACGACGACATCTCTGCCGTCTGCGCCGCGTTCAACCTGCGCATCGAAAACGGTGTGATCACCGACGCCCGCGTCGCCTTCGGCGGCATGGCCGCGATCCCGAAACGCGCCGCTCATTGCGAAGCCGTGCTGCTCGGTCAGCCGTTCAACAACGCTGTAATCGAACGTGCCTGCACCGCGCTGGGCGAGGATTTCACCCCGCTCTCGGACTTCCGCGCCAGCAAGGAATACCGGCTGCTCAGCGCGCAGAACCTGCTGCGCAAATACTTCATCGAACTGCAAACACCGCACATCGAGACTCGGGTGACCGCTTATGTCTAACCATCACGGCGTAGAGAAAACGCAAGCTGAACTGGCTGAACTGTTCGCCAAGGACCTGACCACCGGTGTCGGCCGCAGCGTCAAGCACGACAGCGCCGCCAAGCATGTGTCCGGTGAAGCGCAGTACATCGATGACCGCCTGGAATTCCCCAACCAGTTGCACGTTTACGCGCGGTTGTCGGATCGCGCCCACGCAAAAATCATCAGCATCGACACCAAGCCCTGCTACGCCTTCGAAGGCGTGCGCATCGCCATCACCCACGAAGACGTACCGGGCCTGAAAGACACAGGCCCGCTGCTGCCGGGCGATCCGCTGCTGGCCATCGATGACGTGCAGTTCGTCGGTCAACCGGTGCTGGCCGTGGCCGCGAAAGACCTGGAAACCGCACGCAAGGCCGCCATGGCCGCGATCATCGAATACGAAGATCTGGAACCGGTGCTGGACGTGGTCGAAGCCCTGCGCAAACGCCATTTCGTGCTCGACAGCCACACCCATCAACGCGGCGATTCAGCCAATGCGTTGGCCACGGCTGAACATCGCATTCAAGGCACGCTGCACATCGGCGGCCAGGAACACTTCTATCTGGAGACGCAGATTTCCTCGGTGATGCCGACCGAAGACGGCGGCATGATCGTCTACTGCTCGACCCAGAACCCCACCGAAGTGCAGAAACTGGTGGCCGAAGTTCTCGACGTGTCGATGAACAAGATCGTGGTCGACATGCGCCGCATGGGCGGTGGTTTCGGCGGCAAGGAAACCCAGGCCGCGAGCCCGGCGTGCCTGTGCGCGGTGATCGCGCACCTCACCGGCCAGCCGACCAAGATGCGCCTGCCGCGTGTCGAAGACATGCTGATGACCGGCAAGCGTCACCCGTTCTACGTCGAGTACGACGTCGGTTTCGACAGCACCGGGCGCCTGCACGGCATCGCGATGGATCTGGCCGGTAACTGCGGCTGCTCGCCTGACCTGTCGGCCTCGATCGTCGACCGCGCGATGTTCCACTCGGACAACTCGTATTACCTGGGCGATGCGACCATCAATGGTCACCGCTGCAAGACCAACACCGCGTCGAACACCGCGTACCGTGGTTTCGGCGGCCCGCAAGGGATGGTCGCGATCGAAGAAGTGATGGACGCTATCGCCCGTCACCTGAACCTCGATCCGCTGGCCGTGCGCAAGGCCAACTACTACGGCAAGACCGAGCGCAACGTCACCCACTACTACCAGACCGTCGAGCACAACATGCTCGAGGAGATGACCGCTGAACTGGAAGAAAGCAGCCAGTACGCCGAGCGTCGCGAAGCGATCCGTCGCTACAATGCCAACAGCCCGATCCTGAAAAAAGGCCTGGCGCTGACGCCGGTGAAATTCGGCATTTCCTTCACTGCCAGCTTCCTCAATCAGGCCGGTGCACTGGTGCACGTCTACACCGACGGCAGCATCCACCTGAACCACGGCGGCACGGAAATGGGCCAGGGCCTGAACACCAAAGTCGCGCAGGTCGTGGCCGAAGTGTTCCAGGTGGAAATGGACCGCGTGCAGATCACTGCGACCAACACCGACAAAGTGCCGAACACCTCGCCGACCGCAGCCTCCAGCGGCGCCGACCTCAACGGCAAAGCGGCGCAGAACGCTGCCGAGACAATCAAGCAGCGGCTGGTCGAATTCGCCGCGCGGCACTACAAGGTCAGCGAAGAAGATGTGGAATTCCACAACGGCCACGTACGGGTGCGTGACCACATCCTGACCTTCGAAGCGCTGATCCAGCTGGCGTATTTCAATCAGGTGTCGCTGTCGAGCACCGGGTTCTACAAGACCCCGAAAATCTACTACGACCGCAGCCAGGCCCGTGGCCGGCCGTTCTACTACTTCGCCTTCGGCGCGGCGTGCTGCGAAGTGATCGTCGACACCCTGACCGGCGAGTACAAGATGCTGCGTACCGACATCCTCCACGACGTCGGCGCCTCGCTGAACCCGGCCATCGATATCGGCCAGGTCGAGGGTGGTTTCGTTCAGGGCATGGGCTGGCTGACCATGGAAGAACTGGTCTGGAACAACAAGGGCAAGCTGATGACCAACGGTCCGGCCAGCTACAAGATCCCGGCCGTGGCGGACATGCCGCTGGACCTGCGGGTGAAGCTGGTGGAAAACCGCAAGAACCCGGAGGACACGGTGTTCCACTCCAAGGCTGTGGGTGAGCCGCCGTTCATGCTCGGCATCGCCGCGTGGTGTGCGATCAAGGATGCGGTGGCCAGCCTTGGCGACTACAAGCATCAGCCGAAGATCGACGCGCCGGCGACCCCGGAGCGGGTGTTGTGGGGTTGCGAGCAGATGCGCCAGCTCAAAGCGGTGAAAGCCGTCGAAGCTGAAACCGAGGTTGTTTGATGATCGTTCCCACGCTCTGCGTGGGAATGCAGCCCGCGACGCTCTGCGTCGCATCCTGAACAGCGGACGCGGAGCGTCCAGTGATGCATTCCCACGCAGAGCGTGGGAACGATCTGAGAGGTGAGATATGTACAACTGGATCGACGCCCTCGCCGACCTGCAGAACCAGGGCGAACCCTGCGTTCTGGTGACGATCATCGAAGAGCTCGGCTCGACGCCGCGCAATGCCGGCTCGAAAATGGTCGTCAGCGCCCGCCAGACGTTCGACACCATCGGTGGCGGGCACCTGGAGTACAAAGCCATGCAGATCGCCCGCGACATGCTCGCCAGCGGCAAGCAGGACACCCATCTTGAGCGCTTCAGCCTCGGCGCCAGCCTTGGCCAGTGCTGCGGCGGCGCCACGGTGCTGTTGTTCGAACCGATGGGCCAGGTGCAGGCGCAGATCGCCGTGTTCGGCGCCGGCCATGTCGGCCGCGCGCTGGTACCCTTGCTCGCCAGCCTGCCCTGCCGGGTGCGCTGGATCGATTCACGGGAAGAGGAATTCCCCGAACAGATTCCCCACGGCGTGCGCAAGATCGTCGCCGAGGAACCGGTGGATGAAATCGACGACCTGCCCGCCGGCAGCTACTGCATCGTCATGACCCACAATCATCAACTGGATCTGGAACTCACCGCCGCGATCCTCAAGCGCAACGACTTCACCTGGTTTGGCCTGATCGGCTCGAAGACCAAACGGGCCAAGTTCGAACATCGCCTGCGTGACCGTGGTTTCGACGCCAGCGTCGTGCAACGCATGCGCTGCCCGATGGGCATCGGCGAAGTCAAAGGCAAGTTGCCTGTGGAAATCGCCATCTCCATCGCCGGCGAAATCATCGCCACCTATAACGCCAATTTCGGCCAGCACACCGCCAGCGCCGAACCGATTGCCAAACTGCTGCCGGTTTCGCGCCGCAGTCAGGCCGCCACACTCAAAGCCTCAAACTGATTAGAGAACCCTCATGCCTCTGACTCGCAAAGCCTACCGCGCCGCCATCCTGCACAGCATCGCCGACCCTGCCGAGGTCGGCATCGAAGCCTCCTACGAGTATTTCGAGGACGGCCTGCTGGTGGTCGATGACGGCAAGATCAGTGCCCTCGGCCACGCCAGCGAACTGCTCCCGACGCTGCCGGCGGACATCGAGATCACCCATCACAAGGATGCGCTGATCACCCCGGGCTTCATCGACACCCACATCCACCTGCCGCAGACCGGCATGGTCGGCGCCTATGGCGAGCAACTGCTGGACTGGCTGAACACCTACACCTTCCCGTGCGAAAGCCAGTTCGCCGACAAGGCCCACGCCGATGAGGTCGCGGACATCTTCATCAAGGAACTGCTGCGCAACGGCACCACCACGGCCCTGGTGTTCGGCAGCGTGCACCCGCAGTCGGTGAACTCGTTCTTCGAAGCGGCCGAGAAGCTCGACCTGCGGATGATCGCCGGCAAGGTGATGATGGACCGCAACGCGCCGGACTACCTGACCGACACTCCGGAATCGAGCTACCTCGACAGCAAGGCGCTGATCGAGCGCTGGCACGGCAAGGGTCGTCTGCACTATGCCGTCACCCCGCGTTTCGCTCCGACCAGCACCCCGGAACAGCTGACGCTCGCCGGCCAGTTGCTCAGCGAATACCCGGATCTGTACATGCAGACCCACATCAGCGAAAACCTCAAGGAAGTCGAATGGGTCAAGGCGCTGTTCCCGGAGCGCAAGGGCTATCTGGACGTCTACGATCACTATCAATTGCTCGGCGAGCGCTCGGTGTTCGCCCACGGCGTGCACCTGTGCGACGACGAATGCGCGCGCCTGGCGCAGACCGGTTCGGCGGTCGCGTTCTGCCCGACCTCGAACTTCTTCCTCGGCAGCGGCCTGTTCAACCTGCCGATGGCCGAGAAGCACAAACTGAACGTCGGCCTCGGGACTGACGTCGGCGGCGGCACCAGTTTCTCGCTGCTGCAAACCCTGAACGAAGCCTACAAGGTGATGCAACTGCAAGGTGCGCGCCTGAGCCCGTTCAAGTCGCTGTACCTCGCCACCCTCGGCGGCGCACGGGCACTGCGCCTGGAAGACAAGATCGGCAACCTGCAACCGGGCTCCGACGCCGACTTCCTGGTGCTGGACTACAACGCCACGCCGCTGCTGAGCTACCGCTTGAAGCAGGCCAACAACATTGCCGAAACGTTGTTTGTGCTGATGACCCTGGGCGATGACCGCACTGTGGCCCAGACCTATGCGGCGGGTGCGCTGGTGCACCAGCGCTAACTGATTGCTCGATCGTTCCCACGCTCTGCGTGGGAATGCCTCTGGGGACGCTCCGCGTCCAGTGACGCGGAGCGTCACGGGCTGCATTCCCACGCAGAGCGTGGGAACGATCAGGAGAGCAAAAAAATCCCCCGGTACTTTTCAGTCCGGGGGATTTTTATTACCTGTCAGATTGCTATCGCTGGCAAGCCAGCTCCCACAGGGTTTTATGGTGTTCACCAGAATTGCGTCACATCGCAAATCCTGTGGGAGCTGGCTTGCCAGCGATTGGGGTCGACGCGGTCTGACTTAGAGCTTGGCCGCAGGCCGCCCCGGCTTCTTGGTCTGCAACAGATGCGAGAACACTGCATGCAGATCGTCCGAAGCGCTTTCCTCGTCGAGGTTGAGCTTGCTGTCGATGTGGTCCATGTGATGCATCATCAGGTCCACTGCCAGCTCGCCGTTGCGCGCTTCGATGGCGTCGATCAACTGAGTGTGCTCGTCGTAGGAACAGTGCGAACGGTTGCCGCTTTCATATTGGGCAATGATCAGCGAGGTCTGCGAAACGAGGCTGCGCTGGAAACTGATCAACGGCGCGTTCTTCGCCGCTTCGGCCAGTTTCAGGTGGAATTCGCCGGAGAGACGGATGCCGGCGCCGCGATCGCCACGGGAGAAGCTGTCGCGTTCGTCGTTGACCATCTGGCGCAATTCAGCGATCTGCTCGGCGGTGGCGTGCTGCACCGCCAGTTCAGTGATCGCGCGTTCCACCAGACGCCGGGCGAGGAACACCTGACGCGCTTCTTCGACGCTCGGGCTGGCCACTACCGCGCCACGGTTCGGCCGCAACAGCACCACGCCTTCATGGGCCAGACGCGATAGCGCACGGCGAATGATGGTGCGGCTGACCCCGAAAATTTCCCCCAGCGCTTCTTCGCTCAACTTGGTGCCGGGCGCCAGGCGTTGTTCGAGGATGGCCTCGAAGATATGCGCATAGACAATATCGTCCTGGGTTCCGCTGCGGCCGGCTTTGCCTGCTCGCGGTTGTTTCTTGAGGGGTTGCAACTGTTCGTTCATGGGCACTCGAGTCGGGAAGAACGCGGCGAATTGACCGTGACTGTAATACGGCACAGTGGGTCGCTGGCAAGTATCGCGTAAAAAACAGCGCGATTGTACACAATGGAAGGTGGCAACACGACTGTACGGCTGTTTGCGGCTACGGCTGTATTGCAACGCTCCGTTACGTTTGAGTTTAGGCTTGATCGCAGAATCCGCGATCCCTGTGGGAGCGAGCTTGCTCGCGATAGCGGTTGGACATTCAACTCCAATGTCGACTGTTCCGCCGTCATCGCGAGCAAGCCCGCTCCCACAAGGGTTTCGCGTAGCAGCAAATATCTTCATTGGTACAAGGAATACCCCTGTCATGAACGAAATCACCCACACCCGACTGCGCCCGCTGGCGGACACATCGCCCTCCGCCATCGTCGCCGGGTTCATCGCGATGATGACCGGCTACACCAGTTCGCTGGTGCTGATGTTCCAGGCCGGACAAGCGGCGGGCCTGACCAGCGGGCAGATTTCGTCGTGGATCTGGGCGATTTCCATCGGCATGGCGGTGTGTTCGATCGGCCTGTCGCTGCGCTATCGCACGCCGATCACCATTGCCTGGTCAACGCCCGGCGCGGCGCTGTTGATCACCAGCCTCGGCGGCGTTACCTACGGCGAAGCCATCGGCGCCTACATCACCTGCGCGGTGCTGGTGACCATTTGCGGCCTGACCGGCAGCTTCGAACGGCTGGTGAAAAAGATTCCGGCCTCCCTCGCCGCCGCGCTGCTGGCGGGGATTCTGTTCAAGATAGGCAGCGAAATCTTCGTCGCCGCGCAACATCGCACCGGTCTGGTGCTGGGGATGTTCTTCACTTATCTCATCGTCAAACGCCTGTCGCCACGCTATGCGGTGCTCGCCGCGCTGCTGATCGGCACCGCGCTGTCGGGTTTCATGGGGCTGCTGGACTTCAGCGGTTTTCATCTGGAAGTGGCGACACCAGTCTGGACCACGCCGCACTTTTCTCTGGCCGCGACTATCAGCATCGGCATTCCGCTGTTTGTGGTAGCGATGACCTCGCAAAACATGCCCGGCATCGCCGTGTTGCGCGCCGATGGCTACAACGTCCCGGCCTCGCCGCTGATCACCGCGACCGGCATCGCGTCCTTGCTGCTGGCACCGTTCGGTTCCCACGGCATCAACCTGGCGGCCATCAGCGCGGCGATCTGCACCGGGCCCCATGCCCATGAGGATCGCAACAAACGCTACACCGCTGCGGTGTGGTGCGGGATTTTCTACGGGATTGCCGGGGTGTTCGGCGCCACGCTGGCGGCGCTGTTCGCCGCGCTGCCCAAGGAACTGGTGCTGTCGATTGCTGCTTTGGCGCTGTTCGGCTCGATCATCAACGGCTTGAGCATTGCCATGACCGAGGTGAAGGAACGGGAAGCGGCGCTGATCACCTTCATGGTCACGGCGTCGGGGCTGACGCTGTTTTCCATCGGTTCGGCGTTCTGGGGGATTGTCGCGGGGGTGTTGACCTTGCTGATCCTCAACTGGCGCAAGGCTTGAGGCCTCGTTAAAAAGCAGGCATAAAAAAACGGCGACCCTCAGGTCACCGTTTTTTTCAGTATCACTTGGCCGCGTTGATCGGCTTTTCCGGATACCAGACGTCCAGCAGCGGGCTGATTTCAGTGCTGGTCAGCTCGGAGCGGGTTTTCAGCCAGGCTTCAACAGCAGCGCGCTGCTCTTCGGTGACCGAGCCACGCTTCTGCAGGCAAACCAGACCGAAGTCGTCGCCGCCGACATAGCCCAGACCGTTGGCTTCCATGGCTTCTTTGATGAATGCTTCGAGGAAAGCGTCAATGGCTTCTTCGGACAGGTCTTCTTTGAAGCCCAGGTTCAGTTCGAAACCCAGCTCTTGAAATTCATCGACGCACAGTTTTTTGCGCAGACGCTGGGAACGGTTAGTCGCCATTGGAACAATCCTCTTAAGTAATTACGGCCGGCACTTTACCAGTTTAAGCCGGCGATTGCCCGCCTATCCGGGACGTGCGTGCGACCGCCTGTAAAAAAATAACGAATTGGCGCCCTTGCGAAAGGCCCAAGCTGTTGCACCTTGGGGCATAATGCCGACACTTTCATGACCACTGAGGGCCTTTTCATCCATGTCCTCGTCTTTTTTCCCCTCGGCTGTAGGGTTTTATTTCATATGATCAAATCGTTGCGTCCTCTGCTCCTGGCCGGTCTTCTTCTGCCGCTGGCCTTGCCCGTCTCCGCTGCCACCATCAACACCGCCCTGACCCCCAACGTCGAAAAAGCCCTCAAGGCCAGCAAGCTGCAGCCCACTGCCCTGTCGCTGGTGATGGTGCCGCTGGACGGCCCGGGCACGCCGACCGTGTACAACGCCGACGTGTCGGTCAACCCGGCCTCGACCATGAAACTGGTCACCACCTACGCAGCGCTGGAAATGCTCGGCCCCAATCATCAGTGGAAAACCGAGTTCTACACCGACGGCGACCTGAACGGCGGGATCCTCAACGGCAACCTCTACCTCAAGGGCGGCGGCGATCCGAAGCTGAACATGGAAAAACTCTGGCTGCTGATGCGCGACCTGCGCGCCAACGGCGTGACCCAGGTCACCGGTGATCTGGTGCTCGATCGCAGCTTCTTCGTGCAGCCGCAACTGCCGGAATTCAACGATGACGGCAACGACGAGAACAAGCCGTTCCTGGTCAAGCCGGATTCGCTGCTGGTCAACCTCAAGGCCCTGCGTTTCGTGGCCCGCAACGACAATGGCCGGGTGCTGATCTCGGTCGAACCGCCGATTGCCAGCATCAACATCGAGAACACTGTCAAAGCGCTCAACTCCAAACAATGCACCGGCGGCGTGCGCTACAACCCGGTGCCGCAGGCCGATGGCAGCGTGACCGTGACCGTGGCCGGCCAGTTGGGCGAAGGCTGCAGCTCGCAGACTTACCTGTCGCTGCTCGACCACGCGACCTACACCGCCGGTGCCGTGCGGGCGATCTGGAAGGAACTGGGCGGCAGCATCCAGGGCAAGGATCGTCTGGCCCCGACCCCGAGCAGCGCGAAAGTGCTGGCCCGTGCGTTCTCGCCGGATCTGGCGGAAATCATCCGCGACATCAACAAATACAGTAACAACACCATGGCTCAGCAGCTGTTCCTGAGCCTGGGCCAGAAATTCCGCAACGACGCCGACGGCGATGACGCCAAAGCCGCGCAACGGGTGGTGCGTCAGTGGCTGGCGAAGAAAGGCATCACCGCGCCGCATCTGGTGATGGAGAACGGCTCCGGTCTGTCGCGTTCCGAGCGGGTCAGCGCCCGGGAAATGGCCAACATGCTGCAAGCGGCCTGGCACAGCCCATATGCTGCCGAGTACATCAGTTCACTGCCGATCGCGGGCACTGACGGCACCATGCGCAAACGCCTCAAGACCACCGCGATGCGCGGCGAAGCCCACGTCAAGACCGGTACGCTGAACACCGTGCGGGCAATCGCCGGCTTCAGCCGCGACGTCAACGGCAACACCTGGGCGGTGGTGGCGATCCTCAACGACAAGGCCCCGTTCGGCGCGTCGTCGGTGCTGGATCAGGTACTGCTGGATCTCTACAAACAGCCGCGGACGCCGCAGACTGCTTCGGTTCTGTAACCCATTAAATGATTGTTCCCACGTCGAGGCGTCGAACCGTCCGCGTGGGAATACAGCCCGTGACGCTCTGCGTCACTGGACGCGGAGCGTCCCCGGAGGCATTCCCACGCAGAGCGTGGGAACGATCAGGTGGCAGAGGGGCTCAGTTCATCTGCCGCTCGACCCGATCCCGTCCGCCCTGCTTCGCCGCATACACCCCCGAATCCGCCCGCAGCAACAGCGCGTCCGCGCCCTCACCCGGTCGCCAGCTGGCAATCCCGAAACTGGCCGTCACCACCCCCACCACGTCGATCGGCGCACTGCGCAGGCTGTGCCATAACTCCTCGGCCAGCATGTGGGCGTGATCGCCGTCGATGTCCGGGCACAACACCATGAACTCTTCGCCACCCAAGCGGCAGAACACGTCGGTACGCCGCAGCCGGTGACCGATGCGCTCGCAGACCGCCTGCAACACGCGGTCGCCTACCGCGTGACCGTACTGATCGTTGATCCGCTTGAAGTGGTCGATGTCGAGCATGATCACCGACAACTCGCCTCCGCCGCGCTCGACCCGGGCCATTTCGGTGGTCAGGCGCTCCTGGAAATAGCGCCGGTTGTGAATCCCGGTCAGGGAATCGGTCACCGACAGCGCGCGCAGCTCTTCTTCCACCCGTTTCAGGTCGGAAATATCCGAAATATAGCCATGCCACAGCACCCCGCCGCCCGGCAGTTCCTCCGGCGTCGCCTCGCCGCGAACCCAGCGCAGGCCACGCTCGGGCAATTGCACACGATACTCCTCACGCCATGGGCTGAGATTGTCCGCCGAAGCACGGATCGACTTGCGCACGCGGCTGACGTCCTGCGGGTGGATACGGGTGAAGATCGCCTCGGCGTTGAGCAGCAGCACGTCCGGCTCCAGCTCGTAGATCTCGCGGATGCCGTCGCTGGCGTAGATCACGCTGAAACGCCCGTCGAACTCCATCTTGAATTGATAGATCCCGCCGGGAACATGGGCGCTGAGCTTCTTCAACAGCACGTCCCGCGCGGCCAGGGCTTCATGCACGCGCTTGCGCTCGGTGATGTCGATGCAGATCGCCAGATGGCCGACCCACAGCCCTTGTTCGTCCAGCACCGGGGTGGCCAACATGTTCACCGGCAGGTGGCTGCCATCCTTGCGCACCAGCGTCCATTCCCGCGCTTCGTGCCCGCCGACTTCGCCGCCCTCCACCAGCATCGCCTGACAGGTCGGAATGGCCTTGCCATAACGGGCGCTGAGTTCCGCCGCGCGGGCCACCAGTTCCCGGGGAAAGTGCAGGTTTTCCAGGGTCATGTGGCCGACCACTTCGTTGCTGTGATAACCGAGCATCTGCTCGGCACCGGGGTTGAAAGTGTTGATCACTCCGCGCAGGTCGGTGGCGATGATTGCAACCTGGGTCGCCGCGTTGAGCACCCCGCGCAACTGACCGTGGGTGCCGCGCAGTTCCTGCTCGCGCTCATGCAGTTCCTGAGTGCGCAACTCGACCATGCGCAACGCACGCTGGCGCTGGCTGACCAGCACATAAAGCAGCGCGCTCAGCAGCAGACTGAGCAACCCGCCCAGCACCACTACGCTGCCCACCGACGAATGGTTGGCCTGCATGAACGCTTCGCTGGGCAGGATATCTACCTGATAGTCGTGATCGGCCATGCGCACCAGCCGGGTCGCCGACAGATCACTCTGCGCCGGTTCATTGGTCGATTCGAACAGCACTTCATGCTGATCAGTGGTGGACAGATCGAGGATGCGCACCGACAGATAGTCATGAAATGCATCCGGCAAGCCGTCTGCCAGCAGCTGACGCATGCTGATGACAGCCATCACGTAGCCGTATGATCTGGGCTCGCCTTCGCGTAACACAGGTGCCACCAGCAATACGCCGCGTGCGTATGCCGGCTCGATACCGACCAGATGCATCGGCTGCGACACTGCCAGACTGCGAAGCTGGTCGGCGCGCTCCAGGGTCGAGCGGCGCAACGGCTGAGCCAGCAAGTCGTAACCCAGCGGAGAACCGAGCCGGCTCTGGGTCTGGCTGTACACCACGACGACGTACTCATCGCGGGCCGAGGCCAGTTGCAGTTCGCCGCGCGCATTGAGTTCGCGCACGCTGAAGGTGCTCAGGCCCTCATCTCGCACGCGCTGCTCGAAGGCGGCACGTTCGGCACCGCTCACCCGCAAGGCAAACGAATAAGCCTGGGTGCGCAGCAATAGAGGATGGGTGTAACCGTCGAATTCGGCGCGGGACACCGATTCGGAGTTGGCGAAGAACCGGCGCAGGCCATCGAGACGTTGCTCCTGATCCTGAAATCGTTCTTCGATGCGGCTATAGCGTTCGTTGGCCAGCAGCTGAAAGCGTTGGCGCAACTGGCTGTGAAACTGATTGAGGGTGCCCCAGGCGAGCAGCCCCGTGAGAATTCCGCCGGCGAGCAATACCAGCACCCCGACCAGCCAGGCCGAGACGTCTTCGCTGATAAAACCCAATATCTTCGGGCGCACGGGGTGCAACGACATAAAAGCCACTCACTACGTCAGCATCTGCGGGAAAAACCCCATCGGCCGTGTGTGAGTTATAGCTATTAGCCACTAATTTGGCTAGCTCTGAACGGATCCAAGAGCCTTTAAAAATCAAGGCTCTGTGGATCCAATTTTGCAAAGCGTCAACGAGCCGTGATTTTCCAGGCGCGGTGGATCTTGCCGTTACGGGCGAAATCCGGGTCGATGGTGCTGGCGGTGATTTCCTCGACCGCGTAGCGCTCGGCCAGGTTGTCTTCGAGCTGGAACTTGCGGAAGTTGTTTGAGAAGTACAACACCCCGCCCGCCGCCAGTCGGGCCATGGCAAGGTCGATCAACTGCACCTGATCTCGCTGCACGTCGAAGATGCCTTCCATGCGCTTGGAGTTGGAGAAGGTCGGCGGATCGATGAAGATCAGGTCGTACTCTTCGCGGCAGTTTTCCAGCCACGCCATCACGTCGCCCTGCTCCAGACGGTTCTTTTCGGAGAAACCGTTGAGCGACAGGTTGCGGCGCGCCCAGTCGAGGTAGGTTTTCGACAGGTCGACACTGGTGGTGCTGCGCGCGCCGCCCTTGGCTGCGTGCACGCTGGCGGTCGCGGTGTAGCAGAACAGGTTGAGGAAGCGCTTGCCGGCGGCCTCTTTCTGGATACGCATGCGCATCGGCCGGTGATCGAGGAACAGCCCGGTGTCGAGGTAGTCGGTGAGGTTGACCAGCAACTTCACGCCGCCCTCGGTCACTTCATTGAACTTGCCCTGGGCGGCCTGACGCTCGTACTGTTTGGTGCCGCTCTGACGCTCCCGGCGCTTGACCACCACGCGGCTCTTGTCGATGTTCAGCGCCTGCGGAATGGCCGCCAGGGCGTCGAACATGCGGATCGAGGCCTTTTCCGGGTCGATCGACTTCGGCGCGGCGTATTCCTGAACGTGCACCCAGTCGTGGTACAGGTCGATGGCCATGGCGTATTCCGGCATGTCCGCATCGTAGACGCGGTAGCAATCGATGCCTTCACGCTTGACCCACTTGCTCATGGCCTTGAGGTTCTTTTGCAGGCGGTTGGCAAACATCTGCCCGCCTTCGCTCAGGCGCGGTTGCTCGATCACTGGCGCCGGGGCCGGCGTCGGTTTGATCGGGTTGCCGTTCTTGTTGAACTTGCGCTCCTGCGGCTCGTTCGGCGTCTGGTCGTAAGCGGCTTGCTCGCGCTCGGCCTGACGTTGTTCCGGGGTGCGGCGCTCGCCGGTGACGAACTGATCCGGCAGGACTTTGATCAACAGCAGCTTGCACGGCAACGCGCCGTTCCAGAACGAATACTGCTTGTGGCTGCGGATGCCCATGCGCTTGCCCAGGTCCGGCGCGCCGGTGAACACCGCTGCTTCCCAGTTCAGGCAGGCCTGACGCAGACGCTCGCCGAGGTTCTGGTAGAGGTACAACAGGCTGGCTTCATCGCCCAGACGCTCGCCGTACGGCGGGTTGCAGATGACCAGCCCTTTCTGGTTCTGATCCGGACGCGGTTCGAACGTCGCCACTTCGCCCTGATAGATCTTGATCCACTCGCTCAGGCCGGCGCGTTCGACGTTGTTGCGGCCCGGCTGGATCAGCCGTGGGTCGGCTTCATAACCGCGAATCCACAGCGGCGGCTTGGCCAGACCGGCAGCAGCACGCTCGACGGCTTCTTCATGCAGTTTTTTCCACAGCGCCGGCACGTGACCGAGCCAGGCGGTGAAGCCCCACTGTTCGCGACGCAGGTTCGGCGCCATGTCGGCGGCGATCATACCGGCTTCGACCAGGAACGTGCCGACACCGCACATCGGGTCAGCCAGCGCGCCACCTTCGGCGGCAATGCGCGGCCAGCCGGAACGGATCAGGATCGCGGCTGCAAGGTTCTCCTTCAGCGGCGCAGCGCCCTGCTGCAAGCGGTAACCACGCTGGTGCAGGCTGTGGCCGGAGAGGTCGAGGGACAGAATCGCTTCGCCACGATCCAGACGCAGGTGAATGCGCAGGTCCGGGTTGAGTTTGTCGATGCTCGGGCGGTCGCCCTGCGGTGTGCGCAGTTTGTCGACGATGGCGTCCTTGACCTTCAGGGCGCCGAAGTGAGTGTTGTCGATGCCCGAACCGTGGCCGCTGAATTCCACGGCGAGGGTGCCGTCGGCCAGCATGTGATCCTGCCAGTCGACGTCGAGTACGCCGTGGTACAGGTCTTCAGCGTTTTTCATCGGGAAGCGCTTGAGCACCAGCAGCACCCGGTTGGCCAGACGCGACCAGAGGCACAGGCGATAAGCGGTTTCCATGGTCGCCATGCCACGCACGGCGGAGGTGTGTTCGCGGGCCTCTTCAAGGCCAAGCCCGACGGCTTCCTCGATGAGCAGGCCTTCAAGGCCTTTGGGGCAAGTGAGGAAGAGTTCGAAACGGTCGGACATGGTTTTTCCAGAGCCTTTGGCTGATGAACCGGCAACGCATTGCCGATCCGGTTTTCAATCAGGCGCTTTTCTACAAGAGCGCCCGCGTGGCACGAAGGTGTGCCGTTCCATCCCCGCTGCTCGGGTTAAAAGAGCTTAGATGCCGGGACAGAGAAAAAAGTTGAAGCAACAAAATGACTCAAAGCAACCCTTCGTCGAATAGTACCCCAGTGTAAACGTGGGTCATTCTCACTAAAGGATTAACCTCATCATCCAGCGCGGGGCCGATCATACCGGGGTTTGGCCAACAAACGCTGGATAAATACGCGGTTACTTATGGCCATAGCATCTTTTTCGTTACGTCCTTATGACAAAACGGTCATTCCATCGATGTGACTCATTGGTTAGAACTGGACACAGGTTGACGTCGCAACGGCGTCAACACCTTGGCTCGCCACGCCGGCAGCGAGCCGCCAACGGCAGAGTTTTTCTGCCAGACCTCAGTTGAGGTCGACGCGACAAAAACAGTCAACAAGTGAGGGAAACACCCTATGAGAAGACTTAAGCGTGATCCGTTGGAAAGAGCATTTTTGCGCGGATATCAATATGGCGTTGGTGGCAAATCCCGTGAGCTTTGCCCATTTACTCTACCGTCGGTACGTCAAGCCTGGATCAACGGCTGGCGAGAAGGACGCGGCGACAACTGGGACGGTATGACCGGCACTGCGGGAATCCACAGACTCAACGAACTTCACGCCGTCGGCTGACACAGGGCACTTATTGCGACACGACAATCTGATTTCGTAACGACCTGATCACCATGCACGTCCTTCCCGGACGGCGGGCTACGGCCCAGGGGCTCCTTCGAGGAGCCCTTTTTTATGCCTGCCTTTTAAATCCGCAAATCAGCGCTTGGCGGCGATCGCGTCCACGGACTCGCGGATCAGCGCCGGGCCCTTGTAGATGAAGCCGGAGTAGATCTGCACCAGGCTCGCGCCGGCAGCGATCTTCTCGGCCGCATGCTTGCCTTCGGTGATACCGCCCGCCGCGATGATCGGCAGCTTGCCGCCCAGCTCGGATGCCAGCACTTTCACGGTATGGGTACTCTTTTCACGCACTGGCGCGCCGGACAGACCGCCCGCCTCGTCACCATGTTCCATGCCTTCGACGCCCACGCGGCTGAGGGTGGTGTTGGTGGCGATCACCGCGTCCATCCCGGTTTCGATCAGCGCCTGGGCGACTTGCGCGGTTTCTTCGTCGGTCATGTCCGGCGCGATCTTGATCGCCAGCGGTACATGCTTGCCGTGGCGCAGGGCCAGTTCGGCGCGGCGCGTGGCCAGGTCCGCCAGCAATTGCTTGAGCGAGTCACCAAATTGCAGGCTGCGCAGGCCCGGAGTGTTCGGCGAGCTGACGTTGACCGTGACGTAACTGGCGTGGGCGTAGACCTTGTCCAGGCAGATCAGGTAGTCGTCTACAGCGCGCTCGACCGGGGTGTCGAAGTTCTTGCCGATGTTGATCCCCAGCACGCCCTTGTATTTGGCCGCCGCCACCCGCGCCAGCAGGTTATCCACACCGAGGTTGTTGAACCCCATGCGGTTGATGATCGCCTCGGCTTCCGGCAGGCGGAAAATCCGTGGTTTCGGGTTGCCCGGCTGCGGGCGCGGAGTCACGGTGCCGATTTCGACAAAACCGAAACCCAGTTGCGCGAAGCCGTCGATGGCCGCGCCGTTCTTGTCCAGACCGGCCGCCAGCCCCACAGGATTCGGGAACTGCAGACCCATGACATTCACCGGCAGCGACGCCGGGGCCTTGCACAGCAAACCGTTGAGGCCCAAACGCCCGCCCGCGCCGATCAGATCCAGCGACAGATCGTGGGAGGTTTCCGGGGAAAGTTTGAACAACAGCTGACGGGCCAGGGTGTACATGGGCGGCTATGACTCGGGCGGCGAAAAGAGGCGGCGATTATAGCCGGGCATCGCCCCACCGCGCGAGGCGCACGGGTAAATCGGTGCGCATGGCATATGCCTTGCACCTTCCTCGGCATCAGCCTGCAGGCCAATGGTGGCGTGCAGGCAAGGACAATGGCGTCGTCTCTCGGTTTTGCGCGGGCAAAGCCTGGGACGGCGTTTTTTTTGAGGGTGGCTTTCATGACTCAAACCTCCGCCGGGCCGATGGCCTGGGTCAACGGCAGCGATGCCCCGGAAAAAAGTGCGATCAACCTGGGCTTCATGGCCCTGAGCGACTGCGCCTCGCTGGTGGTCGCCGCCACCCAGGGCTTTGCTCAGCCTTACGGGTTGACCCTGAATCTCAAACGCCAGAGTTCCTGGGCCAACCTGCGGGACAATCTGGTCAGCGGTGAACTCGATGCCGCCCACAGCCTTTACGGCCTGATCTACGCAGTGCATCTGGGCATCGGCGGCATCGCGTCGACCGACATGGCGGTGTTGATGGGTCTGAACCAGAACGGCCAGAGCCTCAACCTGTCCCACGGCTTGCAGGGCCTGGGCGTGACCGGTCCTGAAGCGCTGCACCACCATGTGCACCAAACCCGCGCAAAACTGACCTTCGCCCAGACTTTCCCGACCGGCACCCATGCCATGTGGCTGTATTACTGGCTGGCGAGCCAGGGCATTCATCCGTTGCAGGATGTCGACAGCGTGGTGGTGCCGCCGCCGCAAATGGTCGCGCACTTGCAGGCCGGACGCATTGATGGCCTCTGCGTGGGCGAACCGTGGGCGGCCAGCGCCGTGCAGCAGGATCTCGGTTTCACGCTGGCGACCAGCCAGACCATCTGGCCCGATCATCCGGAGAAAGTTCTCGGCTGCACCCGCGCCTTCGTCGAGCAGTACCCCAACACCGCCCGGGCGCTGGTGATGGCGATCCTCGAAGCCAGCCGCTTCATTGAAGAAAGCCCGGAAAACCGCCGCAGCACCGCGCAGTTGCTGAGCGCTGCGGAATACCTCGACGCCCCGGTGTCCTGCATCGAACCGCGCTTTCTCGGCGATTACGACGATGGACTGGGCAATCGCTGGCAGGACCCGCACGCCCTGCGCTTTCACGGCGATGGCGCGGTGAATCTGCCGTATCTGTCGGATGGCATGTGGTTCATGACCCAGTTCCGCCGCTGGGGCTTGCTGCGCGATGACCCGGATTACCTCACCGTCGCCCGGCAGGTACAACAACTGGAGATCTATCGCGACGCGGCGACTGCTGTGGGCGTCGCAGCCTGGGGCAAGGACATGCGCAGCAGCCAGTTGATCGACGGCAAAATCTGGGACGGCAGCGATCCTGCCGCCTACGCCCGAAGCTTCAAGCTCCATGCGCTGAGCGACAGCGCCCCCCTTCTCGCCCAGCGCTGACAGGAGACCGCGAACATGCTGCGCATTCTGCTGATCAACGACACCGCGAAAAAAGTCGGACGCCTGAAAGCCGCGCTGACCGAGGCCGGTTTCGAGGTGATCGATGAGTCGGGCCTGACCATCGACCTGCCGGCGCGCGTCGAAACGGTGCGTCCGGACGTGATCCTGATCGATACCGAGTCACCGAGCCGCGATGTGATGGAGCAAGTGGTGCTGGTCAGCCGCGACCAGCCCCGGCCGATCGTGATGTTCACCGACGAACATGACCCCGGCGTAATGCGTCAGGCGATCAAGTCCGGGGTCAGTGCCTACATCGTCGAGGGCATTCACGCACAACGTCTGCAGCCGATTCTCGACGTGGCCATGGCCCGTTTCGAAAGCGACCAGGCCTTGCGCGCCCAGCTTCAGGCCCGCGACCAGCAACTGGCCGAGCGCAAGCGCATCGAACTGGCCAAAGGGCTGCTGATGAAAATGAAGGACTGCAACGAAGAAGAGGCCTACACCCTGATGCGCCGCCAGGCCATGAGCCGCCAGCAGAAACTGATTCAGGTGGCAGAGCAGATCATCGCGATGAGCGAGTTGCTTGGCTGAAGTTTCGTGGAGCCTCTGAAGGCCCCATCGCTGGCAAGCCAGCTCCCACAGGTTTCCTTGTCGTACACAGTGTCTGTGATTAATGCAGAACCTGTGGGAGCGGGCTTGGCCGCGATTGGCCGCAACGCGGTTTCAGACTATTGGCACAAATCTCGCTAAGTAATCCCTACAGGTAACCAACGGCGGTTGCCCCACCTACGACAAAGACGTCGCTCACCTTCTTCGCCCCTTTCGGCGATCCGGGTAGCGGCGTTTTTGCGTTTTGGCCCCATCGAACGGGGCCGGTGGTGCGGCCGTGGCGGCGCCCCACTGTGCTGGTTCTGACTCCTTCTCGAGATTCTCTACCGCTGAGGTGCGCGATGAATAAAAGCTTCTGGAAATCCGGCCACACCCCGACCCTGTTCGCGGCCTTCCTGTATTTCGACCTGAGCTTCATGGTCTGGTACCTGCTCGGCCCGCTGGCGGTGCAGATTGCTGGCGATCTGCACCTGACTACCCAGCAGCGCGGTCTTGTGGTCGCCACGCCGATTCTGGCCGGCGCGGTACTGCGTTTTGCGATGGGCATGCTCGCCGATCGCCTGTCGCCGAAAACCGCCGGGCTGATCGGCCAGGTGATCGTGATCTGCGCACTGTTCGGTGCCTGGAAACTGGGCATCCACAGTTACGAACAGGCCCTGCTGCTCGGTTTGTTCCTCGGTATGGCTGGCGCTTCTTTCGCCGTGGCCCTGCCGCTGGCCTCGCAATGGTATCCGCCGGAACATCAGGGCAAGGCGATGGGCATCGCCGGGGCCGGCAATTCCGGGACTGTGTTCGCGGCACTGATCGCCCCGGTGCTGGCGGCGGCGTTTGGCTGGAGCAATGTATTCGGGTTCGCCCTGATCCCGTTGATCCTGACCCTGGTGCTGTTCGCCTGGCTGGCGAAAAACGCGCCGGAGCGACCAAAAGCCAAAGCCATGGCCGACTACTTCAAGGCTTTGGGTGATCGCGACAGCTGGTGGTTCATGTTTTTCTACAGCGTCACCTTCGGCGGCTTCATCGGCCTGGCCAGCGCCCTGCCCGGCTACTTCAACGATCAATACGGCCTGAGCCCGGTGACCGCCGGTTACTACACCGCCGCCTGCGTCTTCGGCGGCAGCCTGATGCGTCCCCTCGGTGGCGCACTGGCTGACCGATTCGGTGGTATTCGCACGCTTTTGGCGATGTACACGGTCGCCGCAGTTTGTATCGCGGCGGTCGGTTTCAACCTGCCAAGTTCCTACGCGGCGCTGGCACTTTTCGTCTGCACCATGCTCGGTCTCGGCGCAGGTAATGGCGCGGTGTTCCAACTGGTGCCGCAACGTTTCCGGCGCGAAATCGGCGTGATGACCGGGCTGATCGGCATGGCCGGCGGCATCGGCGGTTTTGCCCTGGCGGCAGGCATGGGCGCGATCAAACAGAGCACCGGCAGCTATCAACTGGCGCTGTGGCTGTTCGCCAGCCTTGGCGTGCTGGCGTGGTTCGGCCTGCACGGGGTCAAACGTCGCTGGAGAACCACCTGGGGTTCGGCGGCCGTGACCGCTGCCCGGGTCTGAGGCCCGAATGGCTCTGCAACTGAGCTTCGCCGAAGCCAGCGCCACCGGCCCCCGCGCGGAAAATCAGGACGCCTTGCGCCTGGTCACGCCGGCCCCGGCGCTGGCTGCCAGCAAAGGCTTTCTGTTTGCCATCGCCGACGGCGTGAGCCAGTGCGCCGATGGCGGGCTGGCCGCACGTTCGACCTTGCAGGCGCTGGCACTGGACTATTACGCCACTCCGGAAACCTGGAGCGTGGCCCAGGCCCTCGATCGTCTGCTGCTCGCGCAAAACCGCTGGTTGCAGGCCAACGGTGGCGGCCAGCCGCTGCTCACCACCGTCAGCGCGCTGGTCCTGCGCGGCCGGCGGTTTACCCTGGCGCACGTCGGTGATTGCCGGGTCTATCGCTGGCACGCCGAGACCTTGCAACGGATCAGCGAGGATCACGTCTGGGATCAACCGGGCATGCAGCACGTGCTCAAGCGCGCCCTGGGGCTGGATCAGCATCTGGTGCTGGATTTTCTCGATGGCGAACTGCGTGACGGCGAATGTTTTGTGCTGCTCAGTGATGGCGTTTGGGCGGCGCTCGGCGATACCGCCATTGCCGGAATCCTGCGCGATCAACCGGATCTGCACAGTGCGGCGCAAACGCTGGTCAACGCTGCGCACCTGGCCGGCAGTCAGGACAATGCCAGTGCGCTGTTGGTGCGGGTGGATGCTGTTGGCGAGGCCAGTCTTGGCGATGCGCTGATTCATTTGCAGCAATGGCCGCTGCCCCCGCCGCTGAAACTGGGTCAGGCATTCGAAGGCTGGCAGGTGCAAGGAACCGTCGGTCAGAGCCAGCAATCGTTGCTGTATCGCGTGCTCGATGGTCAGGGCCAAGCCTGGCTGTTGAAGACTTTGCCTGCACAACTGGCAGACGATGCCCAGGCTGGTCAGGCCTTGCTGGCGGAGGAATGGTTTCTCAAACGCGTCGCCGGGCGGCACTTTCCCGAAGTCCATAGCGCCGGTCAGCGTCAGCATTTGTACTACGTGATGCGTGAATATTCAGGGACGACCCTGGCGCAGTTGTTCGCACAAAGCGGCCCGCTGCCACTGGCTCAGTGGCAGGATCTGGCCGAACGTCTGCTGCGGGCAGTCGGCCTGTTACACCGACGGCAGATCCTGCACCGCGACATCAAACCGGAAAACCTGCACCTGGGGGACGACGGCGAGTTGCGCCTGCTGGATTTCGGTCTGGCGTATTGCCCCGGTCTGTCGCAGGACGCACCATCGACCTTGCCCGGAACCCCGAGCTTCATCGCGCCAGAAGCCTTTCAAGGCGCGGCGCCCAGCACACACCAGGATCTGTATGCGGTGGGCGTGACCTTGTATTTCCTGCTCACCGGACATTTTCCCTACGGCGAGATCGAAGCCTTCCAGCGCCCGCGTTTCGGGGTGCCGGTGAGTGCCGGTCGCTATCGCCCGGATCTGCCGGAATGGCTGGCGCAGTGCCTGGAGCGCGGTGTGGCGGCCGATCCTTTGCAACGCTATGAAACCGCCGAGGAATGGCTGCTGATTCTGGAGCAAGGTGAGCGCCGCAGCCTGAATGTGCGCCCTCGCCCCTTGCTGGAGCGTGAGCCGCTGAAGGTCTGGCGGACACTGGCATTACTGGCGCTGCTGGGCAATCTGGTGCTGCTGTTCCTGCTGTTTCATGGCTGATGCGGCGCTCCATTAACGGGCGTGCCGCTTCCATTCAGTGCAAAAACCACAACGAACATCTGGCCAATTCCAGCACTACCCCAGTAAATTCGCGGCCCGCCGCGACTTGGCACAACCACTGCATTAACGTTTTCAACTGACATAAAGCCCGACCTTCAACGACGAAGGCCAGGCTTCCCGAGAGAACGGGACAAGGACAAAGGCGTCCTCGCTAGGTAACTGGCGGGACGCCTTTTTTGTTTGCGCCATTTTTGTCGAGCAAGGCCTGACTGCCCACAAGAGGCAAGCCCGATGCTCCCGGAGAACCTGATGAAAAAACTCAAACTGGTGATGATCGGCAATGGCATGGCCGGGGTTCGTACCCTGGAAGAACTGCTCAAGCTGAGCAACGAGCTGTACGACATCACGGTCTTCGGCGCCGAACCGCACACCAACTACAACCGCATCCTGTTGTCGCCGGTATTGGCCGGCGAACAGACCTTCGAAGAAATCGTGCTCAACGACCTCGACTGGTATCTGGAAAACGGCATCAAACTGCTGCTCAACCGCAAAGTGGTGGAGATCGACCGGGTCAAACGCCGAGTGATCGCCGAGGACGGCACCGAGGCCGAATACGATCGCCTGCTGATCGCCACAGGTTCGACCCCGTTCATCCTGCCGATCCCCGGCAACACCTTGCAGGGCGTGATCGGCTACCGCGACATCGCCGACACCCAGGCGATGATCGACACTGCCAAGACCCACAAGCACGCCGTGGTGATCGGCGGCGGCCTGCTCGGTCTCGAAGCGGCCAACGGCCTGATGCTGCGCGGCATGCACGTCACCGTGGTGCACCTCGGTGAATGGCTGCTGGAGCGGCAACTGGACAAGACCAGCGGCCAACTCCTGCAAACCGCCCTCGAATCCCGCGGCCTGCACTTTCGCCTGTGCGAACAGACCCAGGCCCTGCACGACGCCGGCAATGGTCGGGTCGGCTCGGTGCAATTCAAGAACGGCGACATCATCCCCGCCGATCTGGTGGTCATGGCCGCCGGCATCCGCCCCAACACTGAACTGGCAGAAAAGGCCGGTATCCCGTGCAACCGCGGGATTCTGGTCAACGACACCCTGCAAACCTACGACCCACGCATCTATGCGATCGGCGAATGCGCCAGCCACCGTGGCATCGCCTACGGCCTGGTGGCGCCGCTGTTTGAACAGGCCAAGGTCTGCGCCAACCACCTGGCGCAACTGGGTTTCGCCCGTTATCAGGGCTCGGTGACGTCGACCAAACTGAAGGTTACCGGCATCGATCTGTTTTCCGCTGGCGACTTCATGGGCGGCGAAGGCACCGAAACCATCACCCTCTCCGACCCGATCGGCGGGGTGTACAAAAAACTGGTGATCAAGGATGACGTGCTGGTCGGCGCCTGTCTGTACGGCGATACGGCAGATGGTGGTTGGTATTTCCGGCAGATTCGTGAGAATCACGCCATCGGCGAGATCCGCGATCACCTCATGTTCGGAGAAAACGCACTTGGCGACGTAGGACATCAGGGCCAGGACAAAGCCATGAGCATGGCCGACAATGCCGAAGTCTGCGGCTGCAACGGCGTGTGCAAGGGCACCATCGTCAAGGCGATTCAGGAACATGGCCTGTTCAGCGTCGACGAAGTGAAGAAACACACCAAGGCTGCCAGCTCCTGCGGCTCCTGCGCCGGGCTGGTCGAACAGATCCTGATCAACACCGTCGGCGGCGCGGCGGACGTCAAACCGAAAAGCGAAAAAGCCATCTGCGGTTGCAGCGATCTCAACCATGGCCAGATTCGCCAGGCCATTCGCGAGCAGCACCTGCTGACCATTGCCGGCACCATGAGCTACCTCAACTGGCGCACTCCGAACGGCTGCGCTACCTGCCGCCCGGCCCTCAACTACTACTTGATTTCCACCTGGCCCGGCGAAGCCAAGGACGATCCGCAGTCGCGCCTGATCAACGAGCGGGCCCACGCCAACATCCAGAAGGACGGTACCTATTCGGTGGTGCCACGGATGTGGGGCGGCGTGACCAACCCGTCGGAACTGCGGCGGATCGCCGACGTGGCGGACAAGTATCAGGTGCCAATGGTCAAGGTCACCGGCGGCCAGCGCATCGACTTGCTGGGGATCAAGAAACAGGATCTGCCCGGTGTGTGGAAAGACCTCGACATGCCATCCGGCCACGCCTACGGCAAATCGATCCGCACCGTGAAAACCTGCGTCGGCAGCGAGTTCTGCCGCTTCGGCACGCAGAACTCGACCCAGTTGGGCATCGACCTCGAACATGACCTGTTCAACATGTGGTCGCCGCACAAAGTGAAGTTGGCGGTCTCCGGATGCCCACGCAACTGCTCGGAAGCAGGAATCAAGGACGTAGGAATCATCGGCGTCGATTCCGGCTGGGAGATGTATATCGGTGGCAACGGCGGGATCAAGACCGAAGTCGCCGAGTTCTTCGTCAAGCTCAAGACTGCCGAAGAAGTGCGCGAATACAACGGCGCGTTCCTGCAGTTGTACCGCGAAGAAGCCTTCTACCTCGAACGCACCGTGCATTACCTGCAACGGGTCGGCATGGAGCACATCAAGAAAGCCGTACTGGAAGACCCCGAGCGCCGCAAGGCTCTGAACGAGCGCCTGCAATTCTCCCTGTCGTTCGAACAGGACCCGTGGAAAGAGCGCCTCGCGCAGCCGCAACTGAAGAAAGAATTCGACGTGATCCCCGTGAAAAACCTGGAGGTGCCGGCATGAACTGGCTCGATATCTGTGCCCTGGAAGAGATCAATGCCCTCGGTTCGCGGATCATCGCCGGGCCCAAAGGCGACATCGCGATCTTTCGCACAAGCGACGACGAAGTTTTCGCACTCGATGACCGCTGCCCGCACAAGGGCGGCCCGCTGTCCCAAGGCCTGATCTACGGCAAACGTGTCGCCTGCCCGCTGCACAACTGGCAGATCGACCTGCAATCCGGCGAAGCCCAGGCGCCGGACGTCGGCTGCGCGCACCATCACCCGGCCCGAGTGGAAAACGGCCGCGTGCAACTGGCCCTGCGGGACGCCGTCTGATGAACCGCCAGACGACCGCCTCGACCTGTTGCTATTGCGGGGTCGGCTGCGGCGTGCTGATCGAACATGACGGCGAGCGCATCCTCGGCGTCAGCGGCGATCCGGCGCATCCGGCCAACTTCGGCAAACTGTGCAGTAAAGGCTCGACCCTGCACCTGACCGGCGACCTGGCGGCCCGAGCGCTGTACCCGGAATTGCGCCTGGGCAAAGGCCTGGCGCGCAGTCGCTGCGACTGGGACACCGCGCTGGATCACGCCACCAACGTATTCGCCGCAACCATCGCCGAACATGGCCCGGACAGCGTGGCGTTCTACATCTCCGGGCAATTGCTGACCGAGGATTACTACGCCTTCAACAAACTGGCGCGAGCGCTGGTCGGCACCAATAACATCGACAGTAATTCGCGGCTGTGCATGTCGTCGGCAGTGGTCGGCTACAAACGCAGCCTCGGCGCCGACGCACCGCCATGCAGCTATGAAGACCTGGAGTTGAGCGATTGCGTGGTGATCGTCGGCAGTAACATGGCCTACGCGCATCCAGTGCTTTTTCGCCGCCTCGAAGAAGCAAAATCCCGCCGCCCGCAGATGAAAGTCGTCGTCATTGATCCACGGCGCACCGACACTTGTGATTTGGCCGACCTGCATCTGGCGATTCTGCCGGGCACCGATGTCGCGTTGTTCCATGGAATTTTGCATCTGTTGTTGTGGGAAGACTGGATCGACCGCGACTTCATCAAGGCCCACACCGAAGGCCTCGCCGAGCTGAAAAGCCTGGTGCGCGATTACACCCCGGCGATGGTTTCGCAGCTGTGCGGGATCAGCGTCGAGCAGTTGCAGCAATGCGCCGAGTGGATCGGCACCGCGCCGAGTTTCCTGTCGCTGTGGTGCATGGGCCTGAACCAGTCCACCGCCGGCAGTGCGAAGAACAGCGCGCTGATCAATCTGCATCTGGCCACCGGGCAAATCGGCCGGCCGGGTGCAGGACCTTTCTCCCTGACCGGTCAGCCCAATGCCATGGGCGGGCGCGAAACCGGCAGCCTTTCCAATCTGTTACCAGGCCATCGTGAAGTCGCCAATCCAGAGCATCGCGCAGAAGTCGCGGCGTATTGGGGTGTGGATAAGCTGCCGGAAAACACCGGGCTCAGCGCCATCGAACTGTTTGAACAAGTGCGCAGCGGCAAGATCAAGGCGTTGTGGATTGCCTGCACAAATCCCGCGCAATCGATGCCGGACCAGACCGCTGTGCGCGCCGCGCTGGAGGCTTGTCCGTTCGTGGTTTTGCAGGAGGCATTCCGTACCACCGAAACCGCAGCGTTTGCCGATCTGCTGTTGCCGGCGGCCAGTTGGGGCGAGAAGGAAGGTTCGGTGACCAACTCCGAACGGCGGATTTCCCACGTTCGCCAGGCCATTGCCGCACCGGGTGAAGCACGACCGGACTGGGCGATTACCGTTGATTTCGCACAGCGTCTGGAGAAACGTCTGCGCCCGCAGCAGCCGGGGCTGTTTGCGTTCGAACAACCGGCGCAGCTGTTTGACGAGTACAAACAACTGACCCGGGGACGCGATCTGGATTTGTCCGGGATCAGCCATGTGTTGATTGATGAACTGGGGCCACAGCAATGGCCCTTCCCCGCTGGCGCTCGCCAAGGTACAGCCCGGCTGTATGGCGACGGTATCTTTCCTACAGCGAACGGGCGCGCGCAGTTCGTTGCCGATCCCTATCGCGCCGCCAAGGAACAGCGCGACGCGCGCTTTCCCCTGACCCTGATCACCGGTCGCCTGCGTGATCAATGGCACGGTATGAGCCGCACCGGCACGGCGGCGCAGTTATTCGGTCATGTCAGCGAAGCCGTGTTGAGCCTGCATCCTGACGAAATGCGCCGTCACCGCTTGCAATCGGGGGATCTGGTGAATCTGAAAAGTCGTCGGGGCGCAGTGATTGTGGCGGTCGCCAGCGATGACAGCGTGCGTCCGGGCCAGGCGTTTCTGCCGATGCACTGGGGTGATCGTTTCCTCAAGGGCGGCGTGAACAGCCTGACCCTGCCCGCCTTCGATCCTTTGTCGAAACAGCCGGAACTCAAGCACAGCGGTGTACGACTGGAACCGGTGAATTTGCCATGGCAACTGTTCGCACTGATCGAGGGCGATGTTCAACGGCATTTCGAGGCGCTTCGACCGCTCTGTGAGGCGTTTTCCTACGCAAGTCTCAGCCTTGTCGGACGTGAACGGCCTGCGCTGCTGATACGCGCAGCCAGCGCCGTGGCGCCGGAGCCGCAATTGCTGCGTGAAATCGACCAGTGCCTGGCACTGATCGACGGGCCGGTGCTGGCTTATGACGATCCTCGTCGCGCCATCGGTAAACGGGTGCGCATCGAAAACGGGCGCATCACTGCGATCCGCCTCGCTGGCGAAACCCTCGCTCAGCACTGGTTGCAAGGCCTGTGGCTGGAAGGTCGTGCCGACGAACAACTGCGGCGCTGGCTGCTGGCACCGATGAGTGCACCGCCGGGCAATGCCGGCGCGCAGGTTGTGGCGGACAAAACCCTGTGCAACTGCAAGAACGTCAGCCACAGCGCGGTCTGCGCCGGTATCCGTGAAGGCCTGGATCTGCAGGGTTTGAAAAATACATTGGGATGCGGCACGCAATGCGGCTCCTGCGTCCCGGAAATCAAGCGTTTGCTGACCGCCGAAGTGCGTCCGGTCGCCGTCATCTGAAGAGGAAAACACCATGAACGCGAAAGTCTGGCTGGTGGGCGCGGGCCCCGGTGATCCTGAACTGCTGACGTTAAAAGCCGTACGTGCCTTGCGCGAGGCCGAGGTGGTACTGATCGACGATCTGGTCAATGAGGCGGTACTTGAGCACTGCCCTGCTGCACGGATCATCGCGGTCGGCAAACGCGGTGGCTGTCGTTCGACGCCCCAGGCGTTCATCCATCGGCTGATGCTGCGTTATGCCCGTCAGGGCAAATGCGTGGTGCGGCTCAAGGGCGGCGATCCGTGCATTTTCGGGCGTGGGGGTGAGGAAGCACAGTGGTTGCGCGAGCGCGGTGTCGAGGTGGAACTAGTCAATGGCATCACCGCCGGACTGGCCGGCGCGACCCAGTGTGATATTCCGCTGACATTGCGCGGCGTCGCACGGGGCGTGACGCTGGTCACGGCCCACACCCAGGACGACAGCCAGTTGAACTGGCGGGCGCTGGCGCAAGGCGGGACGACGCTGGTGATCTACATGGGAGTGGCGAAGCTCGGCGAGATTCGCGAGCAACTGCTGGCAGGCGGTATGGCGGCGGATACGCCGGTGGCGATGATCGAGAATGCCTCGTTGCCAGGGCAGCGCGAATGCCGCAGTGATCTGACAGCGATGGAAGACGATGCCCTTGGTTTCCAGCTCAAGAGTCCTGCGATTCTGGTCATAGGCGCCGTTGCAGCGGCTGCGACCCAGGTCGATTCGATTGGCTGGGCAGCCGATCGACTGGCCTGACAACTCCGGTTTCACCAAATCGCAGGCAAAGAAAAGCCCGGCATAAGCCGGGCTTTTCTCGGAGCGGCAGCTAATTACTTAGCTTGAGCTTCAACCTGCGCTTCTACGCGACGGTTAACAGCACGGCCAGCTTCAGTTTTGTTGTCTGCAACTGGACGGGATTCGCCGTAGCCAACAGAGTTGACGCGGGACGATTCAACACCGTACTGGTTGGTCAGAACTTGCTTAACGGCGTTTGCACGACGCTCGGACAGTTTCTGGTTGTAAGCGTCAGGACCGACGGAGTCAGTGTGACCTTCAACAGTAGTGGTGGTGGATGGGTACTGCTTCATGAAGTCAGCCAGGTTTTTGATGTCGCCGTAGCTGTTTGGCTTCACAACCGACTTGTCGAAGTCGAACTTCACGTCCAGCTCAACACGAACAACTTCAGCAACTGCTGGGCAGCCATCAGCGTCAACAGTTACGTTGGCTGGGGTGTCCGGGCACTTGTCAACGTTGTCGCACACGCCGTCGTTGTCGCTGTCGGAGCAGACTTCAGCTGGTGCTGGAACTGGAGCAGCAGCTGGCTTGGAGCCGCCACCGAAGTTCACACCGATACCGACGCTAGGAGCCCACTCGGTGTCGCCCTGGTCGATGTTGTACTGAGCTTCAACGCCAGCACGGGCGTAGAAGTTGTCGGTGAAGTACAGCTTGGCACCGGCGCCCAGGTTGGCGAAGGTGGAACGGTTGCGACCGTTCGAACCGTTCTGGTCGATGCTCTGGTCAGAGAAACCGGCCGAAACGTATGGACGCAGCATGTCGCCTGGGTTGTTGAAGTGGTACAGAGCGTCCAGAGCGGTGTTGGCGCCCTTGACGTTCTTGCCATCGTCGGCACGCACGTTGTGCACTTCGTCGTAGCCCAGACGCAGTTCAACGTCGTCGGTCAGGAAGTAACCGATCGAACCGCCGAACAGGTTGCCGTTGTTCTTGAAGTTACGAGCGCTGTCGAATTGTTCTTTCTTTGCGAAGCCTTCGATTTCAACTGCGCCTTGGCCTTGTGCCAGAGCGCCGAAAGAAGTGGCGGCAATCAAAGAACCAATGGCCAAGCCCAAGGTGTTTTTCAGTTTCATCCGTTAAATCCCCATCTGGTGATTGTGAAGCAGTCCCGCAAACCGGGGGACAACTCGGCGGCAAGTCTATCAGAACTTGCCTACACGTAAGAGATATTTGCGCCGAACTAAGTTTCAGCAATGCCTGCAAATTTCTCACGCAATTTATCAAGAGCGCGTTTGTAACGCATTTTTGTCGCACTCAAACCCATGTGCATGATGTCTGCGATCTCCTGGAACTCCAGCTCTGCGACAAATCGTAGCACCAGAATTTCCCGGTCAATCGGGTTCACATACACCAGCCAGCGATCCAGTCCGCCCTTCTCCTCGGGTTTCGGCGCCTTTTCTTCGGACGCTTCCTCAAGGGGGTCAAGACTCAGTGCGTCCATCAAGCGACGCTTTCGCCGTTCCTTCCGATACTGTGTGATGCATTCGTTGTAGGTGATGCTGTACAGCCATGTCTTGAACTTCGATTTCCCCTCGAAGTTCTTCAGCCCGTACAGCACCTTCAACATCACTTCCTGACAGACATCGTCTGCATCGCGATCGTTCCCAAGATATCGTGCGCACACGTTAAATAATGTCCGCTGGTAACGCCGCATCAGTTCTTCATACGCACGCGTCACGTGAAAAAGCTCGGTATGCGAGCGCGCGACCAACTCCTCATCAGAGAGCTCGCGGGGGTCGTAGCGCGTGGATAGCGTTTGGGCTTTATTCAAAACAAGTCGTGCCGACAGTCAGGTCAATGTCCACCGCAGCCAGCGATGGCTGGCATTTTGCGGCGGCATACATTAGCAGGGTTTGCCGGGTTAGCGGCTACTCACATGCTGCTCCAGCAGGATCCGATTGGAGAGAGAGACTAGCTCACCCTCATCGGTCAGCAATGTGGTCTTAACCGTGCCGATCTCTTCAATCTGGCCTTCGACCTCGCCAATACGCACTTGTTGCCCAACCTGATACAACTCACGCACATAGATTCCCGCAAGAATCTGACCGGCAATTTCCCGGCTTCCCAACCCCATGGCCAACGCAACCGCCAGACCAACGGTAATCAATACGATCACGATCACATGGTTCAGCAGGTCGGTCTTGACCTCCAGCTGACTGATCGCGACCGAAATGCTGATGATGATCACCAGGCCCTGGGCAATTCGCCCAAGGCCGGAAGCGTAGTCCAGGCCTACGCCTTCTGCCGCCCCGCGAACCAGGCCATTGGCCAGTTGCGCGAGCAGGACACCGACCAGTAACACAAGCGCCGCACCGAATACCTTCGGCAGATACAGCGCGAGCATGTCAAGCGTAGCTGAAACTCGCTCAAGTCCAAGGGATTCTGCTGCCGAAACCAGAAAAATCAGCAGAACGAACCAATAGACGATTTTACCGATCAACGTGGAGATCGGCACTTGCAGCCCCGCGCGGGACATCAATTTGGTCAGGCCGGTGCCGCCCATCAGGCGATCAAGCCCCAGTTTGGCCAGCAATTTGGACAGCAAGGTGTCCAGCAGCTTGGCCACGACAAAACCCAACAGCAGCACAACCAGTGCGCCGAACAGGTTCGGAATGAAATTAGCGACTTTGGTCCACAACGCAGTCATTGCAGTGACGAGGCTCTGAGTCCAGAGATCAAGTTCCATATTCAATCAGCCTTATCAGCAGTGCGAGCGGTAGGTTTACGGAGACGGGAGACCGGCGCGACATGGGCCGAGCCGTTATTCAGGGCGATCATCAGCGCGGGCAGCCAGCGGCCCAGCAGGCTGAACAGATCGCCGGCGCCAACCTGGCGGTTGGCGGTTTTGAGTACGCGGCCCAGACAGGCATCGTCGTCGCGGCTGGACGGCGAGGCGTTGAGCATGTCGCGCAAAGACTGTTCAAACGGATCGTGCATACGCACCTCTCGTGATGTCTGTGAAAGACGCGGGCAAATTTGGTCGGGTCACATGGCGCATCGTCAGACCCAGCGCAATCGGCGGAACAACCACCATTGTCCGAACGCCAGGGCGAGCACCGTCAGGCAAGCGATCAGGAAACCATAAGGGCTGCTCGAGAACGGAATGCCGCCGACATTGATGCCCAGCAGACCGGTAATAAAACTCATCGGCAAGAAGATGCAGGTGATGATGCCGAAACGATACATCGTGCGATTCATGTGCACGCTCAAGCGCCGGTCTTCGGCCTCCAGCACAAGGCCCACGCGCTCTCGAGTCAATTCGAGCTCTTCGAGATAACGGGTCAGGCTGTTGTTCAATTCGTTCCAGTAGTCGGCATCGTCATCAACGAACCACGGCAGTTTTATCCGCGTCAGCTGTCCGAAAATATCCCGCTGCGGTGCCAGAAAACGCTTCAGTCCGGCGGCCCGGCGACGGATGTGCAAAATGGCGCCGTGCTCGGGGGTATACCGTTCGTCGGCATCCAGTTTTTCTTCCTCTTCATCGACCACTTCGGAGAGGCAAGTCACCAGATCCTGCACCTTGTTGGTGAGGAATTGCGCCAGATACAGCATCAATTCGGACGAGGTTTTCGGCCCCTTGCCCTCGCCCAGCATCACCAGCAACTCGTCAGTGGCGCGCAAGGGACGCAAGCGCAAGGAAATCACCCGCTGGGCGGAGGCAAAAATCCGCACCGACACCATGTCTTCCGGCTCGGCACCGGGGTTGAGATTGACCCCGCGCAAAAACAGCAGCAGCTCGGAATCCGGCAGCGGCAACAGGCGTGGGCGGGTGTTTTCTTCCAACAGCAGATCACAGGTGAACTCGTTAAGCCCACTGGATTTGCGCAGCCAGGTCTGGGTCTGCGGGTGACTGCGATCCCAGTGCAGCCACAGGCTTTCATGAGCCTGCAGCTGCAGATCGTCGAGATCAGTCCGGGCTATCGAACGCGCACCGCCTTTACCGTCCAGCACCAGGGCATGCACCAGCCCCCATTGCGCGTTTTCTTCCTCGAACATCCTCACCCCTGTGATTACCGCGATTTATTCAGGCATTTTCAGCGGACTTAGCGAGATGATCACGCCATTGTTGTCCGCATAGATGTACTGACCGGGATGGAAGGTCACACCCGCGAAGGTCACCGGCACGTTGAGGTCGCCGAGACCGCGTTTTTCAGTCTTTTTCGGATGGCTGGCCAGGGCCTGCACGCCAAGATCGGTCTGGGCGATGACGTCCACATCACGGATGCAGCCGTAGATGACCAGCCCTTCCCAACCGTTTTTCGCGGCTTTCTCGGCGATCATGTCGCCCAGCAGTGCGCAGCGCAGCGAGCCACCGCCATCGACCACCAGCACCTTGCCGTTGCCCTTGAGCTCGGCTTGTTCCTTGACCAGCGAGTTGTCTTCGAAACATTTGATGGTCACGATTTCGCCACCGAACGAATCACGGCCGCCGAAATTGCTGAACATCGGTTCCAGCACCTGAACCAGCTCCGG
The DNA here is from genome assembly GCF_001594225.2 of Pseudomonas glycinae. Classification (GTDB taxonomy): domain Bacteria; phylum Pseudomonadota; class Gammaproteobacteria; order Pseudomonadales; family Pseudomonadaceae; genus Aquipseudomonas; species Aquipseudomonas glycinae. The sequence continues at coordinate 6,369,552 of NZ_CP014205.2, forward strand.
ATAGGCGTCGCACAGGTCAGGCGTAAGGTAATGGTTCATCGAAAAACTCCTGTAACAAGGAAGACGATCAAGGATGTCGCACTCTTTTGAAACGAGTTCCGGCGGTCGCTGTTTACCTTAGCCCATGTCATGGTCGCTGAACGAACCTGAACACAGGCTGAAACGTAATAGCGAAACAGTCACTAAATATGACCAGAACCGTCCAATGCGTCATATCTTAGCCGCAAGCCGACGCGAACGAAATGCCCTTTTCAGGGCGCCGAGCTCAGACCGCTGCCGCCAGATCCGGCTTCTCGCCAAGCAATGGCGTGTGCTGATCTGCCAGCCAGCGCGCCACCAGCGGCCAGACCTCAGCCTGCGCCGCCTTGCTGACCAGCATCTCGACATGACCGAACTGATCGTTGAAGCCCTGCTCTCGGCCCAGATTGATGAACTGCTTGTGCTCGGAGCCAATCTGTTCGAACAGCTTCCGGCAGGCCCAGGCCGGATCCTGATGATCCCCCGCCGCGCTCACTGCCAGCACCGGCACCTGCACATCGGCAAGACCTGCCCACCAATCCTTGTCCTTGTCGCCGAAACGGCCGAACAGCCCGTACCAGCGCATGCTTTCCAGCGCCAGACCGATTGGCTCGTCCTCGGGGCCGCGCTTGAGCCGCGAGCCGGACAACTGGGCAAAACGCTTGAGAATGAAGCGCCCGCTCCATTCCACCGGCGGAATCTTCAACGGCCAGTAGGTGCGGCTGACCTGGGTGCCGAAAAACGCCGCCGACGCCACCGCAGGCTCACCGAGGTACTCGCCGCCCAACGCGGCTGCCAGCGTGATGCCACCCAGCGAGTGGCCGATCCAGTGCGGAATCTGCCCGCTCTGCTCACGGACGAACGCAGCAATCGCCGGCAAATCGTAACGGGCATAGTCGGCGACGCGGTTGCGGCGGTAGTCCTCGTTGCGCTGGGACAGACCGTGACCGCGCATTTCCGGGATCCACACATCGAAGCCCAGCCGCGTCAGATAGGCGCCCAGGCCCAGGCCTTTTGGCGAAAACCAGAAGCGCCGGTTGGAAAAACTGCCGTGCAGCAAGATCACCGGCACGCCGCGCGACGCCGGCTCATCGGCCATGCCGAGACGGGTCACCGCGATTTCCACGGACCAGTCAGGGCTGTTGCCCGGTTTCAAACGGTAAACGTCTTCGCTCAGATCACCGCGTCGCTCGGCGCTGATCAGGGCGACAGGAAATAGGTTGCTGCTGCTTTGCATAATGCTCTTGCACAAAAAAGGGCGGCATCCGGAGAGCTCGCCCTACTTCAATCTTAAAGCCCCGGCCCGGTTCAACGGGCCGAGGCTTCATTCACGGCTTATTCCGCCGCCTGGCCTTCGGCAAGGAAGAACCAGGTTTCCAGCACGGTGTCCGGGTTCAGCGACACGCTTTCGATGCCCTGCTCCATCAGCCACTTGGCCAGGTCCGGGTGGTCCGAAGGACCCTGACCGCAGATGCCGATGTACTTGCCGGCCTTGTTGCACGCAGCAATCGCGTTGGCCAGCAGCTTCTTGACCGCCGGATTACGCTCGTCGAACAGGTGCGCGATGATCCCGGAGTCACGGTCCAGACCCAGTGTCAGCTGAGTCAGGTCGTTGGAGCCGATCGAGAAACCGTCGAAAAAATCGAGGAATTCTTCCGCCAGGATCGCGTTGGACGGCAGTTCGCACATCATGATTACGCGCAGACCGTTGTCGCCACGCTTGAGGCCATTCTCGGCAAGCAGATCCACCACCTGGCTGGCTTCGCCGAGGGTGCGGACGAACGGCACCATGATTTCGACGTTGGTCAGGCCCATCTCGTTGCGTACGCGTTTCAGCGCACGGCACTCGAGTTCGAAGCAGTCACGGAACGATTCGCTGATGTAACGCGAAGCGCCACGGAAGCCCAGCATCGGGTTTTCTTCTTCCGGCTCGTACAGTTTGCCGCCGATCAGGTTGGCGTATTCGTTGGACTTGAAGTCCGACAGACGCACGATGACCTTCTTCGGTGCGAACGCAGCGGCCAGGGTGCTGATGCCTTCAACCAGTTTCTCGACATAGAAACCGACCGGATCGTCGTAACCGGCGATGCGCTTGTCGACGCTTTCCTTGATGTCCTGCGGCAGACCGTCGTAGTTCAACAGCGCTTTGGGGTGCACGCCGATCATGCGGTTGATGATGAACTCCAGACGGGCCAGGCCCACACCGGCGTTCGGCAGCTGCGCGAAGTCAAAGGCGCGGTCCGGGTTGCCGACGTTCATCATGATCTTGAACGGCAGCTCCGGCATGGCGTCCACGGAGTTTTTCTTGATGTCGAAGCCCAGCTCGCCTTCGAAGATGTAACCGGTATCGCCTTCGGCACAGGACACGGTCACGCCCTGGCCATCCTTCAGCAGTTGGGTGGCGTTACCGCAACCCACGACCGCAGGAATTCCCAGCTCACGGGCGATGATCGCCGCGTGGCAGGTACGGCCACCACGGTTGGTGACGATGGCGCTGGCGCGCTTCATGACCGGCTCCCAGTCCGGGTCGGTCATGTCGGAGACCAGCACGTCGCCCGGCTGGACCTTGTCCATCTCGGAGACGTCCTTGATGATCCGCACCTTGCCGGCGCCGATGCGCTGGCCGATGGCACGGCCTTCCACCAGCACGGTGCCGGTTTCTTTCAGCAGGTAACGCTCCATGACGTTGGCCTGGGTGCGACTTTTCACGGTTTCCGGACGGGCCTGCACGATGTACAGCTTGCCGTCGTCACCGTCCTTGGCCCACTCGATGTCCATCGGGCAGCCATAATGCTTCTCGATGATCATCGCCTGTTTGGCCAGCTCGCTGACTTCAGCGTCCGTCAGGCAGAAGCGCGCGCGCTCGGCCTTGTCGACATCAACGGTTTTCACGGAACGACCGGCCTTGGCCTCGTCGCCGTAGATCATCTTGATGGCCTTGCTGCCCAGGTTGCGGCGCAGGATCGCCGGGCGACCGGCCTCCAGCGTGCCCTTGTGGACATAGAATTCGTCCGGGTTCACCGCGCCTTGTACGACGGTTTCGCCCAGGCCGTAGGCGCCGGTGATGAACACCACGTCACGGAAGCCGGATTCGGTATCGAGGGTGAACATCACGCCGGCGGTGCCGGTTTCCGAACGCACCATGCGCTGCACGCCGGCCGACAGGGCAACCAGCTTGTGGTCGAAGCCCTGGTGTACGCGGTAGGAAATGGCGCGGTCGTTGAACAGGGAAGCGAACACTTCCTTGGCCGCGCGGATGACGTTTTCCACGCCACGGATGTTCAGGAAGGTTTCCTGCTGACCGGCGAACGAAGCGTCCGGCAAGTCTTCGGCGGTGGCGGAGGAACGCACGGCCACGGCCACGTCAGGATTACCGGCCGACAGCGCGGCGAACGCGGTGCGGATCTCGGTGTTCAGTTTTTCAGGGAATTCGGCTTCCATGATCCATTGGCGGATCTGGGCGCCGGTCTTGGCCAGGGCATTGACGTCATCGACGTCCAGCGCATCGAGGGCCTTGTGGATCTGATCGTTCAGGCCGCTCAGTTCCAGGAAGTCGCGATAGGCTTGCGCCGTGGTGGCGAACCCGCCGGGGACCGAAACACCGGCACCGGCCAGGTTACTGATCATCTCGCCCAGGGATGCGTTCTTGCCCCCCACATGCTCAACATCGTGTTTGCCGAGCTTATCGAGGGAAACTACGTACTCTACCAAGGTGATCTCTCCACTAACTGTGTTGGAAAAGCTCAGAAACCGGCGGCTCGGGGGAGCGTTGGCCGGCTGTATGGCCTGGACCTGGAAAATAAGTGAGAATGCGGGCCAATGGCGGCCGGCAAATCGCGCCTATCATATCCAGAAATGCTCATTAGCTTAAGGCCCAAGGTGCAAATGAAACGATCTGCTTTCTTTATCTCCGATGGCACCGGTATCACCGCCGAAACCCTGGGTCAAAGCCTTCTGGCGCAGTTCGAAAACATTACCTTCAGCAAATTCACGCGACCGTACATCGACAGCGTTGAAAAAGCGCGGGCCATGGTACAACAAATCAACAAAGCCGCTGAAACCGACGGTTTCCGGCCGATCATCTTCGACACCATCGTCAACCAGGACATCCGTGAGATTCTCGCAACCTCCAATGGTTTCATGATCGACATTTTCTCGACGTTCCTCGCTCCGCTCGAACAGGAACTGACCGAGCATTCTTCCTACACCGTCGGCAAATCCCACTCCATCGGCCACAACTCCAATTACATGGAGCGGATCGAGGCGGTGAACTTCGCCCTCGACAACGACGACGGCGCCCGCACGCACTATTACGACAAGGCCGACCTGATACTAGTGGGCGTGTCGCGTTGTGGTAAGACACCGACGTGCCTGTACATGGCGATGCAATTCGGCATCCGCGCAGCCAACTATCCGCTGACCGAGGACGACATGGAGCGCCTGCAACTGCCGGCCGCCCTGCGTGCTCACCAGCACAAGCTGTTCGGCCTGACCATCGACCCGGACCGCCTTACCGCGATCCGCAACGAACGCAAGCCCAACAGCCGCTATTCGAGCTACGCCCAGTGCGAGTTCGAAGTGCGCGAAGTGGAAAACCTGTTCCGCCGCGAGAACATCCCGCACATCAACTCCACGCATTTTTCAGTGGAAGAGATTTCCGCGAAGATCCTCGTGGAAAAAGGTGTGGAGCGGCGTTTCAAATAGATTTGTAGCGCCCTTGCAGCCGCCATCGCTGGCAAGCCAGCTCCCACAGGATTTTGTGGTGTACGCAGATTTTGCATTCACAACAAAACCCTGTGGGAGCGTGGCTTGCCCGCGATGAACGATAACGCGGTCCCTCAGATAACAAACCAATCGACAAACCGGTTCACCGGCGTGGCTTCAAGCCGCGCCTGATCCTTGCACAACGCCAGAATCTCCCCGCTGCGCTGCCCGGTGAAACGGGTGGCCAGATTTGCCCGGAATTTGTCCTCCAGCAACGGAATGCCCTCGGCGCGACGCCGGCGATGGCCGATCGGGTATTCCACCACCACGTTTTCCGTGCTCGAACCGTCCTTGAAAAACACCTGCACCGCGTTGGCAATCGAGCGTTTGTCGGCCTCCAGGTATTCGCGGGTGAAGCGCGGATCTTCGACGATGACCATTTTCTCGCGCAGCACATCGATGATCGGATGGGCCTTGTGGAAATCATCTTCGTACTGCTCCGCCACCAGATTGCCGAACGCCAGCGGTACGGCGGTCATGTACTGGAGGCAGTGATCGCGGTCGGCGGCGTTGGCCAGCGGCCCGACCTTGGAAATGATGCGGATCGCCGATTCGTGGGTGGTGATCACGATCCGGTCGATTTCATGCAGACGGTTGCGCACCTGCGGGTGCAGGGTCACGGCGGCTTCGCAGGCGGTTTGCGCGTGAAACTCGGCGGGGAAGCTGATCTTGAACAGCACGTTTTCCATCACGTAACTGCCGAACGGTCGCGAGAAGCTGAAGGTGCGTTTGTCTTCGGGTTTGAGCGCCAGATCGTTGTTAGTGTGGCTGAACAGAACGTCGTAAAAGCCCCACTGTCTGGCACTCAAGACGCCGGGAATGCCCATTTCGCCGCGCATCGCGATATTCGCCAGCCGCACGCCCCGGCTCGATGCATCCCCTGCCGCCCAGGATTTACGCGAGCCGGCGTTTGGCGCATAGCGGTAAGTACGCAACGCCTGACCGTCGGCAAACGCATGGGACAACGCCGATAACAGCTGCTCACGGTTGGCGCCCATCAGCTTGGCGGTCACGGCAGTCGAGGCGACTTTCACCAGAATGACGTGGTCGAGGCCTACACGATTGAAGGAGTTTTCCAGCGCAATCACGCCCTGGATTTCGTGGGCCATGATCATCGCTTCAAGTACATCGCGCACGGTCAGCGGCGCTTCGCCGTTGGCCAGACGCTTTTGCGACAGGTGATCGGCCACCGCGAGAATCCCGCCGAGGTTGTCCGACGGATGGCCCCATTCGGCGGCGAGCCACGTGTCGTTGTAATCCAGCCAGCGCACGATACAGCCGATGTCCCACGCCGCTTTCACCGGGTCGAGGCGATAGGAGGTGCCAGGGACTCGGGCGCCGAATGGGACGACGGTGCCTTCGACGATTGGGCCAAGGTGTTTGGTGCATTCGGGGAAACGCAAGGCCAGCAGGCCGCAGCCCAGGGTGTCCATCAGGCAGTTGCGGGCGGTGTCGAGGGCTTCGGCGGATGTGATTTTGTAGCTGAGGACGTAATCGGCGATGTCCTGCAGGACATCGTCGTAGTCGGGGCGGTTGTTCAGGTCGACGTTGGCGCTCATGTTCGATTCACTCTTGAAAGTGGTTCGTTGATGGGACCTCGGTTCAGGGCTAATTTTCTTCTTATTGAAATGTGCATGGCGGTGAGAGCGAACGGGCTCGCTCTCACCGGTTGTTCATTAGAACGAGTCGCCAGGAACGCGCACGTAACCTTCCATCAGGACGCGCGCACTGCGGCTCATGATCGCCTTCTTCACGACCCACTCACCATTTTCCAGACTAGCTTCTGCGCCAACACGCAACGTCCCGGACGGATGCCCGAACCGCACCGCATTCCGCTCAACACCACCCGCCGCCAGATTCACCAACGTGCCCGAGATGGCCGCCGCCGTGCCGATCGCCACCGCCGCCGTGCCCATCATCGCGTGGTGCAGCTTGCCCATCGACAACGCTCGCACCAGCAAATCCACATCCCCGGCGCCAATGGGTTTGCCACTGGACGCGACGTAATCCGCAGGCTTGGCGACGAACGCTACCTTAGGCGTGTGCTGACGCTTGGCCGCTTCATCCAGACTGGAAATCAGCCCCATACGCAAAGCACCGTAGGCACGAATGGTCTCAAACATCTGTAACGCTTTCGGATCGCTGTTGATCGCGCTTTGCAATTCAGTACCGGTGTAACCGATGTCTTCGGCGTTGACGAAGATCGTCGGGATCCCCGCGTTGATCATGGTCGCCTTGAACGTGCCGACGCCCGGGACTTCCAGCTCGTCGATCAGGTTGCCAGTGGGGAACATCGAGCCACCACCACCCTCTTCTTCCGCCGCTGGGTCCATGAATTCGACCTGTACTTCGGCGGCCGGAAAGGTCACGCCGTCGAGTTCGAAATCACCGGTTTCCTGGACTTCGCCGTTGGTGATTGGCACATGGGCAATGATGGTTTTGCCGATGTTGGCCTGCCACACGCGAACCACCGCCACACCGTTGTGCGGAATGCGACTGGCGTCCACCAGACCGTTGCTGATGGCAAACGAGCCGACCGCCGCCGACAGGTTGCCGCAGTTGCCGCTCCAGTCCACAAACGGCTTGTCGATCGACACCTGACCGAACAGGTAATCGACGTCGTGATCGGCCTTGATGCTTTTCGACAGGATCACGGTTTTGCTGGTGCTGGACGTGGCGCCGCCCATGCCGTCGATCTGCTTGTCGTAGGGGTCCGGGCTGCCGATGACCCGCAGCAACAGCGCATCGCGGGCCGGGCCGGGAATCTGCGCGGCTTCGGGCAGGTCCTTGAGGCTGAAAAACACGCCTTTGCTGGTGCCACCACGCATGTAGGTGGCGGGGATTTTTATTTGCGGTGCGTGAGCCATGGTGCTCCTTAACGAAGACATGGGACTTGAAGTCCCATGCCCACATCAGTTGATTTAAACGGCAACCGCCGACTCTTCGAGGAAGTCCTGAGCGAAGCGCTGCAACACGCCGCCAGCCTCGTAGATCGACACTTCTTCGGCGGTGTCGAGGCGGCAGGTCACCGGCACGTCGACGCGTTCGCCGTTCTTGCGATGGATCACCAGCGTCAGGTCGGCGCGCGGCGTGCGCTCACCGATCACGTCGTAGGTTTCGCTGCCGTCGATGCCCAGAGTCTTGCGGTCAGTGCCCGGTTTGAACTCCAGCGGCAACACGCCCATGCCCACCAGGTTGGTGCGGTGAATGCGCTCGAAACCTTCGGCGGCAATCGCTTCCACCCCCGCCAGACGCACGCCTTTGGCCGCCCAGTCGCGGGACGAACCCTGGCCGTAGTCGGCGCCGGCGATGATGATCAGCGGCTGCTTGCGCTCCATGTAGGTTTCGATGGCTTCCCACATGCGCATCACTTTGCCCTCCGGCTCGACACGGGCCAGCGAGCCCTGCTTAACCTTGCCGTTTTCCACGACCATTTCGTTGAACAGTTTCGGGTTGGCGAAGGTCGCGCGCTGTGCGGTCAAGTGGTCGCCCCGGTGGGTCGCGTAAGAGTTGAAGTCCTCTTCCGGCAGGCCCATTTTCGCCAGGTACTCACCGGCAGCGCTGTCGAGCATGATCGCGTTCGACGGCGACAGATGATCGGTGGTGATGTTGTCCGGCAGCACCGCCAGCGGGCGCATGCCTTTGAGCGGACGCGCCCCGGCCAACGCGCCTTCCCAATACGGCGGACGGCGGATGTAGGTGCTCATTTCGCGCCACTCGTACAGCGGCGTGACTTTCGGGCCGGTGTCTTCATGGATGGCGAACATCGGGATGTAGACCTGACGGAACTGCTCAGGCTTGACCGAAGATTTCACCACCGCGTCGATTTCTTCGTCGCTCGGCCAGATGTCTTTCAGGCGGATTTCCTTGCCGTCGACCACGCTCAGCACATCTTTCTCGATATCGAAACGAATGGTGCCGGCGATCGCGTAGGCCACCACCAGCGGCGGCGAAGCGAGGAACGCCTGCTTGGCGTACGGGTGAATCCGGCCGTCGAAGTTGCGGTTGCCGGACAGCACAGCAGTGGCGTACAGGTCGCGGTCGATGATCTCTTGCTGAATCACCGGATCCAGCGCGCCGGACATGCCGTTGCAGGTGGTGCAGGCGAAGGCGACGACGCCGAAACCGAGCTGCTCCAGCTCCGTGGTCAGCCCCGCTTCATCGAGGTACAGCGCCACGGTTTTCGAGCCCGGCGCCAGCGATGACTTGACCCACGGCTTGCGGGTCAGCCCGAGCTTGTTGGCGTTGCGCGCCAGCAGGCCGGCGGCAATCACGTTGCGCGGGTTGCTGGTGTTGGTGCAACTGGTGATGGCGGCGATGATCACCGCGCCGTCAGGCATTTGCCCCGGCACTTCTTCCCACTGACCGGCGATGCCTTTGGCCGCCAGATCCGACACCGCCACGCGAGCGTGCGGGTTGCTCGGGCCGGCCATGTTGCGCACCACCGAAGACAGATCGAAGGTCAGGCCGCGCTCGTACTGCGCGCCTATCAGGCTGTCAGCCCACAGGCCGATCTGCTTGGCGTATTGCTCGACCAGTTGCACTTGCTGGTCTTCGCGACCGGTGAGTTTCAGGTAATCGATGGTCTGCTGGTCGATGTAGAACATCGCCGCCGTGGCGCCGTATTCCGGAGCCATGTTGGAGATGGTCGCGCGGTCGCCGAGGGTCAGCGCGGAAGCGCCTTCGCCGAAGAACTCCAGCCACGCGCCGACCACTTTCTGTTTGCGCAGGTATTCGGTCAGCGCCAGCACCATGTCGGTGGCGGTAATGCCCGGTTGCAGCTTGCCGGTCAGTTCGACGCCGACGCTTTCCGGCAGGCGCATCCACGACGCGCGGCCGAGCATCACGCTCTCGGCTTCAAGCCCACCGACGCCGATGGCAATCACGCCCAGCGCATCGACGTGCGGGGTATGGCTGTCGGTGCCGACGCAGGTATCCGGGAACGCCACGCCGTCGCGCACCTGGATCACCGGAGACATTTTCTCCAGATTGATCTGGTGCATGATGCCGTTGCCCGGCGGGATGACGTCGACGTTCTTGAACGCCTTCTTGGTCCAGTTGATGAAGTGAAAACGGTCTTCGTTGCGACGGTCTTCGATGGCGCGGTTCTTCTCGAACGCCTGCTTGTCAAAACCACCCGCCTCCACCGCCAGCGAGTGGTCGACGATCAGTTGCGTCGGCACCACCGGGTTGACCTGCGCCGGGTCGCCGCCCTGCTGGGCAATCGCGTCGCGCAGGCCGGCCAGGTCCACCAGCGCGGTCTGGCCGAGAATATCGTGGCACACCACGCGGGCCGGGAACCACGGGAAGTCGAGGTCGCGTTTGCGCTCGATCAGCTGTTTCAGGGAATTGGTGAGCGTGGCCGGGTCGCAGCGACGCACGAGGTTTTCCGCCAGCACGCGAGAGGTGTACGGCAGGGTGTCGTAGCTGCCCGGCTGGATCGCATCGACAGCCGCGCGGACGTCGAAGAAGTCCAGCGGCGTGCCGGGCAGGTTCTTGCGAAATTCTGTGTTCATCGGTCAGGACTCGGTCACGGTGATAACAAAAAGGTGGGGCCTGACACCGATACTGAAATCACACCTAAACCTGTGGGAGCTGGCTTGCCAGCGATGACTGAGTCACATCCAACATCGATGCTGACTGAACCACCGCTATCGCTGGCAAGCCAGCTCCCACAGGGCCCTCGGTGAACCTCTGGATCAGTGTTTAGCCATCACCATTCAGCGACGTTCGATTGGCACGAACTTGCGCTGTTCGACGCCGGTGTACTCGGCGCTTGGACGGATGATGCGGTTGTTGGCGCGCTGTTCGAATACGTGCGCTGCCCAGCCGGTCAGGCGCGAGCAGACGAAGATCGGGGTGAACAGCTTGGTCGGGATGCCCATGAAGTGATACGCCGAGGCATGGTAGAAGTCGGCGTTGGGGAACAGTTTCTTCTGTTCCCACATGGTCTTGTCGATGGCTTCCGAAACCGCGAACAACACCTTGTCGCCCACTTCGTCGGCAAGTTTTTTCGACCAGCCCTTGATCACCTCGTTGCGCGGATCGCTGTCCTTATAGATCGCGTGGCCGAAGCCCATGATCTTGTCCTTGCGTTCCAGCATGCCGAGGGTGCCCTTGATCGCCTCTTCCGGCGACGAGAAGCGCTCGATCATTTCCATCGCCGCTTCGTTGGCGCCGCCGTGCAGCGGGCCGCGCAGCGAGCCGATGGCCGCCGTGACGCAGGAATACAGGTCGGACAGAGTCGAAGCACACACCCGAGCGGTGAAGGTCGAGGCGTTGAATTCGTGCTCGGCGTAGAGGATCAGCGACACGTTCATGACTTTGACGTGCAGCTCGCTCGGCTTCTTGTCGTGCAGCAGGTGCAGGAAGTGGCCGCCGATGGACTGCTCGTCCGTCACGCAATTGATGCGTTTGCCGTCGTGGCTGAAGCGATACCAATAGCACATGATCGCCGGGAAAGCGGCCAGCAGGCGGTCGGTCTTGTCGCGTTGTTCGGAGAAGTCTTTCTCCGGCTCGATGTTGCCCAGGAACGAGCAACCGGTGCGCATCACGTCCATCGGGTGGGCGTCGGCGGGGATGCGTTCCAGCACTTCTTTCAGCGCTTGCGGCAGGTCGCGCAGCTTGCTCAGCTTGCCTTGATAGTCGGCGAGTTGCGCCTTGGTCGGCAGCTCCCCGTAGAGCAGCAGGTACGCCACTTCTTCAAATTGTGCGTCGGCTGCCAGTTCGCGCACGTCGTAGCCGCGATAGGTCAGCCCGGCACCGGCCTGGCCCACGGTGGACAGTGCGGTTTGCCCGGCGACCTGGCCCCGGAGCCCGGCGCCACTGAGTACTTTTGCTTCGGCCATTGTTGTCTCCAATCTTGAATTTATTAGGGAGTACGGTTGCGGCTTACTTCTTCGCCGCAAACAACGCGTCGAGCTTCTGCTCGAAAGTGTGGTAATCGATGCGATCGTAAAGCTCCATGCGAGTCTGCATGGTGTCGATGACATTCTGCTGAGTGCCGTCGCGACGGATCGCGGTGTAGACGTTTTCCGCAGCCTTGTTCATCGCGCGGAACGCCGACAGCGGGTACAGCACCAGCGAAACGTCGGCGCCGGCCAGTTGCTCGGTGGTGTACAGCGGCGTCGAGCCGAATTCGGTGATGTTGGCCAGAATCGGCGCTTTCACGCGGCTGGCGAACAGTTTGTACATCTCAAGCTCAGTGATGGCTTCCGGGAAGATCATGTCGGCGCCGGCCTCGATGCACGCGGCGGCGCGATCCAGTGCCGATTCCAGACCTTCAACGGCCAGCGCATCGGTGCGGGCCATGATCACGAAGCTGTCGTCGGTGCGGGCATCGACGGCGGCCTTGATGCGATCGACCATTTCCTGCTGGGTCACGATTTCTTTGTTCGGACGGTGGCCGCAGCGCTTGGCGCCGACCTGGTCTTCGATGTGAATCGCCGCCGCGCCGAACTTGATCATCGACTTGACGGTGCGGGCCACGTTGAACGCCGACGCGCCGAAACCGGTGTCCACGTCCACCAGCAGCGGCAAGTCGCAGACGTCGGTGATGCGGCGCACGTCGGTCAGCACGTCATCCAGGCCGGTGATGCCCAGGTCCGGCACGCCGAGGGAGCCGGCAGCCACCCCGCCACCCGACAGGTAGATCGCCTTGAAACCGGCGCGCTTGGCCAGCAGCGCGTGGTTGGCGTTGATCGCCCCGACCACTTGCAGCGGATGTTCGCTGGCGACCGCATCGCGGAAACGCTGGCCTGGAGTGCTCTTGCTGGAACTCATGACTCACCTCGTTCAGTGGCTGTCTTATTGTCGGCGCCGTCCTGGTAGTGACGGGCGATGTTGCGTTTCGAGGCGCCGATGTGACGGCGCATCAACAATTCCGCGAGCTCGCCGTCACGGTCGGCGATGGCATCGAGAATCCGGTGGTGTTCGGCAAAGGCCTGGCGCGGGCGGTTGGGCGTGGTGGAAAACTGGATGCGGTACATGCGCACCAGTTGATAGAGCTCGCCGCAGAGCATTTGCGTGAGGGTGCGGTTGCCGCTGCCCTGGATGATCCGGTAATGAAAGTCGAAATCGCCTTCCTGCTGGTAGTAGCCGACGCCAGCCTGAAAGGCTGCATCGCGTTCATGGGTTTCCAGCACCCGGCGCAGTTCGTCGATTTCTTCGACGCTCATGCGCTCGGCCGCCAGACGGCAAGCCATACCTTCGAGGGATTCGCGGATTTCGTAGAGTTCGAGCAATTCGGCGTGGCTCAGCGACACCACCCGCGCACCGACGTGCGGTACGCGCACCAGCAGGCGCTGGCCTTCCAGACGATGGATCGCCTCGCGCAGCGGCCCGCGGCTGATGCCGTAGGTGCGCGCCAGTTCCGGCTCGGAGATCTTGCTGCCCGGAGCGATCTCACCTTTGACGATGGCCGCCTGAATGCGCCGGAAGACGTTTTCCGAGAGCGTCTCGGAATCGTCACCGCTGATCACCGGAGGATCGAGTTGATCCAGCATATTGTCGACACCTTAAAATCCAATGCGGCAAAAACTAGCGAATCAGCCCGCATCAGTCAAAGGATAAATACAGATTGTCGACAATCGTCTAATAAGCCCGCGTATCAACCCCAAGGGTTATAGACCGCCCCCGGCGCTGGCGCCATAAAACCACCGTGCTAGAATGCCGCCCGCATTTGCGAGTCATTTGCACGGCTTGTCATAAAAAGCTGATAGGCACACGAAGGCGCATGGGCAGACAGGATTTCCTGATGCCATGGCCCTGAACCGAGAACGGAACGCTGCTCGCCAGGATTTATGAGACTCAAGCCCTTCCCCACATTCTTTGCACTGTTTTGCCTGCCCGGCCTCGCCGCGGCGGGGGAAAAGACCGTGTACGGCCTCAACGAATACGCTGCGCTCGACGGGATCAACCTGGAAGTGGCGGCGAAACTCGACACCGGGGCGAAAACCGCCTCCCTGAGCGCCCGCGACATCAAACGCTTCAAACGCAACGGCGAGTCCTGGGTACGTTTCTACCTGGCCATCGACGCCGCGCATTCGCACCCGATCGAACGGCCGCTGGCCCGGGTCAGCAAGATCAAGCGCCGCGCCGGCGACTACGATCCGGAAGAAGGCAAGAAGTACACCGCCCGCCCGGTGATCGAGCTGGACATCTGCATGGGTTCGGCAATGCGCAGCATCGAAGTGAACCTGACCGACCGTAGTGCGTTCCAATACCCGCTTTTGATCGGCTCCGAGGCGCTGAAACGCTTCGATGCGCTGGTCGATCCCAGTCTTAAATACGCTGCCGGCAAACCCGCCTGCGCCATCGCCGCTCATACCGCCGAGTAATTTCCATGCGTTCTCTAACCTTCCACCTGAAAGTCCTGATCACCATCCTGGTGTTGCTGGGCGTTTCGGTTACGGCCTATCAGATTTTCGTGCTCGGCATCCCGGTGACCGAAGACGCCACCGACGACCTGTGGAACATCGACGCCAAGGTCGAGTTCGTCGCCAGCACCAAGGATCCGGTGAAGATCCAGATGTTCGTGCCGCCCCTGAGCCGCGATTACGTCAGCCTCAATGAAAGCTTCATCTCCAACAACTATGGCGTGGCGGTCAACCGTGTCGACGGCAACCGCAAGGTCACCTGGTCGGCGCGCCGGGCCAAGGGCAACCAGACGCTTTATTACCGTCTGGTGCTGACCAAGCGTTACACCGCCGAGAAAACCAAGGTCAAAGGCCCGACCTTCCGCGACAGCATGGCCATCGAAGGCCCGGAAAAGATCGCCGCCGAAGCCCTGCTCGCGCCGATACGCCAGCACTCGGCCGACGTCGAGACCTTCATTGGCGAGGCAATCAAACGCGTCAACAACGTCAACGACGACAACGTGAAACTGCTGCTGGCCGGCGATCCGTCGACGCCGCACAAAGCCAAAATCGTCGAGCTGCTGCTGTCCATCGCCCACGTCCCGGTGGAAAAAGTCCACACCATCCGCCTCGTCGCCGATCAGCCGCAAACCCCGGAACTGTGGCTGCGCAGCTTCAATGGCACCGACTGGCTGTATTTCAACCCGGAAACCGGCGAGCAAGGCCTGCCGACCGATCGCCTGCTGTGGTGGAGCGGTGATGAAAACCTGATCACCGTCGACGGCGGCAAGAAAGCCAACGTGACCTTCAGCCTGAACAACAGCGAGATGAACGCGATTCGTCTGGCCAAGCTGACCGACGAAAACACCGACGCCAACTTCCTCGAATACTCGCTGTACGGCCTGCCGCTGCAAACCCAGCAGACCTTCATGATCATGGTGATGATCCCGATCGGCGTGCTGGTGATCCTGATCCTGCGCAACCTGATCGGCCTGCAGACCCTCGGCACGTTCACACCGGTGCTGATCGCTCTGGCCTTCCGCGAAACGCAACTGGGCTTCGGCATCCTGCTGTTTACCGTGATCACCGCGCTCGGGTTATCGCTGCGTTCGTACCTGGAACACTTGAAGCTGCAAATGCTGCCGCGCCTGTCGGTGGTGTTGACCTTCGTGGTGGTGCTGATTGCGGCGATCAGTCTGTTCAGTCACAAGCTCGGTCTGGAGCGCGGCCTGTCGGTGGCGCTGTTCCCGATGGTGATTCTGACCATGACCATCGAACGCCTGTCGATCACCTGGGAAGAACGCGGTGCAAGCCATGCCATGAAAGTGGCGATCGGCACGCTGTTCGCGGCGTCCCTGGCGCACCTGATCATGACCGTTCCGGAGCTGGTGTACTTCGTGTTCACCTTCCCGGCGATCCTGCTGATTCTGGTGGGCTTCATGCTGGCCATGGGTCGCTATCGCGGCTACCGCCTGACTGAACTGGTGCGTTTCAAGGCTTTCCTGAAGAAGGCTGACGCCTGATGTTCGGTTTCTGGAAGACCTGGAAGGCCCTGGAAGCCCGGGGCATCATGGGCATCAATCGGCGTAACGCCGACTACGTGCTCAAGTACAACAAGCGCAGCCTGTACCCGATAGTCGATGACAAGATCATCACCAAGGAACGCGCGATCAAGGCCGGCATTCACGTGCCGGAACTGTATGGCGTGATTTCCACGGAGAAAGAAATCGACAAGCTCGGCGAGATCATCGGCGGGCGCAGCGACTTCGTGATCAAGCCGGCCCAGGGTGCCGGCGGTGACGGCATCATCGTCATCGCCGACCGTTTCGAAGGCCGTTATCGCACGGTATCGGGCAAGATCCTCAGCCACGAAGAGCTGGAGCATCATATTTCCAGCATCCTCACCGGCCTGTATTCGCTGGGCGGCCACCGCGATCGGGCGCTGATCGAGTATCGGGTGACCCCGGACCAGATCTTCAAGAGCATCAGCTACGAAGGCGTGCCGGACATCCGCATCATCGTGCTGATGGGGTACCCGGTGATGGCGATGCTGCGGCTGCCGACCCGTCAGTCCGGCGGCAAGGCCAACCTGCACCAGGGCGCCATCGGCGTCGGGGTCGACCTGGCCACCGGCCTGACCCTGCGCGGCACCTGGCTGAACAACATCATCGCCAAACACCCGGACACCACCAACGCGGTGGACGGTGTGCAATTGCCCTACTGGGACGGATTCATGAAGCTTGCCGCCGGTTGCTATGAGCTGTGCGGCCTGGGTTACATCGGCGTGGACATGGTGCTGGACCAGGAAAAAGGCCCGCTGATTCTGGAGCTGAATGCGCGGCCGGGGCTGAATATCCAGATTGCCAACGATTGCGGACTGACGTTGCGTACCCATGCGGTGGAAGCGCATCTGGAAGAGCTCAAGGCACGTGGTGTGACTGAAACGGTTGAAGAGCGCGTGGCGTTTGCTCAGGAGTTGTTTGGGCATATTCCGGCAGTTGAGGGCTGACTTCTCTTTCATGATCGTTCCCACGCTCCGCGTGGTAACGCCGCCATGGACGCTCTGCGTCCACTGTGACGCTGAGCGTCACGGGATGCATTCCCACGCGGAGCATGGGAACGATCAAGTCGCGTGGCTCTGCCGCCAATCTGCCAATCCCCGACATCCCCTCTAGGAGCAATTCCCGGAGGGGACTACAATCCCCACCCCGCCTCGATGGCCGATCTGCCCCGCCCATGTTGACCTGTTCCGTACACCCGCTGCCCTACCGCGCCAACCCCGCCGACTATTTTGCGGCCGTCCGCCATGCGCCCGGCGCCGTGCTGCTCGACAGTGGCCGGCCGAGTGCCGACCGTGGCCGTTATGACTTGCTCAGCGCCTGGCCGCTGGAACAACTGGCGGTGTTGCCGGACGAACGCGGCGACGATTTCCTGCAACGTCTGCGGGATAATCTGACCCGCTTGGGCGACGCGCAATTGCCCGACGACTACGAATTGCCATTCGCTGGTGGCCTGATCGGTTACCTGAGTTACGACTTCGGCCGGCATCTGGAAAACCTGCCGAGTCAGGCCCTGGATGACCTGCAATTGCCCGATGCGCGTTTTGGACTGTACGACTGGGCCTTGATCAGCGATCACCAATCGGCCACCAGCCAGCTGGTGTTCCACCCGTCGGTCAGCGCCAGCGAGAAACAGCGGCTGATCGATGTATTCAGCCAATCAGTGGGCACGGAACTGACCCCGTTCAAGCTGAACAGCCCGATGGCGGCTGATCTCTCAGCCGACGAGTACCGTCAAGCGTTCGAACGCATCCAGCATTACATTCAGGCCGGCGACTGCTATCAGGTCAATTTCGCCCAGCGTTTCCGCGCGCCGTGCCAGGGCGATCCATGGCTGGCCTACTGCAAACTGCGTGAGGCCTGCCCGACGCCGTTTTCCGGGTTCCAGAGCCTGCCCGACGGCAACGCCGTGCTGAGCCTGTCGCCCGAGCGTTTCGTCAAAGTCAGCCAGCGCCAGGTGGAAACCCGCCCGATCAAGGGCACCCGCCCCCGTGGCGCGACCCCGGCCGAAGACGCAGCGAACGCCGCCGAATTGCTGGCCAGCCCCAAGGACCGCGCGGAAAACCTGATGATCGTCGACCTGCTGCGCAATGATCTGGGCCGCACCTGCCGTATCGGCTCGGTGCGAGTGCCAGAGCTGTTCAGCCTGGAAAGCTATCCGAACGTGCATCACCTGGTCAGCAGCGTGACCGGTGAGCTGGCGCAGGATCGCGACGCCCTGGACCTGATTGCCGGCAGCTTCCCCGGCGGCTCGATCACTGGCGCGCCGAAGATCCGCGCGATGCAAATCATCGACGAACTTGAACCGACCCGACGCGGTTTGTATTGCGGTTCGTTGCTGTATCTGGATGTGCGCGGCGAGATGGACAGCTCCATCGCGATCCGCAGTCTGTTGGTGAAGGATGGGCAGGTGTGTTGCTGGGGCGGTGGCGGGATCGTCGCCGATTCTGACTGGGAAGCGGAGTATCAGGAATCGATCACCAAGGTCAGAGTCCTGCTCGAAACCCTGCAGAACCTCTGACGTTTGTTGATCGTTCCCACGCTCTGCGTGGGAATGCAGCCCGGGACGCTCTGCGTCCCAAAGCGGACGCAGAGCGTCCATTGAGGCATTCCCACGCAGAGCATGGGAACGATCATCAGGTGGCTAAAGGGATAAGTCGCGGTCCGAGGCTTTGAGGAATTCCTGCTTCAACTCGGCAAACGTATGCACCGCCGGAAACTGCGGAAACTCGCGGATCACGTTATCCGGCGCATGGAACAGAATCCCCGCATCCGCCTCGCCCAGCATGCTGGTGTCGTTGTAGGAATCCCCCGCCGCAATCACCCGGTAATACAAACTCTTGAAGGCCAGAACCGACTGCCGCTTCGGATCTTTCTGACGCAACTGGTAGCTCGTCACCCGCCCGCTGTCATCGGTAATCAGTCGGTGGCAGAGCAAGGTCGGAAAGCCCAGCTGACGCATCAGCGGCTGGGAAAACTCGTAGAAGGTGTCCGACAGAATCACCACCTGGAAACGCTCGCGCAGCCAGTTGACGAACTCCACCGCGCCGTCCAGCGGCTTGAGCGTGGCGATCACTTCCTGAATGTCCGACAGTTTCAGGCCATGCTCATCGAGGATGCGCAGGCGCTGTTTCATCAGCACGTCGTAGTCGGGAATGTCCCGGGTGGTGGCCTTGAGCGATTCGATTCCGGTTTTTTCGGCGAAGGCGATCCAGATTTCCGGGACCAGCACCCCTTCAAGATCAAGACAGGCAATTTCCACAGGACACTCCATTTGTAATGTTTATTGAGCCGAGCGAGCCCGAACTCTAGCGGCTCGACCTGGAGCGCGCAACGCAGAGGCTGCCCCGGCGCGCGTTGCTTTTTGTTACCATCGCCGCCATATAGAGCGCCCAGCGCCACCGACCTGTAGGAAGCCGCCCTGATGAGCCCAACGTTCGACGTCGTGGAACTCGCCACGACCTATGCCAACAAATCCGCGCAGGACATCCTCAAACTCGCGTTCGCCGAGTTCGGCGATGACCTGTGGATATCTTTCAGCGGCGCCGAGGATGTGGTGCTGGTGGACATGGCCTGGAAGCTGAACAAGAACGTCAAGGTGTTCAGTCTCGACACCGGCCGCCTGCATCCGGAAACCTACCGTTTCATCGATCAGGTGCGCGAGCACTACAAGATCGATATCGAACTGGTCTCGCCGGACTACACGAAACTTGAACCGTTCGTGAAGGAAAAAGGCCTGTTCAGTTTCTACAAGGACGGCCATGGCGAATGCTGCGGTATCCGCAAGATCGAGCCCCTGCGCCGCAAGCTGTCCGGCGTCAAAGCCTGGGCCACCGGCCAGCGCCGCGATCAAAGCCCTGGCACCCGCAGCGCTGTGGCGGTGATGGAAATCGATACAGCGTTCTCCACCCCGGAGCGCACCCTGTACAAGTTCAACCCGCTGGCACAGATGACCAGCGAGGAAATCTGGGGCTACATCCGCATGCTGGAGCTGCCGTACAACAGCCTGCACGAGCGCGGCTTTATCAGCATCGGCTGCGAACCGTGCACTCGTCCTGTCCTGCCGAACCAGCACGAACGTGAAGGTCGCTGGTGGTGGGAAGAAGCGACCCAAAAAGAATGCGGGTTGCATGCCGGGAACATCATCAGCAAGGCATAAGCATCCCTGTTGCCCTGTGGGAGCAAGTCAGCTCCCCAGTGTTCACCACCCGTTTTGAAAAATGTGTACACACGAATGTCACCATCGGTGCCATTTATGTGTGCACTTTTCGTTTCTGCGCCCTGAAAAGTTACATCAAGCTCCAAAAACACTCCCTCCTCGCACTCGCCAAAATCCCTCCCGAAAAATAAATACCTGTTCGAACGGTCAATTTATATCGCTCGTATTTCAACGACTTGGCTCGCCTCAATAACTTTTCGAAATCAGCGATGGTTTTCATAGATCGCCGACTGGCACAGATCTGGCTTTAGTGCATACATGTTTTGTATACAAAAACGCAAAACATGAACCCACACTTTCGATCCGCAAGCCTGAAGCGCCCTATCCCGTACAGGCTGCAGATGCCCCGTAACCAGTGATGTTTTCACCGCCGCGACGAAGATCTGCCGAGCCCGAACGCTCATGCACAGTCATCGCGGCCCGAACATCAGGAGCCTGCCGGAATGCGTACGAGTCTCTCCAATAACAACATCGCGCTGAATCTGCCCGCCTCTTCCCCCCTCGACCACAGCGTGCCCGGTGACGGCATCGCCGAACCGCTGCAACTGAGCCCGCGTCTGCACAACAGTGACCTCGCGCCGACCAAGGTCGAAGGGCGGCGCTGGGGCAAATACAGCATCTTTGCCCTGTGGACCAACGATGTGCACAACATCGCCAACTACTCGTTTGCCATCGGTCTGTACGCCTTGGGCCTGGGCGGCTGGCAGATTCTGCTGTCGCTGGGGATCGGCGCGGCGCTGGTGTATTTCTTCATGAACCTGTCCGGCTACATGGGACAGAAAACCGGCGTGCCATTCCCGGTGATCAGCCGGATCAGTTTCGGCATTCACGGGGCACAGATTCCTGCATTGATCCGGGCGGTGATCGCCATCGCCTGGTTCGGGATTCAGACGTACCTGGCGTCGGTGGTGTTTCGCGTGTTGCTCACGGCGATCCATCCCGGTTTCGCCGACTACGACCACGACTCGATCCTCGGCCTGTCGAGCCTGGGCTGGGTGTGTTTCGTGGCGATCTGGTTCGTGCAGCTGGCGATCCTCGCCTACGGCATGGAAATGGTCCGCCGCTACGAAGCCTTTGCCGGGCCGGTGATTCTGCTGACCGTCGCCTGCCTCGCCGCGTGGATGTACACCCAGGCCAACGCGACCATCGCCTGGTCGATCCGCGAACCACTGACCGGCGGCGAGATGTGGCGCAACATCTTCGCCGGCGGCGCCTTGTGGCTGGCGATCTACGGGACGCTGATCCTCAACTTCTGCGACTTCGCCCGCTCTTCGCCGTGCCGCAAGACGATCAAGATCGGAAATTTCTGGGGTCTGCCGGTCAATATTCTGGTGTTCGCCGGGATCACTGTCCTGCTGTGCGGTGCGCAATTTCAGATCAACGGCCGGATCATCGAAAGCCCGACCGAAATCATTGCGTCGATTCCCAACACGTTCTTTCTGGTACTCGGTTGCCTGGCGTTCCTGATCGTCACCGTGGCGGTGAACATCATGGCCAACTTCGTCGCCCCGGCCTTCGTGCTCAGCAATCTGGCGCCGAAATACCTGACCTTCCGCCGCGCCGGGCTGATCAGCGCGACCATCGCCGTGCTGATCCTGCCGTGGAATCTCTACAACAGCCCGCTGGTGATCGTGTATTTCCTGTCCGGCCTCGGCGCCCTGCTCGGCCCGTTGTACGGTGTGATCATGGTCGACTACTGGCTGATCCGCAAAGGCCGGATCCACGTGCCGCAGTTGTACAGCGAACACCCTGACGGTGCGTATTACTACAGCCGAGGGGTCAACCTGCGGGCGGTGGCGGCGTTCATTCCGGCCGCTTTGATCGCCATCGTTCTGGCACTGGTGCCGGGCTTCCACAGCGTTTCGCCCTTCTCCTGGCTGATCGGCGCCGGCATTGCCGGGATGCTGTACCTGATCATTGCCAAACGCCAGCCGCACTACGCCGACGTCGACGGTGAAGCCATCGCCGTCGACAACGTCAGCCACTGAATCTTTTGGCGGCCCTTCGCGGGGCCGCAGAACCAACCGTAATAAGGACTTCCCATGCGCATTCTCGTGGTCAACGTCAACACCACCGAATCCATCACCCAGGCCATCGCCCGCTCGGCGCAGGCTGTCGCTTCCCCCGGCACCGAGATTGTCGGCCTGACGCCGTACTTCGGCGCCGATTCAGTCGAAGGCAATTTCGAAAGTTACCTGGCCGCCATCGCCGTGATGGACCGGGTGATGTCCTACGACCAGCCGTTCGACGCGGTGATTCAGGCCGGCTACGGCGAACACGGTCGCGAAGGTTTACAGGAATTGCTTAACGTGCCGGTGGTGGACATCACCGACGCGGCCGCCAGCACCGCGATGTTTCTCGGCCACGCCTATTCGGTGGTTACCACGTTGGATCGCACCGTGCCGTTGATCGAGGATCGGCTGAAACTCTCCGGCCTGTGGGATCGCTGCGCCTCGGTGCGCGCCAGTGGCCTGGCGGTGCTGGAGCTGGAACACGAGCCGCAACGGGCGCTGGAAGCGATCGTGCATCAGGCGGAACTGGCGGTGACTCAGGATAAAGCCGAAGTGATCTGCCTCGGTTGCGGCGGCATGGCCGGGCTCGACGAGAAGATTCGCCAGCGCACCGGCGTGCCGGTGGTGGATGGCGTCACAGCGGCCGTGACCATCGCCGAATCGCTGGTGAGACTGGGCCTGTCGACCTCCAAGGTGCGCACGTACGCGACGCCACGGCCAAAAACCATCATCGGCTGGCCAGCACGTTTTGCGCGTTAAAGCGCTCGGCGAGGTCCAGGATTGAAAACTGCTCGATGACAAAATCGACGAACGCCCGGGTCTTGCCCGGCAGCAGTTTGTGTTCGGCGTAATAAATCGAGATGTTGCCGTCGTCGACGTACCAGTCCGGCAGGACCCGCTGCAACGTCCCCGCCTCAAGATAGCCGACGGCGAACGGCATGCTCACCAGCGCAATCCCCAACCCCTGCGCCGCCGTGGCGCAGGCGGCTTCGGAATCACTCATGGTCATTCGTGCCTTGAGGGTCAGCGGGCTGTGTTGCCGGGTGCGATGCGTCAACTGCCAGGAGCGCACGCGACCGGTTTGCGGTGAGCGGATCAGGATGCCGTCGTGCAGCTTGAGCACGTCCGGCTCGCTGATCGGCGCGTATCGATCCAGATAATCCTTGGAAGCCACCAACACCCGATGCGCCGGTGTGAGCCTGCGCGCCACCACGCCTTGGGGCAGCTCGAAGCCACCCCCAATCGCTGCGTCGAACCCTTGGCCGATCAGATCGACCTGGCGGTTATCGAAATGCCAGTCCGGGTTGATCGCCGGAAATTTTTTCAGGAATTCACCCAGCAACGGCACGATGTACAAGCGGCCGAACACCGTGCCCATGCTGACTTTCAGCGTGCCCGCCGGTTGACCGCCGGCACTGGCCAGATTGTTCACCGCGTTCTGGATGGTGGTGAGGCTGCCGCTGACCTCACTCAGAAACAATTGCCCCGCTTCCGTCAGGGTCAAGCGACGGGTGCTACGCTGGAACAGCCTCACGCCGAGGCGCGCTTCCAGTTTCGCCACGCTTTTGCCCACGGCGGCCGGCGTCAGGCTCAGGCGGCGCGCGGCCTCGGCAAAGCTGCCGACTTCGGCGCTGCGCACGAAGCATTCGATACTGCTGAAGGTTTCCATGGCCGCCACTCTAAACTTTTGGTTTACACAGACTATAGCAACCACGGTCTACCCGCCCGGTAGCGAGGGGCAGATACTCGACACCACACCAAGGCAGCCTGCCTTGAAACTTCTGGAGATCGAACATGACTACTCAACACCTCAGCGGTAAAGTCGCTCTGATTCAAGGCGGCTCTCGCGGCATCGGTGCCGCCATCGTCAAACGCCTGGCCGCTGAAGGCGCCGCGGTTGCCTTTACCTACGTCAGCTCGGCCGCCAAGGCTGAAGAACTGCAAAACAGCATCACCGCTACCGGCGGCAAAGCCCTGGCGATCAAGGCCGACAGCGCCGACGCCGATGCCATCCGCAACGCCGTGAACGCCACTGTCGAAACCTTTGGCCGCCTCGACATCCTGGTCAACAACGCCGGTGTGTTGGCCGTCGCCCCGCTGGAAGACTTCAAACTGGAAGACTTCGACCAGACCCTGGCAATCAACGTGCGCAGCGTGTTCATCGCCAGCCAGGAAGCCGCCAAGCACATGGGCGAAGGCTCGCGCATCATCAACATCGGCAGCACCAACGCCGACCGCATGCCCTTCGCCGGTGGTGGCGTGTATGCGATGAGCAAATCCGCACTGGTCGGCCTGACCAAAGGCCTGGCCCGAGACCTCGGCCCACGCGGCATCACCATCAACAACGTGCAACCCGGCCCGGTCGATACCGACATGAACCCGGCCCACGGCGAGTTCGCCGACAGCCTGATTCCGCTGATGGCCGTCGGCCGTTATGGCACGGCCGAGGAAATCGCCAGCTTCGTCGCCTACCTCGCAAGCCCGGAGGCCGGTTATATCACCGGGGCCAGCCTGACCATCGACGGTGGTTTCGGCGCCTGATTGATCGGATAGTCGATAACGAAAAACGCCGCCCCTCCTTTGACAGAGGGGCGGCGTTTTTTTTGTTCGCGATTTGATCAAGCCCAGTCGAGCGCCGGCAACCCGCAAGCACTCGGCGTGAACGCTTTCAACGTACGAAGAATCCCGTCGGCGTGTGCGTATTTTTCATCGGCCATGGCGGCATCGGGGATGGCGATGGCAGTCATGCCGGCTGCTTTCGCGGCTGTCACACCGAACGGCGAATCTTCGAACACCAGGCAATCTTCCGGCGCAACACCGAGTCGGCGAGCAGCGGTGAGGAAGATGTCCGGCGCCGGTTTGGCCGCACCGACTTCCGGGTCGTCAGCGGTGACGATGAAGTCGAACAACGCGAACCAGTCGCGGTGCAACGTGGTTTTCTGACCGAACGACTGACGCGATGAGCTGGTGCCGACGGCAATCGGAATGTTGTGCGCCTTGAGGTGGCGGATCAGTTCCTCGGCGCCCGGCATCGCTTGCGCGGTGGGAAAACGCTCGCGCATCAGCGGCTCGCGGATCACCAGAAATTCTTCGGCGGTGATCGGCAGGTCCAGCGCCTCGACCACATAACGGGCCAGATCGCCGGCGCCACGGCCGATGATGTTCTGCTTGATGCTCCAGTCGAAAGTGCGCCCGTAACGCTCGGCAATCAGCGAGGTAACCTCGGTGTAGATGCCCTCGGTGTCCAGCAGCAAACCGTCCATGTCGAAAATCACGGCCTTGATCGGGCCAAACGCCTTCAGCGGTGCATTCATCATCGGATCCGTTATCAAAGACATCCCGCGCGACGTGGATAGCGCCGCTGCTCGGATCTGATTAAAGGGTTCAGCAGCATAACGAGCGCGGCCAAGGTTGAGCAACGGGCAATGTCGGTTGTCCGCCGAACGCCCTCCTCCACATTTAGAGAATCGCCCTACAGACATCGCCTACTCGGCTGACTTCTTTCCTGTTTGATCCCCCGCAAAGTTTCGCGCCATTCCCCTGATGCGCGCGAGTGACTGCGAATGCTTCCACCTGACCAACTCCTGAAACTGAACAACAGCATTGGTTTGCTGGTGGTCGCTGCGCTGCCCCCTGATCAGCCCGACGTCGAAAAACTGTTTCAGGAGTTTCGCCTCTGCCTCAGCAACTATGACGCCTGGGCCGAGCAGTTCTGGACGGGCACCGCGTTGGATGTCGAACAGGTGTTCCAGGTCGGCAACGATGTCCGGCTCAGTGCACCGGTTGCCAGCCGCAAACCCATCAGCTCCTCCGTGGCCATGTGTTCCGCCAGCGGCTCCCTGACACTGGTGCACATGTTCGAAGCCGCGCGGTTTGTGCCGATCGGTGATACGCCGGTGATTCTTGAACCGGTCATTTCCGATGTCGACGGTGTTTTGGGTTTCGGCGAACCGCTGCATTACACCATCGGCCCCAGCGGCATTCTCAAGGTCGACGATTGCGACCGGGGCCAGCGTTATCGCATCACCTTCTTTCCCGATGTTTCCACCGCGCATGTCCAGACGTTGTACGCCTCGTATCAGGGTCTTCTTGATGGTCTGGAGGGCTGGCTGCGTGAGGAATGGAAAGGGTTTCAACCGCAGTGGACGGAGTTTTCCAGCGCCGGTTTCACCGAGCGTTACGGGCAGTTGCAACGGGCTGACTGGCACGGTTTCGAATCCGCCCTGAATGGCGTCTGGGACGACGTGAATCAGCTGTTTGCCCTGCTTGCAGACTTGCAGGCCAACAGCGAAAAGCTTCTGCAATACCTGTCCAGCGCTGAACTGGATGCCTTGCTTGAGGCGTCCAGCGAGGCCATCGCCAATGGCCTGCTGATGCTCAGCGATGAGCCGTTGCTGTTCATTTATCTGTCGGCCTTTACCAGCTGGCTGAAGATGCTGCCGCCGCAGTATCTGGCCGAGGTGGTGGCTGAGGTTCGGGCCGAATTGCTGGTCAGTTTTCTGCTGATGTGTGTGTCGGGTGGCATGGGCGTGTCGCTGCGGTTGAGCACCCAGGTACTGGACAAGATCAAGTCGCCGCGTGCGCGGGAATGGCTGGCGGCGTCAGCGTTGCGGCTGGCGGAGATGACCTCGGCGCCTGACCTGACCCGACATGCGAGCGCTTTGAAACCGTTGATGGTCAATGCAGGTCCGGCACCGTTGCGGCCGACACCGGCTATTCCGCTTGAAGTTCGCACGGCGGATGCGCTGGTGCTGACGGTACCCAATCCGGCGGCCATTGCCCGTGACAAGTCCCACGGCATGACGCGAATGGAACGGCATGAGCCTCGCGATGAGGCTTCGGATCAGGCGAAAAATCCCAACGGTGACAGCGCCGATTGTGCACCCCGAACCTGCACCAACGGGTGTCCGGTGTCGATGGTCACCGGCGAAGAGCTGCTGACGCTGACCGATGGCGTGCTCGACGGGCTGCTGTCGTTTGAGTTCAGCCGTTTGTATCGCACCAGTGCGGTCGAGATCGATGTCGGGCTGGGGTTTGGCTGGAGTCATTCGCTGGCGCATCGGCTGGAGGTCGAGGGCGCTGCGGTGGTCTGGGTTGACCACGAGAACCGGCGTACGCGGTTTCCGTTGCCGAGTATCGAGCGGCCGGAAATCCACAACAGCCTGTCGCGGGCGGCGATCTTTCTGGGGGATGAGCCGCAGGAGCTGATTGTTGCGCTGGCCGGGGACGCGGCGCGGTTTTATCACTTT